>CALUUA010000007.1 GCA_944323845.1 uncultured Bacteroidales bacterium
CTCGAAAGATACAATCCGAGTTCTCCTGACTACAGCATCCAGTACAACTACATACAGTTCATGCTGGATCTGCCGTGGGGCGAGATGTCGAAGGACAATCTGGATCTGAAACATGCGCAGAAGGTGCTGGACAGCGATCATTTCGGACTTGAAAACGTGAAGGACAGAATCATAGAGTATCTGGCCGTGCTGAAACTGAAGGGAAACATGAAGTCTCCTATACTGTGCCTCTACGGGCCTCCGGGAGTCGGAAAGACGAGCCTCGGCAAGTCCATTGCGCGTGCGCTCGGAAGAAAATATGTCCGCATTGCACTCGGAGGAGTGCACGATGAATCCGAAATCAGGGGGCACAGGAAAACGTATATCGGAGCATTGCCGGGCAGGATACTGAATGCCATAAACAGGGCCGGGACATCCAATCCTGTCATCGTGCTGGACGAGATTGACAAGCTCAGCACGGACATCAAGGGCGATCCGTCTTCCGCATTGCTGGAAGCACTCGACCCTGAACAGAACACGACTTTCCATGACAATTATCTGGATATCGACTATGACCTGTCGAACGTGCTGTTCCTGACTACGGCGAACACTACGGCGACAATCCAGCCGGCATTGAGGGACAGGATGGAAATGATCAACGTGACAGGATATCTGGCCGAAGAAAAGATGTCCATCGCCAAGGATTACCTGATACCGAGACAGCTGGAAGAGCACGGACTGGGCAAAAAGGAGCTGCGCATCGACAAGGTGTGTCTGGAGAAGATCATAAGCGATTATACCCGTGAATCCGGGGTGCGCGGACTGGAAAAGCAGATAGCCAAGATAGCCAGGGTGACAGCCAAGAAAATCGCCCTCGGAGAAAATTATCCCAAGGTCCTGAAAAAGGAGCATCTGAAGGAGTATCTGGGACTTCCGACGAGTTTCCACGACATGCAGAAGGGGAACGAGGCCCCGGGTGTCGTGACAGGGCTGGCATGGACTGAAATGGGCGGCGAAATCCTCTTCATCGAGAGTTCCATCAGCAATGGCAAGGGAAACCTGTCCATGACCGGAAATCTGGGGGACGTGATGAAGGAGTCGGCCACCATAGCTTACCAGTACATCAAGGCTCATCCGGAAATGGCCGGCATGACTTCAGAGGAATTTGCAGGGAAAGACATCCACATACATGTTCCTGAAGGCGCGGTACCGAAGGACGGGCCGTCTGCCGGCATCACCATGGTCAGCTCGATGGTATCCGCCCTGCGCGGACAGCAGGCAAGAAGCGGTGTGGCCATGACCGGCGAGATGACGCTCAGGGGCCGTGTGCTCCCTGTCGGCGGCATCAAGGAGAAGATTCTGGCGGCAAAACGTGCGGGTATCAGCACCATCATCATATCCGAAGACAACAGGAAAGACATAGAGGATATAAAGGAAATCTACATCAAGGGCCTCGATTTCATTTATGTCAAGACGATTGATGATGTGATCAAGGCCATCTTCTGACAAGACTGCAAGATTCAGCTGAAATGGAAGTGAAAATCGAAGAGAGCTGGAAAGAAGCTCTGAAAGACGAGTTCGGGAAACCGTACTTCGAAAATTTAGTACGGTTTCTTCACCGTGAAAAGGCCGCCGGGAAAACGATATACCCTCCCGGAGGGCAGATATTCAAGGCTTTCGAACTCACTCCGGCAGACAAGGTGAAGGTAGTGATTCTGGGGCAGGATCCCTACCACGGTGCAGGACAGGCCATGGGCCTGTCTTTCTCCGTACCGGACAACATGCCGGCTCCTCCGTCCCTTAAGAATATCTTCAAGGAGATTCATGATGATCTGGGCATCACCATGAGCGGTCGGCCGAATCTGGAAAAATGGGCCGGACAGGGCGTACTCCTTCTGAATGCCTCCCTCACAGTACAGGCAGGAATGCCGAATTCGCACAGCGGCATCGGCTGGACCGAATTTACGGATGCTGTAATCCGCTGGCTGTCAGAAAACAGGACAGGCATCGTCTTCCTGCTCTGGGGCAGCCATGCCAGGGCGAAGAAAGAACTGATAGACACATCGCGGCATTACGTTCTGGAAGCGGCCCACCCGTCGCCTCTGGCCCGAGGGGCGTTTTTCGGATGCAGACATTTCTCCAAGACGAACGCGATCCTGACCGCAGAAGGACTTTCACCCATCGACTGGCAGCTTTAGCCGTGGTCAGGAGCACACTAATATACCAGCATACATGAAACGCACAGCACTTTTCCCAGGCTCATTCGATCCGTTCACGGCAGGCCACCTGAACATCCTGAAGCGCGCCCTTACAATGTTCGACGAAGTGGTCGTGGCCATAGGTGTGAACATCGACAAAAGGGGGCACTTTTCCACTGAACGCAAGATAGAAATCATAAGACAGGCCACAGCAGGTCTGGAAGGCGTGAGCATCACCAGCTACGACAATCTCACCGTCGACATATGCCGTGAACTCGGTATCAGGCATATAGTCCGCGGAGTCAGGAACATGATAGATTTCGAAACCGAACGCTCCATCGCAGACGCCAACCGCCGGCTTGCCCCGGAAATAGACACAGTCATCATTCCTACCGCTCAGGAATTCGCCCATATCTCATCCACGGCTGTCAGGGATCTGATCAAACACGGAGGCGACACTTCCCTGTTCATCCCTGAAGGCGTGGACATGAAACTGCTGGAATCGGAATGAGAACGGGAATACTGACTGCCATCATTTCACTGACAGCCATGCTGTCAATGCATCCGGCAGCCGACGCACAGCCGGCCGCCGCGGTTTCCGACGCCCTCGCCGCCAAGCTGGACGAATATATCGCGATTCTGGAAAAGGAGCCTGTTACAGTCAAGGGCGAAGAGGCTGACTTCCTGATCGGAAGCTGTACCGACTCTGTCATCAGACAGTTCACGGCCTTGCGCCTGTACAATCATTACTACGGGTCAAAACTGATGGGTGACGAGACCGTAGCCATCCACATCTTCGACAACTGGTTCTCCGACGGTAAGGTGAAGATGAAAACGGAGGCCGACTTCATGAACGCCAGGATATTCGCCGAATTCAACAGACAAAGCCTCATCGGGAAAAAAGCTCCGGAACTATGTCTGGAAGACACTTCAGGCACGCCTGTCAGCCTTTTCACGGACGGATACCGGGGAAGCTGCCCTGCCGTGCTTTTCTTCTATGACAGCGGCTGCCCTACCTGCAAAATGGAAAGCATCATGATGAGGAGCCTGCTGGACGGTATGGAATACCCTGTAGACCTGTATTCCGTCTACACCGGACAGTCAGAGGAAAATATGGGAAGATTCATCGGAGAATATCTGGACATAAGCAATCCCGCAGTAAAAGTCAGACACTTGTGGGATCCGCTTTCCCTGTCTGACTTCCAGCTGAAATACGGGATACTCCAGACACCCGGGATATTCCTTATTTCGAGGGAAGGCATTATTCTGGGCCGCAAGCTGGATGTCATGGCTCTGGGACAGCTGCTGAAAATATACTGCAAGCCATACGAGTATGGAAGCGATGAATCGGCCGCCTTCTACGGGAAAGTTTTTTCAGCCTATGGCCCGTCCCCCGTTTGCTCAGACGTAAGGAAAGTATGCGACGCGGTAGCGGAAAAGACTCTCGGCAGAAAGGATACCGTACTCTTCCGGCAGATGGCCGGCGACCTGATGTACTGGCTCGGCACATCGCGGGGAGAAGGGATGAAATGCGGACTGGAATATCTGATAGACAAGTATATTGCCGGTGAACCGGCAATATGGACTTCAGGGGAGGATTCCCTGAAAATCCTGTCCTATGCGGAAATTCTCGAAGACCTTCTCGGGAAGGCCCCTGCCGGAAAAAGGCTGCCGGCCATTGAGGTGGATGGCATCATGAAACGCTGCGGGGCGGAGAAACGGAAGCGTCTGCGGCTCGACAGGCTGCGCGGGACGACAGTGATTTTCCACAGCGAGGGATGCGGATTCTGCGAAGCGGAACTGTCGGCAGCCGATTCGATTTCATCTGCCGACAGGAAAGCAAGGTTCTTTTTAGTAGATATAGATGAAGTCCTCGACAAGGATCCGGACACGGGCTTCCGGCTGTTCGGGGATTTTGACCTGACAGTCATGCCCTATATCACGGAAGTGGACAGGAAAGGCCGCGTGACGAGAAAATATATTTCGCTTGTATCAGGGCAGCCGGTTCTTGTGTCCGGGACTGCGGGACAGTAGGATCCTGACGGCGAGTGCGGCAATTAGAAGCCAGAAAACGAATGTACAGATCCTGCCGGTGATATCCCCGTTCCTGACAAAGAATGTCAGGCTGTCGTTCAGGTTTATGCTGCCGTGCATGACTGCCGGTTTCCACCATCGGGACGTCATGACGATGTCTCCGCGCTGATCTATGAATGCCGATATTCCGGTATTCGCGCACCTGGCGATGCTGCGGCGGGTTTCTATGGCCCGGAGTGAAGCATACCTCAGATGCTGTATGTAACCGGGTGTGTTGCCCCACCAGGCATCGTTAGTGATGATGGTCATGGCTTCAGCCCCTTTTCTGACATATCCGGTGTAATATTCACCGTAAACGGACTCGTAGCAGATGGCGCAGCCTACGGGTATCTGCATTCCGTCAGTTCCGCGAACATGAAGGACAGATATGGAATCCTGCCCGATGCAGCGGCCCATGACACCGCCAAGCATGTCGTCTATCGGGCGGAATATGGAAGGGTAAGGGGTCATTTCCACTGCCACGACCAGTTTGTTCTTGTGGAAGATTTCCGGACTTCCCGTCCCGTCTGTCATGAGAGCCGAATTGTGTGACTCTATCCATCTGCCGTCGCGGATCTGTCTGGCGGTGTGCGACGGGCGGACAGGCGAATCAATGTAAGTATAGGAGGAGGCTCCGAACAGGATGCTCACTCCCGGATAGTCTTTCAGGAAATCATCGAACAGCCTCAATGTCCGGCTGCGGCCAGGCTCATTGGTGATCACGTCATTGGTAAATGTCTCCGGAGCCAGTACCAGAAGCGGAGAGACAGCCGCAGTATCACTCTTCCTGTCCTGCAGTGCCCCTTCCGCCTGAGAGATGAAAACGGCATTCTGCTGGGCCTGGGTCATGGCCTCGAACTTATTATAAGGATCTATATTGGGCTGGACTATGACCACATCCAGCGGATCCTGCTTTTCTTCGTAGCTGTCGTAGATGAGACGTGATATCACGAACGGGACAGCCAGAATCAGGGCACAACCTGCGATACAGGCCGCCTTCGCCTTCCGGTTGAACGTCGAAGACCAGCTTCCGTCTGAAAGAGAGACAAGAATCCCGAAAAGCGAAAGATTCGAAAGCCATATCCAGAGCGAGCCGCCCAGAGTCCCCGTAAATTCATACCACTGGACAGACTTTATGCTGCCTGCAAAAGCGTTTCCGAGCACAAGCCACGGCCAGGAAATGTCAACGTCGAAATAGGCCCTCTCCCATGCTATCCATGTCACCATCAGGAGGATATACGGCAAGGCCCCTCTGAAATATTTTTTGCCGGATCTGAAAATCCCGAAAACTACCGACATCTGGAATGCATTCGCAAAGATGGCGAAGAGGCCTCCGCCAACGGTGGCGTTGCAGACCCAGAACGTCGTGAAGGCATTCCACAACACGAAGGACAGATAATGCCATACCCAGAAATGCCTGTAACCTGACAATGTGGCGATCCTGTCCATCATCAGCAGAGGGATGAAACCTACGAGCGACAGGAAGCCGAGATGAGGGACGAGGAAGGGCAGCGACATAAGCACTGCGAATGCCAGAGAAAAGCCGGCGAAAAGCAGGTTCGTATTTTTTTCCATCATGTTGTAGAATTAGACTGCAAAAATAGCAAAAACAATATTTTTATTTCACTAAATCTGCTTTTATCTATATCTTTGCGTGACTGACAAAACTGGCGGAAATAAAGTGGATTCGATGATTCTGGATATAGTCAAGGGGGTTGCCATAGGCATCTGCGCTTCGGCCCCTGTAGGGCCGATAGCCATCCTTGTCATACAGAAATCATTGAGCAAGGGGCATAGGGCCGGGTTCATCACCGGACTCGGAGCCTGCGTGGTGGATACGGTCTTTTCGATAGTGGCCATTTTCGCATTGGCGGCAGCCGAAAAGATAATAAACGAGCACAGGGAACTGATTCTGCTGGCAGGGGGCGTGGTAGTCACAATTTTAGGATGGACGATGAGCACTTCGGACCCGTTCAGGAAACTGAAGGCCAGGGAAAGTTCAGGCCCGGCTGTATCCGTCACCGACTTCCTGCAGGCGGTATTCATGGGTCTGTCGAACCCGGGTGCGATATTCGTGATATTCGCGCTCTTCGCATTCTTCGGGATAGGCCCGCTGGACAGTTCGGACTGGAGAGTGGCTCCAATCATCATCTCCGTCAGCGTAGGGTCGGCCCTGTACTGGTTCGCCGTCACATGGATGCTGAGCCATTTCAGAAAGAAGTTCAGGCTGCGCACTATATTGTGGATAAACCGCCTGACCGGAGCCATAATAGTGATTATCGGACTGGTCCTGCTGGGAGAGGGACTGTTCAGGATATTGTTCATGGGAGGACAGCTGTTCTAGGATTAAACTGACAATTAACCGGAAAATTTATGAGTATCAAGGGATTTTTCTTCAACCGCATAACTGCCAATGTCTTCGCCGGCATCGTGCTGGTGTTTGTCCTTATTTTCGGGGCGAGGGTGCTGCTGGACAAGATCACCAGACACAATCTTGAAATAACAGTGCCCGACCTGACGAACATGAGTATAGAAGAGGCCCGGGATGCAGTGGCGCCCGGCAGGATGCGACTTGAAATCATAGATTCTGTATATGTCAGGAGAATGGGAAAGGGGCTGATCTACAGACAGAACCCCAAGGCAGGAAGCAAGGTCAAGGAAGGACGGAGAATCCTGCTGACCATAAATGCCGTAAACCCTAAAAAAGTGATGATGCCTAATCTCATAGGCTATTCAATGCGGCAGGCCAAGGCAGAGATTCTTTCCAAGGGCCTTCAGATAGGCAGACTCACCTATGTCACCGACATTGCCACCAACAATGTCCTGCAGCAGCTCCATGACGGGGTGGAGATAGCTCCGGGCACCATGATCGAAAGCGAATCCATGATAGATCTGGTACTGGGTCTCAACAACGATGACTGCATTACTTTCGCTCCTTCCGTGACCGGCCTGAAATACAGGACAGCCGTGGAGGCGATTCACGACAATTCACTGAACATCAGCGGCATATACTTCGATGAGACCGTAAAGGACTATTCGGATTCACTGAATGCCGTCGTCTACAGGCAGTCGCCCGAATATGGGGAAACCCCGCTGCTGATGGGTATGGAAATATCCCTGTATCTTACCACGGACATCAGCAAGGTGCCTGTTCCTGAAGAAGAGGAAGAGGGCGAAGAAGAAACTGATGAAAACCCGGACTTCTGATGACACGGAAAATATTCGATCCCGATGACGAATTCATCGTGGAAGACTGCATGGATCCTGATTACGAGGCTGGAACAGATGATGATCAGCCTGAAATGTTCGAGCATTTCAGACTGGAGCTGGACAAGGGGCAGACTCCGATGCGGGTGGACAAATACATGTCGACCCATCTGGAAAACACCTCGCGCCACCGGATACAGCTTGCCATAAAGCAGGAGTATGTAAAGGTAAACGGGAAAACAGTCAAGGCGAACTGCGTGGTCCGGCCCGGAGATGTCATCTCATTCGTAATGCCATACCAGAGACGCGGTCTGGAAATACTGCCTGAAAACATTCCGCTCGACATAGTTTATGAAGACGACGACCTGCTGGTAATCAACAAGAAAGCCGGAATGGTGGTACATCCGGGGCACGGACACTTTTCAGGGACTCTTGTGAATGCGCTGGCATTTCATCTGGGGATAAGCCAGGGGCCGGACGGAGAAGACGAAAGAATGGGAGTGCTTGTCCACAGGATCGACAAGGACACTTCCGGCCTGCTGGTAGTCGCCAAGAATGACGAAGCGCAACTGAATCTGGCCAGACAGTTCTTCGTGCATTCGATAGACAGGATATATGTGGCAGTAGTATGGGGGAACCTGCGCGATGACGAAGGTACCATTACGGGAAATATAGGCAGGGACCCTAACGACAGGATGAGGTTCAAGGTATTTCCGGACGGAGAGAGCGGGAAACATGCCGTAACGCATTACAGGGTGCTCGAGCGTTTCGGGTTCGTGACTGTAGTGGAATGCCGTCTCGAGACCGGCAGGACACATCAGATCAGGGTGCATTTCAACTGGATCGGACATCCGCTGTTCAATGACGAAAGATACGACGGCTCAGAAATCAGGAAAGGCACCATATATGCCAAATACAGGCAATTCATCGGCAACTGCTTCAAGATAATGCCGCGTCAGGCCCTGCATGCCAAGACATTGGGCTTCATACATCCGCGGACCGGAGAACATCTTCTGTTCGACTCTCCCCTGCCGGATGACATGACTGCGCTAATAGAAAAATGGAGGAACTATGTTGCGCCGGACGGCGCAGAGACTGAACTCTGACGACTGCCGGCTATCTCCTGTGCGGAGGGCCACCCATAGGACCCCTGCCTCCCGGACCGCGTCCGCCCTGCGGGCCGTTGAAATTCCCGAAGCGGTAGGTAAGCGATACCATTATATATCGTCCGAGTGTATTGTTTCTCGTTTCCAGATGATAGTTCGATTCATCTGTCACGGAAAGATTCTTCGACTGATTGAAAATATCGTATGCCTTGACAGCAAGAGTCAGCCTGTCTTTCAGGAAAAGTTTGTTCACCTCGGCATTGAAAATGACTTCATCTTCCTGAGGCGTAGTATAGCCGTTGTACCAGTTATAGTCAATGCTTGAAATCAGATTCACCCCTCCCGGTATGGTCCAGTTGACCGATGCATCCACCTGATTGTTCCATGTAGGCTTCTGGTTATATGATGAAATGGTGTACCACGACTTGGAAACCCTTGTCCTGCCGCCTATGTTCACCTCCACGGCGTCATTCCTGAAAGTGAAGCGGAGACGCTGCGTAAAGCTCAGGCTGCGGGTCTTGTTCTCCGTAAACATCCGGCTCCCATCAGAGGCGAAATCACTGTGGAAACTGTCATAGTCGAATTCGGCGGTAGAGCTGTCATAGTAAGCATCCGTATCGAAGCCGTCAGTCTTGCCTATATAGGAATTGGATTCGTTGTATCTGGCGAAAGTCATGGAGAATACGGAAAATTTCGAGTCTTTCCTGAACGGGGAATTTATCATTATACGGCCGTCCACCGATCCTGAAAGCGGGCCGTTGACCGGTATGGAAAACTGCGCCCCGTTGCTGTCATACCACTGGGCGTTCACGATAGGATCCTGGACGAGACTTGCCCCGAAACGGCCGTGGATCGACATGAAGGTCTCCCTGTCGGTATATCCGAACATGAGGCGGGCATTGTGGCTGAAATACGGTATAAGATAAGGATTTCCGAGAGAGACGTTGAGCGGGTCCGAATTGTCCGGCACAGGCATGAGCTGTGAGGTGGACGGCTGGGATGAACGGCCGAAATAAAACATCCTCACATGAGTGAAGTCGTCTATGTCATAGCCGAACATGGCTTGAGGGGACCAGTTAAGCACCTTGCTGTCGTAGCTTTCGCCGTTCGTCACATTGTGGGTATCCGTAGGGCGGAGCGCGGCGCCGAGCTGTGCCCTGAGCTTGTTTTTCTGATACATGAAATTGAGGCCTGCGCTCTGGTTCACATACCTGTTCAGGATGTTGTTAGAATAAGTCACGTCATACTTTTCTCCGGACGGATCGTAAATCATGTGTCCTCCATCCTTGTCCACTAAATCTTCAAGGACTCCGCCGCTGTTGTATGTATCCTTGACCGACTTGCTCATGTTCCAGCTGTACGAATAATTGGCCTCAAGATAGAAATCATGGCCGAGCGGCTCGGTGTAGACCGCTCTTCCGCTCAGCGACGAACTTGTCGAAGTCTGTCCGAATCTCTGGTTTATGATGCTGTCTTTCTGTACCCCTGTCTCGAAAGTACTTGTCAGGGACTGGTTATATCCCTGAAGGCCGTTGTTGCTGAAATTATAATTGAACATAAGCGACAGCGTTCTTCCGGGCTTGCCGAGTTTCTGGCGGAAAAGAAGGAAACCGTTCGCGGTCCAGTTATCGTTAGTCGCCCTGTTCTCGTTGAAACCGCGGTTCGTCGTGTCCCTGTCGGCTCCCATTTCGCTCACTGTCACGAAATCCGAGTATTCCGTATAGCCGCCGTTGCCGAAATTGAACTGCGGTTCGAAAAGTATGGAGGTGTTCTCGCTGAACTTGTGGTCGAGACGTATGCCGAAACGGTGGCCGTCGCTTCTGGATGTATTCTGGCCGTCATTATCATATATGAGAAGACTTCCGTCATCCATATAGGTCGTTCTGGAACTCTGTTCTTCGACCAGTCTGCTGGAACCGCCGTACATATAGTTTCCGTTCAGTTCCATATTCCCGTCCAGAAGGTCGAATGCGCCGTTGGCTCCTGCCATCCACGATGTGGTGATACCGTTTCTTCCCCATCCTCCCGTGCCGCGGCCCATTCCTCTGGAACCGCGCATGTTCTGCATCATGCTGCCGGCCACATCGCGGAAACCCCGGTTGTTGGTATTGTTTGCGTTCAGAATGATGCTGATCTGGCTCTTGTCGGTAAAGCGTCCGGCCATGCCTGCCGCCTGATATCTCCAGCCATCCTTGGCCGGTGTCCGTCCGTCGGTGTAATATCCCTTGTCAGGAAGATCGTGGCCTCCTCCTGCCATCACGTTTCCGAACCATCCGTCCATCATTCCAGGCTTCACCGAAAGGTCTATCACAGTCTCTTCATCACCGTCATCTATCCCTGTAAATTCCGCCTGTTCGGACTTCTTCTCCACGACCCTGACCTTTTCTATGATCTTGGCAGGAATATTCTTGGTAGCCAGCTGTGGGTCATCCAGAAAAAACTCCTTCCCGTCTATCATGACCTTCGTGATGGTCTCCCCGTTTGCCGTAATCGTACCGTCGGAATCCACCTCGACGCCGGGCAGTTTCTTGAGCAGTTCTTCAAGCATGTCATTGTCAGAAGTCTTGAATGAAGATGCACTGTATTCCACAGTGTCTTTCTTCACGACAATCGGATTGCCGACAGCGGTTATGCTGGCAGCTTCAAGCACCTCCACGTCCGGTTTCATCTTGAGTTCGCCAAGATCCATGGACTTGTCTATCAGTATTTCCTTCTGGTATGATATATATCCCATCAGCTCTGCTTTCAGGACATAGGTACCCTTGACCGCCACGGAAAGGCGGGCGTTTCCTTCAGCCGTACTGAGTATGTAGCCGGAGGCGGTATCGTGTCCTTTAAGGGTGATCGAGACAGTCGCGAAGCCGACAGGATCCGAAGTCGACTCGTCCACGAACTTCATGCTGATCGAATAGCGAGGCTGTGCGCCTGAAAAGAGTGCAGGCAACAGCAGAAAGAATACTGCCAGCAGCCTCACAACGGATTGTTGGGGATAGGTCTTGGTCATAAATTTCCAAAATGTCTACACAAAAGAAACCTGACCGCGACATACGGCCCGGCAACAATAACAGGCAATCAATAAATTATGCAAAATCCGTGCCCGCACACAGTTCATTTTATCCTTTCCGGATGAGCCTGCAGGAACTGCTCCCAACTCCCGGAAGACTTTACCTGGGACAGGGGGCTGATCCCGTGAAAATAATGACAGAGAGCCAATGCCAGAGCATCGGTGGCATCCAGATATTCAGGACCGGGATCCACATTGAGAATCTTCCGTATCATGGTGCTGACCTGCTCCTTTGAAGCCGAGCCTACTCCGGTAATGGCAATCTTGGCTTCCCTCGGGGCGTATTCCGACACAGGTATCCCTCTCCTGAGGGCGGCAGTAATGGCTGCACCCTGAGCCCTTCCGAGCTTGAGCATCACCTGCGGATTCTTTCCGTAAAACGGGGACTCTACAGACAATTCGTCCGGAGAATATGTATCCAGAAGCCGTTCCATTTCCATACACAGTTTCCGGAGCTTGTCGAAATGGGACTTTTCCTTCCTCATGTCCACCACACCCATATCCACATATTCGGCCGTCCGCCCGGAAACACGGATAACCCCGAAACCCAAAAGATTGGTTCCGGGGTCAATTCCCATAATCGTCTTTCCGCTCACCGGCATAGCCGTCAACCGATGATGTCGAAACCTGTATATGGCCTCAACGCTTCCGGTATGATAATCTTCCCGTCTTTCTGGTTGTCCTCCAGCAAAGCAGCCACCACGCGCGGCAAAGCCAGGGAACTTCCGTTCAGAGTGTGGGCAAGCCTGATCTTTCCGTCAGCATCCTTATACCTTAATTTAAGACGGTTCGCCTGATATGACTCGAAGTTTGACACCGAGCTGATTTCAAGCCACCGGCCCTGGGCTGCGGAATAAACCTCGAAGTCGTATGTGATGGCCGAAGTGAAACTCAGGTCGCCCCCGCAAAGACGCAGTATCCTGTACGGGAGACCGAGCCTGCTGACGATGCTTTCCACATGAGCTATCATCTCGTCAAGGGCGGCATAGGAATTTTCCGGCTTTTCGATCCTGACGATCTCCACCTTGTCGAACTGATGAAGACGGTTCAGACCGCGGACATCCTTTCCGTACGAACCGGCCTCCCTTCGGAAACATGGAGTATAGGCCGTCATCTTGACAGGGAAATCATTATTGCCCAGAATGACATCGCGGTATATGTTGGTAACCGGCACTTCCGCAGTCGGGACAAGATAAAAATTGTCAAGGGTGGCATGATACATCTGGCCTTCCTTGTCAGGGAGCTGGCCGGTACCGAAACCTGAAGCCTCATTGACCATCACAGGAGGCTCCACCTCGAGATAGCCTGCGGCGGTATTGATGTCGAGGAACATGTTTATGAGAGCCCTCTGCAGCCTTGCTCCTTTTCCTTTATATACCGGAAAACCGGCTCCTGTCAGTTTGACACCGAGATCGAAATCTATGATGTCAAGATTTTTCGCCAGTTCCCAGTGAGGCAGGGCATCAGGGCCGAGATCCGGAATCTCGTTACCGGTCTTCACGACTACATTGTCATCGGAATTCTTTCCTTCGGGCACAAGATCGCAAGGTATGTTCGGGAGAAGCACCATCAGCGACTCCAGCTCGCTGTTGTTCTCTTCGGATCTGGCTTCAAGTTCCTTGGATTTCTCCTTGAGCGACGCCACTTCTTCCTTTACCGCGGCGGCCTCATCTTTCCTGCCTTCCTTCATCAGGGAGCCTATCATGGCCGACTTCTGCTTCTGTGCTGCAAGACAACTGTCGAGTTCCACCTGCAGCGCACGCCTGTTCTTGTCCAGACCGACTATCTTATATACAATTTCGCGGGCGTCAAAATGCTTGACCGCCAGTTTTCCGATCACAAATTCGGGATCGTCGCGCAATAATTTCAATGTTAACATCGTATCAATAGCAATTTTAATTCATACTGTCAGACCGCAGCACGCCGCTTGCGGAAATCATGAAAGGCAGTACAATGAAAAAGAGGATTGCGCCTCACCCGGAGGGATGCACAATCCTCTGATTCTCAACTTCTGCCTCCGAGTCTAGTTCTCAAAAGGTACGACCGAGACATAAGACCTGGCATTGGCCTTCTTGGTGAATTTCACTTTCCCGTCGATAAGGGCGTAAAGAGTGTGATCTCTGCCCATTCCGACATTCTGGCCAGGGTTATGCACTGTACCGCGCTGACGGACAATGATGTTTCCGGCCTTGACTACCTGATCTCCGAATTTCTTGAGACCGAGTCTTTTGCTATGCGATTCACGACCGTTCTTGGAACTACCGACGCCTTTTTTATGTGCCATAATGAATTCCTCCTCTAATTAAGCAATTTCGTTAATCTGGATCTTGGTCAGGTCCTGACGATGTCCGGTCATCTTCTGATAACCTTTACGACGCTTCTTCTTGAAAACAAGGACTTTCTTTCCTCTGCAAGTGTCATCGAGCACTGTAGCCTTGACTACGGCTCCGTCCACATAAGGAGCGCCGACCTTGACCGCTCCGTCCGCATCCACGAGCAGGACTTTGTCAAGAACCATAGACGCGCCCTTCTCCTCAGGAAGGCGGTTTACAAAAATCTCCATGCCAGCCTCAACCTTAAACTGCTGGCCTGCAATCTCTACTATTGCGTACATAAATAAATGAAAACTAAAAAGTTTTAACTGCAAGCGGCTGCTTAAGCAGCTCTTTGTCAATGGCTTAACAGTCATCATCATAATTTGGACTGCAAAAATAACACTTTTTGCCGAGATGACAAAAAAATTTGGTATTTTTGTTTTCTGATAAATTTTATACCGGAAAGGATATGGCATTCGTATATGATACATTCGTGACAGGCAAGAATTTCATCGGAAGAAAGGCCGAGAGCAATGCTGTCCGGAATCTGCTCGGACACGGGACGAGCGTATGCATATATGAACCGCCGAAAGCAGGGAAAATGTCCGTAATCCAGCAGGCACTGTTCAATATGCGGCTGTCCGGAGTACCGTTTACCGCACCGCAGGCTGATCTGTTCAACTGCAGGGACACCAGATCGCTGGCTCTGAAACTGGCCTCGTCAATCATCCGTTCGGCAGCCTCCACTCCGGCCGAATATGCCGGAATCATAGAGACGATGCTCAAGGACACCCGCTTCCATTTCGACCAGACGGCATTTTCAGAAAATGACGAGGTCGTATGCCTTGACGGCAATCCCGACAGGAATGATCTGGACAGGCTATTCCGTCTTCCCGGGGAAATAGCTGCACGGACGCAGTCCCCTGTCTTCGTCATTATAAAGGAGTTCCAGAGCATTCTGGATTTGGGAGAAGATGCAAGCGAAGAGATATTCGGCATCATGGAGGGAGCATTGGCCGGGAGGCCGGATGGAGAAAAAGGATATTCCGTCTGGATATTGACCGGATCCAGAGTGAACGCCATGAAGTACATTTTCGAAGAGAAAAAGTATTTTCACAGGCTCATCGAGCATATTCCGCTGCAGCAGGTCGACAGCCGTGAAATAGAAGACCACATGATCCGGGGATTCCTGACCGGCGGCAAGGTGATGGAACAGGACTTGGCGGCAAGCGTCGTGAGACTTTTCAAAGGCAATCTCCGGTATATCAATCATTTTTCGGCTATCTGCGACTCGCTTTCGAAAGGATATATGAACGAGGGCATCATGATGGACGCCCTGAACATCATACTTTCCGTCAACGAAGACAGATTCAAGAATACCATCTGCTCCCTCACGTCGCACCAGCTGAATTTCCTGAAGGCGATACTTGACGGAGAAAAGAAATTCAGTTCAGTGGAAGTCATCGGGAAGTATGGCCTGCATTCTTCGGCCAATGTCAGGAGGGTAAAGGACGCATTGAGGAAAAAGGAAACGATCACTTTCGACGACAAGGACGAGCCTGTAATTATGGACCCTCTGTTCGAATACTGGCTCAGCCGCTTTTATTTCGGCAAACAGTGAGGTAGGGAAGGGAGTTTCGGGACAATATCATCAAAATCATATCGGGAAAATGAAGAAAAGGAATCTGGCGGTTCTTACAGGAGCCGGGGTCAGCGCAGAAAGCGGAATAAGCACATTCAGGGACAGCAACGGGCTCTGGGAAAACTACAATGTGGAAGATGTGGCATCAATCGAAGGATGGTACAGGAATCCCGGGCTTGTGCTCGACTTCTACAACACGAGGCGGAAGGAGTTGCGCGACGCCAGACCGAATGCAGCCCATCTGGCCATAGCTGAACTGGAAGAGGAATTCAATGTGACAGTAGTGACGCAGAATGTAGACAATCTCCACGAGAGAGCCGGAAGCACCCGTGTCATCCACCTGCATGGAGAACTGACGAAAGCCCGGCCTGAAGACAGATACAACGACAGGGACAATTTCTCCGAAGAATCTGTCTTCGACATAGGATACGGAGAAATCCGCCTCGGAGATCTGGCTCCTGACGGGGCGCAACTAAGGCCGCACATCGTCTGGTTCGGAGAGGCTGTACCCAAGATAGGACAGGCCATAGATGTCGTGGAAGAGGCGGATATCCTGCTCATAGTGGGGACATCGCTTCAGGTCTACCCTGCTGCCGGACTATACCGTTATGCCGGGAATGACACTCCTATCTATATTATAGATCCTAAAGATGTGCCTGTGGCCGATTCACGGATCACCCATATCCGCGAAGTGGCGACAAAGGGGATGGAGACGTTCAAAAATATTTTGAATTCAAAATAATCTGCTTATCTTTGCAGCCTTGAATAAAAGGAGGTGATTAGACATGATTATAGTACCTGTAAAAGAAGGCGAGAACATCGAAAAGGCACTTAAGAAATTCAAGAGAAAATTCGAAAAGACAGGAGCTATCCGCGAACTGCGTGCCAGAAAAGCTTTCGTAAAGCCGTCAGTGAAGAGGAGAGAGGAGATAAAGAAAGCCATCTACGTACAGCGCATGCAGCTCATGGACGAGCAGTAAAGATCTGTACGGAATATTGTATAAAGGACGATTCAGAGAATTTTGAATCGTCCTTTTCTTTTCGCTTCCGCAAACAGAGATAATTTTGCTCCCTCCTTGCTTTTCACTATATTTACTATCGTTTTTCATTCAACGGGAATCAGGTTATGGAAAGAAATTCTGCCGGACAGCCCAAAAAGAACCGGGGCTGGAAAATTTTCAGGAATATCTTGCTGACTGTAGTCGGCATATGGCTGGTCATTCTGGCGATACTGCAGATAGCTCTTACCCCTGGAGTGCTGACCAGTGCCGCGAACAAGGTCGCGGCCCAAATGGTGGACGGCGATGTGGCCTTCAGAAAGGTAAGCGCATCGGTATTCAGGCATTTCCCGTATGTCAGCGTCACTTTCGACAGCCTGTCCGTCACATACCCGACCGACAGGTTCGAAGCATACGGAGCCGGAAAAGACTGGTACACCCGTCAGGGCCGCGGCGAGACTTGCGACACCCTGATGTCTTTCAGCAGGCTGTCTGCATCACTGAACCTGTCCAGCCTGATTGCCGGACAGATCAATATTCCTCGCATAGTCCTTTCCAAACCGAGGATATACGCCACTGCCTACAACGACAGCACCGCCACCTGGAACATATTCAAGTTCACCGGAGGGACGACAGACGAAAAGGCCGACACGTCATCCGCGGGGATGCCGGACATGGTGATCGGGAGAATCAGGCTCACAGACCGTCCGCGCATTATTTTCAACAGCATTCCGGACTCCACGAACCTGTCCCTGTCCATGAAAAGGATGGTATTCTTCGGCAGGGTCGTCACAAAGGATATCAAGAAAAGCCGTCTGGGGCTTAAGGTGGACACCATGTTCATGAGCGGCAGATTCCCCGGCGACACTCTGGCACTGAGGCTCGACAACTTCATGGCCAGAGGCAGGGAGCGCGGTCTGGACATCAAGGCTCTCGCTACCGCATACATGGCCACAGGCACATACGGAAGGATGAAGCTCCCGGTGGAAATGGATACCAGAATATCATTCCCGGAAGACTCTGTCAGGAGGATTTCCGTAGAGAAGTTCAATGCCAGGTTTGCCGATATCCCGCTGACTGCCAAAGCCGACGTGCGCTTCAAGGGCGACAGCATATATGTGAAAGGAGGATGCTACATCCGCGACTGTGAGGTCAGCAAGCCGATAAACTATTTCGGGAAGAACATAATGAAAGGCCTCGGAGATTTCAAGACCGATGCCGTGATTTCGCTCGGGGCACGGATAGAAGGCTGGCTGGATTCCGAAGGCCATATTCCGGCCGTCGATGCGGTGCTCGAGATCCCGGTAGCCGACATCTCGCATAAGATTCTGGGCGACAACAAAATCGGTCTGAAGGCCATCCTGAAAGGGACTGAATCAGGCCGCATGGATCTGGATCTTGACAGCGTGCTTTTCGTGGGGCGCGGCATTGCGCTGGCAGGCGCAGGAAAGGCTGAAGACCTGCTCGGCGAGGATCCGCGAATGAGCGTGGACAGCCGTTTCTTCCTGAATCTGGATACCTTGTCTACCGTAATCGACAGGCTTACAGGCTATTCTGCCGCAGGAAGGATGTCAGCAGAACTGAAAGGAGACATAATGATGTCCCAGCTCTCCCCGTACACCTTCGCCGATGCCGATCTGAAAGGCAAGGTAAAGAGCCGCAAGCTCCTTCTGTACTCCGCAAAGGATTCTCTCGACATCTATATTGACAGTCTGGATGTAAAGCTCGGAACCTATGCGAACATCTACAACAGGAAAATCACTGAAGGAGAGCGGATGATGGGACTGGCCGCCTATGTGGACAGCGTCAGGTTGAGATACAAGGACCAGATGTCCATGACCGGCAGGAAGCTGTCCCTGATGGCCCAGAACGCCGCTGCCGTCCTCGACAAAAAAGATTCTTCCGCATTCTACCCTGTCGGCGGCAGGTTCGAGGCCGGCTGGCTGTCGATGAGGAGCGCCGACACTTCCATAATCGCCCTCGCCAGATCGGTCAACAAGTTCAGTCTGATGCCTAAAGCCGGCAATCCTGATGTACCTGTGCTCGATCTTACGAGCAATACGGGGATGGTATTCGCAAAAGGACCGGTCAACAGGCTGGCTGTCAGAAATCTGGACCTGTCAGCCAATGCTGCGATGAACTCGATTGAAAGGCGCAGGAAGGCCAGGGCCTTCGTGGATTCCCTGTCCAGGGCCAATCCTGATGTACCTCTGGACTCTCTGTTCAGACGGTTCCGCAGGAACAGGCCTACCCGAGAAGTCCCCGCATGGCTGACAGAAGCGGATTTCAGGAAGAGCGACATAAGTCTGGATGTCGGGGAAAACATCAGAAAATATTTCAGGGAATGGGACATGGACGGCTCCATAGGCATAGGAAGGATGAATGTAATGTCTCCGTATTTCCCGTTGAGAAACAGGATTCAGGATTTCAAAGGGACGTTCAACAATAACGAAATCCGGCTCAAGAGCCTGACTGTAAACAGCGGCCGCTCGAATATCTCTGCGTCAGGAGCCCTTACGGGCCTGAGGATGGCCATACTTCGCAAGGGTTTCCTGAAACTGGACGTGGACGTGAAATCTGACAGTCTCGATCTCAACCAGATGCTGGCGGCATATTCTGCAGGGCAGTCTTTCTCTGCCGATGAATTTGCCGGCAGGGACATCACCTCCATGGAAGACGACGAGTTCGAGGATATGATCATGGCCGACAGCACGGAGGTGGCAGCCGATTCGGGGACACTGCTGGTCATACCGGCAAACATCGCCGCAGAAATCCGGCTCGATGCGAAAAACGTCAGATATTCCAAACTTGAAATGACCAGAATGACTGCCGACCTGACCGTAAAGGAAAGATGCGTGCAGTTCACCAATACATCAGCCACTACAAATATGGGCGACATGTTCTTCGAAGGATTCTATGCCACGCAGACGAAAAAGGATCTGAAGACGGGCTTCAACCTGAATTTCTCGAGAATCACTGCTGAAAAGGTGATAGACATGCTCCCGGCCATAGATACTGTCATGCCTCTGCTCAAGTCCTTCAAGGGCGAGCTTAATCTGGAGATGGCCGCCACGGCGGATATAGACACGACGATGAGCATTCTGGCCCCGTCCATAAACGGAGTCATCAGGATAGGCGGCAAGAACCTTCGGCTGCACAATGACGAAAGCATCAGGAAGATAGCCAAAATCCTCAAATTCAAGGACAGGGAGAACACGTACATAGACAGGATGTCCGTGGAAGGACTCATTGCGGACAGCAGACTGGAGATATTCCCGTTCGTACTCGACATCGACCGGTATATACTGGCGATGAGCGGAGTGCAGAATCTGGATTCTTCTTTCAAATATCATGTATCCGTCATCGAGTCTCCTCTGCCATTCAGGGTCGGAATCGACTTGTGGGGCGATTTCGGTGACATGAAGTTCAAGATCGGCAAAGCCAAATATAAGAATGCGAACGTACCTGTATTCACTGCAGCCGTCGATCAGGTAAAGCTGAATCTGGCGGAATCCATAAGGGACATATTCGAAAAAGGTGTGGACAAGGCCGTGGCCGAGAACCGCAGGCAGAAGGAAATAAACGATTACAAGAAAAAGATAGACTATGTCCAGGCAGTGGACGAGCAGATGGACACTCTGACATCCGAAGAGCAGAAGTCGCTGGACATGGAATAAGGCCTGCCGCAGCAGGGATGATGTGAAAACCGGCAAAACAGAAAAACGACACAGATTATGAACAGTCAGGAATATATCGAGGTATCCATGAAAATCACCCCGTTCAGCGAGGAGAATGCGGAAATACTGATGGCGGAGCTGGACGAAATACCTTTCGAATCTTTCACCGTGGAGGAACCGTATCTGAAAGGGTATATCCAGAAGGATAATTACAGCGCGCAGATGCTCAAGCTGGAGCTGTGCGGGTTGGATATGGAATTTGCCGTGGACTTCTCGGCCACCATGATTCCTCCGTGCAACTGGAACGCAGTCTGGGAAGAGCAGTTCACTCCAATAGTCGTGGACGGCAAATGCACTATAAAGGCCACTTTCCACAAAGGGCTGAAACGGACGAGGTTCAATATCACGATAGACCCGAAAATGGCATTCGGCACAGGGCACCATCAGACCACATACATGATGTGCAGGGCCCTGCTCGAAAACGAGGCTGCCATCAAAGGAAAGATAATCATGGATATGGGCTGCGGCACGGCCATACTGGCCATACTGGCCGCAAAAATGGGAGCTGCGCATACTTTCGGCATAGACATAGATGCCGTGGCGGCGGTCTCGGCATTCGACAATGCCAGACTCAACAAAGTATCGCGTCATGTAGAAACATATTGCGGGGATGCATCCCTGCTTCAGATGGGAAAATATGATGTACTTCTGGCCAACATCAACAGGAACATACTGCTGGAGGACATCCCGACTTACTCCAGAAGCCTGAAAAAGGACGGATTGCTATTTGTAAGCGGATTCTATACCGAGGACTTGCCGATGATATCCGGAATGGCGGAAAGATCGGGGCTCGGATTCGTCAAATCTGACAGCATGGACAACTGGTGCTGCGCCCAGTTCAGGAAAAAGTAAAGTTTGTTTTTTCTGTTTTTATCCATATCTTTGCAGACCTGTCCTGTCATATCCGATACAGGACATTCTGCAATTTCTGCGGGCGTGTTGTAATTGGTAGCCAAGCCAGACTTAGGATCTGGTGCCGAGAGGCGTATGGGTTCGAGTCCCTTCGCCCGCACAGAAAGGGAGGTGGGTCAAAAGTCACGAAGTGACCGCGACTGGAAGGAGCGAAATCCCCCTAACCGAGTGATAAGCCGAGAGGTATAGCGGAGTGTATTCCGCTATATCCGAGGCGAAACGAGGAAAAGCTATGAAATAGCTTAATAGGGGGTGCAGGGGGTTTAGAAGGGTATAGTCTTTCGAAGAAAGACGTTTGAGGGTGGCCAAAAATCCCTTTTTGGTCACCCTCCTCTTTTTTATTGAGTAGGTATCAGTATGTCATGGTCATTTCCATCGGCACGACTATGATGAAGTCGGCACGGCCGAGATTTTCTTCATCGAGACCGGACAGATCATCCTGCCTGATACAGCACACGGTAGCCACAGACTTGTCTGGAAGATACTCTTCCAGATACGGGATTATACCGCCGCCGCTGTCGGAATGGTAATTGCCGTTGTAATGCACCAGCTTCTCCACCGGATTACCGTCGGCCGCATTCCGCGAAAACGCCTCCGCTATCGACCATGCCATGGTAGCATCTTTCAAAGCCTGTGCTTCAGCAAAATAGGACGGCCCGTCGGAATGGCTTCCGGAAATCAGCCTCATCATCTCGAACATCCCGTCTGCCTCTTCCGAGGCCTGAAAGGATATAGGAAGAGGGGCCATGTACGCCTTGTCCGCATCCGGAAGAGAGTCCAAGGCATTAAGTCCGTTTTCCCTGACATATGCAGCATACCGGCGAGGAACATTGGATGCCACGAATTTCAGACCATGCTCCCTCGCAAAGAAAAGAAGCGGCTGATAATCCGTCCAGAAATTGTCCCAGACCCTGGCTCTGGCCGCCAGTTCGTCCGAACCTATCTTCTTCGACACATAATCGTCGACCTCCTTCTGATTGTCGGTCTCGAACATCTCCGCAGCCAGCACAAGCCCTTCCTGCGAATCTTTCCATATATCTTCCGTGACCTTCAGTTCCAGCCAATGCGCTATGGGACAGTTATGCGTCTCTCCTATCAGTATCACATCGGCCTTGCGAAGACAGGACAGCATACCGGCATACGTGATCAGGCTGCCGTCACCGCTGAAAATCCTGTAAGCTGCCGGATCTTCATCAGTTCCGGAAGGTTCCTGCGCACACGGGACTTCCGGACTTTGGCCGCAGACATATTCCGGCTCCGGCTCTCCGTCATATCTGAAGTCCCCGAGAGAAAGGATAACGAAATCCTCCCTGTCTATATACTTTCTGAAAGCGTCCAGAATCTCATCGGCAGTTATGCTCTCCAATATCTGCTCATAATTTTCGAAATCCTCCATCGTCTCACCGTTTTTCAGCTCATCCACCAGATAGTTCTTCCAGTTCGACGTGGCGTCCTCCTCCAGATATGTCCTCTTGTTTACGTTGAAGATGCGCTTCTTGGTGCGGAGTTCCGCCGCAGAAATTTTGTCGCTCTGCAAGTCGGCCAGAATGCCGTCTATGACTTCATAGACTCTGGCCGTATTGCTGCTGTCGACAGAGGCATTGATATCGAAATGATAAAGATTGTCTGGGATTGCCCTGCAGCTCAATGAGATATACGGAGAATACACCAAAGACTCCTGTTCCCTGAGCACAGTCAGCAGACGGTCTCTTATGACATCTCTTACCAGTTTCAGAATCAGAGTATTCCGCAACGAGGCAGGATAATATCCGTACTGCAGGTAATCGAACGTAACCTGCCCCGGATTCGTTTCAGGGAAAAACACAGAACGCGGGCCCGAAGGCAGGGAGAAACGCGACTCCCCTGTCCTGTTAGGGCCGTCCTCGCTTTTCAGGGCACCGAACAGCGGCACAGCCTCCATCAGCAAGGAATCGGTATCGAAACGCCCGCACACCACACAGGTCATCCCGTCCGGATTGGAAAAGAGCCTTCGGTACATAACGGCCATGGAATCAAGAGACATCTTCTCCAAATCCTTCATTTCCTGCTCCATCCGGCGGCCATACATCAGGTTTCCCATAAGACTGTCAATCTTCATGTTCAGCTGCCGCGACCAGTCCGTTTTCATCAGTCGGGACAGATATGTCTCCTCGCCGAAATTCTCCTTTTCGTCCTGAACCAGTTCCTCGAAATCCTCGTAATTCAGTTTGGGAGCCGTCATCTTCCGCAGAACCAGATTCATCATCAGCCTCATGTTTTCAGAGGGGCCAGAAGCTATCACTTCATGCCAATAATTCCCGAGAGCGACCAGCACGCCCGTCCCGTTCTCCGCCAGAATGGCACCGTACTCGTCATCGTCAAGACCTTCGATACCTCCAAGTTCCATATAGCCCGCCATGCCTTCATACAGCGGAAAATCATCTTCCGGTATTCTGGACAGGCCGCCCGGAGCGAAGATATGCATCAGTATCCTGTCTTCTGCATCATCTGTAGGACGCAGGACAAACTTCATCCCGTTTGTCAGGGTCACTTCATCTATCTTCGTCGACGGATAATGCCGCCGGTCTGCGATCATGCTCTCGTCGAAATCCTTTTCAGGGGTCAGCCAGTCCGGCACAGAAGTCTTTCCTGTTTCCGGCACAGGAGGTTCGGGAACATAAACATACGCCTCATGCTCCATAGAGGAAGCGGCCTCCCACAATGAATCCACTGTTTCAGCAGTCATACCGGATTCCCCAGCGACATTGAACCTGTATGAAGCCAGCCGATGTCCGTCACCCGCAGCAAGCCAGCCGCCGAGAATTTCCTGAAGATCCGACGATTCCGTCTCCGCCAACCTTGCCTTCAGCCACCCGAACTGCTCCGGATCGGTAACTTCATTGTCCTGGAACAGGACAATATCTTCGATCGAAGCACAGATTTCGGTGGAATTCCTGTCCCATTCGGGTCTGCGGAAACCTTCAAGGAAAGCCGTTTTCACCGCTGCCAGCTCTTCAGGGGAAAAGCCTTGTTCCTCAATCCGCCTCAATTCCGACAATGCCCCGAAAAGACGGTCCGACGCTTCGATGTTGTCATCCCCGTCCGCAGATATCAGAAAATGGTCCGTATCGGCCAGATACCAGTTGTTCTGCAGCGATGCCTGCACGCCGGCGGCATCGAATCTGCGGTTCACTGCCCTGAGCAGCATGGATGACCTTGCAGCATCTAAAGCATCGGACATGGTACGTTTATGAATGGTCCTGTGCGGGATATAAAGCTCCAGTTCCACGCCTTGCCTCAACGTATCCCGAAGCTGGGCATAAGTAGTCCCTGGAGCGTATTCCATAGGAAACTCCCTGTAGTCCGGAGATGATGAAGGAGCCAGACGGCCGAGCGTTTTCCTCAGTTTTTTGTCGACCTCGGACGGATCTATATCCCCAACGAGGACTACGGTAGCCTGGGAAAGAGTGTACCAGCTGTCATGGAAGTCTTTCAGGATTTCCGGTGTGATGGCCATGATGTCCTGTGCCGTACCCAGCGGAATCCCTTCGGAATATTTTCCGCACCCCATCTTCAATCCGTAAAAATCGTCTCCTACATCGTAGTTTGCCAGCTCTGCGAGGATGATGCCTTTTTCCTCCTCCACATCGCGCGGATTCAGAGTGATCCCGGTAAGCCAGTCCTTGACTATCAGCAGAGCCATGTCGATACTGCGCGGAGTGTCTGTCGGCACCGAAAACATATAGACTGTCCTGTCATATCCGGTATATGCATTCAGGCCGAAGCCATACTGGACCCCTGTAGACTCGATATACTCCACAAGTTTCCTGTCCGGAAAATGTTTCGTTCCCCCGAAAGCCATATGCTCCAGAAAATGGGCTGCCCCACGGTTCCCGGGGTTTTCCAATACGGAACCGGCCTTGAACATCAAGCGGCACTCCACCATCTTCGACGGGGAGGAATTATGCATGATGACATAACTAAGGCCGTTTTCGAGAACTCCGGACCGGAGGCCTTCAGGAGCCTTGACCGGCTCATCCGGTTCCGCTGCATATGCAGGGAGAACCCTTGTCAAAATGACTGCTGCAGCCAACACAGGCCACAGCAGTCTTTTCATAAGCGTATCTTTCATTTGTCTTACAATTCTCCGGAAAGATATGAATTAATTCCGTAGAAAGCAAAACTGCACCCTATTCGGCAGGAACAGCCGCCTTCGGAGTATAGGTAACTTCGATTCTGGTATAATCAGAATCGAAAGAGCACCTGTAGATGCAGAACGAGAATTTCATGGATTCGTTGGAAACGGAAGCCGCAGGTTCGATCCAGTTTGTCCCTTCCCATACATCCTCGGATATCTCGTCACAGTTCAGGTGATAGGCGGGATTGGCAGTGCAGTCTCCTGCCCAGTCAGGAGTATTCTCCGGATCGAGGGTGCCATCGGCAATGGCGGCAAGTTCCCTGTCATATGCAGAGAAAGAATATCCGAACGGCACTATCGTGATAGGGTCGTCATACTGATTCAGACCCTCTCCGAGGAAGTTTATGGAACCGTCTTCATTGACAGCGATATTGTCCAGAGACATGATGAACTGTTCATCTGAATCCGGCGTCCAGTCTATCGCCTCCATCAGGATTCCGTAGCATGCAGATGCCCACTCCCCGTACCAATAGTCGGTATTGTCTACGGTAACTGCGCGCAAGGCTTCATACATCTTGTCCTGGATGCCCATAGGGTTAGATAGCATCTTAAGCACAGGCTTGCCCGGCTGTGAAGACTCGCTTAAAGTGATTTCCGTCTTCCCTGTGATGGTCTGGACAGCAAGCGGCTCACCGGTATCCGGATCCGTGCCGGTGTACTGTACCGTAACATCAATAAGCCCGATATAACCGGAAAGGTCGATGCCCGTAGCTTCCATAAAGCCGCCGAGGATTTCTTCCTGTTCAGGTGTATCGTCAGGATTCGATACTGCGATTACCGTAAACTGGAAAGCTTCGTTTATATCCAGGCCTTCCGGATTGGAAGCTGTAGGATCAAGGATGACCGACAAGGACAGGTTTTCGTCCAGAGCGATGTCATCCCCGCATACCAGACTGAAAGACCCCTCGCGTGAACCGGCAGGTATGGACACGGGATTCCCGGAAATTTCCACTGAAGCCCCCCCCTCGCCGCTTACGGCAAATGTCAGGTCTATATCCTCATCCAGAGCCGTGGTAAGCATCACATCCACGTCAATGGACTCGCCAGCGACTCCATACATGGATGTATTTTCAGAATTCAGATAAATGTAGTTAGTTCCTTCATAGCCGTTGTTCACCGGCCCATCGCAGGATGAAACCCCTGCTGCAACGATCAGCGCCATAGCGCCGAATGACAAGATTTTTTTCATGGTATTGAATTGATTTGTTGAACTTCGTATTATATATTCAGATTCATTGCTTTGCACTCCCGGCTCATTCTACGGCTATTACCGGCCAGTCTGGATTCTGATGGACAGCTTCGTTGTACCTGTACTCCGACCTCGGTATAGGGAAGAGCCAACGGTAGTCCCCTGCCTTGATTGTAGACGAAATATTATTTCCGAAATTGCTGTATCTCGGCAGGTCTCCGTCGAGACGTTTCAAATCGAACCATCTGGTACCCTCCCCGACGAACTCCTTTCTCTTCTCTTCCAGAATAGCCTCCACCAGTCCGTCTCCGGTAAGTGCCGGGTCAGAAGACAAATCCCATGTCTGAGCCCCTCTTGCGGCCAGATATCTGTTCATTAGGGCTATGGCTTCCGGCTCCTGATTGTCTCTGGCATAAGCCTCGGCAACGGCAAAGCACACTCCGCTATAGCGCAGGGTATTGATATACCTTACTTCGGTATCCTCGTAGTACAGCCTGTTGTACTTGCCCATGTTCCGCACCGGTCTGGGATTGTCCGTGTCAGCGGACATCGTGAACTGCCAGACAGTCCAGGCCTCCCTCATGTCGCCTTCATCGAAGACGATGTCGTCGTTCAGGATATAATAGTCTCCGGATTCAGTATCATAGCACAGATCGGTATAGAATGTGTCGAAGATATAGGGTGCGAAAATACGTTCCTTGCTCTCGCTGTCGCTCCATAGATTGTCATAGTCGGTCTGCGTCCACCGGGATTCCGCATCAGACAGAAGCGGCAGCCCGCACTTGATGACCTCTTTATAATTCCCTTTCCAGAGTTCGACTTCTGTTTTCAGGGCATTTACCGCCTGAGTCCCCAGATAATACACTTCCGATGTCCCGTTCTCTACTGACAACGCTTCCTTCAGAAGCCCGTCAATCTCCGAAATACAGTCCCTGACTGAAGAGCGCGGAAGAAACTGGAGCTCCAGCCTGTCTTTCAGTATTATTCCGTCCTTATCCATGTTTTCGTCTGTCCACACCGGTCCATAGAGGCGGAGCAGGTCGAAATAGCACATCGCCTTAAGCGCAAGGGCTTCGGACCGCACCTGAGAAAGCGCTGTCTCGTCTTCCTCGTCTTCCACTGTCACATTTTCAAGCCGCGGAATCAAGGCGTTCACTGTCGCTACGGTCATATAGTAATCCATCCATACGGTGGACGAGAAATCATCGATGGCCCTTTCCTGCCAATTGTACAGATTCAGCAGATCGGCATAACTGCCGGACAGGTTCGTAGGCACGAAATCATCGCTCAGGACAGAAAGTTCCACCTGTATCCTCGGCAATGAATTATAGGCAGACGACAGCAATTCACGGGCTCTCTGCACCGAGTTTATCGCAGAAGGATCCGAATACTGGTCTTCAAGTCTGATATCCAGGCATCCGGTGGCTGCCGCCAATGCCAACATGCATATAATGATTTTCTTCATATCAATATCAATCAGTTGCGTTTTAGAATGAAAGGCTCAGGCTGAGAGTAACGACAGGCTGCTGCTGTCCCACGAGAGAACCTGATTCAGGATCCGATTCCCGGTATCTTGTAATCGTGAACAGGTTGGAAGCCTGAAGGGCCACATTGGCATACTTGACGGCCCCTTTTGTCCACTCGAGCTGCTTCTCCGAAAACCTGTACCTTAACGAAAGCATGGAAAGACGCAGATAGTCGCTGCTGCCGATGCTCTTGCTGTTCGGCCAGGCTGTCAGGTTCTCGATGACGGAAGAAGAATAGAAAGGGGTATGGTACATCTTGTCCTGATCCCCTGCCTTGAACCACATATTCTGCACCTGACCTTTGACGGCATTCTTGTTCGCATCGTCATAGTACCTGACGTAAGAATATGCATACTGCTTCACGCCGCCGAATACATAATAGAAGTCTGCATCGAATTCGAGATTCTTCCATGTGAAACTGAGGTTTATCGTTCCGCTGTACGGAGGTACGGAATGCCCGAGAGCCACCATATCATCCCTGGTCAGGGTCTCGTCAGCCTGTATTTCCCTGCCGTCGCCTCCCCTGAATACGGGAAGTCCTGTCATAGGGTCCAATCCGAGGGAAATCGGGCCGTAAAGCATGTCGTAAGACTTGCCCACTTCGAAATCCGGAATAATGGTATCCTCTCCCGTATAGAGCCTGTCGCCGTCATAAAGATCCAGCACCTTGTTCCTGTTGTATGCTATCGAAAATCTCAGATTCAGCCTCAGATCATTAAGATTCAGAATCTTCGCGAATACGGATGCTTCGATTCCGGAATTGCTGAGCACGCCTATGTTCCTCTTAAGGGTCGTAAAGCCGTTTGAAGCCGGAATCGGGACATCCAGAAGGGCGTCTTCAGTGACCCTGTTATAATATCCGATATCGAAAGACACCACATCGAAAAGTCCGAATGACACTCCTGCCTCGGTGGAAACAGTCTGCTCCGGACGGAGGGAATCATTGTAGAGCGATATCAACTCGAGCAGTCTGGTATCTCCATAGCTGTCGTCCAGATAAGAGAAGGTGGCGACGGCCAGAGACGGCGAGACTCCAGCCAGATTTGCTGTCCGGCCGTAGGAAGCCTTGAACCTGAGGGAAGATATAGGTCTCCAGTCCTTGAAATAGGACTTGACGTCCCAGCCGGCGCCGACAGCCCATGCCGCGTTCCATCTCTTGTCTTTAGGAAGAATCGACGATGCATCGGCCTTGTACGTACCGAATATGTCGTAGGTCTCATCGAAAGTATATCCCGCCAGAACACCTATGCCTATCTGGGCGGTAGTTTCATGCATGTTGCTCGTGCTGAGCTTTCTGGAACCTTCCAGAGACTGGTTTATGGCGGCAGCGGACTTTTGCGTCCCGACACCGTAGCCTGTCAGGGACATATTGTCTATGTCATCCCAATAATAGTCCGTATTGGCTCCGACAGTGAAATCATGCTTGCCGATTATCTTGTTGTAGGTAATACGGACATTCGTCGTCAGGTTCGTGTTCGTATTCTTGGCCTTTGTCAGGCGTCCGCGTTCATTTTCCGCCGCGCCGCTGTTAATTTCCTCGTATGCAGTGGAAGGAACAAGCTCCAGCGACTCGGAAAGCACCATGTCGATACCTGCGACCGCATCTACCTGCAGACCGTCGACAGGTTCCAGATTGATACTTGCCGTCGTACCGAAACGTTTTTCGGTGGACGTCCGGTCATATTGGTACACCAGATCATCATATGTCCTGTCCGGATATGACCAGAGCTCCCCGCTCGTAGGACTTTCGTAAGGATTCAGCTCATATACAAGAGATGAAGGAGAATATGAGGAACCGTTAGGACTGTTGGCTTTCGAATAGCCTCCGTTCACACTCACGGAGACATAGCCTCTCTTGCCGACAGCCTGATCCAGACTTATCCTTCCGGTGAATCTGGAGACATCGTTTCCCGGTATCTGTCCGCCCTGATAGCTGTAGTTGGCCGAAGCATAATAGGATGTCTTGCTGGTACCTCCCCTTACGCTCAGATTGTGACGCTGGTAAAAGTCATTGCGAAGCAAGGTCTTGAACCAGTCGGTATTTGTCTGGCGGAGCTTGTCGAGTATGGCCGCACCTTCGGCAATCATCTGGTCGAGGTTCGGATCATTCGGAAAATATCTTCTGTAATAGTCTTCGCTGTACCTGTAACCGGGGGCTTCTTCATTTTTCAGCAGCCGTTCCAATTCCAGTTTTTCGGCAGAATCCATCATCTGTACAGCCCTGCGGCCGCGCATGGTGACGCCGCCGTTGAAGCTGTATGTCACGAGGGTTTCACCGTTCGTACCGCGGACGGAAGTGATCTCAAGGACACCGTTTGCAGCCTTGGTACCATACAGGGCACAGGCTACAGCGTCCTTCAGAATCTTGATGTCGGCGATATCCATCGGATTCAGCGTCATGAAGGCATCGGAGGAAATGACCTGACCGTCGAGTACATACAGGGGTTCGTTGGCGGTGTCACCTTCCCTGAAAGAAGAATTGCCCCTGATCCTGATTTCCGGTTTCGTGCCGAGGTCTCCCCTGTTCGTAACTACGAGCCCGGGGGCTGCGCCTTGCAGAGACAGCGACATGTCTATCATAGGCTTGTCTTGCATTCGCTTGACATCCACGACATTGATGACTCCGGCCTTCGCCCTGATATCCACATCGTTGATGTTCTGCCGGCCTGTCACCACGGCTTCCATCATCATGTTGTCATCGGCTTTCAGAACGAAATCCTGTTCCGCCTGACCGATATATTCTATGGAAGTGGTCTGCATCCCGAGGAAAGAAGCCTCGACTATGAGACCTTTCCCGTCCGGGAGTTCAAGGGAATACCAGCCGTTCGCATCTGTCGATGTACCGTTCCTGATGTCTCCGCGCACATATACATTGGCACCGGGGAGTGGTTCCCCTGCCTCATCCTTGACCTGCCCGACCAGAAGATGCTTGCCCGGGCTCTGGGCGGATACGACATACGCCGGAACGGTCATCGCGAGCACGACGGCCATGAATAGAGGGAAAAATTTTTTCATTTTATCGTCAAGTCCGTTTTATACTTCCGCAAAAATGGATAATAAAATTCATTTTTACAATAGCAACAAATTGCGATTGACGCCTTCCCCCTGCCCTTAACGCACCGGATTGTCAGCCGTGAAGGGCAAAATATTTCCAGAGAGGCGCAGCCATCAAGGCCTGGCGGAGCTTGTCTGAAACGAGAAGCTGCCTGACCTGCTCCGCTGTAAGCAGGCACACTTTAAGATCTTCAGTACTATCCAGATGCTGTTCGGATATTTTCCTCACGCCTTTGGCCAGAAAACAATGGGTAAGATTGCTGGTAGTGCTGGGATTGCCAGAAATGAGCATGAATTCCTCCCATTCGCCTCCGCCATAGCCCGTTTCCTCCGCCAGCTCCCGCCGGGCAGCCTCCAGCGGCGTTTCCCCGGCTTCTATCACACCTGCCGGAATCTCGTAGCAAGTCTTGCCGAGCCCGTAACGGAACTGACGTTCCATCACGAAGAGTCCGTCTTCCGTGATGGCCGTCACATTTATCCAGTCCGGATATTCGAGAACGTAAAATTCAGGGTTTATCCTTCCGTCCGGAAGCCTGACCTTGTCATGACGCACTGTCAGCCACGGCGGCCTCCGGACCAGGTATTCGCTGCTTACCGTCTCCCATTTGCCGTCATCGCTGACGGCATCTTCCAGATTGAAATCTTTCAGGAAATCCATGCCTTACAGTCCGAATTTCTTGAAGAAATCATTCCCCTTGTCATCCACGAGGATGAAAGCAGGAAAATCCTCCACACGGATCTTCCAGATAGCCTCCATACCGAGCTCAGGATACTCCAAACACTCGATAGACTTGATATTGTTCTGAGCAAGGATGGCTGCAGGACCTCCGATGGAGCCGAGATAGAATCCCCCGTGCTTCTTGCAGGCATCCGTCACTTGCTGGCTTCTGTTTCCTTTCGCCAGCATGACCATACTTCCGCCGTGGGACTGGAAAAGGTCGACATACGGATCCATGCGTCCGGCAGTCGTAGGACCCATGGAACCGCAAGGCATCCCTGAAGGTGTCTTGGCAGGACCTGCATAATACACAGGGTGGTCTTTCAGATATTGAGGCATCTTTTCTCCCCTGTCCAGACGCTCCTTGATCTTCGCATGTGCTATGTCACGCGCCACTATGATGGTTCCGTTCAGACTCAGACGCGTCGATACCGGGTATTTGTGAAGCTCGCGCAGAATCTCCGGCATCGGCTGGTCCAGATTGATCTTCACGGCATTGCCCTCGCCGGCCTGACGGAGTTCTTCCGGAATCAGACGGCCAGGATTGTCGTCCAGTTTCTCTATCCATATGCCGTCCTTGTTTATCTTGCACTTGATGTTCCTGTCAGCCGAGCAGCTTACTCCCAAACCTACAGGACAGCTGGCCCCATGCCGCGGAAGACGGATGATACGCACGTCATGGGCGTAATATTTGCCGCCGAACTGCGCTCCCAGCCCCAGTTTATGTGCCGCTTCCAGCACTTCCTGTTCCAGAGCGACGTCCCTGAACGCGCGTCCGGTCTCGTCACCGGTGGTCGGAAGACTGTCATAATAATGAGTGGAAGCAAGTTTCACTGTAAGCAGATTCTTTTCCGCAGAAGTGCCTCCTATGACAAAGGCGATATGGTACGGAGGACAGGCAGCCGTGCCGAGAGTCTTCATCTTGGATACAAGGAAAGGCACCAGAGTCTGCGGATTCAATATAGCCTTGGTCTCCTGATACAGATATGTCTTGTTCGCCGAGCCTCCGCCCTTTGTCACACACAGGAATCTGTATTCCATGCCTTCGGCTGCCTCGATATCTATCTGGGCAGGAAGGTTGCACTTCGTGTTCACTTCTTCGTACATGGAAAGAGGGGCATTCTGCGAATAACGCAGGTTCTCTTCGGTGTATGTCTTGAAAACTCCCAGAGACAGGGCCTCTTCATCGCAATATCCTGTCCATACCTGCTGTCCCTTCTCACCGTGGATTATCGCCGTCCCGGTGTCCTGACAGAAAGGAAGCACGCCCTTTGCAGCCACTTCGGCATTGCGGAGGAATGTCAGGGCTACATATTTGTCATTGTCGCTGGCCTCCGGATCGGAAAGTATGCTTGCCACCTGCTCGTTGTGCGCAGGGCGCAGCATGAAGGAAACATCCCTGAAGGCGGCGTTTGCCATGGCCGTCAGGCCTTCCTTTTCCACTTTCAGTACAGGCTTGCCCTCGAATTCGCCCACTGATACATAATCCTTTGTCAGAAGATAGTATTCAGTCTTGTCCTCGCCAAGCTGAAACATCGGTGCATATTTGAATTCTACCATATCTGTTAATTGTTGTTGTTCTCCATCAGATAAACTTTCATGAACCCGTTCAGGTCGCCGTCCAGCACTCCCTGAGTGTCGGATGTCTCATAACCGGTACGCAGATCCTTTACCATCTTGTACGGATGGAGGACATAGCTGCGTATCTGCGAACCCCACTCTATTTTCTTTTTCTGCCCCTCCAGCTCCGCCTGTTTTTCCTGTCTCTTCTTCAGTTCCAGATCATAAAGTCTGGATTTCAGTATTCTCAAGGCATTCTGGCGGTTGTCCAACTGCGAACGCGTCTCCGTATTCTCGACCACTATGCCTGTCGGGATATGCTTTACACGCACCCCCGTCTCGACCTTGTTCACATTCTGCCCGCCTGCCCCGCTGGACCGGTAAGTATCCCACTCCAGATCGGCAGGATTGATCTCTATCTCTATGGTATCGTCCACTAACGGATACACGAAAACCGAAGAAAATGTAGTTTGACGCTTGCCCTGTGCGTTGAACGGAGAGATGCGCACCAATCTGTGTACCCCGCTCTCGGCCTTCAGATACCCGAATGCGTAATCGCCTTCGAACTGTATCGTAGCCGACTTGATACCGGCATCCTCGCCTTCGAGCAAGTCCGTGACAGTGACCTTGTACCCGTTCCGCTCGCCCCAACGCATATACATGCGCATAAGCATCGAAGACCAGTCGTTCGCCTCCGTCCCGCCGGCTCCTGAATTTATCGTCAGGATGGCTCCCAGACTGTCGCCTTCTTCTCCGAGCATATTCCTCAGCTCCAGAGTCTCGATTTCTTTCTCCACGGCCGCATATGCCTCGGACAACTCCTTCGTTTCAGGAGTCTCCGCATCTTCTCCGGCTGTTTCCAGACTCTCTCTGGCAAACTCGAGGAAGACATCCAGATCGGCCAGTCCCGAAGCAACCTTGTCATATCCGCTGACCCAGAATTTCACGCCGGCCAGCTCCTTCAGGAATTTTTCCGCCTCTTTCGGATCGTTCCAGAAGTCCGGGGCGAGGGTACGCTCCTGCTTCTGCTCCACTTCACGGCGCTTTTCATCTATATTCAGGCATTTCTCCAGAGTTTCAGCCCTCTGTTTCAGTTCCTTAATCTGTTCCGCTGTTATCATTTCAGTCATTTTAGAATTAAAACATAAGCCCCGGCCACACGTCGCATCACACCAGTTCTATGCCATGATCACGGCAGGCAGCTATCATTTCATCCGGCCAGATGCTGCTCTGTATCTCCCCGATGTGGGCCTTGCGAAGCAGGTACATGCACAGTCTGGACTGTCCGATACCGCCTCCTATAGTGCAAGGAAGCTCTCCGGCAAGGAGCATCCTGTGGAAATACAGTTCCTTCTTCCACTCCTGATGCCTTATCTCCAGCTGACGGGCCAGGGCAGCCTCATCCACCCTGATACCCATGCTCGACACCTCGAATGCGCTTTGCAGCACAGGGTTCCACAGCAGGATATCCCCGTTCAGTCCCTTGAAACCGTAAGAATCTTCCGTACTCCAGTCATCATAATCGGCGGCACGGCCGTCATGCGGCTTTCCGTCCGACAGCTCCGCACCTATCCCTATCACGAAAACAGCCTTATGCTTCCTGACGATTTCGTTCTCTCTCTCCTTGGGCGTCAGATCCGGATACAGCTGCAGCAACTCCTCCGAATGTATGAAGAAAATGTCTTCGGGCAGCATCGGCTCTATCTGCGGGAACTCCACGAACACCTTGTTCTCAGTCACCTTTATGGCCTCGTATATCCTGCGCACGGTCGCCTTCAGGAAATGCACATTCCTGTCCTCCCTGCGGATCACCTTCTCCCAGTCCCACTGATCCACATAAATAGAATGCAGGTTGTCCATATCCTCGTCCGGCCTGAGCGCGTTCATGTCGGTATAGATACCCCTGCCCGGCCCGACTCCCATCATGGCCAGTTTCAGCCTCTTCCACTTGGCCAGGGAATGCACCACCTCCGCCGGCCGTTCGTCCATGGACTTGATCGGGAAAGTCACCGGCCTCTCCACACTGTTGAGGTCATCGTTCAGACCTGTCCCGGACAACACCATCATCGGTGCGGTCACCCTCAGCAGCGCCAACTGGGCCGAAAGGTTCTCCTGAAACATGTCCTTCACATATTTTATCGCTTTTTCAGTATTTTCGACATTTTCGAGCACATTCCTGTACCCTTCGGGCAATATCAGAGGCATAACAAAAACTTTTGTCCTGTAAAACAATATTATAAATTTAAATCGGCCGGTGCCGGCCAATAAGACATTGGTCGGCAGACCAAATGGCAAAATTAAGAAAAATATGGCAATTTTTTGTAAATTCGCAGAATAAACGGACTTACCAAAAAGACAGGGAAATGGACATCAAGAACAACATCCTCGGGACCATAGGAGGCACGCCGATGGTCAGGATAAACAGGCTCAATCCGAATCCGAAGGTCAATATATTCGCCAAGCTCGAAGGTTTCAACCCCACAGGCAGCATCAAGGACAGGATCGCGCTGAAAATGATAGAAGACGCCGAGAATGACGGCAGGCTGAAACCCGGGCAGACCATCATCGAGCCTACTTCCGGAAATACAGGCATAGGACTCGCCATAGTAGGCATCATCAAGGGCTATTCCGTGGAAATCGTCATGAGCGACGCCGTATCCGTGGAAAGGAGAAAGATCATCCGGTCATACGGGGCGACGGTAACCTTGACACCGGGAAGCGAAGGCACCGACGGGGCCATCAGGCTGGCGAGAAGGAAGGTGGCGGAAAACCCCGGGAAATATTTCATGCCGGACCAGTTCAAGAACGCGGCGAACTATCTCACCCACTATCAGTCCACGGCTTTGGAAATATGGCAGCAGACCGGCGGAAGGATAGACTATCTGGTATGCGCGCTGGGGACGTCTGGAACCATCATGGGACTGTCCAAGTTCCTGAAAGTCATGAATCCTGACATCAAGGTGGTATGCGCGCATCCGGTACGCGGACATTACATCCAGGGACTGAAGAACATGGAGGAAGCCATCGTGCCTGACATCTACGATCCTTCGCAGATAGACATACAGGAGATGATCGAGAGCGAGGAAGCCATCACCATGGCACGCAGGATCATTTCCGAGGAAGCCATTTTCGCCGGGATGAGCAGCGGAGCCGCCATGCTTGCAGCAGCCCGTACTGCCGCAAGAATCGCCCGGGGCAATATCGTGGTAGTCTTCCCCGACCGTGCAGAAAAATACCTCAGCACCGGCATGTTCGCGGAGATCGAAGTATAAGGAACAGGACCGGACTATTGCATGAACAGCTATACCGGCAGCTCAGCTCCCGAAGGTGCGTTTTCCGATAAATTCAGTCGATGTTCCTGCGGTATTCCGTCGGAGACATCCTGACATACTTCCGGAAAAATTTCGAAAAGGCCGCCTGATCGGTAAAATGAAGGATATCAGCCACCTGCTGGACGAGAATATCCTCGTTTTTCAGCAGCTGTATGGCAAGTCCGAGCACTTCGGCGTCGATGACCTCGTGAGGGGTCTTCCCCGTACATGATTTCACCACGCGTGAGAGATGCTTGGTCGAAATGCACAGTTCCTTCGCATAGAAAGAGACCTCGCGTCTTTCCCTGAAATTCTTCCATACGAGTTCCATGAAATTGGCCATGAGAGAATCCTTCTTGGCCATAGTATGTATCTCGAGTGCCGGCATATGCTGCTCTATGATGAGAAGATTTCCGAATTCAAGGATAAAACCCTTGAAATACGTCCTGACCATCTCAGACCTGTAATTATGATTCATGTCGGAAAGCATGTCATCGACCAGATGCAGCTGCTTGAAAAGTTTCGAAGTGGCATTCGACGAGAGGCGTAGCACCGGATTGCCCAACAGGAGTGAAAAATAGTCTTTCGGCCCCGGGACAATGTTCTGCAGCACCTCCATCATGAATTCTCTGGAAGTAATGACACAATAGAAATCCAGATCCGTGCTGCACGAAAGCAGGCCGAAACTGGTGCCTTCCAGAATATCGAGGAAATCGCAGCGTTCCAGAGAAACTTCCTTGCCGTTCACTTCAGCCTCGCACTGTCCGGAGAAAACCAGAAGCATTATACGGCATCCTATCAGACGGAATTTCTGGAGCATGGCAGAGTCATTGGCCGTAAGCAGGACAAACTTGCCGTCAATTTTCTGGTCGTCCTGAGCGAACGAGCACAGTTGTTGCATATTAATACGCTTCATGTGCCAAATTTACAAATATTGTCCTATTTTGACAAAATTTAGTGAAAATCAGACAATCCAGCCATTAAATTGCGACATTTTTACAAATATATACGACATTTTTACAAATGCCGTATAAAAGTATTGAGGTATTTTTGCAACTGCAAAAATTTTACCTCTTCTACCTCTGTCGCCTGCCGGCAATGCAGGGGCTGACAGATTGAATACGAATGCATTGGCCGGAACGGCCACCATAAAAAAAACGGCTTCGGCCGGGATTTGTTTGACAATATACGATATTAATAATAGTAAAAATGAAAGTATTGAAAGTTTTTATCCCAGGGCTGTGCCTGCTTGCAGGTCTGGTCTCATGTAAGGAAGAAGTGAGCCATCAGCCTCAGGCCAGCGCCTATCCGTTGCTTACGCTGACCACAGAAAACAGGACGCTTTCTACGACCTATTCCACCGTACTCGAAGGAAAGCAGTATGTGGAGGTCCGTCCTCAAGTATCAGGATTCATCACCGATGTCCTCGTGAAAGAGGGTGCCAACGTAAAAAAGGGTGAAACTCTGTTCATCATCGACACCATACCCTATGCTGCCACATACGAGCAGGCAAAGGCTGCGGTAGCCACGGCTGAAGCGCAGGAGGCCACTTCAAAGCTGACGCTTGAAGGACAGGAGGAGCTGTACAAGGAGAATGTGATTTCGGATTTCGAACTTCAGACTTCCAGAAATTCATATTTGAGTGCAAAGGCAGCCCTCGCACAGGCTAAGGCCCAGGAAGTAAGCGCGGCGAACAATCTTTCTTTCGCGAAGGTGACCAGTCCTGTGACAGGAGTCGCCGGAATGACTTCCATCCGTGTAGGAACCCTCGTAAGTTCTGCCATGACCGAGCCTCTCATCACAGTGACTGACAATTCGAAGATGTACGCATACTTCTCCCTGACAGAGAAAGAGGCCTTGAGGCTCATCAAACAGTACGGCTCCATCGAGAAGACCATTGCATCATATCCTCCTGTATCGCTGATTCTCAGCGACGGCTCCGCTTACGGACTCACCGGGAAGATTGATGCCATAAGCGGTATAGTGGAAAATTCGGTGGTCAGGGTCAGGGCTGTCTTCGACAACCCGCAGGGGCTTCTGATCAACGGCAGCAGCGCCACAATTGCCATACCTTATTACAGGGAGAACTGCCTTGTCATCCCGCAGGAAGCCACTTTCGAGATACAGGACAAGATATTCGCATATAAAGTAGTCGACGGCAAGGCCACTTCGTCCATGATTACCGTTTTCGGAATCAATGACGGCAAGGAATATATCGTGGAGAGCGGTCTCGAAGCCGGAGATGTCATCGTAGCTACCGGAGCCGGACTGCTCAGGGAAGGTACATATGTGACAGATGCTTCAAAAGCAGCGCAGGATACTGCTGCTGAAGAAAATGCCGGAGAAAAAGAAGGAGAATAGAAGATGAATCTTAAATATTTCATAGACAGGCCGATACTGTCTGTCGTAATTTCCGTGGTCATCGTATTGCTCGGACTGATAGGACTTGTCAGCCTGCCGGTGGAGCAGTATCCTGACATCGCGCCGCCTACCGTCAGGGTGAGCACCACTTACAGCGGTGCAAATGCGGAGGCTGTGCAGAACAGTGTGATAGTACCTCTGGAAGAAGCCATAAACGGAGTCGAGAACATGACTTACATGGAGTCATCGGCAAGTAACTCCGGAAGCGCTTCTATCAGTATCTATTTCAAGCAGGGAACAGACCCTGACATGGCGGCGGTGAATGTCCAGAACAGGGTTTCACGAGCCACCTCATTGCTCCCGGCTGAAGTCACGAGGGTCGGCGTCGAGACCATGAAGAGGCAGAGCAGTACGCTGAAGATTTTCGCGCTCTACAGTCCGGACGGCACATATGACGAAACCTTCCTGACGAACTACATGTCCATCAACATCAAGCCTGAAATCCAGCGTATCTCAGGAGTCGGCGAAGCCAATGTGATGGGCGGCGACTATGCGATGCGTATATGGATGAAGCCGGATGTCATGGCACAGTACGAACTCCAGCCTTCGGACATTTCCGCAGCCCTGTCCAGCCAGAACATCGAGGCGTCCACAGGTTCCATCGGAGAAGATTCGGAGAATGTCTTCCAGTACACGCTGAAATACAGGGGACGTCTGAGCACCGAAGAGGAATTCGGCGATATCGTGATCAAGGCTCTGCCTGACGGAAGCATCATCAGGCTTAAGGATATAGCAGACATCGAACTGGGAGCTGTAAGCTACTCATACAGCGGAAAGGTGATGGGAGCCCCCGGCGTACAGTGTATGATCAACCAGACTTCAGGAAGTAACGCAAACGAAATCATCAACGAGATTGACAGCTATCTGTCCGAAGTGAGGGAGAATCTGCCGAAAGGCATAGTGCTCGTGGACATCATGAGTACCAAAGACTTCCTCGATGCTTCCATCCATGAGGTGATCAAGACCCTGCTCGAAGCCATCCTGCTGGTAGTGCTGGTGGTACTGGTCTTCCTGCAGAACATCAGAGCGACTATCATCCCTACTCTGGGTATATTCGTGGCCTTGATCGGTACCTTCGCCTTCCTGATAGTGGCGGGATTCAGTATCAACCTTCTGACCCTGTTCGCTCTCGTGCTGGCCATCGGAACCATAGTCGATGACGCCATCATAGTGGTGGAGGCGGTGCAGGCGAAATTCGATGCCGGGTACAAGTCTCCATACCGCGCCACGGTAGACGCAGTAAACGGAATCTCCTCTGCTATCGTGACTTCCACACTCGTCTTCATGGCAGTGTTCATCCCGGTATCGTTCATGAGCGGTACTTCGGGTGTCTTCTATACACAGTTCGGTCTGACAATGGCCGTGGCCGTAGGTCTGTCTGCAGTCAACGCGCTGACATTCTCCCCTGCCATGTGCGCCCTCATCCTCAAACCGAATGAAGAAGTGAAGCCGGGAGAAAAACCGAAGAAATTCTCCACCCGCTTCAGGATAGCATTCGATGCCGCGTTCCAGAGTATGTCGAAGAAGTACAAGCATGGAGTGACTTTCTTCATCAGGAACAAGTGGGCGGCAGGACTGATCTTGATAGCGGCAATCGGCGTACTGATGTACCTGATGAGCACCAGCAAGACTTCGCTTGTGCCTAATGAGGATATGGGTACCCTGTTCGTCAGCGTGGATGCAGTTCCGGGTAGTACGCTTCACGAGACTACCAAGGCTCTCGACGAAGTGGCCAACAGCATCAAGGATCTGCCTCAGATTCTCGTCTACAATCAGGTATCCGGATTCAGTTTCAGCGGCTCGGGAGCATCGCACGGTATGATGATCATCAAGCTCAAGCCATGGGATGAACGTCCGGGCAAGGAGAACAGCAACACGGCCGTATCGAACATGATATATGCACGTACCGCACATATCAAGAACGCACAGATATTCGTGTTCGCTCCACCTATGATTTCAGGTTACGGTACAGGCAACTCCTTCTTCGTGACTCTGCAGGACAGGTCCGGAAAAGGTATGGGAACGCTGTTCGACGTGACCCAGGGCTTTATAGACGAGCTGAACAAGAGACCGGAAATTCAAATGGCCTACACGTCATTCAGCGCGAACTTCCCGCAGTACAAGGTAGATGTGGACGCAGCACAGTGCCAGAGGGCAGGTATTACCAGCGATCAGGTGCTGTCCGTAATGCAGGGGTACCTCGGAAGCCTGTATGCTTCGAACTTCAACAGGTTTACCAAGATGTACCGTGTCATGATGCAGGCCAAGCCTGAATACCGTGACGACATGCAGGCTCTGGACAACATATATGTCAAGACTCCGTCAGGAATGGCTCCGGTAAGCCAGTTCATTACGCTGACCAAGACTTATGGAGCGGAAAACCTCGACAGGTTCAATATGTTCCCGTCCATTACCGTACAGGGTATGCCTGCCGACGGCTACAGCTCCGGTGACATCATCGCAGCCATTCAGGAAGTGTCAAAGACAGCATTGCCTACCGGTTTCGGATACGAGTTCTCCAGCATGACCCGAGAGGAGGCCGAACTGGCGGAATCTCACTCCACGACCATCATCTACATCATAGCAATCGTATTCATATACCTGATTCTCTGCGGTCTTTACGAGAGTCTCTTCCTGCCGTTCGCAGTCATCTGCTCCGTTCCGTTCGGTATCATGGGCAGCTTCCTGTTCGCCAGAATGTGGGGACTGGAAAGCAACATCTATATGCAGATCGGTGTCGTGATGCTTATAGGCCTGCTTTCGAAGACGGCGATCCTGATTACGGAATTCGCTACGGAAAGAAGGAAGAAAGGCATGTCATTGAGCCATGCGGCAGTAGCCGCAGCCGGCGTCAGGTTGAGACCTATCCTCATGACAGTGCTCACGATGATATTCGGTATGCTTCCGCTTGTCGCAGCGTCAGGCGTCGGAGCGAACGGCAACCAGTCTTTGGGCGTAGGTGTCGTCGGAGGTATGATAATCGGAACAATAGCCCTGCTGTTCATAACGCCTATGTTCTTCGTAGTATTCCAGTACATCGAAGAGAAAGTAATGGGCAAGAGAAGAGAGGACAGGGAGTTAGAGGAGAGTGAGATATGAGAAAAGCAATATTATTCGCAATCATAGCGGTGATGGCCAGCAGCTGTTCCATATACCGCAAATACCAGAGGCCGGAAGACATTCAGGTCAATGTCGACAGTCTGTACAGGGCTGAACTGATAGCCGACCCTGAAGACACTTCCTCATTCGGCAGCATGGCGTGGGAGGAACTGTTCACTGACCCGTACCTTAAAGATCTCATAGATTCAGGACTGGTCCACAATACAGACCTCCAGACTGCCATTCTCAGGGTGCAGCAGGCTCAGGACGGGCTTTATGCAGCCAAGTGGGCATACTCCCCTTCGCTGAACCTCTCTCCGCAAGGCTCTGTCACGAGCATTGACGCGAACAAGGCCAGTTTCGGATACAATCTCGGCGGCAGTGTCAGCTGGGATATCGACCTCTTCGGTTCTCTTCTGAATGCCAAGAGAGAAGCTCAGGCCACGCTGCTTCAGCAGGATGCCTACAGACAGGCTGTACAGTCCCAGATCATCGCTACGATAGCTACCAGTTACTATGCTCTCCTGATGATGGATGAACAGGTCAGGATCAGTGACGAGAGCGTCGTAGTATGGAAAGAACAGGTAAGGACACTCGAGGCCCAGTTGAGAGTAGGCACAGTAAACGAGAACGCCGTAACTCAGGCCCGTGCCAACCTTTATGGACTGGAGGCCTCCAATGCCCAGCTCAAACAGCAGCAGAAAGAGACGGAAAATGCTCTCTGCGCACTGCTCGGCAGGGTATCCGGCACCATTGCCAGAAGTACTCTCGCAGAGCAGGAGCTTCCTGACTCTGCCTTGAGTGCCGGCATTCCGCTCCAGCTTCTGTCGAACAGACCGGACGTATATCAGGCCGAGATGGCTTTGGCAGCAGCCTATTACACCACAAATCAGGCGCGTGCAGCCTTCTATCCTAAACTGACCCTTTCAGGAAGTGCGGGATGGACCAACAGTCTGGGTCAGGCCGTGGTGAATCCTGGAGGAGTCCTGCTTAATGCGGTTGCACAGCTCGCGCAGCCTATCTTCAACAAAGGACAGCTGAGATCCAACCTCCGCATTTCCAAAGCAGAGGAAGAGATAGCGAAACTGAACTACAAGCAGGCCATACTCAACGCCGGACAGGAAGTCAACGATGCCCTGTTCGCCATTGAAACAGCCGGTATCATGCTCGAAAAACATCAGGCACAATGCACTGATCTGGAAAGGACAGTCAAGACCGCCGACCTGCTTTACAAGAAGTCAGCATACGGGTCTTATCTCGAACTTTTGACAGCCAGACAGTCGCTGCTGAACGCACAGCTGAATGTAGTTTCCGACAAGTACAACCAGCTGGCCTACACAGTGACCTTGTATAAGGCTCTTGGAGGAGGAAAAGACTGACGAAAGGAAGTAATCTATTGTTCAAGGGTGACCTAAAAGGGATTTCGGGTCACCCTTGAATTTCTTGATAGAAATTATAAACAAAGCGTCTGGGATGATCGGTATATTCGATTCCGGTATAGGAGGACTTTCCGTCTACAGGGAGATAAAAAAAATTCTCCCCGGAGAAGATTATGTATATTATGCCGACAATGCGCACTGCCCTTATGGGGAAAAGACTAAAGAATACATAATCGAAAGGGCAAGAAAGATTACGGAACTGCTGGTCGGAAAAGGAGCAGACATCATAGTGATAGCATGCAATACTGCCACTGCGGCAGCCATTTCCACATTGCGCGCAGAATATTCGGATTCCGGGAGTTCAAAGGTCAGGCAGAAGATGCTCAGTCTCTCCGGCGGCAAGAGAGACCATATCAGGTTCATCGGGATGGAACCGGCCATAAAGCCGGCTATAGGCATGACGCATTCGGGAGTTGTGGGCGTGCTGGCTACGGCCGGGACCCTGAATGCCGAAAAATACCGCAATACCAGAGACTTGACTCACGGCAATGTGAAAGTGGTGGAACATGTGGGAGAAGGTTTCGTAGAGCTTGTGGAAAACGGGGAACTGTCAGGGCCTCACGCCGAGGAGGTGGTAAAGCGCAGTCTGACTCCCCTGCTGGATGCCGGTGCAGATACGATAGTGCTTGGCTGCACTCATTATCCATTTCTCATAGATACTATCAGGAAAGTGGCCGGAGACGGTATTTGCGTTCTGGATCCTGCGCCTGCCGTAGCCAGACATCTGTCGGAGGTCATGGACGACGAATGCCTGCGCCACAGCTCCGGCAACGGGACCTCTATCTTCCTTTCTTCCGGTTCTGATTCGATCCTGAAAAAAATGGTCGGAAATTTATGCTGATTCCGCAGAAAAATTTGCATTTTCACAAATGTTGCGTATCTTTGCAATCCCATTAGGGAAATGAGTTCTTTAAAAACAGCGGGAACATGCAGTTACCGCCCGAAAGAAACAAGTATAAGGGAGCTTAGCTCAGTTGGTTCAGAGCGTCTGCCTTACAAGCAGAGGGTCGGGGGTTCGACTCCCTCAGCTCCCACCGCCCGAAAGGGTAAATCAAAACAAAAAATCCTGAAGTCCAGTGACTTCAGGATTTTTTGTTCATGGCCGGAGCCACAAAATGGGGGACAACAAAACAGGCTGATTCCGCACGAATCAGCCTGTTCAAGAGGTGCTCCCTCAGGGGCTCGAACCCTGGACCCCAACATTAAGAGTGTCGTGCTCTACCAACTGAGCTAAGGAAGCGTCATGAAGGCCATTTTAAAGGCCAACTTCGTGATCCGTTTGGGATTCGAACCCAAGACCCCAACATTAAAAGTGTTGTGCTCTACCAGCTGAGCTAACGAATCTTCCCAATTTCCCTCTCCGGAACATGTTTTTCCGAATTGGGATTGCAAAGGTATGTGTTTATTCGCAATTATGCAAATTATCGGATGAAAATTTTCAAAAAATCCGTGACTTCTACAAAGTGACCAGTTCTTCCAGGATTTTTTCTCGCGCGGAACGGGCCCAGTCAGGGAAAGCCGGATCAGGAGTAAATCCCTTCGAGAACTCCAGAAGAGCCGACAAATCGAAAAAGTCCGCTGAAATGCCGGCCCCAGATCTGGCCGCATCGAAAGCATTGCACTTCTGTTCTATATGGGAGGGCACCATAAGAATAGGCTTACCCAGATACATGGCCTCGCAGACGGACTCGAAACCGGCAGTGCTTGCATATGCCATACATCCTGCCATCTGATGAAGGAACTCCTTGTCATCCAGCAGATAAAAACTCAATGTATCATCAATCTTCCTGACACGTGGTTCCGACCATTTGTCCCAGAAAAAGCGCAGCTCCACTTCCGGATGTTCCTCATGCCATTTCATGATATCCTCCGAAAATCCGGCATTAAGCATATAGCCGTGGATATAGGTCCCCGCAGACGGGGTCATTTCCAGCACGGCCTCCCTCAAGACCGGCGGCACAACCTTGATATGGTGTCTGTTGTCATCCGGCATCTTCCTGAAAGACAAAGCCAGCTTCTTGTATGCCCCGATGGATGTGACCTTGGTGAATATCTGCAGCCCCTCCGTACCTGAGAGTCCTGACTCTTCCAGATGGAAATCATCATGATGGAACAGATACTGATGACCTATACAAACATTCGGTATGTCGATCTTGAAATTGAAATACGCAATGCCTGTCAGCAACTCGTAGAAGTTCACCACTACATCTGCGCCTGAGGAACGGATGGCATCCTTCAGAAAAAGAACGCTCTTGAGATATTGAGGGAATTTCTCGACATTATACAGGACGCTCCTCAGCATGTTCACTGTCCTGTTCTCCGCCGAAGGCTGGAAATTCACACTGTCGAACTGCCTGACAGGAGCCGAGACTCCCTTGACGAAAAAATCCGGCAACTGCCTTGCCTGACTCTTTCCCACGAGAACACCGACCACATCATGTCCGTTTTCCGTCAGGAGCTTTTCCAAAGCCATCGCCTGTGTCAGATGTCCACGGCCTTCGCCCTGGACAATGAACAAATATTTCAATCCCCGGATCATACCGCATTCAGATTAAAGGGGAAAACCTACATGTATTCTTCCCTGTATTTCATGATTCTCCAGTTCCCGTGTTCATCTTCAAGCAAGGCGGACATGGACTCCACCCAGTCGCCCGAATTAAGATACCTGATCCCGTCTATCATTCTGTCCTCGGGATAATGTATATGCCCGCATATGACGCCGTCGCATCTCTTCGACCGGGCCAGATCCGCCAACATCTTCTCAAAACCCGAAATAAAGGACACAGCCTGCTTGACCTTATGTTTTATCGCCTGCGACAAGGAGAAATAAGGCTTCCCCTGACGGCTGCGTATCTTGTTGTATATGCTGTTGAAACGAAGAAGGGCAGTATAACTCACATCGCCGAGCTTGGCCAGCCACTCCATCTTCGAAGTGACGCTGTCGAACACGTCGCCATGAGTCACGAAAAAGCGGTGGTCTCCCGATTCCAGAATATAATCCTGAAGAATGCAGACATTCCCCAGATCCACAGGGACCAGATTATCCAGAAAGTCATCATGATTTCCCCTCAGGTATATAACCTTCGTATCATGATTCTCCATCATCTTCATGATCACCTTTGTAAATCTGGTGTACTCCGGACTCCATCTTCTGCCGGATGATTTTTTCTGTATCTGCCAACCGTCTATGATATCGCCGTTCAGAATCAGGCGGTCGCAGTCGACTGATCCCAGAAAGTCAGCCGCCTCCTTTACCTTGGAATGGGCCGAACCTATATGGACATCGGATATGATGACCGTCCTGTAATGTTTCCTCGCTTCCATATCTTTCGAAATCTTGAAATCCGGACTATTTCCGGATCTTCCGGTCAGTATCGCGTGCAGCCGAATATTCCTTGATCTTCTGTTCTTCCGAAAGCCGGCACACGAGCAGGGAACCGTCTTTTTCGGCTACGACATACCCTTCGAGCCCCTCGATGACCGCCATTCCGACAGAAGGAAGATATACCATGCAGTCCCTGCAATCGAACATCCGCACATCCCCGCCTACGACCGCATTGCCGTCGGCATCCGACGGCACATGCATCCTGACGGAACCCCAGCTGCCCAAATCGCTCCAGCCGAAATCCGCCGCTATGACATATATGTCCGGGGACTTTTCCATCACTGCATAGTCTATGGATATTTTCTCGCACAGAGGGAAAAGCTCCTCAAGGGCGGCAGTCTCATTCCCGGTGTACAATGACGGAGCCAGACGGTCCATTACAGACGCTATCCCCGGCGAATATTTTCTGAACTGTGAAACTATGGTAGCTGCCCTCCACACGAAAATGCCTGCATTCCAGAAATAGTTTCCGGCAGCGAGATATTCCTGAGCGGTAGCCAGATCCGGCTTTTCCTTGAAGGACTTCACTTTGGTCACCTTTCCGTATTCCGCCTTATCGGCGCAGATATAGCCGTAACCGGTTTCAGGCCTGCCCGGAACAATACCGACCGTCACCACGGCATCATGTTCCGAAGAAAACGACAGAGCTGACGAAATCACTTTCACAAACTCCGACTTGTCCAGCACGAGAGCATCTGCGGGAGTGACGACTATATTCGCATCGGGATATTTCCGGGAAATCTTCCAGCATGAATAGGCTATACATGGGGCAGTGTTTCTGGCCTGAGGCTCAGCAAGGATATTTTCATCAGGAATATCCGGCAGCTGCGACTTGACCAGAGACACATAGGCGGCAGAAGTCACCACCCAGAAATGACTGATGTCACATACCGGCAGGAATCTGTCCACAGTGAGCTGCAGAAGGCTCTTGCCCACTCCCAGAATATCTATGAACTGCTTGGGAACCCGCGGCGTGCTTGCCGGCCAGAGCCTGCTTCCTATGCCACCCGCCATTATCACTACATGGGTATTCTTGTCCATAAGCAAAAAAATAAGGATGTGACTTCAGCGACACATCCTCAAATATAGATATTTTTTCCTTTGAAAAAGAGAAAAAACAGAAAATTCGTTTTCTGCAAGTCACATCAGAATGACAGACCGAGCTTGAATCCGGCGTTGCTGATCCCGTCTATCCCGAAAGTCCGGCTGCGGTTCGTGGCATAGCTGTAATAGGCTGAAATCTGGAAACCGAGATTGCTTTTGTTGAACGGGTGGATGACCACGCCCACTTCAGGTGAAGCATAGAACCCCCACTGGGAATCACGGGCCCCGAAAATCGAATACAATTCGTACTGGCGTGCATAATTCGCCCCCAGCTTGGCCTCCACATACGGCTGGACCTTCTTCCATGCGAACCTGTACCTCAAGGTCGCCCCGAAAGGCACCTGATACAGAGAATGGTACATGTCGGTAGTGACGGCCGTCCCGTCTCCGAGGTCATAAGTCTGTTTTGGAAAATATTCGTTGTTCGTGTTGAAGCTGGCGAAAACACCGGCCGCCACCCTCGGAAGGAAATAATACCCGCCTTCCAGATAGGCTCCCCAACCGCTTGCATTTTCGGAAAATCCGTTGGAGAAGGTCCCGTTGAACTGCCATCCGGCATCCACATAGAAACGCCGTCCGACCTGCGCATCCGAACATATTGCCGTGAGCAGCACGGCAGCTGAAATCAATATTATCTTTTTCATCATATTTTCCTCCTCAAAATCATTCTGATGCGACATCCAGGTACGCCGATTGGCTGAAAGCCTGTCCTATGGCCGTCAGGAATCTGGCAAGATCGCTTCTGGCGGAACCTGATTCACCGTTTATCACGCAATTCCATACCACCGGAAGTTTCTGGTCTTCTCCTGCAGCCGCCCCCAGATCAGCCATTTCGGCCATGAGAGAATGCGTAGTGAACTGATATGTCACCGGATACGGATAATACCAGCTTCCCCAGCCTCCCCAGTAGGACGGAGACCAGTAGCCCGGATAGTCCAGCCACCAGTAAGGATCCACATAATCCGTATAATAATCCGTTTCCGCGATGTATGTCAGCTGTATGCCCAGATCGGCATGTGCCGGGTCGTCTTCATCCCGGACGTCTTCGATGGCGACATAGGTATAGCCTCTGGACTCCATCTGCGTCCTGAACTCTTCCACGAGTCTGTCAGTAAACGTATTCTTGACCGTATCGCAGGAAAAACGCGAATCCAGCACCATGATGCTGTCCACCACCGTAAAAGTAGAGAATGTGCCGAAATCCGTCCCGGTATCATGTGATGTGGACACCAGGAATTCTCCGTCTGCATCCACCACGGAAGGCAGTTTCTGGCAAGACACGGCCACCGCCGCGCCTGCCAATGTCATAAGCAATATGAATTTTTTCATTTTCATGTAATTTTTATGCGCCTGTCGGCACAATGCAATTGTAATCCTTTATATATCAGAGAGAGGTCCCTTCAAATACCGTCGAGTGGGCGAAAGGCACCAGATTACCCTCCAGCCTGACGGTATTCGAACTGAATGTCGGGGACACTTCCACGAACACCCTGTTCGACCCCGGCGTAGCGGAAATCGATACGGAGGCATTCACTCCCCTGCCTGTCACGTTCATTGTCAGTCTGACACGGCCTTTCTTGTCCGTAGTCATCCTGAGATTCGATGCGATACCCTCTACGGTAATCCCTCCTACACCGTTCGGACCGCTATGGACGTAGCTCGGGGAAATCTGGATGACAGCCCTGTCTCCGTCGAGCGAAACGAAATTGGTAGTCGAATTGACCTGTATCCTGTTTCCGTATTTGAATGTCACAGCTTCAGCTTCGACCACGAAGGACGAATCCTGCAAGGCTTTCTGCGCCTGCATCCATGACAGCGTATCCATGACAGCCTGCTGCATGTCATCCCCGCTGCGGCGTGCATTGAATTCTGCCATATCCGCCTTCCACCTGTCGATTCTATCACGCAGGGTCTCATTATTCTGGGCTGACCCTGATACCCATACCGATACCAACATCAGTAACAATACAAACTTTTTCATGATCTTTCTTTTCTATTCCGGACGGCTTCAGTCAAAGTACGTGCCATTGGCCGGACCTTCCGACAAAACCGCCTTTTCATCAGATAAAATCCGGAATCCGGCAAATCTTGCATCCTGTCGCATCATATCTGTCCGAAAATTCCGAAAGACGCACCATTTTCCGAGAGTTTTCATACCTTTGCGGAGCCGGAGGACAATGCTTTCGGATGACGGGAGACCCGGCAGACTGCCTTGCAGATGGAAATACGATTAATTGACAAGATAATGGAAGCTATTACCAAAACCGATTTCAATTTTCCCGGACAAGTGAGCAAGTATGTCGGGAAAGTGCGCGATGTCTACGACATCAACAATGAATATCTGGTGATGATCGTCACTGACAGAATTTCAGCCTTCGATGTGGTGCTGCCTGAAGGAATCCCGTATAAGGGACAGGTACTGAACCAGATTGCGTCTAAATTTCTGGATGCCACGACCGACATCCTTCCGAACTGGAAAATAGCCGAAGCCGACCCTATGGTCACCATAGGACACAAATGCGAGCCTTTCAAGGTCGAGATGGTCATCAGGGGCTATCTGTCAGGCCATGCATGGAGGGAGTACAAGGCCGGGAAACGGACCTTGTGCGGAATCGCCCTTCCGGAAGGGATGGTGGAAAACCAGAAATTCCCGGAGCCTATAATCACTCCTACCACCAAGGCCGCGGAAGGACATGATGAGGACATTTCGAAGGAAGATATCATTGCTTCCGGTCTGGTAAGCCGCGAGGACTACGAAAAGATGGAAGAATATACCAGAGCCATCTTCCGCAGAGGTACGGAAATCGCCGCAAAGATGGGGCTCATCCTCGTGGATACGAAATACGAATTCGGAAAGAAGAACGGCACCATCTACCTGATGGACGAAATCCATACTCCTGACTCGTCACGGTATTTCTATGCCGATGGATACGAAGAAAGGCTGGCCAAAGGAGAGAAACAGAAACAGCTTTCAAAGGAATTTGTCCGCGAATGGCTGATGGCCAACGGATTCCAGGGCAAGGAAGGCCAGAAAGTCCCTGAAATGACGCCGGAAATAGTCGGCAGCATAACAGACAGATACATCGAACTTTATGAACATATCACAGGCGAAAAGTTCGTAAAGGCCGAAGATGCCGGCAATGTCCTTGACCGCATATACAAGAATGTAACAGGCTGTCTTTCGTCCCTCTGACAAGTCCGGCATAAAAGAGAGGGTGAGGGTGACACAAAAAATTTTGTGTCACCCTCAAACGTCTTTCTTCGAAAGACTGACCCATCCTCTCTTTTCATTTTTCCGAACATACAGGAGGGCAATACCCGTCATTTGCACGATAGTGAGGGGCATACAGACACACGATATCGGCCACACGGCTTGAAAAGACTCCGGACTGCGTTACAGTCAGCTTCTCCGTCAGCACTGTATTTTCCTCAGGCAACACCTCCACGAACCAGCGGCTGCTGCCGGCTTTCACCTCACGGTAAGCGTAAGGATATGCAATCCTTGACGCCACGGAGCCTGCACGGGGACGGACTGTCACTCCGTACATTCCCGACAACTGCTTTTCCGGCCTCATTGAAGCGGGACGAGGAGCCGTCAGGCATACGTAGCTGCGATTTTCGGCACTCCAAATTTCGTAGACTGCCAGAACCTCATCGCCTACAGACAGCACTTCACCTTCACGTATTTCCCTATAGCCGGGATATCCTGAATCTTCGCACCTGACAGAATCCGTCTGAATCAGATAACGGCACTTGACTGAAATATCGTTTCCTGCAGCCTTGATTTCAGAAAACGGTTTCCTGTATTTCTGCGTCAGTGCAAGTATTCTGGTGTCCAGAATTTCCGCAGGACCTTCCATGACAGCATCCAAAGCCAGCAGATACGCAGGATCGTCATCCCAGTCCTGTGTCTCTTTCTGGACCATTATCCAAAGTCTGATGCCGTCGGCAATCCTCGCCGCTTCTTCGTCTCCCGCATGGACTGCATAGCAGGACATAAGCCTGCAAAGAACAGAATGTGCATACAGCTCGTTTTCCAGAAGTCCTCTGAACGGCATTACGGCATTCGGGAAATACATTCCTCCCGACCTGTGGGCCACTGCATATTCCTTCAGAGAAGCCATCTGCCTGTCCAGACCGGCGGACAATCCTGCATTGACCCTGACTTTGGCCGATTCAAGGAACGCATTGCCGGAGGCAGACACGAAATCGAGCAATGTCATTGCCCTACGGGCTTTATAAAGGATATATCCAGGTGCGCCAGCCTTACGGTCCCTGAGATATTTTCTGACAGCTTTGGAGAAGTCTTTCAGCGTCTTCCTGTCGAGGTCGGCTGCGATAGGGATATCCGGATACAGCGACCGTATGAACAGGTATTGCGGCAGGGTAAGGCCGCTCCATGAATTTTCATCGCTGAAATATGTCTTGTCGAGGTATGCCACTGCATGTTCTGCGGCAGAGCGCAAAACCGGCTCCTGATCAGGAAGGCCTTCCTTGCAGCCCATCGAAATATACTCCAGAACCACGGCTGTAATCAGAGGGGACGACTGGCCGCCTTTGAGCCATGAGAATCCGCCTCCGGCATTCTGGTATGACAGCATAAGATCGCGCAGCTTGCCGCAGTCAGGAACAGCATGACCGTCATTTTCACCGCGGTCTTCGAGCCTTGAAGACAACACTGCCGCCAGATAGGCTGATGCTGCCGAAATCGCATCAGGAGACTCCGGGCTGACATGCTCCGGGACAGACTCGCGCAGCATGTCCGCAATGGATATCTCTTCCGAGGCTGCACCATATCCGGATACATTTACAAATTCGCCGAGCAGCGCCTGATACAGCGAGTCACGGGACATGCCCGGCTGCAGGATTGCGGAATGCGATTCGTACAGGGTCTGTTCAGGTGCGCTCACAGGTACGGTCACGAACAATCCGTCGGATGCGCCGGGCACTGTCTTCTCCCCATTTTCAGATGATTCCGCAGCCGCCTGATATATGACCTTCAGTCCAAGCGTATCCACGTCAGCAGGTACATTTACGAAGAATACCGCAGATACGGCAGAACCGGCCGCCACCTTGACCGGACGGCTTTTCACCATCACCGGCGATGATTCCCGGTATTCCTGACTGTCATATATATAGAGTGTAAGCATGCCTTCCGAGTCCGTGTCCGAAGTGTTGGACAGGGATACCTGCATGTCGTAACGGTCTCCGGAGTAGAGATATGCCGGTTCGGAAACGGAAACCGTCACCGGAAGGGCAATCATCATCTCCCTGAGCAGGACATTGTTCTTCATCGACTTGTCGTGGGCGAAGACTGACACGTAATATGTGGAAAGCTTGTCTCCGGCCATGAATCCGAACGGAATCCGGCCCTCTTCGTCCGAGCGCAGGAATGGATAGAATGCCAGTGTCTCTGAAAAATCATCGCGCACTGATACTGTCTGCACGGACGCCCCGGCGCCTGAAGATGACTTGGTCATAAGAGCGTTCCTGATACCCATGTCCGCGGCATCGGAAGCGTTTTCCGCCGTGGAGGATACAGACAGGCGAGGTACAGCCCCGGCCAACTGGAACGGAATCGCTTCCGATTCTCCGGAATAAGGATATTTGCCGGCTCCCGGAGACCTGCCTCCGCCCCGTTTGCTGCCGGCAGAATACGAGCCGTACACTACAGGAATACCGGAATACGGCTCGAACCTGCTCCAAATGTTTGGCCTGACTGCATCAACAGTGACATCGAAGACAGAAACGGCACATTCCACTCCCGGAAGGGTCCGGATTTCGTAGCGGCATTCCACCCCGGGACGCGACTTGTCAGTGAAGGAGGAGAAAGCCAAAGGCAGCATCAGATCCGATGCATTCCGTCTGAACTCATGTTCGTAACTGTATGCATTCCCGTCCCTGAACCAGATAATCTTCATCAGCGTGATGTCAGGATATTCATCCTTGTATTCATATGACAGAAGTTCAAGCGAGCCGTCCTGATTCCGTCCGCCTTCCAGATGCAGGATATCGGACATCAGGCAGGCATTCCTGTTTCCGAACAGCTGTATAACTGCCCAGACAGGGCCTGAAGATGCGCCGAATTGCAGCCTGATGTCATCCGAATCCAGTATTCTGACAAAGCCCAGAAAAGTGCCGTCCAGAGACGTGTCGGTTTCCGAAGTCTTGACCAGATCGCATACGCAGGTCTTTTGCCTGCCGCGGGCTTCGGCCACTGCCTTTACCCTGAACAGGCCTGACGGCCATGAAGACAAATCCACCCAGACCTTCTCCCCCGTCAAGGCCTCACCGGAATACACCATGTCGCCGTGACTGTAGACGCTGTATGTCACTTTCTCGCCCGGCACATCCTCGTAACCGGCATTCTTCAGGTAGAAAGACAAGACGGCGAAATCTCCGTCCAAAGCCTTTACCGAATAGAAATCGGCCGAATCGGCTTCGGCATCCATCTCCCAGCCGTCAGGCCTTGCCATGAAGGCTTCCGCATCGTTTTCCAGCCTTACGCCCATCGAAAAGTCCTGTACGGCCACCCCTTCGTGAAATTCATGCGTCTCTCCTGTCGCATCCGTCACTTTCACGGAAATATTATAATATGAGTATGTCCTGCCGTCTTCGTGCTCTCCGGCCTTGAAAGATATGGAAAAACCGCCGTCCGGTCCGACTGCCAGTTCCCCTGAATCAATCATTTCATTCCACAGACCGACACTGTAAGTGACTCTGGCAGCTGCAAGAGATACTCCGGCATAGCTTTCCAGCCGGCCTTTCACCTCGACAGAATCGCCCGGCAGCAGAATTTCGTCCGTCGGAGAGAAAGTCACCGTGAATGTAGGGAGTACGAACTCGTCCACAGTCACAGCATCGCTCGCAAGGATTCTTCCCGCAGATCTTATGCTCAAAGTAAACCATCCGTTCAGCCTGTCTTCCGGCAGCCTGAACCATCCGGAAACTGAGCCGAAATCGTTTACAGCCAACGTATCTGAGGCTACGACCTCCCGTGACGGGTCTATCAGTTCGGCGATCACCGGCTCACTGCCGCGCCATACCCGCCAGCCTGTGTCTTGACATCCTGAAGCCCGCTCCCGGGACCTTTCGAAAAGGACGGCCTTGAACCTCAACGTATCTCCAGGATGGAAGGCTGCCATGTTCTTGAATATTGCGGCAGACAAGCTGTCTGTCGTATAGGTTGCTGCCGGACGGTACATCCGGATATATTCCTTTTCTGTCTTACGGCATATTCCGTCCGCATCGACATGACTGCACTGTATGACATAATATCCGGCATCCTCCGGAAAATCCATATCCAGAAGAGTGAAGCCGTCGAAGTCCATGTCCGGAATCGTCCTGACGAGACTGTCCCTGCAGAATATGGAGACATCGGCCTTTTCCACCGGCCTTCCCGTCATGAAATCAGCCAAATAAACGGCATAGCCGCCTTCCTGCTCTTGCCATGCCATGGACAATGTATGCCTGTCGTAATTGAATGAAACCGCGACATCTCCTTCCCTGCATGTCACCCGATATCTCCCGTCGTCCATTTCAGGCAGGACCAGACACAAGGTATCCGGGACATAATAGCTCTTCTCCATGTTTTCCGAAGTCTGCACCAAAACTTCGGTACTGTCTTCAGAAAGTATCCTTACCTCCACTTCCCCTATATTCTGCAAAATCATGCGCAGGGTATCGGTATTCGCGACGATTTCCGCCTTCAGTCTCCTGTAGTCAAGCTGTCTGACCAGTTCCACCGGGTACGTGCAATCCTTTACGAGTTCAGCCTCGCTTCCCTTTTCAGCCTTCCTGGCCTTGTCGAATCCCACGCACTTTTCCCTCAACGCCGAATAATCCCCGGACACTGCATTCCCCGAAACAGTCAGACTGTCGAACTCCATCCTTATGAGTTCCTGCTCAGCAAAAAGCCGGACACTCCTGTCATGATATCTGGCGATGAAATCCTTCAGAGCCGACTTCTTCATCCCGGAAGTGCCGTCGGGAATACGCATGGCCCTGATAAATTCCAGATATGCAGATTCCGGATAACGCCCGCCGAGATGACTCTCCAGAACATCAGCCGCAGCCGTGAAAACATCGGCAGAATCCTTTCCGGCTCCTCCGGGCTTCCGGCCATACCCGTACATAAGCGCAGACCAGAGAAGATATTCGTAATCATTTCCGATATTGCCGACTATCTCATCAGGAACACGGCCGTTTCCTATAAACCTGTCTGCCGAATAAAAACGGCTGTTCTTTTCCCGCTGCAGCTCTTTCATCGCTGCAATACTGCCGATATCCTCCCTGTCCGTATAGAAAGGCCAGACATCGGCGAAGTTCCATATCATGACAGGACTGCCGTACCCGGCAATCCTCTCTTTCAACGTTTCGACCGCCGCACCAGCCTTTTTCCAATCATATGAAGCGACCGTACCGTAATATTTCCGGATGGCATCGTAAAAATCCCATGTCAGCCGCCGGTCTTCGGCCTTGTCCATGATTTCCTCCAGAACTTCCGCCCCCGACTGCGGAAGATCCTTCCTGACTGCTTCGGAATATTCCTTCCATTCCCTGACCAGGACATGCCCGTCAGCATCCGTCTTCAGGCCTCTGGCTGACAGCCCGGCGGCCGCCAACAGAAAAACCGCAGTCGCAACGACTGATTTCATTCCATTTCCGGCGATATTCATAACTCTGTCATTTAATGTCTTACATCTCATATTGCCCGCCCGCTGCAGACCGTGGATTCAGAAGGGATCATCGAGGTATTTCGGAGACTACATACGTGCTGCCTCCTATGTAGACGAGCGGTCTTGCATCCGGATTCTTCCGCTTCAGATCCTGCGCCATACCGCAGGCTGTCCTGACAGCTTCTGCCACACTTCCGGAAGCCACGGAAGGGGAAGGTTTCCTTCCGGCCGCCGAACAGAATGTCAAATACCGTTCCAGCAGGGCATCCGCCGGCATGGCTCTCCTGCCCGAAGCATTGGTGAAGATATACATGGCCTCTGCCGGCATCAGAGGGAAGACGGCATCGACATCCTTGTCGGCCGCCGCACCGTAAACGATTATGAGATCCGTGCATACTCCGCTCTCCAGATATTGGCGGAGCTGCGAAAAATTGTATTTCAATCCGTGCGCATTATGGCCTATGTCGGCTATCATCAGAGGGTCGGAACAGATTTTTTCCCATCGGCCGTGGAAATCCATTCTCGCCGCGGCGTGTACGATGGCCTGGATGACGGCATTGGCCGTATGGCCATCATTACCGGTGTCGCTGACCTGTCGGCAAATCTGAGACAGTTCCGAGAATAACGGATGCGCGGCAGTGAAGTCATCCGAAGTCAGGACATCGATGGAGGCAAGCACTGTCCTCAGGTTCTTGGGCTGGTAGCTCCCCTGCAGGTCCATTTTCTCCAGAATGGTATCGCTCAATGGCCATAGAGACGGCTCTGTCTTGTCGGCAAATGTCAGAAGGGACATGATTTTCTGCCTGTCGCCCATGTATTCAGGTTCCGGAAGATTCGAATACAGTACTTTGCGTTCGAACACGGGATCGGTTTCGGGAGAGGATTCCCCCACTACCGCAGGCGTCGAAGGCTTGATGATGCCGGCTTTCTCGAAGGCGATTTCAGGGAGCGTGCCGCCGAGCATGTCGCAGTGGTCCAGCCCGATGTTGGTGATGACGGACAGTACAGGAGAAATGATGTTCGTGCTGTCGAACCTCCCGCCAAGTCCTGTCTCGATCACGGCCACGTCCACTTCTTCGGCAGCGAACCAGTCGAAGGCCATCATGGTGGTGATTTCGAAAAACGAAAGATCCAGATGGTCGAAAGTGCTCTCCCATTTGCGCACGTAATCCCATACTTCCTTTTCCGTAATGTATTCCGGTGCCCCGGCTCCTGCCCTGCCGTCGAGAATCCTCATCCTTTCACGGAAATCATGGATATGCGGCGATGTGTAAAGGCCTGTCCTGAGTCCAGAGGCTGCCAGTACGGAAGCGAGGATATTGGATACGGAACCCTTGCCGTTCGTCCCGGCGACATGTACCGAAGCATATTTCCTGTGCGGATGTCCTGAGAGCTGGTCAAAAAAGAGCATCCGGTCTATTCCCGGCTTGTACGCCCCGTTTCCCACCTTCTGGAATGAGGGAAATCTGGTGAATAATCCTTCCATCATTGCAGCGTATGCCGCATCCGAATATTCCATGTCGAAATACTGTTTTAATTCTTCTGAAAATATGCAAAAATAATTCTGTTTTTCGTAACTTTAGCAAAAATTCCGCTTTTATGGGACATTCAGTATCAGCCTTGTTTTCACCGTATATCATTGATGGAGTGAAGATGGACTACACTCCGGCACAGATGCTTGACGACTGTCTGGATGCAAATGACAGGAAAGACGGGAATCCGGCAACGGACTTTGACAGCATCGTGGATGAAATCGTGGAGCAGGTTCCGGGGAAAACCGTTTACGATACCGGAAAAATAATGTACTGGCTCGAGAGCATCATGAAGACCGGAAGCAAGGTCTGCGTTTCCCCGACTGCAGCCCCTGGGTCGCATACCAGAAGGCAGATAGCATCGGCAATCATCGGTACTCTGTGGAAGAAAGGTCATTTCACGCTTGAAGACCTCAGGGTCGATGCATCATGGTTATGGGACTGTGCGCCTCTGGGAAATATGGCGGCATTCTATTTTTCGGCGGAAGCGGCAAGCAGGTACCTTTTCGATCTGGGAATCAGACTCGGAAGCTATTCTTTCGGGAAAAGTCAGGACGGCTCCGAAGCAAGATTCACGGTATCGGCAGGAAAGACGGAGGACGGGACCGCAGATGACGAATACGACTTCTTCAATGACAAGGACGACAAGCAGATGAAATATTGCTGGATATCGGACGAAAACAAATGCGGCTCCGTGATTTCAGAAGATCCTGCATCATGGCTGATATATATCCCGTTTGACACCTGCGAATTCCGGCTGGGAAATTCCCTGCTGGAAAAAACGGCAGGAAGCAACGGGGACAAGGCTCCGGAAATTCTCGACCCGGACTATTTCATAGACTGTTTCGAAGTGGTGAGGGAGCTGGTGGAAGACGGTGTGATAATGGCCGGAACGGCTGTAGGGAGCGGAGGTCTGGCGGCAGCCGTCGCGAGACTGTGCGGAGGGCACGGAATGAAGGCCGACATCAGCGGTATCGAACGGGCCACCGGCGAATACGATGTCATGAGGGTGCTTTTTTCCGAAGTGCCGGGAGTCCTGATCCAGATCAATGATGCCGACTATGATTATGTGGATTCCCAAATGCTGCTTCAGGACATAGCGTACTACCCTCTGGGACATCCGGGGACTGAAGAAAAACTGCAGTTCATCCATGGCAGGAAAGGCGTTTCGGACATTCTGGCCTCCCTGCTGCAGGGGAACATACCCGAGGATGATCAGGATGCCTGAAATCCGTCGGGCAATCGGATGACAGACAGCTGCCGCGGAGACAGGAAATCCTTCCGGACGGCATTAACGTTAAGTATATGGAAAAAAATTCAGACACTGACGGGGGCAGGCCGAGAAAACCGAAGATTTTCGTACTGGATACGAATATCATCCTGCACGACTTCATGGCTATCAGAAAGTTTCAGGACAATGACATCGTCATCCCGATGGCGGTTCTGGAAGAGCTCGACAAATTCAAGAAAGGCAATGACAACCTGAGTTTCAATGCCAGAGGCTTCATGCGCGAGTTGGACAAACTCATCGGAGACAATCTGTTCGGGAATGAGGGCGTACCCATCGGAAAGCGGCTCGGCAAGATCAAGGTGGAACTCAATCATCCGTTTCCGGATGCCCTGAAGGGCTGCTTTCAGGATGACACCCAGGATCACAGGATATTGGCCACAGCCATCTGGGTAAAGGAACACAATCCCGGAAGGTTCGTGGCACTGGTGACCAAGGACATAAACCTGAGGATGAAATCCAAGGCTGTGGGAATGGAGGCCCAGGACTATCTGACCGACAGGATTGAGGAGTCTAAAGTGGAATATACGAAGAACGAAGTGGTGATAGTCGGAGATCCGGACTGGAATGCCATACAGGGTCTGGCTTACGGACAGGGAAGCATGCCTTACGAGAAAGTCTCGAAAGAGAAGCCTGCACCGAACCAGCTGTACAAGTTCAGGACGGAAAGGAACGGACAGACGGTCAACATATGCGCGCGTTATGACAGCGGAAGCAGGAAAATCGTTTTGGTGAAGTCCAGACAAGCCTATGGCATTTCCCCGCGTAATGACGAACAGAAATTCGCCCTCGACGCCTGTCTGAATCCTGAAATCAAGCTGGTGTCATTGACCGGCGGAGCCGGCACCGGAAAGACATTGCTGGCACTGGCGGCGGCACTCGAACAGGAAAGGGATTTCAGCCAGATAATCCTTTCCAGACCTACTGTCATCCTGGGAAATCAGGAGATAGGCTTCCTCCCGGGAGACCAGAAGACCAAGATGGGGCCTTTCGTCCAGCCGTTGATGGACAACCTGAACGTCATCCGCCACTGTTTCAAGCCGGGCAGCAAGCAGGCCATGAAAATAGACGAGATGCTTAAGGACGAGAAACTGCTGATTTCGCCGCTGGCCTATATCAGGGGCCGGAGTCTGGGCAGGGTTTTCTTCATAGTGGACGAGGCGCAGAACCTCACGCCGCACGAAATCAAGACCATAATCACACGGGCAGGGGAAGACACGAAAATAGTGTTTACAGGGGATATTTTCCAGATAGACCAGCCTTATCTGGACATGTACTCGAACGGATTGACGCATCTTGGCGAAAAAATGGCTGGGCAGCCTCTGTTCGAACATGTGAACCTGACGAAAGGGGAAAGAAGCGAACTATCGGAAATCGCCAGCAGGCTGTTGTAGATATGGAAAATTTATATTATTTTCGCACTCCCCGCGAAAAGGGCGGATTATCATATTGAAAATCGTTAAAACTAATTCTAATATTTAATTTTTTCTTATGGAAGATAACAAGAAAAGAGTCTACCGTTTCGGAGGCAAGACTGCTGAAGGTGACGGGAGTATGCGCAATCTGCTCGGTGGCAAGGGTGCCAATCTGGCGGAAATGTGCAGGCTGAACATTCCGGTGCCGGCAGGTTTCACCATCACGACAGAGTGCTGCGCCGAATATTACGAGCTCGGAGGCGGGTACACCGAAGCCCTGAAAGCCGAGGTAAAGGAAGCCATGAGAGCCACTGAAAAGATCATGGGAATGAAATTCGGCGACAAGGACAATCCTCTTCTGGTAAGTTGCCGGTCAGGAGCCCGCAGTTCGATGCCGGGAATGATGGATACCATCCTGAACATAGGACTCTGCTCTGCGACTATTCCGGGGATGATCAAAAAGACAGCGAACCCGCGTTTCGTATATGATGCATACCGCCGTCTCATCATGATGTATTCCGATGTCGTGATGGAAAAGGCCGAAGGCATAGAGCCGGAAGACGGACAGGGTATCCGCCAGCAGCTCGACAGGATGATGGAAGAGCTGAAAAAGGCCAAGGGCTACAAGTCGGACACCGATATCACTGCCGACGAACTGAAGGAACTCTGCGGCAAATTCAAGATGAAAATCAAGGAAGTGCTCGGGGTCGAGTTCCCTGATTCCGCAGAAGAGCAGCTCTGGGGAAGTATCGGAGGCGTGTTCAAGTCATGGAACGGAAAACGCGCCATCGCGTACAGGAAGATAGAGAAAATTCCTGATGACTGGGGAACAGCCGTAAACGTACAGTCCATGGTATTCGGAAACATGGGCAATACTTCAGCTACAGGCGTGGCATTCTCCAGGAATCCGGCAAACGGCGACAACAAATTCTACGGAGAATGGCTTATCAATGCACAGGGAGAGGATGTCGTGGCAGGTATCCGCACGCCTAATCCTCTGAACGAAGCCACCAAGAACCCGCACAACGAGAAACTCGAATCCCTCGAAAAGGCCATGCCGGAAGTCTACAAGGAACTCGACGCGATCAGGGTACACCTTGAGAATCATTTCCGCGACATGCAGGACATAGAATTCACCATTCAGGACGGCAAACTGTGGATGCTTCAGTGCCGTATCGGAAAGAGGACAGGTCTGGCCGCGCTGAACATGGCCATGGACATGCTGGATGAAGGAATGATTGATGAAAAGACAGCCGTCATGAGGGTTTCGCCGGCCCAGCTCGATGAAATCCTCCACCCTATCCTCGATTCCGCTTCCGAGAAGAAAGCCGATGTGATAGCCAACGGACTGCCTGCCAGCCCGGGCGGAGCTGTAGGAAAAGCCGTATTCACTTCCGAGGCCGCCATGCAGGCCAATGCACAGGGCATAAAGACCATCCTGATCCGTGAAGAGACATCGCCGGAAGATGTAGAGGGAATGCGCGCTGCCGCAGGTATCCTCACTCAGAGAGGCGGAATGACTTCGCATGCGGCTCTCGTGGCCCGCGGCTGGGGCAAATGCTGCATCGTAGGCTGCGAAAGCATGCATATTGATCTGGAAAAGAAAGTAGCCAAATTCAAAGGAGGCGTGGAAATACACGAGGGAGACATAGTCAGCCTGAACGGGGCGAAAGGTCTCGTATATGCAAGCGAGATCGATACCATGGACGCTTCCGAGAACCCTCGTTTCATCAAGTTCATGAACATCGTGGACAAGTACCGCAAGCTCGGTGTCAGGACGAATGCCGACACTCCTGAAGATGCACAGAGGGCTCTCAGTTTCGGTGCGGAAGGAATCGGTCTTTTCCGCATCGAACATATGTTCTACGGCAAAAATGCCGAAACTCCTCTGGCCAAGCTCCGCAAGATGATTCTCTCCAAGACAGACGATGAGAGAAGGGCTGCCTTAGATGAACTCGAGCCGTACATCAAGGCTTCGGTAAAGGGTACGATGAAGGTCATGGACGGCAAGCCTGTGACATTCCGTCTGCTCGACCCGCCTCTTCATGAGTTCGTGCCTCAGAGCAAGGACAAGAAAGAAGAACTGGCACAGGAACTGGGAATCAGCGAAGGCGAAATCGAGAAGAGAGGCGAATCCCTCCATGAGGTGAATCCGATGATGGGACACAGGGGCGTCCGTCTTCATGTGACATATCCGATGATTTCGGAAACCCAGTTCAGGGCCATCTTCACTGCGGCTGCGGAACTTCAGGAGGAAGGTCTCCATCCTATGCCTGAAATCATGATTCCTGTCACCGTGTCGCAGAGGGAACTGAAGTTCCAGAAGGCGATATGCGTAAAAGTGAAGGCTGAAGTAGAGGCCGCCACCAACCAGCACATCGACTACAAGTTCGGCACCATGATCGAGATTCCTCGCGCAGCCCTGACTGCTGACAGGATGGCGAAAACAGCCGAATTCTTCTCTTTCGGCACCAATGACCTGACCCAGATGACCTTCGGATTCTCCAGAGATGACATCGGGACTTTCATGGGCGACTATCTCGGGAACAAGATTCTGGACAGCGATCCGTTCCAGACTCTGGACACCAAGGCTGTCGGCAAGCTCATAGACTATGCGGTAAAATCCGGCCGTGAATCACGCCCTGAACTGAAATGCGGTATCTGCGGCGAGCACGGAGGAGACCCTGCGTCAGTAGAGTTCTGCTACAAGATAGGGCTGAACTACGTTTCATGTTCACCGTTCCGCGTTCCTATCGCCCGCCTCGCTGCGGCGCAGGCCGTGATCAAGGACGAGGCTGAAAAATAGCCTGATCCTGATACAGGTGCATAACTATTGAACCGTATATTTTCGATGGAAAATCCTGAAAATATACGGTTCAATTTATTTTTGTGCGTCAGCAGGATGTGGTGAAAAACAGAATCCTGTCCGTGGGGCGTTTATTCCGGGATGAAGCGGAAATGGCGGGCGCGGCCGGGTCCCGGGTGGGTTTCCATCCACTCGCGGAGCATGGCGCGGTGTTCTTTCACGATGTCAGCATAGCGCGCATCCACTGCCAGATTCACCATCTCGCCCCTGTCCGTCTCCATGTCGTAGAGCTGTTCACGATACTGGCCTTTGTCATAAAGGACATATTTGTACTTGGGTGTGCGGACCATCCAGCCGAGAGTGCCTGCTGTCTGATTGAAATTCGTTTCGGTCACGACATAGTCACGCAAATGAAGCGCAGGATCGCCTGCTTCAGCCACATCCCTGATACTGAGGCCGGATCTTCCCTCCGGCACTTCAGCGCCTGCCCAGTCACATATTGTAGGCATGAGATCCACTCCGTTGTTCACAAGCTGGGGAAGCACTTTGCCGGCATTTCTACCGCCCGGAAGACACACTATGAATGGTATATTCGCCACCTCCTCATAAAGGACTGTCTTCTGGTTCCACTGATGCGCGCCGCAGCCGTCTCCATGGTCGCTTGTGAAGATGATCACCGTATTCTCCCACAAATCCTGCCTGTCTATTTCATCCACTATCTTTCCGATCTCTGCATCCACAGCCTCTACCAACCTGTAATACGCATAGCGGTAGCGTCTCCAGTCATCAGGACGGAAATCCTGCGACGGATACAAGGCATAGCTCTGCCGCTTTTCGAACTGCAGGACTGAAGCATCGTACGGATTCACCGCGTAATTGGCCGGCAACGCCGGGCAATCTTCCAGAGTGAAATCCGGAATATGCGCGAGCGGAGTATTCTGGTTTCTGGCGAACTCGCAGATATTGTGAGGATTGATATATGAGGCCACCAGGAAGAACGGACGGTCATGCTCCTCCCGCAGATAATCTATGCAGGCTTCGGCCAGACCGATATCGTTGTGCGGGTGCAGGTTTCTGAACCCGAAAGCGAATTCCGATGGCAGGTCGACTGTCGGGACATGCCATTTGCCGGCATATGCGCAGTCATATCCGGCCTCGCCCACCAATGTGCCGAGAGTCCGGTTCTGCAAAGAATCCGGAATAGGGATATCGTTTTCGATGATTCCGGTCTCGCTCGGCATATATCCTGTAAACATCGCCCCTCTCGCAGGACCGCTCAGAGGCATGGCGCAGTATGCATTCGTGAATCTGATGCCGTGATCTGCCAGCCTGTCCATATTCGGCGTGGAAACATCCATGTTCCCGGCACAGCTCATCGCATCGGCGCACTGCTGGTCCGTCATGATATAAATGATATTCGGCCTGTCGCCGGCACGCCTGGAGGCATCCGACGGAGCTTCTGCATACAACATTCCAGGCACGGTTGCCGCCACAGCCGCCGGCAATGCCTTCAATAAACCCTTGTCTGCACTTTTCTTCATATGAATCTCGATTTAACAGCATTTCTGACAAATTTAGAAAATCTATCCGGTGGAAACAAGAAAGAAAAACGCGGAAGCGTCCAGTACGGAACGGTTATGCGACATCATATTCCGGAAAATATTATATTTGCTGTCCGTTTGGATGACAATGCAATGAAAGAAATAGATCCGGGGGCCAGGGAAAGAAAGATTTTCCGGGTCACAATCATAGGGAGCATAACGAATCTGCTGCTTTTAGTTTTCAAGTTCGCGGCAGGCATCGTCGGGCAGAGTGCGGCGATGATAGCCGATGCCGTACATTCTCTGTCGGATTTCATCACCGATATCATCGTGATCATCTTCGTAAAGATAGCAAACAAGCCGCAGGACAAGGACCACGATTTCGGACACGGGAAATATGAGACATTGGCGACAGCTATCATAGGACTTGTGCTGTTTTTCGTCGGAGCCGGCATATTCTGGAACGGGGCGAAGTCGATATGGGGCTTCCTTCACGGGCAGGCATTGGAAGAGCCGGGCATGATAGCATTGTGGGCGGCATTGATTTCTATCGTATCGAAAGAGGCATTGTACCAGTACACAAGGATAGCCGGGGAAAAAGTGAACTCGAAGTCCGTGGTAGCGAATGCCTGGCATCACAGAAGCGACGCTCTCTCTTCGATAGGGACGGCTGCAGGCATTGGCGGAGCCATCCTTCTGGGAGAAAACTGGAGAGTGCTGGATCCGGCGGCGGCAGTGGTGGTGAGCTTTTTCATTATCAAGGTGGCATACAAGCTGTTCAAGCCTTGCATCGACGAACTGATAGAGGCTTCATTGCCTGACGAGACGGAAAGGCAGATCACGGACATATTGCTGTCCCTCCCCGAAGTCAGCAGCCCTCACAACTTGAGAACCAGACGGATAGGGAACAACTGCGCCGTTGACGTGCATGTGCGGATGGACGGGAAGATGACAGTGGAACAGTCTCACGCCGTCACGCGCGAACTGGAGACAAAGCTGAAAGGACTACTCGGAAGCGGGGCTTTCATCAGCATCCATGTCGAACCAGTCAAGACCGGACCGGAGAACAGATAAGAGGTTTTCCGAGGACGTAGCTGCGGAATCTTTCCAGAGCCTCTGCCAGACGTGCGCGCGGACATGCCAGATTCCAGCGTTGGTATCCCTCGCCTTCCGGCCCGTACATGGAACCTGCATTCAGCCATATCCCGGCCTTTTCCATAAGGTCCTTTTCGAGGTCTTCGGATGTCTTTCCCAGTGCCCGGCAGTCCATCCATGCCAGATAAGTGCCTTCCAGTCTGGCCACCGGAAATTCCGGCAGATTCTTTCTGCAGAACTCCAGCATGAAATCATAGTTCCCCTTCAGATAGACTAAAAGCTGCTCTAACCATTCTTCGCCTTCGTTATAGGCGGCTATAGTGGCTATGACACCGAAAGGATTCACATCGCACACTTCATTTATGTTTATCGCCTTGTCGATCCTTGCCCTTATTGCGGCATCCGCCGCAATGATGTCAGCTATCTGAAGTCCGGCTATATTGAATGCCTTGCTCGGGGAAACACAGGTGGCGGAATTCATGAGGAAATCTTCTGAAAGCGAAGCGAACGGGATGTGCTTGAGGCCGGGATATACAAGTTCGCAATGAATCTCGTCGGAAATGACGAAAACTCCATGCCTTCTGCAGATCTCGCCCATTCTGACCAGTTCTTCGCGCGTCCATACTCGTCCGGACGGATTGTGCGGACTGCAGAGTATGAAGACTTTCACCAGCGGATCTGAAGCCTTCGCCTCGAAGTCGTCGAAATCTATAGCGTATGTGTCGCCGGTGCGTATCAGAGGGCAGGATACTGTCTCGCATCCGTTGTTTCTGATGGAGGAATAGAAACAGTTGTAGACAGGTGTCAGGAGCAGGACCTTGTCGCCGGGCACAGTCATCGCCTTCAAGATGGCCGAGATAGCCGGAACTACGCCGGAAGTGTATATTATCCAGTCCTTTTCGATGCGGAAGTCATGGCGGCGGCCGAACCATCCGATGACGGCGTCATAATATTCCTGAGGGACTTTCGTATAGCCGAAAATTCCATGAGCCACCCTTTTCTGCAGGGCTTCCGTCACAGGCTTCGCCGTCCTGAAATCCATGTCAGCCACCCAGAGAGGAAGCACGCCTTCCGGAGCATTGTCCCATTTATATGAATTTGTCCCTCTCCGCGGGACAATCTCGTCGAAATCGTATTGCATATATTGTTCTTATTTGCGGACTTCGATTCGGCAGTCTGCCGGAGCCTTGATGTTTCCGTCGATGGTCACGGAGCCTATGCTGTCTGCGATGATATGGCCGGACATCGGATTCTTGATATTCGTGACGGCTCCCCTGATGTCTGCTTTCACCGTACTGTATTCGAAAGCCCTGTCGCATGACGGATCGAAAGTACAGTTCTCCAGAATCAGGTCATGCGCATAACAGAGCGGCTGCTCCCCGCTGATATGGCAGTTCACCAGACGTAGATTTCTCGAATGCCATCCGAGATATTCGCCGTTCAGTTCGGAGTCGTATATTGTGACATTCTCCACTTCCCAGAAAGCATCCTTCGTGGTAATCCGGGCATTTCGTATCTCTACGTTCTTCACATACTGGAACACATATTTGCTGTCGCTTTCCAGTCCGTCCACACGGATATTCTCGCTGAACATGAACGGATAAGTCCCGTCATGCAGTTTCAGGTTCTTCACCCTGATGTCATGGCATCTCCAGAAAATCTCGTCGGCATCGTTCATCACGACATTTTCCAGTTCGATATCGTGCATCTCGCGGAACATTTTCGGTGCATCTATCACCGTATCGGACATTTTCAGATGGTCTGAGTACCAGAGCGCCGACCTGCCGCCGACAGCGAAATAACAGTTCCTGATGGTGAAGCCATGGACATGCCAGAAAGGATAGTTCCCTTCGAAACGGCAGTTCTCCGCCTCGATATTGCTGCATTCCTTGATGGCGGATTCGCCTTCCCTGATGATGACATTTTCCAGACGGAGGTCGTGGGATGCGAAAAGCGGCCTCTCTCCGCCGAACTCCTGATTAGTTATGGTCTTCATGTGAAATTCTCCTATAATCAATCATATGCATTGGCAGGAGTCCGGCCGGAAGCCGTGCCGGATTCCCTGTCGCCGTTCCTGTCATGATGCAAATTTAAGACAGTTTCAGCAAACCTGCGTATATCTTTTACAGAAGATAGTATCCGATTTACAGTACAGCGCAGTTGCAGGTTCTCATCTCTGCCGTTTCGCTGCGGATTTTCTTTTGGGATTGGCCGGAAACCAGCCTCTCTTCACCCGCTTTTCCTGCTCGAAAAGCTCCAAAATGGACCAGAAAGAAGAGAAAGCGGCCACTCCTGAGATGGTAGACCATACCATGCTGTCAATGAAAAGAGAAAGTGCGGCGAAGCCGATGCCTGCCAGAAGGAAAAGCCACCAGCAGCCTTTCCCGAAATGATACTCCGCCTTGATGACCAGAGGATGGCACACTCCGATGATCAGGAATGTGCAGAGCCCGATGATAATTCCGGAAAAATTCATTCAAGTTTCGATTTGGAATCGCAAATTTAGCTATAACTGTGAAGACCGCCAAGAAAATAATTCACTCCGAAATACGTAACCAGCACACAAAGGAAAGCCAGCACGCAGAACCAATGGAAAAATCGCGGATTCGAAAAGGCCTTCAGGCTCCGGCCGTGAAGGGCGAAAGAATACACCAGAATCGTGATCAGAGCCCACACTTCTTTAGGGTCCCAGGCCCAATACCTTCCCCAAGACACATTCGCCCACACAGCTCCGAGGAACGTACCCGCCACCAGAAAAAAGACTGCAGGATAGAGAACGGCCAGTGAGATATCCGCTGCATCAGTCAGAAGAGCCCGTGACCGTCCGTATTTCACCAGAGCCATGACTCCGTTCAACATCACCAGCCCCAGCAAAGTATATGAAATCATCATCGTCATCACATGGACTGACAGCAGCGGAGAAGACAATACCGGCATCAGATAAGCTATTGCCGGGTCAGACTCCCCTATAGAAGCCACCAGAAGGGCGAAACCCCCGAGCAGGAAAGCGAAAGGCAATATCAGAGGGAACTTCCTCTGTATCAGCGTACCAAGCATCATCGTATGCCAGGACAGAAGCAGCATCACTTCAAATCCGTCCGACATCGGAACATGGGCTGAAATATACCACCGCAGCCCCATTACCAGTGTCAGATACAGAAAAACCGCTCCGGACAATACCGCCCCGGCTAATCGGAGGCGTCTGCCGAATCCTGAAAACAGACAGTACACGATAAATAATATCATGCCTGCGGCAATGCATACCATCGACACTGTCTTCGGCCGTTCTATGACATTGTATAGCCGCTCCGCGGCAATACGAGCACTGTCAGGAAGCAGACCTTCAGCCGTTTTTTCCTGATACTCACGGATTTTAGCGAATATATTTCCAGCCTCCGCAAAATCTTTTCCGACAATGGATTCGCCTGCCAGGCTCATCACCTTACGGACGAAAAGCCATTGGTCCGGCTCCATCCCTGCAGGGAGCCTGTCGACAGAAGAATACCATCTGACGGAGCCTGCATCATCCCGTATCGGGAATATTTTCAGAATTTCGCCTGTGCATACAAGCATCGCCGTCTCCTGCTTTTCCCGGGCTTTTTTCAGAGCCTTGGCGGATGTACCGATATCCTGCGGCATCGTTTCGGACCAGCTGTCCGGAAAGAATATCCATCCTGTCAGCACCTGTTCTGGAGTCAGGCCCTTATATGATGCCTTCCCGTAAAGCTTCATTGTAAAATCCCTGGCCAAGGTTTGCACAGGGCATATCCTGTCGTTGTAGTAAATGTACATCCGGCCGTATTCGTCTGCAGTTTCTTCAGGCAGGCATTTCGGCGACACTGCTGTCCTGTCATCCGGGAGTCCGGATTTAGCTCCGGCATCTGCCGCAGCCATGAAGCATAAAAAAAACACTGATGCCGCGGTTTGCCGGGAGATCCGCTTGAGCACGGTTCTGAAACGGCTGTCCTTCTGAAAGAAAAAACCGGCCATGGACAGCAAAAGAAGCGCATAGCCTGTGTATGTCACAGGCACGCCGACAGGGTCATAGTTGACAGACAGCGTAGAGCCGCAGCCGTCTTCGTCATAGCCGGACTGATAGAATCTGTAGCCTCGGTATCTGGCGATCCTGTTCATGGCAGCCGTCAATTCCGTTTCGTTGTCCCCGTCCTTGATTTCAAGTTTACTGACATAATCCACCGGCGCATATGTTCCGGGATAATATTCGATATCGAAATCTTCTAAAGACACAGAAAACGGTAACGGCTCTGTCTGCATGTCCTCAGTCATGAATTCCGTGGCAGGTCCGGCTCCGACTCTCAGATGAAGGGCACCCTGCACCCCGTCAATGCGGGTAATCAGAGCGCCTGACAATATAAAGACAAATGCAAGATGGATTCCGGATGTTGCGAGCTGCCTGCATTCGGTCCTCATTACGTAAAATGCCAGTCCGGAAACTGCCGTGACTGCCCAAAGAACGATGAACGGAACCGAATGATAGCCCCACCGCATGGCCGCCTCAGTACCCGAAAACTTTTCCAGGACAGTCATGGCGGCCATATAGAGGGCCAATACGGCTATCGAGCCGAATGAAAGGTACTTGCAGATCTTTTCAAACATACAGATTCACAGTATCATATAGAATTAATGAATGCGACTATGGCATCGCGGTCATCCTTGCTAAGCTCCCGGAATTCCTCCACGGAGGCACGTGCGTGGCTTTCCTGAGCTCCATGCCACATTATGGCCTCGATGACATTCCTCGCCCTGCAGTCATGCAGCCTGTCCTGGTGTCCGGAACATACGAGCGATAATCCACGGCCCCACAGAGGAGTGGTCCTGCACCAGTCTCCCCTGATGTCGTTTTTCATATAGAGTTTGTGCTGCATCATGTCGCTGTACGGCCAGATGGTCTGGTTCGGATAGCGTGGAAGCTCATTTCCCGTGAAGAAAAGGTTAGGGTCGTTGTAATTGTCCTCCCCGGTAGTCCAGGACGGTCTGTGACATGTGGCGCATCCTATCTGGCGGAACAATTCACGGCCTCTTTGTACCTTCGGGTCATCCAGATTCCTGGCGGCTGGCACAGCAAGCCCTCTGTGCCATATCATCAGATTCGTATATTCTTCATCAGACATTTCCACCGGAAGATCCCGGGACATAAGGAAATTGTAGATATCTTCTTTCACATCTCCGGTATTCCATTTGTCCTTGTAGTCCGGGAAATAAGTGTCTATAAAATGATAGAAGCCTGCCTGTACATCAGGGTCCTGCGAAGCGGTATTGGCGTAAGCCTCTGTCATATAGTGGTATTTGCGGTCTGAACGGGTCACGTTCGTGATATTCCAGATGGCATTGGCCCCCGGGCCGTCCTGAAGCGCGCCGCGACTGAGGGCGTATGTGAAGCGGAATGGATGCTGCTCTCCGTTTCCCTGGACTGTGTTCGAGTATTGTTTAACCCACTCGCCGTCCTTGAAGAAAGCAGGATTCACATATTCCGAAGCATCAAGTCCTTGCTCCTTGAAATATGCCTCCGAATCCGCGTACTGGGCTTTCAAGGCTTCGTCAGGTATGGCATCCAGCAGACCGCTTCCATAGATACCTATGGTGGACTCCAGGCGGATGCCGACTTCGTCCGTTGTCAGATCCACGGTCTGGCCGTTTCTGCTGGCCTGAACAGGTACATAATATGCGTCCGCAGGTATGGTCACTTCCGGATAGATGAGGCCGTATGTCTCTCCGTCCGGGAAACGATTTCCCCATTCGTCAGTGTAATCGAGCCAGTTTATCTGTATTTTCTCTTCATCCAGCGGAGCTTTGAACGGAGCTATGGCCTGAGTCTGAGGCATTCCGGTGAGGGATGTCAGATAGGCTCCGGTCTGTTTGTCATAAAGCACGAGCAGATAGCCGTTTCCCATCTCGTCGTAGCGGTAGGAATCGGTCCGCTTGCCATGTCCGTAGCCAGGATGGCACATCAGGCAGGATGTTCTCAGATACAAAGGTCCGAGTCCGTCGAACGGCTCTGATGTAGGGCCGAAATTGTGCTCGAATATCATTTCGCCATGCTTGAAGTCCTGGACCAGACCTGCGTTTTCCACGGCCGGCGTCGGATCTTCGAATGCAGAAGCCGAAACGTTGAATGTAGTGCCAAGTTCTCCGCCGGCATATGTTTCCACTTCGACCCAGTCGGGGACTTCGGCGATACCGCCGCCGTCCGGAGCGATAGGGTCATCATTGCAGCCGGCCGCAAGCATTGTCATGGCTGCGGCGGCTGTCATTAATACAAATGAATTGATTTTCATAGCGTACTATTCTGCAAGTTCATTGATAGCGGTCGAGAGAGCCGTATCGAGTTCCTGAATGGCTTCTATGGCCGCTCCACAGTTCTCGTTCCGGTAATTTTTGATGAACGGTTCAGGGATGGCCTTGATTTTGGCGATAGAATTATCTATGGCATCGGAAATCCTTTTTTCGATGTCGGGGTTTGTTTCCTTGAAGTATGCTTTCAGGGAATTGACCGAATCATAGTCGCCTTCTACACCGCCGTTCCAGACATTCGCTATGCTTATCATATTGTCCTCGAAATCCACTATGGACATGTAGCTGTAAGGTGACTCGACATAGTTCGGATCGGCCCCGGAATAGACCATGCCGATTTTCTGCGATGCCACCTCGTCGGCTATGGTGTTGCAGCCTTCGATGATCCACTGCATGGCCACGACTGCATTTGTGCAGGAGCTTCCGGGCTTTCCGGCATTCAGAAGGTTTTCTCCATAGCTGGCCCCTCCGGTCATGGTCAGAGGAAGTTCGAGCTCGTCGTTCACTTTTGCGTAGCGGTCAGGATTGTGGCTCTCGCCAGCCCAGGCTATTTCCATCTGCCAGCATTTGTTTCTCAGGTCGCCAGCAACCGCTACGGCATAAGTCAGGTAATCCGAACATTTGACACCGTTGTCGGTTTTGTCTTCGGCAAACCAGTCCGCCGTCCTGTGCTCTCCTTCCCAGAAAAGCACGTATTCGATCCCATGGAAGCCGAGAAGCGTAGGTCCGAGTTTCTCCCCGGCATATACATCGCCGTCTTCACCTGAGAGACCGCTGATCTGGGCCTTGTTCGTCAGAGCTTCCTTCAGTCCTGTGAGATCCAGGGGCCAGGTGTCGATATGAGGGTCGATTCCGAAGTCAGTGGCGGCTCCCCATAGGAAGGCTTCGGACTTTTCCCAATAGGCTCTGGCGGTCAGGAATGTCTTGCAAGCCTTGTCGATATTTTCCTGTGTCACATTTTTCTTGAGGGTTTCGAGATCTTTCACCAGCTGCTCCGTGCAGTCCGAAAGGCTGGTGTAGGTAGGGATGACCGTGTGATTTACGAAACGGTCGGCGATAGCCATGAAGCGTGCGTCGTCACCGCCGACAGGATCGAGGTCACTGCCGTTCTGATCGCAGGCTGCAATACTGGTCATTGCCAGTGCAACCGCAGCTGAATAAAGTGCTTTTTTCATTGTTCTATTTGTTTTATTTTCATGAATTTTCTTTATTTGTTGAAGTAGGCCGCCCAGACGATTCCGACGGAGACGGAAGGTTCGGGGTTATACGGAGTTTTCAGGAAACGGTGCGAGTATTCGGCCTTGATTCCGACTTCCGGTATAGGAAAATAATTGATACCAAAGGCTATACGATGCTTGTTCGTCCAGTCGTTCGGAGTCGTTCCTTCTGCCGGAATATATGAATCATAATATTCGTATCTTCCGAAAAGGTAGAATTTCTGTTCCTTTTCACGGAGTTTGTCCGAGAGGGAGAAGAAGTCATATCCTGCCTCTACACCGGCTGCCATTGCGGCTTTGCCGACCAGAGAATGTGCATACGGTGAGGATGTCGTGTGGTTCTGGGAGGAATTGCGCCTGTTTATGTAGTCGATATCGGTAAGATATCCGTAGTCAGCACTTCCGCGGACGATGAAGTTATGATCGTTGTATTCGAAGTCGAATGCGCCTATCATCACGGTGCCTTTGACTTTTCTGTACTGCTCGGACGTGTTCGTGGTGATGTCGTTGTGGAAACTGTTCCCGATGTAGCCGCTCAATCCCATGCGGAGCCCTTTGACGGAATAGTTGTCGATTCTGAATGCTCCGGCGATCTGGTTTCCAGGCTTGAATTCGTATGGAGATGCCGAGCCGTCATGCACCCAACCGTCCGTGGAAAAAAGCGTGGAATTCAGGCCGGCGACCATCAGGGCCTCATATCTCCAGTCCCCTGCCTGCCCCCAGAGACTGATTCCTGTCTCATGCCAGGTACATGGAATGATGGTATTCTCTCCTTCCGGTCTGTAAACTGTGAAGAACTGGTTTGGAAGATGACTGGTATTCGTAAGGCCCACCGGAACTATGATGTGTCCAGCCCTGATATTCAGCTGCGGAAAGAATGATTTTTCTATCCAGAACTGCTCTAGGGCGACTTCCCCTCCGCGCTCTATTTCTTTTTCGAATTCACCGGCTTCTTCGTTTTCGCGTTCCACGGCAGCTTCGACCCCTCCGTGTTCGAATTCGATCTCCATCCCGAGCTTCCATCCTTTCCCGAAGTCATAGCCGAGCATGATGACTGCATGCGGAATGTCGAAACGTCCGTGGCCCTTGCTATCCCTGTACTCGTCGGGGTCGGAATAGATACCGAAGTTGTCGCTGTACATATTGTAAGTCATGACAGCCTCGCCATAGCCTCCGATAGTGAAGCGTTCCGCAAAGCTTTTCTTTCCGGATAAGTTCCTGCCTGACGGCAATGTATCCTGCACCGGCAGCGTGGCTCCGGAGACTGCGTCCGGTTCAGGCTGCGCAAGCATCTGATTACCTGACATCAACGCACATATACCAATAGCCGCAAATACATTTTTTATCTTCATTTTCCGCATTTTTCATTTTCCGATGCAAAAGTACCGAGGATGTCATCGCCCGTCAATCGCCATAAATTGCGATTTTTCAGGGAATGGCTAATGAATAGTTCTGAGAAAAGAGTATTTTTGCGGCCGGAAGCCCGACAGAAGCATGAGGATACCGGACATGGACGGGAGGAAGACGAAGATATTGGCCGGGAGGCCGACATAAAAATGAAAAGAGGAAATATGAATATAGTGGAGAGGATTAAGGGACACCCGAAGGTGGGGCGCGGGACGGCATTCGCGGTGCTGTTCACGATGGGGTTTTGTCACATGCTTAATGACATGATCCAGTCGGTGGTGCCCGCAATGTATCCGCTGATGAAGGAAAATTTCGGCTTCAGTTTCGTCCAGATAGGTATCATCACGCTGGTGTATCAGTTAGTATCCTCTGTATTCCAGCCATTTGTGGGGCTGTACGCCGACAGGCACCCGAGGCCATATTCGCTGGCTGCCGGGATGTGCTTCACTCTGGCGGGACTGGTGATTCTGGCCTGCGCACCCGGATTTGCGACGATACTGCTGGCTGTTTCCGTCATAGGTTGCGGTTCGGCTGTCTTTCACCCGGAAGCCTCAAGGGTAGTCCAGCTGGCTTCAGGAGGGAAAAAGAGTCTGGCCCAATCGATATTCCAGGTGGGAGGAAACGGAGGCAGCGCCATAGGGCCGTTGCTGGCGGCACTCATAGTCCTGCCGCATGGTCAGCATGCCGTGGGCTGGATGGCGTTGGCAGCCATGCTCGCATCCATAATCCTGGTAAGAATCGGGGCATGGTACAGCCTGCTGCTGGCACAGAAAAAGGAGGACAGGGAAAAAGTGAGGGCAGGAACGCCAAATCTTCCGCGGAAAACCGTACATTTCGCGCTGGCCATATTGGTACTGATGCTTTTTTCGAAATATTTCTTCAATGCCTGCATGACGAGCTACTTCACGTTCTATCTCATCGAAAAATTCGGAGTCAGCATCCAGAATTCACAGCTCTGTCTTTTCGCTTATCTGGCGGCTTTTGCGGCAGGGACTCTGGCAGGAGGCTTTCTCGGAGACCGTTACGGCCGTAAATATGTGATTCTGTTCTCGATCCTCGGCGCCGCTCCGTTTACGCTGGCCATGCCATACCTTAATCTGGGCTGGACTATCTTCACTGCAATGATGAGCGGACTGGTCATAGCATCTGCTTTCTCGGCGATATTGGTGTACGCCACGGACTTGATGCCGGACAAGCTCGGGATGATTTCGGGAATGTTCTTCGGGCTGATGTTCGGGCTGGGCGGCATCGGGTCCGCTTTTTTCGGATGGCTTGCCGACGAGACCAGCATAGAGTATATTTTCCACATCAGCACACTCCTGCCGCTGCTCGGAATCGTGGCCGTCTTCCTGCCTGACGTCCGGCCTCGCAATTAGAATCCTATTTCAGAAAATCCGTCCTTTGCGGCGAGAAGACATCGAGAAGGATACCTTCTTCAAGACAGGTGCAGCCATGCATCTGGTCAGGCTCCACATAATAGCCGTCCCCGGGACCGACCACCGACTTCTGTCCTTCTATGTCCACTTCGAATTTGCCGGACACCACATAGGAGGCCTGACTGTGATAGTGAGAGTGCTGCTGGCCTACGGCACCCTTTTCGAAATGCACCTTGACGACCATAAGCTGGCCGTCATATCCCATAATCTGTCTTCTGCAGCCTTTGCCTGCATCGTGCCATTCGAGCTTCTCCCCGAACTGGAATGTTTCGCTTCTTGTCTTCATAATTATTTTACCTTGACCAACTCGTATCTGCGTGAGCCCAGACCTATCTTTTCTGCATGAGCCAGACAGGTCTTGTATTCGGTATTCGGATTCGTATTGTCGAAATGATCATGATGATCGTGGAAGTCCGGCTTCGCCATCTCGTCCGTAAGCTGGCTGCCCGGGAGCGGAGTCTGTTTCAGACAGGCATCCACGCAAGCCTGATCGAGAGCCAGAGGGTCGAAAGATGCGAACATCCCCACATCCGGAATGATTGGCGTGTCATTTCCGGAATGGCAGTCGCATGTCGGAGACACATCGCATATCAGGGAGATATGGAAATTCGGCCGGCCGTCCACCACCGCTTTCGTATATTCAGCCATACGGCAATTCAGTTCCTTGACAGCGGCGTCCTGGGCGAAGTCGATAGCATCGAAGTTGCACGCGCCGATGCAGCGTCCGCATCCTACGCAGTTCTCCTGCACTACAGTCATTTTCCTGCGACCGGCATCGAAATGAAGACCGTCATTCGCGCATTCTTTCATGCATTGCCTGCATCCTCGGCATTTCTCCTCGTCAATCACCGGTTTGCCGTTGCAATGCTGTTCTTTTTTTCCGGCTCTGGAGCCGCTTCCCATACCGATATTCTTTATCGTACCGCCGAAACCCGTCATTTCATGGCCCTTGAAATGGGTCAGGGAAATGAAGACATCGGCATCCATGATGGCACGGCCGATCTTGGCATTTTTCACATATTCGCCTCCGGCAACGGGCACTTCGATGTCATCTGTCCCTTTCAGACCGTCAGCTATGATGACAGGACAGCCTGCGCTCAATGGCGTGAATCCGTTTTCCCATGCACAGTAAAGATGTTCCAGAGCATTTTTCCTGCTTCCGGGATAGAGCGTATTGCAGTCTGTCAGAAAAGGTTTCCCTCCCGATTCCTTCACCACATCAGCCACAGCCTTGGCATAGTTAGGCCGGAGGAAGGTCATGTTTCCCAGCTCTCCGAAATGCATCTTGATGGCCACGAACTTCCCGTCCAGGTCGATCTGTCCGATTCCTGCAGCCTTTATCAGCCGTTTCAGCTTGAATGCCGGCCCTTCATCAGGCTTGCAGCGGAAATCCGTATAAAATACTTTTGAAATCTTCTGCGATTCAGTCATGTCCCGACCCTTTTGAAATTGTTCGACAGATTGTAAAATTAAAAATAGTTTTGCTGTATCGGAAACTTTTTATCGAAAATTTAGGACTTGCGGCATTAAGCGGGAATGATACGCCGGCCGCCGAAGCCACACCTGCAACTATCAGCAGCGACAAGATTATCGCCAGACTCACAAAGCCGAGCACCGTCAGTACGAAAATGAATTCCATGGCTAATGATAAAATCCGGAAAGCTTGAAATTAGCGTAAGTTTGCAATATATAATTCAGTTATAATCAAAAATCACCTTCATTCTCCTTGTCGGCTGCACGCTCCTCCAGTTGCATGAAGCGGTCGAAATCGCTCGTATAGAGACGATCCTGAACAATGCGATATTTCTCCCATTCGCTCTCGGCATGGGCTTTGGCCAGTTCCGCCGAGATGCGGCCGGCATTGGCAAGCACCTCCCGATCCATCAGCGACAAAAAGCCGTTCAGCCGTTTCTCCCAGTCCTCCATCGTCATGGGGATATGGCGCATGGCCTGTATCTCCGCCAGATCGAGGTAGGCCGAAACAATGCGGCCAAGCGTCTGTAACTCCTCCTCCGTAAGGTAGTTTTTGGCAACCGTCACATCGTATTTGTGAATTTTGCCCGTCGGCGCACCTTCCCATGTCGTCAGTCCCATGTGTTCCTTGTCGGCGTCGGCACGCTGATAGATCAACTCCGCCGCCGTGTGCCCATGCACGCTGTAATGCATCTTGTTCTGCACCGCAGCGAAAAAGCGCAGGGTAGCCTTTGCTGTCGGATCGTAATCGACGGCCGTGGCGTAAATGTCCGTAATCTTCTGGTAGAAACGACGTTCCGACAGACGAATCTCACGGATGCGCTCCAACTGCTTCTCGAAATAGTCTTTGGTAAGCAGCGTACCACCCCGTTTCAGCCGCTCATCGTCCATCACCCATCCCTGTATGGTATAGTCCTTGACAACCGCATTCGACCACTTGCGGAACTGTACGGCACGCTCGTTATTGACCTTGAAGCCAACAGAGATAATCATCTGGAGACTATAATGTTTCACATCGCGACAGACCTCACGGCCGCCTTCGGTTTGAACTATCCGGAAATTCCGGACAGTTGCCGACTCGGACAATTCATTGTCTGCGTAAATCTTCCGGATATGCTCATTGATGGTGCGTACATCCACACCATACAGCTCCGCCATCATGCGTTGGGTCAGCCAAATGTTTTCATCCTCATACCGAAGTTCCACACGGGAAGGATTTTCACCCGTAGCCGCTACGAAAGTCAGGTATTCGGCCGCCGAACTGCGGATCGTTATCTCTTTATTGCTCATACTCATTCCCATTTTAGTTACAAACTGGGGATCAAACAAAGATAACAAAATTGCTGCGGATTTAAATCCGCAGCAACGAAATAAACATATGGTCTTTCTTATATGAGAGGCGGACTACAGTGTCCAGCCGGCTGTCCAGTTGTCATCAGCCGCTACCGCTCCGCTCTGGCCGACTTTGCCGATGAAATTGTCTGTAAAGACACTTGAGAAATCATAATCGGCAGTATTACCGTCAGATACGAAATCCGCGTTGAAATATGTGCCGATGTTCTCATCCTGGTCATTCACCACTTCATTCACGAGTTCGCCTGAAATGTAAGTGTTTTTGATTGACGATTTACCGTCAGCAAACGAAGCGTCGGTATAGGTGGTCTCGAGTGTAATCGGCTTCGGCTTTCCTGTCACAAGAGCATATTCGAGATTAACGTACGTCCCTTCACGGAAACGGAGGCCTCTGGCATTGTCAGCGCTGTTGTTGCCCACGAATGTAGCGTAACGGACAGTAGGGTGAGCTACCGGGGAAGCTTCGTTGTTGTCGCCGTTGTTGTCGCACTCCATCAGGCAGTCGCACTCTGATACTGACTGGTAAGCCACGATATACTCTGCGGTACCGTTCCAGCCTTCTGTCCAGTCGAATGAGTCGTCGGTGCAATTCTCCACGATGCAGTGGTCGATATTGGCGGAACCGCCGAAGAACTCGATACCGTCATCGGAACCGTCGAGAATCTGGACATAAGATATTTTGGTGCCGTTTCCCACGCCGTAAAGCGACAGACCGTTGGCCTCATGCTCGGAATCCAGGGCAAGACCTGAATACTGGATACGTACATACTTGAGACTGCCTGAATTGTCTGAATCATTGTTTCCGCCATAAAGGGCTCCTCCGATTTCAGAAGTAGTCTCGCCTGAAGCGTTGGTATGCGCATATCCGCAGATATGAAGTCCGCCCCACGCGCCTGCCTTCTTCTCTTCTGCCGTCAGTGTGATAGGCTCAGACTCGGTACCTTCGGCTATGATCTTCGCACCCTGCTCGATAAGGATGTAGATGATGTTGGCTCCTGAGGCTGCTGACGTGATGGTCGTACCCGGCTCGATGGTAAGTGTAGCCGGAGCTTCCATCTGAAGGCTGCCGGTCAGAGTATATTCACCTTTTTTAAGAGTGAGGTCGTTTGAATAACGTCCGCTGATTTCTCCGCCTTCGAGAACGACTGCCTCGCCGTTGTTGCCATCGGATCCTTCCTTCTCGCATGATGAAAAACCTGCCACCATGCCCATTGCAGCGACAGCTGCTACGAAAAATTTAACTGTTTTCATACTTTGAAAATTGGGTTTATATTATTCTATCGTTTTATCTTCAAGCGCTCCGCGCAATGTCAGAGCGAATAACTTATACCTATTTCGAAGCCGGCGCCGATTCTCCACTGTTCGACATCCACGGTCCTGCCTGCATTAGGGATTTCCTGCTTGAACCTGATGGTGGAGTCCAACATGTTGTTGAATGCCATTTTCACCGAGAAATGCTTGTCGATATTGTACGTGGCTACGAAATCGAGGGTGTTCAGAGGCATCTGCTTCACGTCTCCGAGCCCCATGATGCCGACAGCATGGATTCTCGGTCCCTGAAGATTGTAAAGCAGGGCCAGACTGAGGCTCGAACCGTTCCTGAACTCGGGCGTATAGCTGATATCGGCATTCGCGAGGTACGGCGATGCTCCCTGAAGCGACCTCTGCTGGTTCGTATATACGCCGCCTTCCGGAAGTATCACGTTCGTGTACATGTAGGAAGCGTTGGCGCTGACAGCCAGATTCTTTACTATTTCCTTGCGGAACTCGACTTCCACACCTGCGGCTATACCGTTGTCGGCATTCTGGAACGAATGTTCGGTAGCTCCGCCGGAGAGTCTCTGCGTCCTCTCGATAGGGCTTTCGAGGTATTTGAAATATGCAGTCACCGCGAACATGTCTGTGTTTTTCTCCGAAAAGAGTTCATATTTCAGGTCGAAATTGTAGTTGTATCCGTTTTCGAGCTCCTCGTTACCTCTTATCTGCGCACCCCCGAAACTTTCCTGATAGAGGAAAGGGGCCATTTCTATGAACGACGGTCTGGTGATGGTACGTGAAAGAGAAAGCCTCAGCATACTGTTGGAGGTAACATCATATTTTACGTTGATGGCCGGAAAGAAATCGAAAGCGTCAAGATTTCTGGTGAGATTCTCCACGTCATCGTTGTAATCGACACTCTGGCGGCTGGCTTCCATGCGCAGGCCCGCATTCAGATACCATCTGTCGCCGAATTTCAGATCAGTCTCTATGAATCCGGCCCCGATGATGTTGGAAGCATCGTACTGGTCCCTGTCGAACTGGCTGCGGTTCACGGATATCAGTCCGTCCTGGAGATTGCCGAAGTTCAGGTATGCATCCGGATTGTGGAAATCCGTCACCGGATCATTGATGTTTCTGACATCATAATAAAATCTGGTAGTGCGGAACTTGCGGACCTTGTCTTTGGCCGAAAGGCCGAAACGGACCTTGTTGTGTTCGTTTATATTGTATGTCGCCTTGATGTCGGCCACGAGTTCATTTTCGCTTAGTTTTCCGAAATATCTCTGGGTCTCCTGCTGGTTCAGCTTGAAGAAATACCACCGGTCATCGGCTCCGCGGCGGTACATCACCTGACGTCTGTCCGGTTCGTCGCTGGCGGACATGGTATAGGAAGCGCCCCAGTCTATGAGCCATTCGGCTACCTCGTGATGACCTGACAGCTGGTAATTCTGCAATGTGTATATATGTGTCACCTGGTTGCTTCCTATCAGGTCATAGGATTCCTGGTAGTCGATGCCGTGCCTGTCGAGGTGCGAATCCTTGGCGTTTCTGGCGAAGAAGACGGTCAGGCCTATATTGTCGCTCTGGCGCAGAGTGTAGTCGAGATCCACGAGTGCGGCGATGTCTATTTTCTGCCCATAGCTGTCGTATGTGTAATCACTCTGCATGCTGCCTGCGGAACTCGCTTCATACGTCCTGTAAAACGCATCTGTCATGGTTTCGTCTCCGGTTTTGATGCTGGCTGAAGCCACTAAGCTGAGAGTCTGGTTCCCTACAGGGAAACTCTTTCCGAATCCTACACCGCCATCGAGGTCCGGAAGCGGATTTCTCTTGAAGGTGCGGAAAGTCGTGCCGAAGATGTCTTTAGACTTCACGTAATCCTGAAAGGCTCCGTATGCTATGCTTTCAGCCTCAGGGTCAAGGCGCTGCGTCAGGAACAGGCTTTTGCCGTCCATCCTGTAGAAATCGTTTGCGAGAGTCTGGAAGTATCCTCCCGTAGAGAACGATACATTGAAGAAATCTTCGCTCTTGCCTTCTTTCGTGCTTATGTCGACGTGCGCGCCTGAATAGTCTGCATACGAGCTGGCTTCATATACCTTGCTGACGGTGATATTCTGTATGGTCGAGGCCGGGAAAATGTCAAGCGGGATAAGTTTGTTGTCCGGGTTAGGCGATGCTATCGGCAGACCGTTAAGCGTAGTGGTGCTGTACCTGTCGCTAAGCCCGCGGACTATCAGCTGTCCGGCGCTGGCGATGGATATTCCGGAGAGTTTCGCCACGCTTTCCTGTGCGTTAGATATTCCTTTCAGGCTCATTTCCTTGGCTCCCATGTTCTCTATGGCGAAGCCGGAGGTGATTCTCTCGTTCTGAAGCGCCTGGAGCGATTCGAGAGTCTTGCGCCCGGTCACTATGGCGTTCTGGAGCATTTCGCCGTCCGGAAGCATGTGTATCGTCAGAGTATTGCCCGCCAGAGATATGCTCCCGGCATGTTCTGCGTTCACATCGAGTTTCATGGAGCCGCCTGCGGTAACTATCGAGAACGGGACTGCCTTGTATCCTATATATGAGACTTCAAACGGAGTGTTGTCCCGAAGGAGGTTTATGATGAAACTGCCGTCAAGGTCTGTGATGACGCCTTCCGTGGTGTTGCTCACAAGGACTGCCGCGCCGATAAGGGGCTCTCCGGTTTCCGCGTCCACTACTGTTCCTTTGAGTATGTCACCGGCATTTTCCGGTGCTTCGACCGCTTTCAGGGTCGGGATCTGGCTGAAAATAACTGCTGCGATGGCCAGAATAAGTTTCAGTTTTCTCACTGCTTTGTCTTTCTTGTTTCCGGCGGCAAAGGTATAGTGATAAAGTAGCGGTATTTTTAAGATTAGATTACGAAGTTGTTAATGAGTATTAACTTTGTGTTAATTTCTGTTAAGTTTCGATTAAATATGCGGATTAGTCATATATTGGCAGGAATTTTTCCGGGCCAGAGAAAACAGGCCCGAAAATAAATTCTGCCAATATATTTGTGCGCATGTCACTGATCTTGAAAAATTTCCGCCGGAGGCAGCGGGTGAAGGCGGGGGTGATACCATATTGGCAGGAATTTTTTCCGCCGCAGAAAAAACAGCGGCGAAAATAAATTCTGCCAATATATTTGTGCGCATGTCACTGATCTTGAAAAATTTCCGCCGGAGGCAGCGGGTGAAGGCGGGGGTGATACCATATTGGCAGGAATTTTTTCCGCCGCAGAAAAAACAGCGGCGAAAATAAATTCTGCCAATATTCTTGTTACGCGTTGAATTAATCGTGAAATAAACCTTATATTTACAGTGAGTAAAAATACTCATTGCACTGAGTAAAATGTAAAAACATGTATAAACGAGCAGAATATCAAACTATTACACAGAGAATAAAAGAACCGAGAAAATTCATTCAAGTCGTAATGGGTGCCCGGCAGATAGGCAAATCCACTGTGGTCAAGCAAGTGCTTCAGGATTTGGATATACCTTTCCTGTCCTTTTCTGCCGACAATGTTCCTGCTACGAACAATGCGTGGATTTCCGACTGCTGGGCGGCCGTTCGTAGCTTAAAGGAGAGCAGGGCGTGGGAAAGTATCATCCTCGTAATTGACGAAATACAGAAGATAATGAACTGGAGCGAGGCAGTAAAGAAAGAATGGGACGATGATACGTTTCACGACCGCAATATCAAGGTGCTGCTTTTAGGGAGCAGCAGGATATTGCTGGAAAAAGGTTTGTCAGAATCCTTGGCCGGACGCTTTGAAGAAATCCGCATGAGTCACTGGAGTTTCAGGGAAATGCAGGAATGCTTCGGTTTCTCGCTCGACCAATATCTGTTCTACGGAGGCTATCCCGGTGCAGCTGCATTGATTTCCGACGAAGACCGCTTCGGGCAATACATCCGGTCGGCCATCATTGAAGCGACTATCAACAAGGATATTCTGATGGATACTCCTATAAGCAAACCGGCCCTGCTTCGTCAGACTTTCGAATTGGGGGCGGCCTATTCCGGTGAATTGCTTTCGTTGAACAAAATGTTAGGAGCGCTTCAGGATGCCGGGAACACAGTAACTTTGGCTGGATACATCAATTTACTGGATGAAAGCGGTCTGCTTTGCGGACTCCAGAAGTTTGGTGCAGATATGGCAAGGAGACGTGCAAGCATCCCTAAGTTGCAGGTATATAACAATGCATTGAAGATGGTATATAACCCGTTGACATTCGGGCAGGCAATACTTGACCGCAAAGCATGGGGGCGCATTTTTGAATCCGGCATAGGCGCCTGGCTGGTAAGCCAGGCTTTTGTACATCATTTCGAAGTGTTTTATTGGCGTGAACGGAATGATGAAGTGGACTTTATTCTACGTAAAAAAGGTTCTATAGTCGCTATTGAGGTTAAAAGCAATGCGGAAAAGCGCACAGCGGGATTGGATATGTTCCGGAAACTCTTTCATCCGCAATCGGCCTTTATCGTAGGAGATGGAGGAATCAATGCAGAGGATTTCCTTTCGATGGATATTCGGAGTCTGTTTTGAATCTTTATTGATCAATCTGCCGATAGAAAGATATTTGATATCATATTGGCAGATATTTTTTCCGGACCAGAGAAAACAGGTCCGGAAATAAATTCTGCCAATATGTTTTCCGGATTATTTTCCCAACGATTTGAACATTCTGGTGATGCACCGCTTCTTCTGTTCCATGTTGGGATGGACGTAAAGGTTGAGGGTAGTCGAAATGTTGGAGTGACCCAACAATACGCTGACAGTCTTATAGTCGCACCCGGCTTCAATACAGCGGGTGGCGAAACTGTGGCGCAGACCGTGATATTTCAATTTGGGGATATCGAGTTTCGCCATCAAGCCATTGTAGTAGTTGCGGTATGTGCGTGGCTCTGTCGGGCGCTCATCATTGGTTAGCACATAGAAATCTTCATTGACTACCTTTTTCAACGGCTTTATCATGGCCAGCAGTTCCCTGCTCATGGGTATTTCACGGAAGGAGTTTTTGGTTTTGGGCGTGTTGATGACAAGTTCCGTATGCTTTTTCTCTCCTTCAATGATATAGATGCGTTCAATCGTGCGACTGACTGTTATCGTACCGTCTGTAATATTGATGTCTCTCCACTTCAAAGCACATATTTCACCGATACGCAGCCCAGTACTAAGGCTGATATAAATACCAAGCCCGGCAAAAGTGAAGTTGGTTTGGATGTAATTCAGAATCTTTCGGTGATTGGTGACAGAAAGCACTTCCAGTTTCTTGTTGGTGGAGGTCGTGGGGTACTTTATATCCCATTCGTAATAGTTCATCCACTCATTTTTGATCCCGAACTTCATCACCATTTTAAGGACTATCAGAATGTCCTTGACGGTTTTGACACTCAATCCGTTTTTCAACTTTTGCAAGACAAAAGCCTGTACCGCATGTTCGTGGAGCGAATCACCATCCCCGAAGTAAGGAAGAATGTGGTTCTCCAAGATTAACACATAAGCAGCCATCGTAGACTGCTTCACATAAGGCCGCTTGTACTCTTTCCAAGCCACCGCAATTTCTCTAACTGTTTTAGTGATCATGATTCCTGAATTTTTTGGTTAGTGAATTAAGGAAACTAATCTGTCAAAATATTCACCGACAAAAGCCATTGTCGGCAATGTTCCGGATAAACGAAATGTTCCGGCAATACGGTTTTTAGAGTATACAGAAGACTATGCACGAACTACTCTTGGCAAAATCGGCAATACTTATAATGGTTTAACAGGTAAAAGCGCAGAGGATTTCGGACAAGGGGCTCCATATATTACATATAAATCAATTTTTGACAATTCTCGAGTAGATATATCTCGCGTCGAATATGTTCAAATTTCAGATATTGAACAGCATAATAAGAAACAAAATAAAGTTGCTAGAGGCGATATATTTTTTACGACTTCATCAGAAACTCCAGAGGAAGTTGGAATGACATCTGTATTACTAGATAACATAGAGGATTGTTATCTTAATAGTTTCTGTTTTGGATATAGAGTATATTCACAGGAACAGTACCTACCTGAATATTTAAGATTTTATCTTCGCTCATCAATAATTCGCAAGAAGTTATTTGTTTTGGCGCAAGGAAGTACAAGATTTAACCTTTCTAAGAATGAAGTTATGCGTATTAGCATAAATATGCCTAAGGCACTCGAACAAAGAAAGATTGCAAGATTCTTAACATTATTAGAAGAACGCATTAC
>CALUUA010000008.1 GCA_944323845.1 uncultured Bacteroidales bacterium
TTTAGTGCCGCCGACACCTTGTCGGCAGGCGGATTGAACATGGGTGCAAAGCTACGGCAGGACGGCTAAAACCTTGACAAGCAAACCTACGCAGAACGGCGCAAACGGAACGGAGAGTGTTAAATCTGCACTTCTGACGGGTAACGAATAGGAAACCGTTCTATTTCTCCAATCCGCTTTGGAACGCTTTTCAGTCCTTTGCCCAACTTCCGTAAATTTCTCCTAACTGCTTAAATTTCAGTTCTTATTGCGTTAATCTGCTGATTTTCTTCGATTATTCCAGCGATATTTCCTATATTTGACAAAAATAATTTCATTATGGAAAAGTTGAACAAACCTGCTATTCTTGTCGTAGACATGTTGAATGATTTCGTGACAGGCGCCCTTACGTGCGACAGGGCCAAGGCCATAGTTCCGGCTACGGCCAGACTTCTCGATGCGGCGCGCAAGGCCGGCGTGCCTGTCATATTCTGCAATGACGCCCATATTGCGGGCATTGACCGCGAACTGAAGATATGGGGCGACCATGCGATTGCCGGGACGAAAGGGGCGGAAGTCATTCCTGAACTGAATTTGTCCGAAGGAGATTATGTAGTTCCGAAACGCAGATACAGCGGTTTCTTCCAGACGGATCTCGACATCCTTTTGAGGGAACTCGGAGTCCGCACGGTAGTCATGACCGGATTGCATGCCCACATGTGTGTCCGCCATACTTCCGCCGATGCTTTCTGCCTCGGTTATGACGTGGTGGTGGCCAAGGAAGCCACTGATTCCTTTACGGAAGAAGACTATAAGGCCGGACTGGCATATCTGAAGACATGCTACGGAGCCGAAGCATACAGCAATGACGAACTGATCGCCGCTTTCTGACAGCAGTTTCCCTAAAAATCACTGAAAATGAGGTTCGCAAGCTTTATTGCAGGATTTGCGCTGACGGCAGCTCCGCTTGTCGCGCAAGTCCCTGTCTATCTCGATGAAACAAAACCTGTGGAAGACCGGATCGAGGACGCCCTCGGCAGGATGACTCTCGAAGAGAAGGTAGCCATGCTGCATGCCCAGTCGAAATTCAGTTCGCGCGGCGTCCCGCGTCTCGGCATTCCTGATATCTGGACTACAGACGGGCCTCACGGAATCCGTCCCGAAGTATTGTGGGACCAATGGGATCAGGCCGGCTGGACCAATGATTCCTGCGTGGCCTTTCCTGCCCTGACATGTCTTGCGGCCACATGGAACACGGAGATGGCGGAACTTTACGGAAGGAGTCTCGGGGAGGAAGCCAGATACAGGAACAAGTCCGTAGTCCTGGGGCCCGGAGTGAACATTTACCGAACCCCGCTGAACGGACGTAATTTCGAGTACATGGGCGAGGATCCGTATCTGGCGGGAGCGATGGTCGCCCCTTATATAAGAGGCCTGCAGTCGAACGGTGTGGCCGCCTGCGTCAAGCATTACGCCCTGAACAATCATGAAGTCAACAGGCACAATACGAATGTCATCGTGGATGACCGCACCCTGTATGAGATATATCTGCCGGCATTCAAGGCTGCCGTACAGGAAGGCGGGGCATGGTCCATCATGGGTTCCTACAATCTGTTTGAAGACACGCACTGCTGCCACAACGACAGGACGCTGAACAGGATCCTGCGCGACGAATGGGGTTTCGACGGCGTGGTCATTTCGGACTGGGGAGGGACGCACGACACTGATCAGGCCATCCGCAACGGTCTGGACCTGGAATTCGGCAGCTGGACCGACGGCCTGCGTTCCGGTACGAAGAACGCATATGACAATTATTTCCTTGCATATCCGTATCTCGAAAAGATACGCAGCGGGGAGGTAGGCACCGAAGAGCTCGATGCCAAGGTCCGCCGTATCCTCAGGCTTGCTTACCGCACTGTCATGGACAGAAACCGCCCTCTGGGCAGCCTGTGCTCCGATGAACATTATGCCGCAGCTCGCAGAATCGGCGGAGAAGGCATGGTACTGTTGAAGAATGACGGAGGCCTTCTTCCGATGAAAGTGGAAAAAGGCACCAGAATATTGGTCGTCGGCGAGAATGCGGTAAAGATGATGACAGTGGGCGGCGGCAGTTCATCCCTTAAGGTACAGAGGGAGATTTTGCCGCTTGACGGCATCAGGGAGCGTTTCGGCGACGTCGCTGAAATCGTCTACAAGAGAGGTTATGTCGGAGACGTGACAGGCGAGTACAACGGTGTCACGACAGGGCAGGACCTGAGTGAAAGCCGCAGCGCCGAAGAACTCATTGCCGATGCCGTGGCAGAGGCGGAAAAAGCCGATTACGTGATTTTCATAGGAGGGTTGAACAAGAGCGATCATCAGGACTGCGAGAATACCGACAGGGCAGGACTGGAACTCCCGTACGGACAGGATGCCGTGATAGAGGCGCTGGCAGCCGTCACCGACAGGCTTGTCGTGGTGAACGTTTCGGGGAATGCCGTGGCCATGCCATGGGTGGATGAAGTTCCGGCCATACTTCAGGCCTGGTATATAGGTTCGGAAGCCGGTCATGTCCTGGCCGACGTGCTTTCAGGCGATGTGAATCCGTCCGGCAAACTGCCGTTTACCTTTCCTGAAAAGCTGGAGGATGTGCCTGCGCATATTTTCGGAGACTACACCGGCATATCGCAGCGTGATACGGTCGACATCGAGTACAAGGACGGTATTTACGTAGGTTACAGATGGACGGACATGCAGAAGAAGACCAAGCCGCTCTTCGCTTTCGGCCATGGCCTGAGCTATACTGAATTCCAGTACGGCAGACCTGTGGCTGACTCTGCCTTCATGTCGGAAGACGGGACAGTCACGGTAAGCGTCGAAGTGACCAATACAGGCAGCCGTGCCGGTCAGGAAGTGGTCCAGATGTACATCGGCGACCGCAAATCTTCCCTGCCGCGCCCGCTGAAAGAACTGAAAGGCTTTTCGAAGGTGTATCTGGAGCCGGGCGAGAGCACGGTGGTGACTTTCGAAGTGGATAGGGACGACCTCTCTTTCTTCGACCCCGACAGGCATGAATGGGTGGCCGAACCGGGAAAATTCGACATATATGTGGCAGCTGCATCGGATGATGTGCGCGGCAAAGTGTCAATCGAATTAAAATGACGCGATTATGAAAAGGACAATATGGGTGCTGCTGATCGCAGCAATGACTATGGCTGCCGGTACGAAGGCTTCTGCGCAGTACGCTGATCTGGCACGGAAGGGTACCTCCTTGTATTCCGGAACGGAAAAGCTGACTACGGGACAGATGCAGGCTTTGTTTGACAGTACGGGAGGCGCTGTCACATATGATGCATGGCGCAGCGCATCTCGCGGATTCAATGCCGGCAAAGGACTTCTGATCAGTTTCGGAGCCCTTACCGGAGCCGGTCTGCTGACCACCGGAATAGGGGCGGTAGGCTTGATGGTCGAGGGAGTCGCTGTCGGGATCGGGACGGCGATGTTCGCTCCTTTAGCGGTTGCCTCCGGCAATGATCTGGGGTTAGACTATGACAGCAAGTTTGCAGGAGTGGCAGTAGCCGGCGTGTGCATGGTCGGGGCCGGACTTGCCTGTATGATAGCCGGTACCACAGTCTACTGTATTTACAAGAAGAAACTCAACGACATGACTGAAACATGCGGCAGATATGTTTCATCCGTCAGCCTGTCGTTCGGTCCGCAGAAATACGGGACAGGATTCGCCCTTACGTTCTGACAGGCGGCCCTGCCGGTTCCTGCTTTTCCGGATTTTCCGGAAGCAACTTCTGGCGCGATATGAAAAGAAAGACTGCATTTTCATTGCTTGCGATAGCATGGCTGTTTTCCGGATGTGCCGGACAGGCCGGATATCCCCTGATGTGCCCGGAACCGGATTATGCGGATTCCGGAATGTGGTATGTCTCTGATTCGGATTTCCATACCGACTCCGCGGCACGGCACAGGGCAGATGTCTTCTATATCCTGCCGACATGTGTCCGGGACTGGACAGACAGTCTCGGAAGGCTTTGTCATTTCGCCGATGTCAGGAATCCGGAACATATTGCAGCCATGCTGCCGTCAAACAGGCTGGCCGAAGACATTTTCGGAGAGCATGCGGATTTCTATTCTCCGTATTACAGGCAGATCACCCTCGATTCGTGGGTATCTGAAGAAAGTGTGGACGAACGTTTTCCATATGCCATGCAGGATGTCTCCAGAGCATTCGACCATTATATGACGCATTGGAATGACGGCAGGCCGTTTTTCATAGCCGGTTTCAGTCAGGGTGCCAAGTGCGTGGTAGAGCTCCTCAAGTCCCTTGACGAAGACGAATATTCCAGGATGGTGGCAGCATATGTGATAGGATACAAGGTGACTGAAGACGATATGCGCAGTCCGAATGTCCGTCCGGCGCAGTCAGCCCATGACACGGGCGTGACAGTCTGCTATAATTCGGTAGAGACCCCGGAAAGCATCTCTCCGGGACTTGCCGCATCTGAAATATGCATCAACCCTCTGAACTGGAGCTGCGGTCCCGAACCGGCATCAGTACAGGACAGCGTGACGGTGTCTGCCGATACCCTGCATCATGTGCTCATCGTCCGGGGGCTCGACAGCGGGAAATATTATCATCCCTCTTTGAGAGATCTGTTCAGAAGAGGCAATTACCACCTTCTGGAGCTGACTTTGTACAGCGATGCGTTGAGAAAGAATATCCGGACGCGTCTCGATGCTTTTCATCCGTGTCCGTAAGACAGATTTTATGAAACTATTGAAGACAGAACGGACTCAGTGCATGGCATTCTGGACAGTCTACATCGCTTTGGCGTGTGGCTGCCAGTACTTTTTCGGGGATTTCCCGTCATCTTTCTTCGCATTTCCCGTCAATATAGCTGTTATGCTTCTCTGGCTGGCTGTCCTGTGGGTGCTTTTCAAGGAGAAACGCGACTCCGCCGTTTCATCCGTCCTGCTTTCATTCCATACTACAGTCATACTGCTTTCTGCGTTTCTTGCCGCATGTCTCGTTCAAGGCTTCAGTTCCGTGAAGCTCACGGGTACATGGTGGTTTACGGCTATCGTCTTCGCCTTGCTCTCGCATCTTTTCATGGTCATCATCAGGGGTTCTATAAGACCGCGGCCATTCCGCGCCCGCTTCCTGCTGAATCATGCAGGTCTGTTTCTGGCATTGGCCGGAGGCCTGTTCGGAAGTCCCGATACCCAGCGGTGGCGGACTATAGTGAAACTTGCCGAACCCGTGACGGAGGCAGTGGATACGGACGGGAATCTGATCCGTATGCCGTACCGGCTCCAGCTTACCGGTTTCTGCGTCGACTCTTACAGGGACGGCCGGCCCGGGAATTACGAAGTGACTCTGACGGCGGATGACGGGACCGATATTGTCCTGAAGGTGAATCACCCGTATTGTCTTTCATGGAAAGACGACTTGTATCTGGCAGGTATAAAGGATGTTACGGACAGCGGTTATGGCCCTGTCGCGGGCAGTTGCATAGTGGAGATTGTCCGCCAGCCGTGGAAATATGCACAGATGGCCGGAATCCTGATGCTCGCTGCAGGAGCCGCCCTGCTTTTCATTCAGGGACCTGCAGGCAGACCGCGCCGGAGAACCGATGACGCCGTTCAAGTAATGAAGGAGGTATGATATGGTGACATGGAGTTCTTACATATATTTTGCCTTGCCGGCAATGCTTCTGCTCTTCATCGGTGCCGCAGCCTCCTGGCGCAGGTCCGCGCGCGTCGCAATGGCCTTTACGGCGGGGGCTATTCTCGTGTCCGCCGCATTCATAGCGGCTTTCTGGGTCGGATTGCAGCGTCCTCCAATGCGGACAATAGGGGAGACAAGGCTCTGGTACTCCTTTTTCATGATGGTGTCAGGCTTTCTTGTCTACGCGAGGTGGAAATACCGGTGGATTCTGCTTTTCTCTGCCGTGATGGCTGCGGTCTTCGCTTCCATGAACATTTTCATGCCTGAAATACATGACCGTACATTGGTGCCGGCCTTGCAGAGCGGATGGTTCGTGCCTCATGTAACTGTCTACATGTTCTCGTATTCGGTTTTCGGATGTGCCGTCATTCTGGCTGCTGCAGGTCTGATACGCAGGACGGATACATATCTGCCTTCTGCCGACAGTCTGGTGTACATAGGCACTACATTCCTGACTTTGGGGATGCTTTCCGGAGCGTTGTGGGCAAAGGACGCGTGGGGACTGTACTGGAACTGGGATCCGAAAGAGACGTGGGCAGCCGTCACATGGATATTGTGTCTGATTTATATGCACTGCAGGCTTGGAGGCAGGGGAGGAGGCCGCCTGGCTTCCATCCTTCTGATACTTATTTTCATAGGGCTGCAGATGTGCTGGTATGGAGTGAACTGGCTCCCGTCAGCACAGGAAAGCATGCATGTGTACTGAAATACATAACATAAACGTAATGTCATGAAGAAAAGTTCTAAAATCCTTCTTGCTGTCGTGGTCGTGATAGCCGCTCTTGCAGTCACATACCGCGCCGTGAACAAGGCTCCGTCGGCAGACTTGTCCGCCGGGGAGCAACTGCTGCAGATTCTGGAGGACGGAGGTTGCGTCGAGTGCCATTCTCCTGAACCGAAAATGCCGTTCTACGCGAATTGGCCTGTGGCCAAATCCCTTATAGGCAAGCATATCGAAAAAGGATATGCCGTATTTGACATAACACCTTTGGAAGAAGCTCTGGAAAACGGCACGAAACCAGGCGAGGTCGATCTGGCGAAAGTTGGGCACAGTCTGTCGGACTGTTCCATGCCTCTGCCGCAGTACAGTCTCGTCCATTGGGGCTCATCCATCACCGGAGCCAAGAAAAACATCGTCAATGCAGCCGTCAGGACATTAAGGGCTGAATATTATCCTAATCCGCTCGCTGCGCCGGAGTTTGCGGACGAGCCGGTAAGGCCTCTTCCGGACACCTATCCGCATGACTCTCTGAAAGCCGTTCTCGGGGAAATGCTTTATCATGATACCAGACTGTCTGCTGACGGAACTATATCGTGCGCCACCTGTCACGGCATAGAGACGGCAGGTGTGGACAACAAACGCTATTCGGAAGGTATAGGCGGCCAGCTTGGAGGGGTCAACGCTCCGACAGTATTCAACTCAGCATTTAACTTCGTCCAGTTCTGGGACGGACGTGCGGCCACTCTTGCCGAGCAGGCGGGAGGTCCCCCGTTGAATCCTGTCGAGATGGGTTGCGAATCTTTCGATGAGATCGTGGCCAGACTTTCTGAAGACCGCGCTTTCGTGAAAAAGTTCCGCTCGGTATATCCGGAAGGCCTTTCGCAGGCTACCATTACGGATGCTATTGCCGAGTATGAGAAGACTCTCATCACCCCGGATTCTCCGTTCGACCTTTATCTGAAAGGGGACAAGTCTGCCATGACGGAAAATCAGATCGAAGGCTACAGCCTTTTCAAGGAATACGGCTGCGCCACCTGCCATGCCGGAGAGAATATGGGAGGTCTCTCCTATGAGCTGATGGGGCAGCGTGACAACTATTTCGAGGATCGCGAGCTGGTTCTGAAATCAGGCCTGACAGACGGAGACAACGGCCGTTGGGCGCAGACAGGCATCGAGCGTGACCGCTACAGGTTCAAGACGCCGGGCTTGAGGAATGTGACTCTGACATGGCCGTATTATCATGACGGAAGTGTCGCCACTCTGGAAGACGCCGTAAGGATGATGGCAAAGTACCAGTCCGGCAGGAAAATCTCCGATTCCGACTGCCGCAAGATAGTGGATTTCCTCGGTGCCCTTACCGGGCAATATGAGGGCGAGCCTCTTTTCTGATCCGTAAAAACACCTGCCTGCAACGTATTTATCTGAAGGAAATAATTTCTAAATTTGTGGAATGATGTTTAACTAACCCGGAGTGAAATGAAAGCAACAATATCCAGAGACAGCCTGTGGCTTACGATACAGTCACTTTCTTTAAGCAACCAGAAATGGCTGGCGGGAAAGCTCCAGCAAAACATCCGCGAGCAGGAGGAGGCATCGGAAGAGTTTATCAGCAAGGAGGAAGTCCTTGCCGGTATTGACGCCGGTCTGAAAGAACTCAAACTGATGAGGGAGGGAAAATTGAATGTTTGTTCTGCCGAGGATTTTCTGGAGGAATTGAGAGATGGAGATTAAAATCAAACCTTTACCGACATTTCAGAGAGAGGCCAAAAGGCTCAAGAAACATTATTCCTCCTTTGTAGATGATTATGCTGAACTGCTAGCACAAATCCATAAGAATCCTGCTGCAGGGGCAGACCTTGGCGGCGGCTTGCGCAAAGTCCGGATGCGGATTGCTTCAAAAGGAAAAGGCAAAAGCGGCGGAGCCAGAGTCATCACACTTACTGTAGTAGTCTCAGTCGAGGAGACAGAGGTGGATCTGCTCTATATCTACGATAAGTCAGAAAGGGAGAGCATTTCATTTGCAGAAATAGAGTCTCTTCTCAAGCAGAACGGCTTGAAATGAAACTCTGCTCCAAAACAAACCTTAACATACTATAGCAGGCAGGTATTTATTTTCGGGACTGTTTTTTTCTGTCCCGAAAAAATACCTGCCTGCATAATATAAAAATAAGATATGCGTAACCCCCGACTTTAGGAGATATATTATTGTCGGTGATATTTATTTTCAGACCTGTTGTTTCTGGTCTGAAAAAAATATCACCGACATAAATAAAAAGAATATGACTCTCTAAAGTCCTAACTCCAATTGGAAGCGAAGACTCCACCTGTCATCCAGCGGACTCGCCGTGAACTGCTCCCTGGCATTGTACGACAGATCCATCTGCACCTTCAGACTATGCCCGATAATATATCTGGTAATGCCGAGTGTAGTCTGATTCCACGTCCTGTAGCCGAGCAAAGGCTGTATGACCTTATCCGGTATCATGGTGGAGTTCCTTATGGCTATTTCCCATTTCCTGTCGAAAAGGTAACTGGCCTGCACATTTACCCCGCAGCCGGTATAGATGAATGAAGACCCCGTCCCTTCAGGATCAGTGACGATGGCACTGCCGCCGAGAACCTGCCGGCCCATGAAATCAGTGTTGAAGGCGAAACCCCTGTACTTCAGGATGATATCAGCATAGTAAGAACCGAGATTCCGGGTAGCTCCTCCCGGAAGAATATCCCCCTTGAATCCTTGGTCCAGACTGGCGTTGTGATTGAACGAATAACCTCCGGCTATCATCAGCTTTACAGTCTCTTCATATTCTGTATCACCTTCCGTATATTCGCCTTTTGCATGGAAACGACCGAAAGGAAAAAGCTCCAGCCGGCCTGTATAGTCCAGCCCGTTCACATCCGAACTTCCCCAGTTCCGGCCTTCCCCGAGCGTCACGGAAGCCAATGCAGCCAAGGCAAACCCGTCATATGAGCCGTAATGATATTCCCCGAAGAACCCGAAATCCCTGTCTCCGCCGAATTCGCTGTTCACAATGCTCCTGTCCACGAACTGGAGTGCGCTCGACGAGTTGATTCTGGCCCGGTTTGTCTTGAGCTTCGTCTGTCCGAAACCGAGATTCCAATCGGAATTCGGCCTGTAATACACTATGGCGTCACGGATGATATTCACTGACCCGTTAGGCCTGTTTTCCGCATCATAGTTCGAGAATCCGAGCTGGATGGAATAGATGAACTTCGGAGAGAACAGATAACCGTCGAAACGCAGCCGGAGCCTTTTCACCTGAGCCTCGGTTTCCGAAAGTCCGAACCTGTCGTTGAAATGCAGGCCGAGCATGTTCTGCATCCTGAAACGGATGGTCATCTCGTATGAATCGTTTTTCGGACGGAAAGTGATACCTTTTCCCACTTCTATGTTCGGAAGATGCTCGAGCTGCTCGAGCAATTCCTGTGTATGGTCGATGGAATCGGCAAGGAAAGCCTCCGCATTGCTTATCTGCGCTGATGCTGCTGTCATGCCTAATACGGTAGCGGCTGCTATGGCTGTCAGTCGTATCATAGTCGTCTATCTTTCTTAGAAAAAAAACAAAAATACTGATTTTTGTTCCTGTTTTGTTGCAGGCTGCGGATATTTAACAATTTTTTAACTTTGCATATGCGACATGCAATACGGCGGCAAAATTAATCTTAAAAATTACCGTATATGATAGAACGACTTCTGGAACCTCTGGTATGTGACAGGTTCAGGAACGAAGAGAAATACAGGCTCGGACATACGAGGATATTGAACCCATTGCCCGGCAGGGCAGTGATGGGCCTTCATATTCCGGATATGAGGAAGGTAGCGAAAACATTGGCAGTCCGTGAGGACGCTCCCACGATCATTGCGGATTTCGGAAAAAAGGCGGAGAAGGGGAGAGAGGCTCTCGTGCATGAGGAATTGATGGTGTGGGGGATGATGATAAATTTTATCAAGGGGACTGTGGAAGAGAAGCTGGCGATGCTGGAGAAGTTTGTGCCGCAGATAGACAACTGGGGCGTGTGCGATTCGGTTTCACCAGGCGCCCGCTGGTTCAGGAAGGCGGAAAAGGCATGGGAAATCCTCTGCAGGTATTTCGCTTCGGACAGGGAATTCGAAGTGAGGTTCGCTACAGTGATGTCCATGTGTCATTTCATGGATAAAAAACATCTGCCGCGGATTTTCTGGCAGTTCGATGCATTGGATTTCAACAGGATACGATCAGACTATCTGGGACCGTCCGAAACAAGGGCAGCCGGAGGCCCGGAGCAAGTGCTTTTTTCAGGCAGGGGAGTGGTCATCGGAGAATCACCTTATTATGTGCGGATGGGTGTGGCCTGGTGTCTGGCTACGGCGCTTGCCAAGTTCCCTGACGATACCAGGGCTTATCTCAGGCATTCCCGTCTGCCTGAAGATGTACTGCGCCTGTATGCCCGCAAGGCCAGGGAATCCTTCCGTACGCGTGACATTTCCCCGTTCTGAATACTGCATGTCGGAGCTGCTCCGGGACTTTTTTTCCGGAAATCCGGAAAAAACCCATATTTCCTGTAACAATTTCATACCTGCATCAGTCTAACAAGCGGATTTTAAAATTAAACTTGTTATGGACTTGAATGTTTTGAGTTTCATGAACGATGTCGTTCTGCCGATTTTCATTGTCGTATTCCTGCCGGTAGTCATAGTACTGATTGTGCAGATTTTCAGGAACAGGAATCTGGCCAGGAAAACGGATGTCATCAAACTGGCCATAGAAAAGGGGGCCAATCTGGATGTGAACAAGATGATGGAGGCATTGGAGAGTACAGGAAAACGCAGGAAAGGGCCGGTGGGCAAATCCCAGTATCTTCTGGAGAAAATGACTACGGGCATTATCCTGTTTCTGGCAGGGCTTGCCGTTATCATCGTCGCGGCACTGACCGGAGCAATCGTTCCGGAAGGAAAATGGGCCTTTTATCTTTTCGGGACTGTTGTCTCCATCGTTGGGGCCGGACTCCTGACAATGTTCTTCGTGGGCCGGAAAATGCTTCCTGACGACAAGAATGAATAGGCTGGGAAATGACACGGGAACAGTTCATAGGTCTAGTGGCTGAAGAGCAGGAATCGCTGCGGCGGTTCCTGTGCGTGTTATGCGATGGTGACCGTGTGGCTGCCGATGACCTGGCACAGGAGGCTCTCCTGAAGGCATACATGTCATATACGGGCTTTGAGGGACGTTCCAGATTCAGTACGTGGCTTTTCAGGATAGCTTATAACTGCTTTTGCGACTGGAAGAAAAGCCGGCGCCTGCCTGTCGGGAAGATGCCTGATGACAGGATTTCCGACGATGCCTCCGACAAGGCTTTCGCGCACCAGAAACTGTATCTTGCCATAAACTCCCTCTCGGACAGAGAAAGGACGGCTGTCCTGCTTTTCTATATGGAGGACAAGTCCGTGAAAGACATAGAAGCCATAACGGGAATGTCGTCCGCTGCTGTAAGGACACTTTTGTTCAGGGCCCGCAGGCATCTGAAGGACTTTCTGGGAAAGGACAGTGTCTGATGTCAATTTGTCGAACCGGAGTTAGAATATAATAACGTGAGTTCGATGAATTTTAATTATTGAAAATCATCGAACTACCGCTGAGGAGCAGGACGCAAGTCCTGCGACGGGCCCCCGGCGAGGGGGCGGTAGGGGGTGGCGCCCCTTGGAAAGGGGCTGTCGCCACAGCGACTGGGGTTTAAGAAAATTGGATTTCGCAGAAATCCTTAACGACTGTTCGACGAATTCCTTGGTCCTGAGCAACCTAAATTCGTCGAACTGACGTTAAAATAGCCGTTTATGAATACAGATAAGAAAATAAGGGATTTTTTCATGTCTTCCAGACCGGAATATGATGACAATGATGCCTTCATGCGCGAGTTCGAAAGGCAGTCGGCCATGCTTCCGCAGCCGGCTTCCATGAACACTCCCGAGGATATGGAAAAGGCGGAGAGACTTCAGACCCTCCGCCGCGTATCTTCAATGATAAGAAGGACATACCACATCGACGCCGTAGTGACTTCCGCTGCCGCAATAGCGGTATGCCTTCTGTGTTTTACACTGGTCCTTTCGGCCACTATCATTTTTCCATTGTTCTGACCAGATTTACCATCTCAATGGCTGTGGTCATGGCATCGAAGCCCTTGTTTCCGGCTTTGGTGCCGGCCCTTTCCACGGCCTGCTCGATGGAATCGGTGGTGAGTACCCCGAATATTACCGGGACACCTGTTTCCAGCCCTGCGAGGGCGATGCCTTTCGTGGTTTCATTTGCCACCATGTCGAAATGTGGGGTGGCACCCCTGATTACGGCACCGAGACATACTACAGCGTCATATTTTCCTGACTGCGCCATCTTCCTGGCTATGAGCGGTATCTCGAAGGCTCCCGGTACCCATGCCACTTCGATGTCGTCGGCACTGCCTCCGTGGCGCAGGAAAGAATCTTCAGCTCCGGAGAGGAGCTTGGATGTGATGAATTCATTGAAACGTGCCGCCACAATGCCTATCTTATGGCCGGCGGATGAGAGGTTCCCTTCTATTGTCTTCATTGTATGAAAGTATTGATGTCTGAAAATTTTATAGTCTGAAAGTATTGATGTCTGAAAGTATTAAAAGTCTGAATGTTTTAAATGTCTGAAAGTATTAAAAGTCCGTTATTTGTCTGAATCTTGCCCGTGTTCGTTCTCTGATGACATATCCTGGTGTCCGTCGGGGGTGAAATGCAGAAGATGTCCCATTTTCCTGTATTTGGTGTACATATAGGCCATGTTCTTCTCGTTGCATGTCATCTCTATCGGATCACGGCCTGTCACTTCTATTCCGTAGTGTTCCAGACCGGTGATCTTCATCGGGTTGTTGGTCATCAGGGTGAGTTTCTTCACCCCAAGGTCAGACAGGATTGCACCAGCCGTGTCATATTCCCTGAGGTCTGACGGGAAGCCGAGGGCGATATTCGCTTCTACAGTATCCATCCCTTTGTCCTGCAGCTCATATGCCTTCAGCTTGTTTATCAGCCCTATTCCGCGGCCTTCCTGCCGGAGATAGACCAGGACACCGCGGCCTGTCTTCCCGATACGTCTCATGGCTTCCGCAAGTTGTTCCCCGCAGTCGCATCTGAGAGAGCCGAACACGTCGCCTGTAAGGCATTCGGAATGTATCCTGCACAATACAGGTTCCCCTGTGGTGACATCACCCTTTACCAGTGCCAGGTGATGCTTACCGTTGATCCTGTTCACGTAGCCGTACATCCGGAAATCCCCGTAACGTGTGGGAAGAGGCACGTCAGTCACTCTTTCCATCCATTTCTCTGTATGCTTGCGGTACTGGACAAGACTCTCCACAGTGATGATCTTCAACCCATGCATGTGAGCGAAATCCATCAGTTCTCCGGTACGCATCATTGTACCGTCCTCCCGCATTATTTCGCAACAGAGACCGCATTCTTCCAGTCCGGCGATTTTCATAAGGTCCACTGTGGCTTCGGTATGTCCCTTGCGCTCCAGCACTCCTCCGGCCCTGGCTTCAAGCGGGAACATATGTCCCGGCCTGCGGAAATCCTCCGGGCGGGCGTCCGGACTTACGCATTTCATCGCAGTCACAGACCTTTCGGCTGCAGAAATTCCTGTGCCTGTCGAAACATGGTCGATGGAGACCGTGAATGCCGTGCAATGATTGTCGGTATTTTCCCTGACCATCTGCCATAGTCCCAGCTTTGCTGTCATGGCCGGACTCATCGGCATGCATATCAGACCTTTCCCGTAAGTGGCCATGAAATTCACATTCGCTGTATCTGCGTAACGTGCAGCGCATATCAGGTCGCCTTCGTTTTCCCTGTCAGGATCATCGGTGACCACGACAATCTTCCCCTTCTTCAGGTCTTCTACAGCTTCTTCTATAGTGTTGAATCCTTCGTATCCGTTCATCTTTTCTTGAATTATATTCTGTTCATACATTGCGCCAGACGTCCGTGACGCCTTGGCGCAATGGTGACTAAAATCCGTTTTCAGCCAGAAATTCCAGCGTCAGTCCGCCACTGGAAGCATTCCCTTCCTGACCCGTTCCTGGAAATCCCAGCAGCCTTTCGACATATCTGGCCAGCAGGTCGGCTTCGAGATTGACCCTGTGTCCTGGGCGCAGGAGCCCGAGTGTCGTATGCTGTGCCGTATGCGGTATCAGCGATACCTCTATACTGTCCGTCCCCGCTCCGGTGACGGTGAGGCTGACCCCGTCCACAGTGACCGAGCCTTTCACGGCTACATATTTCAGGATTTCACGCGGTGCGGATATCTTAAGCACTGTAGCTATGCCGTCTTCCGGCATCGACAATATCTCTCCGCATGCATCCACATGCCCGGCTACAATATGACCGCCGAATCTGCCGCCGCATGGCATTGCCCGCTCCAGATTGACTTTGGCTCCCGGGGCAAGCTTGCCGAGAGATGTCCTGCGGAGAGTTTCCGGCATGGCATCGGCAGTGAAATGCCCCTCGCCCGGGGTTACTGTCAGACAGACTCCGTTGACGGCTATACTGTCGCCCGTCTTAGTCCCTTCGAGCACTTTTACGGCCTCGATATCGATTTTGACTCCGGTTCCGCTTCCGCGGACTGACCGGACAGTCCCTATTTCTTCTATTATTCCTGTAAACATGTGCCTCTATTCTTTTTCATGGACCGGCAGGGGAGTCCTGTCAGCCGGGAAACAGTGGAAAAGCCAGTCCGTACCGCTCTGCGTCACAGATTCCACGTCTACCTGAAGAGCCTGCCGCATCTTGTCGAAGCCGGCTCCTCCTACCGGACACTTTGCATTTTCGCCTCCTGAAATCTTCGGAGCCACGAAGATGTAGTGTTCATCTACGAGACCTTCGCTGATCATGCTCCAGGCCAGTGCGGCTCCGCCTTCGAGAAGGATGGAATTTACGGACATCTGACCGAGCCTCCGCATAAGATCATGAAGGTTTACTTTTCCGTCTTTTCCGGAAGCGCATTCTATAGTCATGATACCGCAGCCGCGCAGTTTTTCCAGATTGTCGCGTCCGGCCGCAGCTGTATGCGTCAATACGGTGCGGTACGTTTCAGCGGAGCGGGCGATGGCTGAATCGCATGAGAGCCTTGCCAGCGAATCCACGATTATCCTTACAGGCTGTCTCATGCCGTCGATTCTGCAATTCAGCATGGGATCATCTGCCAGCACGGTTCCGATTCCGGCCATTATTCCGGTATAATGTCCCCTCATTTCATGGACCGTTCGCCGGGATTCCTCGCAGCTTACCCATCTGGAATCTCCCGACACAGTGGCGATGTGTCCGTCGAGGGTCATGGCGGTCTTGTGTACGACCCATGGCAGTCCTTCCGAGATATACTTGACGAAAACCCTGTTCTGATAGCGCGCCTCGGCTTCGCACAGTCCGGATACGACTTCTATTCCTTTTTCCCTCAAGAGTTCCGCACCGTGCCCCGCCACGAGAGGGTTCGGATCGTACATGGCCATCACGACTCTGGAAATCCCCGCTTCTATGATTGCCGAAGTGCACGGTGGCTGTTTGCCGTAGTGGCAGCACGGTTCCAGAGTCACATACATCGTGGCTCCGGCCGGATCTTCCGGACATGATGAAAGGGCATCCCTCTCTGCATGGAGAGAGCCGTATTTTCTGTGCCATCCGGCCGAGAGCACACGCCCGTCCCTGACAATCACGGCTCCGACCATCGGGTTGGGGTCGACGTGCCCGAGACCTTTTTCGGCCAGACCGAGAGCCATCTCCATGTATTTTCTGTCTTCTTCCTTCCTCATGACAAAAAAATTGCCCTGGTACATAGTACTCAGGGCAATATGATTATTTTCCTTTCAGCCGTCGGCTGTACGGTCCGCAGACCTTCAGCCTCGCAGTCTCTTCCATCCGGACTATACCGTCGGTACCGGGATTCCACCGGTTCAGTCCCTCTTGAGAGGGAGTCGCGGACTGTCACCGCCGGTAGGGACTTTCACCCTGCCCTGAGAACTTTATCGGCGCAAATGTATGGAAAAGTCTTTTAAAAAACAAGACTGTTTCCGTGTTTTAGCTATCGTTATTCCGGAGACATCATGATCTCGATGAAATTGTCCTGCGAGACAATATCCTTGATCGCTTTCTTGATGTTTTCAGCATTGATGTCATCTATGGCGGCTTCGAATTCCTTGTCGTAGTCGACACCATGTTCTTCGAAATACTTGATGTTGCTTATCCAGTAGCTGTTCCTTATCCTCGATTCAGGAATATTCTTCCTGAAATTCTCGATGGTCATGGTCAGCTGCTCTTCTGTAGGACCTTCCTCCATGAGCTTCATCAGGCCTTCGACAGCCGATTCGCGCAGTCTGTCAGCCGCTTCAGGATTGGTGTCGAAATAAACCTGTATCAGTGCCAGATCTTCAGGCTTGTCCATGAGGTCGAAGTTGATGCTGGCCCCGTATGTGCCGCCTTCCTCTTCACGGAGAGTCGCTACATATATCATATCCATGACATACTGGGCGGCAGCCATCATCACTTCTGAATGGATAGAGTATGGCACTTCTGCGGTGTAGACCTGGAACACGGTGCTCTTAGGTGTTTCCATCTTCACCTTGAAGTGGTCTTCCACCTGTCCCTTGACTATGTTTTCATGCCTGTTGATCCATTCGTGAGTGTTTTTGCCCTTAGGCAGAGAGCCTGCATATTTCTCTACGAGCGGTTTCAGAGTGGCAAGGTCGACATTTCCCACGATGACCAGGGTCGCTCCGTTGACATTGTCGAACAGGCTGCGGTACACCTTCTCTATAGTAGCCAGATCGGCTTTCTCCAGCACCTCTTCGCTGACCTGGAATTTTCTCGGATTCCCGCCGTACAGAACCTCCGTCACTTCCTTCTGGAACTTGAATCCCGGCTGGTTCTCGACATTCGGAAGTATGGCCTTGAGCTGTGCCATGCCTGTATCGAATTCCTGCTGGTCGAACCGAGGTTCCATGAACATCAGGTACATGAGCTGGAATGCGGTTTCCAGATCCTTAGGAGTGGATGACGCGCTTATGCCATGGCTCAGTCCGCTGATATACGGGGATACCCTTACGGTCTTTCCTGCAAGCATTTTCGGAAGGTCGGTGCCGGAAAATTCCGATACGCCGGTATTGCTGAGATAGATGCTGAATACATTGTCATCGAATGAAGGAAGATCCTCTGTTTCGATCCGTGACCGGCCTCCGTCCATGTAGAGCTGCATGGTCACTGCGTCCTTTTCATATTCCGTATGGAGGGCAATCACCTTAAGACCGTTCTTCAGCTTCCATTCTGTCGCTCCGTATATGGTCTGCTTCTCTTTCTTTACAGGAGAACCTTTCAGGGCGGCAGCATCGAGCAGCGGCTTGTCGAAGTTTTCAGCCTTGTTCGCCTGTATTTCAGAAGCCTTGACCTCATTGAGGGCAGTCAGGAAATCCGATTCTGCCGGCTGTTCAAGGCCTTCTTTTTCAGGAGCCTTGTAGAGAATGACCATGTTTTCGTCAGTGATGAGCTGTGCGGCGAATTTGTTTATGATATCGGCGGTAATCTGCGATGATATGGCTTTTGCCAGCTCATACTCTGCTTCAGGTTCCATGTAAGGGAAGTTGTCGAAGAAATTCTGGATATAGCTCTGGACAAATTCCGTGTTTTTCCTCGAATCAGCGCCCTGAACCTGCATTTCATAGTAGCTCAGGAGATTGTTTTTCGCACGGTTCACTTCATCCTCCGAAAAGCCGTAGCGTTTCATTTTTTCGGCCTCTGTCATGAAAGCCTTGAACGCAGCGATGGCTTCACCGTTTTTGCATGATACATTGCCCATGGTCACTTCGCATGTCTCGCAAAGTCCTCCGATGCCGAGGCTTGCGCTAAGGAACGGAGCGTCAGGTTTGGCGGTGATGTCGTTGAATCTTTCAGACATTACGCTGTAGACTATGTATTTGATATAGTCCATCGTGAAGCCGAGGTCCGTGCTGTTGTATTCTTCCGGGAGCGGTTTGCCTTTCCAAAGTATCTCAAGGGCGGTGCCTGAAGCTTCCGGGTCAGTGATTATGCCGACAATCGGTTCTACATTGTCCGGAACCTTGATTACGGCTTTCGGCTGCGGATTCTCCTGTGCAGGGATGTCGCTGAAAAGATCCTTGATCTTGGCTTCCACCTTGTCCACGTCTATGTCGCCGACTACGATTACAGCCTGCAGGTCAGGACGATACCAGGTGTGATAGAAATTCAGCAGACTTTCAGGTTTGAACGTCTTCAGATTCTCCTCACTGCCTATGAGCGTGCATGTAGCATACTTGGAGTCTCCGAAATAGTACGGGAGCGACTGCTCGTGCATTCTCCAGTCCGCAGTCCTTCTGGTCCTCCTTTCCTCGAGTATTACGCCCCTTTCTGCATCTATTTCTGCCGGATCGCAGGTCACATAATGAGAGTAATCATGCATGATGAGAAGGCAGGTGTCCACTATGCCTTCCCTGACTACAGGAATATTGTTCAGCATGTATGTCGTCTGCTCCACCCCTGTGGAAGCGTTGACGTTCCTTCCGAACTCTGCCCCTATCTTCTGCAGATAGTTCAGCATGGTCTTTCCCGGGAGATTTTTAGTGCCGTTGAAGCACATATGTTCCAGAAAATGGGCGAGACCGTCCTGGTCAGGAGTCTCCTGAATAGCTCCGACATTCGTAGCCAGATAGAATTCTGCCCTTTGTGCAGGTTTGTCGTTGTGTCGGATGTAATAGGTCAGACCGTTCTCCAGCTTGCCTTTGCGCACTTGCGGATCATTCGGCAGCTGGGTCTGTCCGAACATGGTCGCCGCCGTCAGGAAGACGGCGAAAAACATTAGGAATTTCTTCATGATATATTTATGTTGATTATGATCAGACACATTTGTCACAATATTGCCCTTCGGGCAAAGCCGGCCTTTACGGGCAATATGCGTGCCAGAAGTGCCGATCTTGCGACTTCTTTAATCATTCTGAGACTCGAGCCATCTTTCGAGGGAGGCTTCGAACTCGGATCTTGCATAGTCGAAGTTGTCCCAATCGCTGTATTTCAAGGATGTAAAGCCCCAGCCGTGCCCGCCTTCCGGCCATATGTGCATTTCCGCGCTGACACCGTTGTCGATCAGTCTGTTGTAGAATATGATGCTGTTTATGACAGGGACTGTCGTGTCATCGGAGCAATGCGCCAGAAATACAGGAGGCGTTTCCGGAGTGACATTGTTGCTGAGAGTGTATCTGGTCACGAGTTCTTCATGCAGTTCCAGGTCAGCCTGCCGCTGTTCTTCCGTCTTGCCTTCGGATGCAGTCCACATTTCATCGCTTCCTATCAAATGATACCTGCTGCCTTTGTGCGAAGGCGTCTGGTCGAATGCGATTACCGGGTATATCAGGATAGAAAAGTCCGGTCTTGTCACATCGTCCGTGTAAAGCGTCGTGGCCGAGGCTGCCAGATGTCCTCCGGCGGAAAATCCCATCACTCCGATCTGCTTTACACCCCATTCCGCAGCATGGGCACGGCAATATCTGAAAGTGTTCTGTACATCGGTCAGCGGGACTTCCCAATGTCCTGCAGGAAGCCGGTATTTGACTACGGCCACCGTTATGCCCCGTGCAGCCATCCATTCGGCGACATATACTCCTTCATTGTAGGATGATACGATGGTATAACCGCCTCCAGGGCAGACTATGACCATCTGGCCGTTCGGCTTTTTCGGGAAATACAGGTCGAATCTGGCGTTTGCCGATATGTTCCCGATATTTCCGTTTTCAGGTATGTCTTCCTCTCCGGTCAGGCCGTTGTCCTCGGGCATTTCGAGACCGAGGGCTGCTTTTTCCTTTCCTTGTACAGGGTCGGAAATCACGACAGGGGAGTCCTGGTACAGGAATACTGTTTTGTCAGGTCTGAATCTGGTTTTCGGTTGTGCCCCGGCCTCGATGCCGGAAGGGCACAATATCATTGCGGCGGCTGCCGCAACTATCACTTCTTTCTTGATTTTCATAAAATCTTGTTTTTTTCTTTGAAAGCAATGCCGGTTGTCTGGAAAGTCACTTTTGATGACTCGTGTAAGAATATCAAAAGGGTGACCCAAAAGTGATTTCGGGTCACCCTCTCCGTTTTGCGGACTGCCGGGCGGGTTATTCCTTGCCGGCAAGACGCTTGTAGGTGTTCAGCCTGATCTTCGCGAATTCCTCGGTCTTGGTCAGGAGTTCACCGGCTTCCCCAGGGAACATCTTGTAGAGGGATGCGAATCTGACTTCTCCTTTCAGGAAGTCCTGGAATTTGCTCCAGTCAGGTTCCTTGCTGTCGAGGGTAAACGGATTCTTTCCTTCCTCTTCAAGAGCAGGGTTGTACCTGTAAAGATGCCAGTATCCGCAGTCTACAGCCAGCTTCTCTTCTTTCTGGCTCAGACCCATGCCTGCTTTCAGACCGTGGTTGATACATGGTGCATAGGCGATGATGAGAGACGGTCCGTCATATGCTTCAGCTTCCTTGAGGGCGTTGAAGAACTGTGCCGGATTTGCTCCCATGGCCACCTGTGCCACATATACATAGCCATAGCTGATGGCCATCATGCCGAGATCCTTCTTGCGGATTCTCTTGCCTGAAGCCGCGAATTTGGCGATGGCTCCTGCAGGGGTTGACTTCGATGACTGTCCTCCGGTATTTGAGTACACTTCGGTATCGAGAACGAGGACGTTTACATTCTCGCCTGTAGCGAGGACATGATCCAGTCCGCCGTATCCGATATCGTATGCCCAACCGTCACCGCCGAAGATCCACTGTGAGCGGGCAGGGATGAAGTGCCTGTACTCCAGAAGAGCCTTGCAGGTGTCGCATTTGCATTCTTCCATGAGAGGGACGAGGGCATCAGCCACTTCACGGGTGATCTTGGCGTCGTTCTTGTTTTCAAGCCACTTGGTGAAGAGAGCCTTCATTTCGTCTGAACAGCAAGAGCATGCAAGACCTTCTTCCATGAGTCTGGCCACTGTCATTCTGGCTCTGTCGGAACCGAGCTTCATGCCGAGACCGTACTCCGCATTGTCCTCGAAAAGGGAGTTCGCCCATGCCGGGCCATGACCCTGCGCGTTCGTGCAATAAGGAGAAGCCGGGAATGAGGCTCCGTAGATTGAAGAACATCCGGTAGCGTTGGAAATCATCATGTGATCGCCGAAGAGCTGGGTGATGGTCTTGATGTAAGGAGTCTCGCCGCAGCCTGCGCATGCACCAGAGAATTCGAAGAGAGGCTGCGAGAACTGTGCGTTCTTGATGTTCTGGAACTTGTTCTGTACAGTGTCCTTGTAGCCGATGTGAGTGTGAAGCCAGTCGAAGTTCTGCTGCTCGTGATCCTGGGATTCCGCAGATACCATGACGAGGGCCTTTTCCTTTGCAGGGCAAACGTCTGCGCAGTTTCCGCAGCCGGTGCAGTCTGCAGGAGAAACCTGCATGGTGAATGTGTATTCCTTGAAGACGGCCTTTCCCTGTGCTTTCTTGATGCCGGCAGGAGCCGAAGCGGCTTCCTCTGCCGTCATCAGGAACGGACGGATGGCTGCGTGAGGGCAGACGAATGCGCAAGTGTTGCACTGGATACAGTTCTCGGCCTTCCATTCAGGGACTTTCACTGCAACGCCCCTCTTCTCGAAGGCGGCGGTACCGTCAGGAATAGTTCCGTCAGCCATGTCCTTGAATGTACTTACAGGCAGAGTGTCTCCGGCCTGGGCATTCACGATGTCAGCTATCTGTTTTACGAATTCTGGGGCGAGCCTGTCCTTGTTCGGGTTCTCGAACTTGGCGGTGATGTCCTTCCAGTCGGCAGGGATTTCCACTTTCGTGTACTCTCCGCCTCTGTCGACGGCTGCATAGTTCATCTTCACCACATTCTCGCCTTTCTTGCCGTAGCTCTTGTCGATGGCTTTCTTCATGTATGTCACGGCATCCTCGTAAGGGATGATGCCCGTGATCTTGAAGAATGCAGACTGGAGGATGGTGTTCGTCCTTCCTCCGAGACCGATTTCAGCGGCGATCTTGGTAGCATTGATGATATAGAGAGAAATATTCTTCTTGCCGATTACAGCCTTTACGTGGTCAGGGATTCTCTTCAATGTCTCTTCTTCGTCCCAAAGGCTGTTGAGAAGCAGGATACCGTTTTTCTTGATGCCTTTCAGCACATCATATTTGTGCAGGTATGAAGGCACGTGGCAGGCCACGAAGTCCGGTGTGGATACCAGATAAGGAGCCTTGATAGGGGCGTCGCCGAATCTCAGGTGAGAGCAGGTATATCCGCCTGATTTCTTGGAATCGTAGTCGAAGTAGCCCTGGCAATACTTGCTGGTGTGGTCTCCGATAATCTTGATGGTGTTCTTGTTCGCTCCGACTGTACCGTCTGAACCGAGTCCGTAGAACTTGCACTCTGTAGTGCCCGGCTTCACGATGCTTATTTCCTCCTTTACAGGCAGGGACTTGAATGTCACGTCATCTACGATGCCGATTGTGAAACCGTCCTTAGGCTCTGCGAGTTCGAGGTTCTCGAATACAGCCACGATCTGTGCAGGGGAGGTGTCCTTCGAAGAAAGACCGTAACGGCCGCCTACGATAAGCGGAGCATTGGTCTTGCCCTGGAAGAGAGCCTTTACATCCATGTAGAGAGGTTCTCCGAGAGCGCCCGGCTCCTTGGTCCTGTCGAGTACGGCTATCTTCTTGACAGATTCCGGAAGGACCTTCATGAAATATTTTGCGGAGAAAGGTCTGTAGAGACGCACTACGATAAGACCGTATTTCTTTCCTTCGGCTGCGAGGTGGTCGATGGTTTCCTTTATGGTCTCGGTGACTGAGCCCATGGCGATGATGATGTTCTCGGCATCAGGTGCGCCGTAGTAGTCGAACGGACGGTAATCCCTTCCTGTAGCCTCGCTGATTTCGCCCATATATCTGGCTACGATATCAGGTACGGCATCATAGTACTGGTTGGAGGCTTCCCTGATCTGGAAGAACACGTCGGCATTCTGGGCGGTACCGCGGGTTACCGGGCTGTCAGGATTCAGCGCCTTCTCCCTGAATTTGGCGAGAGACTTGGTACTGATCATGCCCTTGAGCACGTTTTCATCTATAAGCTCTATCTTCTGGATTTCATGGGATGTGCGGAATCCGTCGAAGAAGTGGACGAAAGGTATGCTGGACTTGATAGTGGAAAGGTGGGCCACTGCAGCAAGGTCGAGAGCCTCCTGAACGGATGCGGAAGCTATCATGGCGAAGCCGGTCTGTCTGCAGGCCATCACATCCTGGTGGTCTCCGAAGATGGAGAGGGCATGCGAGGCAAGAGTTCTCGCCGATACGTGGAATACGCACGGAAGAAGCTCGCCGGCAATCTTGTACATGTTCGGAATCATGAGGAGCAGACCCTGCGATGCCGTGAACGTAGATGTCAGGGCACCGGCCTGCAGCGAGCCATGCACTGCACCGGCAGCACCACCCTCACTCTGCATTTCGGTAACTTTCACTACCTCTCCGAAAAGGTTTTTCTTCCCCTGGGAAGCCCACTCGTCAACGTACTCGGCCATTGTCGATGATGGGGTGATCGGGTAGATGGCTGCATTCTCGCTGAAAAGATAAGCGATATGGGCAGCGGCATAGTTACCGTCACAAGTGATGAATTTTTTTTCGTTTGCCATAATCGTTTAATGTTTATGTTAGATTATTTAAATCAATTGTTGATTTCATCAAAATGTCATTAATATGCAGGTCTTCCATAGTGCCGTACAGGACTGGATTGCTGCGGCAATCCGCTGTCATTTAATAAAATATAAATTCCGTGCCCGTTAACGACAACAATATCATTACAAATTTAGACAAATTTTTGAAAAACCTGTCCTATAACGGCAAAAAAATGGGGGATGATCCGACTTCGGAATCATCCCCCATTTCGTTTTCCGGAATCTTCGGTTCCCAGAATTTCTAATTCAGGGCGGAAATACCTTCGATGGTAACGTCTGCTCCCGCAATCTTCTTGACAAGACCCTGAAGGACTGTCCCCGGGCCGATTTCCATGAAATATCCTGCTCCGTCCGCAAGCATGTTCTTCACTGTCTGCGTCCACTTCACAGGAGAAGTCAGCTGGGCGAGCAGGTTTTTCTTGATCGTTTCAGGATCCGTGGAAGGAAGCGCTGTCACATTCTGGTAGACAGGGCATACAGGAGTCTTGAAGACTGTCTTTTCGATACCTTCCGCCAGTTCCGCACGTGCTGGCTCCATGAGAGGGGAGTGGAAGGCTCCGCCGACCTGAAGTATAAGGGCGCGTTTCGCTCCTGCGGCCTTCATCTTCTCGCAGGCCTCGTTCACTGCCTCGATCTCTCCTGAAATGACGATCTGTCCGTCGCAGTTGTAGTTCGCAGGAACTACGACACCGGAGCATGAAGCGCATATTTCCTCTACTTTCTCAGTCGGAAGTGCGATGATGGCTGCCATCGTGGACGGCTTGATCTCGCATGCTTTCTGCATGGCCTGAGCCCTGATGGATACGAGCTTGAGAGCATCCTCGAAATCCATGGCTCCGGCAGCTGCCAGAGCGGAGAACTCTCCGAGCGAATGTCCGGCCACCATGTCAGGCTTGAAGCCGTCATAGCATTTGGCAAGCACCGTAGAGTGCAGGAAAACGGCAGGCTGTGTCACTTTCGTGGCTTTCAGCTCTTCCGGAGTGCCGTTGAACATGATGTCGGTAATCCTGAAGCCGAGAATCTCGTTTGCCTTCTCCAGCATTTCTTTTGCGCGCGCATCGGACTCGTACAGATCCTTGGCCATTCCAGGGAACTGGGAACCCTGACCGGGAAATACATAAGCCTTTTTCATAACTTCTTCGCTTTCAATTATCTGTACCCCCGTGGGGAATCGAACCCCAACCGTCAGAACCGGAATCTGAAATTCTATCCATTAAACTACGGAGGCGAAACGGACTGCAAATATAACAAATTTCGTAAAAAACAGAACTATTTTAGAATTTGCATATGCAGCCTTCCGCAGATCATTTGCACCATCTGTCGAGCCAGCCGAAATATTCCCGGTGCCAGAAAAGGGCGTTCTGCGGCTTGAGTATCCAGTGATTTTCGTCAGGGAATATGATCAGGCGTGAAGGGACGCCCATCATCTGCGCGGCATTGAACGCTGCCATGCCCTCATCGGCAGGCACCCTGAAATCCATGCCTCCATGCGTAACCAGAAGCGGTGTATGCCAGTTCGTCACGAACTTGTGAGGAGAATTGGCATAATGCCTCTTCGCTGCAGGGACGTTGCTCCAAGGCGAACCGCCCTGTCTTATGCCTCCGAAAGTCTCTCCGTCTCCGGCCGGCCCGACAGGAGAGTCGGCCGTGCCTACTTCGGGAGCTATTTCGGCCTCATGAAGCCCTCCGTTGTCCCAGTTCGGGAACCACATTTCTTCGGTAGTCATATACATGTGCTCTTCGTTGAATATGCCCGCATGAGCCACGAACGCATCGAAGACATCCCCGTGCACTCCGCAGAGATAGTACACCGAATATCCTCCGTAGCTTGCCCCGCATGCCGCCATTTTCCCGATGTATTTCTCCGCCTTGAGAGCCTTTGCAGCCGATATGTAATCCTGTATGTTCAGACCGCAATAATCTCCGGAAATCTGCTCTGTCCATTCCTGTCCGAACGCAGTGGTGCCTCTCCTGTTCGGAAGCACGACCACATAACCCTGCGAAGCCATCAGCCTGTAGTTCCATCTGTATGACCAGCCCTGGCTCAATGTGCCCTGAGGGCCTCCGAGACATATGAGAATGGACGGATACACCTTCGTCTCATCGAAATCAGGCGGATATATCACCCAAGTCAGCATATCTTTTCCGTCCACCGTCCTGATATGTCTGGCCTCGGTTTTAGTCTGGACCAGCTGTTCCAGAATCTCCGTATTTTCGGAAGTCACTTTTCTTACGGAAACAGTATCTGCAGCCACATCCACCGCTGCCAGTTCGGTAGGAAAGTCCATGCTGCACCAGCTCGTCAGAAGCGTCGTGCCTTTATCCGAGCCGATAACCGCAAAAGGAGAGTCGAAATCATACCACAGATCATCGCCTGTAATCCGGGTTATTTTGCCGTCACCGGCAATGTCGGCGGCGAAGATTCCCTGCAGGCCTTCGGCCAATGCGTTGAAATAAATCTTCCGGGATGACGGATCCCAGACAGGGCCTGCCGCATTGTACTTGAATCCGGCCGTAAGATCACGGACGCAGCCGATGACCGGAAGTCTCGTATCCGGCTTGCCGTCCGGGGCTTTCCACCCTATTTCAGCGACCATCAGCCTCTGTTTGTCAGCCTCGTATCCGTCCCTTTCCATGCTCAGCCAGGACAACTTGCCGCCGTCCGGCGACCAGACAGGGCATGTGTCGTAACCTCCGCCGGAAACTATACGGGTGCATTCGCCTGTCGCCACATCATAGAGGTAGATATCCGAATCAGTCGAAAACGCGTAACGTTTTCCTGTCAGCTTCTTGCAGGAATAAGCTATGGTCCGGCTGTCCGGGCTCCAGTCCAGCTGCTCCATGCCTCCGAAAGGTTCTGACGGGAGTTCGTACAGTTCTTTTTCGGATGCCAGTATGTCTGTGGAGTTCGCTGGAGTCAGGTTTTTCGGCTTGGCGGATCTTATATTTACCTTCGCTATGAATGTATGCGGGATGTCGAGCACCCAGTGATCCCAATGCCTGTACATCAGATCGTCAGTGGCTATCGCATCGGCCAGTCCCAGATCAGGATACAGGTCGCCCGGCTTTCTGACATGGCTTTTTACCGTACTTACATACATTACCATGGTCTGGTCGGGAGAGAGCTTGAAACCGCTGACTCCGGCAGGAATGTCGGAGAGCTGGATCTCCCTGCGCAGCGACCACCCGGTGCGTCCTTTCCTGATATCCGCCGTCCATATCTGGCCTCCTTTGATATACATGATTTTCTTTCCGGAATCGCACCAGCGGGCGTTGCTTATGCTTTGTCCGCTTGCCGTGAGCTGCTGTCTGTCCGTGCCGTCCGCGTTGCATATATACAGGTTCGCACAGGACTTGTTCTCTTCCACGGAAGTGTACGAGACATTATATAGAATGTGTCTGTTGTCCGGCGATATCTGCGGATCGGACACCTTGCCGAATGCCAGCAGGACTTCCGGAGTCATCTTGCCGTCCGTTATTACGGGATCGGTCTTGGCGATATAGCCGGCTTCTGTTTTCCCTGTCATGATATCATAACTCCTTTTCACCAGGAAAGTCACGGCGTAGACGATGCAGCAGATTCCTGCTATCCATGTTACTGCCTGAAAGAAATTTCTCAGTCTGTCCTTGTCTTTTCTCGATGTTGTCATCCGTATTGTCCATTAGTGTTTGCAGGCGTCCGTACCGCCGTAATAAAGCATGTTCATCTTCCCGGTCATGTCCTTCATTTCCTGTCGTATATCTTCAGGAGACAGGATCTCGATATTCGGACCGTGCCGGAGGAATTCCAGCAGAAGGCTATGGTTCGGGGATACAAATATGGAAAAAGTTGTGGATTTTTCATCCTTTTTTATGACAGTTTGTGTATGATGAAGGGGTAAGTCGCTGATATACAATCCCTCATTGCCGAAGGCCCTGAATATTATCCTTACTGCAGGACTGTCCGGCAGATATGCGCCGAAAGATGATGCGAAAAGCGTGTCTATGTCGAAATCCGACGGCACTGTGAACTGTTCCGGCAATATTTCCATCCTGACTATCCTGTCAAGCGCATACATGCGGAGTGCTTTCTTTTCTTCTGTCCAGCCGACCAGATACCATCGCTGCGCGCTTTCCTTGATTCCGTATGGCAGAACCTTCCTTTTTTCCTCGGTTTCGCTTCCGTATTTCCTGTAATGTATCTCCACAGCGTTACCCTCCTGCATGGCCGACATGAGCGGCGCGAGGAATTTCTTTCCCGACGGTATCTCCTCTACCGAAATCCTGCCGGACAACCTGTCTCTGGCGAGGGCAAGCATGTTGTTCACGGTAAAGGTGTCGATAAGCCATGCGATGCCTGTGTCCCTGTCGGAAATCTCTCCGCTGTTCCGGATGAAGTATCTGTTTGTACTCCGGTTGCATTCGATCTCTATGCCGAAAACTTCGGCGACGGCTTCCCTGTGATTATTGAATGACCTCCGGGCATAGCGGGAACCGAACTTGCGTTCCCATGCCTTGCCCAATTCTTCCAGATTCAGCCCTCTGTCGCCGGCGGTGATGAATTTCTGTATAAGCCAAATGTATTTGTCTAACAGTTCGGTAACCATTTGCAAGCAAATTATTCTCATCAAACATAGAAAAAATTTCAATAAAATTATCGCCGGACTATTGGAATCTTGGAATCTTTTTGATTAAATTTGTAACTGTGTACGAACACAAAAAGCCGCGGAACAATGGCCGCGGGTATTGGAAACCACTTGGAACGGAACACGAACTAATTACTTATGTCAGATGAAAACTTTTGATTGTCTGAACATTGCACTTGCTGCAATCTTGATTTTCTGGGGGGGGGGGATTTCTAACCTCCTGTGAAACCATCTATGAGGCTGAGCCCGGAGAGGTGCCGCCCAGATATGATGAAAAACCGGACGACGACCCGGATTCCGAACTTCCTGCCGCAGGTTACGAGGAACTGTCATTCAGCCTTTCCGCACCGGTGACCGGTATTCCGACCGGAGGTTCCGCTACATTTTCCGTTTCCATTGCAGGGCTTTCTGCAGACAAGTCGCTGCCCGAAGTGACATATCAGTGGTCATCTTCCGATGATGAGGTCCTCAAAGTAATTCCTGACAAATCCACTGCCATAGTCGAAGGCCTGAAATCCGGCAAAGCCGTGCTGACAGTCAGCTGCGCGGAATATGAAAATCTCTCCGCTTCTGTCGGAATTTCCGTCATCGACCTGCAGAATCCATATCCTTTCCTTTCTCTGTCATTGTCGTCTTCCGTACCTGACGAATTCATAACAGGTTCGGAATCTGCGGTTTCGGCCACGGTCCTGAATTATCCGGCAGGCTCTCAGTCTCCGGTGACCCTGACATGGACATCATCTGATCCGTCTGTCATGAGTGTAAGTCCGACAGAGACAGTATATGACGGTGGCTCCATGTCGGTGACGGTTTCAGCCGTCAAGCCGGGAACGGCAGTCCTGACCGTATCCTGCAACGAGTACGAAGATCTTCGGGCGACCCTTGAAATCAAAGTGGAAAACCCGGGCGAGTATAACAAGATCTATATCGATTTCGGAGACGATTATCAGAGCGCGGCTCCGTGGAACAACTGCAGCGCATTCCAGGAGTACAGTCTGAAAGACGAACAGGGACTCGACAGCGGGGTGTCGCTGGATCTGACTCCATGGAAATCAGTCACCGACATTTTCGATTCATATTATAAGACGATGTTTGCCACCGAAGGCCCTATCACCTTCAACGGCATCGAATTCCCTCTGGAAGTCAGCAAGGATCAGCTTTATATTTACAACAAGGATGTGCCGGCATCATTCACGGTAAGCGGCCTGGACCCTGAAAAGACATACGAATTCACGACAATGTCCATACGTTTCAACGGCGCATCCAACGTCAGGGAAATGACTATTTCTGTCCAGGGACGCGGCGAAGCCATGAGCTGCGTGATCAAGCAGGGGTTGAAATGCATTACCCAGGCGGCGGCAGGAGAGGAACCGTACTGTGTGGCCGATGACTGGGACAGCATAGATTGGGGTCGGTTCTGCAAGGTCTTTTCAGTCGTGCCTGCAGAAGACGGGACTGTGACCGTATCCATGTCAGGTACCAAAATAGGCAGTGTCCAGCAGGCGCATCTGAACGCTCTGGTCATAGCTCCAGTGAAACCTGACGGGCAGGACTGACGCCCTCCGAGTCCGTGAATGCGGATATATCCACCACATTTTGACAACATTAAACAATATCTATCATGAATAAGAACAGAATCGGCGGAGATTCTCTCTACGAGACTCCGGCATTGGACTGCATCGGTATCGCAGTCGAAGAAGGATTTGCGCAGACCGGAGAGACCGGCATTGATAACCTGCCGTTCGGAGATGCTCCGGACTATAGCGACGGAGTGACTCTCTGACAAGAACAATTAAAATGACTATTGCTATGAAAAAATATTTTTTCCCGTTTGCTGCTGTCGCAGCAATGGCAATATCCTGCCAGACAAAGGATTTGGACGGAGTTCAGGAAACCTCAGGGCAGGCCTTCACCATCGAGGCGTCCATAACCGCCACGAAAACATCATATGAAGCTCCGTTTACAGTCACATGGGACGAAAACGAGACACTTTCCGTCATTGCCTGCTACTCCGACGGCACATATGATGGATATCGCTTCATAAAGGAGGAAGGCAATACTTTCACTTGTCCGGATGTCCATGACCAAGGCTCGATAACCGGACTGAAGGTCTTCTATCCTTATTCGGAAAACATGTCGTACGCCGAAGGTTATGGTACGGAAGCTGTCATCATAGGCTCTCCGGCTTCAGGAGTCCAGACCCAGAACGGCGCGGATGATACCGGACACGTGGATGCCCCGCTTTACGGTCAGGCCGATGCTGAATCCGGAAAGGTATCGCAGGTGCAGATGCGTCATGCATCCACCCTCTTCGAGGTGATAGTGGCGAACAATACCGGCGCCGAGCTCGATATTGAAGGAATCACCCTTTCGAACAGCGACAATGACAACATGACCGGAGCCTTTTTCCTTAATCCGGAATCGGGAGAACTGAAGCCTGATACTGAGGTTTCCGCCTCTGCAGTCCTCGAAGTGCTGAACGGCGCTGTGGCTGCCGGAGCAGGTTCGGAAGGCCGGTTCTATATCGTTTCCGCTCCGTTCGAATTGCCTGAAGGCGGTGCTTTGACAGTCACTGTGACTACAGCCGACGGTTCCGAATATGAAGTGGAGAAAGTCATTCCGGAGGCCGGACTCGGAAAATTCGAAGCAGGGAAGGTAAATCACATAAATGTTCCTGTAGGAAGCGTGCAGGAAGCTCCGGCAAGGATTTTTGTGGATTTCGGACTATGGAAGGACGGCCGTGTAAGCGAGGATCCTTGGAATAATCTTACTTCATTCGAAAACCATATCCTTGAAGACGAAAACGGAGAAGACAGCGGAGCATCGATAAATCTTACGAACTGGACAGGGGCGAACAAGTTCGAGGAATATTATACTTCGGGATTCAAGACAGTAGACGACATCGTTTTCAACGGCATCACATTCCCGCAGTCCGCTTTCATGGACTGGCTGCTGTCGGACAAGAAGGACAAGGCTTCATTTGTCATCGAAGGTCTCGATCCTGATGTTACATATGAAATCACCACAGCATCCATCAGGTGGAATTCCGCCAGCAATGTCAGGGAGATGTCTCTTGATATCAAAGGTTCCGGAGAGGCCCAGAACAGCGGAATCATCCGACAGGGGCTGAAGTGCGGGACAGGGGAGTACGAGACTCCGGACGATTGGGCCTCTATAGGCTGGTCGCAGTATTTCAAGGCATTCACTCTCAAGCCGGCAGCTGACGGGACGGTCACTGTCACCCTGAACGCTACTGAGGTAGTCACATCATCGACAGTCCAGCAGGCCCATCTGAACGCCATGGTCATCACTCCTCTTTCAGGAGAATAACCGTTCTTCAACATACTGCTCTTCAGGGAGGATTGCTGGAAAGGAGTGATTTCGGACATGAGCCGGAAAATACCCTTCCAGCCGCCCTCTCCTGCGGGAGCTTTGTCATACAGAAAAAGACACCATAAGATGAAAAAAATGAATTTGCTGATTCTTCCCATGATTCTTCTCGTATCCGGGAGTTGCGACCCTGTCAATGACGAGAACAGCCTGCGGCCGCGGCCGGATTCGCCTGAATCCATCACTTACTCCGATGCCGCCGATGTCCCTGTCATCCATACTGTGGATGAATCGGACTACACCGTCTATTATATCGACAGCGATAACGGCAGCGACTCGAATGACGGGCTTTCAGAATCGGACGCCTTCAAGAGTTTCTCTCCTGTAGCCGGCCTCTCCAAACCTGAAGGGACGAAAATATTGCTGAAGAAAGGCTGCACTTATTCGGGACCTTTGGTGCTGAAGGAGCTCGGCGGCACCTATTCCAAACCTTTCATAGTGGATGCCTATGGTGAAGGCGACAGGCCTGTAATCAGCGGAACCGGCGACTATGCTGTCCTGATTCAGGACGACAATATCAGATTCCGCAATATCTGCATCACCAACAAAGCCGGAAAAAGAGGAATCTGGGTGCTTGCCGACCGCGGCGGCGCAATGCAGAACATACAGATCCACGGCTGTCGTTTCGACACTGTCAACTGGCAGGGCGACATGGACGTCGAGACCATGGAACTGACCTCTGCGAATGTCACGGCAGCCTGTTCGAACGATAACTACAACAAACTTTTCGGAGGCGTGATTTTCCAGGGACCTGATGATGCCTCTACAGGGCCGAGCTGGTTCGAAAACCTGTTCGTCACGGACAACGAGTTCTACAAAGTCAGCCGTACGGGCATACAGATATATTCCAGATGGGGCGATCGTACAGGCCGGGGAAACGGCCGCAATGCCTATATCGACGACGATCACAACTGGTATCCGAACCGGAACGTGGTTTTCCAGGGGAACGAACTCGACTACATCGGAGGGGACGGAATCGTCCTTCAGATGACGGACGGCGGCTTCATCGACCACAACAGGTGCTACCATGCGAACTTCCTCGGCCGTTCCGGTCAGGCGAATGTCGCGATGTGGCCGTATTCCGCGAAGAATATCGTCATGCAGTTTAATGAGGCGGCCTATACCAGATGGGAGAACGGCAGCAGCGACGGCGAAGGCCTTGATGTCGACATAGCGTGCAGGAACACTCTGGTGCAGTACAACTACGTACACCACAATACCGGAGGCGGCATCCTGCTCTGCAACCGCGGCGGCGACAGCAATGTCGGGGCCGACCACAACGGGACTGTCATCCGCAACAATGTCTTCCTTCTCAACGGCGGCAAGTCGAAGGGCTCGTTCATGATGCTTTCCACATGCGTCGGCACGGTGGAAGCCTATAACAACATCGTCATAACCGACAACGAGAATCCGCGCATCATCCACAGCGATGACTGGTACAAGGAGGGAAACACCAAGGAACTCATAATGAGAAACAACATATTCATGTCCACGACTGCCGTAGTGGGAGTATTCGATCACAGCGCGATAGATTATACCGCATTCGAGAATAACCTCTACTGGAATCTCGCCAGCGATTTTTCGATAGTGGACCCTTATTCCCTTATGTACGATCCTGAAATTTCCGTGCCTGTCGATATGAACGGGTATGACAAGGCCGCAATGTGCCGTCCCGGCAATGCGAAGGTCTTCGAAGACGGCTTCCTTTTCGACGGAATGGCCTCGAAGGATTTCACGGGTACTCCGGTGGACGGAATAAAATATCTTGGCGCCTTCGCCAGGTAATACAACTGTAAACAGTCTGGAAATGAAAAGAATAGCGATATTTTTAACAGCACTTCTGGCGATTGCGGCCATGTCGTCATGTCAGAAGGAACAGAAACCGGAATTCGGCATTCTGTCGGAAAACGAATTTAATGTCGGCAATACCGGTGGCTTCGTGACAGTAATCATGCACACGAATCAGCCGTATGCTGTCACTACGTCTGCCGACTGGTGTCATGTGGTGGTCAAGCAGCCTATCTGCTTCAAGCTGCAGGTGGATGAAAACGCCACGCTGTCAGCCAGAGAATGCACTGTCACCGTAGAATCCACCGATGAATTCGAGCCGGTCCTGATAACTGTCTTTCAGGATGAGGGACAGCTCTTCTTCAGGATGGACGAGTCGGAAAAGACCAAGACTTTCCCTGCAGAAGGCCAGACCCAGACAGTGGTCATGCAGACCAATATGGGAGATTATCAGGTGAAATCCTCAGAAGACTGGTGCCATATAGGGAACAGAACGGGCGAAGGCTTCGAGGTCATATGCGACCCGAGGGATGATTTCGGTACCAGAACGGCTGTCCTGACACTGGAAATGGAAGGTCTGGACGAACTGGAAGGAGTGCAGACCCCTGTCCGGATCACTGTGTCGCAAAAAGGCAACAATATGATACTCAACCCGGTCTTCGCCAATGACAGCATGGACGGCTGGGTATCCGAGCCTGAAGGGATATTCGCCCTCAATGACGCCAAATGGATACCAGGCGATCTGGGAGGAGTCGGCCACGATATAGAAATCAATTCCGGAAACGGAACCGGTTTCCCTAAACCGACGGCTCCGTTCAGCGGATACTTCCTCTATCACGTGGACAATGTCACTCCGGGAACCTGGACCTTCTCGTTCAGGAGCCAGAGAGGTTCGAATTCCGATTTCACCATGAATGCAGTCCTGAGGAATGCGGAAGGTGCGCTGACGGTCAACGAGCCTATTGAACTCGTGTCGAACTGGGGCACCAACTCGTGCATCATGACAGTGACTGAAGAGGGCGCCTATGATGTGGGGATATATGTGGAATTTTCTTCGAATTCCCCGTGGTTCAATCTTATTGATTTCAAATTCGAATAGAAATGGGCAGGATAAACAGAATTTTGACGGGAGCAGTGCTTTCCCTGCTCATTGCAGGAACTGCATCCGCACAGGACATGGTGACAGTATCTGGTACCGTGTCTGACGAGAGTGGTGCCACCATTCCGGGAGCCGGGGTCGTTCTCAAAGGGACGACTACGGGTACGGCTACGGACATTGATGGAAATTATTCCATCACTATTCCTGAAAAATCGGTGCTTGTAGTTTCCAGTCTCGGCTATATAAGCACGGAAGTGAATGTCGGTACGCGGGCGAAGGTAAACGTGGTGCTGGCAGAAGATATAAACTCTCTTGACGAGGTGGTCGTGGTCGGATACGGTACGCAGCGTAAAGGAGACCTTACCGGTGCGATTTCGTCGTTGCGGGGCGAATCCATGCCGTCAGTCGCCACGACGACTCTCGGACAGGCTCTCAAAGGGCAGATAGCCGGAATGTCTTTCGAGCAGTCCAGCGCGCAGCCGGGAGCACGTGTGCAGCTTCAGATACGAGGCTCAGCCACTGACGCCGAGCCTCTCGTGGTCATAGACGGAATACCTGTGCGTACAATGTGGGAAATAGACCAGGAGCTGGATTATGGAAAAGGCGACAAGGAAAGCGTATTGGACAATATCAATCCTGAAGATGTCCAGGACATTCAGGTGCTGAAAGACGCCAGTGCCACATCCATCTACGGAGCAAATGCCGCAGGCGGTGTCATACTCATCACTACCAAAAAAGGACGTGCCGGGCGCACGAATGTGTCTTTCAAGTCTTCCGTGACCCTGCAGTGGATAGCCAAGGAACCGGAGGTGTTCAGCGCGAAGGAATACATGCGTCAGGTAAACAGATACCAGCTTCAGCAATACGTCTATGATCAGGAGTATTATCCGTGGGGAAACCGGCCTCTGCCTGAATACAGCGCTCTTGTATCGGAATTCGAGGCTGCCCATGCGTCGGATCCGAACAAAGGCTGGTTTTTCGATCCGGATGCCATAGACTCGTTCATAGGCGGAACGGACTGGTATGACTATATCACCAGACTGGGAAACATCCAGAATTATGACCTTTCTGTAAGCGGAGGAACTGAAAAGACCACTTTCAGGGTGGCTCTCGGCTATATGGCGAATGAAGGAATCGCGAAGAACAGCAGTTACGACAGGGCGTCCGGAAGGATAAATCTGGACCATAAGTTCAACAGCTGGCTGTCCGCTGGAATCAATGCATCCTACACCTTCCTAAAGTCGGGTGACATAGCCCTTTCAGGCTCTTCAGGTACGACTACCTTGTTTTCGGCCGCCAGAACCTTCGACCCTACGGTGACTCCTTACGAACTGGACGGCAGCTTCTCTTCACAGAGCTACGACTCGTCCAATGCAGGTATCGGACCTCTCTCAGTGATGGATGTGAAGATGAATACGAAGAAGGATAATCTGCTGACATCCGCATATATAGACATACATCCGGTCGAAGGACTTTCCATCCTCGGGACCTTCGGCTACGACAGGAAATTCGCCATGACAGGCAGTTATTTCTCGTCGACCACCAGACAGGGCCGAGAGTACGAAGGCGTGGCCAGAGTGGACAGGAACGAATTGTCGAACTACTACATAAACATCAGGGCTACCTATAACAAAGTGATAGCCGATGCACATACGTTCACTGTGATGGGCGGATGGGAATACCAGACTTCCGGTTCGGAGAGTCTGGCAGGATGGAATACCGGATTCCCGTATGACGGCGTTTTATGGAACAATCTGGAACTCGGTACCAACTCGAAACCGAGGGTGTACTCCTCGGCAGAATCCAGTCAGACTGCCTCTTTCATGGCCAGACTCAACTATTCCTACAAGGGCCGCTATCTCCTGACTGCGAACTGGAGGCTGGACGGATCGTCCAATTTCGCTCCGAACAGGCAGTGGGGTAACTTCGGAGGAGTGTCAGCAGCATGGAACATGGCAGAAGAGCCGTGGCTTGAGAACGTGTCATGGATAAACAGTCTGAAGATACGTGCCGGATGGGGAGTGACGGGAAATGCCGGAAGTCTGACCGGTACCAGGACTTATTACAGTCCGGGATATGACTACTCCTTCAACAACAACGAGGAAAGCGGTGTCCGTCTGGCGGTGCTCGGCAACCCGGATCTGACCTGGGAATCCCAGCATGACATAAATGTAGGCGTGGACTTCGCCTTCTTCAACAACCGTCTCGGCGGAACTGTCGATGTGTACGAGCGTACCATCAAGGACCGTATCGGAAAGAAGAACCTGATGTCATACCAGGAAGTGACCACCATGCACTATAATACGAAGCGTATAGACAAGACCAGAGGCGTGGATTTCTCCCTGTATGCAGTGCCGGTCAATACCCGCGACTTCAACTGGAGCAGCCAGTTCACCCTCACCTTCTACAGGGACTATACCATCGTCAGGGATCCTGCCGATGTCCTCGACATAAATGATTATCCGTCATACGAATGGGGACACCAGTGGTACCATCTCACCGACGGGCTTCTGCAGCCGGGAGAAGTGAATCCGGGCCAGCTTTCGACAGACAGAAGGGCGGGACAGGTGAAAGTCCTCGATGTGAACGGTTACCTGCGTGACGAGTACGGCCAGAAAATATACGGCTCGGACGGGCGTCCGCTCTACTCCGGTTCTCCTGACGGCATCATAGACGCCGCAGACCTCGTGGATCACGGAAACAACACGCCGATACCGTTCAGCTGGAACAATACTTTCCGCTACAAGAACTTCGATCTGGAAATAGGCATATACGGAAAACTCCACCGCTGGGCATCCAACGATTTCGTGAATGCCGACCCGGAATCAATGCTGCAAGGAAAGAACACCATAGTATATGTGGCAGACCAGTACTCGTTCGACAATCTGGATGCCAAGTATCCTTCCTACCAGTACTGGCAGCACGACGGAGTGGGCTACGGCGACTATTTCAGGGAGCCGGCATGGTTCATCCGTCTGGACAACATATCGCTGGGATACACTCTGACCAGAGATGTGCTCAAAGTGCTCCAGTCAATCCGTTTCTACTTGTCTTTCAGAAATATAGCTGTAATAACGCCATGGCACGGCCCGGATCCTGAATACAATGTCTACACATATCCGAGCTCTACATCAGCCACTTTCGGCATAGACATCAATTTCTAAATCATCCGGAAATGAAAATAGCGAAATATATCATCCTGCTCCTGCCTGTGGCCGCCATGTTGTCCGGCTGCACGCTCGAGCGCGTCTCCTACGAGGAAATATACAAGGAGAATCTGTACAGGAATGACAGCGACGTACAGAAATCCGTAACAGGACTCTACGAACTTTTTACCACAGGATGGGGAAAATTCTACTGCGCTGACCAGTGGGGATATGTCATCTGCACGGACATGACTACGGGACAGCTGACCTCCAAATGGCAGAATCAGGGTTATCAGGCCTTCTATGAGCATCGCTGGAGCGAGACGGGATCCGATCTTGCCACCCAGTTTTCACAGAAGATCTATCCCCAGTATAAGGAACTGACCCGCATAAAGAATACGATAGATGACATCGCAGCCGCAGACATCACTCCCGCCGTCAAGGTGCAGGCCATAGCAGAGGCCAAATGTCTTTACGGCTGGATAGGCTACATCATGTATGACCTTTTCGGCCCGGTTCCGCTAGCCACCGACGAAGCGAGGAAAAACCCTACGGCCTATATCTACATTCCGAGACTGTCGGATGAAGAATACACTGCCGAGATGATATCCATGCTGGACGATGCCATAGAGGATCTTCCGTGGAGAAACGAATCCTGGGGACACGTGACCAAGGGCATGGCCCTGATGCTGAAACTGAAGTTCCTGATGATGAATCATGATTTCGAAGCGGCGGAACCTGTGGCCAGACAGCTTTACGAACAGGAAGGGAACGTCTATGCCCTTCTACCGGACTACGCATCCGTGTTTACAAAGTCCAACGCCAGAAACAACGAGATCATCCACGCCATTCCGGCCGGAGAATCGAATCCTAATTACTGGATAACACAGACCACCTGGGGAGATGTTCCGGGCTATGAAGGGGAAAACTGGGCCACTTTCCTCATGCAGTGGAGCTTTTATGACTCTTTCGAGGAAAACGACCAGAGGAAAAACACCATTGTCGCCGAATACACATCCACTACCACAGGCGCAGTCGTGAAAAGAGGTGCAGGAAACCTGCAATACGGGTGTTGTCCCATAAAAATCGGGCAGGATCCGGACAGGATAGGCTCCAGAGGGACTACGGACGTGATAGTCTTCCGCTATGCCGATGTACTGCTCTCGCTGGCTGAATGTATAAACGAAAACAATTCAGGCCCTACACAGGAAGCCATATCACTCGTGAACAGGATAAGGAACAGAGTAGGACTTGCGGATCTGACTTCGGACAAGACCGCAAACAAGGTATCCTTCAATACGGCGATTCTGAATGAACGTCTCCATGAGTTTTATTGCGAAGGCTTGTCCCGGTCTGACAAGATACGGCACGGAACATTCGTGTCAGACTCCCAGACCCAGTACAAGGACAGCCAGAGCGACTGGTATAAGGTCCGTTTCCCGATACCGTCTTCGTATATCAACGAATCCAAGGGTATTGTAAAGCAGAATGACGGTTATTAATCATGAAAACGGGTATTGCAATATTGCTGCTGATTTTTCTGTCAGCCGGGATGCCTGCCGGTGCGGCAGGTTTCCCGGAATATTCCACGGCAGGATTCCATGTTCTGGAAGATTGCGGACGGGATGTCTTCAGCATGAACGGCGGATGGCTTTTCTTCAAGGGTGACGACCCGGATGCCGCGAATGTCGGATACGATGACAGCGGATGGGAGAATACGGCATTGCCGCATGGCATAGAAATACTGCCGGAGGAAGCCAGCGGATGCATGAACCGGCAGGGACCGGTCTGGTACCGGAAGCATCTGCGGCCAGGAGAGGAATTGAAGGGAAAGAGGCTCCTGCTTTATTTCGAGGCAGTGATGGGAAAATGCAAGGTCTGGGTAAACGGTACTCAGGCGGCGGAACACTATGGCGGATATCTTCCTGTGACGGCGGATGTTACGGGACTGCTTGTTCCGGGAAAGGAGAATGTGATCGCAGTGAGGGCAGACAATTCGGATGACCCTCTGGTGCCACCGGGAAAGCCGCAGAAAGACCTTGATTTCACTTATTTCGGAGGAATATACAGAGACTGCTGGCTGATAGCCTGTAATGAAGTGTACATAACGGATCCCAACGAAGAGGATGAGGTGGCAGGCGGCGGTCTCTTTGTCTCATACGACATGGTTTCGGAAAAGTCGTCTACGCTTCGTCTGCGCGTCCATGTCAGGAATGAATCGGACCGGAAGTTCCGGGGCGCGGTCAGCTATGTATTGCGTGAACGCGACGGCAGAAGGGCTTGCTGTACATCCGTGCCGGTCAGCATCGGCTCCGGAGAAGCGGCCTATGCCGGGACAGTGCTTGAAGTGGCGGCCCCTCATCTCTGGTCTCCGGAACATCCGTACCTGTATCGTCTGGAAGTACGGGTGACTGATGCCTGCGGGGAGGTAAGGGACGGTTATATGCAGCGTATAGGGATACGCAGCGTGGAATTCAGGGGTGAAGACGGATTTTTCCTGAACGGGAAGAAGTATCCGGGAAAACTTATCGGCGCCAACCGTCATCAGGATTTCGCCCTCATCGGGAACGCTCTTCCGAATTCCCTGCACTGGAGGGATGCGGTCAAGCTCCGCAAGGCAGGATTCAAGGTTGTCAGGAATACGCATTATCCTCAGGACCCGGCCTTCATGGACGCATGCGACTCTCTCGGACTTTTTGTCATCGAGAATCCTCCGGGATGGCAGTTCTGGTCCGATGATCCGGTTTTCGCCGCCCGTGTCCGTTCCGATATCAGGAATATTGTCCGCAGGGACAGGAACAGACCTTCCGTGCTGATGTGGGAACCGGTGCTGAATGAGACAAGATATCCGGAAACGTTCGCGCAGGAAGCGGAAAAATGCGTGAAGGAGGAATATCCTTACCCGTTCTGCCATACGGTCGCTGACAGCGGATCGCCGGGATACGGGTGTTTCGATGTCATTTATTCCCATCCAGCGGATGCTGCCGGTCAGGGACATGCGTATTTCACGAGGGAATGGGGCGACAATGTGGATGATTGGTCGGCGCATAATTCCTCCAGCAGGGCCTCTCTGTCCTGGGGAGAAATGCCCCAGTTGATACAGGCTGCCCATTATGCGTGTCCGGATTATGACTTCACTTGTCTTGAGAAACTGTACGGGACTCCAGACAGCCATGTGGGAGGCTGTCTGTGGCATGCGTTCGACCATCAGCGCGGCTATCATCCCGACCCGTTCTACGGGGGAGTGATGGACGGGTTCCGCCAGCCCAAATATTCATGGTACATGTTCATGTCCCAGCGCCCTGTTTCCGGAGAAGATTCCCCGGGTTCGGGACCTGTAGTCCATATAGCCCACGCCATGACCCCGTTTTCTCCGGCAGACGTGACGGTATATTCGAACTGTGACGAAGTGAGGCTCACCGTTTTCGAAAACGGCAGGGAATACAGGTGGTCAAGAGCTGGGCATCCTGCGTCCATGCCGTCTCCTCCGGCAGTCTTCGCTGACGCATTCGATTTCATGGATTGCAAGGCTCTGTCCAGAGCCGGCAGGCAGGATGAATCCTATATGCTGGCTGAAGGCTGGACGGACGGCAGACTGGTCGCCAGTCATAAGGTATTTCCGGCAGGAAGGGCTGAAAAACTCGTCCTTTGGGCAGACGACGAAGGCATCGGCCTTACGGCTGACGGTTCAGACATCGTCACTGTAGTCGCCGGAGTGGCCGACAGCAGGGGCAACATTCGCAGGCTCGACAACACCTGGATAGTATTCTCCGTAGAGGGAGAGGGTAGGATAGTCGGGGATGCCTCCATTCAGGCCAATCCGAGGCAGACCGTATGGGGCACGGCTCCGGTTCTGGTCCGTTCCACCACCGTTCCGGGCGAGATTATAGTAAAGGCCTCTGTCCTTTTTCCCGGGACGGAACGGCCTGCTCCCGCCGAACTCAGGCTCATGAGTCACCCTTCCTTATACAGGAATCTCTGATTTTTCCGAATGCCGGAAAATGACTAAATTAGAGCCGAACTTGAAATCCAACCGTTTATACGATGAAGAAAATCATAGCTTTCACCCTTTTTTCGGCATTGGCCGTGTCCATGCTTGCGCAGGACAATTCCCGTATCTACCGCAAAGGCTGGATAGATTTCAACAAAAACGGAGTCAAGGATGTTTACGAGGATCCTTCGGCCGACATTGACGACAGGATTGAAGATCTGCTCGGGCAGATGACTCTGGACGAAAAGACGTGCCAGATGGTCACCCTGTACGGCTACGGCAGGGTCCTCGCGGATGATCTTCCCGCTCCTGAATGGAAGGAAAAACTGTGGAAGGACGGAATAGGAGCCATAGACGAGCACCTGAACGGATTCCGCCAGTGGGGGCTTCCGCCTTCAGACAATGAATATGTCTGGCCTGCCTCGAAACATGCCTGGGCATTGAATCAGGTGCAGCGTTTTTTCGTGGAGGAGACAAGGCTCGGGATACCGGTGGATTTCACGAACGAGGGAATCCGTGGAGTGGAAAGCTACAAGGCCACCAATTTCCCTACGCAGCTGGGCCTCGGCCATACATGGGACAGGGAACTGATAAGGGAAGTGGGGTACATAACCGGCAGGGAAGCCCGGCTTCTGGGTTATACGAATGTCTATGCTCCGATACTCGATGTAGGCAGGGACCAGAGATGGGGCAGATATGAGGAAGTCTACGGAGAAAGCCCGTATCTGGTGGCCGAGCTCGGTATAGAGATGGCCAAGGGAATGCAGACCGATTTCCAGGTGGCGTCTACCGCCAAGCATTTCATCGCCTACAGCAATAACAAGGGGGCAAGAGAGGGCATGTCCAGAGTCGATCCGCAAATGTCTCCGTCGGAAGTCGAGAATATCCATGTCTATCCGTGGCGGAAGGTTATACGCGAAGCCGGCATCCTCGGGGTGATGAGTTCATACAATGATTATGACGGTTATCCGGTCCAGTCCAGCCGTTATTGGCTCACGGACAGGCTCCGGGACGATTTCGGTTTCAGGGGCTATGTCGTTTCCGACAGCGATGCCGTGGAGTATCTGCATATGAAGCACGGGGTGTCGCCGGACATGAAGGAGTCGGTCCGCCAGTCTGTCATGGCCGGCCTGAATGTCCGCTGTACTTTCCGTTCCCCGGATTCATATGTTCTGCCTCTTCGCGAGCTGGTGATGGAAGGGGGAATACCGATGCAGGTCATAGATGACAGGGTGAGGGATGTGCTCCGCGTCAAATTTCTTACGGGCCTTTTCGACTGTCCATATCAGCAGGACCTGAAGGCAGCCGACAGGGAAGTGGACAGTCCGGAACATCAGAAGGTGGCCCTGAGGGCTTCCAGAGAGTCCATCGTATTGCTGAAAAACGACGGTCTGCTGCCTCTTGAGACTGACAGCATAAGATGCATCAGCGTCTGCGGACCGAATGCGGCCGATGCATCATATGCATTGACGCACTACGGACCTCTGGCCGTAGAAGTCACATCTGTATTGGACGGGATAAGGAAGAAGTTCGAAGGGAAGGCGGAAGTCCTGTATGCGAAAGGTTGCGACATCGTGGATGCACGCTGGCCCGAGTCGGAAATATTGCCGGAACCGCTTGATGCGGAAGAGCAGGCAGGAATAGCGGAAGCCGTGGAAAATGCTCGCAGGAGCGATGTCGCTGTGGTGGTGCTCGGTGAAAACTCCAGAACATGTGGGGAGAACAAGTCTAGGACGAGTCTTGACCTTCCGGGACGCCAGCTCGACCTTCTGAAAGCCGTTCATGCTACGGGTACTCCGGTAGTGCTGGTGCTCATAAGCGGCAGACCCAATTCCATAAACTGGGCGGACAGACATGTGCCCGCCATTCTCGAGGCATGGTATCCGGGATCCCAGGGAGGTACGGCGATAGCCGATGTGCTTGCTGGAGACTATAACCCGGGAGGAAAACTGACCGTAACCTTCCCGAAGACAGCCGGCCAGATACCTTTCAATTTTCCGGCAAAACCATCCTCCCAGATAGACGGCGGCAAGACTCCCGGGCCTGACGGTAATGCCAGCCGCATAAACGGAGCCCTTTATCCGTTCGGCTACGGGTTGAGCTACACTACTTTCGAATACTCCGACCTGCGTATTTCCAGAGACGTGATGACTCCGTATCAGAATCTGGAAGTCAGCCTGAAAGTAAGGAATACCGGCAGCATGAAGGGTGATGAGATAGTCCAGCTATATATCAGGGATGTCATCAGCTCGGCTACGGCTTACGAGAAGAACCTGCGCGGTTTCGAGAGGGTCAGTCTGGCTCCGGGAGAGACTGCCGAGGTGACATTTGCCCTCGAACCGGACGATTTGGCGGCATATTATTCGGCCTATGGGAAACGGGTGCTGGAACCGGGGGAATTCAGGATTATGGCAGGGGCTTCGTCAGAGGACATACGTCTTTCGGGAAGCGTCACTGTCGTCCCGTACGAGGGAAAACCTGTGGAAGCATTGTCCGGGAACGGACAGCCTGAAAGCGTTATGCCGGTCCCGTGGTCAGGGAAGGCCGGGGATTTCATGACCATTTCTCTCGGGACAGGAAAGACAGTCTCATCCGTGTCCGTCGTATGGGAAGGCCTTGACGGAGACCCGGCTGATTTCGACATCCAGCTTTCAGGAGGAGGCGGGCAATTCATCACGGTCTGGTCGGGAAAAGCCGGAGCAGGACGGCAATCATATCGGTTTCCGGCGACTGTCGCCAGCGATTTCAGGATTCTCCTCAAGACAGGTTCAGCCGTGATTTCGGAGCTGGAACTGGAATAGATAAGGAAAATTTGCTATATTGCTGTGTTTTTCGCTGAATCTGGAAAAGACGACAATATATGAAGAAGTTCATGATTGCGGCCTGCCTCGCCATCGGCCTGCAGGCCAATATGACAGCAAACGCCGACGACATAGAGCCTTCCGTGGTGCGGGCGGAAAGCACGGAAAGCGAGGATAGCCTGACGGCTGTCAAGACTGAAAGCAAGTCGGCATATGACCGGATCGTCACGCCGCGGACTGTCTCTGCCCGCGGTTTGATGAACATACACAAGATCAGGTCCGAGTACTATCTTGAAATCCCGGATTCCCTGCTCGGCAAGCCTATGCTTCTGGCCTCGAGGGTTTCTGCCATCAGCGACAATTCCGATGTCATAGCCGGACAGATGCCCCGCAACCCGCTTATGGTCGAATGGGAGAGGGACGGAAAGAAGGTTTTCCTTCTGGATGCAGGGCGCAATGCATGGTGCGACACGACCCAGGCCATCAGCAAGGCGTTTGAACTGAACTACATGAAACCGGTAATGGCGGCTTTCCCGGTCAAGGCCGTTACCCCGGACTCGTCCGCTGTCCTGATCGACGTATCGGAATTCTTCTGTTCCGACAAGGATTTCATGTCGCCCTTCGTCAAGGCTTCGGCCTATGACGCCCTGACAGGCAGAGGAAGACTGAAAGGTTCTTTCAGGCAGAATATGTCATCCATACTTTCGTTCAAATCCTTTCCGGACAATATCGTCTTCAAGACCAGAATGGTATATACGGTGTCCGACGAGCCGTTCACGGCCATAGTCACTGTCAGTATGGTCCGCCTTCCGGACAGTCCCATGAAGCCGAGGCTGTACGACCGCAGGATAGGCTATTTTACCGACAGATTCGTCAGATATTCCGAGAACGCCGACAGGAGCGAGATTGTGAGTTACATAACCAGATGGAATCTTTCCCCGCGTCCGGAAGACATGGGCGCATACTTGGCCGGCGGACTGGTGGAACCGGAAAAACCGATAGTCTACTATGTGGATGACGCCTTTCCGGAAAAATGGAAGAAATACGTAAAGGCCGGAATCGAGGACTGGCAGCAGGCCTTCGAGCAGGCCGGTTTCAAGAATGCCATAGTGGCCAGGGATTATCCCGATGATCCGGATTTCGATCCCGATGACATCAGGTTTTCGTGTGTAAGGTATGCTTCCACCCGTGTAGCCAATGCCATGGGACCTTCATGGACTGACCCGCGCTCAGGAGAAATCATCCATGGCTCGGTATATTTCTACCACGACGTGCTGAAACTGCTGCATAACTGGCGCTTCGTGCAGACCGCAGCCGTGGATCCGGCCGCCAGAAAGAAAGTCTTCGATGAAAAGACCATGGGCGAACTTATCAGGTATGTCATAGTCCATGAAATAGGGCATACTTTAGGACTGAAACACAACATGAGGAGTTCCTATGCATATCCGGTGGATTCCCTTCGCAGCCCTTCGTTCACTTCGGCACACGGGACCACCCCGTCCGTGATGGACTACGCCAGATGCAACTATGTCGCCCAGCCGGAAGACGGAGTGACATGGCTTCTGCCTCCGATTCTCGGCCCTTACGACAAGTATGCGATAAACTGGGGCTACCGGCTTATTCCCGGAGCCTCCGCGCCTGAAGACGAGAAACCAGTATTGGACCGATGGATAAGGGAAAAGGGAGATGACCCTGTCTACAGGTTCGGAGAGCAGGAAATATCGGTTTCCGTAGACCCTGCATCCCAGTCCGAATCCGTAGGCGACGATGCGGTCCGGGCAAGCATGTACGGAATAAGGAATCTGAAGACAGTCATGTCCCGTCTGGTGGAATGGACTGCCGAGGAAGGGGAAGACTATTCTTATACAGGCGAAATGTACAGGGAGGTCCTCCGTCAGTTCGGCCGGTATATGGGGCATTGTATGAAATACATAGGCGGGAACTATCTGCAGTACCCTGTCTACGGTGACGGCAAACCTGTAGCGGTGCCCGTCCCGCGCGAAAAACAGGAGGAGGCCCTGGACTTCATCATGAAAAGCCTCAGGGAACTGCCGCAGTGGATGCTGTCTCCCGAAATCATCGCCGTGACCGGACCGGGAAATGATCCGGTTTACGACTATCAGGCCTCATGCATCAGGAAACTGCTGGCCCAGGCAGGACGCGTAGGCTATACATCCAAACGCTCGGACGACCCCTATACCCAGTACGAATACATGGACGACCTGTATAGGAAAGTTTTCAGGAAGACCCTTGCCGGAAGAAAACCGGACAGGTCTGAAATGAATATGGAATATGCATTCGTACAATCCCTTATAGAGACGGTCAAGCCGGCGTCAGGACGCGTTTCCGACATATCGGCCGGCACGCGGACAATATCGTTCGGCATACTGAAGAGACTTCAGGCAACCCTTGAAAAGCGGGTCAGACCGGTCAGAAACGAAACGACAGGCCATTATGCCTATCTCCTGAACGAGATACGGAGGGCCGTAGCAGGCAATCAATAATTTCAAACAATATTCCCATGACATCTAAACTGATTTCAATTCCGATTTTTCTTATATCGGTGGCCTTTACGGCCAATGCGGCCATGGACGAGTGGCAGAATCCGCGCGTGAACGAGATCAACCGTGCCCCGATGCACGCCTGGTATTTTGCATTCTCATCAGAAGATGAGGCGGCTGCAAATGTTCCTGAACAGTCTTCAAACTATCTTTCCCTTAACGGGATTTGGAAATTCGACTGGGTCAGGGACGCTGATGCCCGTCCGATGGATTTCTTCGAGGCGGACTTCAACGACAAAGGCTGGGATGAGATTCCTGTTCCAGGCGTATGGGAACTGTACGGCTATGGTGACCCTATCTATGTGAATACGGGCTACGCCTGGAGGAGCCAGTATGAAAACAACCCGCCGTTCGTTCCTGTCAAGGAAAACCATGTCGGCTCTTACCGGAAAGTCATCGAGATTCCGTCTGACTGGAAAGGCAAGGATGTTTTCGCGCATTTCGGTTCGGTGACATCTAATATCTATTTCTGGGTAAACGGCGAGTTCGTAGGCTACAGCGAGGACAGCAAGCTGGAAGCTGAATTCGACATCACGGAATACCTCAAGCCGGGAAAGAATCTGCTGGCCTTTCAGGTGTTCAGATGGTGCGACGGCACATATCTCGAAGATCAGGATTTCACCAGATTTTCCGGAGTCGGCAGGGACTGCTTCCTTTATGCCCGCGAAAAATCCCGCATAAACGATATCAGGATTACCCCGGATCTGGACAGCGATTATGAAAACGGAACCCTTTCCATCCAATATGATGTGCAGGGAGATTGCGATGTGGTGCTCAGCCTCAGGAATGCCGACGGTTTCGTGGTAGACGAGGGGAATACTTCAGGGAAAGGACGTCATACAGTCGTTTTCGAAGTCGAGAATCCACGGAAATGGACAGCCGAGACTCCGTATCTCTACACATTGTCCGCCACTACCAAATCAGGCGGAGATGTATTGGAATCCATGAGATTCAATGTCGGTTTCCGCAAAGTCGAAATGAAAGGCGGACAGATGCTCGTGAACGGACAGCCGATACTCATCAAGGGGGCCAACCGTCACGAAATGGATCCTGACGGAGGCTATTATGTGTCATACGAAAGGATGCTTCAGGATGTGCTCAGGATGAAACAGCTGAATATAAACGCTGTCCGCACATGCCACTATCCCGATGACAGCCGCTGGTACGACCTCTGCGACCGCTACGGACTCTATATGGTGGCCGAGGCCAATATTGAATCCCACGGCATGGGCTACGGAGCGGAAACTCTCGCCAAAGACCCGCAGTACGAGAAAGCTCACCTCGAAAGGAATATGCGGAATGTCGCGAGAAACTATAATCACCCGTCTGTCATAGTCTGGTCTCTGGGCAATGAAGCCGGATACGGACCGAATTTCGAGAAATGCTACAAATGGGTGAAAAAGGAAGACCCTGCCAGACCTGTCCAGTACGAACAGGCGAAAAAGAACGGAATGACCGACATATACTGCCCGATGTACGAAGGATATGAAGCCAATGAAAAATATTGCCTCGGCAATCCTTCCAAGCCTCTCATACAATGCGAGTATGCCCATGCCATGGGAAATTCCATGGGGGGATTCAAGGAGTATTGGGATCTGGTACGCAAGTATCCTTCGTATCAGGGAGGCTTCATCTGGGATTTCGTAGACCAGTCAATCCACTGGAAGAATGCGGACGGCACCGACATATACGGTTACGGGGGAGACTTCAACCGTTATGACGCATCCGACAACAATTTCCATGACAACGGCCTGATCAGTCCGGACAGGGTCCCGAATCCTCACGCATATGAAGTCCGCTATATCTACCAGTCGATCTGGACGACTCTGGCAGACCCGGAGAAGAAGAGTTTTTCTGTCTATAACGAAAACTTCTTCACCGATCTCTCGGCATACAGGCTCGAGTGGGAACTGGTCTCTGACGGGAAGGTGCTTCAGAGCGGCATTGTCCCTGAGGTACATGCCGGGCCTCAGGAGACAACGGAGATTGTATTGGATTATGACCTTTCGTCTGTCTGCAGCGGCAGCGAATGTTTCGTGAATGTTTACTGGAAGCTGAAGAAAGCCGGACAGATGCTTCCTGCCGGCCATGTTGCGGCTTATGACCAGATATCCCTGTCGGATTACGATTACTCCGGATTTTCGATAGAAAATGCAGTGCGTCCGAATATCGCCGTGGAAGAACCGCGGATAAATGAGGATGACAAATTCTATCTGACTGTCACCGGCGACAAGTTCCTTATTGATTTCAGCAGGACTACAGGATTCATCACCTATTATGAATATAAGGGAAAGGCGATGCTGGAAAGAGGCACAGACATACGCCCGAATTTCTGGAGGGCTCCTACAGACAACGACATGGGCGCGAATCTTCAGAACAAGATGGCCATATGGAAGAATCCCGATTACAGGCTCCGGACCCTGAAGTCATCCATGGAGGACGGAATGGCCAGAATCGAGGCGGCGTATTATATCCCGGAAACCCAGACAGTGCTGGAAATGACATATCTGGTGAACAATGAAGGCGCGGTGAAAGTCACTGAAAGGATGAAGGCCGGCCCTTCGACGGAGATCCCTGATATTTTCCGTTTCGGTGTCAGGTTCCGGATGCCTGAAGACTACGATACCATAGAATATTATGGCCGCGGCCCATGGGAGAATTATGCCGACAGAAAGAGCGGCGCGCCTGTAGGCCTTTACAGGCAGAGTGTCGAAGAGCAGTTCTATCCTTATATCCGCCCGCAGGAGACAGGGACGAAATCCGATCTCAGGTGGTGGCAGGTGCTGGATAAGCGCGGCTGCGGATTCCGAATCGTTTCGGACGGACCGTTCTCCGCTTCCGCCCTTGAATATGCTATGGAAACTCTGGATGACGGGACTGCGAAAGACCAGAGGCATTCATCCGAACTGACAAAGGCCGGCTTTACCGAAATCTGCCTGGACAAGGTGCAGATGGGACTCGGATGCGCGAACAGCTGGGGAGCGTTGCCGAGACCTGAATATATGCTGAAGTACGGAGATCGCGAGTTCTCCTTCATAATCGCTCCGGTGGAGCATGCTTACGACTGTATGGATCTTTGATATTTTGCGGTTATGACGATAATTGCGGAAAGCGGGGCTTCCAAAACCGACTGGATGATCGACGGGCGGCTGTTCAGGACCAGAGGCATCAATTTCTCGGTGATGACGGCCGGCGATATCGAGTCTGTCGTGGCATGCATCGCCGCCCGGGCAGTCAGTCCGGATGCAGGAAGCGCCGGAGTCAGCATACATTTTTATGGTGCCGGACTGGTGTCGGGGGAACATTGCTCCGGCATGGCTGCCATTCTGGAAAAGTTCTTTCCCGGAGCCTGTATCGAATGCGCCTCCGACCTCATGGCGGCGGCGAGGGCTTTGTGGGGGGACTGCCCCGGAGTGGTGGCCATCCTCGGCACCGGTTCGAACAGCTGCAGCTATGACGGTTCGAAGATTACCGGAAATGTGCGGCCCGGAGGATATATTCTCGGCGATGAAGGCGGAGGCGCAGCTCTGGGAAAAAGGTTCCTGTCCGACTATATCAAGGAGCTTGTGCCTCCGGGGTTGTCCCGCCGCTTCATGGAAGAATACCGGCTCGGCTATGCGGATATAGTCAATTCCGTCTACAAGGGTCCGAATCCGGCCGGTTTTCTGGCGTCCTTCGCCCCGTTCATCATAGAAGCCGCCGCGTCTGACCGGTACGCCGAAAGCCTTGTAAGGGAAAACATAGACTCATTCGTGACCAGATCCCTGCTTGGATTCCGGAAGGAAGGTGAGTCGCTGGAGGCAGGAGTGGCAGGTTCTATAGGTGCGGCATGCAGGAAGTGGCTCGAGGAGGCAGGGCAGGAATACGGAATTTCGTTCGTCAGATTCATCCCGTCGCCCATCGAGGCTCTGGTGCGCTACCATTCCGGAAAAAGTCCTATATTTGCAGGCTAAATCGCAAGGTAGTCCATGTTCAACGATAAATATCCTTCCGTCCTGCTTCAGGATGCCGTAGACGCCATAGGTTCTCTGCCCGGAGTGGGGAAACGCAGCGCATTGAAACTCGCTCTCCATCTTCTGCGCCAGCCTGCGGAGAATGTCCGTCACCTTACGTCATCCATCGACAGATTGAGGAATGAAGTGAAGTATTGTTCTGTATGCAGGATGATTTCAGACGGGGATATATGCGGGATATGTGCCGATGACAAACGGGACCACAAGACGATATGCGTGGTGGAGAATGTCAGGGATGTCATGAGCATAGAGAAGACGAGACAATACAAGGGGGTGTACCATGTGCTCGGCGGGGTCATTTCCCCGATAGACGGCACAGGGCCTTCAGACCTGACCATAGGCGCTCTGGTCACGAGGATAGCCTCCCTTGCCAAGGAATTTCCGGCCGGAGACATCGAGGTGATATTTGCCTTGAGCGGCGATGTGGAAGGGGAGACTACCGAATTTTACATTTACAGGCAGATTTCCCCATATGGTGTCAGAGTCTCGGCACTGGCCAGAGGCCTCGGCTTCGGCGATGATCTGGATTATGCCGATGAAGTGACTCTCGGACGCTCTATCGTGAACAGACAAACCTTCAGGCCATGACTCTGACTGAAATCATTCTTCTGGCGCTTTCATTGAGTGCGGACTCTTTCGTGGTCTCCATGGGAGGCAGTGTCACCCTCGGACGCGTCAGACCGTGGAAAATCGTTCAGGTGGCGATGATTTTCGGCACGGTACAGGCAGCCTGCCTCTTCGCAGGCTGGATTTCCGGGTATTCCGTAGTAAGTTATGTCAGCAGGTTTGCCCCATATCTCGCGCTTGCAGTGTTGGGTTATCTGGGCATATCAATGATAGCGGCAGGCGTCAAAGGCAGTTCCAAAGCAGTAGACCTTGACGGATTGAGGAACCTGATACTGGCTGCAGTGGCGACGAGTGTAGATGCCATAGCCGTGGGAATATCCCTTGCCATGGGCGAAATGGAGTGGCCGGACGCCGTTCTTGTCTCGATTCTTACCCTCGCCGTGACTGTCTGCGCTTCATCCGTAGGGATAGTGCTCGGCTCTGCATCGGGCCGGGTGTTCGGGAATGCGGCCAGGATAGCCGGAGGGGCTGTACTTGTGTTCATTGGCCTCAGGCCATTCATCTTTTAGAGGGTTTATCCGAATTTCCCCGGAAGATGGTTGGTCTTTAGGATAAAAAGCAGTATCTTTGCGGACTTTGTTTTCAAAGCGGGGCGGCATCTGCCGAATTTTTAACTTTCCGACGACCTGTGCCGGAGCAATACGGAAACTGCATGATAGAGATTTTCTACAAGACAAACGGCCAGATGGAAATGTCGCAGACTGTTGCGGCCTTCGCGGATCTCAAGCCTGAAAATGTCATCTGGATAGATCTTTTCGCCCCGACTGGGGAGGAGAAGCGGGCTACGGAAGCCTTCGTAGGCACGACCATACAGAGCAGGGCGCAGGCAGAGGAGATCGAGAGTTCTTCACGTTTTTCCGAGACGGACAGCGCCATTTTCGCCAATACGAACTTCCTGATACCGGGACCTGAGGAATATTCCATGGAGACGGTATCGTTCATCCTGACCGACAGTGCGGTGCTGGTGACCCTCCGTGAATGCCCTCTGAGGAGTTTCACGGATCTGCAGCGCAGGCTTCTGGCTTTTCCGAAATTCTATCCGAACGGCTACATCGTCTTCGTCAGCATTTTGGAGCAGAGAATCGACCTGGATGCCGATATGATCGAGCTCATGTCCAAGGAAATCGAGCAGTTCAACAGGAAAGTCAGTCTGGGCGAGGACATAAACGAAGAATTCCTTCTGGACATAAACCAGCTGCAGGAAAATACCATGCTGGTAAGGGAGAATATAGTGGACAAGCAGCGGGTAATATCCAGTCTGCTGAAAAGCAACAAGTACCCGCATTCTCTCCAGCCGAAGATGAATGTGCTTCTGAAGGATATATCCTCTCTGATCAATCACACGAACTTCGGTTTCGAAAGGCTTGAATATCTGCAGAATACGGTAGTCGGTCTTATCAATCTGGACCAGAACAAGATAATGAAGATCTTCACTCTGGTATCCCTTCTTTTCATGCCGCCGACCCTGATTACCGGTTTCTTCGGCATGAACCTGAAGCTGCCGATTACAGGCACATGGTGGGACTTCGTCATCGTCCTGGTGCTGATGCTCCTCTCGTTCAGTATTATCCTGCTGATTTTCCGAAAGAGGAAAATGTTGTAAAACATTTTGAAAATCCGAAAATTATGCATATTTTTGCCCGCCTTTCAGACCGGAGGCGGGATTATCGCATTGCCGGTCAGGCACATAAAATAAAGTTTAACCCACTAGTTTGTCTTATCATTTTTTAATTATGGAAGAAAACAAGACAGTGACAGCAGAGACTGCACCGGTTGCAGAGCCGGTTCAGGCTGAAGCACAGGAGACTGTGGCCAATGTTCCTGCTGCCGAGGAGACCAGGACGGTCTCGAATGCATCAGTAGACCCGGACAATTTCGACTGGGATGCCTTCGAAGGGGATGATCTTTCCTCCGACGAAAAGAAGAAAATGGATGAAATGTACGACCAGACTCTGTCTAAAGTAGTAGAGAACGAGGTGGTCGAAGGTGTAGTCACTTCCATCAGCAAAAGGGAAGTGATCGTGAACATCGGTTACAAGAGCGAGGGTGTCATCCCGGCTCCTGAGTTCCGTTACAATCCTGATCTGAAGGTAGGCGACAAGGTCGAAGTATTCGTGGAAACTGCCGAGGACAGGAAAGGACAGCTCGTGCTTTCTCACAAGAAGGCCCGCGCACTCCGCTCATGGGATATGGTAAATGCCGCATACAATGCAGGCGAAGTGGTCAAGGGTTATGTCAAGACCCGCACGAAAGGCGGTATGATCGTCGATATCTTCGGCATCGAGGCCTTCCTCCCGGGTTCTCAGATAGACGTGAAGCCTATCAGGGACTACGACCAGTATGTGGACACTAACATGGACTTCAAGATCGTGAAGATCAATCAGGAGTTCAGGAATGTGGTGGTATCCCACAAGGCCCTCATCGAGGCGGAACTGGAGCAGCAGAAGATGCAGATTATCGGCAAGCTCGAAAAGGGACAGGTGCTCGAAGGAACTGTCAAGAATATAACCGGCTATGGCGTATTCGTCGATCTGGGCGGTGTGGACGGACTTATCCATATCACTGACCTTTCATGGGGCAGGATCAATCATCCTGAGGAAGTCGTTCACCTCGATCAGAAGATCAATGTCGTAATCCTCGACTTCGACGAGGCCAAGAAGAGAATCGCCCTCGGCCTGAAGCAGCTTACACCTCATCCGTGGTCTGCCCTCGATCCGAACCTCAAGGTAGGCGACAAGGTGAAAGGCAAGGTCGTGCTTATCGCTGATTACGGCGCATTCGTAGAGATAGAGCCGGGCGTTGAAGGTCTTATCCATGTATCGGAAATGTCATGGTCTCCAAGACTCCGCGTCGCTCAGGACTTCCTGAAGGTAGGCGATGAGGTAGAGGCCCAGATCCTGACTCTCGACAGGGAAGAGAAGAAAATGTCTCTCGGCCTGAAGCAGCTCATCCCTAATCCGTGGGAGAATATCCGCGACAAGTATCCTGTAGGCTCGAAGCATACGGCTACCGTACGCAACGTGACCAACTTCGGAGTATTCGCAGAACTTGAAGAGGGTATCGAAGGTCTGGTACATATCAGCGACCTGTCATGGACGAAGATCAAGCATCCTTCAGAGATGGTGCAGCCGGGCGACAAGATCGAGGTTGTCATTCTGGACTTCGACGAGGAGAATCACAAGCTCAGCCTCGGCCACAAGCAGCTCCTGCCTAATCCGTGGGAGGACATCGAATCCGATTACCGCATAGGTTCTGTCCATACCCTCAAGATCGACAGCATCAGCGAAAAAGGCGCAGTCGTATCTCTGGGCAACGACATCGAAGGCTTCTGCCCGACGAAGGAACTGGTGAAGGAAGACGGCAACATGCCTGCAGCCGGCGACGAACTGGCATTCAAGGTGACCGATCTGAAGCGCAGCACCAGAAGGGTAGGCCTTTCACATGTGAAGACTTATGCCGAGCCGACCAAGCCGGAGAAGACTTCGAATGAGTCAGACAGCACCAAGAAAGCCGTCAAGAAGATCAATTCCAACATCGAGAAGACTACTCTCGGGGATATCTCGGAGCTTGCCGCCCTCAAGTCAAAACTTGAAAAAGGCGAGTAATCTCTTTCGGGATGAACTTCACTCTGAATATTCTGGGCACGGCTTCGGCCCTGCCCACAGTAAACAGATATCCAAGCGCCCAAGTACTGGATGTACGGGGGCGCTTGTTTTTGATTGACTGCGGGGAAGGGGTGCAGATGCAGATACGCAGGCAGCATCTTCCGATATCGAAAATCGACACCGTTTTCATCAGCCACCTCCATGGCGACCATACTTTCGGGATTTTCGGCCTGCTTTCCACAATGAGCATGCTCGGAAGGAAGGTGCCGCTGCATATATTTGCCCCGCCGGCTTTCGGACGGATTCTGGATGACTTCATGGCATCATTCGGTGCAGGTTTCAATTTCGAACCGATACACCACCCGGTATCGGTAAAAGGGCCTGAAACAGTGTTGCGTACCAGGAATCTGGAAGTCCTCGCTTTCCCGTTGAACCATAGGATAGAGACATACGGCTTTCTCTTCAGGGAAACGCAGCCGCAGAATAACGTCAGAAAGGAAGCCATCGGGAAATACGGACTGACATTGGCCGAAATAGGCACCCTGAAAGGCGGCGGAGACATAAGGCGGGAGGACGGCACTGTCATACTTAACAGCGAAGCAGCCTACCTTCCATATGAGCCGAGAAGTTTCGCATACTGCAGCGACACGGCTCCTTTCCCGGAACTGGCTGAATATGTGAAGGGAGTGGACCTGCTGTACCATGAAACGACATTTCCAAAGGAAATGACGGAGCTGGCGGCGGCTACATGGCATTCCACGACGGTGCAGGCCGCAGAATGCGCGGCAAAAGCCGGCGTAAAAAGACTCTTGGCCGGCCACTATTCTTCCAGATTCCAGGATGTTTCATTCTTCCTAGATGAAATCAGAGCCGTCTTCCCTGATGCAGAAGGCGCGCGAGAGGGGATGAAGATAGAAATTCCATTAATCAAATCGTTATGAGAAAGTCATTTAACTCCATACTGCCGCTTATCGCCCTTCTGTCCGTACTTTCAGGTTGCGGTCCGGCAACCAGAACACTTTCCTCCCCGGACAGGACGTCCACAGGAACCGGAGACAGTCCGCAGCTGGATTACATATACAAGTATTCGCGGATAGCGGTGGAAGAACGCAGGAGAGCCGGGATACCGGCCAGCATTACTCTGGCACAGGGGATGCTGGAATCGGGAAACGGCCTCTCGGAACTGGCTGTCAAAGGCCGCAATCATTTCGGAATCAAATGCCATGACTGGACAGGGCAGAAAATCTACTACGATGATGACAGAAAGGGGGAATGCTTCCGTAAGTACCGGACAGTGGAAGAGTCGTACCGTGACCATTCCGACTTCCTCAGATACAGGGACAGGTACAAGTTCCTTTTCGATTACAACGTTACGGACTATCGCTCCTGGGCATACGGACTGAAGAAGGCCGGATATGCCACGGATCCTTCTTATCCGCAGAAACTCATCGGCCTGATTGAGAAATACGAACTCGACAGATTCGACAAGCCTGGCCACAGGACCGGAAAAACCGCGGCCGCATCGGTGGCCGGAAAGCCGTCCGAAGACACGCGGGAGGTGAAAGTGCCGGCTACGCCGACTGAGCTCGAGACGCCAGAACCTCTGTCGGACAGATCCGGGAAGACAGTGCATCTGTCCCTTACACGCCAGCTTTTCTCCCAGAACGGAGTGCCGTTCGTCTATTCCGTGGAAGGGGAGACATACGCCGACATCGCCCGGTATTACGGCCTTTTCCTGAAAGAAATCCTGCGTTACAACGACCTCGACGAGGATTGCCGCCTTCTTCCGGGAACCGTAGTCTATATCCAGCCGAAAAAGTCGAAAGCCGCACGGCAGGTGGAAAAATATGTGGCTGAAGGAGGCGAGAACATCAGGGACATAGCGCAGCGTTATGCCGTGAAAATGAAAAGCCTGATGAAGAAAAACGCCATGGAAGAGCCCCGTGATCTCCTTCCGGGCGAAATGCTTTCATTGAGAAAATAAACAGGAAGGATGTTTGCAGAAAAGAAGAAAGTCATAGTTGCTGCTGCCGCAGCAATAGGATTGTTCCTGACAGCCGGACTCTGGACCGGAGGACGCTATTATTACGACAAGGTCGCTCCTGATTTCGAAAAGGAATACACCATTTACGTCTATCCCGATGCCGACGCGGACAGCGTTATAGACTCGGTCATGGCAGGAGCTTCGGTCAAAAGGGCAGGAAGCCTGCGCAGAAGCGCCCGTGCGGTAAACCTCGAAGACGGAATCAAGCCCGGAAAATACGTCATCCTGCCGGAGCATTCCGCAGCCTATGTCGCCAGAATGTTAGTCAACGGCTGGCAGACTCCGCAAAATCTGGTGCTTCCCGGTACAGTGCGCTCGAAAGGCCGTCTGGCAGAGGTGATAAGTTCCCGGATGATGGCGGATTCGGCGGAAATTGCCTCGGCTTTGGAAGATTCCCTCTTCCTGTCAGCCTACGGATTCACTCCTGAAACCGTATTCGCCCTTTTTCTGCCGGATACATATGAATTTTACTGGACAGCGTCCGTCAAGTCCATTTTCGACAGATTCAAAAAGGAATATGACCGTTTCTGGACACCGGAAAGATGCGCTCTGGCCGATGAAAAGGGACTGACTCCGCTGGAAGTGTCCGTCCTGGCTTCGATAGTCAGCGGCGAGACCCTTCAGGAACAGGAATATCCACTGATCGCCGGGGTATATCTGAACAGGCTGGAGCGCGGGATGAAACTACAGGCCGACCCGACCGTATGTTTCTGTTTCGACTACACTCTGGACAGGGTGCTTAAAAAGCATCTTGAAATAGATTCTCCGTACAATACTTACAAATACAGGGGGCTGCCTCCGGCTCCGATCAATATCCCTCCCAAGGCATGTTTAGACGCAGTACTGCATCCGGATGAGCACGGATATCTGTATTTCTGCGCCAGCCCTGACTTCGACGGGACGCACAGATTCGCCCGGTCATATTCCGAGCACAGGAAGAACGCAAGGGAATTCCAGCGTGCATTGACCGCACTTCAGCGTGAGAGGGCAGCGGCGGAAGCCGCAGGAGGGCAGTAGGATCAGCCGAACATGTCTTTCAGCCGGGAGGCGATGATTCTAGCGGAGCACGCCACTAATTCCGGGCAAGGACGTTTGCGATAATATTCGGCCGTCCTGTCTGAGGGACGGGGAGGTTCCATGACAGCCGTATTTCCATTGCCGGAACCCGGTTCCGGCAATTTCCTGTCCAGTCCGAGCAGTTCCCGGCAGACTATGCTTCCGTTCTCTTTCCGGAATACGCCTGCAAGTTCCTGTACAAGCGTATAATTGGCTGTCCTTTCTTCCATATTTTTCGGCCGTATGGCCGGCGACATGAATCCGGCGGCTATGCACATGGCTGAAACTGTGCCGCAGACCTCGCGCATTCTGGCCATGCCTCCTCCGAATCCGGATGTCATTGCAGCCAATATTCCATCATCAGCACCCCAGATGTCCCTGAATGCGAGAAGCACTGCCTGACAGCAGTTATATCCGTCCAGAAAATTCTGTCTGGCGCGGGCAGCCCTGTCCTCTATGTCGAAATCTTCGGGAAGCGTTATCCTTTCCATCTTACAATCTGCTTACTTTAATAATGTTTTTCTTGATCCTCAGCTGGGACATCACCTTGTCGAGTTCCAGATTATTGGGCACCGACAGCTTGATCTGGATGTCGTATGTGCCGCTGCGGTCATTGTCGGAGACATTGAAATTCCTGATGGAGGCCTTGAAGGAATTTACCGTGTCGAAAATGTCATTTATCACCGATGCTTCATGTGCAGCGGAAATTTTCAGTGTCACCTGAAAGCTGGATGTTCCCTGCGAATCGCTCCATCTGACCTTCTGTATCCTGTACGGGTATTTCTCCATCAGTCTGGCGGCATTCGTGCAGGATATCCTGTGTATCTTGATGCCGTCCTTGATGGTTACGAAACCGAATACGTCATCGCCGAAAACAGGGTTGCAGCATTTTGCCATCTTGTAGTCGAGCGACTTGACATTCCGGGCGTCGATGATCAGTATGTCGTCCGATGCCGCAGCCGGTTTCCTCTGAGGCAAGGGCTTCTCCACTGTCTTTTCCTGCTCTTCAGGTCTGTCGGGAGCCTGCCCGTTCTTCCTGTCGAGGAAACTTTTGATATCGGCTATGTCGACTGTCCCGTCCCCGACGGCTGCATAAAAGGCGTTCACCGTCTTGTGCTGCGTCTTTTTCATGAGCACAGCCAGATCTTCGTCATCGAGCTCCAGCTTCCAGTTCTTCAGCCTCCTTTCGAGGAGTTCCTTTCCTTCCGCGGCCTTCTGGAATTCGGCTTCGCTGAGTTTCTGGCGGATTTTCGTCCTCGCCTTGCTGGTCACCACGAAATTCAGCCAGTCGGGAGAGGGTTTCTGATTCTTTCCGCTCATGATTTCGACCACGTCTCCGGTATGCAGCTTTTCCTTGATAGGTACGGCTTTCCCGTTTACCTTGCCGCCGGTGCAGCGGATGCCGAGGTTCGAATGTATGTCGAAGGCGAAATCCAGGACTGTGGCTCCTGAGGCCAGTTTTCTGAGCTCTCCTGACGGGGTGAACACGAAAATTTCCTTTTCGGGAGGTGTCGGCAGGTCGTCTTCGTAGTATCCGGAATCCCCTCCTGATGAAGGATGCTCCAGTATGTGGCGCACAGATACAAGCCACTTGTCGAGAGTGGACTCATGCTTGATTCCCTTGTAAGACCAGTGCGAGGCAAGACCGTTTTCAGCGATCTCATCCATCCGGGTCGTCCTGATCTGCACTTCGAGATATACATTGTCCCGGTTCTTGACCGTGATATGCAGGGATTCATAACCGTTAGGCTTGGGATTCGATATCCAGTCCCTGAGCCTGTTCGTGTCCGATTCGTACTCTTCCGTCACTCTGGAGAACACTTTCCAGCACAGGGCATGCTCCTTTTCCCTGTCAGGCTCGCAGTCTATGATGAACCTGATGGCGAAAACGTCATACACCCCTTCGAACGGGACTTTCTGCTTCTGCATTTTCCTCCATATCGAATATGCCGTCTTCGTCCTGATTTTCAGTTTGTATCTTATGCCTTCTTCGGACAATTTGCTTTTCAGGGGCTCGATGAACTGGGTCATGAGCTGCTGCCTGTCCTTTTCCGTGCTTTTCAGCTTGTTCGTTATGGCTCTGTACTGCTCCGGCTCCGCATATCTGAAATAGATGTCTTCCAGTTCGCTTTTCATATTATACAGGCCGAGCTGGTGGGCCAGAGGGATGTACAACATCAGGGTCTCGAGTATTTTCCTTTCCCGCGATGCCTTGGGGAATATGTCGAGAGAGCGCATGACTTCCAGCCTGTCCGCCAGTTTCAGGACAGTCACGCGCGGATCCTTCGAGTAGGAGACGATGAGTTTCTTGTAATTCTCGGCTTCGAGTCTGGTATCTTTCGGCTTGATGGATGAAATTTTGTTCAATCCGTCTACAATGGTCCAGACATCTTTCCCGAAATCGTTCCGGGCCTTGACAGCCTCTTCCTCTTCAGGATGGAATCTCAGGGCTTCATGAAGGAAAACGGCTGCGATGCATACTGCAGGCAGTCCTATCTCGCCGGATGCTATCCGGGCGACATTCAGCGGGTGTTCGATGAATGGTCTGCCGTTCCCTCTGGTCTGGCCGTCGAGAGCCTTGGAAGCGATTTCATACGCTTCCTGTACCAAGGCACGGCCTTTTTCATCGAAATCCGGAAATAATTCGTCTGTCACTTTCATGGTGCTACAGTATATATGACACGTCAGTGTCAAATATACGCAATTTTCAGGATATTTCCGGCAGGGGAGAGCGGCTATTTTTTTTCGGCTATTTCTTTCCGGAAGACCAGACTTTCAGATATTCCTGAAGCGCCCACATTTCGTCCCTGTATCTGGCGGCTGACGGGAAATCCAGTTCCGCCGCAGCTTTCTGCATGTTTTTCTTCGCTGTCTGTACGGCTTTCTCCACCTGTTCCCTGCTCATGGACCTGATGACAGGATCCTGAAGTACTGCAGCAAGGTCAGCCTTGATGTATCCGTCGGCATAGGCGGAGTTGCTTTCCCTTCTGGAGTCATGTCCGAGTCCGACGGAAACATAGCCGCTGCCAAGCTCCGACGGATCCGGGATATAGTGAGGGTCTTCGTAGGAATTGGCCGCGCTGACCTTGCCGGATACGGTGTTGGAAAGGCGCGGATTCCGCCGCACGGCGGCATTGTCCCCGCCGGGGACACCTTCGGCCAGAATATTCCGCTTCAGACCTATCTGGGTAGGGGTAATTCCGTGCTTCTTGTTATATTCCATCTGCTTGCTGCGCCTTCTGTCGGTCTCGTATATGGTCTCCTGCATGGAGCCTGTGACTGTGTCGGCGTACATGATCACAAGGCCGTTGACATTCCTCGCCGCACGTCCTGCTGTCTGTGTGAGTGAGCGTCCGGAGCGAAGGAAGCCTTCCTTGTCGGCGTCGAGGATGGCCACCAGCGATACAGTCGGTATGTCGAGGCCTTCACGCAGCAGATTCACCCCCACGAGCACGTCGAAAAGCCCATTCTTGAAATCCTCTATGATTTCGACCCGCTCCAGAGTGTCGACATCCGAATGTATGTAGCGGCATCTGACTCCCATCCGGGTAAAATATTTCTCCAGTTCCTCGGCCATCCGCTTGGTGAGGGTCGTTACCAGCACGCGTTCATCCTTTTCGGCCCTTTTCCGGATTTCCTCCAGCAGATCATCGACCTGATTTTCCGTCGGGCGGACCTGAATCGGCGGATCCAGCAGCCCTGTAGGACGGACGACCTGTTCCACCACGAGTCCTCCAGACTTTTCCAGTTCATAGTCGCCCGGAGTCGCGCTTACGTAGACCGTCTGCCCCGTAATCTCCTCGAATTCCTCGAACTTCAGAGGCCTGTTGTCCGAGGCGGCCGGCAGTCTGAAGCCATACTCGACAAGAACGCTTTTCCGGGAGTGGTCGCCCCCGTACATCGCCCTGATCTGCGGCAGGGTCACATGGCTTTCGTCGATGAAAGTGATGAAGTCTTTCGGGAAATAGTCTATCAGACAGAATGGACGCATCCCTTCTTTCCGCCCGTCGAAATATCTCGAATAGTTTTCTATGCCGGGGCAATATCCCATTTCCTTTATCATTTCCAGATCGTATTCCACCCTCTGTTTCAGTCTCTTGGCTTCCAGATTCTTGCCTACGCTCTCGAAATACGCGCACTGCCTTGTCAGGTCATCCTGTATCTCGCTTACAGCCTTTATGCTTCTCTCGCGGGTCGTGACAAAATTGTTCGCAGGATATATCGCGACTTCGTCCAATGCGTCCAGAAATGCCCCGGAGACCGGGTCGATGACAGATATGCTGTCCACCTCATCCCCGAAAAACTCTATACGGACAGCGTTGTCCCCGTTCCCGAGGCAGATATCGACGGTGTCTCCGCGGACCCGGAACGTGCCTCTCTTGAAGTCGGCTTCCGTTCTGGAGTACAAGGCATCCACCAGCTGGTACAGAAAGCGTGTCATGCTTCTTGTTTCGCCTTTTTTCACGAATACAGTCTGTGAATGGAAATCCTCGGGATTTCCGATACCGTACAGGCAGGATACGCTGGATATGACGATGACGTCGCGTCTTCCGGAAAGCAGCGACGACGCTGCGCTGAGCCTCAGTTTTTCTATTTCGTCGTTGATGCTCAGATCTTTTTCTATGTATGTGTCTGTAGTGGGTATGTAGGCCTCGGGCTGGTAATAGTCATAATATGACACGAAGTATTCCACCGCATTGTTCGGAAAGAACGACTTGAACTCCCCGTAAAGCTGGGCGGCGAGAGTCTTGTTGTGGCTCAGGATGAGGGCCGGACGCTGCAGCCTTTCGATCACGTTGGCCATAGTGAATGTCTTGCCGGATCCGGTCACGCCAAGAAGCGTCACCGCATCTATTCCGCCGTTCAGGGCGGAGCAAATTTCCTTGATTGCCTGAGGCTGGTCGCCTGCAGGCTTGTAATCCGATATTATCTGGAATTTCATTACTTTCGTTTTTTGGTCACTGCGGGCAGACGGATGCGTACAAGAAGTCAGTCTGAACGGGTCAGAGAAGTCCGAGCAACTTGCTGCGCGACAGCATACATGCTCCGATAGGCCCGGCCTTTTTTCCGAGCTTCGAGAATTTGATTGTCGTATCCTTGTTGACTATGTTCAGGGAATGCTTGTTTATGGCGCTGCGTATCGGCAGCAGCATGTATTCTTCGGCTACGGACAGTTTTCCGCCGATGACGACAAGTTCCGGGTTGAAGATGTTTATAAGTCCGGCGATCGCTCTTCCGAGAGTATGGCCGATCTCTTCCACGCATTCGATGGCGAGAGTGTCCTCCTCATTCAGCGCTTCCAGAATATCGTCAAGGGAAATGCAGTTTCCGTCCTCGAATTTTCCGGAAAGAATGGAAGCCTTTCCGGCTTTGAGCTTTTCCATGAAAATCCTGTGGAGTGCGGAACCGGAAGCTCCCGTTTCCAGACAGCCTATCTTTCCGCACTGGCACATCTGCCCGTTGTCCAGAAGAGGGAAGTGGCCGATTTCTCCTGAAAAACCGGACTTGCCGTATGAAAGTCTCCCGTCAAGTATCATTCCCATGCCGAGCCCCCAGCTGACATTCAGGAACAGCATGTTGTTTTCATTGTTCGCCACTCCGCAGATATATTCTCCGTATGCCATCGCCCGGGAGTCGTTTTCGATGAATACCGGAGCATCCATCTTGTCTTCAAGAAGCGAGGTCAGCGGCTTGTCTTCACCGATGAAATATGAAAAACTGTATCCTGTCAGGTGATTTACCCTTCCGGTGAGATTGAATCCGTAAGAGAGGACTTCTCCGCTGTCTATGCCTGTCTGGCTTATGCAGCGTTTTATTATGTCGCAGAGTCCGGTGGCAGAGGCTTCCGTGCTCTCCAGAGAATACGGTATGTCATCCTGGAAATTCATGATCTTCCCCTTGAAGTTCGCTATGGCTATGCTGACATGGTCTTTCTGCACATCGGTCCCTACAAAATACCCTGCAGAAGAATTCAGCCCGAAGATGCTCGGCCTCCTTCCTCCCGACGTCCCTGACTTTCCCATATCTTCCAGAAAGCCGGCATCAATAAGCTCTCCCACGAGCTTTGTGATGGTAGGAATACTGGTATTAAGCTCCTTGCTGAGTTCGGCTATGCTGTAGTCCCCTTCATTTATGCACAATCCGATGATTTTCTTCTTCAGGGAAGAATTTTTGCTGTCGATATTGTTTAGAAACGAATTTTTCATCTGGAGATATTTACAGGAAGTGATATGAAAAGACCGTAATCACCCGTCACACCTTGCAAAAATACTTATTTTCCGTTCTCTTTCCAATAATTTTCAATTTCTTCAAGGGTTTTTCCTGTAGTTTCCGGGACGGCTTTCCACATGATGATCATGTATGGGACGCACATCGCGGCAAAAAGGAAAAACGTCCCTGCCGGAGTCAGGCTTTCAAGCAGCCATGGAGTGAGCTGGCCTATGAGATATGTACCTATCCAGAGTGCCGTCCCGGCAATGGACATGGCTATTCCCCTGACACTGTTAGGATACATTTCGGACAACAGGACAAAGACTACGGCGCTTATGGAGATGGCACAGCAGAATACGTATAAAAGGAAGAAAGCCAGCAGGAATCCGTTTCCGAGCCCCAATGAATGCCCCTTCAGGAAATATATACCTATCATAAGCAGCGAAAATATCATGCCTGAAACACCCCAATAAACGAGCTGTTTGCGGCCGACCTTATCTATGATGAACAGGGCGATGACGGTCGTAAGCATGTTCACGGCACCTACAAGAACTTGTGAAAACAGAGCGTCTTCTCCACCGAGTCCGGCCTTGCCGAAAATTTCCGGCCCGTAATACAAAACGGCATTCACGCCCATGAACTGACCGAGTATGGCTATGGCACAGCCTATGATGACAGCTTTCATGATGCCGGGTGACAACAGCGACTTCCATTCCGAGCGGACTTCCGAAGCTATGGATGATTCCGTGACCCTGAACTGTTCTTCGGCCCCGGTCTGTGAAGCGTAAATGCAGTTCAATACTTTCATGGCTTCTGCCCCCCGGCCATGGACTATCATCCATCGCGGACTTTCCGGAATGAGAAATATTACGAAAAAGAAAAGCAGTGCCGGAACTGTCCCTGATCCCAGCATTCCCCGCCAATATTCGTCTACCAGCATAGTAGTCAGGAATCCTGATGAAAATTCCGCGGTCCGGGACATGTCCAGTATTCTGTAATTTACGAGATATGCCAGAAGAAAACCGACGGTGATGGCCAGCTGATAGCACGAGACCAGCGTTCCCCGCCTTCCTGCAGATGCCACTTCCGATATGTAGATAGGGGAGACAATGGAAACTATTCCGATTCCGACACCTCCGATTATCCGGAAAACGACGAGCTGGAAGAAATTGCTGCACAAGGCGCACCCTGCCGCTGATATGCAGAACAGGATGGCTGCCGCCAGCATTGTTCTTTTTCTGCCGGCCTTGTCTGACATGATGCCGGCTACAGATACGCCGGCAATCGAGCCGATCAGGGCACATCCGACATACCATCCTTGTTCAAGCGTGTCAAGTCCGAACCGTGTTGTCACGCTCGATATGGTACCGGAAATGACTGCGGTATCATATCCGAAGAGGATTCCGCCTATGGCTGCTACGATTGAAAGGAATATTTCGTAGCCTGGTCTTGTGTCATGTCTTGTCATAATATTAAAGTATAGCATCCACTGCCGGATTGTTAAAGCGATAGCAAAATTGAAAAAATATTTTCAGATAATCAAATTATTTAAAATAAATTTAATTATATGTTTTGAATTATTAAAATAATTTATTAAACTTGTCGTGAAATTTAAAAAATAATGTTATGTCAGAACAACCCGATTTTAAAAAGATGGCTGACAGATACCGTGCTGAATTGCTGGAAAACTGTCTCCCGTTCTGGCTCGGCCATTCGGTCGACTATGATTGCGGCGGGTACTTCAGTTGCCTTGACCGCGACGGCAGTGTCTATGACACGGACAAATTCATCTGGCTGCAGGGCAGGGAAGCCTGGCTTTTCGCAATGCTGTACAACAAGGTCGAAAAAAAGAAGGAATGGCTGGACTGCGCTGTCCATGGAGCCGAGTTTCTGAAAAGATTCGGTCACGACGGAAATTTCGACTTTTATTTTTCTCTTGACAGACATGGAAACCCCCTGATCCAGCCGTACAATATCTTTTCCAACACTTTCGCATGTATGGCTTTCGCCCAGGCAGCGGAGGCGACCGGGTCTGACGAATATGCGGAGATTGCGAAAAAGACTTTCGAAAGGATACTTCAGAGAAAGGATTGCCCGAAGGGCATCTGGGAGAAGAGTTATCCCGGTACCCGTCCGCTGAAAGGCTTTTCTCTTCCCATGATTATCTGCAACATGGCTTTGGAGATAGAAAACATCATGGATGACGGCTCTCTTCTTGACAAGACGATAGATGATTGTCTGCATGAAGTCCTGGATGTGTTCTACAAGCCGGAAGTCGGCATGATGGTAGAGAACGTATCGGCTGCGGACGGAAGTCTGACAGACTGTTTCGAGGGAAGGCTGATAAATCCGGGACACAATCTGGAAGCGCTATGGTTTCTGATGAATCTCGGAGTGCGGCGCAATGACCCTAAACTGATCGGCCGCTGCGTGGATATTGCACTGAAAGTCATTGATTTCGGCTGGGATGCGGAATATGACGGCATTTTTTATTTCATGGACAGAAAAGGCTGTCCGCCGCAACAGTTGGAGTGGGATCAGAAATTGTGGTGGGTACACATCGAGGCGGCGATAGCCATGATAAGAGGCTATCAGCTTACTGGGAGAAAAGAATGCCTCGACTGGTTCCTGACGCTTGATGAATACATATGGAATCACTTCAAGGATCTTCAGTATCCGGAATGGTTCGGCTATCTGAACCGCCGGGGAGAAGTCCTTCTTCCTCTCAAAGGAGGCAAATGGAAAGGCTGTTTCCATGTCCCGAGGGGATTATATCAGATCTGGCAGATTCTGGAACGGATATGAATCCTGCCCGAAACCGCAATTATTACATAAACAGTAACCGATTATGAGCCCATCAGAAAAAAAGACCAGTAAAATTTTCCTGCTGATATTGCTGGCGTTTGCCGGCAATGCATTCCTGTATGCACAGGAAGACGATGATGTCCTGACAGTTTCGGGAGCGGTCGTCGATGTGAACCGTCAGCCGGTTATAGGAGCGGCAGTCTTTGTGGAAGGTACGAGCATGGGAGTAACGACTGACCTGGACGGAAAATTCATGATGGATGTCCCTTCGGCATCCAATGTATCAATACAGCTGATCGGATACAAGGCACTCCGTTTTCCGGCTGCGTACCTGACAGGCAGGACCATTGTCCTCGAAGAGGATACGAATCTGCTGGATGATGTCGTCGTAATAGGCTATGGGGTGCAGAGAAAAGAAAATCTGACAGGGGCTGTGGCCAGTATCGGCGGTGACGAAAAACTGCATACGGCCACTGTCACGTCACTTGCCCAGAACCTGTCGGGAAAGGTGGCAGGATTGCAGATCAGGCAGGAAAACGGGGAACCGGGAGATTTCAGCACTTCCATCAATATCCGCGGCTTCGGAAATCCTCTGTACGTCATCGACGGTATCCCGCAGATGGACGGGACGAATATTTTCCAGAAAATCAGTCCGAACGACATTGAAAACATATCTGTCATCAAGGATGCATTGGGTGCCGTATATGGAAGGAGGGGAGGAAACGGCGTAGTCATAGTGACCACGAAAAAAGGGTCAAGATCCGAAAAGACAAAGTTTACTCTGGATTTGTCCTGCGGCTTCCAGATGCCTACGGATATGCCGGAAATGGCGAACAGATCGCAGTGGGCACAAATGTATAATGAAGCCAAAATGTATTCCGGAGTGACGGTTTTCACACCGGAGCAGCTTGCATACGAAATGTCGGCGCCTTCTACGGACTGGTACGGCCTTACGATGCGTGATTATTCCATGCAGCAGCAGTACCATTTCTCCGCCGAAGGCAGCAGCAAATCCGTAAATTACTATATAGGAGCAGGCTACGTAAAGGATGACGGTATCCTTAAGACGAATGACCTGAATTACGAGCAGTTTTCAGTCAGAGCCAACATATCCGCAGAAATTGTCAGGAACTTGAGACTTGACTGCCTGATTTACGGTACATACGATACCAAGAAGTCTCCTGCGATGGGCTACCACAATATTTTTTACGGGACCAGGACAGCATTGCCGAATTCCGAGCCGTACGCAAACGGGAACAAGGAATATCCGGCCAGACAGGAGTATCTGAACCCGGTGGCAATATCCGACTCGGACATATCCGGTTATTCCGATACGAACAACAAGCTCCTGAACACAAATCTGTCGTTGAGTTATGATTTTCCGTTCCTGAAAGGCCTGTCTGCAAGAATCAATGTGGATTATACTTATCAGGGATCCATGAACAAGACCCTGTCCCGTGAGTATGACCTTTTTACATATGACTCAGATACCGATACTTACAATGCCATTTCGAACAACAGTCCTTCCAGAATATCGAATTCATGGTCCAATGTCGACAATCTGACCCTTCAGGGACAGATAGCCTACAGCCACAAATTCAAGGATGTACATGCGGTGGATGCCACATTTGTTTATGAACAGTCATCGTATCACAGCCGCACGGCAGCTCTGGCGAGGGAGTACAGTTTTTATACCTCAGACCAGATAGATTTGGCCAGTCTGAACAATCTGACGAACAGCGGGATGGAAAACGACATCACAAGCATGTCGTACATCGGACGTGTTTCTTACGGCTATGATGACAGGTATCTGGTAGACTTTTCCTTCAGATACGACGGTTCATGTCTTTATGCACCTGAAAAACGATGGGGCTTCTTCCCGGTAGGCTCTGTCGCATGGCGTATCTCGGAAGAGAATTTCATGCAGAATCAGAATGTCGTTTCCAATCTGAAAATCAGAGCTTCATACGGTCTGGTCGGAGAAGACAGCGGCCTGCCGTTCCAGTATATCCAGGGTTTCAGTGTGAAGGGCGGCAGGGGATATGAGTTTACAGACGGGACATGGACCGAAGGGGCTGCCTCTCCAGGCATCATCAACAGGGAACTGACATGGTTCACCTCTTCGATTGCGGATATAGGCCTTGATATGGGATTCTGGGATGACAGGATATCTTTCTCCTTCGACGTGTATCAGAGAGACAGACATGGGCTGCTCGCTACAAGACTTCTCTCCTTGCCTAACACTTTCGGAGCTTCCCTGCCGCAGGAAAACCTGAACAGCGACAGGACTTTAGGCTATGATCTGGCAGTGACTTTCAGGCACAGGATCAATGATTTCAATTTCAGCATCAGCGGAAATTTCAACTATGCCAGGACTATGAACCGGTATGTGGAACACGCAGGATTTTCCAGCTCCATGGAGAGATGGAGAAACGGAGTGGCATATAGATGGAGCGATGTTTACTGGGGATGTGTCTATGACGGACAGTTCCAGAGCGAGGAAGAAATCCTGAATGCTCCGGTCTACAGTCCGTATCTCGGGAATGCCAAGATATTGCCGGGAGACTTCAAGTACAAGGATGTCAACGAAGATGGAATCATAGATTCCAATGACTATGTTCCCCTGTTCTATGGAGGCTATCCGAAAATTTTCTATGGATTGACACTCGCATTTGACTGGAAGGGGCTGGATTTTTCAATGTTATTGCAGGGGTCCGGACTGAATACGGTAAGATTCAGCGGCGTCTATGCAGAGATTTTCGCCCAGAATCTGAATACCCCTGCATATTTTTACGACAGATGGCACCGGGAGGATCCGTATGATGATACCAGCAGGTGGATACCCGGCAAATGGCCGGCTTCACGGTTCATCAGCGATGCCGGAGCCATGTATAACGAAAGTTCCGTCTGGAGGCGCGATGCTTCATATCTGAGGCTGAAAAATATTTCCATCGGATATACATTCCCGGCAAAATGGTTCAGGAAACTGAGGATAACGAAGGCACGGGTATATTTCAATGCGAACAATGTATTTACCATATGCGATCCGTTCGTGAGGGCGTTTGACCCTGAAAAGGCCGAAGGTCTGGACAATCTCGGGTTCAATTACCCTTTGATGCAAAGTTATAATATAGGTCTGAATATAGAGTTTTAAAGGATAAGGGTATGAAAAAGTTATTTATAATCGAACTTCTGGCAAGCCTGTTCTTCGTTTCGTGCTCCGATTTCCTGGAAATCAAGCCAAAAGACAAGATCGACGCCGATGCTCTGTTTTCCGATCCAGAAGGAGTCCAGTTATACATGGCGAATCTGTATGCCCAGCTGCCGATAGAAGACTTTTATTACATGAGGGACGGGTTCAACGGCTGGATAGGAGAGAATATGGTAGCCGCCATGTTCACTGATGAGGCTACCCATTCGGAATACCAGAATGTACTCACGCCGTCGGATTTTCTGTGGTGGGATCCGGCATTTGTATTGATAAGGGATATCAATATCCTTTCCGATGCGATTCCGGGACTGGACATTACCAGCCGGGAGAAGACGGAAATGGAAGGGGAAGTGGCATTCCTCAAGGCTTATGCATATTTCGGGCTGGTCAAAAGATACGGAGGAGTGCCTATTATCGACAAAAGCCAGTCTTGGGACGGAGATGTGGATAAACTGAAGGTGCCGCGCGCCACTGAAAAGGACACATGGGACTATATTCTGGCTCAGTGCGGAGCAGCTGTGGATAAATTGCCGGCGGTGGCGGCTACCCCGCGAAGGGCAAACAGATATGTCGCTGCCGCCTTGATGTCGAGGATTGCCCTTCATGCAGCCTCAGTAGCAAAGTTCAACGACAATATGACACTATCCGGCCAGGCAGTGGATCTGGGACTCGTCGGTGTCGACAAGAGTTTTGCCGACGGCTATTATGAAAAAGCCGTAAAGGCCGCCGAGACTGTAATAGGATCGGGACAGTATGGTCTGTATCAGCCTGAGCCGGCTACTCCTGAAGAAGCTGCGGCGAATTATCAGAACATATTCGAGGATCCGAACAATGTTCCGCAGGAAGCCATCTTCATCAAGGGATACACGAAAAAGGATCTGGGTCACAACTATGAAATCTACTACGGCCCGTCCCAGACTGCAAACGGATGGCCGCACCCGGGTAGAATGAACCCGAATCTGGAACTTGTGGATGCGTATGAAAGTTATGGATCGGGAGGGGAAAGCACCCCGGTCTACACATCCGATGCATCGGACGACCTTACCGACTACAACGGGTTTTCCTCTTCAAAGAACTATTATAAATTCGATACCCCGTATGAGATATTCGAAGGCAAGGATGCCCGTCTCTGGGCTACGGTCATTCTCCCGGGAACAGAATGGAAAGGGGAGACTATCGTAATTCAGGCAGGGCTGATACAGCAGAACGGGACTCCTGAAATTCTGGGAGGGAATCCGTACGTATGGCCGGTAGACGGGAAGACATACTATCCTTTCGGCGGAGCGGACAAATCCATGTATTCGGGCTACGATCCGACAGGAGGAAACTATACCAGAACCGGTTTCAGTTTCAAGAAATTCCTGAATGAAGACTATGTCATAGAGCCTTCATACAATGCCGCCACGAATGACTGGATCGACATCAGGTATGCTGAAGTCCTGCTTAACTACATTGAAGCAGTGTACGAAAGCAACGATACCGAAAGGATGGGACAGGCGCTGGAATACCTGAATATGATCAGGCGCAGAGCCGGATTTACGGAAAAAATCAATGCACTCACAAGCGAAAACATCCAGAGGGAGCGACTTGTGGAACTGGCTTTTGAAAACAAGAGGATCTGGGACCTGATAAGAAGACGGGAATTCGGGAAATTAAGGCAGAACAACCAGATGCACGGCCTCCAGCCAGTACTGGATCTGCGCGGGAACGAACCGAAATACATTTTCATCCGCTCGAAGATTACGAATCTCATAAACTATACGTTTTTCGACTATCTGTACTACCATGCCATACCGGGTACAAGTGCAAATGGTCTGATACAGAATCCGCAATATTAAAACACGCTGCTATGAACAGAATGAATCTGATAATCTTGTCGGCATTGTCGGCAATAGGTGTATGTTCCTGCGAACTGGACAATTACGATTATCCTGACAGCGGGATATACGGAAGGATACTGGATGCGGAGACAGGCGAACTTGTCCAGCAGGATATAATAGAAGGGACGAAGATATACTTTGTCGAACACGGTTACGACAATCCTCCTGTCCAGAAAATGGTAATCAAGAATAACGGGGAATACCGGAACACGCTGATGTTTGCCGGGACATATACCATGCATACATCGACAGACTCGAATTTCGCTCCTGTAGAACCGTTCGAAATCAAGATAGACGGTCTTGTGCGGCATGATTTCAAGGTAATGCCTTTCATCCGCCTGAACGATGTCCGGATATACCGGACAGGAAACAAGATAAAGGCAAACTTCACACTCTCACAGACCGGATACGACAACGTGTCTTCAATGGCCTTGTTCGCATCCTCCCAGCCTGTCGTCGGAGCTTACCTTAACGATGCACAGGTGATAGTCCCTCTCGGGCAATATTATTCCGAACCGACAGCCATGGAAATCGAATTGGATCTGACGGATTATCCTGTACTCAAAAGCGGCAGGACATGGTATTTCAGGGTAGGAGCCCTGATTTCAATAGGAGGGGCAAAATATAATTACGCACAAGCAGTTCCGATAGAATTATAAAGACAGACATCATGAAGAAATTGATTGCAATAGTATTGTTTCCGATACTGATTTTCCAGTGCTGCAAACAGACACCTGACAATGGTGACGACACACGGACACCGGCTCCGTCAAATGAATATGAACTCTCTTATTGGGTAGACATGGACCTGATAGGCGATCATTTGAGAGGCTACTGGTACAATGCAAGCGATCCGGCTTATCCGGCAATCGGAAAAACAGAGGACATATGGATCGAAAATGCGTGCAAGAGCCTGAAAGAAAAATACCATGGGGACAAACTGTATGTCATATATCACAGACAATACGAACAGGACATCGCCAGAGAAGTCTTCATGTCATGGAAAAAACATGGAGAGACATACGGTCTCGAAGTCGTTCCGTGCATTGTGCTTGAATCCTACGACACAGAACCCGAAATGAACTTTACCGATGAGGAAATCATTGGTCTGTGCAAATGGTCTCTGGAAAATATCCATCCTGAAGAATTTGCCATATATGACGTATGGGTACGCGATCAGGCAGGGACGCCACAGGATATCCAGCTCAAAGCCATTGCTGCGGCGTGCGGGGATGTCCTGGTCAAGGTCGGTCATCAGCCGCTTCTGGAACTGAATGACTATTTCGTTTCTGCGGTTCAGGATTGCTGGACGGCGGAATGTCAGGGGCGGACAAATGAACTCTGGGAAAATCCGGTATATTACAACGGATCCTACGAATACGGCCGTCGTCTATTGGAAAAGTGGGTCAGCGACCGTGTGGAAAATGACGGACGAAGATGGTCCTATTGCCTGATTCCTGTAGCCTGGGACTATGACGTCAACCTTGACAAGCCGTCCTATGACTGTCCGGGCGACAACGCCCTTACCAATGACCCGCCGGTACCGGGAAGGGTGACCTTATGCGCAGACAGCATCATTTCTTGTTATGATGGCGGTACCGCCAATGCGAAATTCGGAGGACTCTCCTGTGACTTGCATATCCTCCATGCCAACAGCGCTGGCTGCGGCAAGGACAATCCGGATTTCTATACCGCTCTCCGGACAGGAGCCGATTATGACGGATATTTCGGCGAAGCGATTGATGAGATAGGTGGAGTATTCAAAAAAATGACGCGATGAAAAGGATTATAATAGTAATAGCATCGCTGGCGATGCTTTCATGGATTTCTTCCGCTGAACCGGTCCTGTACGTAGGATCGCAGAATAATGATCTGTATGCGACTCTTGAAGCCAATTCCGTAGAGATGGTCATCGCCGCATCATTGCCGGAGGCACTTTCAATGGCAGCAAGGGGACAGGGAATCATAGTGACTGCTGAAGGGTATCCGTTCGCGAAAACAAAGGTCTCGGAATCGGATTGGAGGACAGCATCGAGGAAGAATGTCAGGGTTTTCATCGAGTTTCCGGACATAGACCGCCCCGGACTGAAAGGAGAGGTGAGGCAAATGCATCTCGAACGAGGGGTGGTGACATCTGATTTCTTCGGAAAAGAACTTCCTGAAATGTCCGTATTGGGTATAAACGGAGCGCATGTCATAAAAATGGAAAATGGCAGGCCTATCATGTCCATGGCGAAGGTGGCCGGATTCGACACGGCTTGTTTCGGTCTGGAAAACACTGAAACATTTCCGATTCTCTTCATTGAGGGAAATTTCATGATAGCAGCTACGTCTGTCAGCAATTTCATCACTGCCAGATTCGCTCCTCATGATTCATGGAAGACGGTCATCGGCTCCATAGTGGGTTGGGTATTGGGGACAGACTCGCACATGGAGAATTTCGCATTCGATCCGGTCCCTGCCTGGTCTGAAAATGAGGCATTGCCGGCATCGGCCAGAACAGAGAGCATAATCAACGGGACTGAATGGTTATGGAATGCAAATCTGTTCATTCATCCGACATGGGCGAGAGACTACATTTCACAGTATCAGACAGCCTCGAACCCCAATCACTTTTTCGGACCTCCTGTGTCAGATGAAATGCTTCAGGGTGACGGGAATTTCGGAATCATGGAAGGCCACGCTTCCGAAATAAATTATGACGGGACCCAACAGTACAGATACTTCATACGCGCCGATGTCCAGGGCGAAGCTGCGATGCTGCTGGCCGCCTCGGGCAATCTGACCGGCAATGAACTGTATATGCGGACATCAGAAAATCTGCTCGACTATCTTTTCTATACTTCTGATTTCAGGGCCGGTGACATGAATGACAGAAACAGTCCTGTCTTCGGTTTTATCGGATGGGCGAACACTCACCTGGGAGCGTTTTTCAATGATGACAATGCACGCTGCATACTCGGGGCTATCGGAGCTTCGTCATATCTGCCGTCACAACGCTGGAACAGTTTCATCGTTGAGAATATACTAGCCAATTACAGAATAAGCAGCCGTCAGGGATTTCAGGGCGGCAGTCTGCTGGCTCCTGACATAATCGGCAACGGCATCAGATATTACAGCGACAGGGATTTCGTGTATCCGAGTCCTCATTTCGAATCATGGATGTGGGCCTGTTATATCTGGCTTTATGCCCGGACAGGATACAAGCCATTGCTGGACAAGGCCAAGACCGCGATAAAGACCATGATGGATCTGTATCCGTCAGGATGGTATGCCCAGAACGGGACGCAGCAGCAGCGTGCCAGAATGATATTGCCTTTGGCCTGGCTTGTCCGCGCGGAAGACACTCCGGAACACAGGAAATGGCTGGACACCATGGTAAAGGCTGTACTGGAATATCAGGATGAGTCCGGAGCGATCCGCGAGGAAATCGGTCTCGCCAGTCAGGATTCCCACAAACTGCTGATATCCTCAAACGACGATTACGGAAAAAACGAGGCCGCCCTGATAGCCGAAAACGGAGATCCTGTAGCGGATATGCTCTATACCTGCAATTTCCTTTTCTTTGCCCTGAATGAAGCCGCCCATGCGACAGGAGACGAGGAATATTTCGCCGCACTGGAGTCATTGTCGGATTTTCTGACGAGGATTCAGGTAAAGAGCAGCAGGCATAAAGATGTCGACGGGGCATGGTTCCGGGCTTTCGATTACGGCAGATGGGACTATTGGGCCTCCAATGCCGATGACGGATGGGGTGCATGGTGTACGCTGGCAGGGTGGATACAGTCATGGATTGTCACCACCCAGGTAATGCTGGAGCAGGGGACATCCTATTGGGACCGGACTTCCTGCATGGATGTCAGCAAGGAATTCGCTGAAAGTAAATGGATGTTGAACTATTAAAGACCATAGCTATGAAAAAGTGTTTGTTTTTTATTGTCATGCTGACAATTGCGGCTTCCTGTGCCAAGGATCAGCCTAAACCTGAACCGGACAAGTCGTCCGACAATGATATCAGGAATATCTCGGCATACGCCGAAAGCGATGTCAGGGGAAAGGATATACTCGACATCGAATACACGGCCGACATGTCAGGTATCAATCTGATATCCCCGGCACTGCCTGTCTCTGAAGACCCGGTGGATCCTTCAAGGATTCATATCGAAGTCACCGTAGCTGAATCAGCAGTCGCAAGCATTGCCCCGGAAGATGTCATTGACCTGTCGGAGAATGACGGGATTCTGGAGGTAACAGCTGAAAACGGAGAAGTACGTACATGGACACTTCATTATATCGAGACACCGCCTTACGAGATAAAACCGGAATTCGATTCCCGATTCGAAGTGATGTGGACAAGAACGGATCTCCAGCTTTCATTCCCGGAAACTGTCAGGAGCATTGCCGTCTGCGGAGATTATATTCTGGTGCTTGACAGCAGTGTCAGCGTCGGCCATGCAGACCTCTCCTCAGGAGCGGTGAACGGACAGATCAGGCTGTACGACAGGAAAACCGGGGATTATGTCAGGAATGTGCCTAAATACGAAGGCGGATGGAATGATCTGGCTCCGTATGTATGGTCCTTGGCTGCCGATGAGGCAGGACATTTCGCCACAGCCCAGATGAATGCGGACGGCGCGAACGCCAGACTTGATTATTATCCTTCTTTCGATGATGCCCCGGTCACAAGACTGACGCCGGATGTCACACCTGCCACAGACGTTCCTGTCTATACAGGCAAAAGACTGCAGATTCTGGGAGACATTACCAGCGGGAAGTCCATCGTCCTCATGACTCCGGGACATTTCTACGGCTGGGAACCGCTTCAGGGGAGCTACAGCATGTGGAATTTCACAGACGGGAATCCGGACAATCCTATTCCATCCACGAACCTTTTTTCATATAACTGGTATCATGCCATAGTCCAGCGGGAATCACTGGAAGATCCTACCTTATACATAGCATCAAATGACGAAACCGGTTATCCTGACCCTGACGAATCCAAATGGGACGAAATCCGTGGAGCCAGATTCCAGATATCCGTTCCCGGTGAAGTCCCTGTCGAAATGAATCAGGAATGCCTGCTATACAGGATACATGACATGAAAGTATTCTCACTGGCAGAAGGCAGATTCATGGCCACGCTCCAGCAGACTTATTCACGTGCCGGAACCATGAAAACAATCATATATGACATAACGGATCCTGCCGAAGTGGAAAATATGACGCCCGAAACGGAAGGGTACGACAAATTCAGGATATATGAAAACGAAGGATACAAGGTCGTGAATGACGCTGAATACGGAAGTATAGCAGTATGGACGGACGGGCTGTCGGCGGAAGCGTACGTTTATGTTTTCGTGCCTCAGGGACCGGATCCGGACAACAGGGCCGAAATCATACCGGCTTCGCTGACATGCATAAAGATGAATGTTACAAGGACGAATTAGCCTATGACCGGATTGACGATATTGCTTGCGGCCTTACTGTCTGTTCCTGCGGCATCGGCGATGGCGGAAGCAGAAATAGAAAGCGTAATTGCTCCGGAACAGATCTGTTCCGGAGTATGGAAATTCTCGTATGGAATATCAGGGGAGTTCACGCCTGAAAAGACCCGAACTATAAAGCCGGATTATGACGGAATAGCAGACATGGAGACAGTCGGGACATGTCCTCGGTTCCCGTACTTTATTCAGACTGAACGCGGAACAGAAATCCATATTCCCTTGTCCGAAACAGAATGCCTGTACGGTCTCGGGCTGCAGATGAAGAGCTTCCAGCTGCGCGGTTCCAAAAAGACATTGAGGGTCAATGCCGATCCTGAGACTGCTGCAGGAGATTCCCATGCCCCTGTGCCTTTCTATGTCAGCACGGAAGGATACGGCATATATGTCGACTGTGCCGGCTACATATCGTTTTATTTCGACTCTGCCAGAAAAAAAGACGATCCATGCTGCCATGAAGTCATCGTCGATATTCCGGGGGCCGAAGGGGCGGATGTCCTCGTATTCGGCGGGCCTGACATGAAAGGCGCGATCTCCAGATATAATCTGTATTCCGGAGGCGGGATCATTCCTCCCAGATGGGGGCTCGGTTTCTGGTACAGGGTAAATCTCGACTTCAGCCAGCAGGAAGTATTGCAGACTGCCATGGACTTGCGCGAAAGGAATATCCCGTGCGATGTAATCGGGCTGGAGCCAGGATGGCAGACAGCATCATATTCATGCTCATACGTCTGGGACAGCAAATTCGAAGCCCCGGAAGCCATGATACGGGAATTGGCTGAAAACGGATTCAGGATCAATCTCTGGAAACATGCCTTTATCTCGCATGAATCCCCGCTGTATGGCAAACTCAGGGACTGTTCGTGCGATTACGAAGTATGGAACGGTCTGGTGCCTGATTTCCTGCTGACCGAGGCGAGGAAAATCTATTCTGATTATCTGCAGAAGGAACTGGTCAGTATAGGAGTCAGCGGCTTCAAGGGAGATGAATGCGACAACTCGGATTACACCGGGAACTGGTCTTTCCCGGAATTCTCCCGTTTTCCGTCAGGAATAGACGGCGAGCAGATGCATTCCATTTTCGGACTCCGTTATCAGGATGCGATGCTGCAGGCATTTACGGACGAGGGCGTAAGGACATACGGCCTTATCCGGAACACAGGAGCATTTGCCGCCCCATATCCGTTCGTGCTTTACAGCGATTTGTATGATCACGGGGATTTTATCCGGAGCATGGCAGTGTCGGGTTTTTCTGGACTTTTGTGGACACCGGAAGTCAGGCACGCAGAGAATAGCCGCGATCTGATCAGAAGACTGCAGTCGACGGTTTTGTCACCTCTTGCCATGATCAATGCCTGGTATCTGGAAAATTTCCCGTGGAAACAGACCGACAGGGAACTGAACAACTCGGGAATTTATTTCGAAGACTGGATCGAGGTAGAGGCGGTGTGCAGGAAAATCATCGGCATCCGCATGCAGCTGGTCCCATATCTTCACTCGGCCTTTGTGAAATATGCACAGGAAGGTCTGCCCCCGTTCCGGGCGCTTGTAGTGGATTATCCGGATGACCCGGCAGTCCATAATCTGCCGGGCCAATACATGATCGGAGACCGCATGATGGCTGCTCCGCTGACTTCTGCCGGTGATACGGCTGAAATTTATTTTCCGGAAGGCGAATGGATAGATTTCAATACCGGAGAAAGGTTTTCAGGAAATGCCTTCCATGAAATATACATGCCTCTGGATCACCTGCCTCTGTTCGTCATGGACAATTCAGTGATTCCTCTTGCTGAACTGACCCAAAGTACCGCTGATGAAAACAGCATGAATCTTTCCGTCAGGGTATATGGGGAAAAGCCTGAACCGTTTGTCCTATACGATGATGACGGGACAGTTTCGCCGTCTCTCGACAGAACGGTTCTGACAGCCGGAGACGGAGAAATGACAGTCAGAAAAGATAACGATACTTCACGGTACACTGTAAAAGAAGTGTTGTTTTTATGATTCATCCGGCCATGAAATCCTTCCTTCTTATCATAGCAATGGCATTTTCAGCCTTGCTGTCTGCAGCAGGCCAGACGGCAAGGCTTACTTTGATTCCTCCGCTGTCGGTCACAGCTTCCGTTCCAGTAGAGATACGGGCCGGGATAGTTCCGGAGGAAGCAGGGGAGTATGATATCACCGTCAGCATTGATACAGAAGATGATGACGGCTTCCTGTGCAGTCAGAAGGCAAGACTTTCCGAAGGCGAGGCATATTGCCTGAAGCATTCGCTGTCTGTTGCCGGTATGGCGGGGAAACACAGGATCATCATGAGCGTGAAGACTCCCGATGGCAAAGTTCTGAGACGGACAGAAGAGATTACTGTGCTCGAATCCGGACGGAGATCGCCCGGGACGATCGACGGAGCCTGGATGGGGCTGTACCACTGGAGCGAAACGGAAGGCAAAATGTGGAATGACGATATCAGGAAACTGACTGCCCGACAGTGGCGGATGCTGGTCAGGGACATGCATTCTCTCGGCATGGACATCATCGTCATTCAGGAAGTGTTCCGGAATCAGATGTATGTAGGGCGACACGATGTTACAACAGCCACCTATGAAGGTCGGGCTTTCTACCCGTCGGAAATATATCCCGGAAGAATGCCGGTGCGTACGGAAGATCCGCTGGAAGCCATCTTTTCGGAAGCGGACAGGCTTGGCATGAAAGTCTTTCCGGGAATAGGTCTTTTTGCATGGTTCGATTTTTCGGAAGAATCCCTGGCATGGCACAAACTGGTGGCCGGGGAAATATGGGAAAGGTATGGTCATCATGAGTCATTTTACGGATTTTATGTTTCGGAAGAATCCGTCGGGAGTCTCGACAACTGTGAACCGGACATATTGGCGCGAGCCCTCAGGAAAAAACAGATAACGGGGTTTTTCAAGGAATTTGACGAATTTTGCGAAAGTCTTGCGCCGGGGTTGCCGGTGATGCTGGCTACGAACAGCATGGGCATCCTGCAGGGAGCGGATACCTATCCTGCTCTTCTGGAGCATCTGGACATTCTCTGTCCTTTCGGCTTTGCCCGTATGCCGGAAGGCGACCTGACAGGGAAACAGGCAGCCGATACCCTCCAATCCATGTGCGACAAGGCCGGGGCGCATCTGTGGTTTGATCTTGAAGCATTCCTTTTCCGGCCGGACATGTCTTTATATCCGCGCGATATCGAAGGCATCATGGAAGATCTCATGCTTCTGGACAATTTTGAGAAAATACTTTGTTACCAATATCCCGGAGTATTCAACAATCCGCGGCGGACATTCATTGTCGGAGAGCGGAAGACCCGGACGCTCTTCCGACAATATGAAAAATTCCTGAAAGACAGGATGATGGACGGAGGCAAGAGCGAATTAACGGCAAATTAACAGGATCAGATTAGGATTATCATCGGATTTTCTATAAATTCGCGGCTTTATTATCGAATTGGATGTTCTTTTTTGATCAATGAAAAAATTATTTGCAACTGTACTGTTCGGAATTGCGGCTTTCTGTTCAGTCTCTGCCCAGTCACGTTCGGCAGGAGGTGTTGTCCTTGACAAAACGACGGGGAAACCTATGGAATATATTGCGGTGTACTTCAAGAATACCGCATCAGGGTGTATCACGAATTTCAACGGAGAATTTTTCGTCAAGGATCCTTCGGGAGCGGATACCCTTGTGGTCGAGGCGATAGGCTATCAGAAGCAGCAGATAAAACTGAGGAGCATATCCAACACCGGAATGAAGATCCGCATGGTCCCCGAAAGCATCGAATTGACCGGTGCCGTCGTCAGGCCGAAGCGGAAAAGATATGTCAAGAAAGACAATCCGGCCATAGCCTTGATGCGTAAGGTACTGGCCCACAAGGACAGCAACAGGGTGGAAAGCCTCGACTACTACAAGTGCAATATCTACGAGAAACTGACACTGTCTCTGGATGACTACAACCCTGATTTCGAGAAGAGGAAGCGGCTGAATTATCTGAAGGAATACATCGATACCTCTGAAATAACAGGCAAACCTGTGCTTGCCGTCTCCATACGTGAGACGATGGGGGACTATTACTACAGGAAATCCCCCGAGGAACGGAAGGTGGTCAGGAAAGCCCAGAGACATTCCGGAATTGACGAGAGTATCGACTATCAGGGAAATATGGCTGTCGGTCTGGAGCTGCTCTTTACCGGCGCTGACATTTTCGACAATGAAGTGGAGTTCCTGATGAACCGTTTCGTGTCCCCTCTTTCTTCCACGCTCGCCATTTCGTACTATAAATATTACATCATGGGTACCGTGATGATAGACGGTATCCCGTGCACTGATATGTCTTTCGTCCCGTACAACAGTCAGAGCTACGGATTTACCGGAAGACTGTATATTACGAAAGACGGGAATTATTCCGTAAAGAAAGTCCAGCTCAATTTCCCTGCCAGCAGCAATGTGAACTGGATCGACAGGCTGAGGATCGACCAGGAGTTCCAGCTGACCGAAGACGGGCTGTGGGCCCTGAAAAGGGAGGACTCGTATGTAAATCTTACTGTCCTGGAAGGGACACAGGGCATCTTCGCGCACCAGACCAGATATTTTACGGACTATGACACCGACCCTTCAGAGCTCGAAGGGAATCCGGTATTCAACATCGACGGAGAACTGGAGGTTCTGCCGGGGGCCAAGTCCCATGGAGCGGAATATTGGGCGGAAAACCGTCCTGTACAGCTTAACAAACGGGAAGCCGATATCGCGAGGGTGTCAGATGACATCATGAAGAAATCTTCCACTGGAGTGTGGATGAGGGTTCTCGACGCCTTCGTTTCAGAGTGGGTGCAGACGACAGGTTCCAGAGCCACTTCGAAGTTCGATTTCGGCCCTATCCTCAGCACGGTAGGCTACAACTATGTGGAGGGCCTGAGGTTCAGGGTCGGCGGCATGACTACTGCCAACCTTTCGAAAAGATGGTTCGGCAGCGGATATCTGGCATACGGAGTGAACGACAGGAAAATAAAGGGAAGCCTGACCCTGACCCACAGTTTCAACAAGAACCTGCTGTATCACCCGAACGAACGGCCGGTAAACAGTCTGTCCGCATATTATACTTATGACATTTACAGTCCGGAAGTCATCGGGGAGCAGCATGATCTGGTGACCTCCCTGAAAGCCGGCACGGTCAAGAAACTCCAATATATCCGCAGGGGCGGAGTCAAATATGAAAAGCAGTGGCTGAACAGTCTGAAGACAAGTTTCTGGATGGAAAATGCCAGATACACCCCGGCCACGCTTCCCGGTCCTCGCGGAGCCGGTACCCTGAGATATCAGATGATGTCAGGAGAGGGGAATGTGATAGATATTCCGAACATAATGACTACGGAGGTCGGGGCGGAAATCCGCTGGGCGCCAGGAGAAAAGGAATTCAACACCACTTCCAAGTTCGTGAGCATGGACAAGGATACCCCTGTCTTCACCCTCAAGCATGTGGTAGGCTTGCCTGGCCTTGGCGGCCAATATTATTATAACCGCACGGAATTCAATGCTTTCAAGCGTTTCCATCTTTCCGTGGCCGGATTCATGGACGTGAAGTTCAGCGCAGGTAAAATCTGGAATCCTGTCCCGTGGCCGCTGCTCATAATGCCGGCAGCCAACCAGTCTTTTGCGTACAGGAGGGAGACTTTCCATATGATGAACGCCCTTGAGTTCGTCACCGACCAATACGCCCAGGTAAATCTCACATGGCATATGAAGGGCATGATTCTGAACAGGATACCGCTGATAAAATGGCTCAAGCTGCGTGAAATCGTGATTTTCAATGCCGTCTACGGAGGCCTTTCGGCGAAGAACGATCCTTCGCGCCATCCCGGGCTGTTCCTTCTCCCGGAAGGAACAATGCCGCTGGGCAAGGTTCCGTACATGGAAGTGGGAGTCGGTCTGGAAAACATCCTCCAGCTTTTCAGGGTGGTGTATTTCTATCGTATAAACTACAGGGATCATGATTTGAGCTGGCTCGGGAAATGGGGCGGACTGCGTTTCGGCGTATATGTGGATTTCTAAAATCCGGCCTGTCCGGAGGGGGTGTCATGCTGCGTAGCTTCGGTAATTGCAAGTTTACTTGCATTACTCTCGGCTTCTTTTTATCTTTGCGTGTTGTCTGCGCTTCAATGAAGCAAGGATTTTAGAAAACTTTTTTACAACAAATAGGTTATGGTTTATTCACACGAAGTGCAGCAGATGTGCTGCGTCAAAAAAGGACCTAACCATGGTCCCGCTCCTATTCCTGAAGAAGGGAAATGGGTAAAGTCAAAGGAAATAACAGACATATCAGGCCTTACTCATGGCGTAGGCTGGTGCGCACCTCAGCAGGGAGCCTGCAAACTCACGCTCAATGTCAAGGAAGGTATCATTCAGGAAGCTCTCGTCGAGACACTGGGCTGCTCCGGAATGACTCATTCCGCAGCAATGGCATCAGAGATTCTGCCGGGCAAGACTATCCTTGAGGCTCTCAATACCGACCTCGTATGCGATGCTATCAATACTGCGATGAGGGAGCTGTTCCTGCAGATCGTCTACGGCCGTACACAGTCTGCCTTCTCCGAAGGCGGTCTTATGATCGGCGCCGGTCTTGAGGATCTGGGCAAAGGTCTCCGCAGCCAGGTCGGAACCCTTTACGGCACATTGGCCAAAGGTCCGCGCTATCTCGAAATGGCTGAAGGATACATCAAGACTCTGGCTCTCGATGAGAATGACGAGATATGCGGATACGAGTTCGTGCATCTCGGCAAATTCATGGATCTGGTGAAGAAGGGAACGGACGCAAATGAAGCCCTCAAGCAGGTAACAGGTACTTACGGCCGCTTCTCGAAAGAGGATGGCGCTGTCAAATACATTGACCCACGTAAAGAATAAGGAGGAGACATACAATGATTAGAGAAGTAAAATTCGAAAGCCAGGATCGCCGTATCAAACAGATTCTCGCTGCTCTTAACGCTAACGGTATCAAGGATATCGAAGAAGCCAACGCTATCTGCGAAAAGTATGGTCTTGACCCTTACAAGACTTGCGAGGACACCCAGCCTATCTGCTTCGAGAATGCGAAGTGGGCTTATGTGGTAGGTTGCGCCATCGCAATCAAGAAAGGCTGCAAGAATGCCGCCGATGCCGCTGAAGCTATCGGAATCGGTCTCCAGTCATTCTGCATCCCGGGTTCTGTGGCAGATGACCGCAAGGTCGGACTCGGACATGGAAATCTGGCTGCAATGCTTCTCCGCGAGGAGACGAAGTGCTTCGCTTTCCTTGCCGGCCATGAGTCGTTTGCAGCTGCAGAGGGTGCCATCAAGATTGCTGCCAAGGCTGACAAGGTGCGCAAGGAGCCTCTCCGCTGCATTCTGAACGGTCTCGGAAAGGATGCCGCCCAGATCATTTCACGTATAAACGGATTCACATACGTCCAGACTCAGTTCGATTACTATACAGGAGAACTGAAGGTGGTGCGTGAGATTCCTTACAGCAAGGGTCCGCGTGCGAAGGTTAAATGCTACGGAGCTGACGATGTACGTGAGGGCGTGGCCATCATGTGGCATGAGGGTGTCGATGTTTCCATTACAGGAAACTCCACGAACCCGACCCGCTTCCAGCATCCGGTAGCAGGTACATACAAGAAGGAGCGCGTCCTCGCAGGCAAGCCTTATTTCTCAGTGGCATCCGGCGGCGGTACAGGACGTACCCTCCATCCGGACAACATGGCCGCAGGCCCTGCTTCCTACGGTATGACCGACACCATGGGCCGTATGCACTCTGACGCACAGTTTGCAGGTTCCTCATCAGTTCCTGCCCATGTGGAGATGATGGGCTTCCTGGGAATAGGCAACAACCCAATGGTGGGATGTACTGTTGCTTGTGCTGTGGATGTGGCAACTGCTCTGAACAAGTAGGCGTCATTATCTGTCTTCAGAAAACCCTCCCATAAATGGGGCCCTCCCTGTGCGGGCGCAACGTTTTCTTCAGACAGATAATGACTTGACGCAAACTTCAGTATAAGAGGATAAGCAAGGTGTTGTAAGTTTCGGAACTTCGCAGGCCTTGAAATCCATCCTTTCATACAATTTTGTGGATGAAATAAGAAGTCCCTGTAACTTTGATGGTTACGGGGATTTTTCGTATGCGGAGGTGTCTGGGAAAAGACAGGATTTGCCAATTTGATTTTGGAGAAATTCAAGGTCAAGTTGGCACCTCCATTTAATAGACTTGTTTATATGGACTGAAATCGAGTACAGATAAAGAGAGATTCCAAAATTATGTGGAATGGCAGTCAAAGCCTATTCACTTTTTTGTGAATCTTAATAAAATGACTATATTTGCAGAAATAACGATTAATGTACATAATTTTTAACAAGGATTATCTGAAAGAACTGTATGTCACAGGAAAAACAAGTGACAAGAAACACAGATACCAGCCACAGATAATCAA
>CALUUA010000009.1 GCA_944323845.1 uncultured Bacteroidales bacterium
CCTCGACTTGCATGTGTTAAGCCTGCCGCTAGCGTTCATCCTGAGCCAGGATCAAACTCTTCTTTGTATATTTCTATATTTCTCTTAGAAGACTACCCTGACGCTTCTTGGAATTAACGTTTTGCTTCTTGCTTGATTGTTTCTTCCAGCCTTTTCAAAAAACTTCATTTTTCGTTTCTTTTGGACGATCTCTTCGTTGGACTGCGTATCGGCGGTCGGTCATTTACACTAGTAAACTCCATCCCTTCTCACTCGTCCGCCTCGACCTCGTCTCAAAATAAACTTCAAACATCTTTCGCCCCTTGCGGGACCCCCTTTCTCGTTTGGGGATTGCAAAGGTACGCTTTTTTTCTCTTCTTCCAAATCTTTTTTCCTTTTTTTTCATCAGATTCTTCTCACCTGAAACACCGGAAAAAATGAAGTGTCTGAAGGACAAAAAGATATAAGATAAAGCCCGGATAAAAAAAATAATGGTGATCCCGTCCGGGTCACCATTATTTTCTACATAGGACTCACGACTACATCATGCCGCCCATTCCGCCGGCCGGCATGGCAGGCGCCGGTTCCTTTTCAGGAATATCGGTAACGGCGCACTCTGTAGTAAGGAACATGCCTGCTACGGAAGCCGCATTCTCAAGTGCGATGCGGGATACCTTCGTAGGGTCGATAACGCCTGCCTCGAACATGTTCACATACTCGTCAGTACGGGCATTGTAACCGAAATCGCCCTTGCCCTCACGGATTTTCTGGATGATGACGCTGCCTTCGACACCGGCATTCTCTGCGATCTGGCGGAGAGGCTCTTCGATGGCACGGGCCACGATATGAATACCTGTAGTCTCGTCCTCATTGTCGCCTTTCATGCCCTTCAACGCCTCGGCTGCACGGATGTAAGCCACACCGCCGCCCGGCACGATACCTTCCTCGACAGCTGCACGGGTCGCATTCAGCGCATCCTCTACCCTGTCTTTCTTCTCTTTCATCTCGACCTCGGTAGCTGCACCTACATAAAGTACCGCCACACCGCCTGCGAGCTTGCCGAGACGCTCCTGCAGTTTCTCACGGTCATAATCGGAAGTAGTGGAAGCTATCTGCTTTCTGATCAGGTCCGCCCTCTCCTTTATGGCCTCCTTGTCACCTGCACCGTTTACTATAGTGGTGTTTTCCTTCGTGATAACTACCTTCTCGGCCTTTCCGAGCATGTCAGGAGTAGTATTCTCCAGAGTGAAGCCTCTTTCTTCAGAAACTACGACTGCTCCGGTAAGGGTGGCTATATCCTGAAGCATTTCCTTTCTGCGGTCGCCGAAGCCGGGAGCCTTGACGGCAGCTATCTTCAAAGTACCGCGGAGTCTGTTCACTACCAGAGTGGTAAGAGCTTCTCCATCCACATCTTCGGCGATGATGAGCAGGGATTTTCCTTCACGTGCGATAGGCTCCAGAATAGGAAGAAGGTCTTTCATCGTGGAAATCTTCTTGTCTGTGATGAGCACGAGAGGTTCATCCAGAACAGCCTCCATCTTGTCGCCGTTGGTCATGAAATACGGAGAAATGTAGCCCCTGTCGAACTGCATACCTTCGACCACCTTCACTTCAGTATCGGTACCCTTGGCTTCCTCCACGGTTATGACACCGTCTTTCTTGACCTTAGACATGGCATCGGCTATCAGTTTTCCGATATAGCTGTCATTGTTTGCCGAAATGGTGCCGACCTGCTCTATCTTGGAATAATTGTCGCCTACCTCCTGACTCTGGGATTTCAGACTCTCGACAACCTTAGCCACAGCCTTGTCGATACCCCTCTTCAGATCCATAGGATTTGCGCCTGCAGTCACATTCTTCAGACCTACGTTGATGATGGCCTGAGCCAGAACGGTAGCGGTAGTAGTACCGTCGCCTGCCTGCTCGTTAGTCTTGGAAGCGACCTCCTTGACCATCTGGGCGCCCATGTTGGCGAACCTGTCTTCGAGCTCTATCTCTTTGGCGACAGTCACTCCGTCCTTTGTCACCTGCGGTGCGCCGAATTTCTTGTCGATAACTACATTGCGTCCTTTAGGACCAAGCGTCACCTTCACTGCGTTAGCCAAAGCGTCTGCGCCCTCTTTCATCTGGGCACGGGCCTCGACATTGAATTTGATATCTTTTGCCATAATACGTTTCTCCTATTGATTAAAGTGTAGCCAGAATGTCTGACTGTTTCATGATAAGATAGTTCTTGCCGTCGACAGTGATTTCGGTTCCTGCATATTTGCCGTACAGTACCACATCACCGACCTTGACTTCCATCGGCTCATCCTTCTTTCCCGGGCCTGCGGCCAATACCGTACCTTGCTGTGGTTTCTCTTTCGCTGTGTCTGGGATATACAATCCTCCTGCCGTCTTGGTTTCAGCCTCTTTCGGCTCCACCAGAACTCTGTCTGCTAATGGTTTGATCATAACTTTATAATTTTAGTATCTTGTCTTTTGTCTGACGCCCTTCGCGGACGTTCGCGGGGATATGGGCAAAAGAAGTGCCAGTGCCGGAGACTGACATATTGTCACAAAACGGGCTGAACAATTGTCAGTGACATATTTTTTGCTAATTTTGCCTCCGGCCAATAAAAGACTGGCTATATTGGAATTATTATGGAAAACAGAAAAAAATTATATCCCCTGAAATTCCGTCCGATCTGTCTGGACCATCCATGGGGAGAAGAAAAGATAGCCCTGGCTGATCTGGGCGTGGAAGATTCAGTGGTCGCGGAAGGATGGCTGGAGGAAAACTCCATAGGGGAAATCATGGAAACTTATCTGGAGCGTGTCACCGGAGAAAGCGTCTACGGCTACTACGGCAGGCAATTCCCCGTTGCAGTCAAATTTCTCGACATAAAGGGCAGCATGCCGGTACATGTCCATCCTGACGACGAGACTGCCGGGCAGAGATATGATTCTCTCGGAGGAAAGGAAATGTGGTATGTGGCGGAAGCCGGAGATGATGCCGTGATTTACCTGGGATTCAATCATGACGTCTCCGCCCGGGAACTTTACGACAGCTGCATGGACGGTACGGTAAAAAGTATAATGAATGTCATCCGGCCGAAGAAAGGAGACGTGCTGGAAATCAGGCCCGGCATGGTACATTCTGCTGAAGGACACCTGAAGATACTGGCGGTGAAGGAAGCCTCAGAACTGCCTTTCAGACTTCACGACAGCTATGAAAATGACCGGGAGTCGGTGGGCGAACATCTGGCGGAAGCCATGGATTTCATAATATATGATGCTTACAGCGAAAATCAGGCTGTCGTGCGGAGAGCAATGAATGCGGAGGATACCGGCATAGCCGTAAAACTCATGGAGAGTCCGGAATTCGATGCGTCGCTGATGAATCTTAAAGAGGCCGTCCACAGCGTCAGCGAACACGAGACCGGCTATATATTATATATAGGTATGGAAGGCGAGGCGTCGGTACAGGTTCCGGTCACTGCACCTGACGGCAAAAAAGGGATGGAAGAGTACAGGCTCAGAAAAGGGGATGCCATGCTCATACCTGCCGAAGTCACTGACTTTTTCATCGTGCCGACAGACAGGGATACAGTGCTGATGGAAGTCATTGCAGGCAAACGCGACGAGACCGACGGGTACATAAATCCGGACACCGAGCCTTTCCTGGAAGGCGAAGACTACGAGGGTCTGGAAGATGAGGAGACGGAGGAGAAAGATCAGGCGGAAGCCGCCGGCATTGACGGGCCGCAGGGCCGTCACAATATGAAATGGTCGTGATTATGGAAGAAGTGAGGATAGACAAATACCTTTGGTCGATAAGGGTTTTCAAGACCAGAAGCGATGCTACGGATGCATGCAAGGGCGGAAAGGTCAGGGTAAACGGGAATGACATAAAGCCGTCGAAGACTGTCAGGCCCGGAGACACGATCACAGTCAGGAAAGGGGCCATTTCGTACCGGTACAGGGTGCTTGCCCTGATAGACAAGAGGCAGGGCGCGAAGCTGGTTCCGGAATATGCGGAAAACATCACGCCGCAGGAAGAACTCGACAAGCTGAAATCCCCTGTAGAGACGTTCTTTCTCAAAAGGGACAGGGGAAGCGGGAGACCGACGAAGAAAGAAAGAAGGCAGATGGATTCCCTCTGGGATGCCCTCAGTTTCGATGTGCCGGATGATGTGGCCGAAAAATTCGCCGCAGAATTCGGATTCGATGACGAGGATGATGAAAATTATGATGAAAACAGAGAATAATTTCACATAATCCCTGCAACAAACGGAAATCTTCCTGCATCTATATTGCAGGTTTAGGTTTTAGTACACGTTTAGGTGTCTGGTCGGAAAGGGTCAGGCACCTTTTTTCATGTCCGCCTCTGAATCCTTATTCTACAATACGGATATTGTCCAGCCACAGGATATTTCCGACACCGCCGTAGAAAGCCTTTTCCGAAGAGGCAAGGAAGGTCAGGACCATGAAATTCGGAGTCTCGCCGGCGTCGGCCCAGCCTTCTTCCTCCACCACCACTTTCCGGCCTTTGCTGTTCAGCGTGTAGAATGCCGTTTCAGGATCTGTTTTCAGTCCCATATAGTCCTGATAGAACGGTTCGCCTGTAATATCCCCGTATGCCACGTCTATCCTGAAACCGTTCACCCATTCAGGCGCATCCTCGTCGAAACGGTGGATGGCCGTGCCTACACGAAGGGCATGGACGGATCCGTCTTCCTCTTCCCATCGTTTCTGAAGCATCATGACGGCTATCGGATAATCCGGATATCCCATCTCCTTTTTCGGGGAAAAGCCTGTGCCCCGGATGACTTCATGGCCGACTTCAGCCTTATAGTCGAAAATCAGGGCTTCCGGCCTGCCGTCATATGGAATACCGTACAGGACTTTGGTCATCGGAGCCTTGGTATCCCGGATTGGCTCCTCCAGTTCGCCCACGAAGAAAGCCCCCTGACAAGTCACATCCATGTTTATGAGTCCCATGACCTTGACAGATTCAATATGCGTCTCGAGTCTGGCGCAATACCCCTCTCCCCTTTTTTCAGGATACACGGTATTGCTGGTCTTCGTCACTCCGGCGACTATGGCCAGAACGTTGTTCGTTCTCCACAGATATCCTTCCGGAGCAGAATACGGCTCCTTTGTCCGTACCACTTCCTGATTTCCGTAAAACTCATAAAGTCTGGAGATTTTCCCGCCGATGATTCCTGATTCCTTTACTTCGCGCACCGACCACCTGTCGAGATTGCCGTAAGAATTGAGAGTATCCGCGATACTTTGTGCAGACACCTGAGCCGCGGGAAAGCAGGCAAGTGCCAGACCGGTTAAGAAAAAAATAATTGTCCGTCTCATAAAAATTGCTTAAATATGCAGTCCGTATTCGGGAAGGGCCCCCTACAGCGGATTGCCGATGCGCCACAGCATACGCGGCGTATCGGCAACAAATATAAGGAATTTTTATTATGAAAAAGAAACTGCTGATAGCTGCGTCCGCAGCAATGGCTATAGCGTTTTTCTTTTGCCCCGGCAATGATGAATGCTTCGCCAGACCGGCCATACGCGGGCTGTTCGATCTGTACCAGCCTGACGGGACTTCCATAAAGGCCAGACTTTCAGGCGACGAATTCATGAAAATCCTGACCACTTCCGACGGATGCGCCATAAGTCAGGGTGAGGACGGATGGTATTACTACACCTGTTATGATCAGGACGGATACAGGGTAAGGACGGAATACAAGGCCGGACAGGATGCCCCTGCCGATATAAAGAGCAAGTGCCGAATCATACCGTATGACCTGCTTTCCGCCAGAGCCGCAGAGAAAAGGGCTGCGGCTTATGAGAGAGAAGAGGACAATGTGCTGGTCAGGACCAGAGCTGCCGGAGGCATTGCCACCCGGAGCGGTGGCACCTCCACCGAAAAGCACGGCATAGTGATTCTGGCACAGTTCAGCGACTTGAAATTCCAGAGCGGTCATACAAGGGCGAGTTTCGAGGCATTGCTGACAGAGCCGGGATACAGCGCGAACGGGGCTGACTGTTCGGCCATCGACTATTTCAACGAGCAGTTTTCGGGACTTTTCACTTTCTCGTTCGATGTCAGCGACATAGTGACCCTGCCTCGTAACTACGCCTACTATGGGGCCAACGACAATTCAGGGGAAGACAAGAATGCGGCGCAGATGATCATCGATGCCTGTACGCTGGCTGACAGTCAGATAGATTTCTCCAGATACGATGATGACGGAGACGGTCAGGTGGACAATGTCTTCGTGTTTTTCGCGGGAGGCGATGAGGCCGACCAGGCGGGAGAAGACCATATCTGGTCTCATGCATGGTATATTCTGGACGGGGCCGGAGAGCGGCTGGTTCTGGACGGGGTGTATATCAACAGGTACGCCTGCACTTCGGAACTTTCCCGGAATATGGACACCGGACGGTTCGGCATGGCCAGCATAGGCACTTTCTGCCATGAGTTCAGCCATACTCTCGGGCTTTCCGACTATTACGACACCGACTATGAACAAAGCGGAGGCTATGCCGATGCCATGTGGACGTCTACAGCCCTGATGGACGGAGGGAACTTCAACAACAACGGCTGCACCCCGCCGAATCTGACGGCAGTGGAGCTTGATGAGCTGGAGCTTTTCGAGCCGGTCATGCTCACCGCAGGCACCCATGTTCTGGAGCCGATAAACGAAAGCAGACAGTATTACAGGATGGACACTGATACAGAAGGGGAATATTTCCTTTTCGAGTGCCGGGCCGAAAAAGGATGGGACAAATACATCGGAGGCAGCGGACTGCTTATATACCACATCGACAAATCGCGTAATTCCACCGGGTTTTCGGGAGATTACGGAAATCTCACCGCAGCTGAAAGATGGATGTACAACATGGTGAACTGCAAACCTGACCATCAGTGCGCGGATCTGGTGGAAGCCGACCCTTCCGTACAGGGCACTGCCTATGAATATCAGCAGAATGTGTCAAAGGTGTTTTTCCCGTACACCAAAGGCTCTTCGAAACATGATTCATTCTCCGCCCTCACCGATCCGGCATTCGTGTACTGGAACGGAAACGCATCCCCTTTAGCCATTTCCGGAATAAGAAAGGAGGGGAATAACATAGTGATGACGGTAAGCGAATTCGACGGCGATGCGCCGAAAGTGGGAAACGTGTCATCCGAGGTTTTCCAGGATGCAGCCATCATATCATGGACATCTTCGGACCAATCTGTCGAAACCGGATACATACGCTGGAAAAAGAGTTCCGGCTCCGATGAATATACGGTACAGCCTGTAGACTGTTACGAGCCGGGCAAGTTCGCCTGGACCATAGACGGACTGACTCCGCGCACGCCATACAAGTGCGAGTTGTACTTCTCCGAGAACGCAGACGATGCAGTGACATGCAGCTTCATGACCAAGTCGCCGAGAGAAGTCAATTATCCGTTCATATATCTTTTCAATGTACGAAGGAATCAGGACGGCACCTACCCGTTAGGGAGCAGGTTCCCGCTGCGCCTGTACAATGCATACGATGCCGAGAAAATCATATGGTACATGGACGGGCAGGAAGTGGAGACAGGCCCGGACGGATATTATACTCCGGCCGCTTCAGGTGTCATGAGAGCCGAGATTTTCTACAATGACGGGACGAAAAGCATCGTAGAGACGAAGATAGTGATCAAATGAAACCCTTACAGGCAAAACAAGACGAGATGAAAAAAATGCATATATTCAAATCCGCAGATACAGGTGCGCACGGCGCAATATTCCTGATAACTGCGTTCGCGTGGCTGTCCGTTCTGTCCGGCTGCGACAATTTCAATATGGGACAGTTCACCGGAAACGATGACATAGGGCTTATGGTGAAAGGCGAGTATGCCATCCGTTATGATGCCGAAGACTCCCAGATAGGAATGAACGAGCTCCGGAACGAATTCTGGGTCACTGACCGGAATATGGCCGATTATTTCATCCTGAAATGCAGTTCGTTTCCCGGAGAAAGCGAGACCGTCAAGGCTGATCTGACATATACTACCGTAGATAACCTGATACGGAAGAAGAACCTGACTTTCGAAGTGACACAATACGACCAGTCTTCCGACAAGATCCATCTTTGGTGTCAGTCCGAAAGGATAGGTCTCATAATAAAGGTTCTCCGGTAATGTACGGAAGAAAACCGCCATTGGAAAATTTTATTAAATTTGCACGCGGTTCCGGAAATGGAATCAAATCGGACAAACAGATAAAACAGGAATAATCATGAGGAAAAACATTGTCGCAGGCAACTGGAAAATGAACACCACAGTGGCCGAAGGTATTGAACTCGCAGAGGCGGTAGCCGCAAAATCATCTGAAGTACCTTCTTCAGTACAGCTCATCATCGCTCCGCCATTCACCCATCTGGTACCTGTATCGCAGGCCATAAAAGGCACAGCGATAGGTCTGTCGGCACAGAACTGCGCCGATAAGGAAAAAGGCGCCTACACCGGCGAAGTCTCTGCAGACATGCTGGTTTCAGCCGGATGCACCTACACCATTCTCGGACATTCGGAAAGGAGGCAGTACTATGGAGAGACTGATGCCACACTTGTGGACAAGGTGAAACTTGCCATTTCAAAGGGACTCTCCCCTATCTTCTGCGTCGGGGAAAATCTCGAGGAACGCGAGGCCGGACGCCATTTCGATGTAGTGTCATCGCAGATCAGGAACGTGCTCTACACGCTTTCCGGGGAGGAAATGTCGAAAGTCATCATAGCATACGAACCTGTATGGGCCATAGGTACCGGCAAGACAGCTTCTGCCGCACAGGCTCAGGAAATCCATGCATGCATCAGGAAGGTGGTGGCCGAAAAATTCGGCGCTCTGGCAGAAGATATCACCATTCTTTACGGCGGAAGCTGCAAGCCATCCAATGCAAAGGAACTCTTCGCCTGCCCTGACATCGACGGCGGCCTTATCGGCGGCGCCGCTCTGAAGGCAGATGATTTCATAGCCATAGCATTGTCATTCTGAAGCCGGGTTTTATGAAAAAATACTTGATTATATTGGCAGGAGCCGCTGCAATGGCGGTCTCCTGCCATACTCGAATTAACGATGACCTGCAGGCCAGGGTCGATGAGTATGCTACGGTCGAAGTGAAATCGCCGCTCATAGATGCATTGTCCGACAAGGACAGACAGGTGCTGAATCTGCTTCGCGAAGCCGGCAAAGTGATGGACGGGCTGTTCTGGAAACAGACTTTCGGGGACAAGGGCGAAATGGATGTGATTGATGACAAGGCCATGAAGGACTTTGCCATGATCAATTACGGTCCGTGGGACAGGCTGGAAAATAACGAGCCGTTCGTTCCCGGCTACGGAGAGAAACCTCTGGGGGCGAATTACTATCCTGCCGACATGACAGCGGAGGAATGGGAGGCTTTCGATGATCCGGACAAGTTCAGCCAGTACACCGTCATCAGAAGAGATGAAGACGGGAAGCTGAAATGTGTCTGGTACAGAGATGAATATAAAGAGGAGATCGAGCTGGTATGCCGGTATCTGGAAGAGGCTGCCGCCATCACTGAAAACGCAGGCCTGAAAAATTATCTAACGAAGAGGGTCGAGGCCTTCAGGACAGACGATTATTTCGAGAGCGACATGGCCTGGATGGACATGAAGGACAGCAAGATAGATGTGGTCATAGGGCCTATAGAGAACTATGATGACAAGCTGCACGAACTCAAGACTTCATACGAATGCTTCATTCTTCTGAAGGATGAGAAGAGAAGCCAGGAGCTTGAAAAGTATGTGTCCATGCTTCCTGAGTTGCAGAAAATGCTGCCATGTCTCCCGGAATACAAGACTTTCGTGCCGGGAACGTCGTCCGACCTGAATGTCTACGATGCGATTTACTATGCGGGCGACTGCAACTGCGGCAGCAAGACCATAGCCATAAATCTGCCTAACGATGACAGGGTGCAGGCTGCAAAGGGAGCGAGAAGATTACAGCTCCACAACAGCATGGATGCCAAGTTCGGGAAGATTCTGCTTCCTATCGGAAGGCTTCTGATAGAGCCTGACCAGCAGAAACATCTGCGTTCCGAAGCCTTCTTCTGGAATGTGACATTCCATGAAGTGGCGCACGGACTGGGCGTAAAGGAGACAGTGAACGGCAAAGGCAGCGTAGACGAAGCCATGGGGGCTGAAAAGACCACCTGGGAGGAAGCCAAGGCCGACATTCTGGGGCTTTTCATGGTCTGCCGTCTCATCGACATGGACGAGATACCTCTGATATCGAAAGAAGATGCCATCACCACCTTCATCGCCGGGCTCGTCAGGTCTGTACGCTTCGGGGCAGCATCATCGCACGGAAAGGCGAACATGATGTGCTACAATTATCTGAAGGAAAACGGGGCTTTCTCCCGGAACAAGGATGGGCAATACCACATCGACTTCCAGCAGGCGCTGAAGGCCATAGACTCCTGGTCGGAACTGATCATCAGGACACAGGCGACAGGCGATGCGGATTTCGCGAAAAAATTCTCTCAGGAATACGCCACTGTATCGGAAGCGCTTTCGGCTGACATAGCCAACATAAACGCCCATAACATACCGAGAGACATAAAATTCGATTTCGTCTGGTAAACATTTCCAGCCGCAAGCCATGAATGTACTCATATACCACGATTCAGTCATTCCCGCCTTCAGATACGGGGGTACGCAGAGGGTGATATGGTCCCTGGGCAAGGAACTTGTCCGGTTAGGGCACAAGGTCACTTTCCTGTGCAGGAAGGGGTCGGAATGCGATTTCGCCAGAGTGCTCCACATAGACCCTTCCCTGCGCATCGAGGAGCAGATTCCTGATGACATAGACGTGGTACATTTCAACGGGGAGGTATTTCCATGCAAGGGAAAGCCTTACATCGTGACCTACCACGGGAATTTCATGTCCGGAAAGCTGGACAGGAACGCCGTTTTCGTGTCCGCGAATCATGCGGCCAGATATGAAAGCCGGTCTTTCGTCTACAACGGGCTGGACTGGAGCGAATATGGAAAAGTCTGTCTTTCGGAGAGGAAAACTTACTGGCATTTCCTCGGCAAGGCGGCATGGAGCGTAAAGAATGTCAGAGGCGCGATAGATGTCGTCAGAAGAATCCCGAAAGCCAGACTTTACGTGCTGGGAGGATACCGGTTCAATTTCAAGATGGGGCTGCGTTTCACTCTGACGCCCAAAGCCAGATTCTGCGGGATGATTGGCGGTGAGGAGAAACTGGAGATACTCAGGCATTCGGCCGGGCTGATTTTCCCTGTCATCTGGGACGAACCTTTCGGCCTCGCCATGACTGAAAGCCTGTATTTCGGAGCTCCGGTATTCGGGACACCTTACGGTTCTCTGCCGGAAATCGTCACTTCCGATGTCGGATTCCTGACGGACAACGCGTCAGAGATGGCAGACCGTATCATCCACGGCCCGGAATTCAATCCCGCCGTCTGCCACGAATATGCGGCAGACAAGTTCAACTCCCAAGTCATGGCACATGAATATCTGAAAAAATATGAAACTGTCCTTTCAGGACAATGCCTGAACGCCGTGGAGCCGCAGGCCGTCAGGCCTGACGCACGAAAACTGCCGTGGCATAAATAAGACGTTTGAGTGGGTAGATCAAAAGTCTCGAAGTGACCGCGATCGCAGGAAGCGAGATCCCCCTAACGGGGGATATTGGTCAGCCTTTCGAAGAAAGGCAAGAGGGTGACCCAAAAGGAATTTTGTGTCACCCTTGCCTTTTTCCAGTGAACAGATCCGCTATTCGGACTGACTGCCGCCCGGAACTTCAAGCACAGGAGGAATGATATTCAGAATGAATTCCTTTACCTGTGTGGAAGACTCCTGATAGTTCTTTCCCGGATCCGGAAAGCCTACGGTATTCGAGCCGACGAAAGTCACAGTATATGAACCCGGTTCCGTATAGACATGTTCGAAACTGTCCACATCTGTCTGCAGGTTCCGGATCACCTCAGCCTGATCGGCCTCTATGGTCAGGAATGCACGAGGGATGGAAAACAGCCAGCTTCTGGTATTATAGTCAAGGGAGCTGTCAGAGTCCGGACGTTTATAGTACGCCCCGGCGAAAACGATATCCTGCGTGGCATTGAGACGTATGCTGCCGTTGCCGTTGTTCACCAGATATGCATTTTGGCCACGGTAGTTATCGAATGCGATATCGTCTATGGCAGTATCCATCATAAGGGTCTGTCCCATGATGGAATTCAGAGTATAAGTCATTTCGACTCCGCCAGGGAAATAAACAGTCAGGTTTCCGATGACCCAATATGTATCCATGTAAGTATTCGGCGTATCATTCCTGTTAGGATTCCAGAAGAATGCCAGACAGAAATTCTCCTCAATCACAGACACATCGGGGAATTTTACCCTCACGGGATCATACTCGTTGTTGTTCTGGCCTTCACTGTCATACGGAATCCTTGTCCAGCCCTGCATACCGCCAGTGTACATGGTATTTACCATAGTTCTGTCGTCATCGGGATCATCGCCGGCCAGTCCATTGAACTGATCGGTGTAATAAATTTCCAGAGCTTCATTATCTCCTTTCGTAGGGCCCTGCCGATGCTGGATCTGCATGAAGAGCACTACCGAATCCACGGTTTCCGCCGAAGTCTGGTAACGGTTCCTGTAAATGTACTCATGTCCCGGCTCGCCGCTGTAGAATATCAGATTATCAGGATCTCCGCTGATATTGAAAACTACGGGGTCACCTACCTGATATGTGTTTCCGGCATCCAGAGTGACATTGAAATCCACTTCAGAATATATGTCAGCCTGCTCGCAGCCTGCGGCTGCAGACAGCACGCAGAGAACGGCGACGATATATGGTATAATTCTTTTAGTCATATCTGCAAATTTTACAATCAACAATTCAATCTACCACAATGGATTCTGGTCAAGTTCCGTATTCACGTCCAGCTCTATCGACGGGATAGGAAGCACGATATGACGGTTCTGGACGGCACTTGCTATATTCGAAGCCAGAGATGAAGTATTTCCGGAACCCCAGTTCGTATCCAGAGCATCGTCTATATACTCCCTCATTGCTGACACGAAGATTCCCCATCTGATAAGGTCATATTTGCGAAGAGACTCGAAGCAGAGTTCCCTTCCCCTCTCGTTCCGCACGAGCTGACGGAAAGCCTCTTTCGAGGAGTATTCGGAGAAATCCCTCGTGGATATGCCGGCTCTTTTGCGGACTTCCACTACGGCATCGAATGCATCCTGAGACGGAGCTCCCTTATACTCATTGTATGCTTCGGCGTACATCAGAAGGACATCCGCATAGCGCAGGATAGGATAGTTTACCGGAGTATAAGTACCCCTGTCTCCCTTCACTCCTTCATAGATGGTTTCCCTGCGGTATTTCCCGCAGTTCCTGACACCTCTTCCTATGGACGGCCACGTCTCGGTAGTGTTCGGAGAAACCCTGTACGGCGTCCTGTCTATACCCGCCGTCCATTGTGTCGTCACTTTGTTTGCCGTGAAATCGCCTCCGGCATAGTTATACGGACACATGTTCCAGAACTGCCTCTTATCCCAATGCACGTCTTCCTTCTGTTCCAGAAAACCGTCCTCAGCCCAGCTGTTCTTGTAATCTTCTGGTACAATTCCGTTAGTTTCAGGGAAGAAATCCTTGAGAGCATTGTTAATATTCGACCCTCCGCCGATTTCATTTTCCTCGTCGGTCCTGTCGGTAGCCCAGTACAGGTTCCAGAGTTTGAGGGAACCGTTGTACTGACCGTAGGCATAGTTGCAGTTAAGTTCATCGTAAGTTCCGACCTTTGCCGAAGACTGCAGGCCTATAAGGTCACCGATACGGCCGTTGCTCCACTGGTCGGAGCTGGATCTGTTGCCCATGAAATCAGCCTCCCACATGGATTCCCTGTATTCGACATCGTAAATGTCGGAAATCATATTGATGAAGATCTGGGCGTAGTCATCGTTCAGACGGTGTCTCTTGCTGTCTATCACTGACTTGGAATACTTCATGGCTTTGCCGAAGTACTCATGCTTCATAGTCTCGTCGGTACCCTGTATAGACTCGCCCGCCATAAACAGGTAGACTCTGGAGAGGATTCCGCATATAGTGGACGGCGTCACCCTCGAAGGGGCGTTTGTAAGATCCTGTGACGCCAGTATTTCAGCCAATACAGGATCCGCGGCTTCAGGGTCGGTAGGAATATCCGGCAAAGACTGTCCGGCAACATCGTCTGTACCTTCTTCATCGCCTTCATCTCCTTCCGGTTCATCATAGTAGGAATAAAGGACTTCTTCCATCTGCGATGCAGCCCACTTCAGGACTTCAAGCTGCGGAGTCGCCGGACAGCTGGTCTTGTCCTCGAGAATGCTGATAGGGACAGTCCTCAAAGGAACATCCCCCCAGGCCTGCGCCAATATGAAATGATAGAAAGCCCTTAGGAACTTCGCCTCGTTGTAATATTCATGCTCGGTGTCATACTCCGAATCCTCGGCTGCCTCCATGAAATTGTTGGCGTTGTTGATTCCCTTGTAGATTACAGTCCATGCCTCATACACCTCCTGCGATGTGGCATCATGCCTGTACCATACGGAATTGTTGCTGGTCGTAGGCCTGTTGTAATAACAGAGGTCATCGGTATTGGAGAGCATCAGGGAATAATAGTTCCCGTAAAATCCTTCATTGTTGATGACTCCGTACACTCCGGCCAGACCATAAAGAAGCTCGCCCTCGGAATTGTAGAAATTCCCTTTCACAATCACCTCCGGTTTCACGTTCAGAAAACTGCACGAAACTGCGGACAGGGCTACGGCAAAAGTTATAATAGTATTTATCAGTTTCTTCATAATAGAATATCCTCCATCCGTCAGAATGTAAATGAAACACCGGCAGTCAGGCCGAAAGCCCTCGGATATGCAGACCAGTCAAACCCTGGAGTAAGCACCGAATTTCTGGTAGAAACTTCAGGATCCGGTCCGGAATAGTTTGTCCATGTCCAGATATTGTCTGCCGATATATACACGCGCATGGTATCGAAATGCATGGCTCTGAGCGCCCTTCTCGGAAGAGTATAGCCGAGGGACACGTTCCTGAGCTTGAGGAAGGAACCGTCTTCGATCACCCTTGAAGAATATACGAACATGCCTTCCGCCCCGATTCTCGGAATGTCGCTGTCAGGCCGCTCCACCGCATCGAACCTGCCGGCATATGAAGCCAGCTGGTTAAGGTTCGAGATAGAACCGTTCTCGAAAATAAGCCTGTTGGCATTCAGGATATCGTTGCCATAGCTCCATGAGAAGAAAATGTTCAAGTCGAATCCGTAGAAATAGAAGGAGTTACCGAAACCTCCGGTGTGTATCGGCTGTCCGCAGCCTATGATAGTACGGTCGTTGTCATCGACCACGCCGTCATGGTTAATATCCCTGTATTTCGGATCACCCGGCCTGATTTCCGATCTGGCCACGCTTGAGAGGGCCGGAACCTCATCGCGGAGAGTCTGGCCGATGAAATCATCAGCCTTGTATGTGCCGTCATAGATGTATCCGTACATCATTCCTGACGGTTTTCCGACCTGAGTGATATACGGGCTCTGGCTGTTGAACCTCTGATCCCATGATACGGAAGTAAGCAATGAAGACTGTCCCATATTCAGGGCGGTTACCTTGTTCCGGTTGAAAGCAATGTTGAAGGATGTGGTCCACTGGAAATTCTTCTTGTTTATGTTCAGTGTCTCCAGCGATATTTCCCATCCCGTATTCCTCATCGAACCGATGTTCATCATGGCATTCTCGAAACCGGATGAAGACGGGATGGTGGCATTCAGAAGAAGGTCATAAGTATTCTTCATGTACCAGTCCACAGTCAGCTTTATCCTGTCGTTCTCGAAGAAAGAGAGGTCGATACCGGCATTCCACTGCTCGGTGGTCTCCCATTTCAGCCCTTTATTTCCGAGATTGCCCGGATAGTATCCTGAAACTATCTCACCTCCGAAAACATAGTCACCGGTATCGGTGCTTCCCGGATTCACCACCAGCTGAGGATAGAAATCATAAGGGGTAGTGGTCCTGTTGTTACCTGTCAGACCCCAGGACAGACGGAGTTTACCGTTTTTCAACCAGCTGCTGTTTTTCAGAAGCTCTTCCCTGTTGAAGTTCCAGGCCAGGGAACCTGAAGGGAAATAGCCCCACTGATTGTCTTTCGGGAATCTGGAAGAGCCGTCGGCCCTGAACGAGGCTGTCAGGTAATATTTGTACTTGTAGTTGTACTGAAGCCTGAAAAGGCCGGACATCATTCTCCAGTTATACTCCCATGGGGTCACGGTCTGATAATGACCGGTATGCATACCGTTGAGTCCCAGAGACTCGGTAGTCATGTTTGTCGAGCGGGTACCCTTGTAGTCATTCGTCTGTCCCTGGAAAGTAAGACCGCCGAGGAGGGTCAGATGATGAACCCTGCGGATATGCTTGGTCCATGTGAGAGTGTTCTCATTCAGCCATGTCACCCAATTAGTCCAGTATATGGCACCGTTTATGCCGTTTCCTGAAGGAGAGCCTTCATAACCGGTATAGGTCATCGAACCGTTGAACTCTTCCCTGCGGCGTTCCTGCAGGGTATAGGTACCTGTCACCTTGAGCACCAGATCCGGAATGATGGTATATGTGAGTCCCAGCTGCGCATTCATATAGTCCTGAATCGTCTTGCGGTATTCATTCCTTACCGAAAGCGCCGGATTGAAACGATAGTCGTTCGGACCGATAAGTTCAGGGTCATCCATCGGAGTGATCAGGAACTCGTCGTCCGTAATGGATGTATCCCACAGAGGCTTGGTAGGACGATATCCCCATACGGAATAGATCAGCCAGCCTGAAGCCGAGGAAGACTGCTGTGCGGCAGTAGGATTTGTTCCGCTGGTTATCGATCTGGAATAGTTCACGTTCAGGTCCGCCTTTATCTTCTTTCCTATGTTCTGGGAAAAGTTGATTTTCCCCTGATATCTCTGGAAATTGGAATTTACGATGATACCGTCCTGATCGAGTACGGAAAAGCTGACTGCATACCTGTTTCCGGCTTCCTTGCTTCCACCCGAAAGCGAAATATTGTAATTCTGCACGAGAGCCGTCCTGTATATCATATCCTGCCAGTCGTAAGTCCGGGCATTCTTATAATCCTCGACGGTATTCATCTGGACGCCATGGTCGTAAAGATAGATGTTCGTACCGCCCGTAGCAGCGTACATGTCTGTCTGGAAATCAACGAATTCATAGGCATCCATCAATTCGATCTTATTGTAAATCTTGTTCGCTGTCCATGAAGCGCTGAAATTGACCTTCGGCTTGCCTTCCACACCCTGCTTGGTGGTGATCACTATCACACCGTTCGCTCCTCGGGCGCCGTAAATCGCCGTTGCGGAAGCATCCTTCAGGATATCTATGGACTCGATGTCAGCCGAACTCAAGGAAGTGGCCAGAGAACTTTCTGACGGGAAACCGTCGATCACATAAAGAGGTGCGGAACTCTGGGTCAGAGAGTTGTTTCCCCTGATGGTGATGTTCGCCTCGGCGCCCAGGGATCCGTCCGAAGTGGATACCACCACTCCGGCCACACGGCCTGTAAGGGCCTGATCGAAGTTCGGTATCGGGGCCTTCATCATTTCACCCATATCGACCTTGCTCACGGCGCCGGTAAGGTCTCTCCTGGTCACGGAACCGTAACCGACGCTCACCACTTCGGCTGCATCGAGAGAGAGCTGCTCTTCACCCATGGAAACATTGATCGTGCTGCGTTTGGCCACAGCTTCCTGTATTTCTTCGAAACCCAGGCAGGAGAATATGAGGGTGGCGGAAGGAGGGACCGTAATGGTATAGTTTCCATCCATGTCAGTCACTGTTCCGTTCGACGTGTTCCCGGACTCGAACACTGTCACCGCAATCAGCGGCTCCCCCTGCTTGTCCGTAACCCGTCCCTTGACCTCAAGATTCTGAGCTGACATATCCCACGCGGATGCTGCGAGAATGGCCAGCGTCGTCAATAGTACAGTTAGTTTATACATCAGTTTAAGATTATTAATTATATGCTAATAATGTGGGTAATTCCGGCAGTTGCCGCAGGCAATCAGATTTTCTTCAGACAGAATTCCACCGGTATGCCGTCTACGCATGAAGCAGTGACAGTGGTTTTCCCGTCTGCGCGGCTTGTCTTCACCTTTTCATCCGGTGAAACGAGATCCCAGTTCCCGTCGATGACGACGGTTTTCACGATGACCTGACTCGGCTGCGGAGTGGTATATGCCTTCTGCGTGATGCCGAGGTCTGGAGTGCAGATACTCATCACGACATTTCCGTCCTCCCGCGTGCGTTCCATGACCATGGTTTCCGCATCTATCGAGACTATCGGAAGATACGGTCTGGCTTCCTTGCCTTTAGGCAGGGCTGCGAAAGCATCGGCAGATGCAGTGCCGTCATAGGCCTTGTAACATGCGTAGGCCGTAATGCCGGTGATGTGGTCGTTCACTACATGGGCGGCATTGTCTTTCCTTATGACCGTATAAGGGAGCTTCTTCGAGAATTTGTTCACATCCTTTCCGGCAGGCTGTATCAGCATCATGTACTCATATGAAGCATTCTGAGGCGATACGCCGTGATCTATGTATGCGGTGACGAAATCCCCGTTACCCGTCTTCTTCTTGGTATCGGAAGGCGATGTCTGGTTCTGCTTCACGACCGTAAGGCCGGCCGCATCAGGAATGATGAAATAATTGCCGAGAGGGTCGTTCAGGACAGCCTGCCCTTCCCCGGCAAACCTGTATGTGGACGGGAACGGGAAGTCCCCGAAGAAATCATCGTTTATATCCACCACGAGTCCCTCCGGATCCTCTATCGTGAGCTGATACAGGGTAGTTTCGGTCGGATATCCGTAATTCTTCGTATTCGAGATTCCGCTGCCGATATACACGATCCTGTTGTCGAAGCAGAAGACGCTTTTCGTGGCTGTAGCTCCGGCGCAGAAGTTCTGTCTGTCCTTCTCTACATACGTAAAGGCCATCATGCCGTTCATTCCTTCAAGAGAGGATACGCCCGGGAAACGGGAATCGTTTCTCTCCATGAGAGTTCCTTTCAGCGGGCTGTCGAGCATTTCAAAAGGCAGATGCACCGTCGTGGCTCCCGGCATACGGTTCCAGTCCCAGCCTTCCTGAGAGAATCCGCTGGCCTTCGCGGATACAGGCTTGCCGGCACCGATAAGCTGGGCTGTACCATAGCTCTGATATCGGCCGAAACGGTTGTCGGCAGCATATATCTCGGCGCTCCAGACATCGGAGTTATATGCCTTGAGCGAAAGCATCCAATTATCCCTTCTGTGAATGCCGAGAGCAGCATAATTCAGCACGAAGAAGCCTTCAGGCGCATCTGATGCCCCTGAAACCCCTGCATTACGCAAGGCTGAAAGCGTTTGGGGATTCGCTCCGCCGAGGTAGAAGTATGCTCCTCCCAGATCCGGATCCGCATCAAGGCCGGAACCGGTAAGGTCACCCAACAAAGCCAGTGAAGCGAAGGCCTCGATGTCGGCTTTCGGAATAAAGCCGTTGAACGGGTGACGGCCGCAGATACCCACGCCCCAATCAGTCAGGTTACAATAATCGCGCATGGTCAGAAGGGCATGCTTGAATGTCTTCCTGGCGTCTTCGTCAATCACGAAATCAGTATCCTTAGTATAATGGCAGAAATCGCCCACGGCCGCGAATGCTCCGACAGAATAAGCCGGATAATGGCCTCCATGATGGAATGAGGTGCCGTCCACTTTCAGTCCGCCCAATGTTCCCGGCGAATATGACAAGGAACCGGAGAGCCAGCGGCCCAGATTCTTCATCTTCATATACCTTGAGGCCGGATCGGTGTCAAGCATGGCGGATATGAGCTTGGCATCCAGCAGCGTATGCCAGCTGTCCAGAATCTCGTCCCTGCCGTAGACGAACGGTTTCCGTGTCTCCTGAAGACCGCTCCAGTATTCAAGAACCTTCCGGTACTCATCCAGTTTGCCGGCCGCCGCCAATTCATCGCGGAACAGCCATATCCCCCTGTAAAGTTCCCTGATCTGATATCCGTAATGGTGGTTGGTACCCTGACCGCTGCCATAGGCAAAACCCTGGTCTATAGCATGGTCCATGGCGTTTATCACCTTGTCGAGATTGCCGGTATTACCGGTATAGGAATAATCCTGTGCATAATAGTCCACCATCTGGCCGATGAAACGGATACGCATCTCGCCGAGAGAATTGTTGAACTCGTCATCGCTCAACAGAGGGGCTCCCGTCACCGAACCGTCAGGAAGACGCTGGATATAATATTTATTATAAGTGTCGTCCGCTCTCTTGAGCAGGGTGTTCTTCACATAATTGTCGCTGGATCTTCCGGCCTTTATCACTTCGTCCATTCTGGACTCGACCAGTTCCAGCATCTTCTCCTGCTCAGGAGTCACGGGAACAGGATCTTCCTGCGGATATTGCTCCCACTCCCAGAGGCGGCACCAGTGCCACATGTTCCTCTGCAGGTTATAGTTGTTCTCCGGAATCTGCATGTCCGGGGTTATCTGCGCATGCAGCTGCTTTGTAGAGAAAGTCACCCTGTCAATATAGATGGTGCCCTCCGGAGCGGAAGCAGGAGGGGCTATGGTCATCCGCGCGACATTGGTGGACCTTTCCTTCAGTTTCTTGTCACCGTAATGTCCGTACGGCGACAGCATGTCTTCGTATTTTATCCAGGCCGTGCGCCAGCCGGTAAAATTCATATTGAAATCGAAATGGCAGATTTCCTCTTCGTCCCAGTTCCAGAAAGTGAACCGGAGAGGACCGTTCATAGGTGCGGTATTGTATATCCAGATCATCAGCCCGGCCCTGTTGACTTTCATGGAAGCCTCGATATCCGTACAGTTATTGAAGACTATGGCCGCCTGACCCTGCCATGAGAATTTCAGGGAAGTCTTGCCGTCCTTGAACTTTTCAGTAGACGGGACAAGTTCACCGTTTCCGGTCACACGCACAAATCCCGGGACACCTTTTTCAAAATTATATTGCGAGTTTATGGCTGCAAAGCCTGACGAGCAACAAACGGATAGGAATAAAAAGAATACGAAAAGCCGTCTCATCTGGTTATCAGTTATAATGCATTTCGACAAATATACCACTATTTTTCAAACGCACAAAATGAAAAAAGAATAATTATCAACAAGTTCAAGAATATTTTGCCTTGCAAAGATTTTTAATTAAATTCGCAAAATGATTGCGCAGTCCCGACACCAGGCTGCGGACAGACACCGGAACTGATAACTAAACTATATCGACATGAAAATCAAATTCCTTTCTGCACTGGCGCTAACAGTGGCTGCCGTGCAGTGCGCACCCCAGACAGACATCATCCAGGAAAATGTGGACAATGCCGCAGTCCAGCTGAAGTCTCTCATCGAGGCATCCGAAGCAGGCGACACTGTCAGGATACCTTCCACATACCAGAACGGGGAAATCGTTTACGTACCTACAGATGACTGGGTAAGCGGATTCTTCGCCGGAACGCTGTGGTACATGTATGAACTGACCGGCGACGAATACTGGGCAGACCACGCCAGAAAACACACGGAGATTCTGGACTCCATCCAGAACCTGAAATGGCATCACGACATCGGCTTCATGATTTATGACAGCTATGGAAACGGACTGAGACTCAAGAATATCGACGGATATCAGGATGTTATAGTCAATTCCGCCAAATCCCTTTCCACCCGCTTCAGACCGGGAGCCGGAGTCATCCAGTCATGGGATTCGGACAAGGGCTGGCAGAGCGAAAGAGGCTGGAAGTGCCCTGTAATCATCGACAACATGATGAATCTGGAGCTCCTGATGAAGGCTACATGGTTCACGGGCGATTCTACATATGCAAAAATAGCCATCAGCCATGCCGACCAGACGCTGAAGAATCATTACCGTCCGGACTACAGCACCTACCACGTGGTGGACTATGATCCCGAGACCGGCGAAGTGCGCGGAAGATATACGGCACAGGGCTATTCTGACGAGTCCGCATGGGCAAGAGGTCAGGCCTGGTCCCTCTACGGCTTCACTGTAATGTACAGATACACAGGAGATGCCAAATATTTCGAAAGGGCTGAAAAAGTGGCGGATTATCTGTTCAATCATCCGAACATGCCGGAGGATCTCGTACCTTACTGGGATTTCGACTGCCCGGACATTCCGGACACTTACAGGGACGTATCGTCAGCAGCTATCATAGCTTCGGCTCTGTATGAAATGTACGGCTTCACCGAAAACGCCTTGTATAAGGAAAAGGCCGACAAGATCATCGAATCGCTCTCATCTCCGGAATACAGGGCCGCACAGGGTACTAACGGAGGATTCATCCTCATGCATTCGGTAGGCAGCCTTCCTCACGGAAGCAGCATAGATGTTCCGCTTAACTATGCAGACTACTACTTCCTCGAAGCTCTTATAAGAAAAGGAAACATAGAAAAAGGGTTCGCGCCTGTAAAGTATTGACATGCGTACAGTTTTCTGTATAATTTCGGCCTTGGCGCTAATATTCTCTGCCGGCGCCAGGGTCGTTGACTTCAATCCTGCCACAGGCGTACTCTCTTTCGAAAACGGGACTTACCCTGCCGTAGCCGGCAGGGCATCATCCCTTTCGGTTTCGGACAGACATTACAAACTTGGCGGGCACTCGCTGCTGTGGGAGTGGAAAAAGCGCGGGGCGCAGTTCATCATCCCCGGCGAAGTGCCTTATCTGCCCGAAAACCCGAATCCTGCAGAAACTTCTGTCTCGACATTTGTTTTCTGGGTGTATTCTCCTGTCAGCATAGACGGGAAAATGCGCATTGCCTTCTACAAGGGAGAGAAGGAATGCTGCCATTTCGAATACGGTCTGGGATTCACGGGATGGAGAGGAGCCTGGGTAGCATTCGACAGGGATATGACCGGAAAGCCTGAAACCGGTATGGACCGGGTAGTGATTTCGGCGCCGGAAGACTGCCGGAAAGGGGAACTCTATTTCGACGGCATCATCACTTCGGCATTCGAAGATGTCCGCCACCATACTCCCGACTGGCAGGCTCCGTATGTGAACAAGGATACGAAGTCCCACTGGCTGGTACTCAACGACAGCTGGAACCTGAAACTTGACATCGACCGGGCAGAGACCATTTCAGAAAACGAGATAAAGGATCTCGAGACGATCAGAGACAGATTCATCGACCTTGTTACGGACGGCAGGCAGCCGTGGGGAATGGAAAAAGTCAGGAAAACGTATGAAAGCTACGGCATCACGGAAAATCCTGACGGCACTGTAAAAGGCAAGCCCGTTTTCTTCACCAGATACGGAGAGACATACATCAATCTCGGGATAAAGGACGCGTCCGGCCGGTTCGGAAAGAACGGACAGCTGCTCAGACAGGCGAATGACAATCTGCTGCAGTTCGCCATCGCATGGAAAAACGAGTCCGACCCGATTCTGAAAGCCGAAATCGCAGGCATGTATATCAGCCTCACGAGACATCTGCTCGATCAGGGATTCGAAGCCGGAAGCGGTCTGGGCACCGTCCACCATCTGGGCTACAGCATGAGGAACTTCTACACCGCACCTGTCATCATGAAAGAGGTTCTCGAAGAGGCAGGGCTGGCAGAGCGGGTGCAGGCTGCCATGGAATGGTTCTCAGGCGTGGGCGAAGTGAAGACTGCCCCCGAAATTCCGGGTATGGACATAGATGCGTTCAACACTTCCCTCATGGGACGTGTCGCCTCAATCATCATGCTGCAGGATTCCCCGTACAAAGCGGCTTACATGAAAGCTCTCTCCCGCTGGGTGGACAACGGATTCAAGTACGCAGACGGCCTTAAGCCGTGCTTCAAATCGGACGGCACGGTAATGCACCACAGAAAAGCATATCCTGCATATGCGACAGGAGGCTTCGACGGCGCAGTCAATGCGGTATGGATGCTTCACGGAACCGGATTCGCCATCTCCGGGGAAAGTCACGGGATATTGAAGGACGCCCTTCTGGAAATGAGATTCTACTGCAACAGGGAAAGCTTTCCGCTCGCCATGTCGGGCAGGCATCCTGACGGGAAAGGTGCCTTGATTCCAAGGCAATACGGACTTCTGGCGGAAGCCGGCTCGCCTGACGGGCGGCTGGACATAGATCCGGAACTCGCCGCGGCATATTTGAGAGTGGACGGAGACGGAAAATACGCCAAAACCTTCTCGGAAGCAGGAATTTCCGCAGAAAAGGATCCTGCAGGATGCCATGTCTACGGATATGACTGCTCGATGTCCCACCGAAGAGACGGCTGGCTTGTGACCTTCGCAGGACACAGCCGCTACATCTGGTCCGCTGAAATTTACAATGGCGCTAACCTTTACGGACGTTATCTGACCCACGGAAGCATGCAGATCATGGGAGACCCGATAGGGCATGTATCCATGTCCGGTTCCGGTTTCAGCGTTGACGGATGGGACTGGTGCCACATACCTGGCACTACGGCAGCCGTGATACCTATGGAAGAGATGAAAGCCAATGTGCTTAACGTGGACGAATTTTCGGGATATGAAGAAATGCTCCTTTCCGATGAATGGTTCGCCGGAGGCGTGAGCCACAAAGGCATGGACGGAGTGTTCGCCATGAAACTGCACGAGCATGACAAGTACAACGGCTCACTCCGCGGCAGGAAATCGTTCTTCGCTTTCGGGAACAGGATCGTGGCCCTCGGGTCTGGCCTGCAGAACGGACTCGAAGGCTCGGAACTGCACACTACCCTGTTCCAGAACTCCATGCCCGGCAGCAAGAGCCAGACTCCGGTATACACCTCCGGAGACAGCCTCACGGTGGTAAGGGACAGGTTCGGCAACGCATTCTTCGTGAAGGGAGACAATGTCGTGTACACATCCGGCATCCAGCACTCCTTCCACGAGGAGACGTCAGAGCCTACTGAAGGACGGTTCGAAAAGGCCTATATCCGTCACGGGGAAATCGTGGAAAACGGGAAATACGAATACATGACCGTCGTACACGCCTCCGAAAAGGAGCTTGAAGAATATATCGGAAGCCTGCCTTACGAAGTGAAAAAATGTGACGATGACGCCCATATTGTTATAGACAAGACCAGCGGGACACACGGGCTTGCTGTCTTTGAAGGCATTGCCGAAGGCGATGATGAAATATTGGCGGAAGCCACCCCGTCGCTCATCATGTACAGCTGCGGGAACGGAACTATGACATTGAGCGTAAGCAATCCTGATCTGGCGTTGTACAGCGGGCCGAGCGATGAGGTCTTCGATGAAGACGGAAAAAGGATAGAGCGAAGCATTTACGGGCGCAAATGGGTCGATGACGATTGCCGGCCTGTGTCAGTGACTGTGTCTCTGTACGGAGACTGGACCGTGACCGACAGCGGGACTTCGGATGTGAAGGTTTCGTGCGGGAACGGAAAGACCACCCTTGTCTTCACTACACGTGAAGCCAGAACGGAGGAAATACAGCTTGAACGGATTAATTGAAAAAAATCATGGATACAAAAAAATATCTGGTACCGCTTTCGGGTCTTGCTCTCGCGGCTTGCGGAGGGACTGTTCAGGAAAAGCCGAACATAATATACGTCTTTCCGGACCAGTTCCGGAACCAGTCATTGGGATTCTGGAACGAGGAAGAGTATGCTGGAGCTGTCAAATGGACGGCTGACCCGGTAAAGACACCGAACCTGAATGCTTTTGCGGATGAGGCCGCTGTACTGTCACGGGCCGTCAGCACATGCCCGTTGAGCAGTCCCTACAGAGGGATATTCCTGACAGGGATGTATCCCGAGAGGAGCGGAGTTACGCTGAACTGCATGGCTCTGCGTCCTGAAAGCACCCTTAATCCTGATGCGGTATGCATTTCGGACGTGCTTGCGGCGAACGGATACAGCTGCGGATATATCGGGAAGCTCCACGCAGAAGTTCCCATGAAGAACGACCCGGCGAATCCGGGACATTATGTAAGCGACCGCGATCCGGAATGGGACGCATATACACCGCCTGAGCGCAGACACGGATTTTCGTACTGGTATTCATACGGGACTTACGATGTCCACAAGGATCCTCACTATTGGGATACCGACGGGGTCAGGCATGATCCGCATGAGTATTCCGTTAAGCATGAAACGGACAAGGCTATCGCATTCCTCAGGAACAGGGACGGAGAACGGAAGGACGGAGCTCCTTTCTTCCTGGCATTGGCCTATAATCCGCCTCACAGCCCTTACGAAAGTCTGGACGACTGCATGGAGGAGGACTATGAACTTTACAGGGCGATGGACTATTCGGAACTCTATGTAAGAGCCAACGCCGACACTACCCTGTCGAAGGCCCCTGCGGCCAGATACTACTTCGCGAATGTGACCGGAGTGGACAGGGAATTCGGAAGGTTGCTCGAGGAGCTGGAGCGGCTCGGGCTGGACAAGAATACTATCGTGGTATTCACTTCGGACCACGGAGAAACGATGTGCAGCCACGGGACATTAGATCCGAAAAATTCCATTTACACCGAGTCCTTCAACGTTCCTTTCATGATCCGGTATCCTGAGAAGATAAGGCACCGCATAGATTCCACCCTGCTCTCCACGACCGACATCATGCCTACACTGCTGGCTCTGGCCGGTCTGGAAAAGGAGATTCCGGAAACAGCTGAAGGCAGGAACCTCGCACCTGTACTGCTCGGAAACGGAGAAAGCTGCGACATACCGTCCGCAGCCCTCTACATCAGGAATCTCGACGGGGAGAAAGACGCCGACGGTATGGTACACGGGATTTTCCCTGAAGCCAGAGGAGTAAAGACCGACAGATATACCATGGAAATCTGCATAGACAGGGATAATGAACTGAAAAGGGTGCTGATATTCGATGACTGGAATGATCCGTACCAGCTTCACAACATTTCATGGAAAGAGAACCCGGATCTTTTCGCCTCATTGTGCGAGGTGCTGGAAGACAAACTGGAGGAAGCGGACGACATCTGGTTCCGGGAAGGGATTATGGACAATTTGTCTCTGAATCATGGTGTTCATAACAAATAATATAGTAAATTTGGACAATTAATTAACACTATAACTGATGAGAAAATTTTATCTGACAATGGCCTGCCTCATGGCGGTTGCTCTCGGATGGACATCCTGCGTCAAGACAGACGAGCTTGAAGGCAAGCTGGACGGAATCGAGGACAGGATCGAGGCGCTGGAACAGCAGGCTGTAGAGATCAACAGAAATGCTACTGCCGCATATGTCCTGCACACTGAAGGACTTGTGGTCATGGACATCAAGGCATACGACGACGGACGGGTCTATAAAATGGAGATGAGCGACGGAAGCGCCTTGACGATTTATGTAGCCGAAGACGGGGGAAACGTATCACCTGTAATAGGCATTGATCAGGACGGAAACTGGACCCTCACCCTCTGGGACGAGACACAGACCATAGCTGAAATGGGAACTTCGAATCCGATAGTCCCTCAGGTCCGTGCAGTGGAGGATCCTGAAAACCCTGACAAAATGGTATGGCAGATATGTACTGACGGAACGAACTGGGAGTACATCACCGGTTCGGACGGGAAGCCGGTACACGCCACAGGAGAAAGCATCACGGATTCATTCTTTACAAGCGTAGTATATGACGAGGCCGGGAAAAAAGTGTCCATAGAGATGGCTGACGGAAAGGAACTTTCCCTGCCGGTCTATGAAGGCATCACGATGGAGATCTACGACTTCGACATGGAGAAAGGCGCGAGCATATACAGGAATGAAATGAAGACATTCTTCGGAGAATTCACTCCTGACGTCGTGAATGCGTATATCAAATGTCCGGATGACTGGAAAGCCGAAATCATCGATATGGGAGACGGAAGACACCAGTTCATCGTGACAGCTCCGGGAGAAGGCGAAGGCAGCCACGAAGTCCAGGTATATCTCGAATCCGACGAACATTATCTGAGGATATATACTTTCAGATTCGATCTGGTTCCGGAAGACTTCAATTCCGCCTATACTCAGGCGTGGCGTGAATTCTACGCCAAGGATCCCAATAATGTCCTGCTCGACTTCTCATATGCAGGCTACGACCACGGAGAGTCTGCTCCCGAATCGGTGACCGTCACGGAAAACGCCGACGGCACCTGCACGGCGAGCAACGGCTACAAAGTCTACAACATAAAAAGCTACGGAGCGATACCGGACGACAATGCCAGCGACAGGGAGGCTTTCATAGCCATGCTGACGGAAGCCCTCGGCCCGCCTGTGCCCAACACGGCAGGGGACCAGCTGGTATTCCCGCATCCCAATTCTCCCAGAAATGTCATATTCTATTTCCCTGAAGGCGAATACATTCTCCATACGGCAGCGGACAATGTAGGTGACAGAAGCCAGTCGATAATAATCAGGGGAAGCAATATTATTCTCAAGGGAGCCGGCAAGGAAAAATCCACGGTCACAATGACAGACCCTAACCTGCCGTCCAGTTCCGCCCTGTACTCATCCCCGGATATGATACAGCTGAAACACAACACAGGCATACAGTACAGCAATACCCTCGCGGAAGTCGCAGGAGACTCTCCCAAAGGCTCTTTTTCCGTCACTGTCAGCGGGACACCGAATCTGAAGGCCGGAGACTGGGTATGTCTCTACCTGAAAAACGGGGAACTGGAACTGGTGAAGAAGGAACTTGCCCGAGATGATGTGAATCCTGATTCCGACTGGGTCATCGTCGACAATGGCGATGAGCAGGACACCGGCGTAGTCGTAAAGGACATACATCAGATAAAATCGGTTTCCGGGAACACTGTCACCTTCTACGAGCCGATTATGCATGAAGTGGAAGCCAGATGGGGATGGAAAATCGTCGGCTACCAGCATTACAAGAATGTAGGAGTGGAAGACATCACATTCAAGGGGAATGCAAAAGAAGATTTCGACCACCACGCATCATGGGAATATGACGGTGCCTACAAGCCTGTAAGCATGACCAGAGTGGTGGACTCATGGATGAGGAATGTAGGATTCATCAGCGTGAGCGAGGCATGTTCCATAATAGAAAGTGCGAACGTGTCTGTCTACAAATGCGGCATCTCAGGACAGAGAGGACATTCGGCAATAAGATCGCAGGCCTCCTCAAGAGTGTTCATCGGAGCCGTTACCGACGAGTCGACAGGACGCAGGATGGACGATCTCGGACATGAAGTCACCGGGTCCGATCCTGACGAGATCACGGGACAGTATCACGCTGTAGGTGTGTCGAAGGAAAGTCTGGGAGCCGTCCTCTGGAGGAACACATGGGGAAGCGACGGATGTTTCGAGGCACATGCGACACAGCCTCGTGCCACACTCATAGACTGCTGCACAGGAAGCTTCAGAAGATGGAGACAAGGCGGAGACGCAAATCAGATGCCGAATCATCTGTCGGACCTGACAATATGGAATTTCAAGAACACGACTCCGTTTTCCGGCGAATGGATATGGTGGGATCAAAGCTCTGCCTGGTGGAAATTCATGCCGCCTATAATCGTAGGATTCCATGGCAGCGCCATTGATTTCAATGAAGAACAGACACTCCGCGACGAGAGCAACGGCGTCCCTGTAGAACCTGAATCACTGTATGAAGCCCAGTTGAAAAACCGGCTTGGCTATGTGCCGGGATGGCTTACAGGGCTGAAATAGAATCCGGACACGTAGTCTGAAACGGAAAATTGAAAGGAAAATAATAAAACCACAATAAAATGAAACTGAATTTCAATAATTTAGCCAAATGGGCGGCTGTGATTATAGGCAGCGCAGCCATATTCTCCTGCTCTGACCTGAACGAACTCGAAGAGAGGATTGATGACCTCGACAGCAGGGTCACCGCCTTGGAGAAACAGATTCCGGCTCTGAATGAAAGCGTTAAGGCAGTGTCGGAACTTATCAAGGAAGGCGCAGTCATCACCAAAATAGAATATTTCGGCACGGACAAGATCGAAGACGGCGAAATTCCATATTATGAAATCACCGTTTCCGGAGAGACGGAGCCATACAAACTTGTCAGCGGCAGCATAGGAAATATCCCTGCCATCGGCATTAATGAAAACGGCAACTGGACCATGGACGGAACGGAAATCATTGTCGGAGGCTCGGCTGTCAGCGCAGAAGCGGACGCGCCTGAATTCCGTATCAACAACGGATACTGGGAAGTCAAGACCGACGGGGAATTCGAACAGGTATTGGACGAGGCAGGAAAGCCGGTTCCGGCCACAGGCACTGAAGGTTCCGACATATTCGATGACGTAGTATATGACGAGGCCGAAGGCGTGCTCAGGATCACCATGTCAGAAGGCGGAAAGACGATAGAAGTCCCTGTCATCTCAGCTGATGAATTCTCTTGCGTGATATACTATAACGATCAGCCGGCTGACTACGATACCCCTATAGAGTTCGGACTCGGAAGCGTCATGACATTCTCTGTGAAAATGACGGGTGTCGTAAGCACGATCATAGAGCAGCCTCGCGGATGGCAGGCCGAGCTCGGCGATGAAACAGGCGGTACGGCCACACTGACAGTCACGGCTCCGTCATCCATAGCACAGACGAAAATATCAGCCAGCACAGAAAACGATATCACGATCCACGCTCTGAACGCAGACGGACTGTCCACGTTCGCCAAGATACAGGTAAAGGTTCTGCCTGGCACCAAACCTGTCGTAACAGTATCTGCATCCGAAGCAGGATACACCTCACTCGGCTTCACTGTCACTTGCTCGAATGAAGCGGCTCTGGACGGGACATACTCATACAAATATCTGCTTTATACCGAGGACACTCCGGCACCTTCAGAGTCCACCTTCGGCACAGCTGAAACCGGGACAGAAACCCTCTCGCTCACAAGCACGTCTGACGGTCAAGCCATAAGCTATGGCAAGAACTATATACTCTATGTCCTTCCGGTCAATACTCTTGAAGACGGAACTGCCGTAAACGGAGACATTTCCGCCACAAAAGCAGCCACAAAGACCGCCGCGACATATAAGGAACTGTATGATGCCGGAGTAGCCATAACTATAGCAGGCAAGACATATGACAATACGACATACGGCGAGGCCGGTACTTTGAGCGGAAACATCACATCCCTCGCAAACAAGGTCAACTTTGTAGACGGAGACATCGAACTGAACATAAGCGGCAATATCGAAGGTATAATCCTGATCGGAAACAATATCTCCGAAAAACCTGCAGTCACATTCCAGGCTGCACTGAAAATCGCACCTCAAGCTTCGTCAGCGTTTGTACTTCACAATCTTGAACTGACGAACAACGGGTATGATGGCGTATATTACTCACAGCTTGCAGCAACCGCTACACTGGAATACATATGCGTGGATAACTGCAAGGTAAATCTCGACAAGCATATCCTGACGATAGGCGCTTCAGATGCACGCACATTTACAGATGTGCATATATCGAATTCAGATTTCAAGGTTCCTGAAGGACAGGTGGAGAAATATCTGATAGGAGCAAATTCCGGAACAAGGTCTGCCAATTCCGTCACGATAGAAAACAATGTCTTCTACAGCAGTGCTGCAGGAAACAATTTCTTCAGGCTGGTATTCTTCCCTGGAATGGCTCTTACTGAGCTGAATTTAAGGAACAACACTTTCTACAATATAGAAGGACACACCAATACGGACTTCTATTTCAGATTCAACACAGTCTCTACGATAGACATAAGTAACAATCTGATGTATAATGAAGTCATAAACAATGGAAAGAATTACAGTCTGCTGAACTGCAATTCAGGTACATATCCTTCACAGGGCACAGCTTCGAACAATTACTACTATATGGAGGAAGGAAGAGCGTGCAACCTGTTCTATGCTGCAAACTACACATCAAGCATAGAAAACACGAAACGGGCCGGAACAGATCCGCTTTCAGTGAAGGATGTTGAAAACGGCATATTCACTACATCCGCCGAATATCCGAACTGCGGGGCACAGAGGTAAACAGACCTTAAGACCGACTGAAGGAAGGAGACTAAAAGCGCGCTTTTAGTCTCCTTCCTTTTGGTCGGGACTCTGTTTTTCACTATCTTCGCATGATAAAAACGGAAACAGGAACAAAACGATGAAAAATTTTGTCGAAGAACTCAGATGGAGGGGCATGATACAGGATATCATGCCGGGAACAGAAGAGAAACTGATGGAAGGACCTACGGCCGCCTATGTAGGCATAGACCCGACCGCAGATTCGCTTCACATAGGTCATCTGGTAAGCGTAATGATATTGAAGCACTTCCAGAACTGCGGACACAAGCCGTTCGCCCTCGTAGGAGGAGCTACCGGGATGATCGGCGACCCGTCCATGAAATCCCAGGAAAGGAATCTTCTGGACGAGGAAACCCTGACCCACAACGTAGCCTGCATCAAAGCCCAGCTTTCCCGCTTTTTAGACTTCGATTCGGATGCGCCGAACAAAGCCGAACTGGTGAACAACTATGACTGGATGAAAGGATATTCATTTCTGGACTTCGCCAGAGATATCGGCAAGCATATTACCGTGAACTACATGATGGCAAAAGATTCTGTAAAGAAACGTCTGTCATCCGAATCACGGGAAGGCATGTCTTTCACGGAATTCACTTACCAGCTCCTTCAGGGATATGATTTTCTCTACCTGTACCAGCACAAAGGCTGCACTCTCCAGATGGGAGGCAGCGATCAGTGGGGCAACATCACTACCGGTACTGAACTTATCCGCAGGAAACTCGGAAAAGAGGCTTTTGCACTCACCTGCCCTCTCATCACCAAGGCTGACGGAGGAAAGTTCGGGAAAACGGAAAAAGGGAATATCTGGCTCGATGCGGAAAGGACGTCACCGTATCAGTTCTACCAGTTCTGGCTGAATGTCTCCGATGAAGATGCCGCGAGATACATCAAAATATTCACCATGCTCGGCAGGGAAGAAATAGAGGCTGCCATAGCCGAACATGCGCAGGCTCCGCACCTGAGGTCGCTCCAGAAACTTCTCGCAAAGGAAATCACCGTCATGGTCCACGGGAAAGAAGAATACGAAAAGGCAGTAGAGGCTTCCAACGTGCTCTTCGGCAATGCCACTTCCGAAACCCTGAAGCATCTGGACGAAAAGACATTCCTTCAGGTTTTCGACGGCGTGGCGACATTCGGTATCGGACGTGACAAATTGCCGTCAGGCATCATAGATCTTCTGGCTGTCGAGACGCAGGTGTTCCCGTCCAAGGGTGAATGCAGGAAAATGATTCAGGCCGGAGGCGTGAGCATAAACAAGGACAAGGTCACCGATATCGGAGCGATGATAGGCACAGAGCACCTCATCGGAGGAAAATATATTCTGGCACAGAAGGGAAAGAAGAACTATTTCATCATCAAGGTAAACTAATGGAAGAAAAGAATACCAGACAGCAGAAAGTGGCTCGTGAGATCCAGCGGCATTTCGCGGAAATCCTGCGTTCGAAAGGCATGGCGGCATTCGATGGAGCCATGCTGACAGTCAGCGAAGTGAGAATCAGTCCGGATCTGTCGGTAGCCTATATCTATGTCAGCATATTTCCGTCCGAAAAAGCCGGAAAAGTGATGGATATCCTGAAAGAAAACACGAAAGCGCTTCGGGGCGAGCTCGGGAACAGAATCGGCAAACAGCTGAGGATCATTCCCGAAATCAATTTCTTCCAGGATACGACCCTCGACTACGTGGCCCGCATCGAAGAACTGCTGAAGAAATAGACCTTCCAGCCATGAACCTGCCGCTCTTTTTCGCCGGAAGATACCTGTTTGCAAAGAAATCGCACAATGTCATCAACATCATCTCTGCAATCAGCGCCGCCGGCATGGCCATAGGTACTGCAGCCCTGATCATCATACTGTCGATATACAACGGCTTCGATGCTCTGGTCAAGGATATGCTGAACGACTTCGACCCCGACATACTTATCACTCCCGCCGAAGGGAAGGTTTTCGTGCCGGAAGGTGAGACCTATGACTGGATCTACGCCCGGGATGAAGTCCTCAACATGAGCTGCACACTCACAGAAAACATCTTCGTGAACTATGATGGCAGGCAGAGTATGGTCACGGCCAAAGGCGTGGACTGGGTATATGAAGAAGAGTCTCCTGTGCGGAATCATATCCGTACAGGAGATTTCACTCTGCACAGAGGAGATGTACCTCTGGCTGCGGCAGGCAGCTCGCTGGCCTATAATCTGGGCATCAATCCGAGATTCGTCACCCCGCTGGAACTGTATTTTCCCTCTCGCACACGGAATTTCTCCATTTCTAACCCTGCCGCTTCCATAGAATCCGTAAACGTCTGGCCCTCCTGCATTTTCGCCATCAACAGCGAGATAGATGAAAAATATGCCATAGTCCCGATAGAAGTGATGAAAGAACTCCTTGAATACGATGACGAAGTGTCGGGAGTGGAAATAAGGCTGAAGGACAGCTGCACCGCAGATAAGGCGGCAGCTCTTGTCGGAGAAATATCGGACAGACTCGGCCCCGGATTCGAAGTAAAGGACAGATTCGGGCAGAATCCGTCCCTGTACAAGATGATGAGATATGAGAAACTGGCCATCTTCTCGATACTTATTTTCATAGTCATCATAGTGGCTTTCAACATCTTCGGCTCACTGACCATGCTAATCATGGAAAAACGCGAAGACATCGGCATCCTGCGTGCCATGGGAATGCAGGAGCGCAGCATCAAAGCCGTATTCACTCTGGAAGGATGGCTGATTTCCCTGCTCGGGCTTGCTGCAGGACTTGCGCTCGGCATCGGAGCCGCCCTGATCCAGCAGCATTTCGGAATAATGAAAATGCCCGGAAACTTCATAGTCCAGGCATATCCGGTAATTCTGTCGGCAGGAGATGTCATCATCACCGCCGTAAGCGTGGCAGCCGTCGGCTGGGTAATCGCCAGGCTGCCTGCAGGAATCATCAGTCGTCGATATCGACCAGACGGAACTGGTTGTCAAAGGTAAGTTCGAGTCTGTTCGTGAGCTTCACTTCATAGCCCCTGTAACCTTTTTCTATCTGGACAAACTGCGTGTCCGGGAAATTAGTCTTCACATATTCGCGTATCTGAACCGGCACCAGCTCCTCATTCAAGGTAGAATACCTGCAATCCACTTCTTTCCACTCTCCCTGACCGCTGAATTCGACTTTGGTCCCTTTCGTCAGAATCACCTCATACGAGAGTTCCATGAAATCAGACTCCTCTTTCACATACGAAACCTTCTCATTCGGGAAATATTTCTTCATGAACTTCTGGGCTTTCGCCGGAAGCTGTTCGAAAGGGATGATCCTGTCATTGTCTGCACTTGCAATACCTGCGAACATCAGCATGGATGCGATAATAAACATAAACTTTTTCATGACAATAAAATTTTTACGGTTAATGATCAGTTTTTCTGATGCAAAATTCAGGAGAGATTCTGAAAAGAAATTGAAATTCCGGAATTTTATTGTCTTTTTACGGAAAAAACATGCATGTTTCCGGAAAAAGCATATGTCAGAGAGAGTCCGTAGTTCCTGCAAATCGAATCCGCTATCGCCAGACCTATACCTGTAGAACCTTCAGTAGCGGACTGCGACCGGTAAAACCTGTCGAATATCATATCCCCGTCCAAAGGTCTGTCACCCGGATTCGAGACCGAGAAACCGGACTTATCCATATGCACGGTGATGACAGCTTCTGTCCGGCTGTGCAGGTAAGCGTTCTTCAGAAGATTCCTGACCAGAATGACTGCCAGCTGCTCGTTCACCTCATGGATGAACGGAGCCATGATATCCATATCCACCCGCACGCCGCGGTTCTGATATATTTCGGAAAACATTTCTTCAGAATCCCTGAAGAGCGTGGAGAAATCCACCGGTGACGTTTCGGGAAACTGACCGTTCTCTATGCGTGTCAGCAGAAGAAGGGTCCTGTTAAGCCTGATCAGGCCCTGAAGCTCCCTGTGAACCTTTACCAGCTCTTCAGCCTGACCGGGGGTAAGGTCCGGCGAATCGAGGAGCATCTCTATCCTGTTGCTGCACGAGGCTAACGGAGTCTGAAGCTCATGCGAGGCATTGCCTATGAAGCGTTTCTGTTCCAGATACTGGGTATCGAAGCGGGAAGCCGCATTCCTGATGGTATCTGCAAGACGGCGGAATTCCGTGATATTCGTATCCGACGGCACAGGAGGCATTGTTTTTCCCGGATTATACTCGTCCAGCCACCGCAGCATGGCTTTCAACGGCTTCATGTTGTAATTCACGACCCAGACGGAGATACCCAAAACCGACAGTAGCATAAGCACATACAGACCGATTATCCACCAGAGCAGGGAACGCTGGATATCCTCCTTCTCGAATGTAGGGACAGCCACCTTGAGCTCGAAAAACCGGTCTTCGCTGTCACGGAATATCCGTGTCAGGATCCTTGCCGACTCGAACTCGGACTTGGCTGACATGAAAACCTCCTGATACTCGAAGGTAATCCACGGCCTGGACATGGCATAGTCGCGGGTCACCTCCTTTATATAATAGGTATTGTTTGTACCGTTGTCATCGGAAGGCAGTTCCACCCCGGAAAGTTTCCGTATGATGAGCCCGTCGGAATAGTCCACCAGAGAATCGTCCGTCTCATCATTTATTTCATCCACTGTAGCCAGATAAAAGCAGAATGCCCATCCTGTCAGCAGGATGGTCAATGCGACCGCGAGCCACGCGGTAATTTTCAGCAAAAGTCTCATTTGTCATCCGGTATTGTCAGCCTGTACCCGAAGCCGTACACCGCCTTTATCTCAATGTCCGCCCCCATATCCTGAAGTTTGCGCCGCAGATTCTTCATTTGCGCGTACAGGAAACTGAAGTCATCCGCCTGATCTATGTGGTCACCCCATATGGCCTCGGCCAGAACGGCCTTGTCCACCATATGCCCCGGCCGGTGCATGAAATATTCGAGGATTGAAAACTCCTTTTTCAACAGCTCGACCTGCCTGCCGTCAATATATACCCTGCCGGCTTCCGGTTCCATGACCACGTTGCCGCACCTGAGGGAAAAATCCCCGTCCCTGCGGCTTCTTCTGGCGACACTCCTTATTCTGGCCGAAAGTTCCGCCAGATGGAAAGGCTTGGCCAGATAGTCGTCCGCCCCGAGCTCCAGACCTGCCACCTTGTCATCTATGGAATCCTTTGCGGATATGATTATGACATTCGTATTCGTGGCCGGTTTCCTGACCATGGACAGAAGGTCGAGCCCGCTGCCTCCGGGAAGCATTATGTCCAAAAGGATGCAGTCATATGAATATATGCCAAGTTTCTGGACAGCCTCATGGAAACCGGATGCACATTCCACGATATAGCCGTCCTTACGGAGAGCGGCAGCCATCACTTCCATAAGCGACACGTCATCTTCCACAATCAGTATTTTCATATTGCTTCCGTATTGAATCTCATAAAGATAATTCTTTTTTCGGAAATTGGCCGGCAATAAAGAATAAATACACTATCTTTGGAAGCCAATCTTTTGCGAAAATGGAAAAGAACATCTACCTGATAGACGGTCATGCGCTGATATTCAAGATGTACTATGCTTTCATACGCAGGCCTATGATCAACTCCAAAGGTGTCGACACTTCCATCCTCTTCGGATTCACCAAATATATTCTGGAACTGATAGAGCGGGAAAAGCCGACCCATATAGCAGTGGCTTTCGACCCTCCGGGAGGGACTTTCAGAAATGAACTGTATCCTGAATACAAGGCCACAAGGGAAGAAACGCCGCAGTTAGTCATCGACGCACTGGAGCCTCTTACCGAAATCTGCAAGGCCCTGAAGATACCCGTACTCATGGTACCGGGGTTCGAAGCTGACGATGTCATAGGTTCCGTATCCAGAATGTGCGAAAAAAAGGGGTTCACCGTTTTCATGGTAACTCCAGACAAGGATTACGGACAGTTGATTTCGGACCATATCATACAATACAAACCCGGCAAGGGCGGCGGGGAAAGGGAACTCGTGGACAGGAAGGCGATCTGTGAAAAATACGGAATCGAAAGGCCGGAGCAGGTGATAGACATGCTGACCATCTGCGGGGACGCATCCGACAATGTACCCGGAGTAAAAGGCATAGGAGAGGTAGGCGCAGGGAAGCTGATAGCCAGATACGGTTCCGTAGAAAACATATACGGACATCTCGACGAACTGACTCCACGGCAGAAATCGGCCTTCGAAGAAGCAAGGGACCATATCGGACTGAGCCACAAACTGGTGACCATAAAGACCGACGTGGATGTGGAACTCGATCCGGATCAGGCCGCAATCAGCCGCGACTACGGTCCAGAGGCGGCGGCTCTGTTCGAAAAATACGAATTCAAGTCGCTTTCACGGTTCATAAGCCATATTGCGCCCCGGAAGAAGGACGATGCCTCCGGACAGATGGAACTGACAGAAGTGTCTGCCGAAGAATTCTGCCGGATAGCCGGGCGTACCGGGATTTTCAGCATGGTAGCCAACTATGCCGGTGAAGGTGTGTTATCCGTCATTACAAGATTGACGGCAGGTACAACGGCCGACGGCAAGAACTACTGGGCCTGCGGGAACTGCGGGGATTTCAAGTCCATTGTCGAAGACAGCCGGATAACGAAATGCGGATATGATTTCAAGTCGATGATAAACGCATTGGACAGGGAAAAAATCGCTGTGGAAGGGTCTCTTCTGGATATAGAACTGATGCATTATCTCATCAATCCGGAGAAAAGCCACAAGGTGGACATCCTGTCGATGACATATTTAGGCATAAGCATAGACGAAAGTGACGGACAGCCGGTACAGAAATCGCTCTTCGAGGAAAACGGGCAGCAGGAAGAGAGCTCCAGAAGCCGCGAGGCCGTGGCTGAAACGATGCTGGCGGAAAAGATTCTCCAGGAATTGCGCAGCACAGGAGCGGACAGGCTTTACCGGGAAATAGAAGAACCGCTGATACGGGTGCTGGCGAGGATGGAACGCACGGGGGTGAAAGTGGACCTGGGACAACTGAAGGATTTCGCGGCACGGCTCAGGATGGAATTGTCCGAAATGCAGGCGCGCATCCGGGAAATGGCCGGAGAGCCGGAACTGAACATCTCATCGCCGATGCAGGTCGGCATAGTGCTTTTCGAGAAGCTGGGACTGGATCCCAAGGCGAAGAAAACAGGAAGCAAGGGATATTATTCCACCGATGAAGAGACTTTGGCTGCCATTCAGGACAAGCATCCGATAGTCGGGGAAATACTGGAGTTCAGGGCGGTCAAGAAACTGCTTTCAGCCTATATAGAACCTTTCCCGAGCTATGTGAATCCTGTCACAGGAAAAGTACACACCACGTTCAATCAGGCACTTACGGCTACAGGACGGCTCAGTTCAGCCCGGCCGAACCTCCAGAACATACCTATCCGTACAGAAAGGGGAAGGGAAATCCGGAAAGCATTCATACCTTCATATCCTGACGGTGTGATAATGTCCGCAGACTACTCGCAGATAGAGCTGCGGATCATGGCCCACCTGAGCGGAGACGCCCATTTGACGGAAGCATTCAGACAGGGTCTGGACGTCCATGCGATTACGGCATCCAAGATATTCGGCATCAGCCCCGAAGAAGTGACGGCCAAACAGCGGAGAATAGCCAAGACGGCGAATTTCGGAATCATGTACGGCATCTCTGCTTTCGGACTGGCGCAGAGACTGAAAATCCCGCGTCAGGAAGCGAAGAAAATCATCGACGACTATTTCATGAATTTTCCGACAGTCTCCGCCTTCATTTCTGACACCATAGCCTTCGCCCGCGAACACGGATATGTGGAAACCCTGTTCGGGAGGAGAAGATATCTCCCGGATATCGGCTCGCGGAATGCCACGGTCAGGTCTCTCGCGGAACGGAATGCGGTCAACGCCCCTATTCAGGGAACTTCGGCCGACATCATAAAGATAGCCATGGCCGATGTGGACAGAGAGCTTCAGGCCATGGAGATGAGGAGCAGGATGGTGCTGCAGATACACGACGAACTGGTATTCGATGCAGTTCCCGATGAAATCGAAGCTTTGGAAAGAATCGTCGTGGAAAAAATGCAGAATGTAATAAAATTGTCAATACCTTTGACGGTCGAATGCAATTATGGAAAAAACTGGCTCGAAGCTCACTGACCTGTCCGACAAGGAACTGATACACCTGGCTCTGGAACAGAATCAGATGGCTTATATCGTGCTGTTCAGCAGATACAATATCGGGGTAAGAAGCCATATTTCGAAATATGTCTCCCAGAACGAAGACATAGAGGACATCATGCTGGAAAGTTTCCAGAAGGCATTCAGCCAGATGGCGATGTATAATCCGGAATACAAGTTCTCGACATGGCTTTTCAGAATCGCGAGGAACACGGCTCTGGATCACATCGGCAGGAAAGACAGGGAGAAGAACAATCTGCCCACCACCTCCATCAGCGAACAGCTGTCCGAACTTAACGAAATACCGGCACCCGTCCACAACCCTGAAGAAGATATAATAAAGCAGCAGGAGTACGACAAATGGATAGCCAATATCGACAAGCTGAAGGATGACTACAGGACGGTGGCGAAGATGAATCTGATAGACAATTTCGGATACAAGGAAATCGCAGATGCGCTGGATCTCCCCATAAACACGGTTAAAACAAGGATACGGCGGGCCAAGGAACAGCTGCTGAAGATGATGAACGTATCGGACGAACTGCAGTGAACGCTTATCCTCAAAACAAGGGACATGACATTCGAAGAATTCATAAAAACCGCCGAAGCCGCTTTCGGAAAGCTGGAAGACAGGCAGATAGAGCAATACAGGCAGCTCATGGACCTGTATCAGGACTGGAATGCCAAGATAAACGTGATATCCAGAAAAGACATCGACAGGCTCTATGACCACCATGTGTTGCACTCGCTGGCCATAGCCAGATACATGAAATCCGCCCTGCCGCAAGTTTTCGATGAATTAAGGTGCCCTTCGGGCAATGTCAGTATCCTCGACATAGGGACAGGAGGAGGATTCCCCGGCATTCCTCTGGCCATCCTCTTTCCAGGCGGGAAATTCACGCTCTGCGACTCAATCGGGAAAAAAATCAGGGTAGCCTCTGCCGTGGCGTCCTCCATCGGACTGGAAAATGTGACCGCCGTCAATGCCAGAGCCGAATCCCTGCCCGGGAAATACAGGTTCATCGTATCGCGGGCCGTGACATCCATCGAGAACTTCCTGCCTTGGACAAAAGGGAAATACTCGGACGGAATCCTGTACCTCAAAGGCGGAGATGTGGCCGAAGAACTCGGTCTGGCCATGCAGAAATACCATATCCGTCCGGGCTCGATACACACATGGAAAGTGGATTCATGGCTGGATGATGAATATTTTAAAGGAAAGATGGTGATTTTCTTCGAAGGAAAGTGAAATTTGGAAAAATAATTTGTATTTAAACCGAAAAACACTACCTTTGCACTCCCTATTTCAGGAAAATAAAAACACAAGATAATGAAAAGAACATTCCAACCTTCACAGCGCAAGCGTCGCAACAAACACGGTTTCCGTGAGCGCATGTCTACTCCTAACGGCCGTCGTGTTCTTGCTTCACGCCGCCGTCATGGACGCAAGAAACTTTCCGTTTCTTCAGAAGACAGATTCTAGGAAGACGGAAATTTGTTTTCCGGAAAAAGAAATGAGGGTGACCAAAAAGGAATTTTTGGCCACCCTCAAACGTCTTTCTTCGAAAGACTATACCCTTCCAAACCCCCTGCACCCCCTATAGGGGGATTTCGCTTCCTCCGGTCGCGGTCACTTCGTGACTTTTGACCCACTGCAATTTTGTCATATGGGGGACATCTCACAGCAGCAGCATTACTGCAAAGCAGAAAAGGAAAAACGCCTGAAAAAAAAGATTCCCCACGGTTCCGTAGGACAACAATGGTTCCGTAGGATCTTCCTTTCCGAGTTCGGCCACGCGGTTTTCATTCGGCAACGCCCTGAAGGCCCACTTCCTGACCAAAAATCCGTCAGCGAAGAACGTGGCCCCTCCATTCGATCTGTTCAGCGAAACAAGGGTCTTGTAATCAGAATAATAGAATACTTCCCTGAGGAATCCGGTATCGGCGCCTTCTTCCTGTTCCAAAGACGAAAGTATCCCTTCTCCCTTTTCAGGGGACACGGCTGCCAGCAGAAGCGGACGGAAACCGCTGTCTGCAGAAGACCGGAGAAATCCGGCCAGAGCCCTCCATTTCCGCGGAGAAAGACCGTCCACATCATACACGCTCACTACCATGACCTTAGGGCTGACAGCCAGATAATCATAAGATTCTCCGGAAGCATCCATGACAGGCAGAGTCACTATGGATTCGTCCCAACCTCCTGTCTCCTTTCTGACCGTCTCTGTCGAAACATAAGTCCATGTGGAATCGGGCAGGTCGTCCAACGAAAATTCTCTGGTCTTGCCGTCCTTTTCATAGATGAACACGGCTTCGTATTCATCTCCGGCAAAATGGGCATTGTCCATATGTCTCTCGGATGCCGCCAGACGTGCAGAGGCCGAATATCCGGTAAAATCCACCACCGGTATATACAGAAGTGAGTAGACTCCGAACAGAACAAGGGCGGCCGTGACGAAAGAAAAGGCTACATATTTCCGTTTCTTCGGACGGCCGAGAGCCGAAAACGGGAAGAATGAGGCACAGCACAGAGCCAGAAGCACCAGATTCTTGACGAAAGTCTGCATGTGGGTCAAATGGATGGCTTCGCCGAAACAGCCGCAGTCCATGGCCGGATTGAAGACCAGCAGGGCGACCGATATCAGCATGAAGACGCACATGGCAGAAAGGGTGATGATTGCCGTTATCTTCCGCCATAATCCTGTGATGAGCGCCGCACCCAAAACGGATTCGGTGAGGGACACTGCCACGGCCGCCGGCATGGAAATGAAGGAAAGGAAATCCAGATGCATGAATTTCAGATATTCCTCCACTATCAGTTTCGTTCCCACCGGATCCATCAGCTTGAAGACACCGGACACGAAAAACACGATGCCGACCAGATAACCGCAGAACCGCTTGCTGCGCTCCAATATTATATTCATGACTTATGTTCTTTATCGTGAAACAGGGAAGATGACCTTGTCCGCGGCGGATCTGACCATGGAAAAGATATCGTCAGGCGGCAGCATTGCGCCGTCGGAAGCGGCGCAGTCTATCCTGACGAAATCCGGATCTGTCCCGCACTGCTCCCTGTAGACTTCGCGCACCCTTTTCTGGAAGGACATATCTGCCTCATGTATGTCCCTGCCGCCTTCAAGATAATCCCTGTCGCTCCCCTGCCGGGATGATGACAGCTTCCGCTCCACGAATCCTATGGGCACATCCAGAAAAATATTCAGATCAGGGACAGGGAGGCCGAATTCATGGTATTCCGTAGTGAAAATCCAGTCTTTGAGTGCATTTCTCTCCTGACTGTCAGCCAGTTTGGCGCACTGGTAAGCCACGTTGGAATACACGTACCTGTCCAGAAGGATGGTCTTTCCTGCCGACAGGGCGGCCTTCATCTGCGGGGCGGCCTGATGCCTGTCTTCAGCATACAGGAGTGCCACTAACTGCGGATGGACCGAATCAATGTCGCCGAAATCCCCTCTGAGGAATCTGCTGATGAGACTCCCGTACACAGGGCTGTCATATCGCGGGAAATGGATATAGTCCACATCTCCGCATACCGATTCCAGATACTTTCTCAATTTCCTGACCTGGGTGGACTTCCCTGCCCCGTCCAGTCCTTCCAATACTACAAGCATATTTATTCCTCGGAAAATTATTTTGTAAAGATACTAGAAAAGGATATTTTTACAAACGATTTCAGGAAACAAGAAGGAAAAGGAAATGGCGGATCCGGACAGGGAAATATCGGTAATGGGGATTCTGAATCTTACCGACGATTCGTTTTACGCCGGCAGCAGATGCCTGGGGGCGGACGGCGGCATTGACCTGAAACAGGTCATCGGAAAAATCAGGCAAATGTTCGCCGACGGTGCCGGAATAGTGGACATAGGGGCCTGCTCGTCAAGACCGGGAGCCGTCCTTCCCGACAGCGCGGAGGAATGGCGCCGTCTCCGCCCCCTGATTGCAGTACTCAGGGATGAGTTTCCTGACGGGCTCTTCTCCATAGACACTTTCAGGGCAGACATAGTCAGCAAATGCCACGATGCCTTGGGCCACTTCATAGTCAACGACATATCTGCAGGTGAAGACGATCCGCAGATGTTGGAGACCGTCGGAAGCCTCGGCCTCGGATATATTGCCATGCACAAGAGAGGAAGGCCTGCCGACATGCAGGAGCGGTGCAGTTACCGGGATGTCGCCGGAGAAATTCTGGAATATTTCGAGGATTTCGGTGTCAGGGCTGGAAAAGCCGGCATACGGGAGTGGATACTGGATCCGGGATTCGGTTTCGCGAAGACCCTTGACCAGAACTACGCCCTGCTGCGCGATCTGGACAGGCTCACGGCCGCCGGCAGGAAAATCCTCATCGGCATTTCACGGAAAAGCATGATATACAGACTTATAAACGCTTCTCCGGAAGATTCCATGACACAGACACAGGTCCTGCACATGGCTGCGCTTGAGCGCGGAGCCGACATACTCCGGGTCCATGATGTCGCGGAAACCGTCCGCACGGTAAGGCTCTACAGAAAACTGGAAGGAAGTGCGGCAGATTTTTCCTGATTTCATGCTTATATGGGCGAGTTTCACTATCTTTGCAGGATATAGTCATCAAAAAATTTGAAATGAACAGCGATTCACTTTTGGCAGTATCACCTGTCGACGGACGATATGAACGTCAGACGGAACCTCTCAGGCAGTATTTCAGCGAATTCGCACTGATCCGCTACAGAATCCGTGTGGAAATCGAATATTTCATCGCCCTTTGCGAAATTCCGCTTCCGCAGCTGGCTGATTTCGACAGGGGAAGGTTCGATGCCCTCCGGGCAATATACAGGAATCTGACTCCGGAAGACGCCAGAAGGGTGAAAGATATAGAGAAGGTGACCAACCACGACGTGAAGGCCGTGGAATACTTCATAAAAGAGAAATTCCGGGAAATGGGTATAATCAAATGGGGTGAATTCGTGCATTTCGGCCTGACATCGCAGGACATAAACAACACCTCAGTACCCCTTTCTCTCAAAGAAGCGGCAGAGGGCTGCTGGCTGCCTCTCCTGAATGAGGTTCTGGATATTATCCGGAAAATGGCTGAAGAATGGAAAGACATCCCGATGCTGGCCAGAACGCACGGACAGCCGGCTTCTCCGACGAAGGTGGGGAAAGAGTTCAAAGTATTCCAGGTGCGTCTGGAAGAACAGATACGGCAGTTCGCCACCCTGACATACCCGGCCAAGTTCGGAGGCGCGACAGGGAACATGAACGCGCACAAGGTCGCATATCCCGACATGGACTGGATAGACTTCGGGAACAGGTTTGTGGCCTCCCTCGGACTGAAAAGGTCGTTCCCTACCACCCAGATAGAGCATTACGACAATCTGGCTGCCATCTTCGACAACATGCGCAGGATAAACACCATCCTGATCGACATGGCCCGGGACATCTGGACCTATATTTCGATGGAATACTTCAGGCAGAAAGTGAACAAGAACGAGGTCGGGTCTTCCGCCATGCCGCATAAGGTAAACCCGATAGATTTCGAGAATGCCGAAGGCAATCTCGGGATGGCCGATGCAGTGCTGACATTCCTGTCGATGAAACTGCCTGTCTCCAGACTTCAGCGCGACCTGACCGATTCGACCGTACTCAGGAACATAGGAGTGCCGGTAGCCCACCAGATCATAGCCCTGAATTCCCTGAAAAAGGGGCTGGGAAAACTCATTCTGAACGAAACAGCCATAGAGGCAGATCTGGAAAGGAACTGGGCCGTGGTGGCGGAAGCCATACAGACCATCCTGCGCCGGGAGAATTATCCGGATCCTTATGAAACGCTGAAAGCGCTGACGCGCACCGGAGCCGCCATCAACCGTGAAACCATTTCCGGCTTCATCGACGGTCTCGATGTCAGCGATGAGGTGAAGGCGGAGCTTCGGGCCATCACCCCTATGACATATACCGGATTCTGAATGCGACTGACGGACGGCGCAATTTTACGCCATATCGGAAATTACTCCTTGTCAGTCTCCAAAATATAGACATCTTCGCCGGGAGCAGCCAGATGGAACTGCTCTCTGGCGAATTTTTCAAGCGTATCCCTGTCAGTGACCAGAAGATCTATCCTGGCATCCAGGTCCTGAAGTTCCTGCCGGTATGATGAAATCTGCTTTTCCTGACGTGAAAGCTCCATTCTGGCATCTATCCAGTTGAAAATATTGCTTCCGGGCTTGAAAAGCACGAAAAGCAGGAAGACAGCGGTGATGATGACCACATATCTGGCAAATCTCTTGTGTCCGCCTTTTCTGAATATTTGTCTTAATGTCGTCATTCCGAAAGATTTTTCCATTAATTTTCTTTATTCAACAAATTTAGCTAAATTTGAAGAATATAGAAAACATTCTAAATTAAAACATAAATGAAACCAACTTTACTTGTACTTGCTGCCGGTATGGGCAGCCGCTATGGCGGACTCAAACAGATGGACGGACTCGGCCCTAACGGGGAGACCATCATAGACTATTCCATTTTCGATGCCGTCAAATCAGGATTCGGGAAAATCGTCTACATCGTGCGCGAATATTTCCTCGAGGACTTCAAGTCGATGGTAGAAAAAAGATACAAGAACGTCACCTGCCCTGACGGCTCTCCGCTGGAATTCGATTATGTGACACAGGAACTGGACAAGATTCCGGAGGGTTTCAAGCTGAATCCGGAGAGGGAGAAACCTTGGGGTACAGCCCATGCGGTGCTTATGGCCAAAGATGTCATCAAAGAGCCTTTTGCAGTTATCAACGGCGATGACTATTACGGGAAAGACTCGTTCAAGATCATGGCAGACTGGCTTATGGCACATGCGGACAAGAAAGGGGAATACTGTCTGGTAGGGTTCGAGCTGGACAATACGCTTTCCGAGTCAGGCGGAGTGTCCAGAGGACTCTGCACGGCTGACAGCCAGCACTACCTCACCCATGTAGAGGAGCACCACAATGTGGAAAAGGCGGAAGACGGAAAGGTTTACGCGGACAACAGCAAGGGAGAAAGGATCGAAGTAGACGGAAAGGCTCTCTGCTCGATGAACATGTGGGGCTTCACCCCTGACTATTTCGAGAACAGCAAGGACGTATTTACAGACTTCCTGAAGGAGAACATCAACGAACTGAAAAAGGAATTCTACATCCCTTATGCTGTCGACCACATGATCAAGAACGGTCAGGCGAAGGTGGAACTTCTCTCCACTCCTTCACGCTGGTTCGGTGTCACCTACAAACAGGACAGGCCGGGCGTAGTGGCCAAGTTCCAGGAATTTGCCGACAAGGGGGTTTATCCGACACCTCTGTACAAATAAACGGTCGGTGACAAAACCTGAATGAAGCCGGCTCAAAAGGGTACTTTCTTGAAATTCAGCCTTTTGGGTCGGCTTCGTCTTGCTTCGAAAGACAAATCCTCTTTTTTACGTCTATATCATGTCGATTTTTTCACCCAAACGGAAAGTCAAGGCATCGTATAATCTGATGTCCGACTTCAACTGGTATCTTCCCGACATAAAAGGGATGTTCATCCTGCTGGCATTGCTCCTGGCAGGAGCACTTATCGCGAATTTCGTCACTGCCGCCCTGATGCTTGTTCCCGGCTGGGCAGAGAGCGGCGGGGACTATATGTTGCTTATATCGTACCCTATAATGTTCATACCTCCGCTGCTGTACGCTTCCGGGCGCAGCAAGTTCAACAGGGATTTCGACATGACGGAAGCTGTCCCTCTCGACGGGAACAATTTCGGGAAGACCGGCTTCTGGGGTCTTGCCGTCATGTCCGTCATCGCCACTATAGCTGCAGGCATCGTCATGGATCCCCTTTCGATGCTTCTGCCCCCTACCCCCGAGTGGTTCGACAAACTGAACGAACAGATGCTGACAGGCACACCGCTTTGGGCGACTCTGTTATCGGTATCGGTTTTCGCCCCTCTTTTCGAGGAATGGCTGTGCCGGGGACTGGTATTGAGAGGGCTTTTGAGGAAAATGAAGCCCGTGTGGGCGATGATCATATCGTCATTGTTCTTCGCTTTCATACACCTGAACCCATGGCAGGCTCTTCCGGCCTTCATTCTGGGTATGCTCTTCGCCTATGTGTACTACCGGACAGGTTCGCTGAAGCTGACCATGCTGATGCACTGCACGAACAACACTTTCGCCGCCCTTGCCGGGCAGAATGAGGCATTCCGGGAAATGAGTTCCTATAGCGAGTTCATGGCCGCGTGGCAGTATGTCACCCTGATAGCGGCAGGACTCTTCCTTACAACGCTCTTCATCGCGATTCTCCGCAAGACTACGGCTGAAGGCTGCCGTTCCTGATACGTTCTTCGACGAGGGCAAGCGATTCAGGTTTCCCGACATCTATCAGATCGAGGCTTTCGGGGACAACTCCGTAAATCGGGTACTCCGCCGCAACATCCAGATAGAAATCCATTATGGAGAATTTCCCTTCATAATGTTTTCTGCGGAACAGGCCGAAGACTTCATGGGACAGGATATGTATGCCGGAAAAAGCATATTTCCTGCAGGACCGCACATCCGGATGCGGATAAGGGCTGCGGATCTGGCCGGTGGATACATTTGTCCATCCCACAAGCCTCATCCGGTCATCGAAAAGCAGATAACGGGATGTCGGCCGGTCGCTTACCGCCAGAGTAGCCAAGGCGTCTTCCCTGACGGAAGAGTCGAGCCAGCCCAGATCGAGATCGGATATGATGTCGACATTGTGGACCAGAAAACGTCCTTCTCCCAAAAGTGGTTCAGCATACAATATCCCGCCACCGGTATCGCGGAGCATGTCGCTCTCGTCCGAAATGCTTATCCTCACTCCCGGAATGCAGACCGAGGAGATGTATTCTTTTATCATGCCGGCAAAATGATGGACATTCACCACGATGTCATCATAGCCTGCCGCCGCAAGTCTGTCGATGACATGGTGCAGAAGAGGCTTTCCGCCGACGGGTACCAGAGCTTTCGGCATCCTGTCGGTGAGCGGTTTCAGTCTGGTGCCGAGACCTGCCGCGAATATGAGCGCCTTTTTCATCGTCAGAATTTCTTTTCCACCCCCTGTTCCCTGTGGACAAGGGATATTTCAAGACCATATTTTCCGTGCAGATGCTCTGCAAGAGCCTCGGCACAATAGACGGAACGATGCTGACCGCCTGTGCAGCCGAATGAAAACATAAGGTCGGTAAAGCCTCTGGAGATATATTTCTCCACATGGGCGTCCGCCAGGGCGAAGACATTGGTCAGGAACGGTGCTGCCTCTCCCCTGCTTTCCAGAAAATCCTTGACCGGCTTGTCCATTCCTGTCAGCTCCTTGAACTGAGGATATTTGCCAGGATTATGCATTCCCCGGCAGTCGAATACGTAGCCGCCTCCATTGCCGGAGGCATCCTCGGGGATTCCTTTCCTGTATGAAAAACTGAAAATACGTATTTTAAGTTCAGATGAAGGGCAGCTGCATTCTTTTGAACGGCCGGCGAAACGCGGAAGTGCGGTCATGCGCGTCAGAAGTTCCGACAGATAAGGGCAGATGCCGCCGATATGGGGCAGAAGCTCTTTCAGATTGGACACGGCATACGGGATACTCTCCAGAAAATGCCTTTTCCTCTCGAAATAGCCCCGGAAACCGTAGGCCCCGAGTACCTGCAGGGTCCTGAAAAAGACAAACAGACGCAATGTCTCCCGGAAGCTGTCGCCGTCCACCTTCCTGTACCTCCCGAGGGAGGCAATGTAAGTGTCCACAAGTTCTTCCTTAAGCTGCCGGGGGAAATCCGATCTGGCCTGCCAGACGAAAGAAGCCACGTCATAGTAGACAGGGCCGCGTCTTCCTCCCTGAAAGTCTATGAAATACGGGACATCGCCCCGGATCATGACATTTCTGGACTGGAAGTCACGGTACATGAAAGTGTCGGCCTCGACAGCTGCCAGCGCCTCCGACAGATGCCGGAAATCGTCCTGCAGCTTCACCTCGTCGAATTCCAGACCCGTGGTCTTGAGAAAACAATACTTGAAATAGTCCAGATCGAACATGAGAGTCTGCGGAGTGAATGGAAGACTGTGATAGCATCGCGAGAAATCCCATCCTGCAGCTCCTTCCACCTGGATTTTCGGAAGTTCTGCTATGGTCTTCCTGAGCAACGAAATTTCCTCCGGAGAATAGTCGTGTTTCAGCCTTCCCGCGGATATTCTGTCGAACAGGCTTTCCGTACCGAGATCTTCCTGAAGATAGTACATGCGGTCTTCACTCATCGCATAGACGCGCGGCACGTTGATTCCTTTCGACGAAAAGTGAGACGCCAGAGAGCAGAAAGCCTCGTTTTCCCCGGCTTCGGTTCCCGCAACGCCGATGCAGGAAAAGTCATCTGCACTGATGCGGAAATATGTCCTGTTGCTGCCGGAAGATGTAAGCTGCACTATTTTTTCAGGCATAATCCCGGTACAGGACTTGAACAGTCTTTCGAGTTCGGTCTTCATTTCTCCACTCTTGTTTTCGTCAAAATTAAGGCATAAAATCGGCAATGGCAAAATTTCATGTCCGTTCCACGCACAGAAAGCCGGAAAGGAACATCATTCCCGTGCATTTGTGAGAGTATTATGACAAATTTATGTTACTTTTGCAATCTTATAAAACATTTGGCCATGTTAAATAACGCATATTGCTCCGACAAGTACCAGTACACGATGGGAAAGTCCTTTTATGAAAGCGGCTTCACCGGGAAAACCGCCATTTTCAACCTGTTCTACAGGAAGGCTCCGGAAAACAACAACTGGGCAGTCGTCAGCGGAGTGGAAGAAGTGCTGGAAATGGTCATGAATCTGGGGAAAATGCCTGAAGACTTCTTCGCGAAATTCCTCCCCGGCGATGAATATGCCGAATTCAGGAAATATCTGGCAGGAATGCGTTTCACCGGAAATATCTATGCCATGAGAGAGGGCGAAATCGTGTTTCCGAACCAGCCTGTCATCATAGTGGAAGGGCCGATGATAGAAGCCCAGGTGCTCGAGACCCCCATGCTCTGCATCATGAATCATCAGATGGCCGTGGCTACAAAGGCCTCCAGAGTATGCCGGGCCACGAACAAGCCTGTCAGCGAATTCGGTTCGAGGAGGGCTCACGGGCCGTGGGCGGCGGTGTACGGAGCCAAGGCAGCCATCATAGCAGGATGCGCCAACACGTCCAACATCCTGACAGGGGCCGTCTTCGGATGCGGCTCTACCGGTACGATGGCCCACAGTTACGTGACGTCATTCGGCTGCTCTGTCGCCGGAGAGTATCAGGCCTTCGATACTTACATCAAGACTCACCGGGGAGAAGCCCTTATCCTGCTGGTAGATACTTACGATACCCTGAAATGCGGAGTCCTGAACGCCATCCGGGCCTACAGGGACAACGGCATTGACGACAGCTATCCTCTGATGTACGGCATAAGGCTGGACAGCGGGGACCTCGCCTACCTCTCCACGGAGTGCCGCAGGATTCTGGACGACCATGGGATGAAGAACTGCAAGATATTCGCAACGAACTCTCTCGACGAATACATCATTTCGGATCTGGAAAGGCAGGGAGCGTGCATAGATTCATACGGAGTGGGCGACGCCATAGCCACGAGCAAGGCCAATCCGTGCTTCGGCAATGTGTACAAGCTCGTACAGATAGACGGAAATCCCGTGCTCAAACGTTCGGAAGACAAGGCTAAGCTGATAAACCCGGGATTCCAGATTACATACAGGATCATGAAGCATGACCCGGAAGCCGGGGATGTTTTCAAGGCCGATGTCACCTGTCTTCGCGGCGACAGCCTTTCGCAGAAAATAGAAGCCGGAGAAACCTTCACCATATACGACGAGTACGACAGATACAAGTCCAAGACTTTCGAAGCCGGCGCATACACCGCATCCGCACTTCAGTCCAAGGTCATGGAAAACGGCAGGATATGCTGCGAAAGCCATACTCTGGCCGAAAAGAAGGCGTACTACAACAGGACTTTGAGCCTTTTCAGCCCGAGCGAAAGGAGGCTTATAAATCCTCACTATTACAAGGTGGACATTTCGGATGACCTTTATGACACCAAAATGGGTATCATCGACAAACTTTCAAGGGAAATCCATGAATTTCATATCTGAAGCATGAAAGATTCGGCACTGATCATTGTGGACATGCTAAACGATTTCATCGACGGCTCGATGGCATGTCTCAACGCAAAGGAAGCCGTGAACGCAGTATCCGCGTTCATCGACGGCAAGACATCGGCGGAGTCCGGAGATGATGACGAAAACGGCATTTTCGGACAGTTTCCTATCCTGTTCATCTGCGACCATCATCCGGCAGACCACTGTTCTTTCAGGGAAAACGGCGGTCCGTGGCCTGTACACTGCAAGACAGGAACAAGAGGCAGCGCCATCCATGACAAACTGACACCCTACGTTTCGGAGGAACTGACTTTCTATAAGGGGTGCTCCCCTGACGAAGAGCAATATTCGGGATGGGAAGGCGTGAACAAGGCCGGCCAGACAGTCGGAGAAGTTCTTGACCTGCTGGATACGGAAGAAGTGTACGTCTGCGGCATAGCCACCGAATATTGCGTAAAGGCCACTGTCATGGATCTGGTCAGGGCAGGGAAAAAAGTCACTGTCATCGGAGACGCCTTGGGATATGTGGACAAGGAAGGACACCTCAAGGCATTGGAAGAAATTCGGGCGGCCGGAATCCGCATAATATAGCCAAAAGATTGAGCAGCAAGGCAGAAAATCCGCGGATTTTGTTATTTGAAAAATTATTTCTACCTTTGCCGGCTCGATATGAAGAATTTTATATCAAAAATATGGTTTCCGGCAGTGCTGACCATGACAGCCGCCTTCCAGTCATTCGGTATAGATGCAGGAAGATATGTCAGAGGTTCAGTCCAGCAAGACAGCCTGACGGCCGCCATAGGGGAAGCAGACAGTATTCTGGCCCGGGATGGAGTCGTGACCGACTCTCTCGTCGCCAATGACACTGTTTTCGTTTCCGACACCATTACAGGTTCTCCTGCAGACTCTCTTCCGGCGCGGGACACTATCGTCATTCCCGACTCGCTCAGATACACCGACACACTCAAGTTCAAATACTACATTGCACTCAAGGACAGCGTCACACGGGCTGCCGTCAGAGACTCATTGAGGAGCATCGGCGACTCGCTTGGACTCCACAGGCTTGATTCTCTTGTTTTCAAGGATTCCACCGAGACGGCGATAAGGGATTCCATAGCGTGGTTCAACTCATTGTCCCGGAGGGACAGGAAAAAATATCTGGCTGAGCTCAGGGACGCGCAGAAACTTGTCGAACTGGACAGTATTCTGGCCGCAAAGGACAGCATCAGGGCATACAAGGACAGCATCATAGAAAATACTCCGCGTATTCTCAATACCTATGTCCTTCCCGACTCCATGCAGTACAAGCGTCTGGTCATGTGGGATCACGACAGGTATTTCAACGATATCAGACTTCGGGAAAACGACACGACATACAATTACCACTTCACCGAATATCCTTTCCTGAAGGACGATGTGAACGCCGTTTACTTGGGTGTAATCGGCTCGCCTACGGAGACTTATAACTTCTTCAAGAGGGAGGAGGCCGAAAATGCCGTGTTCTATACCCCATACATGGCGTACAGCTACACCCCTGAAAATCTCCCGATGTACAACACGAAGACCCCGTACACGGAACTGGCTTATTGGGGGACGCTGTTCGCCAACGCCGAAAAGGAGGAAAGCAATGTCAGGGTAATGACCACCCAGAACATCCTTCCCGAACTCAACCTGAGGCTGGAATACAACAGGTTCGGCGGAAACGGAATGCTCCAGAACGAGGATACTGACAACAGGACCTTTGTGGCTGCCGCCAATTATCTCGGCAAGAAGTATTTCATGAATGTCGGCTATATCTACAACCGGATAGAGAAAAGCGAGAACGGAGGTATCATAGACAATTCATGGATCAGGGATACCACTGTGGATGCCCGGGAAATAGCGGTACGTCTGAAAGAGGCCGGAAATACCGTGAAGAAAAACACTGTCTTCCTCGACCAGTCATACAGGATACCGTTCGACTTCCTGTCGAAGGAGGCAAGGGAAGAAAGAAAGGCCAGGAAGGCGGAAAAGGCATTCAGGGACAGCCTGATGGCTACCGGCGACACAGCCGCCATCAGCCGATATCTTCTGGCACAGGCCGAGAAGGAGGCCGCTTCTGCCATGAGCGCAGACAGCATCGACACTGACATCACCACGGCTTTCATCGGCCACTGTTCCGAATATTCGGTCTACACGAAATCGTACTATGACGAAATATCATCCAGCGACACCGACGGCAGGGATTTCTTCGGAAACAACTTTTATCTGAATCCGACTGCCAGCCGCGACTCTTTAAGGGTAATGAAGCTGGACAACAGGATTTTCCTGCGTCTTCAGCCATGGTCCAGCGACGGGATAGTCTCCAAACTGGATGTGGGAATCGGGGACAAGCTCTTGAACTATCATGATTTCAACAGGCTCAGCTACCTGCAGAAGAGCAAACCGGTGGTGCGGAACTCCGCATATCTGTATGCAGGAGCGCAGGGGCAGCTGAAGAAATACATGCATTGGAACGCCACAGGCAGGTACACATTCCTGGGAAGCGAAATAAATGACTTCTCGGTGAATGCCAATTTGTCAGTCAACTTCTATCCTTTCAGAAGGCACAGGAACAGTCCTCTGAACCTTAATTTCCACTTTGAGACAAGTCTCAGAGAGCCAGACTATTATGAACAGCATTTGCATACCAACCATTACTGGTGGGACAATAATTTCGGGAAAGTGTCCACCACGAAGGCCGAGGCCTCGCTCAATATTCCGGTATGGAATTTGAGCGCGTTCTTCGGATATGCATTGCTGGGCAACAACATATACTACGATAACCACGGATCAATACAGCAAAACGAAGTACCGATGAGCGTCATGACAGCCTCTGTCATGAAAAACTTCAGGCTTTGGAATTTCCACTTTGACCACAAGGCGCTTTTCCAGCTCTCCTCGAACGAGGATGTGCTGCCGCTGCCTATGCTGGCCCTGAATTTCAGGTATTATTTCCAGTTCAATGTGGTCAGGGATGTGATGCAGATGCAGATCGGGGCCAATGCTACCTTCGAGACGAAATGGCATGCTCCTGCCTACAACCCGGTTTTGGGCGTATTCCATACCCAGAACGAGGAAATGTACGGCAACTGCCCTTACATTGATGTTTTCGTGAACATCCAGTGGAAGAGGGCATGCATCTTCATCAAGGCTGTGAACTTAGGTATGGGCTGGCCGAACAAATCGGCGGACTACTTCAGCGCACACCATTACATCAGGCCGCAGCAGGCCTTTAAAGTGGGTATTTTCTGGCCGTTTTATGTTCAACCTAAGAGGGTCTCCAATTTCGGGGACTCAAAAGAGCTGGGAAGCTCGCAGAAATAGGAGATTTGTTATGAAAATTACAGGAAAAATGCGCTCTTCAATGAGGTATTGCGCCGCTTTTGCTCTGGTCTTCGGATCAGTGACCATAGGCGAAAGATCCAACGCAGTGGACAGTGCGAGTCCTTATGAAACATTCGGAGGCGACACAGTCAGATGCGTGATCAACACCGGAAACGAAAACTATGGAAGAAACGGTTTCAGGACAGGCTTCAGCTATGATCTGCTTCGTGAATTCGGCAGGCACATAGGAGCCGAGGTAAAAATCACCCTTGCAGACAACCACTGCGACTATGTGGATTCTCTGGAGAAGGGAACGATCGACATCATGGTGCTGCCGGACACGTGCGACCATCACGGAAACGGAATCATCCTGTCCAGAAAGATCGACAACATGGTATGGGCAATCAACAGTGATGACATAGCCAAAATCAAGGAAGTCAATACGTGGATAGCCACATACACGGAAACGGAGGCCTACCGTCGGATGTGGGTACAATACCACAAAGCCGTAAATCCTCTGTCCAAGTTCGAAAGGGGGATGATTTCATCGAAGATAAGCCCTTATGACAAGCTCATAAAGGAATACGCCGGAAAACTCGGATGGGACTGGAGAATGCTGGCGGCCGTCATCTATCAGGAATCCAAATTCTCGATCAACACGGTTTCGCACAGGGGCGCCACAGGCCTCATGCAGGTAATGCCTGCCACGGCCCGGTATTATGGAGTGACGGACCTTCTGGATCCTGAAGAGAACATCAAGGCCGGAACCATGCATCTGGCCCGACTCGAAAGGCTGTACGGAGATGAAGGAATGACCGATTTCGAAATGATAAAGTTCGTTCTGGCATCATACAATGCCGGTGAAGGAAGGATAGCCGACTGCAGGAATCTGGCGGCCGCCAGAAATCTGAACACAAACAGATGGGATGACATACTGAAAGTCATTCCGTCCATGAGGGAGGATGCCACGCTGCAGGAAGTGAATCTGAAGTTCGGCAAGTTCAACGGAACCGAAACCATGAACTATGTCGACAATATCCTGAACATCTATTCGGCATTCTGCGAAATCTGCCCTGCATAGTCCGGCATGATTCACCCCGGCGTCAGCTCATTCTGACGGTTTTCGCAGGATCGACACGTGAAATGAACATTGATGGCAGCAGAAGCAGCAGCATTATCACCAGATAGGCTGCCGCATCTGCTGCCAATATTTTAAACAATTCGAGATGGACCGGAACAAAGGAAATGAAATAATTTTCCGGGTCAAGAGTAATGACACGGGTCGCATTCTGGACGGCGCAGAAAATAAAGGCGAGCAAATTGCCGGCAGCCATCCCTTTCAATACAAGAGAAGACGCCGAGCGCAGAAAGACTCCGGCGATGGTACGATCTGTCATCCCCAATGACTTGAGAATCCCTATTGTGGATATATTTTCGAAAAGAAGTATGAGCAGGCCTGAAATCATGTTGAATCCGGCCACGACAGTCATAAGGACAAGGATGACCATGACATTGAAATCTATCAGGGCCAGCCAGTCGAAAAGCTGGGGCTCCGACTCGGCCGCCGAAATACTGATGACAGACCCGTCCTCGTCGGCTGAATACAAGAGGGTCATGGCTCCGATCTCCGCAGCAATGCTTTTCATGGTCTCCTCCGACCGGTAAGGTTCTTCCAAAAGAATCTCGAAAGCCGATACCTGATCTTCCGACCATCCGTTAATTCTTCTGATATCGGACAGCGAGGCATACACTACCAGCCGGTCGTCGGCTTCCGTCAGGGCCTCATACACCGAATCTATCCTGAATTTCCTGACTTTCACCCTTTCCCCTACAAAATAAGCCTGAAAACTGTCTCCCGGTCCTGATGACAACATGTCTGCCAGCCGGGAAGGGATGCTGACTGCAAGCGATGAGGAATCAGACGGGATGAAAGTCTCTGTCCCCTTGAAGAGTACGCCATGCACTATGCCGTCCTTCTTCACTATCCCGGCCCTGTAGATGACAGGGCTTACCGACTTTACGCCGCGAAGCGAATCTACGTGGGGAAGATACGACGGATATCTGTTTATCGGGGAATTTTCCGACAGCCAGTCCATGTCGGAAGGAATCAGCCGGACATCGCCGGCTGCAGACGATATGGCATCACGGATTTCCTTGCGGAACCCGGAGGACACGGATACGGCTATGATCATCACCAGAAAACTCAACGCGATGGAAATGACTGCCGTCTTTCCCCGGAAATGCAGTCTTCGCGAAATGAATCCGGTGACATCCATGTGCTTCTTACCAGATGATTACGCGTTCCTCTTCAGGACGGTACATGGCATCTCCTGCCTCTATGCCGAATGCATCGAAGAATGTCTGGAGATTCCTCAATGTGACATTTACCCTGTTTTCACCGAGGGAATGCACATCCAGTCTGGTCAGTCTTGCCTTTTCCTGATCAGTGATGTTCATGGCCCATATGTTGGCATACGACAGGTAAAATCGCTGTTCTGCAGTAAATCCGTCGATATCAGCCGGCCTTTCTCCTCCGAAGGAATTCTGAAGAGCCGTATATGCCACGCGGAGGCCGCCCTGATCAGCTATATTCTCGCCAAGGCATAATGCCCCGTTTGCCTTCAGGCCCGGGAGGACAGTGACCGAATCGAACTGGGCCACAAGGACATCAGTCATTTTCCTGAAAGCTTCCTCATCCTCCGGTTTCCACCAGTCGGTCATATTGCCGTTCTTGTCGAAGTGCCGGCCCTGATCATCGAAGCCGTGCGTCATCTCATGACTGATGACCACGCCTATGGCTCCGTAATTGACTGCATCATCCGCCTCCGGATTGAAGAAAGGAGGCTGGAGGATGGCTGCCGGGAAGCATATCTCGTTCGTGGCAGGGTTATAATAGGCGTTGACGGTCTGAGGGCTCATGAGCCACTCTGTCTTGTCCACCGGTTTCTGAAGTCTGGAGAAATTGTCCGCCATATTCCATGCCCTGATGTTGCGCACATTCTCCATATATGTCAGTGTAGGATTGATTATCAGGGAGGAATAATCCTTCCATGTGTCCGGATACCCTACCTTCACCACTATGGCATCCAGTTTTTCCTTGGCGAAGGTCTTGGTAGAGTCGGACATCCATTTCAGAGAATCAATATGCTCGGCAAGGGCTGTCCTGATGTTGGACACCATGACAAGCATGGCATCTTTCGACGACTGAGGGAAGTATGTTTCCACATAAAGTTTGCCTACGGCTTCAGGCAAGAGGCTGCTGGCTACGTCCAAAGAACGCTTCCACCGCGGCTTCTTTTCCTTGGCTCCGGCCATGGTCCGGCTGAAGAAGTCGAAATATGCATCGTAGAAATCCTCTCCGAGCACCGTGCAGAACTCTGAAATGTGCTGTGCAGCCAAATATTTCTTCAACTGTTCCTGACTGAATGCAGTGAACAGGGAATCGAGGCCTTTCAGATACGAAGGCTGGCCGACGATGATTTTGTCCGGTTCTTCGATACCGAGTTCCCTGAACCATGCCCCGAAATCGAAGGCAGGATATGCCGCCTTGAGATCCTTGGCGGAAATCGGATTGTATGATTTCTTCACGTCACGCAGCTCTACTGCCGACCATGAAATCTCCGCTATTGCATCTTCTACCTCAAGCACTTCGGCCGCCACCGTATCAGGATTTTCCATGCCGGCGAGACCGATTATGCGGGCCAGATACTGTCTGTAGGCATCTTTGATACCTGCATTGGCCGTATCCAGATAATAGTCCCTGTCCCCCATGCCCAGACCTGACTGAGAAATATACAGGACATTGGCATCGCTGTTCACCATGTCTGCGGATACATATCCTGCAAAAAAAGGAAATTCGGCGACCGAATGCATCCTCGCCACGACCTCGGCCAGAGATCTGCTGTCACTGATGGCCGCTATCTCATCGAGACCTTTCTTCAGAGGAGCAGCCCCTTCCGATGAAAGTCTGGCCGAATCCAGCCCCATAGAATACAGGTCATTGATTTTCTGGGCCTCGCTGCCCGGTACGGGACTGCTTTCGGACAGATTCTCGAACAGCTGGCGGATCTGCTTTTCATTGTTGTCTATAAGTTCATTGAACGTCCCGTAACGGGCATATTCCGGCGTCAACGGATGCGAATCCATCCATCCGCCTGTGGCATATCTGTAAAAATCCTCACCCGGGTCGACACTCAGATCCATATTGGAGATGTCGAGCGCAGGCCTGGCATTTTCGGGCTGTCTACATGAAATCACTGCAGCAAGTGCAAACATAAGACATACAATTCTATTCATAATCATGTTTTTGATACAATCGTACAAAGATACTGATTAATTTAAAACGAATTTTATTTTTTTGCATATTTGCACCCGAAAAACCGTCGGAAACATAATTTTTCCATGACATCCGGAAATTTGACAAAGAAAATCATAGGATTCATCAGATCCTGGGCCCTGCCTTCAGCCATTGTGACAGGGATACTTCTGTATGTCATTTATGACAATATTCCCGGACTCGCGCCAGCCGGGCCTTATCTGAAAAAGACAGTGGACATACTCCAGCCTCTGCTCATCTTTTCCATGCTTTTCCTGTCATTCTGCCGTATCGAGCCGAAGGATCTAAGACCGAGGAAATGGCATGTATGGCTGTTGCTGACACAGGCTGCAGGTTTCTCCATGCTCGCAGCCGCCATGATACTCATGCCGGATTACCATTGGAAAGTCCTGATAGAAGGAGCCATGCTGTGCCTCATATGTCCCACGGCCACCGCAGCCGCTGTGGTCACGGCCAAACTTGGAGGCGACTTGCCTGGAATCACGGCATACACCATCCTCATAAACATGGTCACGGCCGTACTGGTGCCTGTATTCCTGCCTTTCGTCCACCCGGAAGACGGCATTTCCTTTTTCACAGCTTCGAGCATGATACTCGCAAGGATATTCCCAATGCTGATAGCTCCGTGCCTGCTGGCTTTCCTCGTGAGGTATCTGGCTCCGCACCTGCATGAATGGCTGTTGAAATTCGACAATCTGCCTTTCTACCTGTGGTGCGTATCCCTTACGCTCGCGATAGCCATGACCACAAGGTCTATCGTACACAGCACGACTCCTGCCATATATCAGGTATGTCTGGCAGCTGTCTCGCTCCTCTGCTGCGCCTTCCAGTTCATGGCAGGAAAAAAGATAGGGAAAAGATACGGAGCCGCCATCACTGCCGGACAGGCTCTCGGACAGAAAAACACGGTATTCGCCATCTGGATGGGCTATACCTTCATGACGCCGGTATCCTCGATTGCCGGAGGATTTTACTGCATCTGGCACAACCTATTCAACTCATACCAGCTGTACGAACGCTCCCGCAGGAAATGACTATCTGGACAGATATTCAAGCCGTGTTTCGGCTGCCAGCCTTTCTGTCTCCGGAGCGACTCCGATGAAATCAGCCAGATACTTTTTCTCCAGTTTCGTGTTCTTTTCCTGACGTGCCAGCAGAATGATATTCCTCAGCGCGCCGTAATCGTCAGGCTTTATTTTAAGCACCTTACGATAATATTTAAGAGCACTCCGGCTGTCCTTGGCCACCACGAGATCGTAAGTGCCCATATTGGACAGGAATACGGGATCCTTCGGATCTATCAGCAGCATCCTTTCGGAGAGAGTCCTGAATGCATTGTACGCAGAAGGTGTTCCCAGTCTGAAAAATGCCGAACAGTATTCCTGCATCGCCTGTCCGAAGAAGTCTTCCCCGATCTCATATCCTGGATACTCCCATTCATACCCTTCCTGATCCTTGTCGACAAGCGACAACAGATATGACAGCGCCATGTCAGGGCTTCCTTTCTCATATGACATCAGGGCAGTCACTTTAGTGAAGCGAAGATCTATCCTGAACGGATATGCGGATATGGCCTTGTCCAGATAACGCATGCCGGACGAGAAAAGGTCGTCGTCATAATCCACTTCCTGAAAATAATAGATATCCGTACCTGTAGAATCTTTCAGCGACAAGACAGGTTCTGCCCCTAAATATTTTTTCTGCGGCTTGACCACCACCGATGTGGACTGGGCCTTGGTGAAATAATAGTTGAACCATGCCGTAAGCATGTCGGCATTGAGGGAGTCCACAGCCATCCACTGATTAAGGACAGTTTCCACGCCCACCCCGTCATAACCGAGTTTGGACACTATCAGTTCATATCTTCGGGCGTATGTCCCTGACAATTCTTCCTTTGTCTGCCCGGACATTTCCGGATCATGCGCCATGGCGCAAATCAGGACGAGAGGCAATATCAATGACTTTCTTTTCATAAACACAGTTATTTATTGCCCGAAGGGCAACCTAATCATTCGACATCCATTCTGATGCGCCTTTCCGGCGGCATCAGGCTGTTGCATCGGTTTCCGAGATTCTTGACGAAGCCGAGAGGCATCCCGTCATGACAGATAAGCACATAACCCTTTTCCATGTCATGCAGGGCAAGCGAATCCCTGTGAAGGAATTTCAAAGCAGTATTCCTGTCAGTCTCCGCCGCAGGGCAGGCCTCTTTCCGGAAGCGGATATTCAGGGCAAGGTCCGGATGCGGGACCAGATCGCGGCCTTTCCGCGTAAAGGCTGCACATCCTGAGGAAATCATCTTCAGCTTGTCTTCGGCATATGACATTTCGGCAGCTATCGCGGAAGGAACGGCCTTGAGCAAACCGTTCTTGTCTGAAACCGACACCGGAACAGTGAAAAAATCCTGCACCGCGCCTGACGACGGTTCCTGCCTCGGAGGACGACCTGTTCGATCCATCCTCGGCTGCGGGGCTGTCTTTTTCAGGACGGCGCAATACTGCCCCTCCCCTTTTACAAGTCCGGGCACAAGGCAGCAGCCATACTCCGTAGCCAGGACACCGGGAGGAAGGGTTTCCTTTTCCGGGTATATTATTTCAGCCCCGAGATTATCCGATATCCAGCGGACATTGTCATCATTCTCGAACCTGTTGAAAGTACATGTCGAGTATATCAGATATCCACCTTCGGAAAGGGCGGGCCAGACATCCGCTATTATGCGCTTCTGCCTCGCCGCGCAATAGGCCACGTTGTCGGCAGACCACTGCGCCACGGCTTCTTCATCTTTTCTGAACATGCCTTCGCCGGAGCACGGCACATCAGCCAGGACGATGTCGAAAAATCCTTTCAGATTCCCGAATCCCGCAGGATCGGCCGAGCACACAGCCACGCAAGGATCGCCCCAGACGGCGACATTCGAAGCCAGCACCGAAGCTCTGGACCTGACCACTTCATTAGAGACAAGCAGGAAACCGTCTCCGAATGCGGAACGCAGCGATGCGGCCGCGTCTGTCGTCTTGCCGCCCGGAGCCGCGCACAGATCAAGAACCCGGACCGCGGAAGGCAGCTCCACGGCTCCGATGACAGACCTGAGCAGATAGCCGGGATACATGGCAGAAGAGTCCTGAACATAATAGCATCCGGCATGGAAAAGAGGATCCAGAGTAAACACGGGACGGCTGTCCAACATCATCCCGTATTCGGACCACGGCACCCGTACCAGGTCGGATATCCTGTCATGTATATCGGCCGGGAGTTTCGACGGATTCCAGCGTACAGACACCGAGGCCGGTTCTTCCAGCGCAGCTATGGCAATTCCGGCATTGTCCTCCCCTAGCGCGTCACTCAGATACCCGGCGAACAGCTCATTTGCCGAAACCATACTGTGACGGATCAAAGCCTTCGGGCATCTTTCCTTCCGAGGCATCCGCCAGAGAAGTCACCATCTTGTCCAGAGCTTCCTTAAGTTTGGAGCCGAGCACCATTTTCATCATGAAATTGAGTTCGGCGGAAAACTCCACATGGAAATCAGTCTTGCCGTATTCCGGCGCAGGATCGAAAAACATGGAAAGCGAAAACCGGAAAGGCGCCCCGTCATCCTTGAAGTCTATTCTGGAATACGGGACACGGTCTGCCACCCTTATGCCTACATTGAATCCCTGCACCGTTCCCCTGATGGAATCATAGTCCGCCTCGACCCCCTGTTTCTTGTCTTCAGGCAGGAACTGCAGAAAGTTCCGCATATCCACGAAACCCATGTACAGTTCATAAGGCTGTCTGGAAACGATTGCATGCCTGCTTTTTATCTCCGTAGCCATAGTCATTCGCTTTTGCCCCATGTAGACGGGGAGAAACGCCATTCCTTCAGGAGATCCATATCGGAATCCTTTATATAGCCTGTATCGCACGCCACATCTATGAGGGCATCATAATTCGTCAAAGTGGTAAGCTCTACATCAGCCACCTCAAAGGCACGTCTGGCCTGATTGAAATTATAAGAAAAGATGGCTACCATGCCCAAGACTTCGGCATACGCCTTATTCAAGGCATCAACGGCTGCAAGGCTGCTCTTCCCTGTGGAAATAAGATCCTCCACCACCACGACTTTAGCCCCCTTCTCCAGAATCCCTTCTATCTGCGAGCCTGTCCCGTGATCCTTCGGTTTGGGCCTCACGTACACGAAAGGCTTGCCCAGAAAATAAGCTATCAGCATGCCATGGGCAATGGCTCCGGTAGCGACACCGGCTATGACTTCCACTTCAGGATATTTTTCCCTGATGATATCGGCCATCAGGCGGCAAACGTTTTCCCTGATATCGGGATAGGAAAGGATTTTCCTGTTGTCACAATAAATCGGAGAAAGCCATCCTGACGCCCAGGTAAAAGGCTTTTCCGGGCTTAACAGCACTGCCTTTATGTCCAGCAGAGACTTCGCTACTGATATTTCTTTCGATTCCATATCTAAAAATGCTATATTTGCAAACGACAAATATACACAGAAACTGAGAGGAATGGAAAAAAACTTGTTTAATTTCCATTCCCGAAGTGCTACAGTATATGTGGCCGTCAGGCCAAATTTAACGGATATAATGCACAAGATATACTTCGAAAAGCGATGTATTACCATATGCCCGCCATATGAGCAGGCCTTGACAGACCCGAACGCAGTCCAGTTCTGTCCCGGAGACAGCATGGACATCCCGGGTCTCGTCGCCATGTTCGAACATTCCGACACCTTGGAAAGGGTCTACATCCCTGCAGAAGATACGGAAGCCGCCTACAGGAGAATCTGCTCGGAATTCCGGGAGGTGGATGCCGGCGGCGGGCTGGTGTCGAACAGACGCGGGGATTTTCTGCTGATAAGCAGGAGCGGGTTATGGGATCTTCCCAAAGGGCATCGTGAAAAAGACGAAGACATAAAAGTCACCGCCATGAGGGAAGTCCAGGAAGAGACAGGGGTAAAGGCGCTGAGACTCGGCGACCTTATATGCATTACCGACCATTGCTACAAAAGGAACGGGATATGGCATCTCAAACACACCTGGTGGTTCGACATGCTTTATACGGATCCTGTCGATCTGACGCCTCAGCGAGAGGAAGACATCACCAAAGCCGCATGGGTGGCCAAGTCCAGCCTGCCCGATTTTCTGGACAACACCTACCCTTCCATTCAGGAGGTATTCAAGATCAAGCTAGGATAAATTCAGAAACATTTTCAAAATCCTGAAACATTTTCCGGAAAATTTCGTATAAATAAATGTCGTGACCGTACGCGGACGCGTGAACGGCAATGCTTAAGACATTATACATTCGTTGAACAGACGCTACAGACGATGAAACTTTCACAATTCCAATTCAACCTCCCCAGTGACAAAATCGCGCAGGAACCTCCGAGGTGGAGGGACGAATGCAAACTGATGGTCCTTCACAAGGATACCGGAGAAATCGAGCACAGACTTTTCAAGAATATCATAGATTATTTCGGCAAGGGAGACACCTTCGTCCTGAACGACACAAAGGTATTCCCTGCAAGGCTTTACGGAAACAAGGAAAAGACCAAGGCGGATATCGAAGTGTTCCTCCTGCGCGAACTGAACAGGGAACAGAGGCTGTGGGATGTCATAGTGGATCCTGCCAGAAAAATAAGGATAGGCAACAAACTGTATTTCGGAGAAGACGAAAGTCTGGTCGCCGAAGTCATCGACAACACCACTTCACGGGGACGTACCCTGCGTTTCCTGTATGACGGCCCGTACGAGGACTTCAAGCATACGCTGTATTCGCTCGGAGAAACCCCGCTTCCAAGTTTCGTTAGGGAAAAGGTGGAACCGGAAGATGCGGAGAACTACCAGACCATTTTCGCAAAGAACGAGGGGGCTGTAGCCGCTCCCGCTGCCGGACTGCACTTCAGCAGGGAATTGTTCAACAGGATGATCCTCAAGGATATAAACAAGGCATTCATCACGCTGCACATGGGCATAGGTCATTTCAGGTCGGTAGATGTCGAAGACCTGTCCAAGCACAAGATGGATTCCGAAAGGGTGATCATAACGGAAGAGACCGCCGACATCATCAACAAGACAAAAAGAGCCAGACACAAGGTGCTGGCCGTAGGCGTCACTGTGATGAGGGCTCTCGAAACATACGTGACCTCTTATGACGAAGTCAATCCGTACGACGGCTGGACAAACAAGTTCATCTTCCCTCCTTACAGGTTCGCCATCCCGGATGCCATCGTATCCAATTTCCACATCCCCGGCTCCACCATGCTAATGTCAGTGGCGGCATTCGGCGGATATGAAAAGGTCATGAAGGCATATGATGTCGCACTAAAGGAAGATTACAAGTTCGGCCCGTACGGGGATGCGCTCCTGATAATCTGAAAAAAGAAAATATTTCTTCAGAAAAAGAAAAAAGAGGCGGAAATTGCGTTTTCCGTCTCTTTTTTCTTTGCACAGCACATACCTTTAAAGCAAAAATGGGTGATTTCAGCGATGAAAAAATCTGTCTTTGCGCATTGAACAGGATTTTCGGTTACGCTCCCGGGACGGCATCGGCGATGCTGGACTGCTTCGGCTCGGCCGGCAGTATTTTCAGGCTCGGGAAAGACGTATTGCGCGAAGCGCTCGGACCCGAATCGAAGTATTTGGACGCATTCGGACAGGAAGCCCTCGACATGGCGGCGAAGGAGCTCGAAGAAGCGGAAAAATACGGGATTGCATTCATCGGACGCGGGGAAAAAGGATATCCTCCGCTGCTCGCCGAATGTCAGGACGCTCCTGCCGGCCTTTATGTCAGGAGCGGATCCCCGCTGCAATGCATGATACAGGAGCGGGATTACATTTCCATAGTGGGGACACGGAATATTTCAGATTACGGCAGGGAATGGTGCCGCAGGATAGTGGAGGCTCTGGCCAGAACCGGAAGGCAGCCTGTAATAGTCAGCGGACTGGCATACGGGACCGACATGACGGCACATATGGCGGCATTGGAAAACGGACTTGACACCATAGCCGTAATGGCTACCGGAGCCGATACCGTGTACCCTTGCGCACACAGAGGGGTGGCAGGGAAGATAGCCCGGCTGGCAGGATCGGCCCTGATTTCGGATTATCCTCTGCATACCAAGGCCATAGCCGTGAACTTCATCAGGAGGAACCGGATTATAGCCGGGCTCGGCCGGGCTACCATTCTGGTGGAATCCGGAGCACGCGGAGGCGGGATGATCACGGCAGGACAGGCATTTTCCTACGACAGGGACGTATATGCCCTGCCGGGACGTGCAGATGACATTATGTCAGCCGGGTGCAACGCCCTCATCCGTTCGGGAACCGCCATTCCGATAACTTCGGAAAAGAACCTGACTGAAAGTCTCGGATATGAGTTCAGGAAAAAGACTTTCAGGATCGAAGAGGCGGCAGCCGTGCATTATTCAGGCAAGATCTCTCCCGGACAGATAGACGAAATAGCCGGAATCCTGCTGGCAATAAAGAAATTCAGGAGAATAAGCCTGCAGGAATTGGCGGAAGCCACAGGAATGGACTACAAGAGGATTGCCGGGCTCGCCGGCATTCTGGAAAATGACGGTTTCATCAGTATCGACCTCATGAAACGGTGCTCGATAAAAGGAAAAAATGCTTAAATTTGCCTGACAGCTATTTTCCAGGCATGTACTACATAGATACGCACACTCACCTTTACGACGAACAGTTTCATGACGATGCGGAAGCGGCCGTGGCCCGGGCTTTCGATAACGGAGTGGAAAAACTGGTATTTCCGGACATAGACAGCAGCTCGAGGCAGGCCATGTTCAGCCTTGCCGGCAAATTTCCGGGTCGTGTATTCTCCTGTCTCGGACTTCATCCCACGTCCGTAAACAGCCTTTGGAGGCAGGAAATTGAAGAAATCGAGAGCATGGCGGGAAGAAAGATCTGCGCCATAGGGGAAATCGGCATGGACTGCTGGTGGTCAAAGGAATTCGTGAAGGAGCAGGAAGAGGCGTTCGAATATCAGATCCGCCTCGCCTGCCGCATGAATCTGCCTGTGATCATACATTCCAGAGATGCCACGGAGCTTATCTTCAATGTTCTGGAGCGATGCAGGAATCTTTCTCCGCGGGGCGTGTTCCATGCGTTCAGCGGCAGCAGGGAGACTTTCAGGCGGATATGCTCTCTCGGGGACTGGCTCGTAGGGATCGGAGGGGTCGTCACATTCAGGAAGGCTTCCATCGCGGAGACCGTAAAGGATATCCCCATAGACAGGATAGTGCTTGAAACGGACTCACCTTACCTGACCCCTGCCCCGCACAGGGGAGAAAGGAACGAAAGCAGCTACATTCCGTTCATTGCCCGGAAAATAGCCGAACAGAAAGGCATCTGCATCGAAGAAGTGGCGCAGGTGACCACGGAAAACGCAGAAAGGCTTTTCGGAATCTGAAACCTTCAACAGAAATGAAATTCAATTTTGAGAGCAGCGCTGAAAGATCCTCCATATTGCTCATCTATACAGGAGGTACCATAGGGATGAAAGCCGACCCCGTGGAGCAGACACTGAAACCGTTCGACTTCTCCCAGATATTGGAAGAAGTGCCGGAACTCGGCAAATTCGCATACAGGATAGACTCCTGCACTGCGGAATCGGTAATAGATTCCGCCGACATCGAACCGGCATCATGGCAGGGGCTTGTACGCCTGATAGAAAGCAGATATGACTCCTACGACGGCTTCGTGATACTGCACGGCACCGACACCATGGCCTACTCGGCTTCCGCCCTGAGTTTCATGATCGAAGGGCTGACCAAGCCGGTCATCTTCACCGGCAGCCAGCTTCCTGTGGGCGTAGCTCGGACAGACGGAAAGGAAAACCTGATTTCAGCCGTGGAAATCGCAGCCGCCAAAGACAGCAGCGGCCATGCCATGGTTCCCGAGGTCTGCATATGTTTCGGAAACATGCTCATGAGAGGAAACAGGAGCACGAAAGTCAGTTCCGAGAGTTTCAGGGCCTTCAGATCGGAAAATCTGCCGCCCCTCGCCGAGGCTGGCATCAACATCAGATACAACGCCGGAATCATCATGCGGCCTTCCGACTGGAGCCGCAGGCCTGTATTCCACAAGAGCCTCGACACCAGAGTGTCCATACTGAAACTCCACCCGGGCATTACTCCGGGCGTTGTCAGGAATATCCTGTGCGGAGAAGGGACGAGAGCCGTCATCATCGAGACATACGGTTCCGGAAACGCGACTTCCAGACAGTGGTTCCTCGACATGGTAAGGGAAAGCGTCAGCATGGGCAAGATAATCGTCAACGTGACGCAATGCCTTGCCGGCTCGGTAAACATGGATCTGTACGCCACCGGCAAGAAGCTCGAAGAAGCCGGAGTCAAGAGCGGATACGACAGCAGCACGGAAGGAATGCTGGCAAAGCTTTTCTTCCTGATGGGCAAGTCGGAGAGCAACACGGAAGTCATCCGTCAGCTGGATGAAAACCTCAGGGGAGAAATAACGAAATAATTATTGTCATGTAAAAATTATTTGCTAAATTGCACCGGATTTTAGGGAATCACAGGCTTCCTGCGAAGACCGGCCCTTTAGATGAATTATAACAAACAAATACATTATTAATTAAACACACACAAACAATTATGAAAAATTTTTTCATATCACTTGCAACTATTGCAATGATGGCTTTCACCGCCCAGGTTGCAGCAGCCCAGAACGACACTACTGCTGTTCCTGATTCAGCTGCAGCTACAGAAGAGGTTACAACTGCAACAGAAGCCAATCCATTCCAGGCAGGTCAGAGCGAGATTCCGCTCCACCAGCAGTTGAAGACCAAATTCATCGAAGGTGGTCCTGGCTTCATGGCTTCAATCATCCTGTGCCTTATCTTCGGTCTTGCCATCTCTATCGAGAGAATCCTCTACCTGAGCTTCTCGAAGACCAACACCAAGAAACTCCTTGAAAAGATCGAGACTGCCCTCAACGAAGGCGGCGTAGAAGCAGCCAAAGAAGTATGCCGCACTACCCGCGGACCTGTGGCCAGCATCTTCTATCAGGGCTTCCTCCGCATGGATCAGGGTGTAGAAGTAGTAGAGAAGACTGTAGTTTCATACGGTTCAGTCCAGATGAGCCTCATGGAAAGCGGTCTGACCTGGATCGCCCTCTTCATCGCCCTTTCTACATCTCTCGGATTCCTCGGAACCGTTGTAGGTATGGTGCAGGCATTCGACGCCATCCAGGCAGCCGGCGATATCTCTCCTAACGTTGTGGCAGGAGGTATGAAAGTCGCATTGATCACTACGGTCGGCGGTTTGATCGTCGCCATTATTCTCCAGGTATTCTACAACTACATCGTATCGAGAATTGATTCGCTCTCCATCGACATGGAAGATGCATCCATCTCTCTTGTAGATATTCTGGTTAAATATGAGAATAAAAAATAGCAGACAATGTCATCCAGCAAATTCGAGAAAATAGTAAGGATACTGTTAGTGGTTCTGATGACAGTCAGCGCCGGCATAACAGTGTGGGGCTACGCAGTAGGCTTCAATGACGCCTCTGTAAACACCCTTTTCTACTGGGCTTACGTCCTGATGATAGTAGGCATAGCAGCGGCCCTCCTTTTCGGAATAGCCATCAGCGCAATCAACAACCCTAAGAATCTCATCAAGATAGGGATCGAGCTTGTGGCTGTCGTGGTCGTGGTAGGAGCTGTCTACATGCTGTCTTCAGGAGCGCCTGCCCAGGGATATATAGGTCCGGAAGTAAGTCACCTGACTCTGAAACTTACAGACACAGTGCTGAACCTCACCTATATATTGTGCGCAGTAACAGTATTGGCCATCATAGGTGGTGGAATATATAATGCAATACGCAATAAATAAAGAATACCATGTCTAAGAAGACTCCAGAATTAAATTCAGCATCATCAGCGGACATAGCATTCCTGCTGCTCTCATACTTCCTGATGACCACTACCATGAATCAGGATTCGGGACTGCAGCGTCGTCTTCCGCCTATACCTGATGAAAATCAGGAGGTGCAGGACCAGAAAGTCAACAGAAGAAACATCATCATCGTGAGGATCAATTCTGCTGACAGGCTGTTCGCCGGTAATGAACCTATGGACGTCAGCTTTTTGAAAGACAAAGTAAAGGAATTCCTTGTAAACCCTAACAACGATCCGGATCTTCCGGAAAGAAGCCCGAAGGAAATCGAAGGATTCGGCACTTATAACGTGTCAAAGGGCATCATTTCCCTGCAGAACGACCGTGGTACGAGCTACAAGGCTTATATAGCAGTTCAGAATGAGCTTGTCAAGGCTGTCAACGAACTCAGGGATGAGTTCGCTAAGGCGCACTTCGGGAAAGCATATCTGAACCTGAATACGGACCAGCAGAGGATTGTCAGGGAGGCTATACCTCAGAACATCTCTGAGGCAGAACCTAAGGATGTCTCTAAAAACTAATAAGGAGAACAGATTATGGCAAAATTCGGAAATAAAAATTCGAAAAAGGAAGTTCCGGGATTGACCACCGCGTCAATGTCAGATATTGTGTTCATGCTTCTGTTCTTCTTCATGGTGACGACAAGTATGCGTGAAACTGAAAACAAGGTCATGGTCAGCCTTCCGGAAGCCTCTGAAGTGGCAAAGCTCGAACGCAAGGACCTGACTTCATACATAAACATAGGTTCGCCTATCGCCTCTCTCCAGAGGATGTATGGTACAGATGCACGTATCCAGCTGAACGATTCTTTCAAGACAGTTGACGAAATCCGCGACTTCATCGCAGCAGAACGCGATGCGATGAGCGAAGTGGACAGACAGTATATGACCGTATCAATCAGAGCTGATGCAGATGTCAGGATGGGTATCATCACTGACGTAAAGCAGGAACTCAGAAGATGCTCTGCACTGAAGATCATGTACGCTGCCAGAAAATCCGCAGAGTGATTCAAGGCAGGATAACAACAGTTGTAAAGAGGAAAATCGTTTTGATTTTCCTCTTTATTTTTTAGCGGAAAAAACACTAAATTTGCGCGGTCGGAAACAGAAAATACAGAATATGAAAAAAATCAGGAAAAACGTTGTCATAGGACTGATATTCGGAGCGCTGCTGCTGATAGCAGGCTTCGCAATGGTCAACCTCGGCGGGAACCGGAACGCTGACATTAACCGCAAACCTGCAAAATACATCTTTCTCTTTATCGGAGACGGCATGGGGGCGACGCATGTAGCGACGGCAGAGTCGTATCTGGCCTATCTGGACGGCGAAAACGGGTTCAGACAAGTTTCATTCACCGAATTTCCGGTTCTCGGGATGGCCGAAACGTATTCGGCCAATAACAACGTGACCTGTTCTTCGGCAGCCGGGACAGCAATCAGCTGCGGGGAAAAGACGAACAACGGATGGTTGGGAATAAATGCGGAAGGCGACACACTCACAAGTGTAGCCAAAATTCTGAAAGACAGAGGATACAAGGTAGGTATCCTGAGTTCTGTCCCTGTAAATCATGCCACCCCGGCAGCATTCTACGCCCACAACTGCAGCAGACACGACTACTACGGAATCACGGCAGAGATACCGGAGAGCGGGTATGACTTTCTCGGGGGCTCCGGCTTCATAGACTATTTCGGGAAAGACGGAAACCGCACCGGAAGCGAAGAAATGCTGGAAGAATCCGGATATGCAGTATGTTTCGGGGAGAAGGAGTATGAAGAGGCTGTCGCTGAAGGCGCAGGCAAAATCGTACTCTGCCAGGAACAGTCAAAAGGTACCGAAGCCAAGACCTATTCCACTGTAGGACAAGCTCCCGGCAAGGACATATCTTCCGGAGAAATGCTGGAAAAATGCATCAGCTTCTTCGGGGACGAATCTCCGTTCTTCATCATGTACGAACAGGGCGAAATAGACTGGGCAGCACATGCGAACAGGACCATGCCGATGATAGAAAGCGTACTGAAGCTCGGCAAGGCCGTGGAAACGGCTCTGGAATTTTATTACGAGCATCCCGATGAAACACTCATTCTGGTGACGGCAGATCATGAAACAGGAGGTATAACCCTCGGCGCGACTGAAACCAGAGGTGAAGTTAACCTGAACTGGGAGGTAATGGACAGCGTATGGACAGCATCCGGCCGTGAAGACAAGCTGGACGAGGAGATGAACAGATCGCTCAACGCCAAGGGGCACATAGGCTGGACATCTAACGGACATACTGGAGGGCCTGTCCCGGTATATGCCATAGGGAAAGGTGCCGAGCGTTTCGGAGGCCGGTACGACAACACAGATATTAAAGGGAAAATATTGGCTGAATGACGAGAATGTTATATCTTTGAATCAAAATCAGTGTTAGAATCATGAGGACCAAAGTCAAAGATCTGCTTAAAAGCGAACCCGGACATGAAGTCATAGCAAAAGGCTGGGTAAGGACGAAGAGAGGAAACAAGAACATAGCTTTCATAGCACTTAACGACGGCTCGACTATAAACAATATCCAGATTGTGGTGGAAACTTCATCTTTCGAAGATGAATTGCTGAAGAAAATCACTACCGGCGCATGCATATGCGTAAGGGGAGATCTGGTAGAGTCCGTAGGAAGCGGTCAGAAAGTGGAAATCCAGGCCAGGGAAATCACGGTCTACGGTGAAGCCGATCCTGACACCTACCCTCTCCAGAAGAAAGGTCACTCCATGGAGTTCCTGCGCTCGATAGCTCACCTCAGGCCGAGGACCAACACTTTCGGAGCTGTCCTGAGAATAAGGCACGCCATGGCTTTCGCCATACACAAATATTTCAACGACAAGGGATTCGTATATCTCCATACTCCCATCATAACCGCATCTGACTGCGAAGGCGCCGGCGAAATGTTCCAGGTCACGACTCTGGACATGGAAAACCCGCCACGCACCGCAGACGGCCATATCGACTATTCCCTGGATTTCTTCGGGAAGCAGACAAGCCTGACTGTAAGCGGACAGCTTGAAGGTGAGCTTGGAGCCATGGCCCTGGGTGAAATATACACCTTCGGACCTACTTTCAGGGCTGAAAATTCAAATACTCCGAGACATCTGGCAGAATTCTGGATGATAGAGCCTGAAATGGCTTTCTACGAGATCGAGGACAATATGGATCTGGCCGAAGATTTCATAAAATATTTAGTCAGGTATGCTCTGGAAAACTGTATGGACGACATCCGCTTCCTGAACGACATGTTCGACAAGGAACTTATAGAAAGGCTTGAAAGCGTCGTCAAGACCGTTTTTGTCAGGCTGACATACACTGAAGGCATAAAGATACTTGAAGAATCCGGAGAAAAATTCGAGTTTCCTGTAAGCTGGGGCGTGGATCTCCAGAGCGAACACGAAAGATATCTGGTCGAAAAGCATTTCAGGAAACCTGTCATCATGACGGATTATCCTAAGGATATAAAGGCGTTCTACATGAAACAGAACGCTGACGGAAAGACTGTCAGAGGCATGGATGTCCTTTTCCCGAAAATCGGGGAAATCATAGGAGGCTCGGAAAGGGAATCTTCTCTGGAAAAGCTGGAGGCCAGAATTTCCGAACTCGGCATGAGCCGTAGCACACTCGAATGGTATCTTGACACCAGACGCTTCGGTTCCGCCCCGCACAGCGGATTCGGGCTCGGATTCGAAAGGCTTCTCCTCTTCGTCACCGGAATGAGCAACATCAGGGATGTGATACCGTTCCCGAGGACACCGAAGAATGCTGAGTATTGACAGAAAGACTGAATGAAATGTTAGTGATAGGAATTGCAGGCGGTTCAGGTTCTGGCAAGACCACGGTCGTTCAGGCCATAACCAGACAGCTGAAGGAAAAGGTGGTCATCATACCCCAGGACTCATACTATAAGGATTCCAGCCATCTTCCACTGGAAGAACGGCAGAAAGTGAATTTCGACCATCCTGACTCCATCGACTTCGCCCTTCTCAACGCACACTTGAGGGCCCTGAAAGATGGCAAGACGATCGAACAGCCCGTATATTCCTACCTGACATGCTCCAGATCGCAGACAGAGACAGTCACAGTCAGGCCGGCCGATGTCATAATCATCGAAGGAATACTTATCTTCACCTGCGCCGAGCTGCGCGACCAGATGGACATAAAGATATTCGTGGACGCTGACGATGATGACAGGCTCATGCGCGTAATGGCCAGAGACATACTTGAGCGCGGGAAAACCGTTGAAAAGGTAATCGAACGGTACACAAAGACAGTGAAGCCGATGTATCTCCAGTTCATAGAACCGAGCAAGAGATACGCTGATATCATCATCCCTCAGGGAGGACACAACAAAGTAGCGATAGACATCATTTCGGCCACCATCGAGAAAGCCTTGCACCATAAGAACTAGCGCCGGAAGGAAGTGAGAATCTCCAAGGAAGACAAATCTGGAATGTACCTGACCGTGATCATCCATCTCGGTCTGCTTATAGTATTGCTTGTCTCCCAAATAGCCACGGCCGTCAAAGGCGAAAACTCTTATCTGATAGACTTTTCTGACATCGAGCAGAGAGAAATGGAAGAGGCGCAGGCGTCATTCAGGGAAAGCATCAGCGACAGACTCGATGAAATGATTGCGGCGGCAGGGGCTGCCGCAATTCAGGAAAACCGGCAGGAAGAAATCAGGAATATTGCCGTGGACGCCGGCACTTCCTATTTGAAAGATGACAGGAACACTGACGTCGAACAGCTGTACAGAGAGGCCGAAAGACTTGCAGAAAACCTTAAAAGCGGAGCCTTCGCCCGGGAAATCGACAACAGCGGGGACTATGCAGCCTTGCCGGAGGCATACGAACCCGAGCAGAATGCCGGAGCAAAAGTATATTCAGGACCGTCCGTAGTGTCCTATTCTCTCGACGGAAGGAAAGCTGTCAGCCTGTCCGTACCTGCATACAGGTGCATGGGCGGCGGCGATGTGACAGTACGTATCACTGTCAGCCAGTCAGGAACAGTAGATAACGCTGAAATAGTGGAGGAATTCTCCTCGGAAGACAGATGTCTGAGAGAATATGCAAAAAGGGCTGCGCGTTTATCCCGCTTTACAGCGTCCACGACAGCCCCTAAAAGACAATTCGGCGAAATAGTCTACAGGTTCATAGCTCAATAGCATTGTTCAACGCAGCTTCGACCACATCGTCTATCTCCAGATAAAATCTGTAGAATGCCTCATCCTCCAGCTTTGAATATCGCCCTACCAGAGCCTTGATCTGCGGCATCATGTAAACATCGAAATCATGCTCTTCCGACGGTTTCATTACCACGCCTTCGGCTCTTGCATACGACAGGAACTTGGATTTAAGGTCAAGAGCATTCAGGTATCTTTCCAGCGACTTGAAATCGTCTATAGAAGTCAGCGTCTTCCGGTATCTGTCGAACATGGCCGAAGCGAAACGCACCGGGAGAGACTTCCTGTTCGCCTGTATGAAGAAATCACTGGCCTTTGTAGTGTCCATCGGCACGAAAATGTCCGGGATTATACCGCCGCCGCCATATACAGTCCGGCCGGCTCTGGTATGGAACTCCTGCGACCTGTCCACTTTCATGCTGTCCGCATCTGTCATCTCGCCATGGGCATACCTCTCATAGATGTCGTATGCATAATCATCGGAATACGGCTTCTGGATACATCTTCCGGACGGAGTATAGAATCTGGAGACTGTAAGTCTGATTCCTGACCCGTCCGTGAAGTTTACCGGCTCCTGGACCAGTCCTTTCCCATAAGAACGGCGGCCGATAATCACTCCCCTGTCATTGTCCTGCACGGCACCCGCGAAAATCTCGCTTGACGACGCCGATGACTCGTTTATAAGCACCTCCAGATCTATGTCCTGAAGTTTTCCGGAACCGTCTGCCTCGAAGTCCTGACGCGGCCTGTGCAGCCCTTCCATATACACTATGGGATCTCCTTTCCCGAGAAATTCATTGCACACCAGAAAGGCCTGATCGAAATAGCCTCCGGTATTGTCCCTCAGGTCGAACAGGAGTCTGGTCATGCCCGAAGCAAGGAGTTTTTCCGTAGCGGCGGAAAATTCCTGATAAGTAGTTCTGGTAAATTTCGACAGCCGGATATAGCCGGTGGTGTCGTTGATCATGAATGCGGCATCCACGCAATGGACAGGTATCTTGCCACGCGTAATCTCAAACGGAATCATCGAGCCGTCCCTGCTGACAGTTATCTTCACCTTCGAACCTGCCGGCCCCTTCATTTTGGCCACCATGCTGTCCTGCGGAGTCTTGTTGCCGGCTATGACGGCAGTATCCACCTTTATGATCCTGTCTCCCTGAAGAAGTCCGGCCTTTTCAGACGGTCCCCCAGGAATGACCCCGAGGACAATGGCCGTGTCATTAGGCACATTGAACTGTATGCCGATACCTTCGAAATTCCCGGCAAGTTCAGTCTCGGATGCCTCCAGCTGGACAGGGGGCAGATACACGGTATGAGGGTCGAGTTCAGCCAGAGCAGCCACAACGGCCGCATCCGTCATCGACTTCATGTCTATGGTATCGACATAATTCCGTTCCACCTCCTGAAGTATCAGATTCAGCTTCCGCCAACGGTTATAGTCGCCGTCGAATTTCTTGTTGCTGCCGGCAATCCTTACCGCCAGCAATGTCGCAAGCACTCCCAGAATGACACCCAGCAAAGCTGTCAGTGCCGTATATGACCTGTTGTTCATCTTCAATCCACCTTTTCCACTTCTATGCCTGCCTTCCGCAGCAAATCCACGCCGTCAGTCAGACGGTATTCGTCCTTGTAGACGACCCGCGTGATTCCCGCCTGAATTATGAGCTTGGCACATTCGAGACATGGCGAGGCTGTCACATACAATGTGGCGCCCTTACTGCTGTTTCCTGATTTTGCCACCTTTGTGATGGCATTAGCCTCGGCATGAAGCACATATGGCTTAGTAACGCCTGTCTCATCCTCGCAAATATTTTCAAAACCGGACGGCGTGCCGTTGTAGCCGTCCGATATTATCATCCTGTCCTTGACTATAAGGGCTCCGACCTTGCGACGTTTGCAGTAAGAGTTCTGAGCCCATATGGCAGCCATCTGCAGGTAACTATGGTCGAATTTCTCCATATTGACTATCTCTGATAGAGATACCTCTTGATGCTTCTCTTAGGGGTCCGCTCGAAGTCTTCCGGCATCACCTCTATCTTGGCTATGCGGGCATAGTTCGGAAGCTCCTTGTTGACTACGGTCAGGGAAGTGTTCAGGTCCTGTATAAGGGCATCCTTGTCCAGACCGTCAGACTCAGCCTGATGGAAATCCGGATAAATCAAGGCAGTCAGGCCGCCATGATCCTCTATGACCAGAGAATCCACCACATAGTGCATGTTATTGAGCACGCATTCGATTTCCTCAGGATAGATATTCTGGCCTGACGGTCCGAGAATCATGCATTTCGAACGTCCGCGAAGATACAGATAACCGTCCTTGTCCATTACGCCCATATCTCCCGTGTGGAACCATCCGTCCGGGGTGAATGCAGACTGCGTAGCCTCCTCGTTCTTGTAATACCCGAGGAAAACGTTCATACCTTTCACCAGCACTTCTCCCGGTACCGTCTCCGGATCAGGGGAATCTATCTTGATTTCCATATTAGGGGCTGTCTTGCCGCATGAAAATTCCCGGTTCGTCTTCCAGTCATCATAAGAAATTATAGGAGCGCATTCCGTCATTCCGTAGCCGACCGTGAACGGGAAGTTTATTTTCTTGAAGAAAGACTCCACTTCCTTGTTGAATGCAGCTCCGCCTATGATGATTTCCTCGAACTTGCCGCCGAATGCAGCCACAAGCTCCGTCCGGATTTTCTTCATGAGCATCTGGTTCAGACCAGGAACATGGGACAGGAACCTGATGCCTGCCTTGTCGAGAAGAGGTTTCAGCTTCGACTTGTAGACCTTCTCTATGATCAGAGGAACTGCGATGACTATATCCGGCTTAACCTCAGCGAGAGCCTGCATGATGATTTTCGGGCTCGGCACTCTGGTCAGGAAATGCACATGAGTGCCCACTGTAAGCTCGAAAAGCAGTTCGAACATCATTCCGTACATGTGCGCTGAAGGAAGCATGGCCACCACGTTTGATGTCTCGTTGATCATCGGCAGCACACCCATTGCGAACTTGATGTTCGAGTACAGTGCCCTGTACGGAATCATCACGCCCTTCGAGAATCCGGAAGTTCCGGAAGTGTAATTGATGAGCGCCAGCTCATCAGCCGAATCTTCATAATAGTCAATGCTTTCAGGGGTGAAATTTCTCGGATATTTCTGTCCGAAATACTCGTTCAGATGTTCCCTGATAACCTTTATGTCATCATTCTTCGTATAAAGGAAAGCAAAGGTGCTGATCTGGATTACTGCCACGAGTGCAGGCATTTCCGTCTCGGTGAGGCCCTCCCAGACCACATCATCCACGAATAGGATCTTCGCTTCCGAATGGTTTACCAGATGATGGATATTTCCGGCCTTGAATTCATGAAGGATAGGCACAGGAACAGCTCCATAGGTCAATGCAGAAAGGAAAGAAACGCCCCAGTTCGCCTGGTTTCTGGAACAGATGGCGACCTTGTCGCCTTTCTTGAGACCGCATTTCTCGTACATGATATGCATCTTGGCTATCCTGCGGGCCACGTCACGATAATGAAGGGTCACGCCCTGATAGTTCGATAATGCGGGACGATCCCAGTTTTTTCTGAAACTCTCCTCGTAGAGTTTGTTTACTGATTTGAATTCAATCATTGCTTTAAGTTTAATGTGCAAAATAAATATGTCAAGAATCTTATTTTCCTGTAAGTCTGACAGTATGTTTCCTGCCGTCATAGCAGAGGACTTCCACCGACCCGTCACCTGCAGGTGTCACCTCGCTGTCTGGCCTTATCATCCTGTCTCCTGAAAAATCCGTCAGCGGCTCTCCTCCGTAGAATCCGAAAATGAGAGTCTGGATGGAAGTACGGACGACCCAATAGGTGCTGCCGCCTACCTTGATGCGTTCAGGCAAGCCCTTTATGGTCTCTGCTGCGGTAATGGTCTTCCACTGAGGCGGCCTTCTTCCCTGAAGATTATACATCTCGATGGTATTGTCGGTGTGGAGAATCATCACATTGTACTTTCTTCTTCCGGAGAAATCATAAACGTCCGGCCCGACCAGCACCGGTTTGCCCAGCTCCACAGGGAACGGATTCACGAAACGCCCGAGCCTGTCTATTAAGTGAAGTCTGGAACCGGAGGCAAAGAGTATCTGCAGCTTTCCGTTTGCAAAATAGTCCACAGTCTGGGCGCATCCGCATATAGGGGCGTCGAACGGAACTCCCCATAGCCCTTTGCCGCCCTCTTCCTGAAGACAGAGATAAAGGTTCTCCTGCTGGTAGAACAGATTCCACTTCCCTGTTCCCGAATTCTTGACCCTGAAAGGCCCTTCCGGTATAATCACTTCAGTATCCCGTTCGAATGTAGGGGCCTGACTTTTCAGGACAGTGGTCCTGAAGATGTCCAGATTCAGGTTCAGCCCGGATTTGTCTTCGTGCACGGTGAAGAACGCAGGTTCATACGAAATATCCTCCGTCGAGGCCATGATACCTTTCAGAAAAGCAGGCGAAAATACGGATGAGACATATCCGGCATCCTCCGTCAGAGAAAGATACGAGACAAAATATGAATTCTTTCCCGAGAGCTTGTCTTCCACTGAAGCATCAGAGAAAAATGCAGAAAGCGGATATTCTGTAGCCCGACCTTCCGTGTACTCGGACAGGGCATTCCTGCTCCCGGCGATAAGCCATCCGTCATGTACGATGAAAGAGGATTCGTCCTCCGCGGAAAAGAGATTTCCGAAAAGCGAAGACAGATATCCCTTGTATGCATAAGGCCTGATGAGGTCCTCGAAGTCATCTTCAGCGACGTCTGTAATGCCCTTGAACAATACAGGGAAATTTACCCTGCCGAGTCTGGCGAGAATGACTTTCTCCAGTTTGCCTCCCACCTTGAATCCGGCGACAGCCACTTCTTTCAGTCCCAGAGCCGCAGCCCAGTCAGCCGGATCATAACCTGAGGCTTTCTTCAGACGGCTCCGCTCCGATTCGATATTCCTGACAAGGGTGCGCGTACCGGCAAATTTCAGATAAGCATCCAGATAAGCCTGTACGTCATCGAGAGGAACAGAAGCCGCAAATATGGTGTAAGACGGCAAGACGGACGATATTGCCGCTGAAGCCGGACCGATTCCGGAATATATGTTCATGAAATCATCCTGCCTCCCGTCGGAATATGCCTTTCCTTTCAACGCAAGCCTTTCGGGACCATATGCCGATATCTCAAATGCTGCACAGCCGGCAAAATCGGAAATAAAACCTGCCGTCTTCCCGGAACTCCCCTTCAGGACATGCGATGCCAGATCTGTTGTCCCGGAATCCGGGACAATGACCATGTTTCCGGCTGAAGCCTTCATCACGGTTTCAGGGACTCCGGCCCTGTCAAGGACGGATACTTCCGACTTAAGATGCCTCAAGGCCGATTCCACCAGAATATCCGAAGGCGATACAAGTATCAGAGACCGTTTTCTGACAGGACTTCCGACAGGAGCATAATCATGGCCGTCTGCATACACTGCCGCCATGCCGGCTTTCTGTGCGGCCGACAGAAAGGCGGACACCTGTTCCGAGGACTCCGCTCCCGACTTGCCGGCATCTATCAGAAGAAGCGAGACGGACTTGCCCAAATCATGGACCGAAAGGACGGAAGGGCAGTCCATAAGCCCGCCATAAAGGGATGAAGAAGAGCCGATATCTTCCAGAAAGGATGCCATGCTGCCTGCATCCCCCCGTCCGGCCGTAAAAAAATGCATGGACGACTCCCCGGACACGATACACTTCAGCATAGAAGACATATCCTCATATTTGAGGACAGCGGATGCATCGGAAGGGACAGCTGACAGGAGCATGAACTGGCGGTTTTCAGCCACACTGTCTTTAGTACGGCCTGTGCCGGAATAAAGAAGGCTTACCGCTGCCGCCACGACAATCAGAAAGACGCCGATTATCGACAGGCAAATGATTATTGATTTCTTGCTCATTTGATACCGAATATGGTTCAAATCACAAAGATACGAAAAAGACAAGAGGTGCGCAAATGTATTTAGGGACTGTCGTAAAAAGAATAAAACTTTATAAAGAATTGATTGCCAATGTAATATAAAATTTTTATCTTAGCTAAAGATAAAAAGAATACCCCCAACCGCCCTGGAAAAGCCAAATTTGGAGGTATCGCAAAAATTAATCTGCATGGCTAAGGTACAAAATTTCTCTGGAATATC
>CALUUA010000010.1 GCA_944323845.1 uncultured Bacteroidales bacterium
AGCTGTCCCACACGGGTGATCTTGAACGCCGTTTTCTTGATGGTCTCGCACAGAACTTCGAAAGATGCCCCGCGAACGCTTTCCAGAGCATGTTTCACTACTCCGGGGCCGCTTACGCCCACATTTATGATGGCATCGGCTTCCGTTACTCCATGGAAGGCTCCCGCCATGAAAGGATTGTCATCTGGCGCGTTGCAGAGCACCACCAGCTTGGCGCAGCCCAGCGAGTCCCTGTCAGCGGTGACCTCGGCGGTTTTCTTTACGATTTCACCCATCAGACGGACCGCATCCATGTTTATGCCGGTCTTCGTGCTGCCTACATTCACCGAACTGCACACCCTTTCCGTTTTCGCCAGAGCCTCAGGGATGGATTCTATGAGCAGCCTGTCGCTACGGGTCATCCCCTTGGACACGATTGCGGAATATCCGCCGAGGAAGTTGACCCCTACGGCTCCTGCAGCCTCGTCGAGGGTTTCTGCAATCTGCACATAATCCTGTGGAGTCTTGCAGGCGGAAGCCCCGACGAGCGAAATCGGGGTGACGGAGATTCTCTTGTTCACTATAGGCACCCCGTATTCCATGGCGATGTTTTCGGCCGTCTCCGCCAGTTTCCCGGCCACCCTGACGATCTTTTCTTTTATTTTGGCGCAGACTTCACCGACGGTGTCGCCGGCACAGTCCAGAAGGCTTATGCCCACAGTGATGGTCCTGACATCGAGGTTCTCTTTCTCGATCATCAGGTTAGTTTCGATGACTTCGTTTATGTTGATCATACGCCCTGCCTTATATTCTGTGCATCTTTTCGAAAATTTCTTCCCGCTGACACTTGATCTGGACACCTATTTCAGTTCCGAGCGTCTCCAGATCGGCGGACAGCTGATGGAAATCCTCCGAAATGCTTCCGGTGTCCACTATCATCATCATATTGAAATACCCCTGGACGATGGTCTGTGTGATGTCCAGAATGTTTATGTCCTTTTCTGCCAGGTATGTGCATACCCTGGCAATGATGCCGACAGTATCCTTGCCGACCACGGTGATTATGCTCCTGTTCATTTCTGTGGATATTACAGGGGCAAAAATAGAAAAATTAAACGAATTGGCATTTCGAAAAGAAATGCTAACTTTGGCAAAATTGACAGAAAACAGACTGACAAGATGGAAAAATTTCTTTTTTTGGGCAATATAGGCGTTTGGGAGATAGTCCTCATCGCTCTGGTCGTGCTGCTTTTTTTCGGCGGCAGGAAAATTCCCGAGCTTATGAAAGGTCTCGGCAAGGGCGTCAAGAGCTTCAAGGAGGGCATGACGGAAGTCGAGAAAGAACTGAATACGCCTGTTTCCGGGACGAAATCCGAGACGTCTTCCGGGAAAGTTGAAACTGAACCGGCAAAATCCGAGGAAACCGACCGGAAATAAGTCTCCGGATGTCTGGAAAGGGACAAGATCTTTCTGCGGAACAGACTCACGGAGAAGTGCAGATGTCCTTCTGGGATCATCTGGAAGTGCTCCGATGGGCATTGATCAGGATAGCCATAGTCCTGGTCATTCTTGTCGTGGCCTCATTTCTGGCCATGCCGCATATCTTCGATACCCTGATTCTCGGTCCGACGACATCGGACTTCTTCATTTACAGATGGTTCGCCTCCATGGGAAACGCCATCCCCTTTTTCCCGGACTTTTCAGATGACGGCTTCCATGTCGACATCATAAACATCAATGTCGCCTCGCAGTTCATGACCCACATTTCCACTTCGTTCTGGCTGTCTTTAGTGGCGCTCTTTCCCTATATAGTCTATGAATTGTGGAAATTCGTCAGTCCGGCCCTGTACAGTTCCGAAAAAAAATCAGTGAGCCATGCATTTTTTGCCGGCACCTTCATGTTCTACCTCGGCTGTGCCGTCGGCTACTGCATCATCTTCCCGTTTACCTTCCGCTTCCTCGCGGAATACCAGGTGAGCCAGACTATCGTGAATCAGATTTCCATGACCTCGTACATGAGCAATTTTCTCGGCATGGTCTTCATCATGGGGGTAATCTTCGAGCTTCCCCTCCTTGCCTGGCTGCTGTCCCGCCTCGGCATACTGCACCGCGAATTTCTGCAGAATTACCGTCGTCACGCCATCGTTGTCCTGCTGGTTCTCGCCGCTGTCATCACGCCTACAGGGGATCCGTTTTCACTGATGCTTGTCTTTGTCCCGCTGTACCTGCTGTACGAACTGGCTGTCAGGATCGTCCGTCCCGCAGAGCCGGAACCGGGCAGTTGAGGCCTTTCCGGTCGCCGGGCCGTTTTCATATTTCCTGAATGCCGAAAATCTCCATGATGTCCGCTGCGGCTTCAGCCGCGTTCCGGACAATAAGCCCGTCTCTGTCCAGAATCCAGAATCTGTCTGCCCTCTGCAGGGCAATGCCGATGTCGTGGGTGGAGAAAATCACGGTCTTCCCTTTTTCCGATGCCAGTCTGGCCAGCAGGGCAGTGATCTGATGTCTGCCGGGCAGATCCAGAAATGCGGTGGGCTCGTCAAGGACCAACAGCGGGGTGTCCTGCGCCAAGGCGCGGGCGATCATGATTCTCTGGCATTCCCCGTCGGACATGCTGTCCATGGACCGCATGGCGAAGTCTGTCATTCCTGTCGATTCGAGGGCTTCGCTGACGGCTTCTTCGTCCCTGTCGGAGAGGCGTCCGGTCCATCCTGTCCACGGAGCCCTGCCTAAGGCCACTAAATCGCGGCATTTCAGCCAAGGTATCCGGACTCTGTCGGTGTTCACGATAGATACTTTTCTGGCTGCGGTTTCCCTCGGCAGGCTGCCGATATCGATCCCGTCCGTCAGGATTCTGCCGGCGAGGGGTTTCTGAAGGCCTGTCATGGCCCGGATGAGGGTGCTTTTGCCGCTGCCGTTGCGGCCGGCTATGACTATGAGTTCTCCGGGGGAGGCTTGGGCCGAGATGTTCCGGAGCAATATGTTTTTCCCGTATCCGAGGGTGAGGTTCTGAATTTCCAGCATTTTGTGTTCTGTCTTTATCGTTTCCGCGCTGTCATCTGCGGTGTCTGAGTATGATCCAGATGACTACCGGTATGCCGGCCAGCGAGGTGACGGCGTTGATGGGGATGGCGGCGGCACGCGCGATGATGTCGCAGGACATCATCAGCACTCCTCCGCAGAGGAGTGTAGCCGGGATGAGGACCCTGTGGTCCGCATTCCCGGCTGCGAGCCTCGCCAGATGCGGCACGGCCAGCCCGATGAACCCCACAGGCCCGCAAAACGCGGTCACAGTCCCGGCCAGCAGCACCGTGGCTGCATACACCGTCAGCCTCACCCTCCTGACATCAGTCCCGCACGATGCGGCATACCCCTCACCCAGAAGCAGCAGATTCAGCGGCTTGCATGAAACCGCAGCCATCCCCGTCCCTGCCAGCACAGCCGCCGCCAGAAGCCAGAGCCGCACCCCCGACACATTCCCCAAAGACCCCATAGTCCACATCACATAAGCCTTCAGCGACTGCTCGTCACTGATGAACTGCAATACCTGCACGACGGCATCTATCCCGGCCCCGAGCATCATGCCCAGAATCAGAATGACAGTTATGTCCCCGATTTTCCTGCTTGCCAAAGCGATGATTCCCAGCACGGCGGCCGCCCCTGCCCATGCCGCCCCCGCCATGCCTGCCGCAGCGAGGACGGAACTTCCGGCCAGAGCGGCTGAAGCCGACGTCCCGAGCACGCACAATGCAGCCCCGAGAGATGCCCCCGAACTTATGCCCAGTACGTAAGGCCCCGCCAACGGGTTGCGGAAAAGCGTCTGCATCAGCAATCCGCTCACCGAAACGGCCATGCCGGCCAGAAGGGCCGTAACCGTTTTCGGAAGCCTGATCTGCATCACTATCAGCCGGGTCTGTTCAGGGACATCGCCTCCTGCCATGGCTTTCCATACGTCGGCAGCTCTGATGCCTGCGCTCCCGGTCATCATGTCGGCCGCGAAAAGAGCAGCCAGAAGCACGGCTCCGGCAGTCCACAATATCATGTAATGTCGTTTTTCTCTCATCTGACGTCCATAATGACAGCAGCGGGAATCATTCCAGCCGCCTGTAATAATACAGGTTGTCTCCATGCCCCATGTCCGGCACCTCGAGTTCAGGATGCAGGATGCGTATCAGGTCGTGAAGTATGAGGTCCGGGCGTACTGCCCCGGATTCCCAGAAATCACTGCCTCCGCCGTCGCTCATGCGCCTGTCGCAGCTGTAGACCCTTCTTTCCCTGACGCATTCCGCCGCCGAAAGTTCTGGCCGGTTCCTCGTCAGCTGTCCCGCGGAGCCGTACTGCCCTACATTCAGCCACACATCGGCTTCGGATACCATGAGAAATGCGCTCTCGAAGTCCACGGGGACAGATTCCATGGAATTTGTCCCGCCGTCTCCCTGCTTCTGCATCCGGTCGAATATATATTCGCCTCCGGCATCACGTATCATGGAGGCCATGGCAGACTGCGGCGAAGCCATGAACCATGTATCCCCGTATGGGGAATTGAGCATCACTTTCGGTCTCGGCAGGCTGTCGGGCACTGCGGCTTTCAGAGAATCGTATCCGGCCTTGATTTCTTCGAATGCCTTTTCCCCTTTCTCCCTGCATCCGGCAAGTTCCGCAAGGGCCACCACCCATTCGGCCCTTCCGAGGGGGGTACTTTCCAGATATTCTCCTATATAAAGGCAGGGTATTCCTATAGAACGGAGCCGGCTTTCCATAGGACTGGCGGAACTTACCCCGTACAGCAGTACGATGTCGGGTTTTGATGATACCAGAGCCTCGAAATCGGCGTCAGCCTCGTTTCCGATGTCGGCTATGGAATCGCAGTGAGCCCTGACATAGCCGTTCGAGATGAATCGCATACCGGATACGGCCTTGACTCTGGACACTTCGCCTATGATATCCAGCATGGCAATATGCGTGGATGACATGGCGGCTATTCTTTCGGCCTCTCCGTAAAGTACCTGCCCTTCGAAGCTTTCCGGCGGGGTTTCGCCGTTGCGGGCGATGAACAGTTCTTTCCCGGACAGCCTTTTCTGTCCGTCCTTCATGCCGGCGGAGCCGTCTCCCTGCCATGCTGTCTTTACCCTTATGACCCTGCTGTCGCAGCCTTCCGATCCCGCTATTTCGAAACCTTCGGCCTCAAGCGGGGAATACAGGATGACATCGAACAAGTCTGCCGCAGGTGTTCTGCCGCAGGCATTGGCCAGAATGGCCAGCATCGCTATGCATATTGTAAAACGGCTCACTGTGTGCGGATTTCTGCAAAAGTAGCAAAATTTGGTGAATCCGTCTCCAATGCTTAAATTTGTGCCGGCGGAGGTTCCCGGACGCACGAAGGCTGCGCGAGGGACGAAGAGGGAACGCAGTGAAAATCTGCGGCAGTACCCGCTGCCGTCTGCCGTGAAGGGGATTTCAGGGACTGACGCAGCTGCCATACGATATTACAGCCATGTATATCCTGACTTTACTGATGCTGCTGATGACACCGGCGGAATCTGCCGACACCTTGTCCGCTTCCGTGGTTTCATCAGGCCGCCACGGCTCCCTTTCCGTCCGGACCTTCACATCCTGGCAGGTATCCTCCATGCCTTCCGCGACGGTTCCGGACCTGCTCAGGCATATGGCCGGAGTGCAGATACGTGACTACGGCGGTTTGGGCGGCCTCAAGACGGTGAATGTCAGGTCTCTCGGTTCGCAGCATACAGGTGTCTTCATCGACGGGGTGAGAATAAGCAATGTGCAGAACGGTCAGGTGGACCTCGGCAGGTATCCGGCAGAAGATATGGAATCAATATCTGTCGTCAACTCCATATCCCCGTCCATGCTGCAATCGGCCTCCGAACTCGCTTCCGCCTCTACTGTCAGGCTCCGTACCATGTTCCCGGATTTCAGCAGACCATGGTCGCTGTCAGCGAAAGGGGAGTACGGGTCCTTCGGTACAGGTTCGGCATACCTGTCGGCCGGAAAAAGGCTTTCAGACAGATTCTTCATGAAATTTTCCGGGGATTTCAGACATACGGACGGTGACTATCCGTTCGTTTTCAGAAACGTTTACGGGGCTGACACCACGGCCCGACGGCAAAATTCGGATCTGACTTCCTTCCGCCTTTCGCCGTCCTTATACATGCGTTCAGGCAGATTCCGCCTCCATCTTTCCGGTGGCTGGTTCCACTCCGGCAGGGGATTGCCCGGACCGGTCATCCGACAGTCCGGCCAATATCGCAGCAGTGACCGTCAGAACGATGACAATATTTTCGTTCAGACTGTCTGCCGCTATTCCGCCAAGGACTTTTCCCTGAAAATCACAGGTAAATATGCGTATGATCTGTGCAACTATGTGCAGGATACGCTCTGGGACAAGTCTGCCGCATATCGGAATTTGCATTACCGGCAGCAGGAGGGGTATGTTTCTGTCTCTGCAGCTTACCGTTTCGGGAATTTCGCGTTCTCTCTCGCATGGGACGGCAGCGTCTTCCACCTCTCTTCGGACGTGGCCGGCTTGTCCGGAAAACTCAGATTGTCATCGTTGGCCGCTGCCAGAGTGCGTTATTCATACAGGAACTTTTCCGCCGATGCCTCTCTGGTCCATGATCATTCAGCCGATTTCAGCCTTTCGCGGCCGGGAATATCGGAAACTGTCCGGACCTCCGTCCATGACAGGCCTTGCCCCTTCGTTTCCGTGTCATGGTCTCCGGGAAAATTCGGTTTCATGCTTTACTGGAAAAATTCCTTCCGTCTGCCGACATTCAACGAACTTTATTATGTGGCCGTCCCGTCGGCCAATGTCGCCCATGCCCTCGATCCCGAGACTGTGGACCAGTTCGACTTCGCCGCCTCATTCCGGACCTCTGCGGGAATATGGTCCTGCGACCTGGGCGCGGACCTGTTCTACAATATTACCAAGGACAAGATAGTCTGGCTTCCTGCGGCCAATCAGTTCGTGTGGTCGGCGTTCAACTACGGGCTTGTCCATGGCTATGGAGCGACACTGTCCATGGATCACAGCCTTGTTTCCGGCGATTTCGGGATGAATCTAAGAGCTGATTACTCTTATATGAGATCGAAGGATATGACAGATCCGCAGTCGCCATGGTACGGGGGTCAGATAGCGTACGTCCCCCTTCATTCGGTGTCGGCAGGCCTGATTCTCTCATACCGGGACTGGAGCCTTTCAGCCGGTTTCATCTACAATTCCGTCAGATACCGGACATCGGCCAATATCGCCTCCGATTTGCTGGCTCCGTATGCCTGTCTGGATGTGATGCTGTCCAGGACATTGTGGAAGTTCATGAAAATATCATTGGCGGCAGCCAATATCACCGATACGCATTATGAGATAGTTTCCCGGTATCCTATGCCGGGGGTGAGCTGCAGAATGGCGGTTCAGTTTAATTTTTAATTATTGTGGTTTTATGATTGTATTTCTTTCAGACATTATGCATCCGGCCTTCCGTAAGGCGGGACCTGTTTCCATGTTTTTGACGGCGGTATTGGCGGCAGCCGTTGCCTGTGAACCTGTCAGGGTGGAAGAGCAGGACAACAGGATTCCGGCAGTGCAGTCGGAAGTCATCGGCTTCTATCTGTTGAATGAGGGGACGATGGGAGCGAACAATGCCACTCTCGATTATGCGGATCTGCGCAACGGGGAGTATGTAAGCGGATTTTTCTCAAAACAGAATCCTGACATGCCCTTGTCTCTGGGCGATGTGGGAAACGATATTCTTCTGGCCGGAGACTGTCTGGCCATAGCTCTGCACGGTTCCGGTATCGTGGAGATAGCGGATGCGCGTACAGCGGAGCATCTGGCGGAAATACCGGTTCCCGGCTGCCGTTATCTGGCAGAAGACGGTGGCAGTCTGTATGTCACTTCATATGCGGAAGGCGGATCGCTCTGGAAAATTTCCCTCGAGGATTTCAGCATCGTGTCGAAGATAGGCACAGGCCATGATCCTGAGCAGCTGCATATCCATGACGGATTCATATATGTGCTCAATTCAGGAGGTATGCAGCTTGATTCCGGGACAGGGCAGACGGCTTATGAACATACTGTCACCGTGGTGGATATGTCGGATTTCAGTGTCGTCAGGACTGATGATGTCGGATTCCGGAATCTTTACAAGGTGCTCTGCGGAGGGGATTACGAGTATATGACTTCACGCGGGGACTACATGAATGAGTCCGGTGCTGTCTTTACCTATGACAGGACTTCGGGCGAAGCTGTCATGATCGCTTCCGTGGCTGTCTCCAACTGGTGCGAATATGACGGGACTGTCTATACGCAGGCCACTGTGTATGACGAAAACTGGAATCAGACCGTTTCTCTGGGAAGGCTCTGCGGAAAAGACTATGTCGAAGATGATTTCGCCGACCTTTCTTCCGCCGGTATCAAGGCATGTTACGGGCTGGATGTGAATCCGGCTACCGGCGATTTTGTCCTGACTGATGCAGGCGATTATGTGACTCCCGGCGCTGTCCATTATTTCAGTGCGGACGGATCCCTGCTTTGGTCCCACAGGGCCGGTGTCTGCCCGTCGCGGATTGTATGGATCTATGAAGATTGAAAGGACTCGAAAGGGTTCTTTCTGCGTTTCGCATGAAATTCCTCCTTTCGAGTCCTCTTTTGTCTTTGCGGGAATTGTTATTCAGCGACCTTGAAGTCTTCCTTGCCTACGCCGCAGAGAGGGCATACCCAGTCTGCCGGGAGGTCTTCAAAGGCAGTCCCCGGCTCTATTCCGCTGTCCGGATCCCCTACTGCAGGATCGTATTCGTATCCGCAGACGATGCAAATGTACTTTTTCATACTTGACAGTTTTCAGTGGTTTATAATGTTTATACAGAATATGTCATGCCGTTTTCCGGCTTCAGACCAGCCGTCCTGCCACCTTCTCCCAGTCTATGAGATTCCATATGGCTTCCAGATATGCAGCCCGGCGGTTCCTGTAGTCTATGTAGTATGCATGTTCCCAGACATCTACCGTCAGAAGCGGTTTCAGACCCTGAGTCAGCGGATTGTCGGCGTTCTGCGTCTTGACGATGACCAGAGATTCTTCCTTGTCCTCGCACAGCCAGGCCCATCCTGAGCCGAATATCGTGGCGGCAGCCTTGATGAATTCCGATTTGAAGTCGGCTACGGAGCCGAAAGCCTTCGTCAGCTTTTCTTCCAGAAGTTCAGGCATCTGCACAGGAACAGGGGTCAGGGTCCGGAAGTAGAAATCGTGATTCCATGCCTGGGCTGCATTGTTGAAGACGGCGCCTCCGGCCTTCATGACGATCTCTTCGATTTCCATATCCTCATAAGGCGAACCCTCGACCATCTTGTTCAGATTGTCCACATAAGTCTGGAAATGCTTGCCGTAATGGAATTCAATCGTTTCCGCGCTTATGGCCGGTGCGAGGGCATCGTGGCCGTAGGGCAGTTCAGGTACTGAATGAATCATGTCTGTGATGTTTAGATAAAAACAAAGATATAAAAAAAAATGATATCTTTGCATCCCAACGGTGACAAACTATGATTTTGCCATTCTTATATACTGTTTTGCTGGCAGCTCTCCCGGCCGGAGAATCTGCCGATGTCCGAGATGCAGTTCCTGCGATGACGGATACATTGTCCGAAGCCGTGCTGGTCTCATCCTTCAAGCAGGTTCTGGCTCTGGAACGCCTCGCTTCTCCGGTCACGGAAATCTCTGCGGCGCAGATGGAAGAAAGGGGAGTGGACGACATGAAGAAACTCTCGGCCATCGTCCCTAATTTCCAGATGCCGGATTACGGCTCCTCCATGACATCCTCCATATATCTCCGCGGATTCGGATCCAGAATAGACAACCCTGTCATAGGTCTGTATGTCGATGATATTCCGGTCATGAACAAGAATGCGTATGATACCGGTCTTTACGACATCGGCAGCGCAGTGCTTCTCCGCGGTCCCCAGTCCACGCTTTACGGGCGCAATTCGATGTGCGGAGTCCTGGCTCTGGAAACATTATCCCCTGAAGACTATCATGGCGGCAGGGTGTCTCTGGAATATGGGAGCGCGAATACCGTGTTGGCCAGACTCTCTGTCTACGGCAGGTCCGGGGTGGGCGCATCCGTGGCTTACCGGCATACGGACGGATATTATCTGAACACTTTCGACAACAGTTATGTAGACAGGTCCGATGACCTGAACTTCAGATTAAGGGCGTGGAAACAGCTTCGGCGGGATCTTGTCTTCGAGAATGTCTTTTCTGTCTCGCTCACGGATCAGGGCGGCTATCCGTACCGGGAATATGATGAGGAGACCGGGAACATAGCCCCTCTGTCATACAATGATGAATGCGGATACCGGCGGATAGCAGCCATGGACGGACTGAAATTCAAATACATGACGGAGAAGTGGACCTTGAATTCAGTGACCAGCCTGCAGTTTCTCGCCGATGATCTGTCGATGGATCAGGATTTCACCGAGCGTTCGATGTTCACTCTCGGGCAGAGTCAGATGGAAGGGGCGGTGACGCAGGAACTGATCCTGAAGCCTGAGGCTGCATGGAGGACGCCGTGGTGGAACTGGCAGACCGGCTTTTTCGCCTTTGGAAAATATAATTCCATGTCCGCACCGGTACGTTTCAAGCATGACGGTATAGAGGATCTTATTCTGGCCAATGCCAACAGCGGCCTCGCCTCGGTTTTCGGCGAGGGGGCGGAATTCATGCTGCAGGAAGACGAATTCGATATTCCGAGCGATTTCGGCATTGCGACGGCAGGAGCAGCCTTGTATCATGAGTCATATTTTACGCTCGGCCGGTGGACTCTGACGGCGGGACTCCGGCTGGACTGGGAGTGGACTTCGATGGATTACGACAGTAGGGCTCTTGTAAATTACAGTATCCGCCTCCCGTTCATGACCACTGATTTCACTCCGGCCGAATATGTATATAAGGGGCAAGTGACCAATTCTTATCTGGAGTTCATGCCTAAATTGTCGGCCCTGTATGACCTCGGGAAGGTGAAGCTTTTCGCGGTGTTTTCGGAAGGGTACAAGTCCGGCGGTTTCAATACGCAGATATTTTCGGATATCGTGCAGAACGGACTTATGGCTAAGCTGATGGAAAAGTCCCCGGTCACACTGCCTGAAACCGGCATAGATGCCCATGATACAGTGTATGATCCGGAGAAAAGCATGAATGTAGAGGTGGGGTCGCGTTTTGCTTTCGGCAGCGGAGGCCATAGCTTTTCAGGCTCGGCATCCCTGTATGCCATCATGTGCATAAACCAGCAGATAACGGTTTTCCCGTCAGGCAGCAGTACCGGCCGCATGATGGCCAATGCAGGCAATTCCCGCAGTATCGGGGCCGAAGCGGAGTTCGGATACAGATACCGGAATTTCGGTCTGAATCTGGCCTATGGCTTCTGCGATGCGAGGTTTACAAGATATGATGATGGACAGGCGGACTACAGCGGGAAGAAAATACCTTATTCTCCGGAGCATACCCTGAATGCCCGCGCCCAATACACTTGGGACATGTCGAATGATTATTTCCGCAGCATAACAGCCGGTGTGGAGGTCTCGGCTTTCGGCAGGATATGGTGGAATGAAGCCAATACCATTTCCCAGCCGTTTTATGCAGTGCTCGGGGCGGATGTCCGCGGTCATTTCAGATGGTTCGACATTTTCCTGAGGGGAGAGAATCTGACCGGTTCGCAGTATGCCCTGTTCTATTTCAAGTCTGTCGGAAAGTCATTTTTCCAGATGTCGAGGCCGCTCCGCCTCACTGTAGGTCTTTCTGTCAGCCTTTAAAACTTTAACATATTTCCCTTTCGGGCTTATGATTCGGAAGCGTCATTCGGAATGATGAAAAAAAATTCATGAAATAGTTTGGAAATTCCTTTTGGATTGTTACCTTTGTATCAGACATAAGAATTTTTTTCGTGTCTATTTGTTAAGTTCGTTTTATATATGGGCAGGTTCCTTGGGGAGGGAACCTGCTTTTTTCGTATCCCCGCATCCTATGCGTTCCGGAATTCCGTAGGAGTCATCCCGGTCCTGTTCCTGAACATGGTGGCGAAATATTCCGCGCTTTCAAAATGAAGCGTCAGCGAGATTTCCTTTACCGATGCCGATGTGCCGCGGAGCATTTCTTTCGCGCGATGGATTTTCATATTGATGAAATACTGTGCCGGGGACTGTCCTGTATATTGCTTGAAAATCCGTCTGAATTTGCTGTAGCTTATGCTGAGCTGTCCTGCGATGTCCGGCATGGACACATCCTCTTCCAGTGCGTCGTTCATGGCATTCTTGGCCATGTTCACTATTTTCATGGCTTCGGTGTCGTTCTGCAGCAGGCTTTTCCGTCCCGTCATGAACATCAGGCCGAGCAGGTGGTTGACCACTCCTGCCAGAAGCTGCTGGAAATAAGGCTCCTGACGCATGGCAGTCCTGATGGCTTCATTATAAAGGCTGACCATGAATTCGTCATAGCCTATATGGAAAAGCGGTGAGCCGGGAGTGAAGAATCCTGCCTGCACCCTGTTGTCTATGTTTATGCCTTCGAAACCTATCCAGTATTCGTTCCATCCTGTACCTTCATCAGGGCGGTAGGAGTGCCATTCTCCCGGAAAAAGGATGAACATGTCCCCTCCCTTGACTTTCATTTCCCCTGCAGACCGCGTGGTCAGTGTCCCCTGCCCGTCCACTATGTATATCAGCTGGTATTCTGACAGAATCCTGCCGTGTTCCGGATCGAACATGTACTCCTGATTGTGCTTCCGCGGGGGATATTCCTCTCCGGCTGCGATTTTCTGATGACCTACTGAACAGACCGTAAGTCCCCATTCCCTGTCCCTGCTGTTCTGTGCTATGTATTTTATAGGTTCCATGTCTGAATGTTCCATTATGCGGTGCAATCCAAATTTAGACAAAAAAGCGGGAACATCCGAAATTAATCCCCGATATGTGGGCAAGAATTGTATTACTCTGGTCAAAAAACGAAGATACCCGTCAGGACTTAATGTCTATATTTGTACGTAATTATTAACAATTAAGACTAATACCATCTGGACATGAAGAAATTCTTTCTTGCATTTTTCTTATGTTGTGCTGGCCTCTTTGCTAATGCACAGGATAGGACAGTCAGTGGTGTAGTCACTTCTTCTGAAGATGACAGCCCTCTGGCAGGGGTCGCTGTGATCCTCGAAGGGACATCTCATGGCACAATGACCTCCGAAGACGGCTCGTGGTCGATGACCGTCTCTTCTGATGGGGGGGGGTGCTGCTATTCACATGCTTAGGCTATGCTGATGTCCGCGAGACCATAGGCGACCGTTCCCGTATCGACATCAGACTTTCCGAAAGCGCCACACAGCTCGACGAACTCGTAGTCATAGGCTACGGTACAGTCAGGAAGAGCGATCTCACAGGCGCAGTATCATCAGTAAAAGGCGACGAATTGAAAAAGGCTGCGGTAGCCTCCGTGGGTGCAGCCCTTCAAGGCAAGGTGGCCGGCGTGACCGTGACTTCGAATACCGGCCAGCCGGGCTCGGACGTGTCCATCCGCATCAGGGGTATCGGTTCCGTCAATGCCGGCGTGACACCTCTTTATGTAGTGGACGGAATGATTGTCAGCGACATCAGTTTCCTCAGCCCGAACGACATCGCCACTACCGAAGTGCTCAAGGATGCGGCTTCCGCTGCAATATACGGTTCACGTGCCGCGAACGGCGTCATTCTCATCACCACCAAGTCGGCGTCCATGAACGAGAAGACTTCGGTGACATTCGAGGCCTATGCCGGAGTGCAGAGCAGATGGCGCAAACTGGATCTGATGAAGTCGCAGGAGCATCTGGAGACGATGCTGAAACTGAACGGAGCCAGTTCGGGAGAACTTGAAGCATATCGTACAGGCGGCATCAACGGATGGTTGAACTATGCCCGCATCGGAGGCCTTGCGGATTTCCCTGTAGCTACCGATGTGCCGGGACAGGGTTTCAACTACGGTGCCCAGAATACCGACTGGCAGGACGAAGTCTTCCGCGACGCCGCCATCCAGAACTATTATGTTTCCGTGGATTCCGGAAGCAAGAAGGTGAGCCAAACTTTCAGCGCGAACTGGTTTTCGCAGGACGGTACCATCATCGGATCCTGGTACAACAGGCTGAATCTTCATTACAGCGCTTCTTCCCAGATTAAGAAATGGCTGAAACTCGGCAGTACCCTGAATTTCTCGTCCACAAAATCGCGCTGGTCCCTGAACAACAATTCTCAGCCCGGGGCGTCCGTGATATCCGCCGCCATGGCCATGGCTCCATGGGATCCTGTCCGTTATCCGGAGGGCAGCCTGAATCATCTCGGCGAAGACCTGGGAGGGAATCTGGCTGCGGCATCGAATTTCAAGAATGTGGTGAATCCGTATTCCATGGCCATCCATGATTTCCCTCGCGGCAGTACCGAACGTTTCGTGGGGAATATCTACCTCGACCTGAATATCGTCAAGGGACTTGTCTTCCATTCCGACTTCAATTTCGACCTCTCTTTCGTGCATTCCCGCTCCTTCACGGAAGCCTACTATCATTCGCAGGCGGATCAGAGGGACGAGAACATGATATCCCAGAGCCTGAGCCGCTCGAAGGGCCTGAACTTCAACAACTATCTGACATACTCAAAGCAGATAAAGAAGCACAGTTTCTCCATCATGGCGGGACAGACCATAGACATTTCGGAAAATGAAGGGGTCAGCGTGGGCGGACGGAATCTTCTGCATACCGACGAAAGATTCTGGTCTTTCCAGTACGCCACTTCCGACTTCACCTATGGCGGTTCCTATTACGGTCCGTACAGGAGGATGTCTTTCATCGGACGTCTTACATATGACTATGCCAACAAATATCTTCTGACCTTCAACTGGCGTTCTGACGGAAACCGCTCTTTCCAGAATCATCCGTGGGGACATTTCCCGTCAGTGGCCGTAGCGTGGAAGCTGAATGAGGAGAACTGGCTGAAGGATGTGGACAATATATCCCTTCTGAAGCTGCGTTTCGGCTGGGGCCTGCTCGGTAACGACAGCGTGGACTCGAATCTGTTCACCATGACCATAGATTCCAGCATGTACGCGAATCTCGGCTATCCGTTCGGCCCGGGCACAGGTGACAAGCAGGAACTTTCCACCGGCGCGGCCGTGACCAGCATCAAGAACATGGACGGAAGGTGGGAGATTTCCGAACATTACAATCTCGGTATAGATTTCGGCTTCTTCGATGACCGCCTCACCGGTACTGCCGATTTCTTCATACGCGACACCAAGGATCTCCTGCTGAAGCGCAGGCTTCCGTACTATGTCGGTTCCCTTTATACCGCCGTGGACAATATCGGTACCATGAGGAACAGCGGAGTGGAGCTTCAGCTCGGATGGCGGGACTCTTTCCTTGCCGGAAGCCAGAATTTCTTCTACGATATCAGCGGAAATATTTCCTTCGTCAAGAACGAGATAGTGGACATGAACGGGGCGGATCCTGTCTACGGGGACAAGACCATCACCGATCAGGGACATGCGGTCAATTCTTTCTACGGCTATGTGGCAGAGGGCATCTTCCGCAGCCAGCAGGAGATAGACGAGTTCTTCCACATCAAGCCGAATCCTGACAATGATCCTGATATAGCCGCCTACAACGCGACAAGGAATATCCACAATTTCGAAGTTGGTGATATACGCTACCGCGATATCAACGGCGACGGCGAACTGGATGACCAGGAAGACAGGACAGTCATAGGAAATCCTTTCCCGAAATTCACATACGGACTGAACGTAGCCCTCGGATGGGGTCCGGTGGATGTTTCCATGTTCTTCCAGGGAGTCTATGGAAACATGGTCTACAACGCCTTGAGAGAGAGGCTGGAAGGCAACGGTACACAGTCGCAGCTCAGTACGGCCATGAGGGATGTCTGGACTGCGGACAATCCTGACGGCTCCCTGCCGAATCCTAACCATACCGTGAATTTCTGGGCTTCGGACCGTTTCCTTGAAAGCGGCTCATATCTGCGCCTCAAGAATTTCCAGATAGGATATACCATACCGCAGAAGGCCCTGCAGAAGATAAAGATGCAGAATTTCAGGGTATATCTTGCCGCAAACAACCTCTTCACCATCACGAAGTATTCAGGCTACGACCCTGAAGTCGGCGGAGGCGTGGATTACGGAAACTATCCGCAGTCGCGGACATTCATGCTCGGCGTGAGCTTAACATTCTAAAATCCCAGGAGAATTACATATGAAAAGGATTACGATTATGGCGATAGCCGTATCCTGTCTGGCCGTCGTGTCATGTCAGGACTGGCTCATGGAGATGCCGGCCGGCACCCAGACGCCGGACGAATACTATACTTCCGGCGAGACCTGTCTGCCGGTGGTGGTAGGCTGCTACGCTCCGATGCTGACCCATTACCGGGACGGGATATATTTCAACGAGTGGTTTATCGGCGACATCTGCTCCGATGATGCATACAAGGGCGGGCAGACCATTCAGGAGGATGCGAACCTGCTGGATATGGAGAATTTCAGGGTGAATGCGGACAACGATATCCTGCTCAAGTTCTATGAATTCCAGTATATCGGCATTGCACGGTGCAACCGTGCAGTCAGGGATATCGCTAATGTCCCCGAAGACGAGACTATGGATGCGAGCCTGAAATACCGTTATATAGCGGAGGCAAGATGCCTGAGGGCATTCTATTATATGAGGCTTGTCCGGGTTTTCGGAAAGGTGCCGTACTATACTGATGTCATCGAGGGTACGAGCCAGATGAAGCTGACGAGGGCTGAGCTTTCCACCATCTGGACCGGTATCGTGGATGATCTGAAATATGCCGCCACCTTCCTCTGGCCGAAGTCGCAGTACGACCAGTCCGAGATAGGCCATGTCACCCAGGGGACAGCCTATGCCCTGCTTCTGAAGGCTTTCATGACGGGGCACGAGACTCTGGACGGGCTGATGATCGACGGCAGGACAGCCTATGAGAACGCCGTGTACTGGGGGAACATGATCTATACTTCGGGACAGTACGACCTCTGCCCTGACTATTGGGACAATTTCGCCCTTGCCGGTGAGAACGGCATCGAGTCTGTCTTCGAGATACAGTACACGAATGATCCGACGAGCGATTTCGGATCCGGTGGACATCGCGGTGCATTCACGGCCCGCCAGCAGCGCAGCCGTTCGGAAATCTATACGGCAGGAGGAGTCAAGGGCTGGGGCTACAACCGTCCTTCCCAAGATCTGGTGGACGAGTACGAAGCCGGCGACCCGAGAAAGGATATGACCATCCACGAGCTTGTCTATATAGAAGATGACCCGAACGACCCTGCGAACGAGGTCGATAATCCGAAGGAGGTGTTCTACGGCGGCATCATCCGGACTACCAGCCTGAAATACGCCATGATGACCGACGGGGAGAACGGCGGCATCTACAAGCTGGATACGAACAATCCTTACGACCCGATCAATACCAAGGAAATCCGATATGCCGACGTGCTCCTGATGTATGCGGAAGCATGTGTGGAGACAGGCGACCTTGCGACTGCCAAGTCTCTTCTGGAAGAAGTGCGCAGCAGGGCCAGAGGCACTGACATGACTATCCTTCCTCCGTTCCCCGACTATTCCATCCGCATATGGAACGGGACATCCTACGACGATCCCCGCCAGCTTCAGGACAATGCAGACGACCTGCGGGCGGCCATCCGTCATGAAAGACGGGTGGAGCTGGCCATGGAAGGGCACCGCTGGTTCGACCTTAACCGCTGGGGCATAGCTGCCGAGGTCATGAACCTTCACAGCCAGTCCGATGAAGTGAAGGCTCTCTATACAGGCATCCGCCAGACGTTCCGCAAGGGCATCCACGAGATTTTCCCTATCCCGGCCGAAGAAAGGACTCTTACCGGCATCGACCAGAATCCGGGATATTAGGCTCCTTCAGAATTTGGATAACGATCTAAATACACACTAACTATCAACCATTTAAATCAAAAAGTCATGAAAAAGAATTTTCTTTTCAATGCGCTTTGCGCAATGGTCGCATGTGCAGGCCTCGCAGCTTGCGAAAAAGACGAGAATCCGTCAGGCAACGGCGGCAATGACGGCGGAGGTACTGACACTCCTTCCGAATATACGCTTATAGCCAATCCGCTTTCCCTCAGCTTCGGCTGGAATTCCACTTCACCTCAGACAATCACCGTGACTACGAATGCCCCTGCATTTACTGTCGGAGAGCATCCATCGTGGTACACTGCCGTAGCATCGGGGAACACTGTAGTGGTGACTCCGACGGAGAATGACGGCGAAGCCAGAAGCCATGAACTCACCATCAGCGCGGAAGGTGCGGCTCCGGTGAAGATAAGGATAAGCCAGGACGAGAAGGGTGAAATCCATTCGTCTCTTCAGGGTTCGGAATACATAGTATGGCAGCTGGATGCTTCTTCCACCTCATATTTGGGGACAAAAGTCATCCTTTCCCTCGCAGAGAACGCTACAAACAAGTTCTTCTACATATGGCCGAACGGAGATTCTCTCATTGCCGATGAAAGCGCTTCAGGAGCGAACTTCTATGGAAACATGGACGGATACATGGCATTGAAGGTCGGCTCTGTGGGCTGGTCAGGAGGCGGATATGTCTTCTCGACTAACGAAGGCGCCGTTGAGGACGAACTTACCCCTGCCATGGAGAAGATCATGGCTGATGGCGGAAAAGACTGGTATTTCCATGCCGCAGTGAAGGGAACCCCTAACGAAGGATCGAACTTCCTCCTCGACACAAAGGCCGGCGGTACTGCCTATGAGGTAAGATGGGATGCAAAAGGCATCACTGAAAGCGAGTGGGTCGAGATCGAAATCCCTATGACAGATATCATAGGAGCAGGCTGGACAGGCTTTGCTACCGATACCAACAATCTCTGTATCCGCAGCAGCGGCAAGGCCGGTGTCAGGGTACATTATGATGCAGTGTTCATTTACAAGAAATAAACGGATATCGTAAGATGAAAAGAATGGAATTGAAGCCCGGGGCCGTTTACGAAAGTCCGGAAATGGCCTGTACGGAGACAGTAGCCGAGAAAGGCTTCGCCTTTTCCGGTGAAGAAGCCATGGAGGAATCCATGGGCGTGGACGCACCTAATTACATACAGGGATTCGACTTTTAAACACTGATGCCATGAAAAAATACTTCATATCAATATTGGCCGTCATTGCAGCCGTCGGCTGCAACAAGGCCATCCCTGAAGAAAATCAGCCGGAACCGGTCATCCCCGGGGGCGAAGGCTTCAGCATAGTGGCTGAATTTGCAAAGTCCGCGCAGGAAAGTGCCGGTGAGGCGGAGACAAAAACTGTCTTTACCCCTCCTTATGCCGTGGAATGGGCTGCTGATGACGAGTTGTCCGTGATTGCGGAAAGCGAAGAGGCTTATACGGGATATCATTTCACGAAAGGCGAAGGGAATGTCTTCACGGCTGTAGGAGTCAGCGAAGAAGCTACATTCAGCGACCTGTATGTAATCTATCCTTATTCGGAATCCCTGACTGCTCTCGATGAAGAGGGCTATACCGTCGCTACGGTGACGGTGGGTTCCGGAACGCAGAACGGTGCAGGTACGGGAGCGCATATCGATGCGCCTCTGTGGGGGCACAGCACCACGACTTCCGTGGAAATGAACCATGCCACTATTTTGTTCGCGGTGACTGTCGACAATACTTCGGACCGTAATATAGTTGTTTCCTCCCTGAAAATCAGCAATGACCAGAACCATCCGATGACAGGGGAGTTTTATCTGGCCCCTGAAACCGGAGAGTTGAAGCCGGCGGAGTCTGCCAAGGCCGAGGCCGTGATTGAAGTCGCTGACGGTACGGTCAATGCCGGAGAAAAGGGCGTCTTCTATGTGGCATCCGCTCCGTTTACCCTGAATGAGGGACAGAAGATCATCGTGGATGTGACCATCGACGGGGAAGTGAAGTCGTTCGAAAAGTATATGAGCGGCCCATCACCTTTTGCTGCCGGCGGGATAAACGGCACATCGGTGATTTATACCGCTTTGGCTGAAAACCAGCATGCTCTGGTGTTCCAGTTCACGAACAAGGGTATCACGAATACGAATTACGGATTCGAAGCCACGGGAGGCGCCGGACAGACGGGTTACTTCATAGTAAGTGTCGACGGAGTGGACCAGACAGACTATACCGCCACGTATTATAACGATTTCATTTTCGAATCGGTGGACGCTGACGGCAGTCCGGTAGACTGGACATATGCAGTACGCACCGGAGGTCACAACAGTTTCACCATAGGCTGTGACGGCAATACTGCCGAGACTGACAGGACTGCGTACATCAATGTCTATTTCAAGGATACCGAAGAATATGTCGTGACAGGCACATTCAAGAACGGAAGCACGCAGGAAGCCATTACGGACGAAGACCCTATCCTGACCTTCACCGTGACGCAGAAGGGACAGGAGAAGCAGGAGGAGGAAGAACCTCTGCCTGAAGGAGATGTGCTGGCATATCTGTTCGAAGGCAAAGGCATAAGCAAGCACTGGTCATATACCGTTCCGTCTGCAGCGGCCGGCACCATCGACTGCGGCTGGTACGGCTGCACTCTGAACGGTACCGATGTGAACATGTACGATACATCCGAGAACGGAGGAGTCGGCTGCTATTCGGACCTTGATTTCAGGGCTTATGACGAGGAAGGACAGGAAGTGTTCTGGCTGGACGGAGTCATAAAGAACAATGAATTCGACTTCACATATCAGGCCAACGAATCTGCGGAGCCGAGGACAGCTACTATCAAAGTGTATTATGCCGGCGGCAAGGACTATGTCGTGACTGCGCTCAGGCACATTAGCGCAGACGAGACTGATACGGTGGTGATTTCGGATCCGGCTGTCGAACCTGTCTACGAACTCATCGTCACCCAGCCGGGGACCCAGCTCTGATGACAGGCTTCTTTTCCTACATGAAAATCAGGTAAACCAGAAATGAAATGAAACTCAGATATATCGCACTGATGGCAGCAGTGACCATGTTTCTTCCTGCCTCTTGCAATCCAGAAGACCAGACTGCGGCCACATTCCCGGAACTCGACTCTTTCATGCCGGAGCCTGACGTGCCGTCGCAGGGGAAAAGTCCCAAGCGGGGCATATGCACCAATTTCAGGCATCGGGATGCTGCCGGCGTCCCTCTTATGCCGTCAGTTCTCGGCGAAGGGGTGTCGTGGTGCTACAACTGGGCGCATACACCTCTGGACAATGCCACATGGACAGCTCTGAAGGAAAACGGCATGACATTCTACCCTATGGTGTGGAATGCAGGATTCAGCCAGGACAATCTGGCTACTTTCCCGGCTGCAGACCCTTCTTCAGAGTATATCCTCGGCTATAATGAACCGAACCTGAAAGATCAGGCGAACATGACCCCGGCCACGGCCGGCCAGAACTGGCCGGGGTTGGTGTCCGCATCCGAAAACATCGGCATGAAGCTGGTGGGACCGGCTGTGAACTACGGTACTCTGGAAGGGTACGGCGATCCTGTCGTGTGGTATGACGAATTCCTGCAGCAGTCGGGAGTGTCCATCGATGACATTGACGCCATAGCCCTGCACAGCTACATGCCTTCCGGAGAATCCTTGAAATCCCTGATGATCAGGAAATTCAGCAAGTACGGAAAACCGCTATGGCTGACTGAATATGCGAACGGCGAGGCGCAGGATGTCACGGCGCAGATGCACTTCTGTCAGGAAGCTACCATTTATCTGGAGGCTGACCCTGCCGTGGAGAAGTACGCATGGTTCATGGACAGCACGGGTTCGAATACGAAGCCGCATTTCCCGATGATTTCGAATGACGAGACTTCCATAGGAGGGCAGCCGTCTTCCATCACCGACCTCGGGCGTCTGTATATCGGCCTGTCCACTCTGGACAAGGACCATTGGTATGATGTCGATGTCAATATCCCGGCAGAGCATTATACCGGTCAGGTCATCGAGGAAACTGCCGGACAGGATGCCTGGGGAGAATATGTCGAGACGAATATTACCAAGGATCTCTACGGTAATCTCGAAATCCGGAATCTTTCAGGAACGAAATGGGTGGAATACAATGTGTATATTCCTGAAGAAGGGACCTACAGGATAGACCTGCGGTATCGCTCTGCGGTCGAAACTGTCGTCAGGATAGACTGCGAAGGCGCGGTGTCTGCCATCGAGACATTGCCGGCCACTACGACATTGCAGCCGTATTCCACTTATGGGGTGGAGATGACATTGCCGGAAGGCAGGCATACTGTCAGGCTGACGGCTCCGGTAGGAAACCTGAATCTCAACTGGCTGCGTTTTACTTCGCCGGTTAAGTAATGTGTGATTTTATGATGGGGATGGCCGAGGAGTCCGCGGGCTTTGAGGCCATCCCTTTTATCGTTTATACTTTCCATTCATGAAACTAATTGATCTTATCATATCGTTTGCTGCGGCTGCAGCAGTCTTTTGCACACCGGCATACGCCTCCGGCCCTGCACCTGCAGAAAGTCAGGATCCTTATGCCGGATACAGGACCTCATGGGCCATGAAGGCGGAACAGGCCATGCCGGAACTTGTGAAGACAGTGTACCGTCCGCTGTACCTGGTCGAAGGCGTCCGCGACAGTTCAGCATATCAGGGCTGGAGGATGCGCAGGTCCGGAGAACTTTCGGATTATTACGGCGTATCCCTGAAACAGCGTCCGTGCGTGACGGTCGATTTCGGAAAGCATATTACCGGCAGGTTTTCTTTCAGGGTCAGGACACTGTCCCGCACTCAGGATGCCCCGCTCAGGCTGAAGTTCACTTTCGGGGAAGTGCCGGCGGAAATGAATGTGCCGTTCGACCCGTTCCCCGGGACGCTCAGCCGGGCATGGATGCAGGACGAGGTCATCACTCTGGAGCAGATAGACTGCGACGTGACTCTGCCACGGCGGATTTCAGGCCGTTATATGAGGGTGGAACTGCTGGGCGGCTCGCCGGATTTCGATTTCGCCATGGATGACATGTGGTTTACCGCCGAATCTTCGGCTCCGCAGGAGGCCGTGACGGAGTTGCCTGCTGACACTCCGGAAATCATCAGGAAGATAAACGATGTCTCTGTGGAAACGTTGCGCGAGTGTATGCAGACAGTCTATGAGGACGGGCCGAAGCGCGACCACAGGCTTTGGGCAGGGGACCTGTATCTGGAATCTCTGGCGAACAGGCATTCTTTCAGGAATTTCAGCCTGACGAAAAGGTGTCTCTATCTTTTCGCTTCGCTTGCCGCTGAAGACGGTACGGTGGTCTCGAATATTTTCGAAAAGCCTGAGCCTCATCCGCAGTACGGCTCTTATTGCCTGACTTATTGCCTCCTGTACAATTCCACCCTTCTCGAATATCTGAAGGATACCGGCGATTATGAGACTGCGGAAGATTTGTGGATTGTAGCCAGACATCAGGTAGAGGATGCCTTGACATATGTCGGAGATGATTATGTCTTCGACAGCAGCCGCAGGCCTGTGTGGCTTTTCTTCGACTGGAGGGAGGGCCTCGATGCCGACGCCCCGATTCAGGGTGCCGTGATTTTCGCCCTGCAGCAGACCTATGAACTGGCCGTCATGCTGGGAAAGGAATCCGAAGTGCCGCATTGGCCGCGGATAGCGGAAAAGATGAAGAAAGCCGCGATGAAAAGGTATTATGACAAGTCCCGGGGTGTTTTCGTCAGCGGTCCGGACAGTCAGGTCTCGGTTCTCGGACAGACATGGATGATAAAATCCGGAGTCGTGTCGGGCAAGCAGGCACAGAAAGCCATTCAGACAGCCTTGGCCGATGATTCCACAGTCATGCCCGGGACTCCGTATGCGACGCATTATCTGGTAGATGCCATGCTGATATGCGGCATGTATGATCAGGCGCGCGACTATCTGACGGATTATTGGGGCGGTATGGTGGAAAAGGGAGCCGACACTTTCTGGGAGGCCTATGATCCGCGGAACGACTATATCTCGCCGTATAACTTCCATCCTCTGAACAGCTACTGCCATGCATGGAGCTGTACACCAGTCTATTTTATCCACACCTGGCCGGAAGTTTTCCTGAAGTAGTACGATTTTACAACATTTCCGGACTTTCCGTCCGCAAAAAATGCAGACAGTTAGTCAGAAAACGAAGTGTGCCATATCCCAAGTCCTTGTACCTTTGTGAAAAATGATCGGAGGCAGGTATGTCTGTCATGGTCGTTTTCTGAAGATACCGCAGATTTCGATAACACTGAATTTATAACGGATATGAAGAACTCTTCGTCTTTGGACTGTTTCCTGGCAGTGGACATAGGCGCCACCAGCGGACGGGAAGTCGTATGTACGCGCAAGCCTGACGGCAAATTCGAATTCAAGGAAATCCACCGTTTTCCGAATGCCATCCTTAATGTTGGGGGCAAATATTATTGGGATATATACGCCTTGTATGCTTCGGTCATCGAAGGGTTGAGAAAATGCGCTTCAGAGGGTTTCAGGCCGATGTCGATAGGTATCGACACATGGGGAGTGGATTTCGGCTTCGCAGGGGAGGACGGGACTATACTCGGCCTGCCGAGAGCTTACAGGGATCCGTACACGGCAGGCGCTCCGGAAGAATTCTACAATATCATTCCTAAAGAACGGCTTTACGACAGGACCGGCATCCAGATCATGGACTTCAACAGCATCTTCCAGCTGTACCGTCAGTCCCGGGAAGGATTTTCGCCTTTGAAAAACGCTGCCAAACTGCTCTTTATCCCTGACTTGCTGAGCTATATGCTGACCGGTGAAATGGTCTGCGAATACACTGTGGCATCCACCTCGCAGCTCCTGAACCCTTATACAGGAAATTTCGATGATGAGATTCTTTCGGCCGCAGGGGTCGGCGGAGACTTGTTCCCGCGTATGGTCATGCCGGGAACGGTCATAGGAGAGCTGACGGATTCTCTGGCCTTGTCTACCGGCCTCGGAAAGGTGAAAGTGGTGGCTGTCGCTGGCCATGATACGGCTTCTGCCGTGGCGGCAGTGCCTGCCGAATCCGAGAATTTCGCATACCTGAGCAGCGGCACATGGAGTCTGATGGGCATAGAGTCCGAAAAGCCGATAATATGCCGGGAAGCATTCGAACAGAATTTCACAAACGAAGGCGGAGTGGAAGGCACTGTCCGTTTCCTGAAAAACATTACGGGAATGTGGCTTCTGGAACAGTCGCGGAAAGAATGGGCGGCCGCCGGAAAAAACTACGGCTACGGGGAAATCGTGGAGATGGCCGGCAGGGGCTCCTCATTCGACGTGACGGTAAATCCTGACGACCCCCGACTGGCAAATCCCGAAAGCATGACTTCGGCCATAGCTTCCCTCTGTCGGGAAAAGGCCGGGAGGGCTCCTGCGGACGATGCCCAGATGGTCTGGTGCATATTCAGGAGTCTGGCGTGCAGGTACAGGGAAGTGCTCGATTCCCTGAAGTCTCTGGCCGGATTCAGGATAGATAGCCTTTATGTCGTGGGCGGCGGAGTCCGGAACGGGCTTCTTAACCGTCTGACTGAAGAAGAGACGGGCGTAAAGGTAATCGCAGGCCCTGCCGAGGCTACTGCCATCGGAAACTGCATGATACAGGCGCAGGCCGCAGGTATGGTCGCGGGCCGCAGGGAATACCGCAGGCTCATAGCCGGAATGTGATGATTGCTTGAACATCATTATTGTCCGGAACCCGGACAATGAAAAAAACCATATGATCATGAAAGACACAAACATCGAAAAAGCCTATGAGGCAGCCAAGGAACGCTATGCTGCGATAGGCGTTGACACGGACAAGGCGCTTGACGCTCTCCAGAAAATATCCCTTTCACTCCACTGCTGGCAGGCAGATGACGTGGCCGGTTTCGAAGTCTTGGGAGAAGGTTCGCTTTCCGGCGGAATCCAGGTGACCGGAAACTATCCGGGCAGGGCCCGCAATATCGACGAACTCCGCGCAGACATACTGAAGGCTGCGTCCCTCATTCCGGGAAAACACCGTCTTAGCCTGCATGAAATATACGGCGATTTTCAGGGCAAGGCCGTGGACAGGAACGAAGTCACTCCGGAGCATTTCAAAAGCTGGATGGAGTGGGGAGCGGAACATGGGATGAAACTCGATTTCAACAGTACATCCTTCTCTCATCCCAAGAGCGGCGACCTCACGCTTGCAAACCCGGACGATGGCATACGCAACTTCTGGATCGAACATACGAAGAGGTGCCGCCAGATAAGCGAGGAAATCGGGAAATACCAGAACGACCCTTGTATCATGAACCTGTGGGTGCATGACGGAAGCAAGGAAGTGCCGGCAAGCAGGCTGAAATACCGTCAGATCCTGAAAAATTCCCTCGATGAGATATTCGCCGTGAAATACGACCATATGAAGGACGGGATAGAAGCGAAACTTTTCGGCATAGGCCTCGAAAACTATACTGTAGGTTCCTATGATTTCTACCTCGGCTATGGAGCCAGGAACGGGAAGATGGTTACGCTCGACACCGGGCATTTCCACCTGACTGAAAGCATAGCGGACAAGGTTTCGTCCCTCCTGCTCTTTACTCCTGAAATCAACCTTCATGTCAGCCGTCCGGTGAGATGGGACAGCGACCATGTCGTCATACTGAACGATGACATAGCCGACCTGGCGCGCGAAATCATCAGATGCAAGGCGTTGGACAAGGTTCATATAGGACTTGACTATTTCGATGCCACCATAAACAGGATCGGGGCTTATGTCATCGGCAGCCGCGCTACCCAGAAAGCATTCCTCATGGCTCTTCTCGAACCGGGAGACAGGCTTCAGGACTATGAATCCAAGGGGCGTTATTTCGAGCGTCTGGCTGTACAGGAAGAACTCAAGAGCATGCCGTGGAGCGCTGTCTGGGACATGTTCTGCCTGAAGAACGGTGTACCTGTAGGCGAATGCTATATTCAGGACATCCTCAAGTATGAAGCCGATGTCACTTCAAAAAGATAAGGAATGAACAACCTTTTAGGATTATTGATAATCGCAGCCGGGAGCTTCGGCCAGAGCAGTTCGTATGTACCTATAAACAAGGTCAGGGACTGGAGCTGGGAGAGCTTCTGGCTTGTCCAGGGCATTTTCGCATGGCTGGTCTTCCCGTTTGCCGGAGCATTGCTGGCAGTGCCGGAAGGCCAGACGCTCTGGCAAATTCTCGCGTCTGACCCTGCCTCGTCATGGGCTGCCGTAGGATACGGCGTGCTGTGGGGAGTCGGAGGCCTTACTTTCGGTCTGTCCATGAGATACCTCGGCGTGGCCATGGGGCAGTCCATATCGCTCGGTACATGCGCGGCTTTCGGGACCCTGTTCCCTGCCATTGCCGCAGGCACCGATCTGTTCAGGGGAGCCGGACTTGTCCTGCTTCTCGGAGTCTGCATCACGCTGGCAGGCATAGCGGTCATCGGATACGCCGGCAGTCTGCGTTCGAAGGATATGACCTCCGAGGAAAAATCCAGGGCTGTCAAGGAGTTCGCTCTGACCAAAGGCCTTTGTGTGGCTCTTTTGGCCGGCGTGATGAGTGCGTGTTTCGCTCTCGGACTCTCTGCCGGCCCTGTTGTGGAGGAGTCTCCGGCCCTGTTCAAGACGCTTCCTGCCACCTTTCTCGTGACTATCGGGGGCTTCTTTACCAACGCGGCCTACTGTCTCTTCCAGAACTGGAGGAACCGCTCGTTTTCCGACTACGGTAAGAAGGCTGCCCTTCCGGGCAATATCCTTTTCTGCGCGCTTGCCGGCCTGCTGTGGTACACCCAGTTCTTCGGATTAGGCATAGGCACAAGTTTCTTCGACAGCGGTTCCGTACTCTACGCTTTCGCATGGTGCATACTGATGGCTCTGAATGTAGTGTTCAGCAATGTCTGGGGCATCATCCTGAAAGAGTGGAAAGGGGTGCGGACGAAGACGGCGGCGGTGCTGGTCTGCGGACTCGCAGTGCTGGTCTTCTCGCTCGTTTTTCCGAATCTATTCTGATTGTCTGACCTTAAAAATTCCAAATAATGCAAAAATCCATACTTGAAGGCCGCCCGGGACTCGCCCGCCAGATAGAAGAAGTGGCTGAAACGGCCGGCTATCTCTGGCAGAAAGGCTGGGCCGAAAGGAACGGCGGCAACATCACCGTGAATATCACCGCACATGTGGACGATGACATGAGGTCGCTCCCCGCCATATGCGGCCCGGTGCAGATAGGGCTTACACTGCCGCATCTGAAAGGATGCTGGTTTTTCTGCAAAGGTACGAACAAGAGGATGCGCGATCTGGCCCGGAAGCCGATGGAGAACGGTTCCATCATAAGGATACTGGACGACTGTTCCAGCTATGAGATCGTGGCCGACATGCCTGTCAAACCTACTTCGGAGCTTCCGTCGCATCTGGCTGTCCATAACGATTTCGTGGAACGCGGCTTGGATTACAAGGCCTCCCTGCATACCCATCCCATAGAGTTGGTGGCCATGTCGCATACTGGCAAATTCCTGAAAAAGGATGTCCTGACCGACTTGTTGTGGAGCATGATTCCTGAGACCAAGGCATTTTGCCCGAGAGGTCTCGGCATAGTGGATTACAAGCTCCCGGGCTCGCTCGATCTGGCTGCTGCCACCATACGCGAACTGGAAGATTATGACGTGGTGATGTGGGAGAAGCACGGGGTCTTCGCCGTCGGTACCGACATCATGGAGGCTTTCGATCAGGTGGACGTACTGAACAAATCCGCCCAGATATACATAAGCGCAAAATGCATGGGCTATGAGCCTGACGGGATGACTGCGGAGCAGATGAAGGAAATGTCCGTGGCTTTCAACCTTCCGAAATAAACCGTAAGACTGGAATCTGATATGAAATACATTGTGAAGAAAGTGACCGGAAGATTCCGGTTCACTTTCTTTCTGTGCATGTCCGCCATGCTTTGTGCCGGATGCGCGCGGGAAGACCGTGAAATGTTCGGCGACCGCCCCCTTGACGAGGTGGTGAGGGCTCTTGCTCTCGAACAGAAGGTGAATATCGTGGTCGGCGGTGTCCGGGGAGCCGACAATCCCCCGTATCCTGCTCCCGGAATGCCGGTGCGCAGTTCGAACGGGCTTACCGCCCACTTTACTTCGGGGAAGGTGAAAGGGGCGGCAGCCTACGGCTATGCGATAGATTCTCTGGGAATACCGGTGGTGACTTACGCGGACGGTCCTGCCGGCGTGCGCATCGACCCTGTCAGGGAAGGGGATTCTCTGACATATTACTGTACGGCATTCCCTACCGGCAGCAGCCTTGCGGCCGGCTGGGATACGGCTATGGTCAGGACCGTGGCTGCCGCCATCGGTAACGAAGCCCGCGAATACGGGGTGGATATATTGCTCGCACCCGGGATGAACATTATCAGGAATCCCCTCTGCGGTAGGAATTTCGAGTATTATTCGGAAGACCCGGTGCTGACGGGAATGATTGGAGCGGCCTATGTGGACGGAGTGCAGTCCGAAAATGTCGGCGTGTCTGTCAAGCATTTCGCCGTGAACAATCAGGAGACTCTGCGCAACGGCATAGATGTCAAGGTCAGCGAAAGGGCGATGCGCGAAATTTATTTCAAGGCTTTCGAACATGTTGTCAAGGAGGCTTCCCCGTGGACGGTAATGTCTTCCTACAACAAGATAAACGGAATCCTCGCATCCGAAAACGAGTGGCTGCTGACGGAAGTGCTGCGGGAAGAATGGGGATTCGACGGCGCGGTGGTGACCGACTGGTGGGCTGAAGAGAACGGTGCCAGACAGCAGGCTGCCGGCAATGACCTGCTGATGCCGGGTTCAGAGCACCAGTACGATGAAATAATGGCTGCCGTCCGGGACGGCTCCCTTCCGGAATCCGTATTGGACAGGAATGTCGGACGTATCCTGAAGATGACGGCCCGCACCAATTCCTTTGCGGGGTATGAGCCGTCATGCCGTCCGGATCTCGAAGCGCACGCCCGCATTGCCCGGGAAGCGGGCACCCGGGGAATGGTCCTGCTGGAGAATGACGGTACTCTGCCGCTGAAGCCGGGAATCAGCATGGTTCTTTTCGGCAATGCCGCCTATGATACTTATGTGGGAGGGACAGGCAGCGGAAACGTGAACCGTCGTTACAAGGTCAATATCTGTGACGGATTTTCGGAGGCCGGTTTCGATGTGTTCCCTGCTGTCGCTGCGTCTTACAGGCGTTATATCGCTGCGGAAAAGGCCCGCATGGGCGGAGAGAATTTCTGGTGGGTGCCGAAGGTGGAGGAGATGCAGGTGCCGTCAGCTTCGGTGAAAAAGGCCGTGGCCGCCTGTGATGCTGCGGTATATGTGCTGGGCCGGATGGCTGGCGAAGGCTGTCCTTCTGCTGAACATGGGCGGTATGGCGGACTTGGAAAACTGTCCTGATTTCGATGCTGTCCTGCATGTGTGGATGCCGGGGCAGGAGGCCGGTCACAGCGTGGCGGATGTGGTCTCCGGAAAGGTCAATCCGTCCGGCAGGCTGCCTTTCACGTGGGCCCGGAACTATGAGGATTACCCTTCGGCTGCCGATTTCCCTCTGTCCGGAGGCTCCGACAGGGAAGTGGCGTACACCGAAGACATTTTCGTAGGCTACCGCCATTTCGACAGGAGCGGCCTCCGGGTGCGTTACCCGTTCGGATATGGTCTGAGCTATACCGATTTCGCCTATGAGGATCTTAAGGTCGCCCGTTCGGGCAATGTTTTCAATGCTTCGCTGACTGTTTCCAATACCGGAACATGTGCCGGAAGGGAGGTCGTGCAGCTTTATGTATCTTCTCCGGCGTATGTGGCAGACAGGCCTTTGAAGGAGCTGAAGTCTTTCGCCGTGACTCCTGTCCTGATGCCTGGGGAGAGCTGCCGGGTGACCATGCGTTTCGACAGGGACGACCTGTCCGTGTGGGAAAACGGAAGATGGGCGGTGAAACGCGGAAAATACAGGGTGTATGCGGCTTCTTCGGCCGAGGATATCAGGTCGGAGACAGTAGTTTCTGCAGGGCTGTGAAGTTCGTGAAGTCCGGCGTCAAGTCGGGACAAGTTAGGGGCAAATACTTTTGTTCAATGCTGAAATTTTTGTAACTTTCGGAAATTTTGGGATGCGGATGAAGGCTGCCGTGTTCTGAATATAACCCGTAATTAATTCATAATTATAATATTAAACACTAACAGCAATGAACAAAAAAGGAAATGTCCTCGCGATTGTGATCATGTTCTTCCTTTTCGCCATGATCTCTTTCGTGACAGGACTGCAGAACCCTATGGGTATCATCGTAAAGGCTCAGTTCGGAGCTTCAAATGCCATGTCTCAGCTCGGAAACCTCGCGAATTTCATCGCATATGCGTTTATGGGGCTTCCTGCCGGACTGATTCTCAAGAAATACGGTTATAAGGTGACTTCTCTTATAGCAGTCGCCGTAGGTTTCATCGGTGTCGGCATTTCATTCCTTTCAGGAGTGGCCGAAAGTTTCGGCGTGTATCTGGCAGGAGCCTTCGTTTCCGGCTTCTCCATGTGTATGCTGAATACTGTGGTCAACCCTATGCTGAACACCCTCGGCGGCGGCGGAAACAAGGGTAACCAGCTTATCCAGCTCGGCGGCTCCATGAATTCTCTCGCTGCCACCATCGTGCCTATTCTGGTCGGCTATCTTATCGGCGAGGCGGCAAGCGCAACCATTTCCGATGCCAACCCGGCTCTCTTCATAGCCATGGCCATCTTCGCCCTCGCTTTCATCATCATTTTCTTCTCGCATATTCCGGAACCGGAGCTCGAGGCTGCCAAGGCTAACCCTCAGGTCAAGGCTGAAGGTACCTTGCAGAGCATCAAGGGCGCGTTGTCATACCGTCATTTCGTATTCGGTATCATTGCGATTTTCGTATATGTAGGTGTCGAGGTCGGCATCCCTAACATAGCAAACCTTTACATGACCTCTCCTGAAGTAGGCATTACAGCCGGTGTCGCAGGTACCGTAGTGGGAATGTACTGGCTTCTGATGCTTGTAGGCCGTCTCGTAGGCGGTGCCATCGGCGGTAAGGTTTCCAGCCGCGCCATGATGATTACCGTATCTTCCGTAGCCATCTGCTTCCTGCTTCTGGGCATGTTCCTTCCTGAAGGAAAGATGGTGGCTTTCCCGGCCGTCACTTCCGACCTGTCATTCTCTTTGGTCGATATCCCTGTCGGAGTAGTCTTCTTTGTTCTCTGCGGACTCTGCACTTCGGTCATGTGGGGAAGTATCTTCAATCTGGCCGTCGAGGGGCTCGGCAAGTACACTTCGATCGCTTCCGGCCTCTTTATGGTGATGGTATGCGGTGGCGGTGTGCTTCCGTACATCCAGGGCGCGGTGGCTGACGCATTCGGATACATCGACAGTTACTGGGTGCTTGTCATAGCCGTGGCTTACATGCTTTTCTTCGCCCTCTTCGGTTCGAGACCTGCCAAGAAGGCTGTCAAATAGTGTTTAACCTGTTAATGATTCGCAAGTCATGAATGTAACGGATGTCATAGACAGACCTTATGTCATAGGTATTGACATAGGGGGACAGACTACCAAGATGGGTATTGTGGATATGCGCGGACAGGTTCTTTCCCAGACGGTCATACGCACGGACTCCCATACCGATGTGAACGATTATGTGGATGACGTGGCCGAGGCTCTGGACAAGATCATCAAGGAGTCCGGATCCGAAGGCAAGATAAGGGGAGTAGGCGTAGGCGCACCTAACGGAAACTATTATACCGGCACTATAGAGAATGCGGCCAACATCACATGGGGAGGAAACAAGTCCATACCTTTCGCAGAGCTGCTTTCAGCCAAGCTCGGCGGGCTCAAGGTAGCCCTGACGAATGATGCCAATGCTGCCGCTGTGGGCGAAATGACCTATGGAGCCGCCAGAGGTATGAAGAACTTCATCATGATCACTCTGGGAACAGGTGTCGGCAGCGGTATTGTCATAAACGGAGAGGTAGTGTACGGGCATGACGGATTTGCCGGAGAGCTCGGGCATACCTGCGCGGTGAGGCATAACGGCCGTCAGTGCAGCTGCGGCAAGACCGGCTGTCTGGAGGCGTATTGCTCGGCTATTGGAGTTTCCCGTACGGCCCGCGAATGGCTGACACTGACTGACGAGCCTTCCGTATTGAGAAGTCTGGATGTCATTTCCTCGAAGGACGTCTACGAGGCGGCCAAAGAAGGAGACAAGCTGGCTCTGAAGATTCTGGAGTTCACGGGCAAGATGCTCGGACAGGCTTTTGCCGACTTCGTGGCATTCAGCGCCCCTGAAGCCATCGTGCTTTTCGGCGGTCTGGCCAGGGCGAAGGAATATCTTTACCAGCCTATCATGGATGCCATGAATGACAATCTTCTTTCACTCTGGAGGAATAAGATAAAGGTAGTCTTCTCCCAGCTCAAGGAGTCGGATGCGGCTATCCTTGGGGCTTCGGCTCTTGCGTGGGAGCTTTAGGGGTCAAAGTCATTTAAAAATCCGAATCTATGAAAATAAGGAAATATCTGCCGGCCATCATACTGTGCTATGTGCTGTTTTTCATGATAGCTTTCGTCACTGGGCTCCAGAATCCTCTCGGAGTCATCGTGAAGTCCCAGTACGGCGTGTCAATGGGTGTTGCGCAGCTCGGGAATTTCGCCAATTTCATAGCTTATGCCTGCATGGGTATTCCGGCGGGACTTATGCTGAAGAAATATGGCTACAAGTTCTCCCTGCTCGTGGCGGTCACAGTGGGTATAATAGGCCTCGGATTCATGTTTTTCTCCGGCCAGATCGCCCGTGGCCTGTGGATGTATTTCCTTGGCGCTTTCGTAGCAGGTTTCTCCATGTGTATGCTTAATGCGGCTGTCAACCCTCTGCTGAACTCTATCGGAGGAGGCGGAAACAAGGGTAACCAGCTCATACAGTGGGGAGGTTCGCTGAATTCCATAGCCGCGACGATCGTGCCTTTCGTAGTGGGTTTCCTTATGGGGCGTTCTGCCGGCACACGCCAGTTCATAAACGGTGTGCCGCGCTTCGAGATAGCCGATGTGAATCCTATGTTCATCGTCATGGTCTCGATTTTCGCCCTTGCCATTCTGGCCATACTTTTCATCGACATCCCTGAAACGGAGAAGGTGAAGGATACCAAAAAGGCCATGGATCAGCTGATGGGGCGTGACGGGAAGTACAGTTGCTTCTCGTTCCGCCACTTCGTCCTCGGCGCCGTAGCTGTTTTCCTTTATACGGGTATCGAGGTCAGTGTGGCGAACATGACCAATATCTATCTTATCCACGAGGTGGGCGTAGATCCGCGTTCGGCAGGTGTGATTGTGGCGATTTACTGGTTCTGCATGTTTGTCGGCCGCGTGGTCGGCGGATCGCTGGGAACGAAGTTTTCCAGCCGTGACATGCTCCAGTTCTCGTCCGTGATGGCTATGATATTCATTCTGATTACCATATTCACTCCGGCGAAGATCACTATCGAGATAGGCCGCTACAGTCTGGGAAATATTCCTGTAAATGTGGTCTTTCTTGTGATGACCGGACTTTTCACTTCGGTCATGTGGGGAAATATCTACAACCTTTCGGTCGAAGGTCTCGGCAAGTACACCTCCACTGCGACAGGATTCTTCATGATGATGGTCTGCGGCGGCGGTATAGTACCTATCATTCAGGGATTGTTTGCCGATCTGGTAGGGTGCAGGATGTCTTTCTGGATTATCATAGCATGCCTGTGCTATCTCCTTTACTACGGCTCGACCGGCTATAAGAATGTGAACAGGAAGATTCCTGTCGAATGACTCGTCTTAGACGTATAAAGACAGAGCGACTCAAAAGACGGAATTCCAGCGTAATGCGGAAATTGCCCTTTTGAGTCGCTTTTGAAATATTCAGTCGCCTAACTTGTGTATAGCAAGTCCGCTCCGGAGCTTCGGCTCGAACCATGTCGTCTTCGGCGGCATTATATTGCCGGAATCGGCGATGTCCACTATCTGTTTCATGGTGACAGGATACAGGGCGAAGGCCACTGCCATTTCCCCGCTGTCCACCCTTCCGGACAGCTCTCCGAGTCCGCGTATTCCTCCCACGAAGTCGATTCTTTTGTCTGTCCGCAGATCCTTGATGCCAAGAATCCTGTCCAGAACAAGATCGGAAAGTATGGTCACGTCCAGCACGCCTATCGGGTCGAAGTCGTCATATCTGCCTTCTCTGGCTTCTAAAGAGTACCATTCTCCGTCGAGATACATGGAAAAATTGTGCAGATGTTCAGGCTTGAAGATTTCCCTGCCTTTCTTTTCTACAATGAAATCCTTTTCCAGTTCCTTCAGAAATTCTTCCGGGGACAGTCCGTTAAGATCCTTTACCACACGGTTGTAGTCGATGATGGTCAGCTGGCTTTCCGGAAAAGCCACTGCCATGAAGTAGTTGTACTCCTCATCTCCGGTGTGATCGGGGTTTTCCGATCGTTTTTCCGCACCTACCCTGGCTGCGGCAGCTGTCCTGTGGTGCCCGTCCGCGACATAGAAAGCCGGGATATCCTTGAAGATTTCCGTGATCTTTCCGATAGTCCTGTCATCGTCGATGACCCAGAAATGATGGCCGAAACCGTCTTCGGCGGTAAAGTCGTATTCAGGTTTCCTTGAGGTGAATTCCTTTACGATGGCATCTATCCCGGCATTGTCCGGATAAGAGAAGAAAACGGGTTCAATGTTAGCATTCTGTATCCTGACATGGACCATCCTGTCATCTTCCTTGTCTTTTCTCGTAAGTTCATGCTTCTTTATCCTGCCTTCCGAATAGTCATCGGTATGGGCGCAGAGCACCAGCCCGTACTGCGTCTTCCCGTTCATGGTCTGCGCGTAGATGTAGTAGCACGGCTTTCCGTCCTGTACCAGCCAGCCTTTTTCCTGCCATTTTCTGAAATTTTCCACGGCCTTGTCGTAGACTTCACGGCTGTGTTCGTCCGGCATAGGCTCGAAGTCTATTTCCGGCTTCGTTATATGCAGAAGCGATTTTTCGGAGGCTTCAGCTTTCGCTTCAGCCGAATTCAGTACATCGTAAGGGCGTGCAGCCACTTCCTCCACGAGTTCCTTCGGCGGCCTTATGGCCGCAAACGGTTTGATTTTTACCATATTGTATGTCGGTTAATGATGTCGGGAGGGCGGCCCGAAAGGGTATTTTACTTGAAATTTCTCCTTTCGGGCCGCCCTCCCGTAAATCGGCATTATTTATTTACCTGGAAACGCGTATTGCCGGTGGCGAAGAAATCCACTATCTGCGAGGCAGCTGCCAGACCTGCATTGATGTTCGCTTCCGCGGTCTCGGCTCCCATTTTCTTAGGGGTGGCGAAAACCCTTTTCCCGAACTTCTCGTTCAGTTCCGCCTGGCAGTCGGCCGCTATGTCCGTGACATATTTCAGATCAGGCCTGTCTGTCAGAGCCTTTTCCAGTTCGGCTTCATTGATTATTTCCTTGCGTGCCGTGTTCAGCAGGCACCCTCCGGCAGGCATAAGCGTGATGAGGCTGTACCCTATGGATTTTTTCGTTTCGGCAGTGGCCGGAATATGCAGGGAAATGAAGTTGCATTCCTTATACATCTGTTCTACGGATTCTGCCGGAATCACTCCGTCAGCAGTCATCTTTTCCGCAGGGACATAAGGGTCGAATGCCATTACTTCCATGCCGAGGCATCTGGCCTTCTGGGCTACCAGCCTGCCCACATTGCCGTAGGCCTGTATTCCCAGCTTTTTCCCTTTTATCTCGCTGCCGGTTCCGGGTGTGAACTGGTTTCTGGACATGTAGATCATCATCGAGATTGCCAGCTCGGCGACGGCGTTGGAGTTCTGCCCTGGAGTGTTCATGGCGACTATGTTCCTGGCGGAACATGCTTCGAGGTTTATATTGTCATAGCCGGCACCTGCCCGTACCACTATTTTCAGATTTCGGGCTGCACCGATTACTTCTGCAGTGACCTTGTCGGACCTGACGATGAGTGCATCGGCATCTTCCACGGCTTTGACAAGTTTTTCAGGAGAATCGTATTTCTCGAGGAGGACTACTTCATGTCCGGCCTTAATGGCGATTTCCCTGATGCCGTTCACTGCAGCTGCGGCAAACGGTTTTTCTGTAGCGACAAGTATCTTCATGGCTTTGTCATTTTTTGATTGATTCGAACTCCTGCATGCATTTTACCAATGCCTGAACGCTTTCTACAGGACATGCGTTGTAGATGGACGCCCTGAATCCGCCCACGGACCTGTGGCCTTTTATGCCCAGCATTCCACGGCCTTTGGCGAACTCCAGAAATTCATCCTGAAGGTTTTCGTAGCCGGGCGCCATTACGAAACATACGTTCATGTCGGAGCGGTCTTCGACGGCTGCCGTACCCCTGAACAGCGGGTTCCTGTCGATTTCGGCGTATAGCATTCCGGCTTTCTGCCTGTTTATCTTGTGTATGGCTTCCACGCCGCCTATGCCTTTGAGCCAGTTCAGCGTCTCATACATCACGTAGATAGGGAAGACCGGAGGAGTATTGAACATGGAGCCGCCGTCGATGTGAGTCTGATAGTTGAGCATGGTAGGGATGTAACGGCTTACTTTTCCCAACGCATCCTTTTTTATGATGGCGAAAGCCACTCCGGCAGGGCCTACGTTTTTCTGTGCGCCGCCGTAAATCAACGCGTATTTGCTGACATCCACCGGTCTGCTCATGATGTCGGAGGACATGTCGGCGATGAGAGGAACAGGGCTGTCGATATCTTCCTTGATTTCCGTACCGTAAATGGTGTTGTTAGAAGTGATGTGGAAGTAGTCCAGATCTGCAGGAATCTCATATCCTTTCGGAATGTAGCTGTATGTGGTGTCGGCTGAAGATGCCACTGCATAGGCTTCTCCTATTCCCTTGGCTTCTTTCAGGGCCTTTTTTGCCCATACGCCGGTTTCTAAATATCCGGCTTTCTTTTCCAGAAAGTTCATGGCCACGCAAAGGAACTGGAGGCTCGCACCTCCTCCCATGAACACTACTTCATGAGTGTCCGGAATGTGCAGAAGCTCTTTCCAGAGGCTGCGGCAGTCGTCCATTACCTGTACCCATTCCTTTGACCTGTGGGATATGCTGATGACAGGAACTCCTGTACCTTTGAAGTCTTTCAATGCCTCGATGGCTTTTTCGACAGCCTGCTGCGGAAGCACGCACGGCCCTGCGAAGAAATTGTGAACTTGTTTCATGACTTGTCAGATAATAAATATCGTTAAATTTAGTGAAAATTCCTGAAAAGCGGTCGTCGCCGGATTCAGAACAGGCTTTTTATGTCGGATCTCTTTTCGCAGTAGTGGCAGAGCAGGACAGGTTCCCCGTTTTCTTCCATCACCGTAAACTTCGTCCTGACAGGCTGATGGTTGGTTATGCACTTGGGATTCATGCATCTGGCGATTCCGGATATTTCATGAGGCAGGACGAGTTTCTTTTTCTCCACCACCTGAAAGTTCCGGATGATATTGACCGTGGCCTGCGGAGCTATGAGCGCCAGCTTGTTCAGCTCGTCATCCTCGAAGAATCTGTCCGCTATCTTGATTATTCCCTTTTTCCCGTACTGTTTGCTGTGCAGGTTTATCCCGATGGTTATCTGGTTGCATATGCCTTTCAGTCCCAGGATGTCGAGAGCCTTGTAGACATTTTCCGCCGGTATGTGGTCCAGCACTGTCCCGTTTTCCAGTGCGCTGACTTTCAGTTCCTTGTTTATGCTTTCCATGGTATATTCCCTAAAATGTCATTATCTGTATCCCAGCAGGCATGATATGATGGCCATCCTGACATACAGTCCGTTCTCAGCCTGCTTGAAGTAATATGCATAAGGAGTGTCGTCCACATCCTGATCTATCTCGTTTACCCTCGGCAGCGGATGAAGTATCTTCATGTTCCGTTTCACCCCGTCCAGCATGGAGGCTTTCAGTCTGTAGACATCTTTGACTTTCTCGTATTCCATAGGATCGGTGAACCTTTCCTGCTGTACTCTGGTCATATAAAGTATGTCGCAGTCATCCAGATGTTCTTCCAGAGATGTCGTCTCCGCATATCTGATCCCGCGCCGGTCCAGAAAGTCCTTGTACTCTACCGGCATCTTGAGTTCTTCAGGGGCGGTGAACACGAATTCCGGACTGAAGTGCGACATGGCCTGCAGGAGCGAATGCGTGGTCCTTCCGTATTTCAGATCACCCACCATGTTGATTTTCAGATTGTCGAGCCTGCCCTGGGTCTGCATGATCGTGTACAGGTCCAGAAGTGTCTGGGAAGGGTGCTGGTTGGCTCCGTCGCCTGCGTTGACCACGGGGACGGAGGACACTTCTGAGGCATACCTCGAACTGCCTTCCAGAGGATGTCTCATTATGATCATGTCCACATAGTTGGATACCATTTTGATGGTGTCTTTCAGGGTTTCCCCCTTGCTTACGCTCGTGTTCGTAGCGTCGGAAAACCCTATGACCTTCGCGCCCAGACGGTTGACCGCCGTTTCGAAACTCAGTCTGGTACGGGTGGACGGTTCGAAGAAAATGCAGGCTATCACCTTGCCTTCCAGAATGTTCTGTACCCTGTTCCTTTCGAATTCCTTCGCTGTCTCCAGCACATGCAGAATTTCGTCCTTGCTGAAATCCTGGATTGAAATAAGACTTTTGTTCATTTTCCGCGTCTTTACGCTGTGTTCGGTTATTTATCAATTGGTTGTGGTCTCGATTCCGCATTGCCCGGCACGCAGGGCCGGCAGCCTGTCATGAGTCGGAAAGCCTTTCCAGCATGCATCCTCCGCTCTTTCCTGCCATGTCGGTGAAAGTCTCCACCATAGAAAGCCGCACATCCGTTTCCAGCGAACAGGTCATGCCGAAGTCCTGTCTTGCCGCTGAAAGACCGAGGTCTTTCAATGTCTTCATCACCGCATTCATGTCCATATATCCGAATGTAAGCCTGAAGCGTTCGGTCGCGGTCTTTTCTATTATCTCGGCGTTCGCCAGAGCGTCTGCCGCCGATGTCCGGTAGGCCCTGATAAGTCCTGGAATCCCGAGTTTTATCCCGCCGAAATACCTCACTACCACTACTAATACGTCGCTGAGTTCCAGAGAGTCGATCTGCCCGAGAATCGGCCGCCCTGCTGAGGATGATGGCTCCCCGTCGTCATTCGCCCTGAATACATCGCGCCTGTAGCCCAGACGATATGCATAGCAATGATGTCTGGCATCGTGGTATTCCTTTTTCAGCGATGAGATTCTTTCCTTGATTTCCTCCTCGGACGAAACCGGAAACGCATGGGCAATGAATCTGCTCCCATTGTCCTTGAAAAGCCCCGTAGATGGGCCGGAGATGCTTCTGAATGTATCTTTTTCTGGTCTTGTCGCGTCCATAGGCGATTTCAAAATTAGTGTTTTTTATATTATTTTGCAACCTCAATGAAATATTTTGTACCTTTGGTCTCCGATGAAATTTTTTAATGTTTATGGTACTCAAATATAGGGTTTCTCTACCCGGAATCAAAGGTTTCGCCAGAACATACGAGATAAAGGCCGGCATGACTCTTTACACTTTCCACAAGCAGATGCGGGCCGATATGGATTTTCCTCAGGACCAGATGGTCATGTTCAAGGCTTTGGATCAGGACGGGGCTGTAGTGGCCAGATACGGGATATTCGATCTCGGTGCCGGGACTATAGATTCCGTCACCATGGAGCAGACCTTGAAGAAGGGAGCCGTGTCGTTCGTCTACTTCTACGACACGACAAATGTAAAAAGCGTGATCGTCACTTATGAGGGCGAGGCCGAGTCCCGGAAGGATGCAGTATATCCGCTCCTTACGGAGGCCAAAGGTCCGAATCCGATCGAGTTCGAGAACGGATATGTGGCTTATGAGGATCTCCCTGACGACAAGAAGAAGCCGTTGTCGGCAGAGTCTGATGACGAGGATTTCGATGACGATGATCAGGACGATGCTGCAGAAGAAGATGCGGACGAAGACGGCGAGGAAATCTACGATGAAGACGAAGACGCGCTTTGAGTGCCTTTCATGTCCGGAAAAAGACTGATCATAATATTGGGACCGACAGCCGTCGGCAAGACTGATTACAGTATAAGGGAGGCTCTGAAATACGGGTCTCCTGTCATATCGTGCGATTCCCGTCAGATTTACAGGGAAATGACCATCGGCACGGCAGTGCCTTCGGCTGAACAGCAGGCCGAGGTAAAACATTATTTCATACACACCCATTCAGTCTCGGATCTGTATTCCGCAGGCAGGTATGAAGTCGAGGCGAATGCCTTGGTAAACCGGCTTTTCGAAGAAGGGCACGATACTTTGGTGATGGCAGGCGGCTCCGGATTCTATATTGATGCCTTCTGCCGCGGTCTGGACGATTTTCCTCCGGTCGACATGGAATTGAGGGCTGAACTCAACCGCAGGCTCAAGGAAGAGGGTGTGGAGTCTCTGCGACTGGATCTCAAGCGTCTGGATCCGGAATCATATGCGACAGTGGACATAGCCAACGGTCAGAGAGTCCTCAGGGCCCTTGAAGTATGCCTGTCTTCCGGCCGGCCTTTTTCTTCATTCAAGACATCGCCAGCCAGAGAAAGGAAGTTCAGCATCGTGAAAACCGGGCTGATACGTCCCAGAGACGAACTGTATTCGAGAATCGACAGAAGGGTGCTTTCCATGATAGAAGCCGGGCTGGTGGAAGAAGTCCGCGGTCTGTCCGCATTCCGCAGCCTGCCTGCACTCCAGACTGTCGGCTATAAGGAAATATTCGAATATCTCGACGGCGGCATATCACTGGAGCGTGCAGTGGAACTGATACAGCGGAATACCCGCCATTATGCCAAGCGCCAGATGAGCTATTGGGGCAGGGATAATGAGATAGAATGGAAAGAGATGGAAAGTTGATAAAAAAAGGGGGATGGCACCGAATCGGGCCATCCCCTCTTTTTTAAAATGGCAGATCGTCTTCAGCCTGATCGTTTCCTGCGTTGCCGTCCGCCACGTAGCCGTGTCCGGTGCTGGCAGCTTCGGCAGGGTTCAGATGATAACTGTTTCCGGAACCTTCGACTCCCGTAGGGGCGAAACCTGTGGTGTAGCTCTCGGGAACGGTTCCTTCGGTCTCTATTTTCCATGCCCTGAGATCGGTGTACCACCGGTTGTTGTATTCACGGCTGCTGATGTTGAAGGACACTTTGACCTTGTCTCCGATCTGGTATTTCTCCAGATCCTTGACCTTGTCCGGCCCCCAGACGCTGAAGCAGGCCTGAGAAGGATAGTTCCCTTCCTGATATTCGATCACGAATTCCTGCTTGGACCAGTCGCCTCTGGCTGATGTCCCGCTCTGAACACCAAGTTTTCTGATGATCTTGCCTTCGATTTCTAATGCCATAGTCAAGTTTATTTAACGGATTCCACTCGATTATTTCTTGTCTTCAGCCTGTTTTTCAGCTACCTTGCCGACCTTTACCAGGTCAATGTCGAAGATAAGGGCTGAATTAGGCTTGATCTGTCCTGCGCCGCGCTGGCCATAACCGAGTTCTGCTGGTATGAACAGTTTGATGCGTCCGCCTTCACCGATGTACTGCAGACCCTCTGTCCAGCCTTTGATGACACGGTTCATCATCATGCGGACAGGATCTTTTTCAGGATCCGAAGCATCGAACTGGGTGCCGTCTATCAGGGTGCCTGTGTAGTGGACAAATACTGTATCCTTTTCACCCGGCTTCACTTCGTTGCCGGCTGCTACGATCTGGTACTGGAGTCCGCTTTCGGTAGTGATGATTCCGTCTTTCTGCGCGTTTGCCTTGAGGAATGCCTCGCTTTCTGCCTTGTTGCTTTCAGACTCGAAATTCCTTCTTTCGGAAATGAACTGGTTGAAAAGCTGGTTCATCTTGTCAGGGCTGATTTCGAACTGTTCGTTGAATTCAGGCGAGTTCATATTGCCTTCCGACTTGATGAAATCCATCATGCCTTTCTTTATCCTGGCATAGTTGAGATCCTCGCCGAAATCATTGGCCTTGATGAAATATCCGAAGTTTATACCTACAAGGTAGCTTACAGAATCGGTAAGCGCAGCGTCAGGCATTGAGACAGTGACTGTCTCTCCGTCCTTTTCCACTGTGATGCTCTTCGGTGTGCTTGTGCAGCTTGCAGCCATTGCTGCAACGGCAGCAGCGGCCATGAGAAATTTGAATGTCTTCATATTCTATAAAAATTTGTTGTGTATCGTCTTTTCCGGCTTGTCGCCATATTCTGCAAATATCGTAAATTTATTTCAGATATAGAACTATTAATTTCTGCAAGCATCTTATTATTTCTTTTTTCAGCTTTTTTTCTTTTTCGATAGAAAGTTTTTCTTTTTCTTGATATGCTGTTTCCGGAAATGTTTTGTAAAAAGATGAAAAAAATTATAATTTAGTAGGACTAAATCCTGTTATGATGGCTATCGACTCTAAAACCCTTCATTCCAAACTAAAGGAATTTTTCGGATTTGATTCATTCAAAGGAGATCAGGAACGTATCATCACTCATCTGGTCGCAGGCAACGATGCTTTCGTCCTCATGCCTACCGGAGGAGGGAAATCGCTGTGTTATCAGCTTCCGGCCCTGGTCATGGAGGGGACGGCCATAGTCATTTCCCCGCTCATCGCCCTCATGAAGAATCAGGTGGATGCCATCCGCGGTTTCGTGGCGGAGAATGACGGGATAGCGCATTTCCTTAATTCATCCCTGTCCAAGTCGCAGATAAACGAAGTCAGGGAGGATCTGCTCTCCGGGGTGACGAAGCTGCTTTATGTGGCTCCGGAGTCCCTCACCAAACAGGAAAACATAGATATCCTGAAAGAAATCAGGATTTCATTCTATGCCGTAGACGAGGCGCACTGCATTTCCGAGTGGGGGCATGATTTCAGGCCTGAATACAGGAGGATAAGGGAAATCATAGACGGGATAGGGGCTGCTCCTGTCATAGCCCTTACAGCCACGGCTACTCCGAAGGTCCAGAGCGATATACTGAAGAGTCTCGGCATACAGGACGCTAAGGTGTTCAAGTCATCCTTCAACAGGACGAACCTGTACTACGAGGTGCGTGACAAGTCGGATCCGAAACGTGATATAATAAAGTTCATCAAGCAGAATCCGGGGAAGTCGGGGATCATATACTGTCTGAGCAGGAAGAAGGTGGAGGAACTTGCCGAACTTCTCAATGTGAACGGTATCAAGGCATTGCCGTATCATGCCGGGCTCGATGCCAAAACGAGGGCCGAAAATCAGGACAAGTTCCTGATGGAGGAAATAGATGTCATCGTGGCTACCATTGCTTTCGGTATGGGGATAGACAAGCCTGACGTGCGTTTCGTCATCCATTATGACATCCCGAAGAGTCTGGAAGGATATTATCAGGAGACAGGCCGTGCCGGAAGGGATGGCGGGGAAGGGAAGTGCATAGCCTTCTACAGCTACAAGGATATCGTCAAGCTGGAAAAATTCATGCAGGGAAAGCCCGTGTCCGAACAGGAGATAGGCAAGCAGCTCCTGTTGGAGACAGTCGCTTATGCGGAATCGAACCAGTGCAGGAGGAAGCTGCTGATGAATTATTTCGGAGAGGACTATACGCAGGAGAACTGCGGAGCCTGCGACAATTGCCTGAATCCGAAAAGGCAGTTCGACGGACAGGAAGAGATGTCGCTCATCATCGAGCTGGTCGAATCCATGCCGGAGCACTTCAAGCTGGAGCATCTGGCGAATATCCTGGCCGGCCAATCGAATGCCATGATAAAATCCTATGAACACGACAAACTGGAGCTTTTCGGGGCAGGGAAGGACCATTCGTTCCGTTTCTGGTGCGATGTCATCCATCAGGGTATGGTGATGCATTTTTTGGAAAAGGACATAGAGTCCTACGGCCTTATTTATGTCACTGAGCTGGGACGGAAATTCAATGCCGCGCCTTACAGGATCATGCTTACTGAAGAACGGCAGTTCGCCGAAGGCGTGGATGATGACGATGAAGGCGGCGCCGGAGCCAAAGTCGGCGGCGGTGGCGGAGATCAGGTCCTTCTTTCCATGCTTAAGAAACTCAGGTCGGACATGTCGGCGAGACTCAAGCTCCAGCCGTGGATAATTTTCGGCGACCCGGCCCTTGAAGACATGTCGATCTCCTATCCTGTCACATATGACGAGTTGAAGACATGTCAGGGAGTGGGTGAAGGAAAGGCCAAGAAGTTCGGGAAAGAGTTCCTGGACCTTATATCCCGATATGTGGAGGAAAACGAGATCGAGCGGCCTGATGATTTCGTGGTGAAGTCAGTGGTCAACTCCTCTACTGCGAACAAGGTGTTCATAATACAGGGGATAGACAGAAAACTTCCGCTCGAGGATATTGCCGGGGCGAAAGGTCTTGAGATGGAGGAACTGCTGTCGGAAATAGAGACCATAGTGGCCTCCGGTACCAGACTGGACCTGGATTACTATATCAGCCAGACGGTGGATGATGACGTGGTCGATGAAATCTATTCTTATTTCAAGGAAGAGGCGCAGTCTGACTCCCTGCCGGATGCCATGGCGGATCTCGGTCAGGATTACGATGAATTCGAGGTGCGTCTGGTGCGTCTGAAATTTCTGTGCGAGGTGGCCAACTGATCAGATCTCTTCCAGAATCAGCCTGCGGCAGCTGAAATGCGCCGTATGTCTGAATCCGCATGATTTGAGGAAGTCTGCATACATGCAGAACTTGTCTCCGACCCTTTCCGGATTGTGGGAGTCCGAGCCCAGACTGACGGCCTCGCCTCCCAGTTCCCTGAACCTCAGGAGTATGTCCCTGTCCAGGACAGGCGTCCGTCCGTTGTATTCCTGATAGGTTTTCGTGTTTATTTCCAGAGCCTTTCCGTTTTCTGCGAGATATTTCAGGATGCTGTCGAATATGTCCGGGAAATCGCGGTAGAATATGCTGCATTCCGGATAATGGGCATATCTGGCCACGTAGTCGAAATGTCCCATGATGTCGAAATCCCCGAGCCATGTCATTTCTTCGAAAAGCGTCTCCAGATAATGTCCGTATGCCGTTTTCCAGTCTTTCCCCTGATAGTATCCGCCCCAGAACGGATCCGTATCGTCCAGATAATGGACTGACGCTATCACTGCATCGAATGAATTTCCTGCAAGGAGGTTTCTGATGCTGTCCCTGCACCTTTTTTCAAGTCCGATTTCTATACCCTTGAATATCTCGGTTCCGGAAACGAGACCCCGCACCCTTTCTATTTCATTTTGCTGCGCAATGATGTCGAACTGCTCCGGCACCAGATGTTCGTGTTCGGCCTTCATGGCCGGAACAAAGAAGTCGCAGTGATCGGTGAAGCACAGTCCGGCCAGTCCAGCAGCCGCTGCTGCACGGGCGGAAGTCTCGACCGACGCCTTTATGCCGTCGAACGAGAATTGGCTATGGTTGTGATTGTCGTAGAGTTTCATCTGTCGCATCAGCTCAATCCGTCGATCTGTCCGTCCGCAATGTCTATGTGGAGCGCCTGCGGCTCTTTAGGCAGCCCGGGCATCCTGATGATGTCCCCGGCGATGGCTACAGTCATTTCGGCGCCGGTGTTTATGACCACGTCCCTGATTTCGAAATCGAAGCCTGAAGGCGCGCCGTACAGTTTCGGATCCTGCGAAAAGGAGTACTGGGTTTTGGCGATGCATACGGGGTAGTCAGGAATGCCGGATTTCTCCAGCAGGCTTATCTTTTTCAGACAGGCCGGGCTGAAGGAAACCGATCCTGCCCCGTAGATGTTCCTGGCTACGGCGGATATCTTTTCTATGATTCCCGCTTCGTCCGGATATGTGAACCTGACCGGGCCTGACGGATTGTTTTCTATGATTTCCACCACTTTGGCGGCCAGATCTTCGGCTCCTGCTCCTCCGCGGGCGTAGGCGTCGTTTATCGAAAAGCCGACACCCATTTCCCGGCAGTGCTCCTCTACCATCCTTATTTCTTCTTCAGTGTCGGAAGCGAACTTGTTGAAGCATACGAGGACTGTCTGACCGAAATTCCTGAGGTTCCTGATGTGTATGTCCAGGTTCGCGAAACCTTTTCTCACCCCTTCCGCATCCGGCTCCTTGATTTTTTCCAGAGGAACGTCCCCGTGCATCTTCAGACCCTGAAGAGTGGTTACAAGAAGTGTCAGATCCGGACGAAGCCCGCTTTTGCGGCATTTGATGTTGAAGAATTTCTCCGCTCCGAGATCCGCTCCGAATCCTGCTTCGGTGATGACGTAGTCTCCGAAGGTCATGGCTTCCCGCGTGGCTATGATGGAGTTGCATCCGTGGGCGATATTGGCGAACGGGCCGCCGTGGATGATGGCTGCCGACCCCTCCGTGGTCTGGACGAGATTCGGCTTGATGGCGTCCGCCATCAGGGCAGCCATCGCCCCGGCCACCCCCAGATCGTTTACGGTAAACGGCTTCCCCTCGAAAGTCCATCCGAGCGTGATGTTCCCTATCCTCCGCTTCAGATCCTCAAGATCCGATGACAGGCACAGTATCGCCATGATTTCGGAAGCCGGAGTGATGTCGAACCCTGATTCCTGCGGAATCCCGTTCGTCCTCGGCCCCAATCCGGTCACTATGTTCCTCAGCGACCTGTCATTCACGTCGAGAACCCTTTTCCACACGATTTCCTTCAGGGCGAACCCTTCCGCCTGATGCTGGTACAGATAATTGTCCAGCAGGGCCGCTATCATGTTGTGCGTGGAAGTCACGGCATGGAAATCCCCGGTGAAGTGCAGGTTTATCTTCTCCATCGGAAGCACCTGGGCGTATCCTCCGCCTGCAGCCCCGCCCTTCATCCCGAAACACGGTCCCAGCGACGGCTCCCGCAGAGCCACTATGGCCTTCTTCCCGATCCGGTTCAGCCCTAATGCCAGACCGATGGAAGCCGTGGTCTTGCCTATGCCGGCCTTGGTGGCCGTGATGGCCGTGACCAGAATCAGGCGGCTTTTCCTGATTTTTTCGGGATCCGTAAGTTCCACCGGTATCTTCGCCATATAATGCCCGTACTGTTCGATGGCACCGGCCGGGATACCGGCCTCGGCGGCCACTTCGGATATTTCCTTCATCCGGATGCTCCTTGCGATTTCGATGTCAGCTTTCATAAAACAAATGTTCTCCGTAAAGCCGCGAAATTACTAAAATAATTTATAATTTTGCAATATATGGACAAGGCCGGGAACCGGAAGTCAGAATGCGGGAGTTCCTGGCCGAAGACAAATGTTGCATCATTAAAAATCCATCTTATGATTACTTTCGGTTTCAAAAATAGATTCAGCGGCTGGATCAGGGCGGCGATAGCTGTTCTGATAGGGTGCGTCATGGTCATCAAGCCGGAGACTTCCCTCATCTTTCTGGTGAAGATCATTGCGGCAGTCATGATAGCTTCAGGACTTGTGACTCTGGCCTACGGCATAGCGAACAGACGGGAAGGCGGGCTGACTCTTCTTATCTTCAATACGATAGTGGATATCGCCATAGGCGTGCTCCTGTTCATCTTCCCTGAAGTGGTGGCCAGCTTCGTCATCATATTGCTGGGAATAGTCCTGCTGATCTTCGGCATATTCCAGATAGCTGCCATGGTCAGCGCGTCGGCTTTCGTCCCTCTCGGCTTCTGGTCGTTCATCCTTCCGGTCATCTGTGCTGGCGGCGGAGTGCTCCTGCTGTTCGACCCGTTCGATGCCGCATCTACCATGACTCTGGTAGCCGGCATAGCGGTTCTGGTGTACGGAGTATCGGAGCTTTTCGCCACGTGGAAGATGTCACGGGCCATGCGCGAGTACAAGATCAAATATCCGTCATCTTCCGCTGACGGCAGACAGCCTGATTCAGGCATCGACATGAGCGATGTCAAGGACGCGGAGTTCGAGAAAGTAGACGAGGATCATAAATGATTCCGCACGAGACCGTAGACAGGATTCTGGATGCAGCCCGGATAGAAGATGTCGTGGGCGATTTCGTCTCCCTGAAACGGCGCGGGGCGAATTTCATAGCCTGTTGCCCCTTCCATAACGAAAAGACACCGTCTTTCTACGTCTCTCCGGCCAAGGGGATTTTCAAATGCTTCGGCTGCGGCAAGTCAGGTACCGCAGTGGGCTTCGTCATGGAGCATGAAGGATGCTCGTATGTGGAAGCCTTGCGCTATCTTGCGAAGAAGTACCATATCGAAGTCGTGGAGAAGGAGGAGACTCCTGAAGAGATTGCCGAGAGGCAGCACAGCGAAAGTCTGTATCTGGTGTCGGATTTCGCCGGAAAATTTTTCCGGGAGACCCTTATGTCGGAGTCGGGAAAGGCGGGGTATGCCTATTTCAAGACTAGAGGTCTGGAAGATTCCACCATAGAGAAGTTCGGTCTGGGGTGGTCGCCTTCGTCCCGTACGGCATTGCTTAAGGCGGCGAGACGGGCCGGGTACAAGGAGGAGTTTCTGATAGATGCCGGTCTTTGCTACCGGCGCGATGACGGGAAGGTGACCGACCGTTTCTATGAGAGGGCCATGTTCCCTATTCATTCGCCTTCCGGCAGGATTCTGGCTTTCGGCGGCCGTACCCTGAAATCGGACAAGACTGTGGCGAAATACGTGAATTCTCCGGAAACGGAAATATACGTGAAAAGCCGGTCCCTGTACGGGATATGGTTCGCGCGGAACGAGATTGTCCGGCAGGACAAATGCATACTGGTGGAGGGATATCTCGATGTCATATCCATGCATCAGCTCGGCATAAGGAATGTGGTGGCTTCCAGCGGCACTTCCCTGACAGTGGAGCAGATACGCCTTATCAGAAAGTATTCGCAGAATGTCACGATCATATATGACGGCGATTCTGCCGGAATCCATGCGGCCCTCAGGGGAATCGACCTTGTGCTGAAAGAGGGGATGAATGTGAAGGTAGTGCTTCTGCCTGACGGCGATGACCCGGATTCGTTTTCGAGGAAGCATACGCTGGAGGAAGTGACGGATTTCATAGCCGCCCATGAACAGGACTTCATAAGTTTCAAGTCGGATCTGCTTCTGGATGACGCAGGAGAGGATCCGCTGAAGAAGGCCAATCTTATAAACGACATCGCCGATACGGTGGCCATGATACCTGATCCGGTGAAAAGATCCGTCTATGCGGATGCCTGCAGCGGGAAATTCGGGATTTCGGCCGCCATTCTCTTCAGCCGCATCAAGCGTACACGGGAGGATATGCTGCTGGAGGAGCGTAAAAGGGAGGAAACCTTCAGACGCAGGGCGGAACTGTCGGCGGAATTAGGAAATGAGCATGCCCTGAAAGACAGGATGTCGGGAGGGGCTGCGGCGGAGGTGACGGCCGCCGATACGGTGAAACTGGAGGATCCGTTTCTGGCGCCTTGCGAAAAGGAGCTTCTCGGTTTTCTGGTGGAGCACGGGCAGACTCCGCTGGAGTTCGATGCCGATTCGGAGTTCCATGTGCCGGACGACAGGCCCGACACTGTGGCCGAATTCATAGACAGCGCCCTTGCTGCAGACGGTGCGGTCTTCGCCAATACTGCATACCGGAAGGTCTACGACCTCTATTTCGAGATGTACGATCAGGGGCTGACGCAGTCTCAGATACAGACGAGGCTCATGAACAGCCGCGATCCCGATGTGGCGGCCATCGCTTCGGACCTGCATGTGGACAAATATATGATCACCGTCGAGAATTATCGCCGGTCATTGACATCTGTTGCGACACAATTGATTATCTTTGTGCCGAAATCCATACTGGCTTATCAGGGGCGGCGTCTGGATGAGATGACCAGAAAGCTGTCCGACAGTCTGTCCTCTTCCGAAGATCCTCGGGAGCAGGAACGGTTTCTGGAGAAGATGAATTCCCTGAACAGAGCCAGGACGAAGATCAACGGCAAGCTGGGCCGCGTATGACGGCGGCTTTTTTACATTGCCCGGAACGGGCAGATTATTTTAGAATGATATGGAGAAGAATTTCAAAAGGACTTTGGTGACTTGCGCCCTTCCGTATGCGAACGGGCCTGTGCATATCGGACATCTGGCAGGGGTTTATGTGCCGGCGGACATTTATGTCAGGTATCTGAGAATGAGGGGGGAGGATGTCCTCTTCATCTGCGGTTCGGACGAGCACGGGGTGCCTATCACCATCAAGGCTAAAAAGCAGGGATGCACGCCGCAGGACGTGGTGGACAAATACCACCGGATCATAAAGGACTCTTTCGCCGGATTAGGCATTAATTTCGACATTTATTCCAGAACCTCATCCGCCATACATCACAGGAACGCATCGGAATTTTTCAGGAAACTCTACGATGACGGAAAATTCATCGAGAAGGAAAGCGAGCAGTACTATGACGAGGAGGCGAAGACATTTCTGGCTGACCGCTATATCGTGGGAACCTGTCCGAAATGCGGAAACGAAGGGGCTTACGGCGACCAGTGCGAGAAATGCGGCAGTACCCTCAGCCCGGATGAACTGATCAATCCGAAATCGGCATTGAGCGGCAGCGAGCCTGTAAAGAAGAAGACCAGACACTGGTACCTTCCTCTGGACCAGTATGAACCGTGGCTGAAAGAGTGGATACTGGAGGGGCACAAGGAATGGCGGTCGAATGTCTACGGGCAGTGCAAGTCATGGCTTGACGGCGGCCTGCAGCCACGGGCAGTGAGCCGCGACCTCGACTGGGGCGTTCCGGTGCCTGTGGAAGGAGCGGACGGCAAGGTCCTCTATGTCTGGTTCGATGCCCCTATCGGCTACATCTCCAATACTGCCGAACTCCTTCCGTCCAGCTGGGAAAAGTGGTGGAAATCTCAGGATACCAGACTGATACATTTCATCGGCAAGGACAACATCGTCTTCCATTGCATCGTGTTCCCGTCCATGCTCAAGGCCTATGGGGAGTATGTCCTTCCGGACAATGTCCCTGCGAACGAGTTCCTGAATCTGGAGGGAAACAAGATATCCACGTCCAGAAACTGGGCCGTGTGGCTGAACGAGTATCTCGAGGAATTTCCGGGAAAGGAGGATGTCCTCAGATACGTTCTCTGCGCCAATGCTCCTGAAACTAAGGACAATGATTTCACCTGGAAGGATTTCCAGGCCAGGAACAACAGCGAGCTGGTAGCCATTCTCGGGAATTTCGTCAACCGGGCGGTAGTGCTGACGCACAAGTATTTCGGTGGCAGGGTGCCTGCCAATGCCAGACCGGAGCCGGTCGATGCCGAGACTCTGTCCCAGATTCCGGACATCAGGAAGGCTGTCGAGGACAATATCGCTCATTTCAAGTTCCGCGAGGCCTTGAAGGAGGCCATGAACATAGCACGTATCGGAAACAAGTATCTTACTGATACCGAGCCGTGGAAGGTGGCCAAGACCGATATGGACAGGACGGCTTCCATCCTGAACGTCTCCCTGCAGATATGTGCGGATCTCGCTGTGGTGTTCGAACCGTTCCTGCCGTTCTCTGCAGAGAAGTTGAGGAATATCCTGAATGTGGGTCTGAATGCCGGTCTGGATCATCGGGCAGGGGAGGAAGGTACATGCGGCGAGAATATCTTCAAGCCAGGAGAGTCGGCAGCCCTGCATACGGTGTCTTCTCCTGCCCGGACAGAGGCGGCTGGCGGGGTGATTCTGTCATGGGATGATCTCGGTTCCGTGTCCATCCTTCCCGAGGGTCATCAGCTCGGCGAACCGGTGCTGCTTTTCAGCAAGATTGAGGACAGCGTGGTGGAAGCCCAGGTGACAAGGTTAGAGGCTGACAAAGCCGCGAATGAGGCTGCGGCCAAGGAGGCTGAGACTGCCCGGCCGGCTCCGCAGAAGCCTGAATGCACTTTCGACGATTTCGAAAAGATGGATATACGCACGGCTACCGTTCTGGAGGCCGAGCGTGTCCCGAAGACGGACAAGCTGCTGAAGCTGACCATAGATACGGGAATAGACGTCCGGACCATAGTTTCCGGTATCGCTGAATATTACACTCCGGAGCAGATGATCGGGAAGCAGATATGCATACTGGCCAATCTCCAGCCACGGAAAATCCGCGGCATCGAGTCGAAAGGCATGATACTGATGGCGCGTCAGGCCGACGGTCTCATGCGTTTCATCACCCCGGCCGAAGCCCTCGCCAACGGAGCTGAAATAGGATAGGATGAAGAAGAGTTTCAACCATGATCTGAGTACGTCGAACACATTCCGGATGAATGTGTCCTGCGCATGTTATATCGAATATGACAGCGTAGAGGAATTGGCGGACTTTTTCTCGTCAGGCAGGCAGTTCGACCTTCCGAGGCCCTTTCTGCATATCGGGGGAGGCAGCAATCTGCTTTTTACCAAGGATTTCCCCGGGACTGTGTTCCATTCCGGAATAAGGTTCGTTTCCCCTCTGGAAGGGGGCGGTCAGGCTGATGCCTCCGGAGCCGGAGAAGTCATGGTAGAGGTCGGCGCCGGAACCCGGTGGGATGATTTCTGCGGATGGTGTGCGGAGCGCGGACTGTGGGGACCTGAAAACCTGTCTGGCATACCGGGAGAGACCGGAGCCGCAGCTGTCCAGAATATCGGAGCCTATGGTACGGAGTTCAAGGATGTGGTCAGGAAAATCCGCTGTTTCGATGTGGTGACATGCTCTGTCAAGACTTTCAGCCGAGACGAATGCCGTTACGGGTACAGGGACTCCATCTTCAAGCAGGCGGCCAAAGGCCGTTATATCGTCACTTCAGCTGTTTTCGCCCTTTCTTCCGGTGCCGGCCCGCAGCTCGGATACGGCCATGTGAAGGATGCGGTAGAGAAAGCATTGTCGGAGAACCGTCAGGAGTCTCCGACACCGGAACTGGTGAGGTCGGTCATACTCGGAATCAGGAACTCCAAACTTCCGGATCCTGCCGAAATGGGGAATGCCGGCAGTTTTTTCAAGAATCCCGTCGTTCCGAAGGTGTTCTATGACAAGGTAGAGCATTATGCCAAATCCAAATACGGGCAGGATTACGAGGTGCCTCATTTCGATGCCGGTTCGGGCTTTATAAAGATACCTGCGGCGTGGCTTATAGAACAATGCGGCTGGAAGGGCTACACGGAAGGGAATGTTGGGGTCTATGCTAAGCAGCCGCTCGTGCTTGTGAACCGTACCGGAGCCGCGACGCCGGACGAAATCATAGCTTTGGAAAAGAAAATCTCGGACTCTGTCATGAACCTCTTCGGTATCGGGCTGAATCCTGAAGTCGAACATATTTAATCTTCGTCATGAGTTCATTTGTCATAGAAGGCGGATACAGGCTTTCGGGAGCCATCCGCCCGCAGGGTGCCAAGAACGAGGCGCTCGAAGTGATATGCGCCGTCCTGCTTACGGAAGAAGAGGTCGTCATTTCGAATGTCCCTGAAATTCTGGATGTAAGAAACCTCATCATCCTGCTGGAAGGAATGGGCGTGAAGGTCAGGCGTCTGGAAAAGGGGAAATATTCATTCAAGGCGGACGATATCGACCCGTCCTATGTCGAGAGTCCTGAATTCGTGCGGAAATGTGCTGCGCTCAGGGGGTCAGTGATGATAACAGGACCGCTTCTGGCCCGTTTCGGCCATGCGTATTTCCCGAAACCAGGAGGGGACAAGATCGGCCGGCGCAGGGTCGACACCCATATCACCGGCATGCAGAATCTCGGGGCGTCGCTGCACTATGACCAGCAGATGAAGGCCTATTACCTGCATATCCCGGCCGGCACCCATCTGAAAGGCAGCTATATGCTTCTCGATGAGGCTTCGGTGACAGGAACCGCCAACATTCTGATGGCCTCGGTGCTTGCCGAAGGCCGGACAGTGATCTACAACGCCGCCTGCGAACCTTATGTCCAGCAGTTGAGCCGGATGCTGGCAAATATGGGGGCGAAGATCGAGGGTATAGGTTCCAATATGCTGACAATTACCGGAGTGGAGTCTCTTCACGGGACAGAGCACGCCATCCTTCCGGACATGATAGAGATAGGCAGTTTCATAGGAATGGCTGCCATGAACAGGAGTTCCATCACCATAAAGGATGTCTCCTTCTCGAATCTCGGCATTATCCCGGAGTCTTTCCGCCGGCTGGGCGTGAATCTGGAACAGAGGGGCGACGATATCCATGTCCCGGAGCAGGACAGCTATGTGATAGAGTCATTCCTCGACGGATCCATCATGACCATAGCGGACGCCCCGTGGCCCGGACTTACTCCCGATTTGCTGAGCGTGATGCTCGTGGTCGCCACGCAGTGCCGGGGAAGCGTGCTCATCCATCAGAAAATGTTCGAAAGCCGTCTGTTTTTCGTGGACCACCTCATAGATATGGGGGCGCAGATCCTCCTCTGCGATCCGCACAGGGCTGTAGTCATCGGACACGACCACAAGTTCCAGCTGAAAGCGAACAATATGCTTTCTCCTGACATCAGGGCCGGTATCGCACTTCTGATTGCAGCGATGTCGGCAAAGGGCACCAGCGTTATCGGGAATATAGAGCAGATAGACCGCGGCTACGAGGATATAGATATCCGTCTCAACGCCTTAGGCGCGCATATTACACGTCAGTGACGGTCTTTTTCAGCGGATTTTTCTGATGAAGTTCAGGCCGTCCCTGACAGGGATTATGACCGATTCGGTGCGGGGGTCTGCCGCTACCATGTCGTTGAATGCCGTTATGCCGGCGGTCTGCCTGTCCGCAGGCAGGGGATCCTGATACACTTTCCCGTCCCACAAGACATTGTCGGCCATGATGTAGCCCCCTTTTTTCACGATGTCGAATACAAGTCGGTAGTATTCCGGATACTCCCTTTTGTTGGCGTCTATGTAGACCAGATCATATTCAGGCCTTGTCTTGTCATGCAGAATTTCCTGACGCAGCCTTTCCAGACTTTTCCTGGCATCGCCGACAATCAGGCTGATTTTCTTTTCCAGACCGGCCCGCCGGAATCCCTCCAAAATCAGATCTTCCAGTTCGTCATTTACCTCTAAAGTATCCAGGTGCCCGTTTTCGGGCAATGCCATCGCGAGGCACACCGACGAATATCCGGTAAAAGTGCCTATTTCCAGAATATTCTTAGGGGAAACCGCTTCCGCCAGCATTTTCAGAAACCGCCCCTGTACGGCTCCTGTCAGCATCCGCGCGTGATTCGTCCGTATGTGGGTCTGTTTCCCGATCCATTCCAAAGCTTCGGTCTGCCGTGTGGAATGGTCCTCTATATATTTTTCAGACGCGTTCATGTAGGGGATTTTTACATTTTTTGAAAATTTACAGGAAGACTAACCTGCACAGCGAGTCCTCGTCGAAAATCTTCTGCGCCGCAGTCATGATCTGTTCCGCGGTCACAGACTCTATCTTCTTCCTCGTGCTTTCATCGGAGAGGACGCATCCGTATGCCAGAAGACTCTTGCCCATGGCCAGACACTGTGTTTCCCCGTTGTCGGAACTGATGGCCATCTGCCCCAGAAACTGCTTCTTGGCCGCTGTCAGACGCGCCGGCTTCATCGGTCTGGTCTGGAGTTTCCTGATTTCCGCCGATATGGCTCCGGTGCATTTTTCCAGATTTTCCTTGTCGCAGCCGAGGCTTACAGCCACTATGCCGCTGTCCGAATACTGGGTGTAAGTGCATTCCACCCCGTACACCCATCCGTTTTTCTCCCGGAGTTCATAGTTCAGGATGGAATTGCTGGCAGGGCCGCCCAGAATATTGCACAGCAGTACGGTCGCTATCCTGTCGGATTCCTCGTACAGAGAGGGTCCCAGATTCCCTATGATGCAGTTTACCTGATGATTCTTCTTATTCACTGTCTTGTCGAACTTCACTGCATCCGGCTTGCGCAGATTCATCCTCGGGACTGCCATGCCCGCCGGACTTCCATTTTCAGCCATGTCTGACGAAGCGGGAACGCTGTCCGGGAACCATTTTGCCGCCAGTTTTTCCGCAAACTTTTCCATTCTGGATTCATCTATGTCAGCCACAATGCTGAAAGCCATTTTCTGCGGGATGAATTTTTCCTTGACGAATTCCAGAAGCTCTTCCCGGCGGATTTTCTTTACCGAGGAACTTGTGCCCAGTATCGGCGAGGCAAGCGGATGTCCGGAGAACAGCATTTCCTCGAACTTGTCGTATATGTCATCGGCAGGGGAGTCCTTATAGGAATTGATCTCATCTATCACCACCCCTTTCTCGACGTTCACTTCCATATCAGGGAAAGTGGCGCTGGTGGCGAGTTCGAACAGCAGGTTGGCAGCTTTCGGCAGATCCTCTTTCAGGACGGTAGCGTGTATTACGATTTCCTCCTTGGTGGTAAATGCATTCAGTTCCCCGCCGAGACGGTCCAGATATCCGTTTATGACTGACGCGCTTTTCTTTTTCGTGCCCTTGAATATGGTGTGTTCCGTGAAATGCGCCAGTCCGGAATTGTAGCCGGCTTCGTCGCGGGTTCCGCATTTGATGCTCAATGCGCAGTAGGCTGCAGCGGCGCCGGTTCTTTTTACTGCATATTGAAGTCCGCAGTCAAGTCTTCCGAATTTCATTTTCCAGATTGTTTACCTGTCCGCTATCCTGTCCAAATCTTCCGGCAGGAACCCAGGTCCGAAACGGTCGGATATCCTGTGTCTCCTGAAATAGCACAAGGTATGCGTCCGGGCGTCTATCAGCATCTTGTAGCACCAGGAGCCGTTCTTCCTGTCTGAAGGATATACAGTGAAACTGATGACGGCATCCGGAGTGTGCTCCATCATCATGTCATCGGCAATATCCGTGTCAGTGACGAATATGCCGTATTCTTCGTATTCCTTCAGCATATCTTCCGTGATCCCGGCTCCAAGGTCGTCACGGGCGATGATGATTTCCTTTTCACGGGTCGAAGCAATGTTCTCGTTGCAGCTGCCCAATCCTGAATATCCGGCCACATCGGTTTCCATGGCCTTCAGTATATGCTCCTGAATGATGTCGATCATGGCAGGCAGGAATATGAATTCCCTGCCGGAAGGATCTTCCGTGGACATTATCGGCACTGTCACCACATCCAGCATCCGGCCTATTCCTTTTTCGGCAGCCGCCCCGCCCTTGACTACGGAAAGCATGGTGAGACCCGGACGGGATTCCTTCCTGAACTGGCTTTTTACGGCCAGCATGAAATAGTAGCTGTCATCGGTCTTCAGGGCTTCGAACTCTTTCATGGAGCAGAATTCGAACGGCGATATCCTCCACCTGTTCTGCACTTCGTCCTCGAAAGACTGGTCGAAGAACATGTTTCCTGTCAGGACCACCTTGATGGTCTTTTCTGTGAAGTCCTCTATTTTCGTTTTCTTCGTGTTTATCTGGGCCTGTGCCGACATTGCCAGAGGCAGAAGGACAGCCATGACCGTAATGAGCAGTTTCCTCATGATACCGTGACATTAAAATTACTCTCGGGCGCCATGCAAAAATTTCACCCCATTTTCATTTTTCCGTCCGCAAATTTACAAAATAATGCGTATTTTTGTAAGATAACAATTACTCGAAGTTCTACTTCAGGATAATCATATGTCAGAATACATAGTATCAGCCAGAAAATACAGACCGGACAGTTTCGATTCGCTTGTCGGGCAGGAAAACATAGCCCGCACCCTCAAGAATTCCATCCAGAGGGGGCAGCTGGCCCATGCATATCTTTTCTGCGGCCCGCGCGGAGTCGGCAAGACCAGTACGGCCAGGATTTTCGCCAAGACCATAAACTGTGCGGATCCGGGCCCGGACATGGAGCCTTGCGGCAAATGCGAGTCCTGCCTGTCCTTTGCCGAAGGCAGATCCTACTGCATACATGAACTGGACGCGGCTTCGAACAACGGGGTAGACGATATCAAGGCCCTTATAGATCAGGTGCGCATCCCTCCGCAGACAGGAAAATACAGCGTCTACATCATAGACGAGGTCCATATGCTCAGTTCTGCGGCGTTCAATGCATTCCTGAAGACTCTGGAAGAGCCTCCGGCATACGCCATCTTCATTCTGGCCACCACGGAGAAGCACAAGATACTGCCTACCATCCTTTCCAGATGCCAGACATATGATTTCAACCGCATATCAGTCGAAGGCATAGTTGGGAATCTTAAGTCCATAGCGGAGAAAGAAGGCGTGGATATAGATGAAGAGTCCCTGCACGTGATAGCGATGAAGGCGGACGGTGCCATGAGGGACGCCCTTACCATTTTCGACCAGACAGTGGCTTTCTGCGGGAAGGAAGTCAGATATGAGGAGGTCATCAGGAATCTCAACGTCCTGGACTATGAATATTCGTTCCGCCTGACCGATGCATTTCTGGCCGGCGATTACAAGACGGCTTTCCTGACATTCGACGAGATATTGTCCAAGGGATTCAACGCCCTTCATTTCGTCTCGGCCTTGAGTTCGCATTTCCGGGATCTGCTTGTGAGCAAGACATCCGGTCTGGACTCCCTGCTTGATCTTCCGGCTTCCCTGAAAAAACGCTACGCAGGGCAGGCCGCGCTATGCCCTCTGCCGTTCATATATGAGGCCATGAATATCACCGTGCAGTGCGAGTCTGCGTACAGAGCCAGCTCGAACCAGAGGTTTCTCATAGAGCTGACCCTTATGAAACTTTGCGCCCTTCCGGCCAGACTGTCGGGAAAACAGGCTTTTGCCGAACCTTCTGTTGCCGGTGCCCCGGCAATGCCTGCGGCTCCGGGGAAACCTGCCCCTGCTCCGCAGCCTGAAACTGCTTCCGCCGCGGCTCCTGCTCCGCAGCCTGAACCCGTCTCTGCACCGGCTCCGCCGAAGCCGGCTCCTGAAACGGAAGTTCCGTCGAAGCCTGCCGCCGAACCGGCTGAAGCCGGACAGGACAGCGGAAAGACGCCGGCTCCGAGAAAGCCCCGCGGCACACGTGCGACTTCCATGTCCCTGCATTCTATCATGGAGAATGAAACCGGTGCCGCAGCTTCGGTTTCAGGTACGGGAGCGGGAAATGCCGCTGCCGTTTCTGACGAAGGCCTTCTGGCGTTATGGCCCGAACTGGTCAGGATGTACGCATCCCGTCCGAGGCTGTCCAATACCTTGACTTCGGCGAAACTGTCCGCAGGGCAGAAAGACGGTGTGAGAGTGATTACCTTTACTGTCCTGAATGCGGCGCAGAAAGAATGGATAGAGACCAAGATGCTGCATGAACTCGAAGGGAATTTCGCACGGATTTCCGGAGTCCGCGGCATCCGCCTTGCAGTGGACATAGAGCCTGAAGAAGACCGCCCGCAGGTAAACTACATGCCCAGCGAAAAACTGAACGACCTGATGTCCAAGAATGACGAGGTGCGGAATCTGGTATCGGATTTCGGCCTTGACCTTAAATGATACATGCCTTATGAAATTGCGTTGCGAGAATCTGGTAAAGAAATACGGTGTCCGGACAGTGGTGAAAGGAGTGTCCATGGAAGTGGAACAGGGCGAGATCGTCGGATTCCTCGGCCCGAACGGAGCCGGCAAGACCACCAGTTTCTATATGATTACCGGTCTTATCGTCCCTAATGCCGGAAAGATATATCTGGACGATGAGGACATCACCGGTCTGCCCATGTACAAGAGGGCGCAGAAAGGGGTGGGCTACCTCGCCCAGGAAGCCTCTGTGTTCAGAAGGATGTCAGTGGAGGACAATATCATGTCTGTCATGGAGATGTCCTCTTTCACGAAGGCGGAACGGAAGGAGAGGCTGGAATCCCTCATAGACGAGTTCAACCTCCACAAGGTCCGCAAAAGTCTCGGGATACAGCTTTCCGGGGGCGAACGCCGCCGCTGCGAGATTGCCAGGGCTCTGGCCATAGATCCGAAGTTCATCCTGCTGGACGAACCTTTCGCCGGAGTGGACCCTATAGCCGTGGAGGATATCCAGCATATTATAGCCAAACTCAAATACAAGAATATCGGTGTCATCATCACCGACCATAATGTCGGCGAGACATTGGCTATCATCGACAGGGCCTATCTGCTTTATGAGGGCAATATCCTGCAGAGCGGCACGCCTGAAGAGCTTGCGGCCGATGAAGAAGTGCGGACGAAATATCTCGGATCGACATTCGTCCTGAAGCGTTCGGCTGCCGTCACCGGCAAATGAAAAGAGGGTGACCAAAAAGGGATTTTTGGCCACCCTCAAACGTCTTTCTTCGAAAGACTATACCCTTCTAAACCCCCTGCACCCCCTATTAGGGGGATTTCGCTCCTTCCAGTCGCGGTCACTTCGTGACTTTTGACCCACCTCCTTCATTCTGACCTATGTAGTGGGCTTATTTCACACGCTCGCCGTAAGTCCTGTCAGTGGTGTTCACCCTGATTTTCTCTCCCTGATTGATGAAGAGAGGAACCATAATCATGGCTCCGGTTTCAAGAGTCGCCTCTTTCAGAGCATTGGTAGAGGCTGTGTCACCCTTGACGGCAGGTTCGGTGTAAGTCACCTCAAGTTCCACATATGTAGGAAGTTCGCAGGTAAGGCATCTTTCCTCATCGGCGAGGAACATCATTTCCACATGCTGGCCTTCTTTCATCAGGTCGGCATTGTCCACCAGATCGGCATCGAGGTGTATCTGCTCGAAAGTCTCCTCATGCATGAAGTTGAATCCGTCCTCATCCTTGTAAAGGAACTGGTAAGGACGTCTTTCCACATTGATTGTCTCGATCTTGGCACCTGCAGTGAAAGTATTCTCAAGTATGCGGCCGTTCTCCAGATTGCGGAGTTTGGTCTTCACGAAAGCCGGACCTTTACCCGGTTTTACATGCTGGAACCATACGATAGAGCATGGCTTGCCGTTGTAGTTGATGTAAAGTCCGTTCTTGAAATCAGCTGTTGTTGCCATATATTTTCTTTTAATAAGGATTATTCCGGAATTGCGGCTGCAAAAATATAAAAATGAATCGTTTTTGCCAAATTTTTATATCCGGCTGGAAGTCTGCTGAAGATCTTCTTCCGCATTGAAAGCCAGAATGCTGTTGGCGATGTCTTCCAGCAGCCATTTCGGGGTGGATGCCGCGCCGCATACCCCTACCTTGTCGTCTTCCCTGAACCATTCTCTCCGGATTTCGTCGGGAGTCTCTATGTGATAAGTGCGGATATTCAGAGCCTTGCACCTGTCGCACAGCACCTTGCCGTTCGAACTTGCCTTCCCGGACACGAATATCAGTATGTCATGTTCGATGGCGAATCTGGACAGCCGCGCATGTCTGGTCGCAACCTGAGAGCAGATAGTTTCGTGAACGGTCAGCAACCCTCTTCCGGCGAATCTCTGCATGGGCAGCTCGTTTTCCTTGGCCATGAGTTCCTGAAGCCTGGCGCAGATGGACGAGTATTCGGCGGGACTCTTCGTGGTCTGTGAAAAGATCTCGATATGCCTTTTCAGGTCCACTTTTCCTTGGGCTATGGCTTCTTCGAGCATCTTCATGTTCTCCACCACTACGGCATTCCCTTCGGCCTGGCCTACCAGACCCAGCACTTCGGCATGTCCTGGTTTTCCGAAAATTATTATCTGTCCGTCCACGGATCCGTCCTTGATCGCCGAATATGCCTCCCTGATGCTTTCCTGCAGCTTGAGCACCACAGGGCAAGTGCAGTCGATGACGTTGAAATGCACCTGTGCGGCTTTTTCATAAGTGGACGGGGGCTCTCCATGGGCGCGTATCAGCAGCATCTCCCCGCCGGCGTCCTGCATTTCCTCCAGATCTTCCTTGTCTATGGTGACAAGTCCCTTGGCCTCGAGTCTGGACAGTTCCGCGTCGTTGTGGACTATCGCTCCGAGTGAATACAGCCGGCCTTTAGGCCCGTCAAGCTGTTCTTCCGCCTTCTTTATCGCTCTGGTGACTCCGGCGCAGAACCCGGAATTGGCATCTATGTCAACAGTCAGTTTCATAAGTTATCTTAAACCCCAGCCCGTTATATAAAATATCATTCATTGCCGAATTTTCCGGCAATGAGTTTTTTGATCCAGACCATCTGGTCCTCGAGCGTCATGTCGGAATTGTCGAGCACGATGGCATCGTCCGCCTTTGTCAGCGGAGAGACTTTCCTGTGAGAGTCTATGTAATCCCTTTCCCGGACGTTCTCCAGAACATCCTCGAAGGATACCTTTTCGCCTTTCCCCTGCATTTCCTTCATCCTTCTCATGGCTCTGACCTGAGGGTCGGCCGTCATGAAGATTTTCAGTTCGGCATCCGGAAAGACAGTCGAGCCTATGTCCCTTCCGTCTATGACCACCCTCTTCCTTGCTCCCAGTTCCCGAAGTTTCCTGTCTACGAATTGCCTGACTTCAGGCAATGCCGATATGGGACTGACTTTCCTGGATATGGGGAGGCTCCGGATCTCTTTTTCGATGCATCGCTCACCCATGAAGGTATTCCCGCCTTCGTGTCCGTCAGCGAAATGCAGGTCCAGAGTATCGAGAGCGTCCTTCAGGGCTGCGGTGTCTATGACGTTCCGTTCGTCTATGAGCCCGTGCTCTACGGCGTACAGCGTGACACCTCTATACAATGCGCCTGAATCCAGGTACATAAACCCGAATTCCTGCGCAATGAGTTTTGCGAATGAACTTTTACCTGTCGAAGAATAGCCGTCGATGGCTATGATGATATCCGGTACATGCATCGTACTGATTTCAGATTTCTTTATCTGACAAAATTACAAAAAAAATCAAAACCCCTTTCCCCGTGACGGAAAAAGTCCGATATTTGTATGAAGGCGGCCGAAAAGGGCGTTTGCGGTTTTTCTGCCGCCCTTCAATATCAAAAAATATGAAGATACTTGTTATAGACGATGAAAGAGCCATCAGAAATTCCCTGAAAGGGATCCTGATGGACGAAGGATACGAAGTGGATGTCGCCGAAGATGGTGTCCAGGGCTGTGAAATGGCTGAAAAGGAGAGATACGGGGTCATATTCTGCGACATCAAGATGCCGAACATGGACGGGCTGGAGGTGCTCGGAAAACTGGAGGCGGCCGGAGTGGATTCTGCCGTAATCATGATTTCCGGACACGGCGATATCGACACAGCCGTGGAATGCATAAAGAAGGGAGCCTTCGACTTTATCCAGAAACCGCTGGATCTGAACAGGATATTCATTACCATCAAGAATGCCACCGACAAGGTCTCGCTGGTGAAGGAAACGAAGATTCTGAAGAAAAAAGTTTACGGCCAGCAGATGATAGGCGATTCTGAACCGATGGAACACATCCGTGGAATAATCGACAAAGTGGCCCCGACCGATGCCAGAGTGCTCATCACTGGAGCCAACGGCACCGGAAAGGAACTTGTGGCACGCAGCCTTCATCAGAAAAGTCACAGGTCTTCCATGCCTTACATCGAGGTGAACTGTGCCGCCATACCTTCTGAATTGATTGAAAGCGAACTTTTCGGCCATGAAAAGGGCGCCTTTACCTCGGCCATCAAACAGCACAAGGGAAAGTTCGAGCAGGCTGACGGCGGGACGCTCTTTCTGGACGAGATAGGGGATATGAGTCTTGCAGCGCAGGCCAAGGTCCTGCGTGTCCTGCAGGAAAGGAAACTTTCGAGAGTGGGCAGCGACAAGGACATCACCGTGGATGTCAGGGTGCTGGCCGCCACGAACAAGAATCTCAAGGAAGAAATCGCGAAAGGGAATTTCAGGGAAGACCTCTATCACCGGCTCAGCGTAATAGTCATAAATGTACCTTCTCTGGATGAACGCAAGTCGGATATCCCTCTGCTCGTAGACTATTTCATAGACCAGATATGTTCGGAGACCGGCATGGCGAAGCGTAAGGTGGAGCCTGACGCCATGAAACTTCTCGTGGACAAGTCATGGTCCGGCAATATCAGGGAACTGCGGAATGTGGTCGAGAGGCTTCTCATCCTCTCCGGAGACAGCATTACCGCCCGCGATGTCAGGGACTATGTTTATTGAAACTTCGGAAGCCTGACGGTGAAGCAGGCACCGTACAGGTTGTAGGATTTGCGGTACAGGATTTCTCCGTTGCATTTCTCTACGATATTCCTGCATATGGCCAGTCCGAGTCCTGTTCCTCCGCTCTTCGTGGTGAAGTTCGGGGTGAACAGCTTGCTCTGGTTTTCTTCGCTGACTCCCGGTCCGTTGTCTTCGAATACTATGTCGTAGAATCCGTCGACCGTACTGTTTCTCAGACAGATAAGTATCTCTCCTTTCTTTGCCGGTTTTCCCTCGTCCTCGCTCTGTCTTTGCTGTATCTCTATGGCCTGCACCGCATTCGTGAGAAGATTTACGAATACCCTTATCAGCTGCGGCTTCGGTGCGGATACATAGGCTTCAGGCATACCGAGGTATGATATGTTTATGTTCTCCCTGTTGTCGAATATCATGATCTGATCCCTCAAAGCGGCATCCAGATCCAGTTTTACCGGCTCTTCGCTGTACAGTTTCGCGAATGTCGAGAATTCATTGGCCGTCTCGGTCAGGATGTCGATATGTTCGAGCACGACTGCGCTTACCTTGTCGAATTTCTCGTCCCAGTCGGGAGCGTGCTTCTGCTTCAGCCGGATGAGCCTCTGTATCTCCAGCTTTATCGGCGTCAGCGGATTCTTGATTTCATGTGCCACCTGTCTGGCCATTTCGCTCCACGCCTTGTCGCGTTCGGCCTGTGCGAGTTTTCTGGTACTTTCAGACAGGTCTGTCACCATCCTGTTGTACGCTTCCACGAGGGTGGAAATCTCATCGTCGCGGTTGTAGTCGATGCGCTCCAGTTTTCCGAGGTCAGTGGCCGACATCTTCTCTCCTATTTCGGTTATAGGTTTGAAAATGGCGTTGATGATGGTGGTACTCAGCAGTATGGTGGCTATGAGCAGTATTATGAAAATATTGATGATGATGGCGCTGTACAGGAAGGCCTCGTGCCTGAACAGATAATTCTGGTCGGTGTAAGGCGAGTTGAGGATGGCGACCATTGTGCCTTTCGCGTTGTACAGCGGGGCGTACAGCGAGTAGAATTTGTACCCGGCCACATTTTCCCGGCAGATGCAGAATCTCTGGCTCTTGAATTTGATGTTGTAGTAGGCCTCCTGATTCATTCGGGTTTCGAATATCATTTTTTCGAATACTTCAGGTGCTGTGGATCTGAACACCTTCCCGGAAGGGGTGAACAGGGTGATGTCGGCTTTGGCGGTGTTTCCGATGGCCTCCATTGCGGCAGCGATGTCAGGCGAGTTGAGGTCATGCCAGTCTTCGGCATTCTCTGTCCTGTCCTCCATGAGGCTTTGTATGGTGTTGATTTTTCCCGACATCAGATTCAACATGTTCGTGGAGTTCCTTTTGTAGACGAAGGCGACACTGGCGCATGTCATCACGATGAGCGTCAGGAAGAGGGACAGGGATACCACGAAATTGATCCGCGACCTGTAATAGTTCCTCATCCGGACATTCTGCGGATTCCTGCGCCGGAGGGTTATAAGGTACAGCATCCCGTATGTCAGAATGACCAGGTACGAGAAATTCACCAGATAGGTCAGCCAGCCTCTCAACGGACGTGACGTGAAGATGACTTCATTGTCCGAGATCCTGTTTATGAAATGTATGTAGCCGTTGTCCCTGAAGTAGCTGTCCCCGCGGTCGATTTCTTTCCGTATATCAGGAGTGAGAATGGACGGATACGGGAAATTGCCCTTGTAGTTCACTAACTTCCCTCCGGCGAACTTGGCATACGAGTAGAACGGAGGCAGATTCACCCGGTCGGATCCTGAAGTCCTGCTGAAGATGCTCATGTACCCGTTTTCTTCCTGCCGGCTCTTTTCCTTCACTTCCAGGAACATGTGTACTACTCCTGTAGAGGCGGAATAGTATATGAATGAGCCTATGTAAAGCGAATTTCCGAATTCGTCGTACACGAAACGGAACCGCGATTCGGGCGAGACTGGTGTGCCGGACATGAATTTCCTTCCGAAATAGTCCAGACACGGTTCGCGTGAGCCGTCAGGCCTGAAATTCCTCACGGCATTGTCGCGGCACAATGTGGCCGTGACAGTATAATTCTGGGATATCCTGTACAGATAGTTTTCGTTCAGCCTGTTGAGGATGATCATGTCGCTTCTCTCGAGTTCCGCCAGTGTCGTTACCATCGGATCCGAGGCTATGGCGTCTTCTATCGAACGGAGCTGGATTTCCAGAGCGAGATCCCTCTCCAATGCCATCCTGTTCGTTATGATGATGATCCTGTCCTGCTCTTTCCTGAAGCCGAGCACGCCTGCCGTGACCGTCAGATACAGGGCGCACAGAATCGAGAATCCGAAGAACCATTTCCGCGAAAAAACGGAAAACCGCTTTCCTGTCAGTTCCCTGACAATCGGCCTGAGAAGCTGCAGGAGCAGCATCATGCTGAACATCAGGGCTATGTAGGAAATATAGACGATGACTGTATATATGGAAAGCGTGAACCACTGGTACAGCTCCAGCGTGATGCCGGAATTCATTATCAGGCTGACCAGTGTGGTATGTACGTAGACTGCTGCGGCAGCGAATGTCAGGATGATTCCGCCTGCGTATATGAACCGGCTTCGTTTTCTTTTCGAACGTATCATCATCCGGAGGAAAGGCTTCCGGCACATGTAGGCGCAGAGCAGGTAGCATATGATCAGGCAGTGCAGGATGAGAAGAGCGCCGAACGAGAACAGGAACGAGCCGCCGGCATATATTCCCGGGGAGAATATCGGCATGACATTCTTCAGCTGGAGACCCCAGTTGTAGGCTATGGCCGCTGCCGTGCCGAGCACTAATATGATGACCGGGAAACCCTTTACGGAAGGATGCCTCCAGAAATACGTCATCACGGATATGACGAAAAGGATCAGCGCGATCCACCGGAGCAGCATGTTCGCCGGGAACGGAATGTCCCTTGTAGTTTCCGATATCACTTTCATGAGAGGCTTGCCGTCTACGATTACAGGCACTCCTCCAGTATGATTGATAGGGGTGACAGTGTATTTCTGCGGGAGTTTCAGGTTCGGATTCACTCCCGATTCGGCATTCTGCCTGTTGGCAAGCAGGGTGTTCTGTATTTCCAGACCGTAGACTATCCGGCAGTTGAGATAGTCCGATTCGGTCTTCATGATATACCATTTCGGGCCCAGATTCATGTAGCTGACCCCTTCCGGTATGTCCGACAGGGGTGAGGCAATGCCGGAACGGAGGTTCGACAGCCTCTCGAACACGACTCTGGTGCTTATGTCGTCGTTTCCTATCGGGAACTGGTGGCTCCAAGACTGCAGTGTGTCGTACACATACCGGTATATGACCATGTCCTGAGGCAGATTCTTCAGATCCATCCATTGCGAGTGATCCGAATCAAGGGCCTGGTCGGCATATCTGTCCAATATCTCCAGCCGTTTCTCTATCCTTTTCCCGAGGTCGGCGGCAGTCTTTTCGGCACTTTCCGTCGTTATCCTCAAGGTGAGCGAAAGGAGGAAAAGCAGGACGGCAAGCCCGAGGAACACTTTCCAGCTGTTTTCCTTGTAGTTTATCCTGTTTAAAACCTTATATGTCATCATTATCTCCTTTGCCTGCCGGCCTTATTCATGGTGATACGGCTCTCCGCGCATTATGGTGAATGCCCGGTAAAGCTGTTCCAGAAAGATGACCCTGACCATCTGGTGGGAGAAAGTCATCCGGGACAGCGACATTTTGCTGCGGCATCTGGAATAGACTGCCTCGGAGAATCCGTAGGCTCCGCCTATGACGAAAACGAGATCTCCGGACAGGTGGGAGAGCTTGTCTTCCAGATCCGAAGCCCATTCTGTCGAAGAGAACTCCCTGCCTTTTTCATCCAGAAGGATGACAAGGTCGGACGGAGCCAGATTCTTGAGAATCAGCTCGCCTTCGCGAATTTTCAGCTGTTCCCTGTTCATGGCTCCCGGATTCTTTATGTCCGGCAGTTCCGTGACGGAGAATCCGATATAGTGCCTGAGCCTGTCCCTGTACACATCCATGCCTGTCCGCACCCAGCCTGCGTCTGTCTTGCCTATGGTCACCAGCCTGATTTTCATCTTTTCTGTCCTATGCCTGCATAATATCGTCAAATATAATTACATGGCTCGGATTTTGCAACAAAGCAAGACCCATATTTCCCATTCATGAACAAGTTGATAAAGATAGCGGCTATAGCCCCGGCGGTTCTGCTGGGTTTCTGCGCGAATTCATCCGCGCAGGATTATGATGTATTCACGCCTATAGCCAAATATATCAGGACAGGGGATGCCGACAAGCTGTCGGCCTGGTTTGCGGACAATCTCGAAGTGATGGTCATTTCACAGATCAACGATTCCAGCAGGAATCAGGCGCGGCAGATCATGAAGTCTTTTTTCAGCGCATACAATCCGAGCGCGTTCGATATCACGCATCAGGCCGGAAAATCGAACATGAAATATGCTCTCGGAATCCTGAATGCCGGCGGAGAACGTTTCGTGGTGACGATTTTCGTCAATTTCAGAAGAGACTCGTTCGAAATCCAACAGCTGAAGATAGAGCGGATTGAATAGTTTGTGGCACAGCTTTTGCTATTATGAAAGTCAGGTTAGTTTAGTTGTTAATAATAGGGTTATAGTTGGAAAAAGGATGGCCGGTTTTATCGGTCATCCTTTTTCCAATATTTATTTCTGTCTGAAGAAAATCTGCATCGGGCATCCTGTGAAATCGAATTTCTCGCGCAGCTTGTTCTCGATGAATCTCCGGTACGGATCCTTGATGTACTGCGGCAGATTGCAGAAAAATGCGAATTTCGGATTTCTCGTAGGAAGCTGTGTGGCATATTTGATTTTCACATACTTGCCTTTCCATGCAGGAGGCGGGAAATCTTCCGTCACAGGCAGCATCTCTTCATTCAGCCGCGATGTAGGAATCTTTTTCGTGTAGTTCGCGTACACTTTGGCGGCAGCGTCCAGAACATCCAGAAGCCTCTGTTTCCTGACTACTGACGTGAAAATGATCGGTACGTCATTGAAAGGCGCGAGCCTTTCACGCAGAGAGGTCTCATATTGCTTCAGCGTCTTGTTGTCCTTTTCGATGAGATCCCATTTGTTCACTACTATGATGCAGCCTTTCAGGTTCCTGATTATCAGCTGGAAGATGCTCATGTCCTGAGCCTCCATGCCTGTCTGGGCATCAATCATCAGGATGCAGATGTCCGAATGTTCTATGGCCCTTATCGAACGCATCACCGAATAGAACTCCAGATCCTCGTGTACCTTCGCCTTTTTCCGCATACCGGCCGTATCCACCAGCATGAATTCATGTCCGAACTTGTTGTAGTAGGTGGCGATCGAATCTCTGGTCGTCCCCGCCACCGGCGTGACTATGTTCCTGTCCGTGCCGAGCAATGCGTTTGTCAGCGATGATTTTCCTACGTTGGGCCGGCCTACGATGGCGATGTGAGGCAGTTCCGGATGCTCGTCTATGTCTGTGCCCCCTTCGGCGGGCAATTTCCTTACTATTTCATCGAGAAGATCGCCTGTGCCGCCTCCGTTCGCGGCGGAAATGCTCCAGACATCACCGAGACCGAGGGAATAGAACTGATAGGAGTCGAACATCTTCGCTCCGGTATCGACCTTGTTGACCGCGACGACTACAGGCTTGCCGGACCTGCGGAGAATGTCGGCTATTTCATCGTCATAGTCCGTTATCCCCGTAGCGGCCTCTGTCATGAAAAGTATCAGATCCGCCTCTTCGATGGCCATTACTACCTGTTTGCGGATTTCCGCCTCGAAGACATCCTCCGAATTTGATGTGTATCCTCCGGTGTCGACTACCGAAAAAGTGGTGCCGCACCATTCGCACTTGCCGTAATGTCTGTCCCTGGTCACTCCGGCTGTCTCGTCCACAATGGCCTGACGCATCCCTACAAGTCTGTTGAAAAGTGTGGATTTCCCTACGTTCGGTCTTCCAACTATGGCTACAAGGCTCATAAATCAGTTATTTTTTTATTGAAAATCGTGTCGCATCCTGCGCAGTCCGAACATCCGAGGTCGCTGCAGGACGGATTCCGCTTCCTGTTCTTTTTCCCCCAGAGTCTGAGTTCCTCTTCCTTGGCGCACCGGATTCCCAGCTTCCGCATTTCCTTGTTCCGGCTTACTTCCGTTTCGGGAAATTTGCCGTTCTTCCTGAAAATGATGTTGAAGCACAGCCCGAAAACGCTCAGGCCTGTGAATATGAGTGCCGCGATGAATACCTCCATTGCTCTGCAGGACTAGAAAATGAAGTCAGGGCTGATAGGCTCGTCGTTATATACTTTGGAAATGATGTTGGCGAAAATGTCGGCTACCGAATGCACCGTTATCTTGCTCTTGTCCTTTTCCGGATCGGAAGACAGGGGTATGGTGTCGGTGACTATCACTTCCTCCAGAGCTGAGCTGGCTATCCTCTCGTATGCGTTGCCTGAAAATACGGCATGGGTGGCGCATGCGCGGACGCTCGAAGCTCCCATTTCCTTGAGGACATTCGCCGCCTTGGTCAGGGTACCTGCCGTATCGATCATGTCGTCGACGATCACCACGTTCTTGCCGGCGACATCGCCTATGGCCGTGATGGAACCTACCACATTGGCCCTTTCGCGGGACTTGTGGCAGATGATTACCGGGCACTGGAGATACCGGGCATACGCATTTGCCCTCTTGGCTCCGCCCATATCCGGGGCTGCGATGGCCAGATTCTCGATGTTCTTTTCACGCAGATACGGAAGGAATATGGAGCTGGCGTATATATGGTCTACAGGGAAATCGAAGAATCCCTGGATCTGGTCGGCATGGAGATCGCATGTCATCACCCTGTCGCAGCCTGCAGCGTGAAGGATATTGGCCACAAGTTTGGCTCCGATGGATACACGCGGTTTGTCTTTTCTGTCCTGTCTTGCCCATCCGAAGTACGGCATGACTGCGATGACGCAGTGAGCCGAAGCCCTCTTGGCCGCATCAATCATCAGAAGCAGCTCGAAAAGGTTCTCTACCGGAGGGAAAGTCGATTGCACGATGAATACGGTAGCTCCGCGGACGCTCTCGTTGAAAGACGGCTGGAATTCCCCGTCGCTGAATGTCAGGACATCCGACTGTCCCAATTCGATCCCCAGTGACTTGGCGATCTTTTCCGCGAGGGGCTTGGAACTCCTGCACGCAAATAATTTCAATTTATGTTCGTTGTGCATCTCGATATGGGTTTTATTGGTTGTTCTGTCCGTTCTGTCCGGATTACTTCAGGCTATCCAGAACAGATTCTATATAGTCGAGTATTTCTTCTTTTCCCATTTTGGTCTGGGCTGAACTTACGAACACCGGAGGCAGCTCTTCCCAGTGTTCGAGTATGGCCTGCTTGTTCTTTTCTATCTGGGCTTCCCTTGCCGTGACTCCGCTTTTGTCGGCCTTGGTGAAGATAATCGAGAACGGGATCCGGCTTTCCCCCAGTCCTATCAGGAAGTCCATGTCTATCTTCCCGATATCATGTCTGGAATCTATGAGTACGAAAAGTGTCGCCAGATCGGGGGAAAGGTTTATGTAGTTCCTTATGATCTGTTCCAGTCTTTGTTTGCCGCTTTTCGACATCTTGGCGTATCCGTAGCCGGGAAGATCCACCAGATACCATGACCTGTTTATGAGAAAGTGGTTCACGAGCTGTGTTTTCCCCGGCGTAGAAGAAGTATGTGCCAGCTTGCTGTTCCCGCAGAGCATGTTTATCAGAGAGGATTTGCCGACATTCGATCTCCCGATGAATGCGAATTCCGGGAAGACCTGTTTCGGCTTTTCTGAAATCCTCGTACTGCTGCCGGCAAATAATGCTTCTGTAATTTTCATGTCAGGGTATGCCTCAAAACGGGCGCAAAGATAATTTATCTGCGTAAGATAACAAAAATTTATTATTCCCGTTACGATAAAAATAAAAACTTTGTCAAATTTTGTCAAATTTTAAATCAATGCCTTTTCGATGTGAAAATTTAACAGCGGGATGAATCAATTTTTATAAAAATTGTTATTTTTGTAAAGATATGGAAGATAGCAGCGGAGAGTGTTATATGGGAGAGAATTACATTGATCTGTACGAACTTCAGACCAGACTGAAAGCCGGAATAGAAGGTATTTTTCCGGACAAGGTGTGGGTGAAGGCTGAAATAAGCGCGATGAAGGCCCGCCCGGCGGGACACTGCTATCTGGAACTTTCCCAGAGTTCCGACGATGGCCTGACAGCCAAGGCCCAGGCTGTCATCTGGAGCTCGAAATTCCGGCTTTTGTCCCCGTTTTTCAAGTCGGTTACAGGAAGCGATCTTGCGGAGGGGATGAACGTGCTGGTGCGTGTTTCGGTGAATTTCAGCCAGCTTTACGGTCTGTCGCTGGTCATCGACGATATCGATCCGGACTTTACCATAGGGGAAAAGGAGCAGCTGAAGAGACAGACGGTCAGACGTCTGGAAGAGGAGGGGCTGATGGATTTGCAGAAGGAGCTCGGTCTGCCTGTGCTGCCGTACCGGCTGGCTGTGATTTCGGCGCCCGACGCTGCAGGATACAGGGATTTTACCAGACATCTGTGCGGAAACGATTACGGTTTCGTGTTCTGTCCGGAACTCTTCCCGGCTGTCATGCAGGGAGCGTCCGCACCCGCATCCATCATTGATGCGCTGGACAGGATCGCGGCTTCGGGCGTGGCTTACGATCTCGTGCTCATAATGCGCGGCGGCGGGGCGAAGCTGGATCTTGCCTGCTATGATGACTACGGTCTGGCCGCGGCCATAGCGCGTTTTCCTGTCCCGGTCTATACGGCCATCGGTCATGACCAGGACTTCCATGTGGCGGATATGGTGGCTTGCCGCCATGTGAAGACGCCCACGGCTTTAGCCGACGAGCTTGTCGGGTGCTATATGGATGAAGACGCCAGACTGCTTTCTTTCGGTTCAAGGCTGAAACTTGCTTTCCTGAACAAGATAAATGTCATGGAAAGCAATATCCGGCTTCTGGAGACGAGGATCAGGACGGCGGATCCGAGGAGCATACTTGAAAGGGGGTATGTGCTCGCTCTCGACAGCCGCGGCGTACCTTTCAAGAGGGCGGCGGACAGGCGGGGCGGAGAGAAGATTTCCCTTATGTTTGCGGACGGCAAGGTGAACTGCGAGGTGACGGAAGTATTGGTCGGAAGACCATAAAGGACAATATATTATGGCTGGAAAGAAAGGAAAGGCCGCAGATGCGGCGGACGGAGGATTCGACTACGGGGAGGCTGTAGCGGAACTGGAAAGGATAGTCGCGAAGGTCGAGGATCCGGCGACAGGCATCGATGACATAGACAAGTATATAAAGAAGGCGGACATGCTGATCTCCGGATGCCGGAAGTATCTGCGCATGGCGAGGGAGAAGGCGGACAGGATAGAGACTTATTGAACTGCATGAAAATATAAATACCGTTTAGACGAAAAATTCACGGATCATGAAGACGAAGGAAACCAAATCAGCGAGAATGCCGATGATCTACGAGACGGATCCATGGCTTGCCCCTTACAAGGATGCGATCGACGCCAGACATCGGCGCATATTGGATGCCCGGGCTGACATAGAAGTCGGAGGGTCGCTTTCGAAAGGGCTGAACAACCATCTGTATTACGGTATGCACCGCACTGCGAATGGGGACTGGATATTCAGGGAGTGGGCTCCGAACGCGACGAAAATCTATCTTATAGGCGATTTCAACAATTGGAAAAGGACCGAAGCCTATGCGCTGAAGCCGGTGGGAAACGGAAATTGGGAAATCGAGGTCAGTTCCATGTTCATATCAGACGGCACACTGTATAAATTATATATAGAGTGGCCGGGCGGAGGCGGGGAGAGGATACCCGCCTATGCGACACGTGCCGTCCAAGATCCGGAAACCAAGCTTTTCGTGGCGCAGGTATGGGATCCGGCGAAGCCGTACAGGTGGAAGCACAAGGGCCCGGGAAAGCGCGAGCATCCGTTTATCTACGAATGTCATATAGGCATGAGCTCCGAGGAGGAGAAAGTGTCCACATTCAACGAGTTCCGCGAAAACGTGCTTCCGAAAATCATAAAGGACGGCTACGATACCATTCAGATCATGGCTCTTCAGGAGCATCCGTATTACGGCTCTTTCGGATATCAGGTCTCGAATTTCTATGCATTGAGTTCGCGTTTCGGTACGCCGGAAGATTTCAAGGCTCTGGTCGACGAGGCTCACGGTGCAGGCATTGCCGTGGTGATGGATATCGTACATTCGCACTCCGTGGACAATGAACTGGAGGGGCTCGGGGATTTCGACGGCAAGGACGGAGATATGTATTTCTACTCCGGCGACAGGGGCCGTCATCCGGCATGGGGTTCGCGCTGCTTCGATTACGGACGGCACGAGACACAGCATTTCCTCCTGTCTAACTGCAAGTTCTGGATGGAGGAATACCATATAGACGGATTCCGCTTCGACGGGGTGACCAGCATGCTGTACTGGGACCACGGTCTGGGAAAGGACTTCGTCGGTTATGACAATTATTTCAACGGCGGTGTTGACGAGTCTGCCGTTACCTATCTGGCTCTCGCCAATATGCTTGTGAAGGAACTGAACCCGGATGCCTTTACCATAGCCGAAGACGTCAGCGGTATGGCGGGACTTGCCGCGCCGTTCGAGGCCGGCGGTGTCGGATTCGACTTCAGGATGAGCATGGGAGTGGCGGACAACTGGATAAAATGGATAAAGGAACTCTCCGATGACCAGTGGAGCATGGGCGAGATGTGGTGGCAGCTCACGAATAAGAGATCCGATGAAAAGACCATCAGCTACGCGGAATGCCATGATCAGGCCATGGTGGGGGACAAGACCATCATTTTCCGTCTGATGGACAAGGAGATGTATTTCTCCATGAACAAGAATTCCACATCGGATATCATAGACAGGGGTATTGCCCTGCACAAGATGATCCGTCTGGTGACGATGGCCACGGCAGGCGACGGCTACCTGAATTTCATGGGGAACGAGTTCGGGCATCCCGAATGGATCGACTTCCCGAGGGAGGGTAACGGCTGGTCGTACAAATACGCCCGCCGCCAATGGTCTCTGGCCGAGCCTGACTATCTGAGGTACAAGTATCTTCTGAATTTCGACAATGCGATGATAAGGCTTGGCAAATCGGAAGGCATACTTGAGGAGCGTCCGGAGCTGCTGGTGCAGGACGAAGAGAAAAAAATATTAGTATTCAAAAGAATAAATTGTATCTTTGCGTTCAATTTCAATCCTTGCCTATCCTTTTCAGACTATGGGTTTTCAGCCCCGTCAGGGAAATATAAGGTGGTGCTTGACAGCGATGAGGCGGAATTTGACGGATTCTCAAGGATACATACTGGAGAAGAGCATATTTCGGTGGAAGGAAAATCTCCTAACGGGAACCAGAAATACGACCATACGCTGTATCTCTACCTTCCGAGCCGTTGTGCGCTGGTGCTGAAGAAGACAGACTGAAAATTATTAACCTATAATATATTAAATTATGGCTTTTTTGAAATTCAACAAGTCAGAATTGGTAAACCTGGAGTATTCGCTCAAGAGGGAAATCATCGTGGCGAACAAGACGGGTGCCTATTGCAACACTTCCATAGTGACTTGCAATACAAGGCGTTACCATGGACTTCTTGCCGTTCCTGTCGACAAGCTGGGAGGAGGGAACTACATCCTTCTTTCATCTCTCGACGAAAGCCTTGTGGTAGGCGGCAAGCAATTTAATCTCGGCATTCACTGCTACGGTGATGTCTACGAACCGAGAGGTCATAAGTACATAGTCGATTTCGACGCTGATCCTGCACCTGAAATAGTCTACAAGGTGGGAGAGATCATGTTCAGCAAGACTATTCTTATGGCTCCTGACCAGGATCAGGTGCTGATAAAGTATCATCTTATAGAGGCTCCTGAAAAGGCTACCCTGATGCTGAAGCCGTTCCTGGCTTTCAGAAGCGTACATAGCCTTACCAGCCAGAACCCTGAAGCGAAGACCGACTGCAAGGAAATCAACAACGGCGTATCTTTCAATCTTTATGACGATTTTCCGGATCTGAACATGCAGCTCAGTGCCAAGGCTCAGTTCAAGTCCATGCCATACTGGTACAACGGCATCACTTATTCGGATGAGATGAGGCGCGGGTTCAACTGCCGCGAAGACCTCTTCGTGCCGGGCTTCTTCACTGTACCGATGAAACCCGGCGACAGCATCGTCTTCTCCGCTTCCGTAGCTGAAGATGAGCCGAAAACGCTCAAACGCAAATTCACCGACTCGCTCAAACGCCTCGGCAATATCCATAATTATCATGACCTTCTGGTAAGGAATGCGGATATGCTGAAATGCGCGAGGAACGGGCATAAACGTATAAATGCAGGTTTTTCATGGCTTGAGACAGGCCTCTTGAGGGAAACGGTGCTTTCCCTTCCGGGACTGACCCTCTATGCCGACGGAAACTGCGCTGAATTCGAGGAAATCCTCGACAATCTCATAGCTGACGAGCAGGAAAGACTCTTCCACAGAACCACTCAGGTGGAGGCTCCGCTTCTGCTGACGGATACCATACAGCAGTACATCCATTATCTCGAGGATGAGAAAGAGGAAAAGGACGCCGCCAAAAAGGTTTGGAAGAAATACGGAAAGACTCTCGAAGGCATCCTCGAAAGCTATCTTCCGGGGCACAGGAATGAAGTGGCGATGCATCCGAACGGCCTGCTCTGGGCACAGATGGACGGAGTGGCGCTGTCATGGATGAATACATACGTCGGAGGACGGCCTGTCACTGAAAGGGCCGGCTATCAGGTCGAGACGAATGCCATGTGGTACAATGCCGTATGCTTCGCTCTGGAGATGGAATCCAGATTCGGCCCGAAGAAAAAGAACGCCTTCATCGAGAAATGGTCTCCGATACGCGACCTGATCGAAGAGAATTACCAGAAGACATTCTGGAACTATGAGGCCGGATATCTCGCAGACTATGTGGACAATTACGGCCAGAATATGGATGTGCGGCCGAACCAGCTGTATGCCATCAGTCTGGACTACTCTCCTGTAGAAGACATGATCAAGTCCGATGTGGTGATGACTGTGAACAACGAGCTTGTGACACGTCGCGGCATCAGGACCCTGTCTCCGAGAAACGTCATGTACCGTGGCGTCTACGAGGGCTCGCAGACAGACCGCGACCTGGCTTACTATCAGGGCTGCGCATTCCCTATCCTTCTGGATCCTTTCGTAAACGTGAGCTTCAAGATGATGGGCTCGAACTTCTACAAGAAGGCCGAGTATCTGACGGAAGGCTTCTATGCCGACATCAACAAGCACGGCGTAGGCGCATTCTCCGAACTGTACGACGGGGATCCTCCTCACGAGGCACACGGAGCCATAGCATCTGCCTGCAGTACTGCGGCTCTTCTGAGGGTGGATTATCTGATGAACAAATATAAGAAGGAGGAATAGATATGAAAGTTCTGATGTTCGGTTGGGAGTTTCCTCCTCATATCGCAGGAGGACTTGGAACAGCATGTTACGGTATGACCAAGGGACTTGCCGCCAATGATGTGGATGTGCTTTTCGTGATGCCTTCCGCTTCAGGCGACGAGGATCAGAGCGCGGTCAGGATCATAAATGCCAGCGATGTCCCTGTGGATACTGTCTCCACTTCCGTGGATGAATTTCTGGGAAAAGTAAGGTTCATTCATATCGGTTCCAATATGGTGCCGTATGTGGACCCTCAGGATTTCACCAAGATGGTGGAGGAAGAGCGCAAGAAGCAGATAAAGAACTTCAGGGTGCAGTATGGCCAGAAATACAAGTTCTCCGGAAAATACGGGGAGAATCTGATGGAAGAGGTGGCCCGCTATGCCATGGTGGGCGCTACCATCGCTCTCCAGCACGCTGATGAATTCGATGTCATCCATGCTCATGACTGGCTGACATATCTTGCCGGCATTGCTGCGAAGCAGCTGACAGGAAAGCCTCTCGTAGTCCATGTCCACGCCACTTCGTTCGACAGGAGCAGCGACGACAAGATAGACACGAGGGTCTATGATCTGGAAAGAAAAGGTATGGAGGCCGCTGACAAGGTGATAGCCGTCAGCGAACTGACGAGAAACATCGTGATCAACAAATACGGCATTTCCCCTGACAAGGTGGTGGCTGTCCACAATGCAGTGGACTTCAGCGACCGCAAGACCATAGAGGTGGAAAGAGGCGTGAAGGACAAGGTCGTGACCTTCCTCGGACGTATCACTTTCCAGAAAGGTCCGGAATACTTCATCGAGGCTGCCGCGAAGGTTCTCAAACGGTGCAAGCATGTCAGGTTCGTGATGGCTGGAAGCGGAGACATGATGAACAGATGTATCCGCCATGTCGCCAGGCTGGGAATCTCCGACAGGTTCCATTTCACCGGCTTCCTCCGCGGGGCTGACGTGCAGAAGATGTTCGCGCTTTCCGATGTGTATGTCATGCCGTCTGTATCCGAGCCTTTCGGCATATCGCCTCTTGAGGCTATGCAGACCAATGTTCCGTCCATCATATCCAAGCAGTCAGGTGTGGCCGAAGTCCTGAAATATGCCATCAAGGTGGATTTCTGGGACATAGATGCCATGGCTGACGCCATGTACGGCCTTCTGAACTATCCGGCCATGTCCGATATGGCGGCACGTTGCGGACGTGATGAGGTGGACGCCCTCAAATGGAACAACGCGGCCTACAAGATCAAGAAAGTTTACGAGTCAGTAATTGTCAAATAGTCTAAACTTAAATTTTAATAACGATGAAAAAAAGTATATGCCTGTATTTCCAGGTACACCAGCCGAACAGATTGAGATTATACAGATTCTTCGATATAGGCAAAGACTCTCACTATTATGATGACTTCGCCAACAGGACCATCCTCAGGAGAGTCGCCCAGAGGTGCTATCTTCCTACGAACGAACTTCTTCTGGACCTTATCAACACTTACAAGGGTCAGTTCAAGGTGGCTTTCTCGATTTCCGGGTCAGTCCTCGAACAGTTCGACAGGTATGCTCCGGAGGTGATCGACAGCTTCCGCAAGCTGGCAGGCACCGGCTGCGTGGAATTTCTGGCCGAGACATACTATCATTCACTGGCTTCCGTGGCTTCTCCGGCAGAGTTCAAGCGTCAGGTAGAGAAGCATAAGGCTACCATCGAGCATTATTTCGGCGTTACTCCGAAGTCTTTCAGGAATACCGAGCTGGTATATTCCGATGAAATAGGCTCCATGGTGTATGACATGGGTTTCAAGACCATGCTGACCGAAGGCGCGAAACATGTCCTCGGATGGAAGAGCCCGAATTATGTATATTCAGGCGCCATCGCTCCGAAGCTGAAACTTCTGCTCAGGAACTATACCCTCAGCGACGATATCGCTTTCAGGTTCTCCGACAAGAACTGGCAGGACTGGCCGCTTACAGGCGACAAGTTCTTGGGATGGATTAAGTCCGCAGCCCACAACGACGAGATTGTCAATCTTTTCATGGACTATGAGACATTCGGCGAGCATCAGAAGGCCCAGAGCGGTATTTTCGATTTCATGAGATATTTCCCTGAAGTTGTGATCAAGGACGGAGAATTCGAGTTCGTGACTCCGGAACAGGCCGGCAGAAAGCACAAGGCAGTAGCTTCTCTCGATGTTCCTGATCCTATTTCATGGGCTGACGAAGAGAGGGATATCACCGCATGGCTCGGTAACGAGCTCCAGAGCGATGCTTTCCAGAAACTTTACGATGTTACTGAGAAACTGTCTCTTATCAGCGAAAACGATCCGTTGTGGGATGATTTCGGCCATCTGCAGGAGAGCGACCACTTCTATTACATGTGTACCAAGTTCTTCTCGGACGGTGCCGTTCATAAATATTTCAACCCGTATGATACTCCGTATGAGGCATTTATAAACTATATGAATGTTTTGAGCGATTTTATTTTGCGAGTTGATGATGCAAATTCCGTTTCAGATGTTAAATTTGCAGCCGGAAAAAAGTCGGCGCCAGCCAAGGCGAAGTCTGCAACGACTGAAAAAAAGGCTGTCAGGAAGGTAGCTGAAAAGAAGTCTGCGAAGACTGCGTCTGAAACTGCAGCGAAAAAACCGTCGGCGAAGAAAACGGTTAAAACAAAGAAATAAAGTTAGATGAGTAACGATTTGATCAGACCAGATTATCTTTTCGAGGTAAGCTGGGAGGTCTGCAATAAGGTAGGGGGAATATACACGGTGATTGCCACCAAATCCCT
>CALUUA010000011.1 GCA_944323845.1 uncultured Bacteroidales bacterium
TGCGGATTTTCGGCCTGTGGAGTCTTTGAAGAATCCGGTCTCGTACAGTCCGAGTATCACTCTGAAGAGGTCGGCTTCTTTTATTTTCAAAGCCTGTCCATCAGGTCGAAAATCTTCTTTCTGACTTCGTCAATGGTACCGGTACCGTCGATTTCGTGATATTTTCCCTTTTCGGAGTAATATCCTACGAGAGGTTCGGTCTTCTCGTGGTATGTCCTGATCCTGTTGGAGATGGTTTCATCGTTGGCGTCATCAGCACGACCTTCTATGGAAGCTCTGTGTTTGATCCGTTCCTTGATCATTTCATCGGGTATCATTATGGAAACGACCCCGCTCACTTCTTCAGCCGTCTTGCCAAGCATGGCATCAAGGGCTTCAGCCTGGGCCACTGTCCTAGGGAATCCGTCGAGAAGGAATCCGGCCACGCCCTTTACAGTCCTGAACTCCGATTCAATCATTCCTTCCACTATTTCATCCGGAACTAGAGCCCCGGCATCAATTAGGGACTTGGCCTTCAGCCCGAGTTCACTGCCCGCAGCTATTTCCTTGCGGAGCAACTCTCCTGTGGAAATATGGCGGAGATTGTATTTTTCTACCATTGCCGAGGCCTGAGTACCTTTACCTGCGCCCGGAGGCCCGAAAAGAATAAAATACTTCATTGTCTGTGTCTGTTTTTATAGTGCCGCCATGCGGCTTCTGTTTTATCATATCCGATTGCCCGACGGAAGACGTCTTCGTGACGCCTATTCTTCCTGGTCGAGGATGTAAATGTCTTTCAGATTTCTCCCCAATTCGTTGTAGTCCAGCCCGAAACCTACGATGAAGTCATTGGGGATTTCCATCGCTACATATTCAGGGTGCAGGTCTTTCCTGCATGCATCGGGCTTGAGCAGCATGGTGCAGATGCTTGATGATGCGGCTCCTTTCGCGGCGAGAATCCTGCGCAGTTCCATTATGGTGTTTCCGGAATCCACGATATCCTCCACGATGATGATTCTCCTTCCGGTGATGTCGGCCGTCAGTCCCATTACCTGCCTTACATCTCCCGTGCTCTGTGTCCCGCTGTATGACGAGAGTTTTATGGACACTATTTCACAGTTGAAATCAAGTCTTTTCATCAGTTCTGCCGTGAACATGATCGAGCCGTTCAGAACGCACAGAAGGATAGGGATATCGGTGCAATCCCTGAAATCCGCGTTCACTTTTTCAGCGACACCGTCTATGGCCTTCTCTATCTTTTCATAAGGTATGAAAGTCCTGAAAGTCTTGTCGTAAAGTTTAACCCTGCCCATATGCCGATATTTAATCTATCCTGCAAAAATACTAAAAACCTCTATAGCATCCTGCAATATTTGCAAAATTCTTTCGGATGCCACTGCAATAATTTTCATGAAAATCCAAAAAAGAAAAAACTTTCTGCGACAACACGCTGAAACAACATGACGATGACGGAGTCAGTTTATATTTGTCGAAGCCAGGATAGGAGGGAGGAGAATATGCGGAGGCTGTTAATGATTCTGATATTGTGTCCGGCATGTATGCAGGTCGCTGCCGGAGATGACGGAGAGTTCATCAGAGCCGTGCTGGAACTTACAGGGTGCTCAAGTGTGGAGGAACTGGACGGACAGGAGGTCGACAGATATTCCGATTTCTATGAAAATCCGCTATGCCTGAATTATGCATCTGGGTCAAGGCTTCTGTCCAGCGGACTCCTGTCGGCATATCAGGTGGCCGTGCTTGCCGATTACAGGAATATATCCGGAGACATACTGTCATTTGAGGAATTGTCATCACTGGATGGTTTCGGCCATTCTTTTGTGGCAGCTCTGCGATATTTTGTAAGTCTGGAGTCCATATCCACTCCGGGCCGGTCATCCGTCTCTACTCCAGTGATAGGAAATGCAGTCACTTTGAAGTCGGGAGTAAGGAACAATGAATCCGGTTTCGCTCCGGAATGCATGTATGCGGCGAAGTACAGAATCGGCGCTGGAGAAGTTTTCGATGCAGGCATATCAATACGGAGCCAGTGGAATGACAAGGATTTCATTCCGGAGAAATATTCCTTTTTTGCTGCATATTATGGACGAAAGGTCCCTGTCAGGGTCATCATCGGTGATTATGGCCTCAGATTCGGTCAGGGACTGGCTTTGTGGCCGGGATTTACCATGAGCGGAGTCTCGTCTCCGGAGGCCTTTTCGAGACGTCCTGCAGGGATAGTCCCGTATAATTCGTATTCCGGTGAAGGGGCCTTCAGGGGAGTGGCGGCAGATTACGGAAGAAGGCATTTCAATATTTCGGCTTTCGTTTCGGGCCTCGGATTAAGGGAAATCATGGAAGGAAACGATGATAGTCCTGTCGGGATTTTCTATGGTTTCAATGCCGGATGGTACGGTATTGCCGGACAGGCATCAGTGACATGCTATGCCGTCACTCCGTCAGTGATAGAAGTGAATCAAGGTCAGGAACGGCTTCCGCCATCGGCTTATTTTTCTTCAGCGAAGATTTCCGCCGACACAAGATTTTCGGTAATGGGGACGGACTTGTTTTCGGAAATTGCATATGACGTGTCAGGCGGGAATGTGGCCGCTCTTGCCGGCGTCCGGACTGAAGTGGCGGATGGAATCCGTACCGCTGTCATGTTCAGGTATTATCCTCCCGGATTTTCATCGGAGTATTCCGGGGCTGTCAGGAGCGGCAGCAAATGTGAGAATGAACATGGCGTCTCGGCTTCGGTATCCCACTCAGTCGGGAAGTGGGTGGACATGGCCGGCCGGACCGGATTCGGTTCCTCCGAAAAACGTTTTCAGGGTCTCTTTTCTGCTGATTTCAGTTATTCTCCCGAACCTAAATTCGGAGTGGATACCTCGTCCTTTCAGGCCAGGCTTATAATGACGGAAAATGTCAGGATTTCCCCGTATTTCAGTATTGCCTTCAGATTCTCGGAGCGGTACAGGACGTACGGACAGCCATTCCGTACAGATGTCCGTGCTGATTTCAGGACGAATTTTCCGGGCTGGAATATCAATCTCAGGCTGAATCTCCTTCATTGCCGGTCCGTGTCAGGACTGTCATATCTGGAAGGAGGATATATTGCAGACGCCGTTTCCATATGGTTCAGGACAGGATTCTTCATGGTGGATGACTGGGATGACAGGATTTATGCTTATGAAAGGGATGCCCCGGGGAGTTTTTCCGTTCCGGCTTATTACGGCAGAGGGTATTGGCTTGCCTTGACTGCCGGATGGAAGATTTCGCGCGGTTTCAGACTCTATTTCAGAGGAGCATATCAGGACTATCCATGGTTGAGGCCGTCCGAAACTGAAAAAAAGCCGGCCAAAGCTGAAATCCGGCTTCAGCTGGCTGTAGATTTAAGGACAGTCTTACGAAAGTCGGGTAAATAACGTCAGTTCGAAGAAGTCTCTGGTACTGAGTAGAATAATTCGTCGAACTGACGTTAAATAGACTTATTACCTGCGGAATTCGTAGTGTCCGGCAGAAGCCGTGAAGTACAGAAGACCCTCTCCGTCTGCCACATCGGCTGCAGGTATGAATATCTTCCCGTCCTTGAGGACCTGCCAGTTTCCGGACTTCAGATCCGTAGCAAGCACCTTGAATTCCCCTTCTCCTTCGATGTCGAAGCTGAAACTGTTGTGAAGAGTGCCGCTGTCGCTGCTGAAAGTCACGATCCTGTCCGCAATTCTTACTCCGGTCACTCTGTCCCCGTCTATCCTTTCTGCGCGATGCAGCGAAGTGCAGTCATTCCCGGATATCTGCATTACATTAAGGAAGCAGTCTTCGGCAGACGGCGAGGCAGGGGAGAGCTCTATTCTCCATGCACCTCTCTCGTTCGCAGGGTCAGGTCTGCGCGGCGTGTTCGGATAATTGATGCCGGCTACCCAGAACTCCTTGCCCGGACCTCCGATTTTTTCGATTGATGCGTTGTCCGCAGCCGGAAGGAGGACAGTATCGGTCAGCATTCCGCTGTCACCGTTAAGTGTACGCGACACAGTGATGGTGTTTCCGCTCACCTGAGGCTCTTCTATGCTGTGAAGAAGCCATGTCTTTTTATAGTCGGCTGAAGCCGATTCTATTCTGTCGAAGACTATCAGGGCGGCAGGCACTGATTCGGAGAAGAAATTCAGGAAAACGAAAGATCTCCTGACATCCTTGACCTTTGATGAATAAGCCTTGGTCAGGTCGCCCTTCAGATATGAATATTCAGGAGTCACTGGATCCGGACCGAATCCGTGCGCTGTCGCCTCTCCGACTGTATAGCTGTCTCCGAGCAGGCTTTCGAACGAACGGCAGGTATCCCATCTGTCGCCCGGCATCCGCTGTCCTCCGTCATTTGCAGCAAATTCAGTCTTTCCTGCGCCTCCGTAGTTCCAGCAGGCGAACTTTTCTTCAGGGTCGTATATCAGAAGGGAATTGTGCGCAATTGTGCGCTTCGTGTAATTCTTGTTGTGGTCGCTGTTGTATCCGCCTGCCGACCCCTGATATGTCCCTGAATCTATGGCGAGAGGGCCTTTGTAATATATTTGGAAAGCTCCGCCGTCCAGATGCTGGTGGTTTCCTACATAGTGTTCGTTCACCTTCATTTCGGCGATGACACTTTCATCGTCCCATCCGGTCCTGGCTATCATCCATCCGAACGGAGTCCCGCTGTATCTGGTCAGAGGCAGGGTCTCCGGAGATTCCGGCTCTATGTCAAGATCTCTCCAAAGTATATCGAAAATCATGCAGTGATTCTCCACCCTCGGCTTGCGGTAATATTCCCAGGCCAGATACGGATCTTTGTAATAGCTGTATGCCAGCATTGCCGGCAATGAGTATGACGGCGAGGCCCCTCTTTGAGGATTGACATCCCCGGCAGGAAGCACCTGTCCGTCAGGCCGTCTCCTGTAGAGGAAATCATAGAGGACGTATTGCTGCGAGCTGTCGTATATCGGGCCTGCCCCCATCCTGTCGAGTATCCACAGTGAAAACAGGTCGTTGGAAAACCTGACATTCACATATCCTGTTCCCTGATGATAGTTATGTCCCGAGTAGATGAAGTTCCTGACAGGTATGTAATCCTTGAAAATCATGGATACAGCGTATTCGTACATGTCCGGGTATTCATCGTATATGGCAATCCCGCAAGATAGCATGTCCCTGAGCACCATCCATTCGGAAGTATGTCCGGCTATAGGCTCGGTATCCTTCGGAGGATATCCGCACTCCATCGTCCCGGCGATTCTTACGAATTCATCTATGAACTCTTTTTTCTCGTTTTCTTTCAACTGGTCATAACACCAGTCATATACGATGGCTCCGCACATCATCATGACACCGCTGGCTCTGGAAAGGTCGCTTCCGTGCCCGAAATTAGTCCGTTTGAGAGTGTCGAGCATGGATGTGATAGCCAGTCTGGCCGACTTCCTGTTTCCGTTTACGAGATAGTCCAGAGCCTGAAGCTGTGCTCTTGTCGTCACTCCCCGCATGGCGAAATAATATCGGAATCCCCGGTCTGTCGCCTTGGCTTCTTCCTCGGCAGTCCTGTCTTTTCCGAGCTTTTCCATGGCGGCTATCGTTTTTTTTACGGCAGGATTCTCGAGCCTGACCTTCAGATCCGGGATGTCCTGTTCCAGCAGATAAAGCCGAGGATGGACATCCGGAGGAACGGGAATGGAAACGCCGTCCACTTCCTTCCATTCCACTTCTGGACGCTCCTGTGCTGTCGCCTGAATGAAAAATGACAGGCAGCAGCCGAACAGAATAATAAATCTGGTTTTCATTTTCGTGTCATTGGAATTATTGTCAGATCATAAGTGCTCCTACGAGGGCCAGAATGGCGTAGAACTCAGGGAGTGCTGCATATATCATGGTATTAGTCTGGACATCATGCCCCTGCGAAATACCCACGATACCGTTGGCGCATACCTGTCCCTGACGGATGGCTGAAATCAGAAGGACAAGGCCTATTCCGAGCCCCATTCCGAAAAGCATGAGCCCTTCAGTCTCGAAGTCTCTGGAAAGCCACATCAGGAATGCCACAAAACCGTAAAGTCCCTGTGTAGCAGGCATAGCCGACAGGATCATGTAGCTGGCTGATTTGTCCGGATTCTTTTTCAAAGCACCTTCGGCAGCATTGCCGGCTATGGTAGTTCCGATACTGCTTCCGACTCCTGAAAGTCCCAGCATCAGACCGAGACCAAGATAACCTAGAATTAAATTGACCATAATCGTTATGTTTTAATTGTTGATATTCTTTATTTTATGTTATAAATGACGATTGCTTTTCATTCTTTGATGTCTCTGGTAAGCGGCCTGTATGCCGTTCCGCGGCCTTCATATCCGGAGTTCTTGAAATACTCGACGAATGTGAGTCGCAGCGGGTGCACGAAAGCCCCGAGACACGACATCGCTAGATTCAGCGCGTGTCCCAGCAGGACGATAAGCGCGAACCCGAGCCAGTCGAGTCCGGGTACCGGTATCCCGTCGTACAGCATCGCGGCCAGATCATTGAATGCCCCTCCGAGCATACCTCCGGCCAGACCGAGGGCATAAAGCCTGATATAACTCAGGACATCGCCGAGCAGGCCCGTAGCCATATTGTATGTATCCCACAGCCCGGCTCCGATATTTATCAGCGGATTCCGTCCCGGAGTGTTGAAAATATAGATGCCGAGACCGGCAACGATTCCGAGTACGATGACGATCCATCTGATAGCCGGCTCGGAGATGACTCCGAGCAATGCCATTCCGGCCGTGACTATGCCTCCGAGTATGAGGATGAGCCACGCCCAGGTACTTATGTTTGCCTTGAACCCGAATCTTTTCGTGTAGCAGACGGCTTTGACTGTCATAGCCAGACAGATATGGAAAATTCCTATGCCTATGGCAAGTACCATCTGCGCCGAATATCCCGCCACCTCACCGGTTATCATGCATTTCTTCAGCCATTCCGGCACCCATGACGCCTCGGCAAGATTGATTCCGAAAAATGTCCCGAGCACAATTCCGACGAAGATGCAGCCAATCCCCAATATCGTCACGAGAGGTCCGAGCCTGGCCATGCTGCCCTTGGTCCGTTTCAGGAATTGTCCGATAAGTATCAGAAGGATTCCGTATCCTGCATCGCCCATGCATAGCGCGAAGAAAAGCAGGAAGAACGGCCCTAATATCGGGGTAGGGTCGAATTCGCTGTACACCGGCATCCCATACATGCCTGTCAGGACTTCGAACTGTCTGGCGAACCAGTTGTTTTTCAGCTTTATCGGAGGATTGTCCTCCTCTTCCGCGGCTTCCTTTACATAAGCAACGTCCATGGAATCGAATTCGCGGCACAGCCTGTCTTCATCTTCTTTCGGAGCGAAACCGGTGAAGACTGTCACCATATTTTCCGCCGTCAGCGTTTTCGAGGCCTCGGCCAGATAAAGATCGAGATCGGCGGCTTCTTTGCGATAAGTTTCCTGAAGTTCCGGTATGTATTCTTTCAGCCTGAAAAGTCTGGCTTTCGCCCCGATGATCAGTTTCCCGATTTCTTCCGCCTTCATCATGGATTCTCTCCAGCTGCCTCCGGGAGCTGCCGTTTCGGGAAGCGGAAAGGAACTGTTCTCAACGTCTTTGCAGACAGTCACGAACCATACATATGTCCCGTCATCTTCTATGACCTGAAGCGGATATCCGTCAGCCCATTCTTCGCGGAACTTCTTTTTATGTACCTTGTACCAGCCTAACCTGTATCCTGCCTCCTCTATCTTCCTGATCATGGCTGTATCGAAATCCCCCCAAGGCATCCTCTCCTCGGCCTCTTTCAAGGCCTGCTCCCGCTTCGGTTTCAGTCTCTCTATATCCGATACGGCATTCATGCAGAAGCCGGTCAGATCATCGGGAACGGAAACATTTCCGGCAGCTTCCCTGATGGCCTCATAGTCGGGATCTTTCGAATAGTCGGTCTTTTCCAGTATTGATATCGCCTTTTTTATTCCGGCAGTCCTTTCCAGCATTGCCGAAGATGCGGCATCTACAGGTCTGACGGATCTGCTTATGTCCACCACGCCCAGATCCTGAAGCCTTTTCAGGAAGGCTTCAGCTTCACCTGTCAGAAGGATGAAGGAATATTTTGTCATTTTCGTGATCATAATCTTGCCTCCTCTTCCGCTTCATGTCTGCTCTTGACTATCTTTGAAGATGCTTTGGAAAGGTTCTCTTCATCTTCCATGAATCTTTTTATTTTCCTTATGGCTTCCTGATACCCCGGAATCTGGACCTTTTCATACAGATTGACCTTCTGCGTGGTCTTTTTCCTCTGGAAATCCAATATCCTGCTTTTTTCCTTATATACCTCCGACTCTATTCCCAACCTTGAAAGTTCTTTCAATATGGAAACTCCGTCGGCATACCATGCAGGTTTTGCAAAAGCATTGAAATCATGGATTTCATAATGTATTTCCTTCAATTCAGGCGTCTTCACTCCAGCCACCTTCACGGTCGCCAGCTCCACATCCGTAATCGAAATCAGTCCGGGCTCGAATTCATTCCACAATGCCGCCAGATAATCGTATCTTTTCATGGAATCTTCAAGATCTTCCAAGAGCCGCACAGACTTTGCCTTCGCCTTCCTCACCTCAAGCCTGAGCGCAGACTCCTTGTTCTTTAAAGTAGGAAGTGCGCTCTGCCTGACCTTGAGCTGTTTGCCCATGTCGTTGAGGGAGGTTTTATTGTATTGGAATTTTATAGCCATTTCATTCTTTTTTATTCTTTCGGGCGATTACCGCGTCATGCTTCGCTCCTCATTTACAGCAGTGAACTGCGTCATGCTTCGCTCGAAGCGGGCCAGTATTTGTCTATGAGCTCCTGCTTGATCCCGGTCTCCGCCTTGGTGAAATATTTCGCGAAGAGTTCCCATGCGGTATCGAGCATTTCATTGATTCTGATATTGACATCAATGGCAAGCAGCCTGGTCGCGTAATCTTTCGCATAGTCCAGACACCTCATGTCATAGTCGCTCAGGTCAAAACCGTTTTCCAGCTTTGTCTTCGCATTCTGTGCGTCGGCATAAAGCCGCACACCTGCATTCATCACCTGATTGTGATCCTCTCGGGTCTGTTTGCCGATTACGAGCTGTTTCAGTCGGGAGAGCGACCGGAACGGATCAATGATGATTTTTCCTGAATCAGGATCGGCGCGCAGGTAGAGCTGGCCTTCGGTGATATATCCCGTATTGTCCGGAATGGCGTGAGTGATGTCTCCGTCGTTCAGTGTCGTCACGGCTATGATGGTGATAGACCCGCCTTCAGGCAGCTGTACGGCCTTTTCGTAGATTTTGGCCAGATCCGAATACAGGGACCCGGGCATCGAATCCTTTGAAGGTATCTGATCCATGCGGTTGCTGACGATACTCAATGCATCTGCATAAAGTGTCATATCCGTCAGTAGCACGAGAACCTTTTCGTTCTTGTCCACGGCGAAATACTCGGCTGCGGTAAGAGCCATATCAGGGATGAGAAGTCTCTCTACAGGCGGTTCTTCAGTAGTGTTGACGAAACTTATGATCTTCCCGAGGGCTCCTGCATTCTCGAACTCATGTTTGAAATACAGATAGTCGTCGTTCGTAAGTCCCATTCCTCCCAGAATGATCTTGTCCACATCAGCCCTCAAGGCTACCTGGGCCATCACGTTGTTGTACGGCTGGTCAGGGTCGGCGAAAAACGGGATTTTCTGTCCGGACACCAGAGTATTGTTCAGGTCTATTCCTGCTATGCCCGTCGGAATCAGCTGCGACGGCTGGCGCCTCTTGTACGGATTGACCGAAGGTCCCCCGGTCTCCCTCTTTTCCCCTTCCACTTCCGGACCTCCGTCGATAGGACGGCCGTATGCATTGAAGAACCGTCCGGCAAGGTCATCGCTGACTTTCAGGGTAGGCGGTTCGCCGAGGAATGCAACTTCGGCATCAGTCGGTATTCCTTCCGTCCCTGCAAAGATCTGGAGCGTTACCAGATCCCCCTTTGTCTTCACCACTTGGGCGAGCCTTCCTTCCACGGTGGCCAGCTCATCATTCGACACACCCTTGGCCCTCAGGGATACTGTGGCCTTGGTGATTGACTCCAGCTGCGTATATACTTTCTGAAATGCCTTATTTGCCATTATTCAAAAAATTATTGAGTTGTTCCTGATATTCGTTGAATTTTCCGCCCTTGAACTCGGAATAATTCATCTGTTTCAGCAGGTTGATCATTTCCTTGAAGAAGTTCCTGCACTGTTCGAAATCCTCGAACCGGAATTCCCTGTCGCATATGTCCAGCACAAGATTCAGCATATATTCCTGCCTCTCCATCGGTGTCAGACTGTCTACAGGGTCGAATGCATCCTGCTGGAGGATGATGAAATCCACCAGTTCGGATTTCCAGAAAAGCTCGTGATAGCTCATCGGGACGCCGTCATCGCCCAGAATGTTGATCTGGTCGTTCGCCTCTTTTCCCCTGCGGATGATGTATTTGGTCTTTTCGACTTTTTCCGCCCATCCTTTACCGACCTTTTCTGCAAGATAGTCCCTGATTTCAGGATATTCCAGATACTTTGAGTATGAATCTATAGGATTGACGGCAGGATACCTTTTCTGGTCGGCCCTTTTCTGTTCCAATGCGTAAAAACATCTGGCCGCCTTTTTCGTCGATTCTGTGACGGGCTCCTTAAGGTTTCCTCCGGCAGGGGAGACCGTCCCGATGAATGTTACCGACCCTGTCTTTCCGTTGTTGAGCACCACCATTCCGGCGCGCGCGTAGAAGTTGGAAATGATGGCGGAAAGGTCTACAGGGAAGGCATCCGCACCCGGAAGTTCCTCCATCCTGTTGCTCATTTCCCTCAATGCCTGTGCCCAGCGTGACGTGGAGTCTGCCAGAAGCAGGACCTTCAGTCCCATGGCCCTGTAGTACTCGCATATGGTCATGGCAGTGTAGACAGAGGCTTCGCGGGCGGCGATAGGCATGTTCGAGGTATTGCAGATGATGGTGGTACGTTCCATCAGATGCCGTCCCGTATGCGGGTCGATTAGCTCGGGAAATTCGGTGAAGATTTCCACGACCTCGTTCGCACGTTCTCCGCAGGCGGCCATCACTATCACATCAGCGTCACCCTGCTTGGCTATGGCATGTTGCAGCACAGTCTTCCCGCATCCGAACGGTCCCGGAATGAAGCCCGTACCTCCTTCTGCAATAGGGTCGAGAGTGTCTATCACGCGGACACCGGTTTCCATTATCCTGTCTGGCCTCGGTTTCTCCCTGTAAGCCTTGACCGCCACTTTTACCGGCCATTTCTGTGTCATCGTGACCTTTACATCCTCTCCGGATTCATCCGTCAGGACGGCGATGGTGCTCCTGATATCGTATTGCCCGGCAGGGGCAACTGATTTTACAGTATATTCCCCCTTGAAAGAGAACGGAACCATGATTTTATGGGGAAGCCAGCCTTCCTTCACTTCGCCCAGCCAGTCAGCCGCGATTACCTTGTCTCCCGGACTGGCAAGCGGCGTGAAATCCCACAGTTTTTCCTCATCGAGCGGTCTTGTATATTCCCCCTTTTTCAGGAAAACTCCGGTCATGGTCGTCAGGTCGTTCTGCAGCCCGTCGTAGCAGCTGGACAGCAGTCCCGGACCGAGGGTAGCCTCGAGCATCCTGCCTTCGAATTCCACTTCATCCCCGTTTTTCAGGCCTCTTGTGCTCTCGAATACCTGGACGGCGGCATATTTCCCGTTGACCTTTATGACCTCGGCCATAAGTCTCGTGCCCCCTGAACTCACATAGCAGAGTTCATTCTGCGACACCGGGCCATCGGTCTCCACCGTGACGAGATTGGAAACGATACCCGTAACCTTTCCTGTACTTTTCATATGTTGATTCTTATTGATTGTCAATTATCTGATACCTGACTGTCAGCCTGCGTATCCGACACCCTTGAATGTGCTGCGCACCTCGCTGACCAGTTCCCTGAACATTTCCCGCCCGGCCGCCTCGTCGAGTTTCAGCCATCTGGAGACGATCTTCAGTTTGACCATGAAGCTGAGAATGACCGTGAGGTCGAAATAATGGAACAATGCCAGTTCATCGGCTTTCGCCCAATACAGGTCATCGATCCCTCTTTCCCGAGCCAGTATGTCTTTGCCTTCAAGAATCTGCGCCAGACGGTTTTCTTCCTCGAATTCATGGGTGCCCTGACGGGCAATGTCTCCGTCTTCTCCGAGACTGATGACATCTCTTTCTGCGTCTCTGCCCAAAGCCCTGTTCAGATACCTAACCTTTGCATTCCTTACAGCAAGGTCGAACCTGAACCACTCCCGAATGAAACAGTTGCCGGAAGAAAGGGCTTCCGAATAGAAGCCGGCAGTGAGATTCTCTTCCGAATATCCTTTTTCCAGAAACCCGATGACGGACAGATCCTTGCCGCTGCATTGGGACTTGATCCCGTCCAGAATGTCATCGGTGTCCGTCATCCCTGAAATCGTATCTTCGGACAGTTCAGGCAGACCGGCGATGATGTAATGGTAATTGTTCATGGCCTATTCTCCGAAGAGTATCTTTCTGGTGGCCGGTCTCAGGTATTCTGAAATCAGTTCCCTGAATGTCTCGTCCGTAAAGCTGATGAACCAGCTTTCTCCGGCCGGGCCGATGGTAAAGCCTCCGCTGATTTTTCTGGAGAAACGGGCTTCCACTTTCGCATCAAGCGCCTTAGCCAGTTCCTTGCGGAGGAAAGGCTCCATTTCCTTTTTCAGAGATTCGGGAAGAATGACAGAAAGTCCGACAGGCTCGCTCCCTTCCGGGTTGAAACTTTTGGCGACTGCCATTATCACCTCTTTCACGAATTCGGCAGATGTCAGGGCTTTCGTGATTTCCTTGTCGGATACCTTGCTTGTCAGCAGATTTTCGATTTCCTGTCTGGTCGCTGCGATGCATTGCCCGGCAGCCATTTTCAGGTCGCCTGTGACCTTGGTCTTGAGCTCCTCCGCTTCCTTTCTGGCCTGCGAGAGGATTTTCTCCGCCTCGGAATTGGCCGCAGCGGTTATTTTGTCAGCCTTGATTCTGGCTTCATTGAGAATCGCCTCGCCTTCCTGCTTTCCTTTGGACAGACCCTCATTGTAGAGTTTGTCTGTCAGCTCCTGCAATTTGTTCTGCATACCTGTATTGATCTTTAGTTATAATCGTGTCGGTGCGGTCAAGCAAAATCTAATCCAAACAAAGTTAAGAATTGTTTTCGGATAAAAAACAGTTTGCAGACTTAAATGAAAGTCGGATTCCGGAAGCAGGATATCCTCCTCCGGCGATGGCTCAGAAACATTCGCGCAGGATGCGGACGATGTTTTCGGCCTTTCCCATGGTATAGAAATGAACCGCAGGCACGCCGTGGGCCAGAAGATCCTTGCATTGCGCTATGCACCAGTCTGTCCCTATCTGGTATATGGCTTCCCTGTTTTCTCCTGCGGAACGTATTTCAGTGGTCAGTTCCACAGGAATGTCGATTGAGAATGATTCCGGCAGAAGCGATACCTGGCGGGCCGTGGTCAGAGGTTTCAGCCCCGGGATTATCGGAACCGTGATTCCGGCCTTCCGGCAGCGGGCTACGTAATCATAGAAAACCTGATTGTCGAAGAACATCTGGGTGATTATGTAATCGGCTCCGGCATCAGTCTTCTTCTTCAGGTTCTCGATGTCGGTTTCTATGTTCGGCGCCTCGAAATGTTTTTCAGGATAGCCGCCGACTCCGATGCTGAAGAGATCGCTGCCGTTTTCGAACGCGCAGATGGCTTCGACAAGTTCGCTTGCGTATCTGTATCCTCCTTCGGCCGGAACGAAACGTTTCTCTCCGATTATGCAGTCCCCGCGCAGGGCCATGATGTTCTCGATGCCGAGAAATTTCAGGTCGCTCAGCTTGTTGTCTATCTCGTCTGCGGTATTTCCGCCGCAGATCATGTGAGGGACTACATCTATCCTGTAGGCGGACATGATTGCGCTGCAGACCGCCACTTCACTGACCTTGTTCCTGACCAGATGTCTGGAGAATGTCCCGTCGGCTTCTTCCCTGAATTCATATTCGTCCCTATGGCAGGTGACATTGATATACCTCGGATTGAATTCCATGAAAGGCCTTACAGACTCTATCAGTTCCCTGTTCGTTATGCCTTTCATCGGCGGTACTATTTCCAGCGACGGAAAAGGTCTTGTGCTTTCTTTAAGTATGTCCCGAATTTTCATATCTGTATCCTTGTTGTCAGAGTCGTTTCAAGATATTCCTTAATCCTAATCCAGCATATGTCCCAGAAGAAGACGGCCTTGCGCTTCATCCAGACCGCGTCTGCGGCAATAATCGGCGAACTGCTCCATGCCGATGTGCCGGATATCAGGATAGCTTGCCTCCCTGTGGATGAAAATCATGCCGCATATGGAAGCGTCAGGTGTCATCCCGAAACTTTCGCTCAACAATATACCGAGTTTTTCCCGGTTTTTCAAATGTTCCAGTATATCGGCTTTCAGGGAGTGGTCCGCAAGGGAAGGATAACCGGCTGCCGGTTTGATCACGGTCATTCCTTCAGCCTTGACAGCCTTTCCTATCATGTCATCCAGCATGGACGAGGCGGCTTCTGCCAGAGTGTCCAGAACGGCCTGTCCGATCAGGTCATGTCCGCCGTCGGATTCCGCGCTTGCCGCGAAAAGTCCGCAGACAGATCTGATACCGGAGTCTGCACGAGGAACGAAGTCTGCCAGCGACAGGCAGGCCTTTTCTCCGTTTTTCATTACTGTGGCGTTTTCCTGCCTGAGCATCGGTATGCGGAACCTTTCCGCGTCCTTTTCCATCACTACGGTATCGTCTTCGGACCATGCTTCGAAAAATTCCATCGCCGCCATGATTTTCAGGTTTTCCTCAGCCTTCATTGCGTAAATCCGGGAAAGCGCTTCTTCCTTCAGTTCTTCCGCCATTTCACTGCCGGTATCCCTGACTCTGCAGATCATGTAGAACATTTTCCAGTCGAAATATCGCATGACGTCTTCCAACGGCATTTCGCATGCCGGCATGGAGTCTGTTCCCAGCTCCTCTTTCCTGAGATAGGTTTCAGGTGGGAAAACCGGTGCAGGTGCGCTTTCATCCTTCTTTTCCCTGTTCCTGTACAATGCCCTGATCTCTTCCTGTTTCCGGTGTTCTTCCGATATGAATTTTTCCCTGTCGGCCATGTACCTCTTCGCCATCACTGCACTGGCTGACGCATCCGCCCCGTGGAAGACATAGTCATACAACGGAGCAAGTTTCACGGCAGTGTGAAGTGCCGAAGTGGTGGCTCCGCCGATGAAGAGGGGTATGTTCATCTTTCTGGCCGTCATTTCGCGGCAGATTTCCTCCATCTGGTAAAGGGATGGCGTGATAAGTCCGCTTACAGCCACTATGTCGGCTCCTGAAGTCTCGGCCGTCTCGAGGATTTTCTCTTTCTCGACCATGACGCCCAGATCGGTGATTTCGAAGCCGTTGCAGCTCAATACTATGGATGTGATGTTTTTCCCGATGTCATGGACATCGCCTTTTACCGTCGCGATGACTATCGAAGGTTTTTTCTTTCGGGCAGGGACGGAAGTCATCCGGCCGTCGTCATTGCCGGGCTTGTCCCCGGCACCTTCATTCATGTATGGCTGGAGGATTCCGACGGCTTCTTTCATGACCTTGGCGGATTTTACCACTTGCGGCAGAAACATCTTGCCCTGGCCGAAATACTCTCCGACCGTTTCCATCCCTGCCATCAGTGTTTCCTCTATGACACGCACGGCGCTGCCTTTTTCCGAGAGCAATGCCATAAGGTCTGCTTCCAGATTTCCTGGAACCCCTTTTACGAGAGCCTTTTTCACTCTTTCATCCGGTGTCCCGTCCTGCCCGCTTCCTGCGGTCGCGGCAATGTCTTCGACTGATGGTCCGCCTCCTGTGTTTTCTCCTGCGATTCTGGACGCAATGTCTATCAGCCTGTCGGTGGCGTCCTTTCTCCTGTCGAAGATGACGTCTTCTATCCTTTCCAGCAGTTCCGGATCAATGTCATCGTAGACTCCCAGCATGGCAGGGTTGACTATCGCCATGTCCAGACCTGCCTTGACCGCATGATAAAGGAATGCGGAATGCATGGCTTCCCTGACCTTGTTGTTGCCTCTGAATGCGAATGAAAGGTTCGATATTCCTCCGGATGTCAGGGCGCCGGGCAGATTTGCCTTTATCCACTTCACGGCTTCTATGAAGTCTATGCCATAGCGGGCATGTTCTTCTATGCCGGTTCCTATGGACAGAACGTTCGCATCGAAAATGATATTATGAGGGACTATGCCAGCTTCGCGAGTCAGGAGCCTGTATGCTCTGGAACATATTTCGATTTTCCTCTCGTAACAGGTAGCCTGTCCCTTTTCATCGAAAGCCATCACGACCATGGCTGCTCCGAGAGCGTCGATCTCCCTGGCTTTGCGTATGAATTCCTTTTCCCCGTCCTTGAGGCTTATGGAGTTCACGATGGACTTTCCCTGGGCGTTTTTCAGTCCGGCCAGAAGGGTCTGCTCATGAGACGAATCTATCATCAGGGCGGCCTTGGCTACATTCGGATCGTTCGAAATGTATCTTGTGAAGACTGTCATTTCCCCGGTACTGTCCAGCATCGCATCGTCCAGATTCACATCTATTATGGCAGCCCCGCTTTCTATCTGGCCGGCAGCTATGCTCAGGGCCTCGTCATATTTCTTTTCCGAGATGAGTCTGGCGAATTTCCTTGAGCCTGCGACATTGGTCCGTTCCCCGATATTGGTGAACCTGTTTGTCCTGACGTCCAGAACTACCGTTTCAAGTCCGCTTACTTTCAGGGGGGCGGAATTGTCGACGGCCGGTATCTTTCTTGGCTTTATGCCTGCCAGAGACTGTGCTATGGCCCTGATGTGGTCGGGCGTGGTGCCGCAGCATCCTCCTGCGATGTTCAGCAGCCCTTCTTCCGCCATTGCCTTCATGTCGGAAGCCATCTTTTCCGGAGACTCGTCATAGCCTCCCAATTCGTTTGGCAGGCCGGCATTCGGATAGCAGCTTACCGCGCAGCCGGCAAATGATGCGACTTCCCTTATCAACGGGGTCAGCCCTTCGGCCCCGAGGGAACAGTTCAGCCCGAATGACAGCAGGGGATAATGGCTGACTGCCGTATAGAACGCCTCCAGTGTCTGTCCAGTCAAAGTCCGCCCGCTCCTGTCTCCCACCGAAACGGAAATCATTACAGGAAAATCCTTTTCGGGAAAAAGTTCCGATACGGCGTACAAGGCGGCCTTGACATTCAGGGCGTCGAAACAAGTCTCTATGAGAACGGCATCGACTCCTCCCCGGACAAGGGCGGCTATCTGTTCTTTGTATGCTTCCGCAATGTCATCGAACCCGTACTGTCTGAATGCCGGATTTTCGACATCAGGCGAGAGCGAGAGGGATTTGGAGGTCGGCCCCACACTTCCGAGGACATGGATTTTCCTCCCTTGTGCAGAATAGCTGTCAGCTACCTTCCTCGCTATTTCGGCTCCCGCGAAGGCCATGCGCCCCGCCATATCGGAAAGGCCGTACTCGTTCTGCGATATTCTGTTTGAACTGAAAGTATTGGTCTCGATGATATCAGCCCCGGCCTCTATGTACTCCCGGTGTATCCGGGCTATGACATCCGGAGCATCTATGTTCAATCTGTCGTTGTTGCCGTCCGGGGTGGGGGAGTAACGCTGGATCATGGTCCCCATGGCCCCGTCCAGAATCAGTATTCTGTCCTGGAAATTCATGTCTGTTCTATGTCGGGAATTGCTTGTCAATCTCCAATAATGAAAAAACCGAAGAAAATGTGTTTCAGGCACACCTTCTCCGGTTTGGTTTTTCCGGTTCTATAACCTTATGCGATGGTTACGATAGGTGCCCCTTCAAGTACCGAGTCGCCCTTGTTCACATTTATGGCAGTCACCGTGCCGCCGTGTGAAGCCTCGATATCGTTTTCCATCTTCATGGCTTCAAGTACGGCCACTTTCTGTCCCTGTTTCACAGAATCGCCGACATTGACGCAGATTTCCACTATGACGCCGGGCAGCGGTGCCGGAACAGGTTTTCCCGTTCCTGTTGCTACCGGAGCCGGAGCTGCTGTTTCCGCCTTTGGCGCAGCCGGCTGCGGAGCAGGAGCCGGTGCGGAGACCAGCTGAGGCGCTGCCGCCGGAGCCTGGGCCGATACCGGAGCAGGAGCCGGTGCTGATGCAGCCGCACTGCATGCAGCCACCCCTGATTCGACTGAATACTGTATCCCGTTCACGGTGACTGTCGCGCTGTCGCCGTTGACGGAGTTGATCTCGACATTATAATCGTTGCCGTTTATTCTGAATTTATACTGGCTCATTGTCTTTGGGTTTAACTGTTCTATTATTTTCTTTCAGGCAGCTGCCGAAGCGTCGTGTGCCTGTCGGCCCATGAACTGAAAGTCGGCTTTATCGTGAGTACGAAACTTTCCTGATCGTGGACTATTCCGCAGGCTTCCATCTGCAGCGCCATGGCTATGGCTGCATATGTCTCTCCGGCGAGAGTCTGTTCCATGGCTCTTGCCAGCATGCCTGCCTTTTCCGGTGTCATGAGATTGTCCATAATTACATAGGAAGATTATCGTGTTTCTTGGCCGGATTGGTCACTTTCTTGTTAGCCAGCTGTTCGAGGGCCCTGATGACGCGGAACCTTGTATTTCTCGGCTCAATGACATCGTCTATGTAACCGTAGCTGGCTGCCTGATACGGATTGCAGAAGAGGTCGTTGTATTCCTTTTTCTTTTCCTCGGCCACCTTCGCCTTTTCTTCAGGGTCTTCGATGGCCTTTATCTCTTTCGAGTAAAGAATTTCCACGGCCCCGTCCGCACCCATGACGGCGATGTTGGCAGATGGCCAAGCATAGTTGATGTCTCCACGCAGCTGCTTGCAGCTCATCACGATATGTGATCCGCCGTATGATTTTCTGAGTGTTACGGTCACTTTCGGCACAGTGGCCTCACCGTAGGCATAAAGCAGTTTGGCTCCGTTCACGATGATTCCGCCGTACTCCTGCTGTGTTCCGCAGAGGAAGCCCGGTACATCCACGAGAGTGACAAGCGGGATGTTGAAGGCATCGCAGAATCTTACGAAACGTGCAGCCTTGCGTGAGGCGTTTATGTCGAGTACGCCCGCCAGTATCTTAGGCTGGTTGGCTACGATGCCGACAGACTTGCCGTTCATTCTGGCGAAGCCTATTATGATGTTCTTAGCCCAGTTCTTGTGTATTTCCAGGAACTTGCCGTCATCCACGATGCTCCCGATCACCTGATACATGTCGTAGGCCTTGTTCGGGTTGTCAGGAATGATGTCGTTCAGCAAGTCATCTACCCTGTTTACAGGGTCATCGGTAGGGACATATGGAGGTTCTTCCATATTGTTCTGAGGTATGTAGCTGAGGATTTCCTTGATGATCCTGAGCCCTTCCTCCTCATCTTCGGCGGCAAAATGCGCCACACCGCTCTTGGTCGCGTGTACGCTAGCTCCTCCGAGCTCCTCCTGCGATACTACTTCTCCGGTGACGCTCTTTACTACTGCCGGTCCGGTAAGGAACATGTATGAAGTGTTCTTTACCATGATATTGAAGTCTGTAAGGGCCGGAGAATACACTGCACCGCCGGCGCAAGGCCCGAAAATGCCTGAAATCTGAGGGACGACTCCCGATGACATGATGTTCCTCTGGAAAATCTCGCCGAAACCTGCCAGTGCGCAGATACCTTCCTGTATGCGGGCTCCGCCGGAATCATTCAGACCAATGCAAGGCGCTCCGTTCTTCATGGCCATGTCCATGACCTTGCAGATTTTCTGCGCCATGGTCTCGGAGAGTGAACCTCCGGAAACCGTGAAATCCTGCGCGAATACGTAGACAAGGCGGCCGTCTATGGTTCCCTGTCCGGTAACTACGCCGTCACCGTCATATTTGGTCTTCTCCATGCCGAAGTTGGTGCAGCGGTGCTGCACGAACATGTCGAATTCTTCGAAACTGCCCTCGTCGAGAAGCTTCGCTATCCTTTCTCTGGCTGTGAACTTGCCTTTGGCGTGCTGGGCGTCAATCCTTTTCTGTCCGCCGCCCATGCGGGCCTTGGCCCTGCGGTCTACAAGTTCCTTGATTTTTTCCTGTTGTATGCTCATACTTCTGCTAAACTGAAATAGATAATTTTCTGACTGGAAACGCCGGCTGTCTTATTCGCCGTCTTCCATTTTCATTGTATGATAGACATTCTGGACATCATCGTCTTCTTCGATTCTTTCTATCAGCTTCTCAAGTTCCGCGCGCTGGTCGGCAGGCAGTTCCTTGAGCTCGACATTCGGAATCCTTACGAATTCTCCAGACAGGAGTTCGTATCCGTTGTCTTCGATATATTTCTGGATGCTGTTGAATGCCGTATATTCTCCATAAATGACTATGGTCTTGTTGTCATCTTCATCTACTTCCTCGAAAACTTCTTCTGCGCCGTAGTCTATGAGATCCAGTTCGAGTTCCTCCATGTCCACCGGTTTGTCGCTCTTTATCCTGAAGACGCATTTATGATCGAACATGTATTCAGTGCTGCCTGATGTGCCGAGAGAGCCGCCGCTCTTGGTGAAATATGAACGGATGTTGGCTACAGTGCGGTTGTTGTTGTCGGTAGCGGCTTCGATAAGGAAAGCGATTCCGTGCGGACCGTATCCTTCGAAGTTGACTTCCTTGTAGTCGCTCTGATCCTTGTCGCTGGCTCTCTTGATGGCCCTCTCGATATTGTCTTTCGGCATGTTCTCGCTGCGGGCAGTCTGGAGCAGAGCCCTCAGACGCGGATTTCCCGTGACATCGGGACCTCCCTGCTTTACGGCGATGGTGATTTCCTTTCCTATTTTGGTGAAGACACGGGCCATGTGTCCCCAACGCTTGAATTTTCTTTCTTTTCTGAATTCAAAAGCTCTTCCCATATATAAATATTTGAGTCCTTATTTGCCTGATACGGTTTCAGCCCTGGTGATGTATTTGTCGATATCCATGGCTTCCATTGACATAGGATAGTCGTCCTTTATGGTCTTGTATGCCTTGAGGGCGCCGGCGTAATCGCCTGAAGCCTCGCAGGCTACCCCTTCCTTGAGAAGATAAGTGGCGGCAAAGACATTGTCCGCTGCGGCAGCGGCCTTTTTGAAGTAAGTCACGGCGGTCTGGTAGTCGTTCAGTCCGGCATAGGCATCGCCAATGCAGGCGAGAGCCCTGGCCTTCAGTATCTTGTCAGTGCCGTTGTAGCGTTTGAGATAGCTGATGGCTTCGTTCCAGTTCCCCAGATTGAGTTCGCATATGCCGGCATACAGGTACACTGACTTGCCTGCCTTGCTGCCGTACTGGTCTATTACCTGAGTGAAGCCGAGGACGTTGCCGTCGCCATTGAGCGCAAGCTCATACTCGCCGTTGCGGAAATTGGCTTCGGCCGGGAACATCTGGGCGAGAGCCTCCTGCCGGGCAGGGAGATAGCCGTATTTGTGGTAAATGAAAATCCCCGCGCAGGCTATGATGATCACGGCGATGACGGTCAGGATGATTTTCCTGTTGCTTGAAAAGAACAGTTCCGTCCTGGAGACTGCCTCTGCGACAGAAGTGTTTTTCTCGATGTTTTCTTTAGACATATCTTGTAACTTTTAAAATTTTGCGGTCGCGGAATCCCGTGTCTCCGATATCGCGGAAGACTGCGGAACAGCGCGCAAATTTATAAAAAAATGTATTAATCCACAATTATATTTCTCTTAATTGGCTATCTTTGTCAGGTCATGACAAAACCGACATCACCTGACGACCATGCCTGTACTGGAGAAAATAGTAATATCTGATTTCAGGAACATAGAGTTCCAGGAACTGTTTTTTTCGCCTAATGTAAACTGCATATCCGGCAATAACGGGGAAGGGAAGACGAACCTGCTCGATGCCATCCACTATCTGTCGATGGCAAGAAGCGCGTTTGCCTCTTCCGACCGCTATAATTTCCGGTACGGGGCGGACGGATTTTCGATAGGCGGGACATTCCTTATGCAGAACGGTACGGAAAGCCGTTTTTCCTGCAGTGTCAAGGCCGGCGGCGAAAAGAAGTTCCGGCGGGATGACAAGCCTTATTCAAAGGTGTCGGAGCATGTCGGCGTCCTGCCTGTGGTCATGGTTTCCCCGGCAGACATCTCTCTGGTGAGCGAGTCCGGAGAGGAACGCCGCAGATTCATGAATTCGGTGCTTTCCCAGATGGACAGGGAGTACCTGTATTCGCTTCAGCAGTACAACAGGCTTCTGGCCCAGAGAAATACCCTGCTTAAAACGCAGAATCCCGATCCTGCGCTTTTCGAGGTGATTGATGCCGGTATGGAGAAAGTGTCCGGCCCCTTGATATCGGCCAGAAAGAAGCTGGCGGAGGACATACTTCCGGCCGTGTCACGATACTATGGCATTTTATCCTCAGGGAAAGAGACGGTCAGCATCGGATACCGTTCCGAACTTCTGGACGATAGCCTGACTGAACTGTTCAGACGCAATGCCGCCAGAGATACCGCCCTCAAATACACGGCCTCGGGGATACACAGGGACGATCTGATCTTCACTATCGACGGTCATCCTATCAGGAGGTGCGGGTCGCAGGGGCAGCAGAAGTCATTTCTTGTAGCCTTGAAATTCGCGCAATACGAAATAATGAAGGCTAATTACGGTTTTGCCCCTATGCTGCTTCTGGACGACGTGTTCGACAAACTTGACATGACCCGCATATCGAACCTGCTGTCAGTGGTGGCCGGAAACGAATTCGGCCAGATATTCATTACAGACAGCAACAAGGTCAGGATGGAAAGCATAGTAGATGCGATAACGGCCGACAGGGCCTATTTCGAGGCGACAGGAGGCGTATTCAGACGCATATGAGCAGACTTTCGCGAAAAGAACCGATGACCATGGGACAGGCCATCCAGGAGTATGTCCGGCAAATGAAGATTGCCGCCGGGCTCAATGAACAGCTGATTTATGCCGCCTGGGATGCCGTTTCCGGAGCCTCGGCCTACACTGTCTCGAAATATCTGAAAAACGGGACCCTGTATTGCTCTTTGAGTTCGTCAGTGGTCCGCAGCCGCCTCTATCCCGTTAAGGATGAGCTTCTCTCGAAGCTCAATGCGTATCTGAAGGAGGACAGCCTGTTCGTTCCGGATGACCCGAGGGTGGGGTTTGTCAGGCAGCTTGTGCTGCAATAGTCCGGTCAGGACTGTAAAAGAGAATGCCTATGGACAGAAAGATAAAAATAGTAGCCGACAGCAACGTGCCTTTTCTGAAAGGTGTGTTCGAACCATATGCAGATGTAACCTATCTGGACGGTATGTCTATCGGCCCGGAAGATGTCAGGGATGCGGATGCCCTTATCATCAGGACCAGAACCAGATGCGACGAGGCCCTGCTCGGAGGCTCGCGGATATCCATGATAGCGACGGCGACCATCGGTACGGACCATATTGATGCAGCTTACTGCAATTCAAGAGGGATTGAAGTCCATAATTCGCAGGGCTGCAATGCCGGCGGAGTGATGCAGTATGTATTCTCCGCCCTTTACGGTACGGCTTCGCGCAAGTCCATCAGACTGGAGCATCCGGTAATGGGCATAGTCGGCGTCGGAAATGTCGGCAGAAAAGTCGAGCACATGGCAAGGTATCTCGGATTCGAAGTGCTACGCTGCGATCCTCCGAGGGCGGAGAAGGAAGGCCCGGAGGGTTTCTGTTCTCTGGAGTACCTTCTGTCCCGTTCCAATATTGTCACCCTTCACACTCCGCTGGACGAGACGACCAGAAATATGGCCGATGCCGATTTTTTCGGCCTCATGCGTCCGGGGTCGTTTTTCATAAATGCCGCCAGAGGCGAGGTAGTGGATGAGGCTGCTCTGATGGAGGCCATGCCCAAACTCGGGCCGGTGATTATTGACACATGGAACCATGAACCTGACATTAATCTGGAACTGATGGATATGGTGGATATCGCCACCCCTCACATAGCCGGTTATTCATATCAGGGAAAACTTAACGGCACGGCTTCCGCCGTACAGGCTGTGGCGAGGCATTTCGGCATTGCCGGACTCTATGATTTCTATCCGGAATATGACGAGAGGGAGCACGCTCCTGTCCATCTTGACCTGAAAGGTAAGAATCAAGGCGAAATTACTTCGGTTTTTCAGTATAATTATCCTATATTTACAGATGATTTCATGTTCAGGATGGCTCCGGAGAATTTCGAGAAGATGCGTTCAGGGTACAAATACCGCCGTGAGATATACGTGGACTGAAAGGATGACGACACATAATTGCAATAATAACAGCTAAAACCGTGAAATATGTTCAACAAAGATGACATCAGGCAGATCGAGTCCAGAGGCTCGTCTCCAGCTTCCGCCATGGCGCAGGTGGAACTTTTCAAGAAAGGATTTCCGTGGATGAAGATTCTGGCTCCGGCGACTCCGGGAAAGGGCATATGCGTCCTTGATGAAGAGGAGGTCGGAAAGGCTGCCGAATATTACGAAAATGCCCGGATTAACGGGAAATGCAAGTTCGTGCCGGCTTCAGGTGCTGCATCCAGAATGTTCAAGGACCTTTTCAGCGGTCTGGACAAGCTGAAAGGGGGCGAGGACGTGCCGGCAGATTCTCCTGCGGCCAGATTCGTTTCCGCCATCGAGCGTTTCGCATTTTACGACGAGAAGCTTTTCGGAAAGCCGGAAGATACCGCAGAATCCCGCAAGGATATACTGTCCAAGACTTTGACGGAAGACGGCCTGAACTATGGAGCAAAACCTAAAGGCGTGCTGAAATTCCACAAATATCCCGATGGAGAGGTCAGGACGGCATTCGCCGAACATCTGGTGGAAGCGCAGAATTATATGCGGAACGCTGACGGTTCCGCCAATATCGTCGTGACAATTTCTCCTGAACACAAACAGCTTTTCGAGGAGGCGTATGCCGCCGTGAAGGATGAGTTCGAGAAAAGGTACGGGGTGAAATACAATATAACCTTCACTTATCAGGACAAGGCGACAGATACCATTGCGGTGGACAAGGACAACAATCCTTTCAGGACAGAGGACGGAAAGCTGCTTTTCCGCCCGGCCGGACACGGAGCCCTCATCTATAATCTGAATAATCTTACCGAAGAGCTCGTTTCGATTAAGAACATCGACAACGTGGCCAACGAGAGATTTCTGCCTGTCACCGCCAAATACAAGAAAGTGCTTCTGGGCAAGGCCGTGGAACTCAGGGACAAGATTTTCGGCTATCTCATGGAACTGGATGCCGTCACCAATGACAATCTTATGGCACAGCCGTACCCGAATATCCCGGGCATGAATTCCGTAGGCGCCGACAAGGTTTACCAGAGTACTAAATGCCAGCTTCTGTGCAACGATATCGAGAATTTCCTCCTGAATGAGCTGTGCATCCAGATGCCGCAGTCTGACGACTGCAAGACCAGGGTGATGAGACTCAGGGAAAAACTGAACCGCCCTATCAGGGTTTGCGGTATGGTCAAGAATCAGGGAGAACCGGGCGGCGGTCCTTTCATCATTGCGGAGAAAGACGGTTCCACTTCACTCCAGATACTTGAAGGCGCCCAGATAAACAAGGATGACCTTCAGGCATCGGCGGCCCTTGCTGCAGCTACCCATTTCAATCCTGTTGACATCGTGTGCTGCCTGCACAACTACAAGGGCGAGAGTTTCGATCTCCTGAAACACGTGGACAACGAAGCCGGCTTCATCAGTTCGAAGAGCTATCAGGGACGTGAACTCAAGGCTCTTGAGCTTCCTGGTCTGTGGAACGGTTCAATGAGTGACTGGAACACACTTTTCGTGGAAGTTCCTCTTGAGACTTTCAATCCTGTCAAGGTAGTTCTGGATCTTCTTCGTCCTGCTCATCAGGCAGAGTAGCCGTATATGACGAGAGAAGCCGCCCCGAAAGGATGGATTTCAAGCGCAACACGAAAGACCCTTTTGAGCCGGCTTCTCTTGCATGATTTTTGCATTACGCTCCGACCCGTGACTGAAACCTGAACCGGTATATAGTCGATACCGGATGAAAACAAAAATGATATTACCGGGCCTGACGGCCTTGGCTATGTCCGTTTTTACCCTTTACTCCTGTTCTCAGGATGACGGACATGAAGAATTTATGGGGGAAATGGAGATTACCGGCAAGGTGTATGATTATGAAACATCTGCCGGAGTCAGCGATATAAGGGTCATTCTGTCGTCTTATGAATCCGAGGATCAGTCTTTTTCCGTACCGCTCTCTGAAGATTTCGCTTTTTCTGACAAGTCGGGGTCATTCCGTCTGAAGACAGTGGCCATGAGCAAGGGCTGGAAATTCAGGCTTGCGGTCCGTGACGATTTGCAGTCCCGTCCGGGAGGCAGTTATCATATTTCATCCAATTTCGACCCGGTCCTGCATGTGGAATTCGACAGGCATTCTCTTGTCGACGGGGTGTTCAGGCTGGACAATATTCCGGTTCCGGTTATTCAGGACTGACATTCAGCCGCCCTTCCGTATCTCTCCAGTGTTTTGGCGAACATCCTACTATTCTTGTAAACTGACGGTGGAAATTGGAGCGGTCGCTGAATCCTACCATTTCCCCGATGAAGTTGGTGGACGATTTCCTGTCTGACAGAAGCAGGCGTTTCGCATCTTCTATCCTCAGTTCGGTTCTCCATGTCCTGAAATCTTTTCCCAGTACCTGGCTGAAATACTGGTTCATGAGTTCTTTGTTTACGCCGATTTCCATGGCGATTTCATCCCTGCTCTTGTCGTATTCCCTGTATTTTTTCTTTTCCACCCATTGGTCCAGGGCTTTCCGGACCATCTCGGACGATGCCGTGGAATCTGTTGCCTGCAGGGCTGGCCTTGTCTTTCTGGCCGGTCTTTTTTTCTTGGAGGATTTTCCGGCCTGACTGATTGTCCAGTGCCCGAAAGCATCCAGCAGGAGCTTGTGACTTCCGATGAAAGAGATGAAATTGCCGGCGAAATACAGCAGGAAGAGGATGTAGAATCCTATGTAGATGAACATGAATCCTCTGAAGAAAATCAGGTACACTATTACGAACATGTCCGTAAGCATGGCCAGAATGAAGCAGAATTTCACCCATTTCAGCTTGTGCTCCTCATCCTCGTCATAATATTTTTCGAGCATCCGGATGCTGTGCCTGTACCATCTGTCGAAAATGATGATATAATACACGCACATCAGGGCGAAAAGTACTATGCTGGAGATGAGTACGATGTTCAGAAGATCCCTTTCGCCGTTGAAAAACACTTCTACAAGTCCGATGCTCACGAGGAAGATGGCGAAAAGGCTGATCAGCAGTTTGCTGAAGTCCACGTATCTGGATCCGAGCAGATTGATCAGCGAGAATGACAAGGTAGTCGTGGAAAAAGCCACATTGATAAGCATGGTCATGGCCGAAAAGACCTCATAGCCGGCTATATCCTGATGCCAGAGAGTGTACCATGATATGAATGCGCAGAACATATAGCTCAAGGCTACGATGCTTTTCGCCCTTTTCAGCTTTGTGGCATGTTCTGTCTGCGGCACCTTGATCAGAAGCATTACAATGGCGAGCGATGCTGCAACTATCATCGCTATCCACTGGAAAAACCTGATGTCATCGAAGGCTAAATGGAATTCCATCGGAATATTTTTGTGCCGGTATCCCGGCAATGGCAAGAATCTTAATTACAAATGACGACTGAAAAGGGTATTCTTGAAATCACGCCTTTTCAGTCATCATGTCTTTTTTCTTCGGAAAACCTGCGTCCGGATATTTACCAGCCGAGGATGTAGGCGAACATCAGCGGCGCTACGATGGTGGCATCCGATTCGATGATGAATCTCGGAGTGTCGACATCGAGTTTTCCCCAGGTGATCTTCTCGTTAGGAACGGCGCCTGAATATGAGCCGTAGGAAGTGGTGCAGTCCGATATCTGGCAGAAATATGCCCAAAGCGGAGTGCCTTTCCATCCGAGATCCTGCTCCATCATAGGTACGACGCAGATAGGGAAGTCTCCGGCAGTACCTCCTCCGATCTGGAAGAAACCTACGCCCTGTCCGCCTGAATTGTGCTTGTACCAGTCTGTCAGGAACATCATGGTCTCTATTCCCCCCTTGATCATGAGAGGGTCGAATTCGCCCCTGATGCAATGAGCCGTGAAGATATTGCTGGTAGTGCAGTCTTCCCATGCAGGAACTACGATAGGAATGTTTTTCTCGCATGCAGCCAGAACCCAGCTGTCTTTAGGGTCGATTTCGTAATATTTTTCAAGGACGCCGCTGCGGAGGAGCCTGTAAATGACTTCATAAGGGAGAAGCCTCTCGCCCTTTGCCTTCATGTCCTTCCAGATGTCTACCAGATGGTCTTCGAGTCTGCGGAATGCTTCTTCCTCCGGAATGCATGTGTCGGTAACCCTGTTCATGTGGTTGTTCAGGAGTTCCTTTTCCTGCTCTGGAGTGAGGTCGCGATAGTTGGGCACCCTGTAATAATGGTTGTGTGCCACCAGATTCATGACATCCTCTTCAAGATTGTTCGCAGAACATGAAACGATGTGGATCTTGTCCTGACGGATCATTTCTGCCAGAGAGAGTCCGAGTTCAGCCGTACTCATGGCGCCGGCCATTGCCAGCATCATCTTTCCGCCTTTGTTAATGTGCTCGTCGTATGCCTTCGCGGCATCCACCAGAGCTGCGGAGTTGAAATGACGATAATGGTGTGTAATGAATTGTGAAATAGGTCCTTTTTCCATTTTCATCTGATATTTTTGTATGTGTTTAATCCATTATTCCAATCCAACCTGCGAAATTAGCGATTTTTTCCCTATTTTTGCAATCGTTTTCATCTAAATTTGTTTATGGACCGAAAATTATTGAAACCCAGCAATATAAATAAACTGAAGGATATACGCACGCCTTTTTATCTTTATGATATGAAACTTTTCCGGGAGACTGTTTCCGAAGTCGTGCGTCTGTCATCCCTTTACGGCATAGATGTCCATTATGCCGTAAAGGCGAATGCCGGGAAACCCTTTCTCCGCCATATGGCATCGGAGGGTTTCGGCGCGGATTGCGTCAGCGGAAATGAAGTCCTTTGTGCCATAGAAAACGGCTTTTCTCCTGACAAGATAGCCTTTGCAGGTGTCGGAAAGACTGACCGCGAGATAGAGACGGCTTTGAAAAACGGCATTTTCGCCCTTACATGCGAGTCTCTGCCGGAAATCTCCGTTATCAATGAATTGGCTGGACGGCTTGGGAAAAAGGCAGACATATTGGTCCGGATAAATCCCGACATAGACGCCCATACGCACAAATATATCACTACAGGTCTCGAGGAAAACAAATTCGGGGTGTCAGGCCATGATTTCGATGCTTTGACCGGGCTCCTTGCAGATTGCGGGAATGTGAATTTCAAAGGGCTTCATTTTCATATCGGATCGCAGATACTCGATGTGGAAGAGGTTTTCGGACTTGAATGCAGACGGGCGAAGGAAATAGCGCGATATTTTGAGGACAAGGGACTTGAAATCAGTCATATAGACCTCGGGGGAGGGCTCGGCGTGGATTACGAAGCCCCGGATGAGCATCCTGTGCCTGATTTTGAAAAATGGTTCAGGACCATTGCCGAAGGCATGACGGGAGGAAAAAGGGAGAATCCGCGATATCATATCCATATCGAACCCGGACGCTCTATCGTGGCACAGTGCGGGAGTCTGATTACAAGAGTCCTGTTTGTCAAGAACGGTATTGACAAGACTTTCCTGATTACCGATGCCGGGATGAACGACCTTATCAGGCCTGCGCTTTACGGAGCAAGCCACAGGATAGTGAATCTTACAGCAGAATCGGACCATGAAGGCGATACGGCTGTTTACGATGTGGTAGGTCCGGTCTGCGAGTCCAGCGATGTCTGGGCGGAAGGGATCAGCCTGCCGGCCGCCATGCGCGGAGACATGCTTGCCATTCTTTCTGCCGGAGCATACGGACAGGTGATGGCCAGCAGATATAATCTGAGGGATCTTGCACCGGCAGTATGGCTCGACTGGAACGGCGATGAAGCCGTATTGTCATTTTGAACTTAAAAAGTATGATATATGTTTGAAAATCTTGTAGACAGACTTGAACGTTCCTTCAAGATACTTAAAGGTGAAGGAAAAATAACTGAAATAAACGTAGCGGAGACATTGAAGGACATCAGGAGGGCTCTCCTCGATGCGGATGTCAGCTACAGGATAGCCAAGCAGTTCTGCGATGACGTGAAGCAGAAGGCCCTGGGACAGAATGTCCTGACGGCGGTCAAGCCGGAACAGATGATGGTCAAGATCGTCCATGACGAGCTGGCCGCTCTGATGGGAAGCGACTCTGCGGACATAAATGTGAAGGGACATCCGGGTATCGTGCTCGTAGCAGGTCTTCAGGGTTCCGGTAAGACGACGTTTTCCGGCAAGCTGGCTCTGAATTGCAAGAGCAAGAGGGGAATGAAGGTCATGCTGGCTGCCTGCGACGTCTACAGGCCTGCGGCCATAGACCAGCTGAAGGTTCTCGGAGAGCAGATACAGGTTCCCGTTTATTCCGAAGAAGGTGTGAAGGATCCTGTTTCCATAGCACGTAATGCTGTGTCCAAGGCCCGTCAGGAAGGTTATTCACTGGTGATCGTCGATACGGCCGGCCGGTTGGCTGTGGATGAGGAGATGATGGATGAGATCGCTGCATTGAAAAAGGCGCTGAATCCTACCGAGATTCTTTTCGTGGTGGATGCCATGACCGGACAGGATGCGGTGGAGACGGCCAAGGCTTTCAATGACAGGCTCGATTTCGACGGCGTGGTGCTTACGAAGATGGACGGTGACACCAGAGGCGGTGCCGCACTTTCGATAAAGGCAGTGGTGGGCAAGCCTATCAAGTTCATCAGTTCCGGCGAGAAGATGGAGGCATTGGATGTATTCCATCCAAAGAGGATTGCCGACAGGATTCTTGGCATGGGAGACGTGGTGACACTCGTCGAGAAGGCTCAGGAGCAGTTCGATGAGGAACAGGCCCGCAGGCTGAAGAAGAAACTTGCGAAGAATCAGTTTACCCTGATGGATTTCTACGACCAGATACAACAGGTCAAGAAAATGGGTAACATAAAGGATATTGCATCGATGATACCGGGAGTCGGAAAGGCCCTCAAAGACGTGGAAATGAGCAATGATTCATTCAAGGGAGTGGAGGCCATCATCCTGTCCATGACGCCTTTGGAGAGGGAAAAGCCTGAAATCATCAACGGAAGCAGGAGAAAGAGGATAGCTGACGGAAGCGGGACTTCGGTCGCTGAAGTGAACCGGCTCCTGAAGCAGTTCGAGGGAATGCGCAAGATGATGAAGTCTGCCATGGGACTCGGCGGAATGCCGGGAATGATGCGCAACATGAGACGTCCGCGGCGATAGACGGATTTGTCTTATGGACCCAATCGACAAGAATCCGCGATATTAATGAAACAGACCTGACATGAATTTGCCCGCAGCCATACATTTGCCTGTTACAGATCCTACATGGATTTTTTTCATTGTACTCATTATAATATTGTTCGCACCTCTGTTGCTTGGAAAGTTGAGGATTCCCCATATCATCGGGATGATTCTGGCAGGTGTGGCAATAGGCGAGTTCGGCTTCAATATCCTTGAGAGAGACAGCAGTTTCGAGCTTTTCGGACGTGTCGGCCTGTATTATATCATGTTTCTGGCCGGTCTGGAGATGGATCTGGAGGATTTCCGGAAAAACAAGGTCAAAGGTCTTGTGTTCGGAATGCTGACATTCGCCATTCCGATGGCTTTGGGTATATGGAGCAGCATGTCGCTTCTGGACTTTTCCCTGACATCTTCCATCCTGCTTGCAAGTATGTATGCGTCCCACACTCTTGTGGCATATCCTATAGTCAGCAGATATGGTCTGGCCCGACAGAGAAGCGTGAACATAACTATCGGGGGAACAGTCATCACGGTGACACTGGCCCTTATCATACTAGCAGTCATCAGCGGTATGTATAAAGGGACTTCCGACGGGTTGTACTGGCTTTTGCTTTTCGTAAATGTAGTGTTCATAAGCCTCCTGATCGTATTCTGTTTCCCGATGCTCGGCAGGTGGTTTTTCAGGAAATATGATGACCCCGTGATGCAGTTCGTATTTGTGCTGGCCATGGTTTTCCTTGGCGGCGGGCTGATGTCTCTGGCAGGAATGGAGGGCATTCTCGGGGCATTTCTGGTGGGCATTGTCCTGAATCCTCTTATCCCGAGGGTCTCTCCGCTGATGAACAGACTGGAGTTCGTGGGCAATGCGCTTTTCATTCCGTATTTCCTGATAGGCGTGGGGATGATCATAGATATACGCAGTCTGTTTGCCGGAGGCACTGCGCTGAAGGTGGCTGTGGTGATGACAGTCGTGGCGACTGCCAGCAAATGGCTGGCGGCTTTCGGTACTCAGAAGATTTTCCGGATGACACGCAATGAGCGCGGAATGATGTTCGGCCTGAGCAACGCTCAGGCAGCGGCGACCCTCGCCGCAGTCCTTGTCGGACACGACATCTTCCTTCCGTCCGGGGAACGTCTTCTGAACGACGATGTGCTGAACGGTACGGTAGTCATGATCCTTTTCACCTGCATCATCAGTTCTCTGGCCACGGACTGGTTCGGACGCCGCCTTGCAACAGGAGATGCGCCGGCTGACGCAGAGAAAACAGATGCCTCCGAAGAACGCATCCTGATACCTATAGCGAATCCGGATACAATAGAGAATCTCATAAATCTGGCCCTGCTGGTAAAGAGGTCACATTCAGGAGGTGATTTCGTGGCTCTGAACGTGAATGTGGATTCGGCTTCAGGCTCTTCTGTCGTGGCTGAGGCCGCCCGCAGAGGACTCGAGAAAGCCGCACAGATAGCTGCTGCGGCAGATGTTAATGTGAACATGGTAAGCCGCTATGACATAAGCATATCGTCGGGCATCATCCATACGATCAAGGAATATTCGGCCACTGATGTGATTATCGGACTGCATCAGAAAGCCGGCTTTCTCGATTCGTTTTTCGGCGCGCTTACTAACAATTTGCTTAAAGGCACGAATCTGGAAGTGATGGTTGCCCGTTTTACCATGCCTCTGAATACCGTGAAGGGCATTTCGGTCATAGTCCCTCCCGGTGCGGAATATGAGACGGGTTTTCCAAAATGGACATCCCATATATGCAGGATGGCTGCACAGCTTGGCTGCAAGACTCTTTTCATTTCGGAAAACTCCACGACTGAACAGCTTCGCCGGAGGTGCCGCAGCCTCGGAGTAGAGACCTCGTCCAGATTCGGGACGGTCGACAGGCTCTCTCTTCAGGACCAGATGGCAGCCCATGCCGGAAGTGAAAATGTGCTTGTAGTCGTAAGTGCCAGAAGCGGATCCATTTCCTATGATTCTTCCATGGAGCGCATACCTCAATATCTGGCGAAGAACGCTTCGATAGGCAACTTCATCATATTATATCCGGAACAGGTGGATCTGGAGGATATGGTGTCCTTCTCGGATCCGATGGGAAATGCGTGAACCGGTCTGCCGGAGCGTTTTCAGTCGTTGCCGTGAATTTCGATGGTATATATGCCGTTGAATACTTGTCCTGCTTCCAGACTGTTTATCCAGTCCTTGCCGCTGAATTCACCGGTATAGCCGACCCTGTCGCATCTTCCGTACCAAGGCTCTATGCAGACGAAGGGTGCATTTTTCCCGGGAGGTGACCAGAGTCCCACTAAAGGTGAGTCAAAGTCCAGGCTGAGCCACGGTGTCTTGTCCTGCCGGCAGAGGGTGACTTTCCGGATCTGGCTGTTGTCTATGATGATGGCGTCCTTGTCGAATGTATGGGTGTCGAGAGGAAGGTATTTTTCGTCCATTGCCAGCATAAACCTTGAGTCAGGGTCCGCGCAACCCTTTTCTTTTACCATAATGTATTCCATGCCGGTTTTCCCGCCGAAATGAAACCATCCCCTGTCTGAGGTTTCCGGCTTGAAATCAGGAAAATAAAATGCCGGATGTGCTCCTATCTGGAAATACATAGTCCCGGAACCTGTGTTCGTGACTTTCCAGCGGACTTCGATTTTACGGCCCAAAAGCCTGTATCCTATTTCCAATATAAAACGGAAAGGGTATTTTTCCATCGTTTCAGGAGAATCTTCGAGGCTGAACCATATGCTGTCTTCGCTTTGTCTTGTCATACGGAATTCCATGTCTCTGGCAAAGCCGTGTTGAGGCAGGCTGTATTCTTTTCCTCCGATGCGGAAGACATTCTCCCAGACACGTCCTACTATCGGGAAGAGGACAGGGGAGTGTCTTGCCCAGAATGCCGGGTCTGCCTGCCAGAGATATTCTGTATTTCCATGACGGATGCTGCACAGTTCCGCACCGTGGCTGTCAATCTTTATCGTAAGTAAATCGTTCTTGAGAGTCTTTTCCATCGAATCGATATCAGTTATGTGTGTCGTATGACCGGTTTATGACCCGGTATTATGTGAAAAAACGTCTGAATCGCTATTTGTCAGGGATTCAGACGTTTCCTGTTGAGATACCAAGATTTTGTCGTCTGATTTTTTTGTCATATAACACTTTGATTGTTAATTTATTAAATTTAAATAATTGTCTGTTTTCATGACTTTTTGACCCGTTTCTGACACGGGTCTGTTGAGATAAAAGTCATCTCAATTAATGAGTTACGTCATTTACGTGATCCGTTTCCGGTCCGAAATCCGGTCATTGCTCTTCAATTTCATCCGGTTTTTCCGGGGCTTTCAGACCTTTTGCATTCTTGGATGATATGATACTCCGACCGAGTTGTGACTCCAATTGTTTGCGGGCAGCCTTGGCCACTCCGCCACCTTTCCTGGCAATGCTCTTATTCTCGGCGATTGTCCTCGGATTGGCATTTCTTGAAAGCTCGGTAGTGGCAGCTTCTGCCAGAGTGTTAAGTGCCATCTCCATATTCGTCATATTGTCGCGGAGGCTTTCTTTTTTCAATCCTTTGAAGTTCTTGTATTCCCTGGTAGAAAATCCGGACCATTCGCGGGTGATGATATCTGTCAGAGATGCGTATTGCTGGTCTATGACTCCGCACCTTTTCCATTCGTCTGTCAGTTCTTTCCGGACTTCAATACTTTTCATCCGCTGGTTTATCCAGGCATCTGAATAACCGAGATTTTTGTAGTAGAGCATAGCCCTGTCAATGGCTTGCTCAGGATCCTGCATTTCGTCCAATCTTTCGCTGGCTACTTTCGCCATCCATATTTTGAATGGTTCAGCTTTCGGTGATGGAATGGACTGAATCAGGCGGAATAGCTGTTCCTGATCAGCGACATCTGTCAGGCGCATTTTTCCGTCAGGTGCAAGCATTTTCAAAGTACTACAAATTGTAGTAGGTTCAGCACCCTCTTTTTTCAATCGTGTCTTCAGGACACTCCAATACCGTTTAGGGTCTGCGCTTTCAGTCAGGACACCCACAACATCAATAATGGAGAAGTACCATTTCTCCTCGATATCATCCCACGCGGCGCGGATTTTCCGGTCGTTGAATAATTGTATTGCTTGTTTTTTGGTCATCCCTTATTTGATTTTGGCTTTAATTTCTTTTAATGTAATAGAAATATTTGCAAAACATCGAAGAATAGCCCAAGAGCCGAGTATAATTAAAAACAATATGATGGCACCTAATACAATGACAAACGGCATTCCTGTAACAAAAACAGTAATAATAAAGATGAATGTCGCAATGATCCCTATTCCGAGGATTATTCCGGCAATAGTCTTTAGAGTATTCTCCGCCCCGTAAGTTTCGTTTTTAATAACATCTGTTTCTTCTTCAGGATAATACTTGCATATTTCAGCATATTCTTCATCCGTAACATCAATGGCTACGGCAGAACCTATGTAGTACATCTGCTTTTCTTCATCCCATTTACAGTCAGGAGAATTGGTATAATATTCCATATATTTCCTTTGAGTTCCTTCTGCTGTAAGCCCGAGCCTTATGAGATGGTTTTCACGCCTTTTTTGCTTCTCGCTTTTGATTTCTTCCTGTTTTTTCGAAATGAGTTCTTCTACTTTTGGATTCATAGTTGGTCGTTTTAGTGGTTTATTTAATTTTATCTAACAATTTATTTATCTGGGCATCCTTCTCCTTTATCTGGGCATCCTTCTCCTTTAGGCGTTCTTCTTTTTCCTCAATGAGACGTTCCAGCTGCTCGATCTGGGCGCGGAGAACATCCGGAGAGTCGGAAAAATATTTTCGGTTATCCTGATGAACGTTTGAATTATTGATGACATTGCCCTGAATACCGAGGTTGACATCATGAATATTGTCTATATGAAAATTTTCATATATTTTTTTTATAATATTGTCAGTTACTGGTACTCTCCCATTGGCCATATCGGACAAATAAGTGTTTTTCACATTCAATTTGTCTGCAATTTCTGCTTGTTTTAAATTCTCCTTTATTTTTATCAAATTAAGAAGTGATTTAAAATCTTTGCTATCAATAACTTGTTTGTCCATAAAAATACTTTCTATGAAAAATTTCATATATTAATACTTGATTTATATGAAATAGTTCATATATTTGTGTCGTAAAACAAATGTTTAATGTCGTTTTACAAATGTAAAATGATACAAAAGAAACAAAAATAGCAAAAAATGACTAAAAAGCAGAGTTTTTCATTCCAAAGAGGCTGGAATCAGCTGAAAGTCGTGGATGCTCCATGTGCCAGAGATAAGATTATGACAGCACTTGGCCTGGTAACAAGAGCCGGTTTTCTCTATCGACTTAAAGGCAAGTGCGAGCCTACCGTGACCGAGGCTCAGGCTATCGAAGCTATCTTCAAGGATTATGGAGTCAAAGATGTCTGGGGAGAAGCCTGAGCTGACTAAAAGGGAAAGCCAGGTGGCAGAACTCATCGCCTGGGGAGCATCGAAGAAGGAAGTGCCGGATCTTCTCCGGAAACTTTACGGCGGCAGGGCAATATCGGTCCACACCGTCGAGAATACATTGAGAGGAATATACGCGAAAATACACTTGAACAAGGCGACGGAGCTGTCTGTATGGTGGTTTTGCAGACATTGCGGAGTGGACAGCTCCCTATCGCCTTTTAACCGGCTCAAGGAAGCGGCCATTGCGGTAGCATTCCTCATCATCCTGCTCCCTCAGACATTGAATGCCGACCTTTCGGCCATCAGACCTGCACGAATCAGAACAGTCCGCATTGAACGGGTGCAGACCAGAAAAGATTAATGACACTGTTATCATGGAAATCAAAGGAAATAAAGAGAAAATCGAACTGCTGCACGAGGCGGTAAGGCATTACAGGTTGGACATTCTGGATTTCTTAGAAAACGGAGCCTTGGCCGAGACTAATCCGGAGTTCAAAAAAGAAGTCGCATCATACCGGGATCTCAGGCATAAAGCCCGGTGTCTGGACCTGATGGAAGACGAAATATCACAAATCTTATTAAATCAATAGCATTATGGAATTTACAGACAAAGAAAAAAGCCTGCTGGGAGAGGCAGTGCTGAATTTCAGGGAAGATCTTTTGAATGAGCAACGCCATCTCGAACTAATTCGCGTATCGGCACTCAGATCACCCCAGGCGGCTATAGTCGAAGACATGCTCGCTGTTTGTGACCGCATCCTTCAGAAACTGGATGCTAAAGAATCATGAAGTACTACAACGGCGTCCCGGTAGGAGACGGTGTCCTTCCGGGGAAGAAAACACCGCACGCGCAGTTCAGCAGTGAGGACTGCGCCATCTTCATGACTTACGAGCAGCTGCAGAAGAAATGGAATAAAAAGAATGAAGCCAGAGACACTGTTCAAAATACTCGGGATAAATGATGCCTTAGACTTGCCTGATGCGGTATGGAAAGTCTTGGATTCGCCATTGGAAGAAAGAAATGCCAAGTATGCAGAACTTCTGGAAGCCAATGACTACGATTTATCCCGGGATTGGTTCCAGGAAATCTATGAGGAGGAACTCGCCCAGCGGAAAAAGAATAAGCAGGATTTTACACCGCCTGAGACATCGACTATCATGAACAAGATCGTAGGATTGGGTCCGGGGACGATTCATGAGCCGACAGCCGGAACCGGAGGGCTGATCATCAATGCCTGGCATCACAGACAAAGAAGCCGTCTGCCGTGGGCTTTGGACAACCGACCGTCGAGGAATATGATCACGTGCTGGGAACTGTCAGACAGGAGTATTCCGCTGCTCCTGCTGAACCTCTCGATACGCGGGATAATGGGGTATGTCTACCATGGAGACATACTGGAACAGACAGTCAAGGCAAAGTACATCGTATTGAATATGACGGATGATGCTCTCGGATTCAGCGATGTTATAAGGGCCAATGCCAATGATTCAATAAAGGAGATGAAATTATGACAGTCAAGGAAGCGTACGAGGAGTGGTCGCAGTGGAAATCGAAATATGTCAAGGAATCCACGATGTGTTCATATATTTTGATAGCACATAATCATTTGTTGCCTTACTTCGGCGATTCCCCGGCAGAATATATCCAAAGTAAAGTTGTACAGCGTTTTGTGGACGAAAAGCTCGGGACAGGATTGAGTCCAAAGACAGTAAAGGATATGCTGATCGTCTTGAAAATGATTGTCCGTTTCGTAGCTGAAGAACATGATACTCCGGTACTTGACAAATGGAGAATCATATATCCGACGAAGAATCTGGATGTTGTGCAGAGGATGCAGAGATATACTCCGGAAGAATTCAGGAAGATAGTTGACACGGCTTTCGGAAATCCGTCCAATCTATCTCTGGCAATACTAATTACGCTATGTTCCGGAATGCGTATCGGGGAAATATGCGCCCTGAAATACGAGGATATTGACATTGAACGGAAAATAATATTGGTAAACCGGACCATCGAGAGGATATATGTGCTTAATGGGGATAAATTGAATCCTTATACAAAATTGATAATAAGCACACCCAAGACTTCCTCATCGAAAAGGGAGATCCCCATTATGAAAGACATTTTTCCTTTAGTGAAAAAATTTTCCGCTGTTGCCCGTCCGGATTATTATGTGTGTACCTTTTCGGACAAACCGACCGAACCCAGGACATTCCGTAACCAATACCGTGAATTTATCCTTTCCAAAGTGAAGCTGAATCACTGCATCAAATTCCACGGGCTGCGCCATACTTTTGCCACTACACTGATAGAGAACAAGGTTGATGTCAAGACCGTTTCAACCATTCTCGGGCATTCTGACATAAGTACGACCATGAATACATATGTCCATCCGAGTGAAGACAGCAAGCGTACGGCTATCAACAGCTCACTAAGAAAAGCATTCCGTTAAACCTACATTCAACATCATCGGGGGGGGGGAGATTCACCATGCCATCCATCAAAAAAGAATTCATTGACAGAGTCACCGAGAGGTCCAGACAGGAGCCCGGTGACCTTGTTTCCATCATATCCGAATTTACTGATCAGCCGAGAAAGGAGGGCGCATCCTATAAGGCAGCGTGCCCTCTCTGCCATTCGGAACACAGCTTAGTCATCACTCCGGGGAAACGCATCTTCAAATGCTTCAACTGCAACGGACTCGACGGCAAATACCCTCTCGACTACCTGATGAAAGGCCAGAGGATGACTTATCCGGAAGCAATCGAATGGCTTGCCAGCTACTACAATATGGTCGTCGAATACGATGAACCACAGCAAAGGAAAGCCCGGAAATCATCCTCCCAGAAGTCCTTCTGCAAAAAGATGCTCGAGGAGTCCGGCCTGACGAACACGGACCTGATGGCATCAGTCATCGAGGACGAGAATACCAAGGTAAAACGCTGCACATTCGTCTCCGGTACTCTGGCCAAGGACGGGACGATCGACGAATCCGGAGACGATGCCGTTATTCTTTATTACGATCTCGATGGCCGGCAGGTGAAATACTCCGTCGATGACAAGTCGAAATCCTACGAACGCCCGTACTACAGGATCCGGTATCAGTTCCCGGAAAAGCATCTCGACAAGAACAAGCGGGCTATGAAATACCGGTCGCCGGCCGGAGCCCCGACATTCATCTACTATCCCCAGTACATCCGGTCCCGGTATCAGGCGAAATTAGAAATCCCGGTACTCTTTATCCAGGAAGGCGAGAAAAAGGCCGAGAAAGCCTGCAAACACGGAATCCCGAGCGTGGCCGTATCAGGGATACAGAACATCGGCTATCGAGGAACCCTGCCTGAAGATATCATACGATTGGTGGATATCTGCAAGGTAAAAACCGTCGTGTTCATGCTCGATGCCGACTGTTACGACCTGACCCACACATTGACGGTGGACGACCCTATCGACAGGCGTCCGCGCAATTTCTTTTATGCCGTCCGGAACTTCAAAGACTACTTCGCCAAGCTCCGCAACCACAACATCTACGTCGAACTATACTATGGCCACATCCGAAAAGATCGCACGGAAGACAAGGGAACTGACGATATCCTGACCAATACACTCAAAGGGAAGGAAGACGAATTGCTGAAGGATATCCGCCATGCGATGAACGAGAAATCCGGAGAAGGGGAGTGGGTCCAGGTCCATAAAATCACGTCGCTCCCTGACTCGAAGATCCAGGAGTTCTGGAAGCTCCAGAGTGCCCAGGACTTTTGCATGCGCTACTTCGACCAGCTGAAGAATCTGCCGGAATTCACATTCAACCGGCGCAAACTCCGTTTCAACGAGAACGGTGAACTTGAAAGCGCACAACCGCTGGAGCCGGACGAAGTCTTTTGGCTCACATCGATAAACAGGCAAGGTGAGATCCAGTACAACTTCTGTTATGTAGGTGCGAAATACTTCCTCGAACATCGCGGATTCTTCCGGTATAAGAAACCAAGCGGCGAATACGACTTCATCCAGGTCGAGAACAACATAGTGAAGGTTGTGCGCCCCTACGAGGTCGGAGACTTCATCCGGAGCTTTACCAAGGACTGCCTGCAGAAACCCATACTGGAAATGCTCTACAAAGGCGGTGCCCAGTACCTCGGCCCGAATTCCCTTACGATGCTCGACTTCTTCATGGGAGCGTTCGATCGTCCGGCACGGGATGTCCAGCGGCTCTATTTCGGCAGCAAGATGTGGGAGATTACTGCAGACGCTATCCGGGAACTCGACTACACCCAGCTGCACCTGAACATCTGGACAGATATGAAAAAAGAGTTCAATGCAGAAAAACTTTCCTCCCTTATAGATGTCCGTCAGACAGACGGACAATATTCGTATGAGATAACGCCTGTCGGCCGGCAATGCGACTTCCTGATGTTCCTGCAGAATGCCTCCAATTTCACATGGCGAAAGGATGAAGTCACACCGGAGGAACAGACGGACAATGCACAGCACCTGATTTCCAAATTGGCGGCATTCGGATATTTAGTAGTGTCCGCCAAGGATGAAGCCGTTGCCAAGGCTGTGGTCGGCATGGACGGCAAGCAGTCGGAAGTCGGTGTGTCGAACGGGCGTTCCGGAAAATCCCTGCTCGGAGAAGCCGTAAAGCAGGTGACCTGCTCGAAATACTACAACGGCAAGGCATTCGCCGCCTCTGCCAATAACCGCCATGTCTGGGACGGAGTCACGGAAAAGACCAAGGTTGTAGTCATCGATGACTGCCAGCGGGATTTCGACTTCGAACAGCTTTTCGGCCTGATTACCGGCGAATGGCCGGTGGATCCGAAAAATGAAAAACCATTTACCCTCCCGTTCAGCATTTCCCCGAAAATCTACATCACTACCAACCACGCCATCGGCGGAGATGGAGGCAGTTTCGAGGCCCGGCAGTGGTGTCTCGCTTTTTCCGATTTTTACAGTGCCGAACACGAGCCGAAAGACGATTTCAAGACCCGGTTTTTCTCTGAATGGGACTTCGAGCAATGGAATCTTTTCTGGAATCTGGTCGCCCAGTGCGTCCAGATATACTTCCGTTTCGGCTATGTCCCGGCACCGGGCAGCCGGCTGAAGGAAAGGAAGCTGATCCAGGATATAGGCGAGGACTTCATAATGTGGGCTGACGAGTATTTTTCCGCTCCGGAACATTTCAATACAAGCCTGGTGAAGAAAACGGTATATGCCGATTTTGTCAGCGATATAGGTCCGGCAAAGGCTAAATTCTATACGACAACACGATTCAAGGCCAAGGTTATCAAATACTGCGAACTCAGGGGATTCATATTCAATCCTCAGTTCTATGATCCTGTGACGAAAAAATGTCTCAGGTTTGACAAGGATAACAGGCCTGATCCGAACAACGACAAGAGAAATTCCCTCGAATATATCACAGTGGGCGACAATTCATTTTATGCAAATACCCCGACCCTTTGGCCGGATGACGTAATGGATGAGCGCATCGATACAAGAGACGAAAGAGATGAAGACATCCCGGAGTGACAGAGAGCGGTACCTGCTGCGGACGCCGTCGCAGATCTGCTCGTTCAGGCTCCGGTATGCCCGGATGATTGATTCCCGGGCAGAGGCATTCAGGGTATGGGTGCGGTCGTTGCCGATGATGAAATGGTGTCCGCTACTCATAAGACCGGGGAACGAAGAATTAGCCATAGGGATTATCTGCATCCTCTATATCGACGGGCAGATCTGCATCAGCTTCAGCGAGGACATGCAGTTCATCAGGAATGAGCCTCTCGATGACGATGAGTACCGGCAGTGGTCGGAAACCTTTTTCAAGAGACGGGACTACCGCAGAGAATCCCGGGAAAAATAGAAATGAAACAGGCGGCTGTGCATCCCTGCATTGCCGCCTGTTTTGGCTATATTTGCCAATGAATTTATAAAAATTATGTATTATGAGTAACGACCAGAATATTCCGGCACCGCCGGTTACTCCGCCAGCTCCGCCTATGGATATCCCGACTCCGGGCGCAGACGGCTTCCCTCTAAAACTCAAGTAAGAGAAGGACTGTCAGCAGAACAGCACCGGAAAGCAGTGCGACCAGACAAAGGGCAAGTGCACGGCGGTAGACCTTCACTTCGTGCATCTGCTCTTTCTTGTTATACATGATTCGGGCCTGAATCTCATACAGATGCCAGCCGATTATGTATTTCGCCTTGTCATTCCTTCCTTTGAGCGGAGACAGGATCTCGTCCTGGAAGAAATGCGACGGAGTATCGCCTGGAAGGTGCACGGCCCGCTTGAACATTGCGCCGTGGAAGATTATCACGGCGATAACGAATGCGAATACCAATTCATACCCGGTGGATATGAGTATCGGAATGTTCGGTACATCAGCTGCAGCAGTGGCTATCAGACACCCGGTCAGAGCCATCATCGCACCGATAATCCAGCTGAGAAGCATCCGGCAGTTGCTACGGACATCCCTGATGCTTTCAAACTGATATGTAAGATACATATTCCCATGCTCTATGCCGGAATGAATTGATTCCATATCCAGTTCTGTGACCAGATTGTTGTCAAAAGGCTTGTCAGCCAAATATCTGATTTCCTGTTCCATACCCTTTGTTTTTCACAAAGTTAATCGAAAATCTTGCAATTCCCGAAATCTTTCCTACCTTTGCTCTCGCTAATCTCACATACCTATTTGTTATCTTGTTTTCTGCCGGAAAGTGTATTTTCCAAAGAAAATAGATAATTGCCCTGCATACGGTGGATTTCGCCCGGGAAACTTGGCGACAAATACGGCAGAAATGTTGTGTGAGGTTAGCACCACCTAAGTGCAGGGCTTTTATTATAAAATGTTGTAATATGCTAACCTCACACAACACCACCACCGCTCTCCCGTATGGGATGTCAAACGTCACGAATCCGGACTGGATCCAGGCGGCACAATTCCTTTATGCCCAGTATCCGGGCATCTACAAGCTCCGCATCAAGCGCGTATGCCGCGGCAGCAAAGCCGTGCAGATCCGGGTGATTTCCGGCGGAGAGCCCAGGCGTCAGAAACGGTGCAAGGGCTACAGCTTAGCCAGCGCCATGGCAAACCTCCTGCAGGCCATCAAGCACGACAAAGACCTGACGCGCCGCCTCACCCATCCGGAACTGCAACCTACTCGGTCACCGAACAGTGACCAAGTTCAGGCATGATTTTACAGAAATATTTTGCAATTTCAATAAACATTTGTATATTTGCATAGTCAAACAATAACAGAAGTTCTATGAAATCTAAATCTAAGGAGAGGCGAAAAGCAGAAAGCGACCTGCTTTATTTCCTCCAGCTCTACAACACTCTGAAAGGCCGGGAGGGCGCAGTTCAGACAAGGGCATGGCTTGATGACCAGATAGAGTTGCTTGTAGAGAAATTGAAACTGATGTAAAACGATTCCCCTGTTTCGGCAGGGGAATAAAAAATTGAGATATGGTAACGAAAGAACGCATGGATGAACTCAAGAAGAGATTCGAGAATCCGGATGACCGGGAAGCCGTGGCCGCAGAACTGGCAAGCCTCTGCGATGAGGACATTGAAGCAGTGTGCGAAATCACCAGACAGCAGATGGCCGAGACTCATGCCGAGGTGGATGCCATGCTTGTAAAAGAGCAGCTGAAGGAAATTTCACCGATGATATCATTGTCATATATAGCCAAGACTTATTTCAATAAGACCAGAGCCTGGCTGTGCCAAAGAGTGAACGGCTCCATAGTGAACGGGAAACCGGCCGAGTTTACTGAAGAAGAGAAAAAGACGCTGACACGCGCCCTGAATGACATGGGACGTCAGCTGATGTCAGTGAGCATTTCATAGTGTTATTGTTTGACAGCATAGCATCTGATTTGCTTCCTGGGCGACCTTTACGGGCCGCCCTTTTTATTTGCATTTCCCGAAATCTTTCCTACCTTTGCTCTCGCTCATAAACTCGTAACATATTTATCTATCTTTTCTGCCGGAAAGTGTATTTTCCCAAGAAAATAGATAATTGCCCTGTATATGGTGGATTCCGTCCGGGAAACCTGGCGGCAAAAATACGGCAGAAATGTTGTGAGTTTGTGAGCACCACCTAAGTACAGGGCTTTTATTGTTAATATTGTTGTATTATGCTCACAACTCACAACACCACCGGCCTCCCATACGGGATGTCGAACGTCACGAATCCGGCCTGGATTCAGGCAGCACAGTTTCTCTATGCCCAGTATCCGGGCATCTACAAACTCCGTATCAAGCGCGTAAGCCGCGGCAGCAAGGCCGTGCAGATCCGGGTGATTTCCGGCGGAGAGCCCAGGCGTCAGAAACGGTGCAAGGGCTACAGCTTAGCCAGTGCCATGGCAAACCTCCTGCAGGCCATCAAGCACGACAAAGACCTGAGCCGCCGCCTCACCCATCCGGAACTGCAACCTACTCGGTCACCGAACAGTGACCAGGTCCGGGCGTAATCCGGTGCATTTTCCAGGCGAAGGCGGTGCATTTTTTATCGAAAACCGGGGTATTTTCATTCGAAAACCGGTGCATTTTTACTGATTTGGCGGCTGAAAAGCCGCCTTTTTCGTGTCAGTACGAATTCAGTACAGTACGATTCGTACTGGTTTTCCAGTACTTTTTGCCTCCTTTCCCCGCTTCCCCATACCTGTTCCAAGAAAAAAGTACTGTACTGGGAAATGTGTATAAAAACAAGCAACGGCAAAGTACACAATCACTTATATAATATATTTTCTTTTTTATATATACCTTTTTCAAAAGACCTATATAAAAATCAGAAAAAAATCGTACTTTCGTACTTTCGCAAATTAACTTATTAATTATCAATAATTTTACGCAGTACGAAATCAGTACGAAAACAGCACGAATGAGTACAAAAATAGCCCCGAGTATCAGCACTATTGTTTTGTACTGATTAATTGTTTGCAAATCAATGTTTTATATGTGACAGTACGGAAGTACGAAAAAAATCGCGATTTTGACAAGGTGTTTTGTTTTTTCTGATTAGTTTTCTAATTTTGCCGCAGAAGCCAACCACGCATGAGAGAAGAAGATGTCAGAACACTAAAAGCTGTCCTCCTGTACATCATCAAGAACAGCGGAGAAGACAGGCGCGATGTTTACAGCATCGTGAAGACGGCATATTATGCCCAGCAGCTTCATTTTGTAAAATGGGCACTTCCCATCTACAAGGACAGGATTTCGGCACTTCCGTTCGGTCCGGTACCGTCTGCCTTGTACAATGTTCTCAGACTGTCCAGAGGGGAAGAGAAAGAACGTCGTTTCCTCCGGAAAGAAGGTCTGGATATCATAGCCGATTCCATAGGTTTTGAAAATGAATCTTTCTTCGCCAAGGAAGATCCGGATCTAGCCTGTCTTTCGGCCTCCGACATCGAAAGTCTGGACGAGGCGATAGAAAAGGTGGCATCCATGGATTTCGGGAAGATTGTCAGGGATACCCACGGTACTGAGTGGCAGCGTGCGTACTACCATACCCAAAGCAAAGTGATGGACAATCTTAACATTGCCCGGGAGGGTGGGGCTGATGAGGCCATTATCGAATACCTGAAAGAGTCTCTCGAATGGGACGAGCATTTTGCATAATGGAGCCGGCAGTAGGAGACATTTTCAGGATTACGCTTTTCCCGGAGGACGGAGTGCATCCGAAAAATCCCGGAGACCGCAACCGGACGAAATATGTGGTGGTACTCGGTATCGATGATGAGAGCATAATGGTGGGATCTGTGCTGATCAATTCGAAAATCAATGACAGTCTGTTTGCCCGGATTGGTCCATATCAGCATTGCATCTATTCTTCTGATTATTCTTTTATGACTAAAGACGAGAGTTATATCGATTGTTTCCGTATAAAGGAAATATCGGCTTCACGGCTATGCTCGACAGGGATCTATGTAGGGAAATTGTGTGAACGGGATATTGAGGCTGCATCGGAGCTTGCGGCGTCATCACCGGCCAACAAACCGGCCATATTGCAGAAATATCATCTTGTATGATATCATAGAACTTTTAACACCATGGGGCGACCTTCACGGGCCGCCCTTTTTTTTGTGCTCCGAGATGTCCGTGAAAATCAGGAGAAAAAGCGGTAAATTTGGGGCTATGAGAAAGAACAGGAACATATCGGACACGAGGGCATTGGTGAACGTGAAAGTCCATCCGGCCCTGAGGGAATACATATTGTCGGTCAATGCAGGATCCGACATCATTGTCCCGATGAGGGACAGCCGGCTGTGGGGCCTGGTGAAGATGTACTTGGAGCCGATTCCCTCTGACTATAGACCGGTGCTCCCTGATGGGGAGCCTGACAGCATCCGGATCGCCCTGTTCCGGACCGGAAAGCCTGTATATTCTTTCCCTGAGAAAAAGATTCTCACGGTGCATACCCTTTATCGGGATCATTTGTCGGAGACCGGGCAGCGGGCTGTCTCGAAACATCTCATGCACCATTTCAAACAGACCTTCAGGGCTTACATGAACGGGGCGTTGAGTAATAATCCTGAACTGGAGATCGCAGATGCCATCGACGAGTTCTGCAGCGACTACCATATCGAAAACGAGAAGATTACCTTAGAGATGCTCCGCAAGGACTGGTACCGGTTCCGGCTCCGGTGTTCCAACGGTGCTGCAATTCCGGTAGAAAACAGTGATTTCTAATAAAATATGTGCTCCGACCTGTCCTAAAAAATCGAGAAAAATGAGAGACGTTTCAAACCATTTCTGCATAATCCCTCCGGAGCTGCTGTCCGGTTACCTGACTCCTGACGAATGCCGGTTTATGCCGCACGGCGCCACGGACATAGCCTGCAGCAGGAAGATAGTCATAGACCAGTCGCTGACAGAAGATTCTGACGGCAGAAGATGGTCCATATCGATGAGTGCAGCCTCCAAAGATGACTGTCTCCGCGACAAGGATGGAGTCCGGGCATATATAGGGGTTTTCTTGACCGATGGCACCATCAGGATTCTCGGTACTCCGGATTTCGTCCCTGTCATTTCAGTGACGCCATACTCCGGAGCATACTCCGTCTCAGCATCGTTTGAGGCACTCAGAGCCCTTGATTTATAGGTTTCCGTCCTTTCCCGGACACCTCCTGAGGCATAACTTTGAGACAAAATCAGAAAATGCCGAAGGAAAATCATATAGTAGCATTTTACGGGAATGTGCCGGTACCCTCCGATTCATACCAGGGGATACCGGCCGGTTCCCTTAAACCTTACAGGGAGCATTTTTCAATGGCTGAAGACTCTCCGCTGGTTGCATTCGATTTCGACAGCCCGGACCTTCAGGAAGGCAGTATTGCATATCATCCGGTATTCGGCCCCGTCTATTACCGCTCAGGCTGGAGATTCTCCACGGAACGCTTCATCAGGGATATGGAAGCTGCCGAAGCCAATCCGGCCATTATAGCCCACATCATCCACGTAAACAGCCCTGGTGGCGAAGCATTCGGATGCCACGAAGCTTTTGAAGCAGTAAAGGCATTGAAGAAGCCTTGCTATGGCGTGGTTGACTCTGTCGCTGCATCGGCAGGATATTATCTGATTGCCGGAGCAGACAAGATTTTTGCGAGCTCCGCCTTTTCCCATATCGGCTGTATCGGAATCATGTGCGTAATGTATGATGATTCCGGGATGCTTGAGAAATACGGGCTGAAGGAGCACGAATACTACAGCAGCTACTCTCCTTTGAAGAACAGGATATTCAATGACGCTAGGGATGGAAAGGGTGAAGATTTCATAAAGAGATGGCTTGACCCTATGGCACTCCGGTTCATCGAAGACGTGAAGTCTGTCAGACCGGGAGTCACGCAACCTGCACTGGAGGGGGAATCCTATTATGCCGTCGATGCACAGGCGGAAGGGCTTGTCGATGGGGAGAAGACATTGGAAGATGTGGTTGGCCTGATCCGGAAGAAACACGGTCCGAAAGCGGTATCGCACGACACGACAATAGATATCAATCAACTTAATTTCAGTCTATAATGAAAAGATTTTTCGAAAGACTCAAGGCCGTAATATCAATGCTCGGCCTGCAGGCGAAGTTCGAAAAAAAGGAACTTAGCGCTGAAGACCAGGCAGCTCTCATCGCGGCATACGATGAGGCCAACGGTGAGGACTCTTTCAAGACCGACATGCAGGCATACAAGGATGAACTGCAGCAGAAGGCTGACGCCGAGGCTCAGGACAAGATGTTCCAGGAGCTGGCGGCAGTGCTCGGGAAGAGTCCGGACAACTCCTCGGCAGAAGGCATCGCCTCGATGCTGGCTGCCGTGAAAGAACTCAAGGATACTGTGGAGAAACTCGGGAAGAAGTCGCAGGGAGATGAGCCGGAAGCCAAGGTGACAGCTCCTGTACATGCTTACGGACCGCATACCGACAAGTATGCATTCGGAGTCCAGCATCCGATGTTCGACGCATCCAAGAGGTACAACAGGATAGCCATAGGGCATTCCATCACAGGAAAGGCCGACGAAAAAGACAGGCAGACCCTGATGGCCGATGCCTGCTCGTATGCCGAGTCCCTGGCTGCGAGAATCCGCGAGCACTTCAATGCCGGGACTCTTCCTTCCGTTGTCAAAGGAGCCGTTGACTATACAGCCCTCAGCAGCGACACCGAAATCGGTACGCGCCAATTCACCATCCGTCAGGATGCCCTCATCGCGCGTATCATCACCCTCCCGGGAGTGGAACACCTCTTCAGCAGGATATCCAACATCCAGAGCGGTGATGTAGTGACCAACGTCCTCTTCGGGGAAGCTTCCCAGGCATACCAGGCAGGTCGTGTTTTCAAGGGTAGCGTAACCTTCAAGCCAGAGAAAGCCATCGTCGACAAGGTGATGACGAAACTCCAGTTCGAGGATATGTCTGATCTTGAAAAGACATACTTGAACTACCTGAATACTTCAGGTTCGGATCCGGTGAAGTGGAACCTGATCGAATGGATCATCCTCCAACTTGCCACCCAGATCAACAACGAAAGGAACCAGCGTGCCATCATGGGGTACTGCATAGCTCCGGAGAAAGGCAAGGCAGGCGAGACCCTGTTTGCATCGACCGGAGTCATCCACAAACTCATCAGCCTGTATGAGGAGAAAAAGTTTCTCCCGTTCCTGTCGGAGGAAGTGGCGGACTACTCGCAGGAAGACATCGGAAACGTGCTCCAGCTTTTCGCCGAGCAGATCGCCGACAGGAGGCCTGACAGCGACAAGTTCGTGATCTATGTCAATGCAAGGCACAAGCCATGGTACAGCGCATGGTACAAGAACACCTATGGAACCCACACTGACTTCAACGGTGTCCTGGAAGTAGTGCCTGACTACAACATCCCTATCCGGTGGGTTCCGAACATGGGTAACCTGAAACTCATCTTCGCCACCATCCCGGGGAACATCAACCTGCTGGAAAATGTTCCGGGCGAGCAGTACAAGATGATGTTCCAGCGCGATCTGGAGGAAGTCATCGCGTACAGCTACTGGAAAGAAGGTGTGGGAGTGGCTTTTGCCGGAGCACAGAAAGACACTCTCGCAGAGCTGAAAGCAGCCGACGCTATGGAGCAGATGGTGTTCATGAACTGGCCGGCCGAGACGCTGGCGGCTGATGCTACCACCATCTCCATTACCAAGGATTCCGGCATCCTCTTCACCACGGGGGCAAACTCTACCGCGACTGCGCTTACGGACATTACCGGAGCCAAAGAAGGAGTCATCTACCGCATCGAATGCGGCTCCACGACCAACGCGACCACCATCGCCAAGTCCGGGAAGTTCTCGGAGATAAAGTCGGCCTGGAGCCCGACAGCAGTCGGAGAGTACATCAAGGTGTACTACCGCAAGTCCGAAGACAAATTCTACGAGGCGGCTCGCGGATAGTTTCAGGATAAGCCATATATCGAAAACACAGGGGCGGCCGCCCGCCCCTAAATGACAGAAAGCGATGATTAAAGTTTTACAGAACATACCTCCGGTAAGCGACTTCGAATCCCAAGGAAAACGCATCTACAACAAGATGTATGTCATCCTGGAAGATGATGTTGACTACAGCGACCTCCCGGAAGTGACCGATTCGGAGGAGGCCCGCACGATGGCGGCGCTTACCCTGAAGGAAGGAGCCAAAGGATGGAAAGAGTTTGCTTTTGCCAAATATACCCTTGGCGCTACGTCGGAAGGCAGCCAGGGCGACATCACATCCACCGTGACCAATACGGTCACCGGTACCCTTGCCGGAGAGCGGGATGCCATAGACCAGCTTATCGAAAGCAATGTAGGGCGTGGTTTCTTCCTCGTGGAAGTGGACAGGTTCACCCAGAAGAAACGCATCTACGGCCGTCCGTACTCCCCGATGTGGCTGTCTGCATTTTCCAAACGGAAGAATACGGACAACACCTCCTGTGATGTGACTTTCAGCAACGAAAGCTTCTTCCAGCCGCTTGAGTACCTCGGGGAATGCGACACCTCTGGCCAGACCGTTTAGGCGGTTTATTAGTTGCCATAATTCGAGAGCCGCCGGAAAGACGGCTCTTTTTGCATAATCCGCGTTTATAACAAAAGTCTTTTATGACAACAAAATACACTTTCCAGCAGAAGAAAGCCATCAGCCGGAAGATGGCAAACATCACGCATATAGACAGATACCGGCAGCTTCTGAAAGCCGTGAAATCTCCGGCAGCCGGGCGGAAAATGCTCGACAGACAGCAGCTGGCCGTCTCGCTCGTGTACGAACTCCTGGCATACTACACTGAGCCTCAGCTGGCAGAGCTGGCTGCGCAGCCGGTAGCGGGCGGAAAGGCATCGGTCCAGTCATCTCCGCAGTCGGATGGAGTAAAAAAAAAGCCTCGAAATTCGAGCAGTACCCGCATATCCGCTGGCTCGATATGGACAATCCTCTGGTCCGGACTGCGGACAGCATATTTACGGACCGTATCAACCTTTACCACCGGCTCCAGGAAGCCGAGAAAAGCATAGACGGCCTTGAAGAAGCGGACAGCAGCGCACTTGAGACTTTGGTGACATTTTCCATCAGGCAGGAGCTCTGCTTCTCGGAACTTAAATCTTTCAACGATACCGGCAAATTCATCGGCAAACACCCATTCATAAGGCAGAAAGACGAGAGAGCGCGGATATCGGCACTGCTGAGGACTGACCCTGATCGGTATTTCGACGAGAGAAAAAACGTGGAATTGAACATCACACGGTACTCATCGCAGATTAACGGGAAAAAGACCACGCGGGAGCAGAAGGACCGGGCTGCCGCCAATCTGGAAAAGTTCAAGGCTGCACTGCAGCTGTATAAGGATGTATTCAATGAATTCATAAAAAGATGATACAGGGATATACTGAAGAGTTCGTCTCCCGGATGAAAGATTATGCCGTCATCGGGCTGTCTCCGGCGCAGATAGCCGAAAGGATGGGGCTGTCCGGCGAGGAACGGCAGAGGTTCATAAGGGATGCCTCCGATGAGGAACACCCGCTCGGTAAGGAATATGCCAGGTCTGCAATGAACCACATGGAAGACATCGATGCCGCACTGAATATGGCGGCAGTAAGGGGTGATGCCAAGGCGCTGCGCCTGGAATTCGAACTCCGACACAAGGACAGGGTGGATGAACTGAAACGAAAACTGTTCGATATATGAAGGAAGACAGGCTGACAACTCTGAGGAAATACAGCGTCGATGACCTGCAGCAGTTCCTGCAGACCAGGACATCGGCAGTTATCCGGGCGGACATGCAGGAGTATATCCTGCAGCTGGACACCGTAGCCAGACTGATGCACCGGAACCGCCTGTCGGTCCGTGAATCGGTGGAACAGCTGCGTAAGGAGTGGCCGGAACTCACAGTCCCACAAGCCAGAAGTATATATTACGATGCCTTGGACTATTATTACTTCGACGATGATTCGTCAGCGAAGTCCTGGGATATGGTGTACGCCGACCAGCTGGAAGACTTGAAGACTTTGGCGATAGCGGCTGATAAATATGATGTAGCCTTCAAATGCATTGTTAAGGCTCATGAGCTCAGGACTAAAGTCCGGGAGTCTGAATCGCACGATTGGCAGGCTCCGGTGTTCCTAGTCAATGTTAACGTGAAGCCGGAGGACCTCGGCTATGAATCCCGGAAAATAGCTGATATCGCCCGGCGGGCAGAAGACAGGAAATACCGCGACATGATTATGTCTCTCGAGACGACCGACAAGGAAAAGGAACGGCTGCTGAGAGAAGCCGGCATCAGGACTGTGGAACCGGAAAAGGAGGAAGCATACGATGAACTCTGACCCGGTGGAAATCTACATGAACAAGGTCCAGGCATTGGCGAATGCCGTGGATCCGAACAAGCTGATAGGTGCTCTCGGTCGCGGTACCGGAAAGACTACAGGTATCACAGCGCCGAGGGTTCTGCGTGTAGCTTCTCTCATGCCACGGGAAATATCCATAATATCGCACAATTCGTTTGTGGCTCTGATGACGAATGTCATCCCGGTACTGTTAAGCGCTTTCCGTCAGGAGATAAGGATACCTGATGGCAGTACACGGCCAATGCTGCAGGAAGGTTTCGACTTCGTGGTGGGTGAAAAGGACCTGCCGCACCATTTCCAGAAGCCGAGGTATCCGATACTGGAGCCGGAAAGGTGTATTGTCTTTGCCAACGGTCATGTGCTCCGGGCCGTGGCCGTGGACAGGTCTGATTCCATCGCCGGCTCTTCCATCGTACACGGTATATTCGAGGAAATGAAGTATTCGAACGGCGAGAAACTTCGTTCCAGAATCATTCCTGCTATCAGGACGTCACGTATCGGCGCAGGCTCGGAAGCCCATAGATGCCATCTTCACGGAGGTATCACCGGTGTGTCAGATATCGGCCGCGTAAGTATCGGCGAATCGAACTGGTTCACTGAATACGAGAATCAGATGGACCGCGACCTGATTACTGACATCCTGTCGTTGGCTCTGTATGTCAATAGGGCACAGGTCAACATTCATAACGGACAGAAACTCCGCATATCAGAGGCAATAGTGAAGAAGTGGTCACCGCTTCTTTCCGAACTCCGGAAATCGGCTGTATTATACATAAGGGCCAGTACTTTCATCAATCGCGATGTGCTCGGTTTCGACTATTTCCAGACGCAGAAGGATATTCTGACCATGTCGGAATTCCTCAGCTCGATATGTTCCATCGGCGACAGAAACAGGGACAATCTTTTCTTCGACCTTTGGGATGAGTCCAGGCATACGTTTGAGGATAGTTACAAATATGAGGCTCTGGACAGGATAACCCTGAAGGAGTCTGTCAACATTGATGCTGGATTCCTGAAGTATTATGACAGGACGGAGAAAATACTGATTGGATATGATCCCGGGAATTTCGCGTCCATGGTGGCTGCGCAGGAAGAGATTAAAGCTAATACCATGCGTGTGCTGAAAGAATTCTTCGTGTATCCTCCTGATGATATACCTGATTTGGCAAGGCAATTCAATGCCTATTTCGGCCCTGCTGCCAGAAACAGGCGCATAGACCTGTATTATGACAGGGCAGGGAACAAGCGGACTGACAAGCGGGCCAATGAGACTGACGCACTTGCCATGAAGTCGGCTCTTGAGTCTTACGGATGGAGTGTCAGGCTGATGAATCTCGGGCAGCGCACGATATTCTACTGGGAACATTACCGGCTTTGGAAGCGGATCCTGTCGGAAATTGAAAGGAGTGTGCCCAAGCTCCGCATTGATGCGAACGAGTGTCCGAATCTGGTATCTGCCATGTATTGCTGTAAAAAAGTTCCGGGAGCTACCCCTGTCGAGCTCGACAAGGCTCCTGAAAAGAAAGTCAGGATAGACCTTCAGGCAGGCCTGACGCCGCAGATTCCGTCGGCTCTGACATACCTGATATGGGGCAAATACTCGAAATTCTTCCCTGGGATGAGCGAGCATTACAATGCCGCCGCAAACCTTCCTAATCTTACTGTCTGAAAGGATGATATCTGGGTCGATGAGCCGCCGGAATCTTGTCGGAAACATGTGAAAAATTTCGTAAAACGAGGCAAATCATGCAAAATACTGGTAAAAATAATGGTAATTCTTTCGGAAAATCGGTCAATTGTGAGGCTTTTGTGTGATTTATGATTTTAGAATTGCCGGATTTTCAACGGTTTAGTGAAAAATCCGGCAATTTTTATAAAAAACCGTTGCAGAAGATTCCGGGGCCGCTGATTTCTGAACTTGTAATGCAACGGAAATATTGCCGGAAATATGACGCGGCTGTCCTTTTCAGGTGGTCCAGACGAAACTAACTTTGGAACAATGGAAACGATAAAAGGAACGGATGCGATCGCACTGGCGGAGACTGTGAGCAAGGCCGGAGGGGATTTCACCCTCTCGTTCTTCCCGTTCAGCCGGAAGGGGCAGAGTGCGGGCAAGGTGGCTCTGAAGACATACGAACACTGCACGTGCAGGAAACCACTGCCACGAGACAAGTTCGATATCGACGGCAAGCACTTTTTCCTTTTTCTGAATGGGGAAGACGAGCCGAAGGCCTGCTATAGAGTATTGATCCGCTACATAGCGTTTTCTACGGACGGATATAAGTTAAAACGGGTTATATGGTATGAATAGATTCGGTTACATATCAGGCGAGGGTTATGCCTTTACTTACCAGATAGGCGAGACTCCTTTAGGGTCTGCTGCGGACATATACGAAAGAAACGGACAGATGGTAGGCTTGCGTACAATGACAGCGCAGCGTGTCGACAGGTTTTTTGTCTGGCCGTTCGGAGAAGATAATCTGGAGCCCAACACCTGCAAGGCTCTCATCAAGGGAAACAGGCTGCTCCCGTCTCTCATCGAGAAGCAGGTATCTATACTATATGGCAACGGGCCGCAGCTCTATATCCAGCAGAACACGGATGACGGCACACTGTCCAGACAGTATGTGAAAAACGACAGGATCCGGGATTGGCTGGAAAGCTGGAGGGAAAACGGTCTGAAAGATACATTTGAGACCTATCTGAACAAATGCATCAGATCCTACTATTACAGTGAGGGTATATTCTCGAAATGGCATGTGTCCAGAGGGTATCGGGCGGGGCTGTCCGGATTCCTTCCCGTGGTAGGTCTGGAACATGTCGATGAACTCAGGTGCAGAATGGCCACTACCAGAAATATTGCTCTGAAGACGGATGTCGAAGATGCAGATTTTGACAAGGTCATGGTCGGAAACTGGGAATCATGGGCGATATCGTCGGAATATAAGATATATCCGCGCATGGATTATACCGCTCCGCTTTCAAGAAACAGTGCCATCAGTTATTCGAAGAATCCGAACTACGGCGAGGCGATATATGCTTCGAATGTCTTTTTCGCAGGTATCAAGGAGTGGATCAAGGGATGTAACGCCACTCCGGAATATATTAATTCTTTTTTAGAAAATTCTCTTTCGGCCAGACATCATGTCATCATACCGAACGGGTGGATCAAAGTCAAGGAGGATGAGCTTCAGCAGCTGTGCGACATAAATGCCAGACTTCAGGCAGAAGGCAAGTCCCAAAGCGAATTCGCCAAAGTGAAAATCGGAGGAAAGGAAATAGAGGTGGGCACTCAATATCGCAGTGATCTGCTGAATGAACTCATTCAGGCAGAAATGACGAACCTGACAAATTTCCTTGCCGGGCGGGGTAAGAATCAAGGCAAGACATATGCGACCAGATCTGTCGTTAATCAGGATGGCAACATCGAGGAATGGAAAATAGAAGAGATCCCGCAGAAGTACAAGGAATATATCGAAGCCCTTATATCATACGACAAGAGGGCAGACATGGTGCTTCTTTCAGCCAAGGGTATAGATTCGTCCATATCTAACATATCCAGTGACGGGGTCATCTCGAAGTCCGGCTCAGACACATACTATAATTACCTGGTCTATCTGACACAGCAGGCTCTTCCTGAAAGCATTATCTGTGCTGATATCAACTACGCAATACGCCTGAACTTTCCTGAAGAATACAAGGCAGGTATCCGCCTCGGATTCTATCGTCCGACAGTGAAACGTCAGGAAGAAGTATCACCTTCAAAAAGAATATCAAATCAGTCAGAATTATGAAAGCGATAGATATATTTACCGGTCTGGATGATTTCATCAGATATGCAGACGGAGTGCTTCCTGATACTACATACGAACAGTTGGGCCCGTCCATCAGAGCTGTCACACTAAACATAATGGATCTTGTGACTTCTGAAGTCTATATCAAACTGTGCGCTGTAAAAGAAGATGATGTCCTTTTGTATCAAGGCCGTGAATTCCTGAAGTCAGCCGTAGCTACCGGTACGCTGTATAAATACGCCATTTTCGCCACTGTGAAACGGAACGGCTCAGAAAGTTCTCTCTACAAGTATCAGCATGAAGAAATCAAGCAGCACCACGTCGATGCGTACTGGAAAGCCATGGACCGCCTGCTGTCCTGGCTGGACTCCCATGCCGGAGATGTGAAATGGACCGACAAGGAGGGGAAGGAATGGTCTTTCATGGATACGGATATATACAAGGAGCGACAGCGACTGCCGATACGGACAGCAGAAGAGTTTGACTATTATTTCGGCATTGACAAGAGTTCGTTTTTCTTTTCCAAGATCCAGTATCTGATCCGTACAGTCTGGCAGATGAAAATATTGCCGGTGATCAGGAACTCGAAGGATGAGACAGTTCTGGATTTGGCCAAACGATCGCTCTGTTACCAGGTCATGGCTAAGGCCGTAATGCAGTTCGACGTGACTGAACTTCCGCGGAGTATCCGCTTCGACTTCAATCATGAGTACACTAAAGGAACGTCCATGCAGACGCGTGAAAAACTGTACACACAGCTCATGGCCGATGTGGACGGATGGATCAGGTCTATAGAGAACATTATGGCCGTTAGTGCCGGTTCTGCATCTGTACAGTCGAATTTCAACGATGAGAAAAACAAGCATTACACCATACTATGATCACGATAAGGTTTAGCAGGCACTCATACCTGGTTCCTGACCGGTGGGATGATTTCTCTCAGGGGAATGCGGAGAAGTTCGTAAGGCTCTGCCATGCTTTCGACCTCTTCGAGACCGGGAAAATGGACTTCACCCAGCTGAAGGTCGCGGTGGCGGCTGCACTTCTCGGTCTGGATGTCTCCATGGTGCCGCGACAGAACGACACCTTGGCCGAAAATATCTTCCGCTTGGCAGAAAAACTGCAGTTCCCTTACAGGTTCTCGGATCATGAAGACGGAAGCCGGACGGTAACCGTCAATGTGGTCTTGAGGACCAATCTTCTTCCGCGGATCCGCCGCCGGAAAGGCTACCGATTCAGGATAACGAAAGAGGGGATGGTGGACTGCAATATCACAGCGGAACAGTACGTCGAGGCTATATCTCTCATGGAACTTTATACCAGGACCAGAAAAAGTGATGTCCTGGACAGACTTGCCGGGACTTTGTATCCTGGTTTGAATAATGCGCCGTATGCATATAAGTTGGCATCATATTATAATTTCAGAGGTATCCTGGAATGGATCAGGAATCTGCCGGACTTCAGGCTGATATTCACACCAGGAGAAAAGAAAAGCGGAGGAAGCAGCCCTCTCGGTCTCTCGGGATCCATATTCACACTGTCGAAATCAGGGTACGGCACATTGAAGGAAATCCAGGAACTGGACCTGTTCTCATACCTCGGTGCTCTGGTCCAGCTGAACATCGACGGGATTTATTCCCTCCAGTCGGCCGGACTGAAAGCCGGTGAGATAGCCGAGAAGATGAATCTTCCTCTGGACTGTGTTTTGCCGTATCTTTCTGCAAAAGAAGAATGATCATGTCAGTACTGAAGAAAATTTTTCTCTATTCATCGCAGTTCGTCTCCAGAGAGGCTGCGAAAAATCTGTTTGTCCTGAATTCCGGCCCAGACTACGTGAAACTTCAGCAGGAAGTTCTGGCTGTTCCGGACACATGCCGGAACAATGATATCACTGATTTCATTTTCGGAGTCGATGACCGGGCCGTCTCACAGCGGATTTCGCAGGTAAAGGGTCTGTATCTTTTCGTGGACTATTCAGCCATAACCTCGTCCATCAATTCCATCGATGTGAAGACGGACTCTTTCCATGTGGCCATGACGATAGCCCGGCCTTCTCCGGAAAATCAGGATCAGGCCACGGAAATGCTCTGGCAGGATCGCGCTCTCGATGCCATTACCGCTATACGCCGCCAGATGCGTGATGACTTCGATGAAGGGAATCCGGTGTTCTGGTTCAAGTTCCCGTCCACCATGCAGCCGTTCGTCGCCCATGCCCTTGCCAACTCCATCGGCTGGACCATGGAATTCGACATCCATGGCATCGATATGGTGTAAAATTCTGCATACTTTTTGTATAATGACGCATTACATTTGTTTTACGACATTTTACAAATGTTTTATGGAAAAGTTTTATAACTTTGCAAACACTTATCAAGAAGTTATATGAAGAATAATTTACTGACAATATCGTTCGTTGGTGTATTTAGAACTCGTCAGACAATGATTCAGCCATTGAATGCAGAATTCTGTAGAGGTGTTTTTCACAATCCAGGAAGTACTGTCAGTGGTTTCTCTCCGGCAGGTTTTGTAGTTAAGCACAAAATATTGCCGGCACCCTCAATAAGTATTACTCCGGAGAAACTTATTGTTATGGCGACTTCTCAAGATGATTTATTTGAGTACATCAATGCTTTGAGACCGCAAATTCCTGAATATGATTTTGGGGCTTATGGTTTGAACCGGGATATTGAAAGTTTGGATATATGTCAAAATGAGGATATAAGTGACTGGATATGTAAACATTTTGTGAAACCGCAATATTATTTGGGTAAAATAATAAATCGCACATCCAAATTAAATCTTCTGGTTGATATAAATGAAAATGAGCTTATTAATGTAGATATGGAACCCCGCGCAGGGATTAAAAATGGTTTGTTTTTATCGATTAATCATCATAACAATTACAAGATAAAAGGCTTGCCTAAACAAGATGAGTTAAGTGACTGGTATTCCGATTCAAATGAAAAGGTGAATAAGGTCATTAATGGTTTGTTAAAATGAAGAACAGTAAAAATCAATATACCTTTTCGGCAATTGCCGTGTTAGCGGCTTTGTCTTCTGCACCATCTTTACAAGCTGGAGATGATAATAAATTATTCGAATTGGCTTCCAGTAATGCTGTTACGACCAATGTTGAATTGTCTTTTACTGAGTTGAAATGTTCAACAGTATCTTTTGTGGAACAAGTAGAGCAATATGTTTTGCCTGTTGATTATAAAAGTAAGTACAAAAAAATAACTGCATCACAGAAATTTAAAGACGCTTATTATGGCAGAAGCCTTGGTGAGAATATTTTAATAGAAGAATAATAGTATTATGGATTGGATTACTCCATTGGATAATATAATAGAAGAATTGACCCAAGGCACTATTGTTGGCAATGTCAATTTTGGATATGAAGAGGACTTGGTGGGAATTGTATTGTCAAATGGTTGTGATCTTGAACATAATCATGCGTCTTATCTTATAATAGCTGCTTTGTACCCAGCTTCCAGTATAATTTCTTCCTCAAGAGAGTATCTTGGTCTAATCGATAAAAATGGGTATGAAAGTTCATCCTCAAGACAGAAAACTCGTGTTAAGGAGAAGTTGTCTGATTATATCCACCATAGGGCTATTAACAGATATTATTTTATCGATTGTACAGAATGCGAATTAGGTATGTATATGATGATTGATTTTCAACAAATAATATCCATACCGATCGATGAAAAGAGTAATTTAAAGCCAATCGCAAATCTTTGTACTCCGCTTAAAGAGCAGATGATTATGCAATTTGTTAGTTATACTTCACGCATTCCGACAGACCGAGTTACATCTGATGTTGAAACACAGATCGTAGATACTTTGATTAAAGAAATTTGCGAAAATGAGGAATAAAAAACTGATTTTTAGCAAACAAAACCGGCAACCGCTGTTAAGGTTGCCGGTTTTGTTTTTTACCATTCGACGGTTATCGTTTCGAGAAAATATCCGTTTTTATCGATACCGGATCTTTGGTAGACTTTGTACCATTTATTGTCAATGAATCTGTATGCAATTAATCTCATATTTTATAAATTTTTTGCAAAGTTGTGTAAAATTACACTTCAATGCAATAGTATAAGTCGTTTGCTAATAATACTGTAAGTGTTTTACTTATAATTGCTATGCCGGATTGAACTATATAATGCCCTTGCAAATCCGAAAATGTTTCTTACCTTTGCTCTCGCTATCCGATAATAAGACATACTGATCTATCCCTTTCTGCTGGAAAGTGTATTTTCCCAGAAACATAGATGATTGCCCTGTATATGGTGGTTTTCTGTCTTGGAAACTCGACAGACAATTCCGGCAGATGTATGTCAGTATTGGGTAGCCCACCTAAGTGCAGGGCTTTCATCGTAATATTAAGTATTATGCTATCCAATACTGACAAGAAATTCAGCACGAAGACGCTGATGGCGGCCAAGGATGCCGTGAAAGAACTCCAGGAACAGGCTCTCGATATGGTGGGGTCGCTCACCATGCTGGACCTGATGAATGACATGACCACAGGGCTGTTCGACAAGAAAACCATTCAGGAATGCTTCCAGATGATGGCGACATTCAACCGTCTGATGCACGAACAGGAAGCCCGGCTTCGCCACCTGCAGTCGATGCAGATCGCCGATGCCAGGGCCCGCCGACAGCTCGGCATTCTCGAAAAGGAATATGCCGCCACGAAGTCTAAATCCGTTTTAAAAAACTAAGGAGGGCCGGGATATGAAAATTGATATCGACGAATATCTTTCAGAGGTTATGACCAGTATAAAAAAGACTGGTTATGTCTCGGCTAAGGAAAAAGACAGGATAGCTCTGAATCTCGGAGCCACTGTTGATGATATTAAACTGCACGGAGCCATGTATTGCATAGATGAACGCATTGAAGATGTTCCGGAGTTTATCGAAGATGAATATCGGAGGAAAAAATCCCTTGCGCATCATCTTCAAGATTTGGCAACGTCGATACTTGAGATGCGCATAGATGTGCTTCATCTGATGTCTACCGGTATCGACAAGTATGGCATACTCGATGAGTTGGCCACAAGTCTGAGGACGGCGTGGCAACATATCTCGTCGGATCTGCTGTATATCGACATTGACAGACTCGATCGTCTCATGGGTGCCTGGCAGGCAAATGCCGGCACTTTTTCAGGTCTTCCTGCAAAATACATTGATGAAATCCGGGGAAAAGCCAAATGATTGATTAACTTTGCTGTCGACGGGGCAGTCCGGATCAGCTTGCAGTCAGGGGTTTTCATTTTTTCCCCTCGATGCAGGCCTGCCCCGGAAGACAGTAAATTTTATATACCATGTTTACGGACCAGTTCAAACACGAGATAAACAGCTATCTGAAACGCCAGGGCGACCGGCTGCTGGAGACTCAGCGCGGAATCGCCCAGGCGACATACCGGAGCCGTTCCGGACAGCTGATGAACTCTCTGAACGGCAGTGCGACAGTGACGGACTGCAAGGTGGATATCCCGTACCCGGTCCATATCCGGTTTCTGGACATGAAAAAGACGAGGACCGGAAAGAAGAAAAAGAGGTATTTCCCTATTTATAACAAATACGTCTACGGATATCTGAAGTCTGACATCTGGCGGATGCTGAACGCCGCAATTCCTAAGCAGATGATAAAGATTATTGAAGAAACCATTAAATCAGTGAAGTAATGACTATATTCAGTAAAAAAGTCTTGAAACTTATCGCTATCATAGTGGGGATACTTCTCTTTTTATCGTTGATAATCATACAGAACTTTGAAGTGTTTATGTATTTCCTGCTTCTGGCTATTCTTTTTCTCGGTGGCATAGCATTGATTTTATGGCTTATGGAGTGGCTTTCCAAATAATTATGAATTATGGATAAGGAAAACAAAGGATGCCTGACAGTGGTCATATTTTTATTGGCAATGCTGATATTAGTAGCATTTTCAATAGGTGTATACGAAGGAATTGCAATGCTGATTCTATTTGTTGCAGTTGCAATTATATGGTTACTTTCCGCAGTTGGCGTAACTGTCATAGAAGACTTCTTCAAGAGACTTTTCAGACACTGAATCAGATCGATACCGAAATTTTAAGGACAGCGAAATGCTGTCCTTTTTTGTTTTATGCGGGAGCCATAATTTTGCCTGAAAACAAGACAGGATTATGGCCGTAGAAAACGAGATAGTCCGCTTTGTCGCGGAAATGGAACTTGACCCTCAGGATGTGGCGAATTTTACGGAAGGACTGCGCTCGGCCGAGGAACAGTGCGAATCCCTCCGGAAAGCGATATCGGATACCACGAACCAGATGGCGAAACTGAAGGCCGAGGGTAAAGACAATACCGATGAATACGCAAAGCTGGCAAAGACCCAGGAAAACTATGTAAAGGCATTGAAGACTTCCACCAAGGAGGCCAATTCATACGCAGCTGCCCTGAATCTGAACCAGATGTCCATCAAGCAGCTCCGCCAGCACGCCAACCAGCTCCGGACAGCCCTCAATTCCATGCACAAGGATGCCAATCCCCAGCTCTGGAACAAGTACAACAACGAACTCATCGCTACCAACAAGCGGCTCGGGGAGATGAAAATCGGAGTCGAGCAGAGCAAAAAGGGGTGGAAAGATTTTGCAAATACGTTTGCCGGAGGATTGACAACTGCAAGTGTGGCAATGTCGGGATTGAATACATTAGCAAATTTACTTAAAAAAGGTATTCAGGACTTTACCACGGAAACAATGGTCTGGCAGGACAGATTCGAGATGGCTACAACCAAGATGTCTGCCGGATGGAACCAATTCATTGCGAATATCGGCCAGGGCAAGGATGTAATGAAGGCTTCCATCGGAGAAGCAGTCCGGGCAGCAGAAGAGGCCAAACTGGTCTTTGACGAGATGTTCGAGCGTAAGAATTCGATGGAGATAGGTGCTGTAGAGGCAGAAATTGAAATCAATAAACTCATGGCTACAGTCCGGGATGCTTCTATAGATCCGCAGGAACGGCTCGAAGCTGTAAACAAGATTATCGAAAAAGAAAATGAACTGGCTCAGATAAAATCCAATATCGCTGCTGATGAATTGGAGGCAAACAGAGACTTGCTTATAGATAGAACTCGACTGACAAAGCAAGACCTTGAATGGTTCGTGAATTATTACAATCAGAACAGGGAGTTCATCAAGATGGGAGAGGATTACAATGCCCTGCTGGAGAACCGTAAGAAGTTGGAAACTGAAGAGCTAAACCTGGTAAATAAATACGGCGGAAATTCTGCAAATTTCAATTATGAAGGTTATAAAATAGCCCAGCAGGATTTGGAACGCCGCAAGCAGGAAAACGAACAGGCTATAGGCATGATGATATCTAAGGATTCCAATGCTCCTGAATATGGTCGGCTGGTCAATCAGTACAATCTGGCGAACGATCCGCTCGTGAATGCCTATGTGCAGTCAACTGTGGCTTATGAGAAAGTCGAGGAAGAGCGTACGCGAACTATGGCGACTATAGCCACCCGCCGTGGACGTTTGCTTAATCAGATAGCATCCAGCAGCAATGACGAAGCTATGGCCGATACCCAGTCATGGTATCAGACAGAACTGAATGCACTGAAAGCCGCATATGCTGATAAGGAGATTTCACAGACAGAGTATAATACCAAGTCGGCAGCACTGGAACTTACTCTGCTGAATAAGCAAAAAGCCATCAATGAAGCCGCACGGAAAAGTGAACTGGAAAATGCAGAAAAAGGCTACGAAGAAGACCGGACAACACTACGCGAATCGCTTCATCTGAAAGAAATTTCACTGACGGAATATAACGCGCAAGTCGAAGCCCTGGATAATGGTCTGGCACAAAGCAGGGAAGAAATAAATAAAAGGTACGATGATGCTGTGGCGCAGATAGATTCCCAGATTTACGACAAACGCCTGTCAGCCCAGAGCCAGTTCCATACTGATTTCAAGAAGAATGAAGATGATTTCATGAAGTGGTGGGAGAAGACCATGGCCGACACGGACAAGGATATAGAAAAGATGCTGGCAGGGCTGGAAGAGAAAGCTGCTGCCATAGCTGACGAGGCCACTTCCGAGCAGGCGTCGGAGTTCGAGAGACTTTTCAAGAAGGCCAGAGAAGGTAATGTTTCCAAGGATGCCAGGATAGAGGCGGCCAATGTCAACTTCGAGGTGGAAATGGCCGATCTGGAGACGCTTCACGACATGAAGCTCATCTCGGAGGAAGAGTTTCTAGCCAGAAAAGCCGAGCTGACTAAAAAACATGCCCAGGACATAGCCGCTATCGAGACGGAGGGCTGGACAGGAGCTCTCGAAGTGGCGAACCAGGTACTCGGTCAGATGTCTGCTGCCGTATCGTCTGCCCGGGAAGCCGAATACGCATCTCTCGATGCCTGGAAGGAACGGGAACTGGCCGCTGCCAGGGACAATGCCGAGAAGCGCGAACAGATAGAGGCGGACTACGAGGCGAAAAAACTTGAGATACAGAAGAAGTATGCCGATATTGATATGGGTATCCAGATCGCGAAGGCCATAGCTGCCGGTGCTCTGGCCATGATTCAGGCATGGGTGGCTGCAGCCGGTAATCCTGTAGCTGCAGGGGTGATCATGGGACTCATAGCCGCTACTACTGCGGCTCAAGTGGCTACAATCGTGGCACAGCGGGATGCTATCAAGAGCTCTTCAGCCGGCTCGTCTTCTTCAGCTTCTGTCGCTGATGCATCCACTACGCAGGCTTCAGGATTTTCTGAAGGCGGCTATACCGGTGACGGCGGCCGTACCGAAGTGGCCGGAGTCGTCCATCGCGGGGAATATGTGGTGCCGCAGCCGGAACTTATGGATCCGTATGTACGTAGTGTTGTAGCATCCATCGAATCACGAAGACGCCGCCGGACATCGAAAAACGCATTGCCGGGATTCGCCGAAGGCGGATATACCGGCATCATGACCGGCACTCTCGGAATGGCACAGTCATCATCTGATCAGCGGCTGCTGAGAGAAATATTGGGTACATTGAGGGATCTGCGGAGGAATCCCATTCCGGCATATACAGTACTGTCAGAGTTCGAGGCTAAACAGCAGCTGCGTGACAGGTTCAGGAGCCGTACAAGTCTGAGAAGGAGGAAATCATGAAACTGACCATTGGTACAGGGGAGCTTTCGCTTCCGGAAGACTTCACATTCGAAATAGAATCCAACCATCCGTTTTTCTCGGATGAAGGTACCGCTTCTGTTCCTGTGACGATCCCTGCTTCTCCGGAGAATCTCAAACTTCTCGGGTATCCTGAGGACCCTCACAGTCCACGCCGTCATGTGAGGGAGCAAATGGCGCATTTGACGGCCGGTACGTTCAGAAGGCGGTGCAGACTGATTACGGAATCAGCCGGGAAGGCCGCGGGGATATCGGCCAGTCTTGCTTTTATGGAGTCCGAAATATATGCCGAATTACAGGAAAGAAAACTGCATGATATTTTCTATAACTATACTTATATCATGACAAAAACGGCCGGTCATTCCTATCTTCCCGCTGACGTTTATGAGGGCCGTGCCAGAAATGCACTTGACGTAGCCATATTTCCGGTCGCTACGGATCTTGAGTCCGATGGGAGTGTCTTTATTCTCAATGAGCCGGACACCGAAGGTCTTAAGGATCATGCCAGAACGGAAGATATAGATGGCGTCAAGACTGCTGTCCCGGCCGGATATGGCATTACCCCATTCCTGTATTTATGGGCATTGATTCAGAATATTTTCGAAGCGGCCGGTTATACAGTCAGAAGCAATCCTTTCCTGACGGATAGTATTCTGAAGAATATTGTCGTAGTCAATAACTGTGCGGATTCAAGTTGTGACGAATATCCGGATTGGCGGTTCAGCTATTCGGATTTGGTGCCAGATATGACAGTAGGGGAATTGCTTGAGAATTTACATGATGTTTTCGGCGCATATGTGACTTTCGATTCCGGGACAGTGGATATCAGACTTGTAAAAGATGATATTAATGCCGTGCCTGATGCTTCTCTGGACAATTATTCGCGAGGCGATGATGTCATATCATATCCTGAACCTTACAATCTTAAACGTTCTTTTGACACCTCGCTTGACAATGCCGAACCGGCGGCAGAAACGATGCAGGCATTGAGGAATCTTTATGAAACAGTGTCGGTAGTCATTACAGAATCGGCTGTAAGCGGTACCGGGCTTTTTCTTGTATCTGTTCTTGGAAGGTATTTCTACAAACAGACGGCTTCTTCCGAGGCCAAGGCCATCGGTACGAACTGTTTCGCATATCATAGGGATTTGAATATGGAGCCGGAAGAGATGTCGGCAGACAATAGGTTCCTTCCTATGATCAAGGTCGGAGATCGTTATATGCCGTATATCGGAAAGAGGATCCACAGACATTTGGATGTTGCCAAAAGCGGCGATAGCCCGGAGCAGGCATTACAGTTCTGTTATGCGCATTTTTCATCTGATTTGGGCCGGTTTTGCGGCTCTTCATACAGTTATCTGGAGACTGGCGGCTGGATTACAGACGGAGCCTTGCGCCCCAGTCTGCTGCCTGCACTGACTCCGGAAGGATTGAATTATTTATGGAGAGACTATGAAACCCTGCTTGTAAACGGCGCGCCTGAAATAGAGGTTTCTTTGGATATTCCATTCGAGCGGTTGATGCTCCTTGACAGATTTACTCCTAAAACATATAACGGATGTAAGGTGATGATAAAAAGTCTGTCATATACAGTCGATGATTCCGGCATAGCAAATACCAAAGCCGTGCTGTGGATTTTGCCGGAGTATGATGACGGAATACATATACCTCCGACAGTCATTTTCGGGACAAGCTATGGTTGGAAACTGGTCAGTACGAGGCGGGTTTTTGACGGGCAGGACGGTTACACGGTCATCCAGTCCGACGGGCTTGCGAGCTATACGGCTGCCGATGCACCGGAATCCCGACCGACGGCAATAGGAACGATAGCGAAGAAGCGTAGCAGATGGCTCAGGTATGAGCATACGGAAAGCCACAATAGTTGGCTGTCATGGGGAACGTCAACATCGACCGGAACACATACATGGGAAGAGTATTTTATTTCTGAAGCACAAGGAGAATGATAGAATATGGCTGATTTGACTACTTTAAGAATTACTGATGAACTTTTTCTGGACGATATCAGGGATTTGTATATTCCCGGATCTGTAGCGGAACCGACTTTAGTGTGTGTATATAATCAAGTCACTGAATTTGGCGCCGGACTGGGCCCTGTCACGCAAAGCGAGCTTCTGCTTGAAGGGTATTTTTACGGGAACGCCGATGATGCCAGGATATCCCTCGATTTCCGTAATATTTTCAGACGAATGTTCGACAATGATCTGACAGGAGGATTTTCCGAGAGGAACACAAAACGTATCAAGTGGGAGTTTGGCGCCGAATCTAAAGAGATTAGGATCTATCTGTGCTATTCAGACATAAAGTCGAAAATAACGGATATAGATTATCTGGCTGTGCCGTCAGACGCTACTCTATGGCTGAGCGGTTATGCACCGGGAGAATACAGTTTTTACCTCTATGTCGAACAATGTGGCAGCCTGATCCGGATTGAGGATGGTCTTTCCGGCAGTGATTACGATCGCATCGTATATGGAAGCCTTTCAGTTCCGGATTTGCCAATAATCCGAAACAAACCGTTCCGGATAGTATGGAAGGTTCTGTCATCGGAGCTATCTGCCGAAAAATACGAGTACAAGTCACCTGTCTATGAAATCATTGATGATGATTTCCAGCAGTTCATCTTTGCGGACAGGTTCGGCGGTTATACTTCTTTCCCGATGAGAGGGGCATTGGAGTTCTCTCCGGAATATGAATTCGAAAATGCAAGGTATTCATTCGGGAATGCTGCGGTGTCACGGACTATTTCACCGGTCTTTACCCAATATACGGGCGGACTGACATGGAAGGCTGCTTTCGCCCTGTCCGGTCTTTTGAAGTCGGATTTCATTTATCACAAAGTAAACGGCAGCTGGAAAAGAATCGTTGTCGAATCGGCTGATACCAGATTCCAGACAGTCGATTCATTGCATTATGGCAGTTTTTCATTCAGGTATTCCGAAGAGACGACTATCTGAATTTGTGTCCTTTGCCGATGCCCGTTTTCAGGCCAATTTTGTGCAGTCAAAAGATATGATCATGAAGAGCTATCGTATTGGTAATACAATCACCGTTAAATGGACGTTGATGCGTCCTGACGGAACCGCCTATGAGCTGACCCCTGGAAAGATCGAACTTTTCGCATCGACCCCAAACCATAGGATTGAAATTTCAGAATTCACAGTCAGTGATAACGTTGTGACCTGGCGTTTTGATGGTGACAAGCAGAAGTATCCGGGGCCATATACACTGACTCTTATAGAAAATAGGGGCGAGCCGGATATGATGACGGTAGATTTCTGTGAGGCTTTTGCTCTGGTGCAGTATAGTTGTCTGGCAGGTGGAGCTGATACTTCCGGAGTGACGACTGAAGCCGTGGAATTATCAAGCGAGGTGTCGATGACACAAATCGGTTTGAGCCCTGAGGTTAAAGAAGAGATTGAAAATGCAATAAGAGTATTCAAGTATCCTGATGGATCTCCTGGCGTGAAGACCTCGGAAGGGGTTCTGGAATTTCTGAACAGCCTCGGGCACACAGTAGGTCAGATAGTGCACACCGAGGCTGACGGGACGAAGAAAAACTACGTGTTCTGGGGCTGGACCGGTGAGGGGCAGATAGTCCTGTTCGAGCCGTCAAAGATAACGGTACGGTCCGCGGGGAAGGACGCGATGACCTTCACTTCGAAGTTCAAGAATGTCCACTATTGGGATGAAGACGTACAGACCGGACCGATAGCCATAAGGGTCAGTGACAATACGGTGGAAATCCGGAGTACTTCCGGGAAAACCCTTGCCAACTTCAACCCATCATATGTTACTTTTTACAATCCATCCGGAAAAGCTGTCATTGAGTCCAGTCTTAACGCTAAATCTCTGATCCTTGGAAATGTTCTTGATGTTCTTTCGTTCAAGTCCGCTCACGATAAAGTGTCTCTGAATGGCAAAGAACTCGCCTTTCAGGATGACGTGGACAAAAAGGTCGACAAGGTCAAGGGCAAAGGCCTGTCGACCAACGACTATACGAATGCGGAAAAGCAGAAGGTGGCTGACGCACAGCCGAAGACTGACGAAAGCCTTAAAACGACGGCCAAGACAGTGACAGGTGCAATCAATGAGCTCGAGGATAATTGCGCGAAGAAGAAGCATGCGAAACCTAAACTTGTGGTGGGAAAGGCAATCCCTATTCATGCTCGACCGGGATATAAGTATGTGAGCTCGTATGTTAAAATCAAGAAGTCAAGCCTTGACAAGCATCCGGATATCGATATCTCCTCCTTTCTCGATGCCGGAGCGGAAGCGTTGGTGGTGACCGGCCAGACGGTTGCACCACGCCGGCCGGAGGATGTAGGGTGTGCGGCAGTCCCTGCTGTGGTGACGAAACAGTATTTTACCGACAATCCATTTGTCGACTGTATTCTGTTGAATCTCAAGCCAATGGAAAGCCAGGTTAACAAAACCCATTATTATCTCGTCACATCCTCCACGGTCAGCAGTCCGTTGACATATTCAAAATTACTCCGGAAGGAGATTCGTGAGACGGATCACTTGTGTACCACATCGCCTAATATCGTGATACGTCATAATATTGTCCGCGTCATCAAGCCAACGGTTGTCAGGGAATCGAGCAGATTTGATCTCACAGTAATCGGCGATATCACTGGCCATAATTTGAAGATATATTACACACGGCGGCATTATATGGGAGGTAACAGGATGAGGAATAATCTGACAAAGGCGCAACTTCCTACTCCGAGAAGACAATCGGTCAAGATGATGAAAATAAAAAACCTAACAGGTGATTCCGCCTCCTTAAACAATTATTTAAAGCACTTGAGGTCAAACCATAGAGGCCGGAAGTGCATCATCGAAATCAGAAGGAGGTGTCACGCAGGATACCTGTATGTAGCAGAGAGGGTGGAGTTCAACGCCAGAAAGAGTCATGTGACGTTTTTATAAAAATAAATGCGGGTGCTCCTTCATAAAAGCCGTTAACAACTCATATAAGAAGTAAGCATCCCGCACGACAAAGGTAGTAAGAAATATCTGATTTGCAAATACTTCAAGTGAAAATATGGAAATAATCGAGACTTTTTCCGGCCACGATGTCAGCCGGGGACTGACGATAATCTTCATCTGCTGCATTCTTGTCATCGCGGCGGCATTGGTGGACATGTGGACGGGCGTGGATGCGGCCCGGGCGAACAAGGAGAGAATCCGGAGCCACAGCCTGCGGAAGACTGTGCGTAAGGTAATAGATTACTTGCGGATAGTGATATTCGGGGTGCTCATCGACTTTCTCGGGCTTTTCTTTCCATGGTATGACATGCCGTATGCATGCGTGATAGTGACGCTCGGTGTTATCCTTATAGAGGGGAAGAGCGTTATCGAGAACCTGAAGAAGAAACGGTCGAGTGCGGCGCATGTCCTCGACATTGTCGGCCAGATAATAGAATGTGCAGACGAGAAGGACGCCAGAAAGCTGATAGGAATCATCAAGGGCGAACCGATAAAGGAGGCAAGTCATGAAGACAAGCAGTAAAGGGATAGACTTCATCAAGTCGTTCGAGACGCTCCGGCTGAAAGCCTACAAGGCGGTGAAGACCGAGAAATACTACACCATCGGTTACGGCCATTACGGCCCGGACGTGGAGCCGGGCATGGAAATAACCGAGAATGAGGCCGAGAGGCTTCTTGCGGAAGACCTTGCAGATTTCGAGAGGTGTGTAAGCCGCTCCACTGCCGGCTGGAACCTGAAGCAATGCCAGTTCGATGCTCTGGTGTCGCTGGCGTTCAACGTGGGCGTGAATGCCTTTCAGAACTCTACACTGCTGAAGCTCGTGAAACAGGGCGCATCGGAGTATGTCATCCGGAACGAGTTCGGCAGGTGGTGTCATTCCGGCGGTAGGGTGCTCCCTGGGCTTCAGCGGCGCAGACAGGCCGAAGCCGATATGTATTTCAGCTGCGTCAAGGAGAGTATTATGGGAAAGTTTCCTGAAATTTCCCCTGTTTTCCTTATTCTTTTCATGCTCGCGACCTCCTGCGGGCCGGGAAAGCATCTGCCTGCACAGACGGAGCATCGGGACAGTGTCAGTGTGGAAGTCCGAGAAGTGACGAAGTTCATCCGGGATACTGTCTGGATGCAGATTCCTATCCAGTCGGCCGAGAACACGACCAGAGACACGAGTTCGCATCTGGAAACCGATTTTGCGGAATCTGACGCAAGGATAAACCCTGACGGCACCCTGCACCACAGTCTACGGAACAAGGAACAGGAAAAGCCCGTTCCGGTGGATGTCCCGACCACGCAGAAAGACAGCATCGTTTATAGAGATAAGTTCATATACGAGACAATAGAAGTGGAACGCGACCTCACAGGCTGGCAGAAATGGCAGATGCGGAGTTTCTGGATACTGCTCTCAGGCCTGTTGATGTTCATCCTCCGGAAGCCGCTGCTGGCTCTTATCCGAAGGTTTATATAACCATTTTCGTGGCATCACGAAAATGATAACAGGCGGCTGTGCATCCCTGCATTGCCGCCTGTTTTGACTATATTTGCTAGCTCCTGCACCGGGAGCGGAAGGATTTCCTTTAATGATTAAATTTGCAAAAACGGAGGTCTATATGGAAAGAATAAAACTTACGAAAGAGGAACGGCTGCTGTATTTCCGGTTTGCCAAACGCAACGCCAAGATTCCGGATGGGATGAGCGAAGAAAAGTTTAATTATGCGGCGATGAGTCTTCATGAAAAAGGGCTTGCATTTATAGATATGCAGCTGAACGGGGTAAAGTCCGCTTGCCTGACAATGAAAGGCAAGGCGTATTTGGCAGTGAACCCGAAGCTCCGCAACCCGTTCCCGTGGGATACCATCATGAAAGCCGCGACCCTGATCGCAGCCGTTGCTGCCACCGCCGCCCTCTTCATCAGCAGCTGCCGTCTCCTGATGATGCGATGAAAGCAGGGTGGGCCAAGACATATTTGTTTTCTGGAAATCTTTCCTACCTTGTCAAGGGTCAAAGTTCCTTGACAAGGCGGTTTACGAACTCGCTCATGCTGATGCCCTCGGCCTTGGCCAGCCGCTGCATCTTTTCCTTGGTGGCTGCTTCCACAGTCAGACCGATGGTCACGAGCGGCCCCTTGCTGATGGACTTTCTTCCGGCGCCGGTTCTGGCACCGCCCCAGTTTCTTTTTTTCTCTTCCATGGCTTTTTTCGTTAAATGTCGTTTTACTTTTGTTTAATGCCGTTTGACAAAATTTTGTATAATTAAACGGAATTCCTATATTTGCGATGTAAAACAAAAGACCCAAGGGAGGGGGGCAACCCTCCCGAGGCTTTCCTACTTTTTGTAGGTCTTCCGGATTCTGAATCTAATCAGACCCCAGAAGAAAGCGAAAGAGATAGTTTTCGATGTTACCATATCTTCCGGTCTTTTGTTGGGCGGTGAATCCCGCCCGGGATAAAGCCCCTCCCCGTGAGGGGCTTCTTCTTTTTCTGTCAATGAACTCGCATCCGATTGCACTACAAATATAGTGATAATTATTTGAAATACAAAATAAATCAAGATGTTTTGCGAATATTTTGATATGTGTTTTCTTTTTCTCACCTTTGCTCTCGCTAAACACAGATAATATCATATCTATCTTTTCTGCCGGTCAAGTGTATTTCCACAGAAAAATAGATAATAGCCTTGCATAAGGGTACGCGCCGCGAAAGCAGGTGCAACATACGGCAGATGATGTTGTTTGTGTTTAGCAGCCCTAAGTGCAAGGCTTTTATCGTAATATGTTGTATTATGCTAAACACAAACAACACAACCACCACCGCCCTCCCGTATGGGATGTCGAACGTCACGAATCCGGCCTGGATTCAGGCAGCACAGTTTCTCTATGCCCAGTATCCGGGCATCTACAAGCTCCGTATCAAACGCGTCTCCCGTGGCAGCAAAGCCGTGCAGATCCGGGTGATTTCCTTCGGAGAGCCCCGGCGTCAGAAACGGTGCAAGGGTTACAGCTTAGCCAGTGCCATGGCAACCCTCCTGCAGGCCATCAAGCACGACAAAGACCTGACCCGCCGCCTCACCCATCCCGAACTCTATCCACCTCAGCAGTTCCATGAATTTGCGTGAATAATGCAGAATATTTTGCATATATTACGAAAATGTTATATATTTGTATCGTTAAATCAAACGGTACTCATGAATTGGAACGAATTGAAAAGACTTGCAATCAAAAACGGATTCAAGTTTGTAGAGCATGGAAAGAAGCATGACATCTACTACAATGCGGAGACAGGCAAGACCATCCAGGTCGAGCGACATTGGTCTCAAGAAGTCCGGAAAGGACTGATGTTGAAATTGAAAAAGGATATCGGGTTTTAGCCCGATATCCGAAATAAATATAAAAAACACGATTTATGGCCGAAAAAAAACATTTTATAGTATCAGTCGAGAAAGACACGGATGGAAGTTACATCGCATACAATATCGACGACAATGGGTACACATTGATAGGAAGGGGCAATACTGTAGCTGAAGCACGGGAAGACTTCTCCAACTCCGTAAAGGAAGTTGCAGAAGCTGAAATGGAGAGGACAGGAACAGTATCGGAAATTCTGACTGCGGCACCGGAGTATAAGTTCGATATATCTTCACTGTTCGAGTATTATTCAATGATCAATGTCAGTGCATTCGCCCGATTTGTCGGGATAAACGATGCCCTGATGAGACAGTACAAGAAAGGGAATACCTACGTCTCTGATACACAACTGAAGAAGATAGAAAACGCCATACATAAACTTGGTAATGAATTGGCGAATCTGAGTATTGTTTGATTTAACGCTTGAACAAGCCGATTCGCTCCTGGGCGGCCTTCACTGGCCGCCCTTTATTTTATTATATGTGTCTTTTTCAGTTCCTCGCTTGCGTTCGGCGATTTGCCGAGATAGATGGATGTCATGGCTAAGCTGCTGTGGTCGGCCTGCTGCTTGACGAATGAGACCGGAACGCCGCTGCCTAACATGTTCGTAATCCCGGAATCTTTCAGAGAATAAAATTTCAGTTCCATGGGAAAGCCGCACTCTTTCCTGACCACATCTCCCCAGTAACGGGCGATATACTGGGTCTTCAGTTGTTTTTTACCCGGCCTGAATGACCAGTCCGGAGTATCTGAGAATACGTATGCTTTCGGATCCGACAGGTCTAGCGCGCTGATGAACGGCATCATGTCGTCTGGGATGGTCCGGTATGATTCGTTGTCGTTCTTGGCGATATCGGCCCGGATATGGACGGTCTGCTTTTGCAGGTCTATGTCTTCACATTTCAGGAGGGCTATTTCCTTCGGCCGGATCAGACAGCAGTAGCACATCAGGCAGAGAGCAAGGTAGTTCGGATTGATTTCTTTCAGGAAGGCAAAGAGTCTCGACATTTCGTCATCGGTCATGTTCCGGCGGATCTTCTTTATGCTGCGCTTGCTCTTGCCTTTCATGCCGTCGAAAGGATTGTCCGGGATATATCCTTTTTCTTTCAGCCAGGAGAATATCAGTTTGTTTTGCCTGAGATAATTGTTGTATGTCTGCGCCCCGATTTTCTCGTCACGCTCGATGTCATTCATATATTCGATGGCAAGCTGTCGGGTAAATGACATTACGGGGAATTTCCCGGGCCTGGCGCCATGGGCGCTTATCCATGCCTTCAGCTTCGCGGCAAAAGACAGGTAACACCTGAAACTGTTATATTCTGAGGATTTTTCCCGGGATTTTATGTAGGCATCCACAGCCTCGAAAAGGTCCGCTCCGCCTTTCGGAGCTATTTTCTCCGTCAGTGGATTCCATCCGAGGGCGAGTCTCTCGTTTAGGGATATTACCATCTGCCTGCCGGCTTTCAGCCGTTCCTTGAGATTCTTAATGCGGTTTATTTTCTTCCGGACGCGTACGAGCGCGCCTGATGTCGGATCGGCTACGTAAAAATACACGTACCACTCTTTGCCTTTGGAAATCTTTGCAGGTATATATTCGAGACCGAGGGTAGGTTTGAAAAACATCATTTTTTTTTCTTTGCACAACTCCCTCAGGGCGTCGTACAAGGAAAAAAAGCGGTTTGACATAGGGTCTCCACGAGCCTGACCCGTTTTTGACCCGTTTTTATGCGGGATATTATCTAAATCGTTGTGATATAGTGAGTTATGTGATTTTTGTTGAGATACCAAGATTCGAACTTGGACAGACAGAACCAAAATCTGTAGTGCTACCATTACACCATATCTCAATTC
>CALUUA010000012.1 GCA_944323845.1 uncultured Bacteroidales bacterium
ACTGTGATTTCCTTTTCAGAACATGATACGAGCATTGCTGCGGCAGCAGCTATGGAAAATAAAAGTTTTTTCATGATATGTCCTCCTGTTTCAAATAGTTTCCCCTTCTCCGTAATCCGGTGCATCAATACTGTAGGTGCCATAGGTTTCACCGCTGGTTGCGAAGCCGTTTTCAACGGCAATTTCCGTAATTGTGGTTTCTGGAGCCGAATATTTTACAGACTCCCGGTTTTCATTGCGTTTCATGATAATTCAGTATTAATAATTATTGTTCTTCTGTTTGGTTGTCAGCTACGCATCTGACTGAGTATGCCATGTTCAGTTCTCCGTAACCCCATTCGTTTTCAGGGGATGAAGGAAGGGCATACTTGGTGTCGCTGCCCATGATTTTCACTACATAGACGTAAGCATTCCCGTCGTTGTTTCCTTTATAAGGCGAAACAGTGGCTGTAGTCATTGTCACGTGTTCCGGATTCTGGTACACTCCGGATTTCCAGCTGCGGTTCCCGGAGCAAGGCACGAAGACGCAGCCGGCCATATCGGATTTCGTAGCGGCAGCGGCTACGGAATTGGCCTGACCGCACATGACTCCCGGATTGGCGAATCCGCTTGAGGAAGGAGCCTTCCATGCAAACTGAATCTGCGAAGGTTTTCCGACCAAAGCCGTCATCTCGTCTGATGTAGGCACCCTCCAGCCGTCCGGGCAAGGGTCGTTCTCTGGAGCCCAGACATCAGGGGTATTTTTCGCTCCGCGCGGATAGCCTTCCGGCGCCGGTCCGTCCCACGGTTCTGCAGTCGGATATCCGTTCGACCATCCTGTCCTGGAATCATACTGGTACAGAAGCCCCGGCTCGTCCGGAGATGAAACGAATCTGCCCGGTTCCCCGACATTGGCCTTGGCCCAGACGAGGTCCCCTATCCGCTGCGCATAGCCGTGCTGCACTGTCAGGACTGCTTCGCTCAGACCGGCCCTGAAGGTAAGGGAAGCTGTGCGCATGTCGCTGTCGCCGTTCAGGGCGCTGACCTTGACGGTGACCTGACCGTTCTCCGTACCTGAAGCCGGCTCTACCGTAAGCCACTCCTTCGTGGACTCGTCCTGAATCACGGACCATTCTCCAGTAGAGGTCACATCCACCGTGTACTCGCCTGCTGCTGCAACAGGTGCGATATAAGAAGTGGATATTTCGACTTTAAGGTCAGGATCGGCCTCCTCGACATCGGTAAATTCAGCTGTCAGATGATTGACCGTGCCTGCGGCGAACAGGCCTTTGTCACCGGACTCCACGGTCTTTTCAAATTCATATTTTTGCCCGTTCGCAGTGACAGTCACGGTGAACGTCTCTCCGGCATTAAGGCTGAACGGAATGGCTGTAATGTAGAAATGAGCTGTCTGCCCGGCCTTTACCTCCACCTTGTCCACGGTCAGGGCCACCGCCTGATAGCCGCCGGTCGTCCGGAGCTCTCCCGTCTGAGGATTTATCATCGCCCAGCCTTGCAGATACAGATCAGGATCAGAAGCGGAAATCCTGACTTCGGTCACGGTAATATCCGCAGGAGCCGAATTCACGACCTTTACATCCATCAGAGTGGATGCGTGACTGATGCTTATGGCAGGTACATTGCCATCTGAAACCTTTTCTGAAACCTTTGCATATCCGTAAAGAGGTCCGTCGATATGGGACGCATCATCGGCAAGCGACTGTTTCTGTCCCATTCCGAAAGCCAGTCCCGCCCGGCCGAAATCCCCGTCCAGAGAGGAGTTGTTTTCATCATACGGATAAAATACATTCAATGCCGTAATACGTTCCGGTTCCAGCACTTTCCGGCAGGAGAAAGTATTTCCGTCCCCTTTTTCGAACTTGTAGTGCTGTACGGTGTTGTCATCATATTCGGCGATGACGGACAGGACATCGTCATCGTCCCATGTCACCTTGTACCCGTCTGTATCGAGGGTCGTCTTCGTGGAAGGCAGGTTCGCCATGAAAGCAAAGGGCTCACCGGCTCCGTTGACGGCTGTTCCGGGGTCTTCGACCTGGCAAGCCGCAGACATTGCAGCGACAGCTGCCATAAAAAATATCGTTTTTTTCATATTCTGTTCCTCCTTTTAATACGACTGGCCTTCGCCATAGCCCGGAATCTGCAGATCCACTGGTCCGTATGAAACCCTGTCATCCTTTATGCACCTTACCGGCCACGCTCCGCGGAGACGCTCCCAGCCCCAGCTGTCGGATGGAAGACGCATCTTGCTGTCTTTGGCGCCATTGGCTCCCGGCACGTCCGTTGAACAATACATAAGATACCTGCACTGTTCCGTTCCTGACATCAGGGACGTAGCCGTAGTCATCGTGGCATTCTGCGGGTTCTGGTATGTACCTTTGCTCCAGTGGCGGTTTCCTGAACATGGCAGGAAAATACCGCCTTTCATATCTGCAGCGGTGGCAGTCCTGCCGGTTTCGCGGGACAGACCAAGAACGGCTCCCGGAATCTCGAATCCGCTCGTCTTAGGCTCTACCCAGCCTATCTTCACTTCAGTGGCTCTTGTACCTACGAGAGCATCCAGTTCGTCCTTTGTCGGCACTCTCCAGCCGTCCGGACAAGGATTGTTCTCGTCTGTCCACCGTTCCGGACCGGTAGAGTCACCAAGAGGCATGCCCGTAGGAGCCGGTGCGGTCGTGGCAGGATAGGCATTTGTCCATGCCACTTTAGAATCGTACTGGTAGAGCATTCCCGGATTGTCAGGAGAGGCCGCGAACATTCCCGGCTCCCCGACATTGGCCTTGGCCCAGACATAGTCTCCTATCTTCTGGGCATAACCGTGCTGGACCGTAAGTTCAGCTTCGCCTGAACCTGTCAGGAATTTCACGATACCCGTGTGCATCTGACTGTCATCATCGAAGGCAGAGAAGATGAATTTTACGGGCGCATTGCCGGTTCCCGAAACCGGCTCTATGGTCAGCCAGCCTTCGGTATCGGAATCCTGCTCTATGGACCATTCTCCGTTAGAGGCTAACTGTACCTGATATGTTCCTTCCGGAACCGTAGTGGCTATGAATGACGGGGAAACAGTCACGGAAGTCATGAGATTCTGCACTATCCTTACCTCCCTGACAGCAGAGCCTGCAGTAATCACGAGCGTAGCGGTACGTGCGGCCTCATCATCCGGATTTTCACTTATCCACAGAGAGTACACCCCGTTTCCGCCCAAAAGCGACGGAAGAAGCTGTATCCATCCGGACTCCGTCCCTTCATACCTTATGGAGGCTCTGGAATCAGTGTTGCATTTTACCGGAATATTCAGTTCCGTATAAACCGCCTCCACTTCATATTCGTTCTTCGGAACGTCTATATACGGCTCCTCTGTCTTCTGGCACGAAGTCCCGAATACAGCCAGCAAAGCCGATATGATATAATAAGTCTTGTTTTTCATAATCAGTTTTTTATCAATTCTGGGCGCCGAGTCCGGCCTGTACAGGCCAGCCCGGATTCTGGTAGAGAGGCGACGCATTCACGTCCCCGTCGCCGGTAATGAGGAAATGCTGCACTGCAATAGGGTCGAGATAGTGGGCCATTCTCCAGTTGTAGCCGTTGTAGACCCTGTTGTTGGACATGATGTGGTAGGGTGCGAGGTAGGTGCTGAAGTTCGGATCCGAGACATTTTTCCCGATACTGAGTCCACCGGAGTTCTCTTTGAGGAAGGCCTCGTTATCGGACAGTCCGCCCCAAAGATTCACGCCCATGGCATGATAAGGCTCGTCAGCGTCGATAAGCTGGTCGAGTGCTCTCCAGCGATGGAGATCATCGGCCCTGAATCCTTCCGCCATAAGTTCGCAGCGTCTTTCTCGCCTGATGTTGTAAAGGGTCTTGTCTACGAGGTCTCCGGCAGAATATGCACCCCAGTCCGTCTTGCCTTCTGCAGCCACGTTAGTATTGCTGATTGTCGTCTGATAATCTCCCACCTTGGCTCTGTTTCTGATGGCTGTCCAATATTTCCCGGCATCGGAATCCAGAGCGCCGTTGTATTCATAGCAGGCCTCAATATAGTTCAGATAGGCTTCTACTGCCCTGAAAATGATGAGACCGGTCTCGCTGGAGTTTTCGCTTGCATAGGCTCCGTCGAAATTCAGCCCTTTGCGGATGGCATAGCCGGTAATGTATTTCTGCGCGCCGGAAGCTGTAATGACAGGCCACGGTTCAACTTCCCGGGAATTACGGCCTCCCGGGGAATGCAGGTTCTTGTCTCCCGGCTTCTTTATGAATATTTCGGCACGGGAATCCCTGCCTTCAGTGATTTTCTGCAGGTCGGCGTCTCCGGGATAACTGCGGCCTGCGGCATACCAAGGCAGGCCGCTACTCATCACGAAGGCATCCACCATGCTTTTGGTGATTCCGTAGCCGTTGTTGGATGAGGAAGCCCACTCCCCTACGGAGTTGTGAATACCGATGGCAACATTATAGGCTCTCCACAGCAAGACTTCCGGATACTTGCTCATGTCAGTCGCACCGAACATATCGAAATATGGATTCGGATCGGCATCCGCATCTTTCTGGAACACTCCTGTATTCTCGGTCAGCGCATATTTATCTGCTACGATTTTGGCTTCGTCCATCGCTATCTTCAGAAAATACTTGCTTTCGCTTTCGATATCACCGGAAGGAAACTGATATCCCTTGTTGTAGTCTTTCCCGGCGCCGGGCCAGTCCGTGTCGTTCGGGACGAAAGCCGTACCGGCGAAATACTTTTCCCAGGTACCTTCATACAGGGCCACACGCGACTTCATCAGATGTGCGCAGTCGTCTGCAAGCCTGTTCGTACCGCCTACCGGAGGTATTTCAGACATATATTCGATAGCCTTGTCCAGATCGGAAAGGATGAATCTTGCCACTTCATTGCGCGGTCTTCTCTTGCTCTCCGCCGTAAGCTTTTCCAGATCGTCGGCTATCGGCTTCTCCACTATCGGGAAATCTCCGAGCGCCTTCAGCTTTTCGAAATAGGCCCAGGCTCTGAAAAAATAGACTTCACCTATATAATGACGGATATTGGAAGCATTTCCCGTTATCTCGCCGGCTTCATAAAGCGGTATGACAAAATCCAGGAAATAGTTGCATCTGTAAATATCTGTAAAGGAATATGAGCCTCCGGTCTGTTCTACCCTCCAGTAGCCTGGAGCGTATTTGTCGCTCGGATTCGGTGCCACCATATCGTCAGTATCGGCATCCGTCCGCCAATATCCCCACGTGCTGCGTTCATGTTTCGGGAGCATTGTGTATAGGTCAGTGGCATACGCCCCTATATTTTCCTCCGTAGTCAGATACTGCTCCGGAGAAAGGGCTGCTTCCGGCTCCAGGTCCAGAAAAGCATTGCAGGACGTGAACATCAGTGCGACCGGCAGGGATAGAATCAATATTCTGTTTTTCATATAGCAATCCGATTAAAATGTTACACTTAAGCCGACCGAATAAGTCCTGGTCAACGGATAAACGTTACCGGCCGAGTTGGCACCGATGGTCTCCGGGTCGAAAAGATCTGTCATCTGCGTGAAAGTAGCCAGGTTTTCACCGGAGAGATATACCCTGCAATTCGATATGCCTATCTTCGAAGTGTATTTCTGAGGAATGGTATAGCCTATCTGCACGTTTTTCAGTCTGCAGTAAGCCGCATTCTGAAGATATCCGGTCTGGCAACGGGTGTTTTTGTTCGTGTTGAAGTACGGCTTCGGATAGTACGCGTCGAGGTTCTGTCCGAGAGGGTTGTCCGCATCGGCCCTGAAATAATCAATATGTTCAGAGAGCGCCATGGAATTGAACTCGCTCGCCCCTGTCGTGCCATAGAAATACATACTGCCCTGATAGTAGTCGCGTTTTCCCACGCCCTGCAGGAAAATCCTCAGGTCTATGCCTTTCCAGGCCGCTGTAAGGTCGATACCGAAATTGTATCTCGGCGTAGTGTTTCCTATCACTTTCAGGTCTCCGTGGTCGTCTATCGTATTCGCCCCGCTGTCCACTACTCCGTCGCCGTTCACATCCTTGTACATGATATCGCCTGCTCCCCAGTCGCTTCCTATGGCGTTCTGCCCTCCATAAGGCAGGGTGGCAAGATGGTTCCGCATCTCGATGTCCGATTTGGCTATGCCTACTGTCTCATAGCCCCAGATTTCCCCGACTTTCATTCCTGCATAGTTCTTGTCCAAAGTCCGTGAAGGATTGGAATATTTCAGTATGGTAGCCTGCGCGTCCGAAAGGACAAGGCGGATACCGTAGTTCAATTGGCCGAAGGCCACATCGCGCCAGGACAGTTCGAGTTCCCAGCCTTCGGTCTGGAGGTCCGTGTTGTTCGTGGACGGAACCGATGTACCGAGGATGACAGGAAGTTCATCGGCAGGACCTACCATGTCGAGAGTCTGTCTGATGAAGTATTCGAACGAACCTGTCAACCTGCTGTCGAAGGCGGCAAAGTCAATACCGGCATTCCAGGAGCGGACTTTCTCCCACGTCAGCAGCATGCTTATCAATGCAGGCGGCCAGGCGGTATTCGGTTTCTGTCCGTTGATAAGCCAGTCTCCCGAGGAATTCGCGAAGCCCATGGTCTGGTATGTCGGATACCAGGACGTCGTGTTCTGGTTTCCGAGAGAACCATAGGAAGCCCTTATCTTGAGCATGTCCACCCACCGTTTTGCCGGTTTGAAGAACGGCTCGTTCGCTATGTTCCATCCTAACGAGAATGACGGGAAGAAGCCCCAGCGGTTATCGGAGCGGAAACGGGAAGAGCCGTCATACCTGAGGTTCACCTCGGCGAGATATCTTTCCTTGAAATTGTAGTTTATACGTCCGAAGAAACCCACAGTCCTCCAGGAACCGCCGCCGCCTGACACCTCCGGAGTTATCACGACTCCGTTTTCGAGGCCTGAAGACGTGTTTATCGTCGGGATGGACGGAACTATGATGCCGGCCTTTTTCGCCCAGACATCGTTGTCGTGATACATTTCCATCTGGAAACCTGCCATGATTTTCAGATAGTGGGCATCGGCAAAGGTCCTTTCATAGTCGGAGTATGCGTTCACTGTCAGGAACTCGTTCTTGCCTGCATCTTCAGCCACATAGGACTTCGGCGAAGCGCTCGGCCATCCCGGCTCGACTTTGGTGACCCCGTCCACCGCTATCTGCTGGACATGAAGCTGTACTGTCTTGTTGAAGTAGTTCCTGTGCCTGAAATTGATGTCTCCCACTATTCTCCAGCCCGGCAGAGGCGTGAGTTCGAGATTGAACTGCTGGACGAAAGTCGTGTTGTTTATCGTGCTCTGGCCGCCCTCCACCATCTGAAGAACCTGGTCGTTGAAGAGATTTCCGTTAGGGTCGTAGAGAGGATACACAGGCCATGTCCAACGGCCGATATTCTGGAAAATATTGTCGGTCATATAGGTAGGCTGGTGATACCATTCCCTCATATATCTGGCGCTGTAGCCTATTTTCAGGAACTTGAACGGAACAGCGTTGACCTTTCCGAATACATTCAGTCTTTGAAGACCGTCAAGATCCCAGTTCAACACACCTTTCTCGTCGATATAGTTCGCCGACACATAATAGCTTACCGCATCCGTGCCTCCGTTAATGCTCAGATTGTGTTCCTGGGCTGTAGTAAGGTCGCTGTAGAAGACATCGTAATAGTCGATATTGTCATTCGAGCCGTTGGAGGTATAGGCTGAAGCCCACTGTCCGCTGCCGCCCGTATCAGGTATGGTATTGTAGGAAATTTTTCCGTCCATATAGTCCCTTATCCTCTGGAGACGCTCGGGAGTGACGATGTCTCCTCGTCCGGAATTGTGTGCGGCCTCGTTGAAATAAAGTGCCCAGGAATAGGAATCCGCCATTTCAGGCATGTTTATAGGAGACTTGAAACGGAAATTGTTGTTGTAATTTACGGTAGCCTTGCCCTTCTTTCCGGATTTGGTAGTGACCAGAATGACTCCGAAAGGTGCGCGGGAACCGTAAATGGATGAAGCGGCGGCGTCTTTCAGGACGGAAATGCTCTCGATATCCTGCGCATTGATATTCGTCAGGTCGCCTTCCATACCGTCTATCAGGACGAGTACCGAGCCGGAAGAGCCTTCGCCTATGGTGGCTAGACCCCTCAGCTGGACTGACGGACCGTTGTTGTAGAGCTGGCCGCTGTTCTGCGTGATGGTAAGACCCGGGATCTGTCCCTGAAGAGCCAGTACGGGATTGTGTACCGGGACGGATTCAAGAGCTTCATTGTCGAGGGTGCTGACAGCCCCGGTAAGATTGACTTTTTTCTGCGTGGCGAAACCTACCACGACCACTTCATCGAGAAGTTCGTTGTCTTCTTCCAGAATGACGTTATAGACTTCACCCCCTTTTGAAACCGTGAGGGTGACTGAATGGTAGCCGAGCGAAGAAAATTCCAGCACGCTACCGTCCGGGACGCTCAATTCGTAACGTCCCTCCAAGTCTGTCGTTGTTCCCACAGGCGTCGGACTTCCGACCAACGCCACCGCCGCACCTATGACAGGCACTCCGTTCTGATCTGTCACGGTACCTTTGACGGTATTCTGTGCCAGAACAGCTGCGGCAGTACAGAACAACAGCACGACCAATGCGATTGTTTTTTTCATAAAATGTCGGTTATTAATTTATTATATGATAGAATCATTCTTTTTATCGTAAAAATCGTCTGCCCTAATTTCCTCCGGAAACGATTATGGATGCCAGGCCGGCAATGAAAAGGATGAACATCAGCGACAGAAGCACCCCGACTTTCCTGTCCGCACCCCTGAACTCCTTCCATACGAAAACTCCCCATATGGCGGCGACCATAGGCGCACCCTGACCGAGAGCATATGAAATGGCGGCTCCGGCCTGACCTGAAGCAATATAGCTGAACGCCGTTCCCAGACACCATATCGCCCCGCCGAGAATGCCGGTGAGATGTGTCTTGAAACTCCCCTTGAAATATTCGCGGTAATATACCCGTTCCCCTGCGAAAGGATATTTCATCACGAGGGTGTTGAACAGGAAATTACTCAGCAAGACACCGACTGAAAACACGAAAATGGCTGTGTACGGAGTAAGCATGCCCGGAGCCGGCTGTTCGAAATTCTCCAGATCCATCGCCCTCGCCACGAATCTGTAGAAAAAAGACATCAGGATACCGGCCACGACAGCCAGCGCCAGCCCCTTCCCGTTATTCCCCGAATTTTTTCCTCCTTTAATTTTCTGCATCCTTCCGGATGCAATGCCGTTGCATACGATGGCCGCCACTATCAGCGCCACTCCGGCAAACAGGATGGCAGGATCGCCTTTCGGAGCGCCGAGATAATTAATGATGACGCCCAGAACGAGGGACAGTCCGACACCGAGAGGGAAGGCCACGGCCATGCCTGCGATGGAAGTAGAGGCTGACAGAAGGATATTGGCGGCATTGAAAATGACGCCGCCCAAAACAACGCTAAGGATATTGGCGGCATCCGCCTGGGAAAGGTCCTCGACAAACGGTCTTCCGTGAACGCCGAAACTGCCCATGGTAAAACAGAGGATTATGGAAAACAGGAACATCCCGATGACATAATCCCAGTAAAAGAGTTCATACCTCCAGTTTCTGGCCGCAAGTTTCTGGGTATTGCCCCAGGAACCCCAGCAAAGCATGGTGACAAAGCAGAATACGACTGCAAGAGAATAGCTGTCTACTATAAACATGGTTATCAGGTTTTTGGTCAGTTATGAAAGATAAGACATGGCTTCATCGACCTCTGCCCGGGTCGGTATGGATTCCTGCGCACCGCAGCGGGTGACAGCGATAGATGAAGCGACCGTAGCGAACAATGCGGCATCGTGCAGGCTCTTGCCTTCCGCCAGTGCTACGCTCAAGGCTCCGCAATAGGTATCTCCTGCTGCAGTAGTGTCGGCAGCATCGACTTTCACGGACGGGATAAAGACCGTACCGTTTCCTCCGCAGATGATCGAGCCAGCAGCTCCCATCGTTATGATAACGTTTCTGGCACCGTTCTCCAGCAGCCTGCCGGCTGCAATTTCGGCGGACCTCCTGTCCGACACCGTTATCCCAGACATCTGTCCGGCTTCGGTGGCATTCGGTATCATAAGCGTAACATACTTGTATATCATCTCCGGAAGGATACATGCAGGAGCCGGATTGAGTATTACATATATTCCGTATTCGAACGCTATTCTGGCAGCTTCGAGCACCGTTTCAGCCGGGATTTCCATCTGAAGGACCAGAACAGAGGCCCCGCGGATCACGTCCTTCATATTCCTGACATCTTCCGCGGAAAAATCAAGATTCGCTCCCGAGGCCACGGAAATGGCATTTTCAGCTGTCGAATCCACGTTGATGAGCGCAATACCGGAAGGCTTGTCCGAAAAAAGTATATGCGAAGTGTCTATCCCTTCCATCTCATATTTTTTCAATGAGTTTTCACCGAAAATATCTCTTCCTATCTTGCATACGAAGGTCACGTCTCCTCCGAGCCTCTTGGCGGCTACAGCCTGATTAGCGCCTTTTCCTCCGTATCCCATGGTGAAAACGCCGCCCACTACCGTTTCCCCGGGAGATGGCAATCTGTTTGTCCTGACAGTCATATCAGTATTGCTGCTGCCTATGACGAGAATTTTTTTAGGCTTGTCCATGGATTATCAAATTAGTGTCGTGTGGTTACCTGAATTCTAATTGTGAAATTATCCATTAATATTTAATAAATATGTACTTGTTATGAAGAATTTACATGATTTTGCATAGATTTTAGCGAAACTTTCCATAAATTTGTGCAACACTGAAACAAAGCCAGCCATGAAAGCCACATTAGACACCATCGCCAGGAATACTGGATTTTCCAAATCCACAATCTCCAGAGTATTAAACAATAAGGCTTATGCAAGCCGAATTTCGAGAGAAACCGTGAACATCATTCTCGATGAAGCGGAACGCTGCGGATATGTGCCGAATTTAGTCGCTAAAAATTTGCGCACAGAAAAATCCCAGACAATCGGGCTGCTCGTGCCGTCACTGGCGAATCCTTATTTCGCGGAAATAACGAGTGTAATCATTTCCGAAGCCAGACGCTACGGGTACACTACCATAGTGGCGGATACCATGGAAAACGAGAACAATGAAATCTCTTCCATCACCACACTCCTGTCCCGTCAGGTGGACGGTATCATAACGGTTCCGAGCGGGAGCAACCCGACATTTATGGAACAGACAAATGAATATGTACCTATAATATTGGTGGACAGGCATTACGAAAACACGAGCCTGCCGTTCGTGGTGACCAACAATTTCCGCGGAGGTTATATGGCCACTTCACTTCTGTACAGAAACGGACACAGGGATATCGCCTGCATTCAGGGTCCGCCTTCAGCCATGCCGAACAGGAAAAGGGTAGAAGGCTATCTGAGCGTGCTCAAGGAAAACGGAATGGAAGACAGGGCCGTAGTGGTGGGAAACGAGTTTTCCGTCCAGAACGGCTATTTGGAAACGAAACTGCTGCTGAACAGGGAGCAACGGCCCACGGCCATTTTTGCCCTGAGCAACAACATAGGGATGGGGGTAATAAAAGCCATACGAGAAGCCGGACTGCGTATCCCCGATGACATTTCCCTGATATCATTCGACAATTACCTGTATCTCGATTTTCTGGAACCGGCCATAACGCGTGTCGGACAGATGGTCGACGAAATGGGGAAGATGGCGGTAAAGCTGCTCAATGAAAGCATATCTAACCATAAGGAAATCAAGTCACAGATAGAGCTGTCACCTGAAATGATTTTAAGGGATTCCGTCTCTCCCCTTCTCCAGCATTAGAAAATTTTATAAATTTGCATAACGACACTGAAACTTGTTATTCCTAAATCTTTCCGAAATCATGAAATCCAATCTTCGGCTTCAGGCGGTAGCGGCATGTCTGCTCGTTGCGGCAGCAGGCCATATGCATGCACAATCATTGCAAAGCATCATAAATATTCCCGACAACATAATCGAAAGCCGGTGGGAGACAGACAGCGAGGGAAACAGGTCGCTGAACTATTTCAATAACGACTACTGCGACTATCATCTTTTCCGGGCCGGGGACAGGCCTTATACCCTGAAACCGGGAAAGAACACGGTGTTCACCATCAGGAAGGATTCCAATTTCGACAGCCAGTTCAAGAATCCGTCCACATACTGGAGGTGCAGGGGAGCATTTCCGAAAGATTTCGACATCGACACCCCGTATGCCCTGCCGGTGAAGGACGGAAAGGAAACGGCATGGAAGACAGACAGAAGGGAAAGGTTCAAGACCATGCAGTTCCGGATGGAAGAGGGGGATACTGTTTATGTGACAAGATATGGCGTAGCATGCGTGACACCTGATCCGAGGCTTCTGCTCGTTTATCATGAAGACAGGACGTTCGCCGCATACCTGACCATGGAAGAATGCTTCATCTCCCCGGGAGAGACCGTATTTCCGGGTATGGCCGCAGGCATAGCCGGTCCGTACGGCGTGGCGGTTTCTTTCTTTTTTCTGGATGAAAACAGGTTCGAAAGCCAGACAAGGGCGCAGGGCTACATGTATCTTCATTACATCCCCGCGTTCAGCACCTCGGAAGGAATTGTCAGGCCTGATGAAGGGAAAACGTACAAGGCTGTCACAGATGACGCTCTGGTGACAAGAGAGATGACTAAGCGTGAGCAGAAGAAGTATCTGAAGTCAAAAGGAGGCAGGAAGTCCCATAAGGAGGCCTCGGCCGGCGCCGCCGAAAGCAGCATAGACATATCATGGCTCGGCGATCCGGTGAGTGAAAAAGACAAAGCCATGATTTCGAGGATTCTGGGGCACGAACTGGAATACTATGCGGGATTGGGGCTCGACAAAGACCTGAAACTTCCTGTCTACAATTTCATAAACAAGAGGGAAGCCCAGACGTTCCTGTCAGAAAAATTCGGGCGGTCAGTGGACGTAAGAAACCTGTCAGGCTTGTATCTGCCGCGTGAAAAAGTCGCCGTGATATTAGGATATGACGAAAAGGCTTCCGAGAAGAACATCGGCGCGATATGTCACGAAGTCAGCCATCATCTCATCAGAGCGGTGGCGGTAGGACGCATTCCGGTATGGCTGAACGAAGGACATGCACGATATTTCGACAGGTGTACCGCAGACAGGAAAGGCAGGATATCGCATTCCCTGACTGACAGCGAGAAAGGAAGGATACGCTCCGCCTTCATGATAGGCGAAGTGAATCTGCCGGAATTTCTGGACAGCATGTATAAGGAATTCATGCACGACCAGCACACTGACGATGGTGTCTCATACACGCTGGCACACGCCGTAACTACCGTTCTGATAGACGGCGGACACCGGGATCTGATATACGCCCTTCTGCATATGGACAAGGACGAAAGATGCAGCGAAAAGATCGACAGTCTCTATCCCGGCGGTCTCTCCGCCCTTGAAGACGATGTCCGCTCGCTGGTATCCTGACCCTGTCAGACTTTATGGTGCAGGAAACATTCTATCGTGTTCTCCATCAGACAGCAGATAGTCATAGGCCCTACGCCTCCGGGTACCGGGGTTATGACAGAAGCCTTCGGCTCAATGGCGGCGAAATCCACGTCTCCGCACAGTTTTCCTGTCTCAGGATCCCTGTTGACACCGACATCCACCACTACAGTACCCTCAGACACCATGTCGGCAGTCACGAATTTCGGCCGGCCTATGGCCACTACCAGAATTTCCGCCTCCCGTGCAAGCGCCGGAAGATCGGCTGTCCTGCTGTGAGCTATGGTAACGGTGGCATTCTCGTCCAGAAGAAGTTTCGCCACAGGAAGTCCGACTATGTTGCTCCGGCCGATGACCACCGCCCTTTTCCCGGCAATACGGACTCCGGCAGCCTTCAGCATCTTGATGATACCCTTGGGTGTACACGGCAGAGTACACGGCTGCTTCTGCCACAGGGCGGCGACATTCAGCGGATGGAATCCGTCCACGTCCTTCGACTTGTCGATAGTCTCTATGACCTTGGCTTCCGATATATGGTCCGGAAGAGGCAGCTGGACCAGTATTCCGTCTACCGTATCATCCGCATTCAGCTGCCGGATGAGTCCGAGAAGTTCATCTTCGGTGACGGTCGCAGGCTTCCTTACAGTCGTATTCCTGATTCCGACATATTCCGAAGCCTTCGCCTTGCCCGTAACATAGGAAATGCTGGCAGGATCATCGCCGACAAGTATAACCACCAGATGAGGCACTCTTCCGTATTTCGCAGGGAAGGTAGAGACCTCATCCCTCATGTCTGCCTTCAGTCTGGCAGACAATTCTTTACCGCTTATTATCATATGGCAGGATTTAGTCATTGCATGACGGTCTGCGCGCAGGCCGTCATGCAAAGATAGGAAATTAATTCTTTTTAAGTAATTTTGCGGCTTAAAGTACCGGGCAGGGCAGTCTGAAATTGGCTGGAAGCCATCCCGAAAAAATATCCGTCTATGATAGAAAAGATAAAGGTTGTGGCATTCGATGCCGATGATACGCTGTGGGAGAATCAGGAATATTTCGATGAGGCTGAAACAAGATTCTGCGAAGCGGTATCAGAATACGGAGATGAGGAATCGGTGAGAAAGGAGCTCTTCAAGACCGAAATGAAGAATATGGGCACTCTGGGATACGGAGTCATGGCATTTACAATGTCCATGATAGAGACTGCGCTGCACCTGAGCGGGGACACCATACCGGCAGCCGGCATCCATGAAATCTACAATATCGGCAGGGCATTGCTGATGAATCCGGCCACGCCGTTCCCCGGTGTAGAGGAGACGCTCGACACCATAGCAGCCACGAGACCGTACAAGCTCATCGTGATAACCAAAGGGAACACCACCGATCAGGAAAACAAGCTCGAGAGATCCGGACTTACGAGATTTTTCAGCCATATAGAAATCATTCCGGACAAGACGGAGGAAGCCTACGGCAAAATCATGGATGTCCTCGGCGTAAATGCAGAGGAGTTCCTCATGGCAGGAAATTCATTCAAATCGGATATAGCCCCCGTGCTCAAACTGGGAGGCTACGGTGTCCACATTCCGGCCAAAAGCACATGGCAGCACGAAGTCATAGAGGAGTTCGATCATCCGAACCTATTCAGAATAAGCCACTTCAGTGAACTGCTGGATATCCTATAATAACGTGAGTTCGATGAAAAGAACGCAGTGAATTTCAGAGAACTACCTCTTTTAGAGGATTCGTGGAACGAATCCGTAGGCAAGTCCTCCCATACGAAGGGGAGGATTTAGGAGGGGTGACACGTAAAAGGAAGGAGATTTCGAAGAAATCGTAACGTCAGTTCGACGAAGTCTCTGGTACTAAGTAAAATAATTCGTCGAACTGACGTTATAATACTCTCCAGCCTATATCCCTGCGATAGAAAAGGTTGTCGCACTCTATGCATCCTACGGCTTTCAGGGCGTGTTCCTGAGCCGATTTCAAGTCATCGCCGAATCCTACTACCATAAGGACCCGGCCTCCGGCAGTGGCATATCCTCCATCCTTTACCGCTGTCCCCATATGGTAGATGCGGATATCCCCAAGAGACTGCGCCCTGTCAAGTCCGGTGATGGCATGGCCCTTTTCATACGAACCCGGATACCCGTTCGAAGCGAGCACGAAACCGAGGGTCATTCTGGATGACCATCTGATTTCAGGCATTGGCGTCCCGTCCGCCACCGCTGAAAAGATATCGTATATGTCAGACTCAAGACGCGGCAGCACCACTTCCGTTTCCGGATCGCCGAAGCGGCAGTTGAATTCTATCACCTTGATTCCTGACGGGGTTTTCATAAGCCCGCCATACAGCACACCCTTGAACGGACGGCCTTCCGCCACCATGGCGGCAGCCACAGGTTTCATGATTTTTTCCAGAGAATACTCCACATCCTCGTCCGTAATCAACGGCACAGGAGAATATGCTCCCATGCCGCCGGTATTCGGGCCCTTGTCCCCTTCGAATGCACGTTTGTGATCCTGAGAGACTGTCATAGGCCATACTTTTTCCCTGTCGACGAAGCACATGAAAGAAAATTCAGGGCCGGTCAGGAACTCCTCTATCACTACCCTGCCATTTCCGAACCGGGAATCCAGAAGCATGTCTTTCAGGGTATCCTGAGCCTGCTCCATATTCTCAGCTATCACTACGCCCTTTCCTGCAGCCAGTCCGTCATATTTCAGCACCACAGGGAAAGAACCGGCACGCACATAGTCCAGAGCCGGGCCGTAATCCTCGAATGTTCTGAATGCGGCTGTCGGGATATTGTATTTCGCCATAAGCTGTTTGGCGAAATCCTTGCTCGACTCGATGACGGCAGCATCCTTCGACGGGCCGAAAATCCTGAGACCGGCGGCTGTGAACGCATCAGCTATACCGGCGGCCAGAGCGACTTCAGGACCGACTACCGTCAGGTCAATCCCTTCGGCCAATGCGAAATCCTTCAATTCCGCTACCTGCGTATCCTTGATCGGGACACATTCAGCCTGCTGCGCAATACCTGCATTGCCCGGGGCACAATATATTTTACCGACTTTCGGCGAACGCGACAAGGCGTCCACTATGGCATGGCATCTTCCGCCGCCGCCGACTACAAGAACTTTCTTACCCATTATTCCTTGGTTTTACAGTAATGATGCTAAAACAAACCGGTATTCCCGTCATGCTCAGTGCTTGAAATGGCGCATTCCCGTAAACAGCATGGCAATATGATTTTCATTCGCCTTGACGATGGAATCATTGTCGCGGATACTTCCGCCAGGCTGTACAATGGCTTTCACTCCATATTCGGCAGCCAGCGCCACGCAGTCGTCAAACGGGAAGAAACCGTCGGATGCCATGACGAGCCCAGCTTTCCGGACATCTTCGCCTTTCGCCTTGAAAGCGGCTCCCGCCTCTTTCAGCGCAATTTCCGCTGAACCGATACGGTTCATCTGGCCTGCTCCGACTCCGAGGGTCATGCCGTCCTTTACCACGACTATGGCGTTGGACTTTACATGCTTGACTATATGCCATGCGAAATTCAGATCCGACATCATGGATGCGTCAGGTGCGGTTTCGGTTACGCACATTTCAGGCACTACTGTCTTGGTGGTCAGATCCTGATCCTGGACTAAAAGACCGCCGTTCATGCTGACATATTGCTTGCGGACAGAAGCGTCCTTGGTCATGTCCACTTTCAGAAGCCGCAGATTCTTTTTGGCACAGAGGACTTCGAGGGCTTCAGGCGAGAATGAAGGAGCCATTATGATTTCGAGGAATACCGGTTTCATGAGTTCTGCAGCTTCCTTGTTTATTTCACGGTTCGTGGCCACGATGCCTCCGAAGATGCTCACCTTGTCTGCTTCGAATGTCTTCTTCCATGCATCTACCACATCTTTTCCTACAGCCGCGCCGCACGGGTTCATGTGTTTCAGACCAACGCAGAACGGTTCGTCGAACTCACGGACTATGTTCAAAGCCGCATTGGCATCCTGGATATTGTTGTATGACAGTTCCTTTCCGTTCAGCTGCTCTGCAGTGGCAAGAGAGAAAGGCACTTTATCCATAGCCGCATAGAATTTGGCTTCCTGATGAGGGTTTTCACCGTAGCGGAGTCCCTGCTTCAGATCGTACTCCAGGAAAAGTTTCTCGTTCAGTCCGGCCTGCTTGCGCATGTATGTAGCTATCATCATGTCATATTCTGCCGTGTGGGTATAAGCCTTGGCCGAAAGTTTGAGACGGGTTTCCGGAGTAGTGTTCCCGTGAGCCTTTATCTCCCCTATGACAGCGGCATAGTCTTCCGGCTGGCATACTACTGTCACGTCTTTCCAGTTCTTGGCCGCGCTGCGGAGCATGGACGGTCCTCCTATGTCGATGTTTTCGATGGCGTCATCAATGGTAACATCCGGCTTCGAAATAGTCTGCCTGAACGGATAAAGGTTTACGCAGACCATGTCGATATACTCTATCCCGTTCTCCTTCAGCTGCCGGCGGTGGCTTTCAAGGTCACGCCTGCCGAGCAGGGCGCCATGGACTTTCGGATGAAGGGTCTTGACCCTGCCGTCGCAGATCTCGGGAAATCCCGTCACTTCGCTGATATTGATGATTTTCAGCCCTGCTTCCTGCAGAAGTTTCATAGTTCCTCCGGTGGCGATGATTTCCCATCCGAGAGACTCCAGCTGCGTAGCGAATTCCACTACGCCGGCCTTGTCACTTACACTGAATAATGCCCTTTTCATATTTAGCTTCTATTTACTTCCTATTATATTTACCCCTTCAGAATCAGTTATGCGTCCGATGACCGATGCCTTCTCACCATGGGATTCGAGGATGGAAATGGCTTTTGAAGCCTCGGACTCATCCAGAGCGAGCACCATCCCGATACCCATGTTGAAGATATTGAACATCTCGCGATGGGCGACCTTTCCGTACTTCTCCAGGAGGCGGAAAATCGGAAGAATCTCCCAGCTGCCTTCCTCGATTTCTATCCCCTGTCCTTCATGCAGGATACGCGGGATATTCTCGTCGAAACCGCCTCCAGTAATATGCGCCACTCCATGGACATCGCACTGGCGGATAACATCCAGAACCTGCTTCACGTAGATTTTCGTAGGGGTAAGCGCGACTTCTCCCAATACTTTTCCGTCAAGTTCCGGATACTGCGCCTTGAGATCAAGCTTATTGTCTGCAAATATCTTCCTGACCAGGCTGAAACCGTTCGAATGCACGCCGGAGGATGCTATTCCCACGAGCACGTCCCCGACCTTGACTTTAGAGCCGTCGATCAGCTTCGATTTTTCCACTACGCCGGTCGTATAACCGGCAATGTCGTATTCTCCGTCGGCATACATGCCCGGCATCTCCGCAGTCTCTCCTCCTACCAATGCACAGCCTGCCTGACGGCAGCCTTCCGCAACGCCTGACACGATGGCTTCGATTTTTGCCGGTTCATTGTGTCCCACGGCGACATAATCCAGAAAGAAAAGCGGCTCGGCTCCCTGGGCCAGGACATCGTTCACGCACATGGCCACGGCATCTATGCCTATGGTATCATGCTTGTCCATTTCGAACGCCAGTTTCAGTTTCGTACCTACTCCGTCGGTTCCGCTGACCAGTACCGGTTCCTTGATGTTCAGTGCCGAGAGGTCAAACATGCCTCCGAAAGAGCCGATATTGCCCATGACACCCGGACGGGATGTAGAGGCGACATGGCTCTTGATCCTGCGGACCACCTCGTAACCTGCTTCGAGGTTCACTCCTGCTTTTTCGTAACTTTCTGCCATAATATTGTTCCTAAATTTTTTCAAACAAGTTTCCGGATAACGCGGCGATGTCAGCCATTATCTTTCAAGGCATACAATGCCGCACCGAGCGCCGTTCTGTAAAGGGTATGCTCCGGAATATGGAAATCCAGGCCGTACAGCCTGCCTATCCTGTCGAACACTGATCTGCACTGAGGAAGCAGCGACAGATTCCCGATGAGTACGAAATCCTTGATTCCGGTCCCCAAAGATATGAAATTGGCCGCACTTCCGACAGTCTGCAATATCATATTTATGACCCCGGCAGCGACATCCTCTGCCTGTGCGGCAGTATCGGCCTTGCCGAAATTCGATGCTGTGGCATCCAGAGGCAGTCCCGGCAATTCCTCCCTGCATATGTCCCCTATCTGCAGATCCACTGACGAAACCGTTCCTCGCATGGCCGGCTCCGATGGCATTTGCAGTAAACTCCTCCACCTTCCCGGTAGGAAGACCATACAGGTTTCCGTCCACATATGCACTCCCGACTCCGGTCAGCATGATACGGGATATGTCAGCTAGATCTATGCCGTTGTCATAAATATACTTGCCCAAAGCTCCGAAAAGAGATGTCACCGGGTCTGCGGCCACAATACTTTGGGCGGAACGGATCTGTCCGTCCTCCACACCTGCTATCTTAGTGGTACTGCCGCCTACATCTATACCCAGAATCATCATGGCCTCTCCGATATCAGAATCTTCCGTCCTTGTTCGCGTCTTCTATGCTCTGATAGAGTTTCGTAGGATAATTCCCGTCGAAACATGCCAGACACAATCCGCTCCTTCCGGATGCCTGGAACAGAGCCTTCTCTGACAGGAAAGCCAGGGAATCCGCCCCAAGACTCTGCCGGACTTCTTCCACAGTATTTCTCGCGCATATCAGTTCATCGTAGGTGGAAATATCCACCCCGTAGAAACAAGGCATCTTGATAGGAGGGCTGGCTATTCTCAAATGTACCTCTGACGCTCCTGCGTCCCTGAGCATCTTCACTATCCTCCTCGATGTCGTGCCACGGACTATCGAATCGTCCACCAGCACCACTCTTTTTCCTCTCACTATGGATTTCACAGGGGAGAGTTTCATCCTCACGCCTTTTTCGCGCATGGCCTGGGACGGCTGGATGAAAGTCCTGCCGATGTATTTGTTCTTGACCAGGCCCATCTCATAAGGAATCCCGCTTGCCTCGCTGTAGCCCATGGCGGCACTGAGGCTTGAATCCGGTACGCCTACCACAATGTCCGCATCGGCCGGAGCTTCCTGAAAGAGTAGCTTGCCGGACGCCTTGCGGAAACTGTGGACATTTTTACCGTCTATGTCGCTGTCCGGCCGGGAAAAATATATGTACTCCATGGCACACATGTCATGGCTCCATTTCCCGGAGTATTTTCTGGACCTCAGACCGTGATGGTCTATGGTAACCACTTCGCCAGGCTCCACATCCCTGACAAACTCGGCTCCGAGCACATCGAAAGCGCAGGTCTCGCTGCTCACCACATATCCGTCTCCGAGCCGGCCTATGGCAAGAGGCCTGAGTCCGTGTCTGTCCCTGCAGGCATATATCCTGTTCGATGTCATGATCAGGAAAGCAAAAGCCCCTTCTACAGTGTTCAGGGCATTCTCTATGGCATATATTCTCGGTCTGTGAGCCTCTCGGCTGTCCTTTTTGATCAGATGCGCCAGGATTTCACTGTCGGAAGACGACTGGAAAAGACTGCCCCTGTCCTCAAGCTGCTGCCTGAGAAGAGCGTAGTTCACGAGATTCCCGTTGTGTGCCAGAGCAAAATCTCCTGTATGATGGCGGAAAAGGAATGGCTGGACATTTTCCAGACCCCCGCCTCCTGTCGTGGAATAACGGACATGTCCTATGGCCATATTTCCGGGCAGGGAAGCCAGGCGGTCTTCATTGAAGACTTCCGTCACCAGCCCCTCTCCCTTGATACGCTTCATGTCTCCGTCAGGGCCGACAGCCACTATGCCGCATCCTTCCTGGCCGCGATGCTGGAGAGCATGGAGGCCGTAATACGTGAGGACTGCGGCATCCGGGACTCCCCAGACGCCGAAGACTCCGCATTCTTCATTCAAGCCCCTGTCAGACATCGTCATTTCCCCCTGAAATAGTTCACGGCGTTTGTGAACAACGGCTGGTCGAGCTCTTCCTCGATATTCTTGAACGTATTGTTCTCATACCTTTCCGTATGCCCCATCTTGCCCAGTATCCTGCCGTCACGACTGATGATGCCTTCGATGGCATAGTACGAGCCGTTAGGATTGTACGGTGAATCCATAGTCACTTCTTCCGTGACAGGGTCCACATACTGGAAGGCCACCTGTCCGTTTGCGAAAAGTTCCTTCGCAAGAGCCTCGTTTACCACAAATTTGCCTTCACCGTGGCTCACCGCTATGGTGTGCAGGTCTCCGACAGAGAATCCTGACAGCCATGGAGAGTTCGTCGTGGACACACGTGTAGTCACCATCTGCGAGATATGACGGTTTATATCGTTCCTGAACAGTGTCGGAGAATCCTTGGTCACCATGCCCAGACGCCCGTATGGAAGAAGCCCCGACTTGACGAGAGCCTGAAAACCGTTGCATATGCCCAGAATCAAGCCGCCTCTGTCGAGCAAGGCATGCACCGCATCGGCTATTTCCTTGTTGTTAAGCACATTCGCTATGAACTTGCCGCTGCCGTCCGGTTCATCTCCGGCAGAGAAACCGCCAGCCAAAGCCAGGATGTGGCACTCCGAGATATTCCGTTTCATATCCTCTATCGAGCGGAAAATATCCTCGCTGCGGAGATTGCAGAATACGCTCATCCTCACCTCCGCTCCGGCCTTGCGGAATGCCTTGGCCGTATCGTAGTCGCAGTTCGTACCCGGGAACACCGGAATATATACGACCGGCCTTTCGACAGGCTCTCCCGGATACTTCAGCTCTGACTTCTTGACTTTCAGAGGCTTGACACCTTCCATACCGGACGGCACCAGCTTCTTGTGCGACGGTTCGCATGTATCGGGATAGATTTTGGCGAATCTTGCCCCGTTCGCGTACATGAGTTCGAAAATCGAGAGTTTGCAGCCGTTTATGACCATGTTCCCGTCTTCCCCTGACGTGACCTCACCGATATGGATGGCATGAGGATAGTCGAGTCCGGTTTCCGACTCGACCAATATGGAACCGTAGCTGTAGTCGAAGAGTTCTTTTTCGTCGACCTTGACGTTGACGCCGAAGGCGTTGCCGAAAGACATCTTGCATATTGCCTCGGCAAGGCCTCCGAAGCCGAGGGCATAGGCCGAGACTATATTGCCGGAGGCTATCTGGTCTTCGATGAATTTGAAGTTGGCCTTGAGCTGGTCTGTATCAGGCATATGATTGGCCAAAGGCGTATGTCTGATCAGGTACAGGCGGTTGCCTTCCCACTTCAGTTCCGGCGAGATGACTTTTCCGGCATTTACCGTGGTGATTCCGAATGCCATAAGCATCGGAGGGACATTTATGTGTTCGAACGTTCCGCTCATGGAATCCTTCCCGCCTATCGACGGAAGACCCAGAGCCACCTGCATTTTCAAGGCTCCGAGAAGGGCTCCGAGGGGTTTGCCCCATGAGGACGGAGTGTGCATCCTCTCGAAATATTCCTGATATGAAAAACGCATTTTTTCATAGGACGCACCGGCTGCCACGACCTTCGCACAGGCTTCTACCACAGAGTATGCGGCTCCATGATAAGGGCTCCATGAGGAAATGAACGGATTGTATCCGAATGCCATGATGCTTGCAGTGTCAGTATAGCCGTCCGTAGGGAGTTTCTGTACCGACACCTGCGTCTCTGTAGACTGAAGGCAGCCTCCGAAAGGCATCAGGACAGTAGAACGTCCTATGGTGGAATCGAACATCTCGACAAGTCCTTTCTGGGATGTTACGTTGGGATCCTGAAGATTGTTGAAAATCTTTTCCTTGAGGCTGTCTCCCTCGACATTCCGGCTGGACGGGCTCCTGTCCTCAACTGCCGCGATCACAGCCTTCGCATAGTGTTTCGCTCCGGCGCTGTCTATAAATGCGCGTGAAAGGTCGACCATGAGCCGGCCTTTGTTGAACATGCGCATTCTGGCACTCCCTGTCACATCGGCGACATAAGTGACTTCCACATTCTCGCCGAGACAGTATGCCTCGAATTCGGCCCTGTCTTTCGCTTCGATGACCACTGCCATCCGCTCCTGAGATTCGCTGATGGCCAGCTCCGTGGTATTCAGTCCGCTATATTTTACCGGCACCCTGTCCAGATAGATGTCCAGACCGTCGGCCAGTTCTCCGATGGCTACGCTCACTCCGCCTGCGCCGAAATCGTTGGATTTCTTGATCAGTCTGGTGACCTCCGGACGGCGGAACAGTCTCTGGAGTTTCCTTTCTTCCGGTGCGTTTCCTTTCTGGACTTCGCTTCCGCAGGTTTCCAGAGAAGATTCCGTATGTTCTTTCGATGAGCCGGTCGCGCCTCCGATACCGTCGCGTCCGGTGCGCCCGCCGAGAAGGAGTACGATATCTCCGGGGGCAGGCGATTCGCGGCGCACGTTTTCAGCCTTGACCGCACCGACGACGGCTCCTACTTCGAGCCTCTTGGCCACGTATCCTTCATGATAGATTTCCCGCACATGAGTGGTGGCCAGACCTATCTGGTTCCCGTAGCTTGAATATCCGTGGGCGGCCTTGCGGCTGATGACTTTCTGCGGCAGCTTGCCGGGTATCGTATCGGCTACCGGCTGGTATATGTTCCCTGCGCCGGTCACGCGCATGGCCTGATAGACGTAGCTCCTGCCGGAAAGAGGGTCTCTGATCGCTCCGCCGAGACAGGTAGCAGCCCCTCCGAAAGGTTCTATTTCGGTAGGGTGGTTATGAGTCTCGTTCTTGAACTGCAACAGCCATTTTTCTGTCTTCCCGTCCACATCCACGTCCACGAATATGCTGCAAGCGTTGTTTTCCTCGCTGACTTCCATGTCGTCGAGCAGACCTTTTTTCCTGAGATACCTGGCTCCGATGGTGGCCAGATCCATCAGATTGAGAGGTTTTTTATCCCTGCCGAGTTCCTGTCTGATTTTCAGATACAGGTCCAGCGTACCGTCCAGTTCTTCTTTCAGGAATGAGTCTTCCACCCTGATGTCTTCGAGTTCGGTAGTGAATGTCGTATGGCGGCAATGGTCGCTCCAGTATGTATCCAGAATCCTGAGTTCGGTCTCGTATGGGTCGCGGCCTTCCGCCTTGAAATAATTCACGACTTCCTTCAGGTCATCGGCATTCATCGCCAGCCCCATCTTCCTGCAGTATGGCTCCATATCCGCTTCCTGCATGGCAGTAAAGCCTTCGAGCACCTGTACCGGAATCACAGGAGCCTGTTCAGTATCGCTGAGCTTGGAAAGATCCTTCTGGCGGGATTCCACGGCATTTATATAATAGTGCTTTATTTTCTCTATCGTCTGCTCATCGGTATCGGGCTCCAGAATGATTAGTTTGGAGCTTTTTATGCGCACGTCGGCTTCCGGTTCAATCAGTTTCACGCACTCTACTGCCGATGCCGCCCTCTGGTCGAACTGTCCCGGCAGAAATTCCACGGCTATGTATTTCACCCCGGAAAGGTCGCAGTCGTCCGACACACGGTCGGTGACTATCTCGCCGAACACGCTGTAGCGGCTCTTCTCCAGCAGTTCCGGAGTGAATCCGAAAAGATCATAGACATTCAGCAGCCTCAGGCTGTGAAGCGAAAGCTGAAGATTCTCGTTCAGTTCATTCAGAAGACTTCTGGCCTCTACCTGAAATTCAGGATATTTCTCTACGAAAATGCGGTAATTTTTCATATCTGGCTATGGACGGGGATGTTGCTTAAATTTCCGTATCGAGCACCTTCTGCGTCTGCTCTTTTCTGAAAGCCGTGAGTTTTTCCTCCAGAGCCTTGTCCGTAAGCGCCAGAATCTGCACTGCGAACAGGCCCGCGTTCTTGGCTCCGTTGATAGCCATCGTAGCTACAGGTATGCCGCCCGGCATCTGTACTATAGAGAGGAGGGAATCCATCCCGCCGAGAGCCTTGGTCTGGATAGGGACGCCGATTACAGGGACAGTAGTCATCGCAGCCACGACACCGGCCACATGGGCAGCGCCGCCTGCTCCGGCTATGATGGCTCCTATACCGCGTTCTTTGGCCGATTTGGCGTATTCACACATGAGATCCGGCGTCCTGTGTGCGCTGATGACCTTCTTTTCATATTCCACTCCGAAATCTTCAAGAACCTTGATCGCAGCAGACATGATGTCATAGTCGCTTGCCGATCCCATAATGATAGCTACTTTCATAAATTACAAAATTTAACGTCAGTACGACGAATCAATCTTGCAAAGATAGAAAATCTCGCACACATACGGATGGATTTCGAATAAAAGTCACATTTGCCGAGGCGGGAACAGTATATTTGGCCGCAGGCCAAATTCTCAATCCGTCATTTTCATGACTTGCCAATGTCCGCCTTTATCCGAAATTATTCCAATGAAAAGACAACGGGGATGGTGACCCAGCAGAGGCATTGGCGGACAGGAAGGCCGCCAGAAAAGAGAAGTGTTCATTGTAGTTGAGATTTAGTCGTTGATTTTTTTAAGGCAACCTGTCAAAGATAATGAAAACTTTCAACTATATGAAAACGCCGGCAGGCATACGAAGAAAAATTCGGACGGTGAACGATTATTGCGTATCTTTGTCTAATATTGCAGCGCAGAGGCTGCGTAAAATCGAAATTTGTATTACCTGATTCAGTCGGATTATGAGAGATTTTTACATAACGAATACTCTTTCGAGAAAGAAAGAACTTTTCGTACCGGCACATCCTGGATTCGTCGGGCTGTATGTCTGCGGACCCACTGTCTACGGAGACGCACATCTGGGCCATGCCAGACCGGGAATTACCTATGATGTTCTCGTAAAACTATTGAGACATTTAGGATACAAGGTCCGCTATGTCCGGAATATTACGGACGTTGGACATCTGGAGCACGATGCCGACGAAGGCGAGGACAAGATAGCCAAGAAAGCCCGTCTCGAACAGATAGAACCTATGGAAGTCGCCCAGGAATACACTATCAGATACCATCAGGCGATGTCCAGGCTGAATGTGGCCCCGCCGTCCATAGAACCACGGGCATCCGGACATATTATAGAGCAGATAGCTCTGGTGCAGAAGATTCTGGATGCAGGATTCGCCTACGTCAGCAACGGTTCCGTTTATTTCGACGTACGCAAGTACAACGCGAGCCATCACTACGGGATATTGTCCGGCCGTAATCTGGACGATGTGGTAAGCGGCACACGCGAGCTGGACAGCCAGGCAGACAAACGCGAGCCTCTGGATTTCGCACTCTGGAAAAAGGCGTCTCCGGAGCATATAATGAAATGGCCGTCACCGTGGAGCGAAGGTTTCCCGGGCTGGCATCTGGAATGTTCCGCCATGAGCGAAAAATATCTCGGACGCGAATTCGACATCCACGGCGGAGGAATGGATCTGATGTTCCCTCACCACGAATGCGAGCTGGCCCAGAACACGGCTTCACGCGGCTGCGGCGGAGTAAAATACTGGATGCACAACAACATGATTACCATCAACGGCAAGAAGATGGGCAAATCCTACGGGAACTTCATCACCCTGCAGGAAATGTTCGAAGGCTCCCACCCCATCCTGACACAGGCGTACTCTCCGATGACAGTCAGATTCTTCATCCTTCAGGCCCACTACCGCAGCACCCTCGATTTCAGCAACGAAGCCTTGCAGGCTGCAGAAAAAGGGCTGCACAGGATAATACAGGCGTACAAGGACCTTCAGGAAATGGCTTCCGCCGCAGGAATTTCAGGTGCTTCCGGCAATGCTGCCGGCGCAATTCCGTCAGCTCCGGACAGTTTCAACGCCGATTCCGCCGAAATCAATGCCCTCTGCGGGAAAATATATGATGCCCTGTGCGATGACCTCAACACCCCTGTGTCCATAGCACACATTTTCGATACCGTAAGAATCATCAATTCTGCCAAGGACAGGAAAACCTCACTTACAATGGCTGACCTTTCCGTACTGGAAAGACTCTTCGATGACATTGTAGCCGGGGTTCTCGGGCTTCAGGATGAACAGGATGAAGGAGGCAGGCTGGCCGGGACTGTCGACGGACTTGTAAATATGGTATTGGAACAGAGGAAGGCCGCCAAGGCCGCGAAAGACTGGGCCACGTCCGACAAAATCAGGGATGACCTGAAGGCTTTGGGGATTCAGATAAAGGATACCAAAGACGGAACGACATGGAATCTTGATATTTGAGGATTTCAGTTGTACCGGATAGCGGCGCTCGCACAGAAATACAACCCCTTCGGGGTCAACAGTGCTCGCTGCCGCTATCCGGTACAACAACGATCAAAGATTGCATGTGAAAGCTAACGCAGAATAATCAACTTGAGAAAGTCAACAGTACCACACCGCTGTATGACTCAGGACATCAAGAATCCATTGTCAATGACAAAACTAAAAAAAAGGTAAAGAGAATGATAAAACTGATATCATGGAATGTAAACGGCCTAAGGGCCTGCGCCGGAAAAGGATTCGCCGATGCTTTCAAGGCTCTGGACGCGGACTTTTTCTGCCTGCAGGAGACCAAGATGCAGGAAGGCCAGCTGGACATCAGGTTCGACGGATACAAGTCCTATTGGAATTACGCAGACAAGAAGGGGTATTCGGGCACAGCGGTATTCACAAGGCTGGAACCGGTGAATGTGACATATGGGATGGGGATAGACGAGCACGACCATGAAGGAAGAATAATCACTGTGGAGATGCCGGAATTTCATTTGGTTTGCGTATATACGCCTAACTCACAGGACGGACTGGCAAGACTGGACTACAGGATGAAATGGGAAAATGATTTCAGGAACTATCTTCTGAAACTGGACTCCGACAAACCGGTGATAGTATGCGGTGACCTGAATGTGGCACACAAGGAGATAGACCTGAAAAACCCCAAGACGAACAGGAGGAATGCAGGATTCACCGATGAAGAAAGGGAGAAATTTTCAATTCTGCTCGATAGCGGGTTCACGGATACATTCAGGCATTTTTACCCGGACATGAAAGACATTTATTCATGGTGGTCATACCGTTTCAAAGCCAGGGAAAAGAACGCGGGCTGGCGCATCGACTACTTCCTGACATCTAAACGGCTCGATGACAGGCTGGTATCTGCCGGAATACATACTGAAATTTTCGGTTCGGACCATTGTCCTGTAGAATTGGTAGCCGACCTTTAGATTTACAGCCAAGCAAAAACTGCGGAATTAATTCAGCAGTTTTTGCTGAAAATCGGGGAATTAATTCCACAGTTTCAGCATTTTTATACAATAAAACCCTTATTGCGGAATAAAACCTGCAATTTCGCGTGAAAATTGCAGGTTTTATTCCGCAATTTATTATATTTGTATCGGTAAAGGCAAGGAGCAGGTTATGGAAAGACTTATCGCACTATACCGAAAGAAACTGGCGGAAACCGAGACGGGCTTCGTCAGATACATGCACTCGCGAATCAACTGGGACTCACGACTGATTGTAATAGTCGGTAGCAGGGGCGTGGGCAAGACCACCATGATACTGCAGCACATCAGGCTGACCCATACCGAAAACGAGTCGCTGTACATCGCGGCGGACAATTCATACTTCGCCTCCCATTCCATTTTCGACACGGCTTCGGCTTTTGCAGGACAGGGAGGAAAAATACTCTACATCGATGAAGTCCACAAATATCAGGACTGGTCGAGAGAAGTTAAAATGATATACGACTACCTGCCCGAACTGAAAGTCGTGGTGACCGGCTCATCCATCATGGAGATAATCAAAGGCACGGATGCAGACCTGAGCAGAAGGGCCATACCATATACGATGGAAGGTCTGTCGTTCAGAGAATATCTGAACCTGACGCTCGGAACGAACATACAACCATTCTGTCTGAATGACATCCTGGCCGGAAATGCGGTCCTGCCGGCAGAAATAAAACATCCGCTCATGCACTTCAAGGAGTATCTGGCAAACGGATACTTCCCGTTCGCGAAACAGGACGACTATCTGACACGGCTCGAAAACGTAATCAACCACACTCTGGAAATCGACATACCGGCTTTCGCCAGAATGAACATAGCCACATCACGCAAGTTGAAACAGCTTCTGGAAGTCATTTCCAAAAGCGTCCCTTTCAAGCCTAATTTTTCAGAAATCGGCAGGGCGATATCCACCGACAGAGGGACGGTAGCCGACTATATGGTATATATGGAGAAATCCGGTCTCATCAGACTGCTGAACACGGCAGGCAATGGCATGAAAGCCATGGAAAAGACCGAAAAAGTCTACCTCGGAAACACGAACTTCATATATGCCCTTTCCGATGGAACCCCGAATATGGGAAACGTCCGGGAGACGTTCTTCATGTCCGCCCTCAACGTGAATTACAAAGTCACGGCTTCACCGGTCTCCGACTTTATCGTGGACGGGCATACGTTCGAAGTCGGAGGAAAAGGCAAGACAGGAAAACAGATACAGGATACAGAGGATGCATTCATAGTCAAGGACGACATCGAATATGCCTATATGAAGATAGTCCCTCTCTGGGCCTTCGGACTGAACTATTGACCGGCCGGTATAAGTTGCGTAATTTTCATGTCCGGTTTTCTCCGGTCAGGAATTTTTCGTACTTTTGCCGTCAATTCCGCCGGAATCTGCATCAAGTATTGACGCAAGCCTACGGAATAATTCATAGAACCGGATTATGAAAATAGGAATCTGCAGCGACCACGCCGGCTTCGAATATAAAGGCCGGCTGATACAGTACCTTGAAGACAAGGGCTATGAAGTAAAGGACTTCGGCACCCGTTCAGCTGACAGCATGGACTATCCTGACGTAGCCCATCCGCTTGCTGAAGCTGTCGGAAACGGAACTGTGGATCTTGGCATAGCCATGTGCGGCACAGGAAACGGCATGGCCATGACACTCAACAAGCACCGCGACATCAGGGCCGGACTGGCCTGGAACACGGAAATAGGCGAACTGGTCAAAAAACACAACAACGCCAATATTCTGGTAATGCCAGCCCGTTTCATAACTTTCGATGAAGTGACCGGAATCACGGACATCTGGCTGAATACAGCTTTCGAAGGCGGACGGCATCAGAGGCGGATTGACAAGATTCCTGTAAAATAACTCTTATGGAAAAGAATATTGACATTGCTCCGCCGGTTTTAGCCGACGGAGCAATGTTGACTAAAAACATCGACGATTATCCTGCAGGAATCATCATTCCTGTAGACAAGCCGTATATGTGGACTTCGGCCGATGTCATCAGGAAAATCAAGTTCGCCGCTGTCCGGCATTTCGGGAAAAAGAACCTGAAGGTAGGCCATGCAGGGACTCTTGATCCGCTGGCCACAGGGGTGCTGATAGTATGCATCGGGAAGGCCACGAAACTGGCGGAAACCCTGCAGGCGCATGACAAGGAGTACATCGCTGACGTAACATTCGGAGCCACCACCCCCTCATACGACAGGGAAAAGGAGATAGACCGCTTTTATCCGCATGAACACATCACCGAAGAAGCCGTCAGGGAAGCCCTGAAATCATTCATCGGCGAACAGGACCAGATAGCGCCTCTCTTTTCAGCCAAGTCAGTCGAAGGGGTCAGAGCTTACGAGATAGCCCGGAAAATGATGAAACAGGGAGGTAAGGGGATAGACGAGGCGGCTGCCGGACTCATCCGTACCGCCAGGATCCGTATCGAGTCCATGGAGCTGATGTCTTTCGGTGCCGGTGCCGGGAAGAGTGCTGCAGTCTCAGGAGCAGATGCGGGCAAGGATGGCAGGCAGCCAAAGATAAACGTTACGGACAATTCTGCTCTGGGGCTGCCTGTAGCCACGATACGGATAGTATGCAGCAAGGGGACATACATCAGGGCTCTGGCCCGCGACCTGGGGGAAGCTCTCGGAAGCGGAGCTCATCTTGACAGCCTGCAGCGCAGCAGAAGCGGCGATTTCAGGGTCGGGGACGCCCTTTCGGTAGAAAAAGTTCTGGAAATATTGAGAAATTGACATAAAGACCATGGTAACAGCCGGAACGAATGCCGCCGGAAAGGCTCCGACATATTCATACAGACAGATCTGGACCATAGCCTACCCTATCCTTATCAGCCTCGTCATGGAGCAGCTGATAGGGATGACGGATACTGCGTTCATGGGAAGGGTCGGGGAAACGGAACTCGGGGCATCCGCCATCGCCGGAATATTCTATATGGTAATCTTTATGATCGGTTTCGGCTTCAGCATCGGGTCGCAGATCATCATTGCCCGACGCAACGGCGAGGGCAACTTCCGCGAGACAGGGAATGTCTTCTATCACGGAGTCTGTTTCCTGCTCGGCCTGGCGGCAGTCATGGTCCTGCTCTCCGAAATGTATTCGCCGTGGCTGATGGGGAAAATGGTATCGTCGCCGGAAATAGCGGAGGCGGCGTTGAGCTATGTCAAATGGCGACTTCCGGGACTGTTCTTCGCATATGTCACCGCCATGTTCAGAGCGTTCTATGTAGGGACGACCCAGACCAGGACACTGACACTTAATTCGATAACCATGGTGGTATCGAATGTCGTCTTCAACTGGATATTCGTCTTCGGAAAACTTGGCGTACCGGCCATGGGCATTGCCGGAGCAGCCATCGGGTCCGCGCTTGCAGAACTCGTATCGCTGATATTCTTCATAGTCTACACAGTGATGAAGACGGACTGCGCCAAATACGGGCTGGACAGGTTCGGGGGCTTTCACTTCAGGAAACTCGGGGACATACTGTCGGTATCGGTCTGGACCATGATACAGAACGGGGTTTCCATCTCCACCTGGCTGATATTCTTCCTCTTCATCGAGCACCTCGGAGAAATGCCGCTGGCCATATCGAACATCATACGGAATGTCTCAGGCCTGATGTGGATGGTGCTGATGGCCTTCTCGTCGACATGCAGTTCGCTGGTCAGCAACATAATAGGGAACGGGCACCCGGATGCGGTGAAAGGGCTTGTGGTGAGGATTCTGAAGATCGGCTACGGAGCCGTCGGCATAATGGCCATACTGATTGCGCTTTTCCCTCATGCCGTTCTGCGCATCTACACGAACATGCCGGAGATAATAGAGGCATCGGTACCGTCGCTGTGGGTATTGTGCAGCGCATATCTGCTGACAATCCCGGCAAACATATTCTTTCAGGCTGTATCCGGCACCGGAAGCACGCGCACTGCATTCCTGCTGGAATTGTCCGCCCTGATAATCTACATGTTCTACTGCTATTTCATCATGCACATAGTCCGGGCAGATGTAGCTGTCTGCTGGACTGCCGAGCACATCTACGGAGGAGCCATGTCCCTGCTGTGCGGATGGTATCTGCTGAAAGGCCGGTGGAAAAACAGGAAGATATGACAGCGGCCTGTCATGACGCACCCGCATGCAACGCCGGCCGCAGCCTCACAACAGACGGTAACTTTTCAATTCCTTTTCCATCGTCCTGTGAACAGGATGCGATGATCGGGAAACGTTGATTTTCCGCACGAGTTCCGACACATGGCTGTCTCCGTTTCCGGCCAGCCGCATGATGTTGTCGGTACACAGCTTTTCCAGAAACGAATGAAATTCCGGGCCGTGATCAGGATACTTCAGATGGCACAGCTCATGCAGCAGCACATAGTCGCACAACGGTTCCGGCAATCGCACCAGATTAAGGTTCAGATTTATGTTCCCTCTGGCGGAACAGCTGCCCCAATTCGAGGAATTATGCTTGACCGTGACTTTTCCGCAGCTGAACCCGAAACGTGAGGCGAAAAGAGCCAGCCTTTTCGGCAGAATCAGCCTCGCCTCAGCCCTCAACACTTCCACTAAAGCCTTTTTCAGCACCTTGTCCAGTTCCGGCGCCCCTTCCCGGGGCAATTTTCCCGAATACACCAGAGTCTTGAGGAAAAGAGGACGTCCCGGAGCCAGAAACGTCCGACCGGTCTCTTTCACATCCTCTACCTTCTCTGTCCGGACTTCGACTGTCATCGTCTGTCCGCCGCCATCCTCGTCCGAGCGCTTGAAAATAATCCGCGACATCAAAGTATTCACCTCTGCTCCGTCCCGGAGCAATGCCACAGCCTTCCCCTCCTCTTCCGCCGCAGCGATTTTCCTTTTCTGCCGGACAATCGTGGCGATGACCCAGTCCCGCTTGAGCGAAAAAAACCTGAGGCCCTCGTCATAAGACAAGGACCTCGGGACAACGACTCTGACTCCGTCTGTCGGATGGACCCTGATGGAGACTCTGCGGCTGGCCGCGCTCTTCACCAGACTTACAGTCCCGATTACAGGATCATTATATTCCCTTACGCTGTTTTTCATCCGCGACATACGTCATGATGTGGGATTTACGGAACCGGCTGCCGGTCCGGAATCTCTACTTGGACCTTTCAGGACGGAGAGCGCGGACTGTCTCGCCGGTCCTCCACATTTCGCTTTCGTGAAGTTCCTTGAGTTCCGCATTCAGTTTCTCGCGATAGTCAGGCTTGCTGTTCGAATCAATGGAAATCTGCGCCTCGTTTCCTGTCTTCACGCTCTCGTAAAGGGACTGGAATACAGGAAGAGTGGCATCACGGAATTTCTTCCACCAGTCGAGGGCTCCGCGCTGTGCGGTAGTAGAGCAGTTCGCATACATCCAGTCCATGCCGTTCTCTGCGATAAGGGGCATAAGGCTCTGACTGAGCTCCTCGACAGTCTCGTTGAATGCCTCGGACGGAGTATGTCCGTTTTCCCTGAGCACCTGATACTGTGCGGCGAAGATACCCTGAATGGCACCCATCAGAGTACCCCTTTCTCCCGTCAGGTCAGAATAAACCTCGCGTTTGAATGTGGTCTCGAAAAGATAGCCCGAACCGACGCCGACTCCAAGTGCTATCACCCTTTCATATGCCTTTCCAGTAGCATCCTGATAGATGGCATACGAAGAATTGATGCCTTTACCCTGCAGGAAAAGACGGCGGAGAGATGTACCGGAGCCTTTAGGAGCCACCATGATCACATCCACATCGGCAGGAGGGATGATACCTGTCTTGTCATTGTAGGTAATGCCGAAGCCATGCGAGAAATAGAGGGCCTTGCCGGCGGTAAGGTGCTCTTTTACAGTAGGCCATGCGGCAATCTGGCCTGCATCTGACAGCAGAAATTCGATAATCGTGGCTTTCTCGCAAGCCTCGCCTATCTCGAAAAGCGTTTCACCAGGAACCCATCCGTCCTCGACAGCCTTGTCCCAGCTCTTGGAGCCTTTCCTCTGGCCGACGATTACATTGAATCCGTTATCTTTCAGGTTCAATGACTGTCCCGGGCCCTGAACCCCGTATCCCAAGACTGCGATAGTCTCGTTTTTCAATACTTCCCTCGCTTTTTCAAGCGGAAATTCTGAGCGGGTCACAACATTTTCCTCGACCCCGCCGAAATTCAGTTTTGCCATAATCCGTTTTACATTGTGCGGTTCCCTTACCGCGTTAAGTGATTATAATTAATGATGATATTTCCGATAATTTCCGGCCGCAGGACTACTGCGGACCGATATTGTAACGCTTCCGTCTCTTGTCCAGAAGATCATTCACCTTCTCCAACGGAGAAGCGGTGACCGCTATCTTCCCTGACCGGACGAACTGTCTGACACATTTTATCCTGTCCAGTTCCTTGTAAAGAGAATCTATCGCCTCTCCGGATCCCGCCAGTTCCACCACCAGATATTCAGGGGTGACCTCCACGATATGCGTATTGTACCCGCGCAGCAGTCTGCTCGTGTCGACCCAGTTCTGGAACTCGTCCGTAGAAATCTTGAACAGGGCGATCTCGCTCTGGAAGATTTCATCGTCAGTATAGCAGGAAGCGTTGATAACATCCAGCTTCTTGTTTATCTGCTTGAGTATCTTTTCTATGTTCTTCGCCGTCGTCTTGCAGCTGATAGTGAACTTGTGTACGTTCTTCATGGACGAAGCCGACACGTTCAGGCTTTCTATATTCACCTGCAGACGGGTGAATACGGCAGCCACCTGATTCAATATTCCGGAAAAATTCTCGGAATGGACTATTATAGTGTATAATCTGTTTTCTTCCATATTCGCGTCCTCCTCAACATTCCAGCAACATGTCATCTATAGAACTGCCCGGAGGCGTCATAGGCATCACGTTCTCTTCCTCCTCCACGCAGGCCTCCAGGAAAAACGGCCCGTCGGTCTCCAGCATTTCGCGTACCGCATCCGGGAGTTCCTTCCTGTCGATTACGCGGCGGGAAGGGATTCCGTAAGCTGATGCCAGTATCTGGAAATCAGGATTTGTCATGCGGGTAAAGGAGTATCTTCCGTTATAGAAAAGTTCCTGCCACTGGCGCACGTTTCCCAGATAATTGTTGTTCAGCAGTATCATCTTCAGCGGTATCCGGTGTTCCATGATGGTGCCGAACTCTTCCACGGTCATCTGCAGCCCCCCGTCACCCATGAAGACGCACACAGTGCGGTCAGGACATGCATAGGAAGCGCCTATACCGGCAGGGACGGCATAGCCCATAGTCCCCATGCCTCCGGATGTGATGATACTCCTCTTCTGAGTGAAATTGAAATATCTGGCAGCTATCATCTGATTCTGTCCGACATCGGTGACCAATATGGCATTGTGTCCTGTGGCACGGCTCACGGCATCGGCCACTTCTCCCATCCGGAGCGGACCTCCGGCAGGATGAAGTTCCTTGCTGATGACCTTTTCGTATTCTTCTTCCTGATATTTCCTGAAACTGTCCCCCCACTCTGTCCTGTCCGTCTTCACCAGCCTCTCGGTAAGCATGGCTAAAGTCTTTTTGCAGTCTCCGAGCACCGGTATGTCCACATGGACATTCTTTCCGAGTTCGGAAGGGTCGATGTCCAGATGTATGACCTTGGCTTGTCTGGCATATGTGGCCACATTGCCGGTCACCCTGTCATCGAAGCGCATCCCCACGGCTATCAGCACATCGCATTCATTGGTCTTGACATTGTTGCACAGATTTCCGTGCATGCCGAGCATTCCTTTGTTCAGAGGATGCGAGGAAGGCATGACCGAAAGGCCGAGCAGGGTGCTGCCGAACGGCAGGTTTCCTTTCTCGACGAAGGCGCGGAACTCTTCCTGAGCGTTTCCCAGTTCTATTCCCTGTCCTGCAAGGACGAAAGGCCGGCGGGCGGCGTTTATGGCTGCCGCCGCTTCCCTGATTCTGGTGATGTCTATCTCCGGATCGTAATCGTAGCTGCGGATATAGTTCACTTTTTCATGGGCGAACGAAGTCATGCCCACCTGTGCGTTTTTGGTTATGCTCAGGACGACAGGACCCGGGCGGCCGCTTCTGGCCACGAAGAATGCCCTGGCTACGGCCCAGCATATTTCGTCCGGAGAACTTATCTGGTAACTCCATTTGCATATGGGCTGGGTCACACAGGTGAAGTCCACTTCCTGAAATGCGTCCGTGCCTATCATCTCCGTGGAGATCTGGCCGGCTATGACCACTATAGGGGTGCTGTCAAGCATGGCGTCCGCGATGCCGGTAAGCGTGTTGGTGGCGCCGGGTCCGCCTGTCACCAGGCAGACCCCGGGCTTCCCGGAAGCCCGCGCGTAGCCTTCGGCTGCGTGCGCCGCCCCCTGCTCGTGACGGACCAGTATATGCCTGATTTCATCAGAAAAATCCGCCAACGCATCATAGACCGGTATAATGGCACCCCCGGGATAACCGAAAATCGTATCGACCCCCTCCCGTACAAGCGCATTGAGCAAAGCCTGCGAACCTGTCATCATTTCCTTGTTTTCCGTATCCATTACCGTTCGTTCTAATACTTTTTCTACTCGACTATCCTGATGGCTCCCTTGTCAGCCGAAGATACCAGCTTCGAATAAGCCTTCAGAGCCTTCGATATTTCCCTCTTCCTCGAATGCGGAGTGAAAGCCTTCTCCCCTCTGGACATTTCCTCCTCACGTCTGGCCGCGAACTCGTCTTCGGACACCTCCGCATTGATGGAGCGGGAGCGGATATCTATAGTTATCATGTCTCCGTCCCGAAGAAGGCCGACATTGCCTCCGGAAGCAGCTTCAGGAGAAATATGACCGATGGACAGGCCGGATGTGCCGCCGCTGAACCTTCCGTCAGTAATCAGGGCGCACTCCTTTCCGAGGTGGCGGCTCTTGATGTAGGATGTAGGATAAAGCATTTCCTGCATCCCCGGCCCGCCTTTCGGACCCTCATATGAAATCACGACCACATCGCCGGACTTTACTGCACCTCCCAATATGCCTTCGCACGCATCTTCCTGGGACTCGAATACCCGTGCCGGTCCGCGGAACCTGAGTATGCTCTCGTCCACTCCGGCAGTCTTGACGATACAGCCGTCCGCAGCGATGTTTCCGTAAAGCACGGCAAGACCTCCGTCCTTCGAATAAGCATGCTCCACATCCCTGATACAACCGGCAACCCTGTCGGTATCCAGATCAGGATATATGTCCTCACAGGCTCCCAATTCCATGGTACGCGTCCATGACGGTGCGGCCAGATACTTCTTTTTGGAAGCCGGTTTCGCCGACGGCCTCATGATGTCATTGTTCCCGATGGCTTCTGCCAGCGTGCGGAAATCTACGCGGGACACGGAAGTATCGAGGAAGCCTCCGCGATCCAGTTCGCCGAGAATCCCCATGACGCCGCCTGCCCTGTTCACGTCCTGAATATGGTAGCTGCAGTTCGGAGCCACCTTGCACAGCACCGGTATCCTGCGCGAAAGCTCGTCAATATCCTTCATCCTGAAATCCACCCCCGCTTCATGGGCTATGGCCAGAAGATGCAGGACAGTATTGGTGGAGCCGCCCATGGCTATGTCGAGGGACATGGCATTCATGAATGCCGCTCTCGTAGCGATGGAACGCGGGAGCACGGACTCGTCCCCGTCATAATAATACGCCTTGGCATTCCTGACTATCAGATCCGCGCCCTGCATGAAAAGGGCTTTCCTTTCGGCATGTGTCGCCAGCAGGGTGCCGTTTCCGACCGGAGCCATGCCGAGAGCCTCGGAAAGACAGTTCATCGAATTGGCCGTAAACATTCCGGAACAGCAGCCGCAGGTCGGGCAGCCCATACGTTCGAGGGCGGCAAGTTCATCGTCCGACACGGTGTCATCTGCTCCTTTCACCATGATGTCTATCAGGTCATAGTCTTTTCCGTCCACTCTTCCGGCCTCCATCGGGCCTCCGGATACGAAAACTGCCGGGATGTTCAGTCTCATGGCAGCTATGAGCATTCCCGGGGTGACCTTGTCGCAGTTCGAGATGCATATCATGGCATCGGCGCAATGCGCGTTGCACATGTATTCCACGCTGTCGGCTATCAGATCCCGTGAAGGAAGGGAATAAAGCATACCGTCATGCCCCATGGCTATGCCGTCATCTATGGCTATGGTATCGAATTCGGCGGCGAAGCAGCCCTGCTCCTCTATGCGCGCCTTTATCTGCTGCCCGATTTCATGAAGGTGTACGTGCCCCGGAACAAACTGCGTAAACGAATTGACTATGGCTATGACCGGCTTGCCGATCTGTTCTTCTTTCATGCCGTTGGCCCGCCAGAGGCCCCTCGCTCCCGCCATTTTACGGCCGGATGTGCTTTTCTTGCTTCTGAGTTCTTTCATATCTGTTTCCCGACGAATATCCATAAAAAAACGCTTGCCAGCTGAATCCGTCCGCAGGCAAGCGCATCAATATATACCTGTAGGATTCCCCGGAGATTACGGCACGATAATGGAAATGACCACGACGGCCACCACCAATAGGCTGATAATAATGGAACTATTTCCGTTCAGTGCCATATCCGGACAATCAAATTTTCTTACAGGTTCCAAAATTACAAAAAAAAATCGAATGTACTACAAATTCCCTATGATTTTCACTATATAATCTCCCGTCGCCTCCGTACCGTACTTGCTCCCGGGGAAAATATCAGGGGTGCAGACCCCGTCTGCAATGGCCTTTTCACAAGCCAGCCTGATATCAGCCCCCTCTTCAGCCGCGCCGAAAGCATCTTCCAGCATCATTGCGGCAGACAATATGGTAGCTACAGGATTTGCGATATCCTTTCCCGCCGCCTGCGGATATGAGCCGTGGATCGGTTCATAGAGACTTCTTTCCAGACCGGATGAGGCTGACGGCAGCAGTCCTATGGAACCGTTGATGACACCGGCCAGATCGCTCAGGATATCTCCGAACATATTTTCCGTCAATATCACATCGAAGTCGCGCGGGTTCGAGACCATCTTCATGGCCGCATTGTCCACAAAAAGGAAATCCAGCCGCATGTCGCCGTATTTCCTCTCGTGCAGCGCCTTCACCGTCTCCCTCCAGAGACGTGACGTAGCCAGCACGTTCGCCTTGTCCACCAGAGTCACATGGCCGCGGCGTCTGGACGCATAGGCAAAGGCGACATCAGCCACCCTCTCTATTTCCTCTTTTGAATACACGCATGTATCGAAAGCCTTGTTTCCTGCCTCGTTACGGCCTCTCGGCTCACCGAAATACATTCCACCGGTAAGTTCCCGGACCACTATGAAATCCGCCCCATCCACTATGGAATCTTTCAGCGGCGATGCGGAAAGAAGTGACGGATAAGGCTTTACTGGTCTGATATTGGCGAAGAGCCCCAAAGCCTTGCGCATGGCGAGGAGACCTTGCTCCGGACGCACCTTCGCCGCAGGGTCATTGTCATATTTCGGATCCCCTATGGCGCCGAAAAGCACAGAATCAGACTTCGTGCAGATTTCGTGCGTTTCCTCCGGATAAGGATTCCCTGTCTTGTCTATGGCACATGCGCCGACATCAGCGTACCTGTATTCGAATTCATGGGAATATTTTGCGGCTATGGCGTCAAGCACCTTGACTGCCTGCCTCATGATTTCCGGCCCTATTCCGTCTCCCGGAAGTATCGCTATGGTCTTATGCATGGCTGTTTTCGTATTTTATAATCGATTCCTTGTCTGCCAGAAGGTAGTCGATATCCGAATAACCTTTCATCAGACATTCCTTTTTATAACCGTTGATCCCGAAGGAGGCCTCTCCTGCACCGGGTACAGAAATGGTCTGCGCCCCGAGGTCTATCCTTATGACAGTATCGGGAGCCTTCTTCAGTACGGCCGTAATGGACGACAGATAGTCTTCAGTCACCTTGACAGGCAGCAGGAAATTGTTCAGGGCGTTGTTCCTGAAAATATCCGCGAACGACGACGAGACGACAGCCCGATAGCCTGCATCATGAAGGGCCCACGCAGCATGTTCCCGGCTGGAACCGCAGCCGAAATTATTTCCCGCCACCAGAATCACCCCTTTCTGTCCTGCCAGAGGATTATCCTCTACAGGTGCTCCGTCAGGGCCGAATCTCCAGTCGTAGAAAAGCTTTTCACCGAACCCTTCCCTGCCCGTGGTCTTCAGGAAGCGGGCAGGTATGATCTGGTCAGTGTCTATGTTGTCGACAGGCACCAGAACTGCCGTTGATTCTATAATATTTATCTTATCATTCATATTTTATCTGATAATACTTCTTATGCTGCATTTCCCACGAGGACAGGTCTTGTCTTTCAAATATCCCGTGTTGAAAGGATTGCAAACATGAGTGTGGTATATAAGTTTACAGTAAATGACACCCTAAATGACAGGAACTGATAAATATCCCGTCACTGCAGCCTCTGCCGCGACCAGAGGTCCGGCAAGAATCGTTCTCGCGCCATAGCCCTGACGCCCCTCGAAATTCCTGTTTGAAGTGGAAACAGCGTATTTCCCTGCCGGAATTTTATCGGCATTCATTGCCAGACAGGCAGAACAGCCCGGCTGACGTATCCGGAAACCGGCGGCGCGCAGAGTATCTCCGATACCCTCGGCCTCTATCTTTGCCTCCACTTCTTTCGAGCCGGGAACAAGCCATACCGTCACATCCTCAGCCTTCCTGCGCCCTCCGACAGCTTTGGCGAAAGCCCTGAAGTCCTCTATCCTGCCGTTCGTGCATGAACCGACGAAGACATAGTCGATCTTCTTTCCAGACATAGGCTCTCCCTTGTGGAAATCCATATAAGCCAACGCCTTGTCGAAAGTGGCGGCATCGCATCCTACGGCTTCTGACGGGATGACCCCGTCCACAGCCACGCCCATCCCCGGATTCGTCCCGTATGTGACCATCGGCCCGATATCAGCCGCATCGAAATGATACTCACGGTCGAATACTGCGTCCTCATCCGTCTTCAGGGCCTTCCATCCGGATATCCTTGCAGCCAGTTCTTCGCCTGCCGGGGCGAACCTGCGGCCTGAAATATAGTCGAAAGTAGTCTGATCCGGGGCGACCATGCCCCCTTTGGCCCCCATTTCGATGCTCATGTTGCAGACAGTCATCCTTCCTTCCATGCTCATGTTACGGAAGACTTCACCGGCATATTCCACGAAACACCCGGTACAGCCGTCCGTTCCCAGTCTGGAAATCACATAAAGTATCACATCCTTCGGAGTGACATTGGCAGCGAGGCTGCCATCCACTGTTATGCGTGCCTGCCTCGGCTTTGACTGGAGGAGGCACTGGGTAGCCAAGACCATTTCCACTTCGCTGGTACCGATACCGAAGGCTATGTTTCCGAATGCTCCGTGCGTGGCCGTGTGGCTGTCTCCGCACACCACCGTCTGGCCGCACAGCACTATCCCCTGTTCAGGGCCGATGACATGGACTATGCCGTTTCCGGGATCCCCGAGAGGGAAATATGTGATGCCGTTGGCGGCGGTATTGGCTGCAAGCTGTTCCACTGCCTTGCGTGAAGACTCGTCGGCTATCGGCTCGTCCTGTCCGAGAGTGGGTACGTTATGGTCGCACGTGGCGAAGGTCTTTTCCGGCCTGAATACTTTCAGGCCTCTGGACGCAAGCGAACTGAAGGCCTGTGGAGATGTCACCTCATGCACCAGATGCCTGTCTATATACAGGACATCCGGCCCGTCAGGAATATGCTTGACCACATGAGCATCCCAGATTTTGTCAAATAATGTCTTTCCCATGATATTATGTCCGAAATTTTGACAGGAAACTAAATGATTTTCGAAATGGCATTGACATATGCTTCGACAGAGGCTGTCACTATATCAGTATTGGCTGAAAAGCCATAATATATGTTGCCCTTGTTCTCTATCTGGATATGCACCTTGCCGACATCGTCCGTACCGCGGGTAATGGCCTGCACGAGGTATTCCTCCAGATTTATCTTCCTGTGGACCAGGCTTTTCACGGCCTTGAACGCGGCATCCACAGGACCGTTTCCGCTGGAAGTGGCCACGCACTCCTCGCCGTCGATGACGAGCTTCACCGTAGCCATCGGAATCGCGTTCTTTCCGCACACGACCTGAAGATACTTCAGATGAAGCCTCTGCTTGAGCTTGTCCTGTGTCACTCCGGCTATCATATAGAGATCCGAATCATTGATTTCCTTCTTGCAGTCGGCCAGCTTAAGGAACTTGTCATACGCCGCATCCAGCTCTTCCTTGTTCATGTGAATGCCGAGACGCTGCATATGATGGTTCAGGGCCGCCCTTCCGCTTCGAGCCGTAAGTTCGATGGTGGAGTCGTTCACCCCGACATCCACAGGATCGATGATTTCGTAGCTTTCCCTGTTCTTCAGCACTCCGTCCTGATGTATGCCGGAAGAATGCGCGAAAGCGTTCCTGCCGACGATGGCCTTGTTCGGCTGCACCGGCATACGCATCAGCGTGGAAACGGAATGGGATATCTTGTAGAAATTCCGCGTCACGATATCTGTGTGTACCGGAATATCCTTGCGGCACTTGATAGCCATCACGACTTCCTCCATCGCCGTGTTTCCGGCCCTTTCGCCCACGCCGTTTATGGTCACTTCCACCTGACGGGCTCCGTTCATCACTCCCGAAAGGGTATTGGCCGTGGCCATCCCGAGGTCATTGTGGCAATGCGTGGAAATGATGGCCTTGTCGATATTCGGGACGTGGTCGCAGAGATATTTTATCTTGGCTCCGTATTCGCCCGGAAGGCAGTATCCTGTCGTGTCGGGGATGTTGACGACTGTGGCGCCGGCCTTTATGACAGCCTCAACGACACGGGCAAGATATTCGTTTTCAGTCCTTCCGGCATCTTCGGCATAAAACTCCACGTCCTCCACATATTTTTTCGCGTACTTCACCGCGGCGACCGCCCTTTCGAGGATATCCTCGCGGTTAGAGTTGAACTTGTACCTGATGTGGTAGTCCGACGTGCCTATTCCGGTATGGATTCTCTTCAGTCTGGCGAAATGCAGGGCGTCCGCAGCGGCGTCGATATCCTTTTCCACAGCTCTTGTCAGGGCGCAGATGGTGGATTCGGTGACGATTTTCGATATTTCCACTATGGACTTGAAGTCTCCGGGACTCGATATAGGGAAGCCGCACTCGATGATATCCACCTTCATGGCTTCCAGCTGTCTGGCCAGTTCGATCTTCTCGATGGTGTTCAGCTGGCATCCCGGGACCTGCTCCCCGTCCCTCAATGTAGTGTCAAAGACATAAAGTTTCTGATCCATGATTATCCGTTTTTAGTTCGTTATCCTTCATCATTCTGCCGTTCCGGCAATTGCCTGCCGCCGGCGTCCGTTTCAGCTTACGCGTCGGACATATAAAAAATTGCCTCCGGAAGCACTCCGGAGGCAATACACATATAGCTTGCAAGGTACACTATACATCACGACGGCATCCAGAGCTTCATCTGCTGAAATCCTGCAATAGTCGTAGCGATAGTGAACGTACCTGTGCCATTTTTCATCCGTTTCCTACAAAGTTATAAATAAATTCCGAAAAAACAAACCGGATCAATATCCAGGAGTCTGGACCATGCCCGGAGAAGGATTGGACTCGAACTCGGATGTAGGGATAGGCATGGCATAGTTCCTGTCTTTCCAGACAATATTTGTCTTGCCCTCGCCCGGGCCTGAAACCGTCTTGTAATAATCGGCTTCCTGCTTCCCTATACGGAGCCTGCGCACATCCTCCCACCATCTCATCTCGCCGAACATCTCCGCCCAACGCTCGTAAAGCAGCGGTTTGTCGGCAAGATAATCTTCCGGATCGGCTGTCTTAGTCCTGTCCTGAAGACTGGCATAATCCACCGGAGACGGCTGGTCAGGGTCATACCCGTATGCGCGGCGATGCACCTTGTTCACGTATTCAAGGGCCCGGGCTTCCTGACCTTCGTCCGCCAGAATTTCGGCATACATCAGATAAATGTCCGGGAGCCTTATGAAATAGATATTGTATCCGGCTACATTCTTCGTCTCGTCCAGAAGATGACCGTCCAGAAAATTGTATTTTCTCACGGGCCAGCCGTAGAAAGTCTGGGGATCATTGCCTGTAGAAGGGTCCATCTCCCACCATTTCCCGAATTCCACCTGCGCCACCTTGCGATAAGCCTTCACGCCGTCAATGGTCATCTGGACCGAATCCAGAAACGGCTGCAGGGCACATACGAAAAGCCTCGGGTCCGGCCAGTTCTCATAGTCGTATTCATCGGTGCCGAGAGCCTTGTGATATGCCTCCTGCTTTTCCATATACGCTTCATCCAGCCAATGCAGGGTAGTGTCCTTCCCGTCGATGACGGTATCTTCAGACCGGAGGACGGCAGAAGACAGAGGGGCAGGATCAGTATAGCCGAACCTGACCAGATTCCTGTCATGCAGGTACTGGTTCCCGTAAGACATGGCGATTCTGTCCCCTGACGGATTTATGCAGAACGGACAGTAATACATCGACAGCGTCGAACCGGTATTCGGGGCTCCGTAGGCCGCGCCGCCGGTAGGATCCGCAGTATTGCCCACCTCATAGAAAGATTCGGAATTGTACTCGTAGGCATCGTAGCCGTTATACATCATCCTGTAATTTTCGAACGACACCAGCGATTTCCCGCTGTTCGATATGCAGTCTTCCAGATACTCTTTGGCAAGGGCGGTCTCGCCTGCGAAAAAATACGCCTTGGCCAGAAAGGCCTTTACCGCCCATACGGTCACCCTGTGAGGATCGGTCTGCGTCAGAAGTTTCTCGGCAGCAAGCAGATCTCCGATTATGGCTTCATATGCCGCGCCTGTTGTCTCGCGCACTACATACATCGACTCCAGACTGTTCGGAACCGATTTGACAAGCGGAATCCCCACACCGTCCATATCCGGCTGCCCGTACAGGGAAAGCATGTGCCACCAGTAGAATGCCCTGAAAAAGAGACATTCCCCCTCGTAATTGTCCAGAGCCGCCATATCGGACTGGCCGGCCGTCTGCCTGAATTTGGATATTTCGCCAAGTGCGGAGTTCGCATAATATACGCCGAGACTCAATCCTGTCCAGGGATCGGACACATAAGTATTCCCTACCTTCACTTCTCCGGCAGAAACATCGATCCAGTCCTGATATTCATGCCATGCCATATCTATCGTATGGTCAAGGCAATACATCACATAGCCCGCCCAATAGTTCCCGAGGAAATACCAATGATGCTGGATACCATATACAGAATTGACTATCAACCCTATATCATCGACTGTTTCCGGAAAATTCCCTCCTGACAACGATTCGGGATCAGTCAGATTCAAGAAGTCCCGGCATGAGACTGTCCCTGCCAGGGACAATGCCAGCAGCGAAATCCTTATATAATGAAGTATTCTTTTCATATTCCTTTCCGTTAATGTTTTTCCGTCAGAACGATATGTCCACGCCGAAGGCCACCATTTTCGTCTGCGGATACGTACTGCCGTAATATACGCCGTATGCAGTCTTCGCCGCACCTGCAAATTCAGGGTCGAGACCTGAGAATTTCGTGAATGTCAGCAGATTGCTGCCTGTCACATATATCCTGAGCTTGTCTATACCGGCTTTTCTGGTCAATTTTCTCGGGAATGTATAGCCCAAAGTGACATTCTTCAGTTTCAGGTACGAACCGTTCTCCAGAAAATAGTCGGAATAAGTCGTATAGTTCTTGTTCGGGTCCTTCACGATGGCATTGCCGTTGGAAGTGTCCGTCGCCGCCACTCTCGGACGGCCGGTAAGACCGTTGCCGAGGAAATAGGAGGCCTTGAAAATATCGGAAGTAGTGTTGGAACTCTGCACCATGCTCTGCGTATAGGCTTTCGAAAGATTCATGATGTCGTTTCCGGCCACACCGGTAAAATCAGCAGTGAAGTCTATTCCTTTGAAACCGAGTGTAATATTGAAGCCATACTGGACCTTCGGCCACGGATTTCCGATGAAGGTCCTGTCTTCGTCATTTATAGTCCCGTCACCGTTCAGATCCACGAACTTCAGGTCTCCGACACCGGTCAGCCGCTGATGATAGTATTCGTGGCCGTTGGCCTGCGCTTTGGCATTCAGTTCGTCGATTTCCTCCTGGCTGGTAATGAGACCGTCAGTCTTCAGACCCCAGAAGCTGCTGATCGGCATACCGTTGACTGTCTTGCACGGGCTTGTCCCGGTAAACGGATGGCCGCCACCGCCATATATGTACGCCGTCGGCAGACCGAGGTCCACGACTTTGTTCCAGTTCTGCGAGACATTCGCACTGACTGCATAGCTGAAACCTCCGATATTGTTCCTGTACGAAACGAGGAGTTCCCATCCGGTATTGTCGATACGGCCCAGGTTGACCGGCATGGTGGCCATGGTGCCCAGCGATGACGGCCTGGTGATTCCGGACGAATTCGGCACGGACAGGGCATATATCATGTCTCTGGTGATTCTCTGATACCAGTCGAACGAGACTGCCAGCCTGTTCTTGAAAAATTCCATGTCCACCCCGACATCAAGAGTATAGATGGATTCCCACTTTATGTCCTCATTGAGAACCTTGACATTGTTGTATCCCGCCACAGCCGAGCTCCCGTCGAATGAATGAAGGGTGACATTGCTGAAAGCAGACAGATATGAATAGCTGGCCAGAGCGGTATCATTACCGAGAATACCCCAGCTGATACGCGGCTTGAGGGAACTGAACCAGTTCTGCTCCCAGTTTTTGAAAAACGGCTCTTCCGAAATTCGCCATCCGGCAGAGAAGGACGGGAAATCACCCCATCGGTGTTTGGGGCCGAATTTAGGAGAGCCGTCTCTCCTGTAATTGGCGGAAAAAAGATATCGGTTATCGTAGTTGTATGTAATTCTGGCGAAGAACGAAAGGAACCTGTCATAGCTGAGCGTTCCCGACGCCGTCCTGTCGTCTATGGTGGACAAGGCGAACGACTGCGGATTGCTTATCGGGAAATCGGTAGCCCCCGCACTTACAAATGAATATTCCGCATTTTTCGCCTCGAAACCGACCATTGCATATACGTCATGCCTGCCTGCGAATTTCTTTCCGTAAGACAAAGTGGAGGTGAAAGTGTATTCTTCACTGTAATCCACCCTTTTGGTATAGCTGTCGCTGATCGGGGTGCGGCCGAAATTGTTCGCTTCCGCATATTGGTCATCAAAACCTCCTCCCAGATGTGCAGCTCCCGTAATATTAAGTTTCAGCCCGTCCCATATGTTCCAGTCCAGATACAGGTCGGCATTTCCCTTCAGATCCGAAGACTGGTAATGATGGGTCATGATGTCGCCGAGAGGATTGCCGGCATCGGTATCCACGCCGGCAGGAACCCCGGCATACGAGCCGTCAGGATTCTTCACTGATATATATGGTATGGACACCCACGGGAAAGCCAGCGAATACGGATTAGTCCTGATTCGCGCGAAATAAATGCGGGTACCCACCGTGACTGCCTTGTTTACGGCGTAGTCCACATTCAGTCTGGCGGAAATCCTTTCCCAATAGCTGTTGACCTGCGTGCCGTTCTCCCGCTCATAGGCTCCGCCCAGATAATAACGTATTTTCCCGCTGCCTCCGGAAAGCGACAAATTGTAGCTGTGTTCTATACCGTTGCGGTATATTTCGGACGGCCAGTCGGTGCTTGGCAGAGAAGCCGGATTCTGGAAATACGGATCATCCTCTCCCATGGCCTGCTTCACACGGATAAAATCACGGGTACCGAGAAGGCTGTAGTTGTCGGAAAGGGACCTGACGCCGACCCTCGCCGAGAAAGACAGACGCGGCGCGGCATTGTACCTGCCGGTCCGGGTAGTGACCAGAACCACTCCGCCGGCAGCTCTGGCGCCGTAGATGGCAGCCGCACTGGCATCCTTTATGACCTCGATGGATTCGATGTCGTTAAGATTGTAGTCGGCTGTGTTCCCTACAGCCACTCCGTCTATCACGAACAGCGGATTCAGTCCGTTGATGGAACCGACACCTCTTATGACAATGTCCGAAGTGCTCCCCGGCTTTCCGTCATTCTTGGAGACCATCACTCCGGCCACCTTGCCCTGCAGGGCCTCCGCCATCGAACGGGCAGGGATGTCCCTGATATCTTTCGAAGTCACAGATGCTATGGAACCTGTCAGATCGGACTTCTTCTGTGTGCCGTAGCCGATGACCACCACATCATCCAGATACTCGGTATCCTCCTCCATTTCGACAGAGATCGTCTTCCGGTTTCCTATGGGATATCTGACATCCCGGTATCCGACATATGAAATCATAAGTACCGACTTCGGCGGCGCCATTATGCTGAATTTTCCGTCCAGATCCGTAACAACACCTTCTGAAACAGGTTGTCCGCGGACAATGACAGCCGCACCTGCAAGCGGATTGCCGAGATCATCGGTAATCAGACCTGTCACTTCATTCCTGACTTCCGTATCCGGCCGCTCCTGTGCCGACACCTGCAATCCCGCGAACACGGACAGTCCTGCAAAAAGCCCGGACATGATCCGGGCAACCACTCCTCGTCTTGACATAGCAGAATTGATTAACAGGATGCAAAATTACCCCTGAATAGTTTTCCGGACAAAAAATAAGTTTGACTTATTGATAACGGACATATGGTCATTATCAATGACTTGGACTGCAAGAAAAATAAAAAGTCTTCCGGACGGCAGAAAATTTATGAAAACCGGACATTATTCCATCCCTTCCGACGGATATTCACGGTCAGGATTCGATTTCCGACAGAAGTTTGCGAAGATATATGTCAAGATTAGTTTCGGTAGGGCCGAGGCCTAACTTCTTCCGGATGGCGCTGTTGATTTTATAATATTTGCTGGAACTCAGGATATTGCCTATATCCTTTCCCTTGTACCCCATGCAATAAAGGCTGCAATAGCCTATTTCCCAGGTCGAGAACTGTCTTGTGCGCAGATAGTCCGTGAAGACAGGATGTCTCATGGAGAACATGAGACCGAGGGCATTCAGATAGGCATCCTGATCCATTGCGATGGACTCTATCATCTCCATGGCCTTCTCCGGCGAATATGTTCCGAGCCTTCTCATGGTCAGGAGTTCGTCCAGAACGGCGAGACGGTTCTCTATGACATTGCGGACAGGCTCGTCTATGATCACCGAGTTTTTCCTTATGCTGGAAAGGGCGTCCTTTTCCTGAGACACATTCCTGTAAAGTTCCTCCAGATACGCCTCCCGTCTGGACTGCTTCAATATTTTCCGAAGAAAGTGCAGGATAATCAGCACGCCGATAACCAGGATGGCTCCGAGAGAATACCATAGATAACGTTTGACCCTTTCGCTTCTGGACATCTGGACATAGCTGTCATACATTGCAGCGACAAGCTGCACATTCTCCCCTATTTTGTCCATATAGGTGGAGTCTTTCAGGGCGACATGTTTTCTGTAGGCGTCCAGAGCATCAGATTTCAGCCCGAGAGAGTCATAGACGTTGGAAAGGCGCAGATAGTAAGTCGGATTGGCCCTGTATGCCGGATCCGTCCGGCAATATCTTTTCAGATATACCATGGCCGAGTCCGTGTACCCGGACTTCAGATATATGTCGGATATGGCGAGCAGATAGCCGGAGTCGCGGGCGTCGGCCCAGTCGGTATCCAGATGTCCGACGGCACGTATGACGTCTTCCAGAGGAATGGTATCATCCATGTTCAGTATAAGCCTGAAATACCGTACCTGATCAGTCTTTTCCACATATTCCATATATGGTTCCATCTTGTCGAGTATGGTTCTGGCCTTGTTCTCGTCGCCCAGATGGAAACTGGCCCTTGCCGACCTGATGCAGACCTCGGCATAATATCCGTATAGTCCGGCCGCCAGAAAGCAGTCGCCGGCCCGGGAATAATATTCGGAGGCTTTCCGGTAATCGAATCCGTAATCGAAGAGGGAGGCCATGGAAGCATACAGGCAGCCGCGGTATTCCGGGCCAGGCACATCGGCGGAGTACTCGTCGGCACTGACATAGCAGAACATGGAAGACTCTTCTTCTCCACGGATCTGAAGAAGACGTCCGAGAATGTATGAGGCAGCGAATTTCTCGCGCCGGCTGCCGTGTTTCCTGTAATAATTGAATACGGCGTTCGTCACGCTGTCTGCATCTTCGGGTTCTGCAAGAAAGGCTTTCGCCAGTTTCGGTTCTGTCTTTTTCACGAAAGACATGGCGCTGTCCGGCATCTCATACATGAGCAGAGCCGCCTTTTCCAGAGCCTGTTCCCTCTGCGCCGTCCCATGACAGCAAATGGAGGAAACGAGGATGAGGACTGCCGGAAGATATATTTCAAGTGCTTTCACTGATTTTTTTCTTGATAAACGGAGACGCATCGTCTTTGATTCCGATGCGTCAATCCATGCAAAGATATGCAAAATAATGTTTCACAATAGCTATGATTATCAATTTTTTTCGCAATAATATTGTTTTATGCGATTTTATGTTTAAATTTGCGCCGCTAAAAATCCGAAAAGGAATTTTAGAGTAATTAATTTCAATCATTTTAATTTAATCTTTTTGCAGATGGCTGAATATTTACAGGCTGAAAAGAAGCAGGAGATTTTCGCGAAGTACGGAAAGTCTAATAAGGACACCGGCTCTCCAGAGAGTCAAGTTGCTCTGTTTTCCTACCGTATCGCTCATCTTACCGAGCATCTGAAGAACAACAAGAAAGACCACGTAACCCGTCTTTCACTTCTGAAGCTGGTCGGCAAGAGACGTCGTGTTCTTGATTACCTCAAGGAAACCGATATCGAGAGATACAGAAATATCGTCAAGGAACTCGGTCTCCGTCGATAATAGGGAAAGAATGCATAAGGGGTGGCTGTGCATGGCCTCCCCTTATTTTTTAGGATGCAATCCACCCTGCCCCGGTGAAATAGATCGGTCTGCAGCCGGGCACAGGTCACGATATGAGAAAAGACAATAAGTATAAATCGACTCCCATAGGGGGAGGCAGACTGAATTGAACTACATGAACATCATCAACAAAAAAATCGCATTATCCGATGGAAGGGTAATCGAAATCGAGACTGGCAAGCTGGCCAAACAGGCAGACGGGTCGGTCGTAGTGAAAATGGGGGGTACAATGCTCCTCGCATGTGTCACCTGTGCCAAGGAGGCAAAGCCTGATGTGGACTTCATGCCGCTTCAGGTGGACTACAAAGAGAAATTCGCTTCTGCAGGAAGATATCCGGGCGGATTCATGAAACGTGAAGGCAAGGCATCGGATGCCGAGATACTCACTGCAAGGCTTGTAGACAGGGCACTAAGACCGCTGTTCCCGGAAGATTTCCATGCCGAAGTCTTCGTGACAATCAACCTGATTTCGGCAGAAAAGGACATCCAGCCGGATGCATTGGCCGGACTGGCAGCATCTTCAGCACTGGCTGTCAGCGATATTCCGTTCGGAGGCCCGATTTCGGAAGTGAGGGTAGCCAGAATCAACGGTGAGTTCAAGATCAACCCTAACTTCAGCGAGATGGAGAACTGCGACCTCGATATCATGGTGGCAGCGACATACGACAACATCATGATGGTGGAAGGCGAGATGAACGAAGTAAGCGAGTCTGTAATGCTTGAGGCCATCAAATTCGCACATGCAGAGATCAAGAAGCACTGCCAGGTGCAGATGGAGCTCATGCAGGAAACAGGCAAGACTGTAAAGAGAACATACTGCCATGAGGAGAATGATGAAGAACTCCGCAAGGCCGTAGAGGCATTCTGCTATGACAGATGCTATGCCATCGCCAAATCAGGACTGCCGAAGCATGAGAGAAGCGATGCTTTCGATGCTCTGAAAGAAGAGTTCTACCAGACCCTCCCTGAGGAAGAGAGGGAGGCCAAGCAGATGATGGTGGAGAGATACTACCACACTGTGGAAAAGAATGCCATGAGAAATCTTATTCTTGATGAAGGAATAAGGCTCGACGGTCGCAAGACCACTGAAATACGTCCTATCTGGTGCGAGACGGATTACCTGCCATGCGCCCACGGTTCCGCCATCTTCACCAGAGGAGAGACACAGTCGCTTTCCACTGTGACACTCGGCACGAAACTGGACATGAAGGAACTCGACGAAGTGCTGGTACAGAAGACCGAGCAGTTCGTGCTCCATTATAATTTCCCTCCGTTCGCCACAGGCGAGGCCAAGGCCCAGAGGGGTGTGGGACGCCGCGAAATCGGTCACGGAAATCTGGCATGGAGGGCTCTCAAGCCTATGGTACCGCTCGCTCCTGAAAATCCGTATGCCGTACGCGTAGTTTCGGATATTCTGGAGTCAAACGGCTCGTCATCCATGGCTACGGTATGCGCCGGATGCATGGCACTCATGGATGCAGGCGTAAAGATCAAAAAGCCTGTAGCCGGCATAGCCATGGGGCTTATCACCGATGCCGAAAACCCTAACGACAGGTATGCGATATTGAGCGACATTCTCGGAGACGAGGATCACCTCGGTGACATGGACTTCAAGGTAACCGGAACCAAAGACGGCATCACAGCCACACAGATGGACATCAAGGTAGACGGTCTTTCATATGAAGTGCTCGAAAAAGCCCTTGAACAGGCTCGTCAGGGCAGACTCCACATCATGGGTGAAATGATGAAATGCATCAGCGAACCTCGTGCCGACTACAAGCCGTTCGTACCTCGCATCATCCAGATCAGGATTCCGGGAGACTTCATCGGAGCAGTCATCGGAAAAGGTGGAGAAGTCATCCAGAAGATACAGAAAGAGACCGGTACTACCATCACCATTACCGAGGAGAACAGCGAAGGCATCGTAGATATCTTCGGAGAGGACAAGGCTGCCATGGATAAGGCCCTTGAATGGATCAACGGCATCTGCGCCGTTCCTGAAGTCGGCCAGATATATCAGGGCAAAGTGGTCTCCATCCTTGAATTCGGAGCATTCGTCGAAATTCTTCCGGGCAAGGAAGGTCTGCTGCACATATCTGAACTCGACTGGGGCAAGACCGACAAGGTGGAAGACGTCCTCAACATCGGTGACGAAGTGGAAGTGAAACTTCTTGAAATAGACGAGAAGACCGGCAAGATGAGGCTGTCACGCAGGGCGCTTCTCCCGAAGCCTGAAGGCTATGTAGAGCCGGAACGCAGGCCGAGACCTCAGGGCGGTCCTCGCCGTGACGGCGGCAAAGGTCCTGCCAGACGCAATGGCGACAAAAGGAACAATCCGGCCAAATAATGAGACGGCCGGCAAGCTATAATGAAAAACAGGAGGTCGCGACCTCCTGTTTTTTTTAACTGACAATTGAGCGGTAACCGATTATTTTCCTGCCAGATGGCATTCCCACTTCCAGGCCGCAGCCAAAGTCTCTTCGACTGTCCGTCCTGCTTTCCAGCCCAGCTCTTTGTTTGCAAGAGAAGTATCGGCCCAGATGGCTGTAATGTCTCCCGCCCTGCGCGGAGCGAATCTGTAATTCAGCTTCAGATTGTTGACCTGCTCGAACTTGGTCACCAGCTCAAGCACTGAAACAGGACGTCCGGTACCGATGTTGAATATTTCATAATCCTTCTTCATTTTCCCTTCAAGCATTCTGGACACAGCCGCCACATGAGCCTTGGCCAGATCCACGACGTCTATATAATCCCTCAGGCAAGTACCGTCCGGCGTAGGATAATCATTTCCGAAAATGCTCAGGCATTCTCTCTTGCCTATGGCAGTCTGGGTGATATAAGGCACAAGATTGTTAGGGACGCCTCTCGGAAGTTCGCCTATCAAGGCAGACGGATGCGCCCCTATAGGATTGAAATACCTCAGCGCAATACCCTTGACCGGTCCCAGAGCCTTTTCGCCCGGATTCATCTCTTTTCCATAGGCTGCCGTAGCACGGACCACATCTGTCAGTATATCCTCGCATATCTGTTTAGTAGCCCCGTATGAGCTTTCGGCAGGCTGGCGCGGCGACTCTTCAGTGACAGGGAGCTTGTCGGTCTCGCCGTAAACTGTGGCAGAAGACGAGAAGAGGACATTGCAGCCTCCATGATTTCTGGCAGAATCCAGAATATTGAGGAATGACATCAGATTATTCTTGTAGTACTTTATAGGCTCTGCCACAGACTCTCCCACAGCCTTGAAAGCGGCGAAATGGATGACTGCGTCAATCCTGTACTTGTCGAAAACCATATCCACAGACTTCTGGTCGCAGCAGTCTATCTGTTCGAACGGGATATCATCCTTTCCGGTGATTTTCTTCACCCCGTTGAAGCAAGTCAGATCGCAGTTGGAAAGATTGTCCGCCACGACTACATCGTAGCCGGCTTCAATAAGCTCGACAGTGACATGGCTTCCGATGTAACCTGCGCCACCGGAGACCAGAACGCATTTCTTGTTTTTGTCCATAATATAAAAGTTATTAGTTTAGATCCCGCAGAAAATTTCTCTGTAATCCACAAATATACTAAATTTGAAGTCAGGGACAAATGCCGTCAGCAATGTTTTCTTTTTTTTACAAAATATTTTCTGTTTTTTTCATTCTGGCCATCACAATGCCATCGGGCAAGGCTCAGAACACCGTAAAAAGCCTCTCACAGGAGTATATTGAAAATATTGCGCAGCATGAGCTGCGCAATGCAGTCATCGGCGTACTGGCAATATCAGCCGAGGGGGACACGATAGCCGCATGGAATGCGGAAAGGAATCTGGTGCCGGCATCGAACATGAAACTGATCACTACGGGACTCGCATTGGATGCTCTCGGAAGTGACTTCAAATACAAGACATCCATCGGCTACTCGGGCAAGGTCTGCGACGGGACGCTGAGCGGCGATCTGTACATAATAGGAGGAGGGGATCCGCTTCTGGCTTCAGACGACAGCATTGCGACAGCATACGGAACCATTTTCAGGGAATGGGCGGGCTTTCTGGAGGATGCCGGTATCAAGAAGATAGATGGTCATGTCATCGGCGACGGCAGACATTTCGGCCTGTCGATGCCGGAAGAGCAGACATGGCAATGGGATGATTGCGGCACTTATTACGGGGCCGGTATCAGCGGACTGAATTTCTTCGAGAACATGCAGACTTTCGATGTGGCGGCAGGAACCTGCCCTGGAGATCCGGTCTCGGTCAGGATGAAGTTTCCTGAATGCCCGTGGATGGATTACAGGATGAAATGCCTGACAGGAGAAGCCGGGACCGGAGACAAACTGTATCTATATACTTCGGACCTGTCTCCGGCCGGGGAAATGAGAGGGACTTTCGCGACAGACAGGGCGCCGAAGACTCTGGAGTGCAGCAACAAGTTCCCCGAATACACCTGCGCGGCATATTTTACCGACTGGATAGCAGCCGACGGGACAGATTGCACCGAAGGCCCTGCCGACACGGGGATTTTCTCCGACGGCACAGCCGCCGCAGATGCGGACAGTCTGGTAGTCATAGGCACGACCCTGTCTCCGTCGCTGGAAAGGATAGTCTACATGACAAACCACGACAGCAACAACATATATGCGGAGACGCTGTTTCATACCCTCGGAAAGGAAGTGTCCGGAGACGGAGACTATGCGGCATCGAGACAGACAGCCGAGAGACTGCTCCACGGTATGGGAATGGATACCGGGACAGTGAATATCCGTGACGGCAGCGGCCTTTCCAGACACAATCTCCTCTCGCCGTCCTTCTTGTGCGGATTTCTGAAAGCCATGGAAAAGAGCCCTGAATTCGGAAGTTTCGTACAGAGCCTGCCTTCGCCCGGGGACGGAGGCACGCTGGAAACAGTCATGACAGACTACAGTCCCGGCCTTCAGGCCGGGATACGTCTGAAAAGCGGCTCGATGTCAGGAGTGAAATGTTTCAGCGGCTACATTTTCCCGACATCCGGCAAGAATGCGGAAGAAAACCGGCCTGCCGTATTCTCCATCATGATGAACAACTCCCCTGTCTCGCAGTACAGGATGCAGAAAATGGCGGACAGACTTATATTCCTTATAAGTACCGACATTACGCGCAGGGAAGCCGAATAATCAGTCTCCGCTGCGGAACAGCGTCCGGCAGAGCGCCGGCACGTCAGGCACCTTCAGTACCCTGATGTCGGATGAAACATGATTCACCGTACCGTATGACGATATGAAAATGGTCCGGAATCCGAGACGGGCCGCTTCCGCTATGCGTCTGTCTGTCTGGGACACAGGCCGTATCTCTCCGCTAAGCCCCACTTCACCTGCAAAACATACATCGGAAGGAATGGCCAGATCGAAATTCGAGGACAGCACGGCACAGACTACGGCCAGATCACAGGCAGGATCGGAGACACGCAGACCGCCTGCCATATTCAGGAAAACGTCTTTCGCGCCTAACCTGAAACCGGCCCTTTTTTCCAGCACGGCCAGCAGCATGTTCAGCCGGCGCACGTCGAAGCCTGTAGCCGACCGCTGCGGCGTACCGTAGGCCGCAGAACTGACCAAGGCCTGGACTTCCATAAGATAGGACCGGGAACCGTCCAGCATGGCACTCACCGCAATCCCGCCCAGCCCCTGTCCGTGCATCGGAATCAACATTTCGGAAGGATTGCGGACTTCACGCAGCCCCGACCCCGTCATCTCGAAAACGGCCATCTCCGATGTGGAGCCGAAACGGTTCTTTATACTCCTGAGCAGACGATAAGCCCCTGTATTGTCTCCCTCGAACTGAAGCACCACATCCACGATATGCTCGAGCACTTTCGGTCCGGCGATGCTCCCCTCCTTGGTAATATGTCCTATGAGGATTACCGGGATTCCGGTTTCCTTGGCCAGACGCAACAGCAGGGACGCGCATTCCTTTATCTGGGATACCGAGCCGGGAGAAGACTCCAAAGTCCGGGTATAGACAGTCTGTATGGAATCGACTATCATCAGATCAGGCATGGCTTTTTTCGCCTCCTCCAGAATATTCTCCATCAGGGTCTCGCTGTAGACCATGCAACCTCCGCCGTCGCCGCCGAGCCTCGCCGCCCTGAGTTTCACCTGTCTGGCACTCTCCTCGCCCGTCACATAGAGAGTCTTCATGCCGAGGCAGTGCAGCGGAATCTGCAGGGAAAGAGTGGATTTCCCTATGCCGGGTTCACCGGCAATGAGCACAAGAGAGCCTTCTACGATACCGCCGCCCAGAAGCCTGTCCATCTCCACGCTTCCGAGCGATTTTCTGCTCTCATTGTCCGAATCTATTTCGGACAATGAAAGGGGCTTCGATGACATGCCTACGGAAACGATATCCTGTTTTCTGGCAGAAGACCCGCCCGAAACAACTTTCTCCTCCACCATTGTGTTCCATTCCCCGCATGAGGGGCAACGCCCCATCCACTTGGGACTTTCGTTTCCGCATGAGGAGCAGAACCATACCGATTTCGTCTTTAAAGCCATACTGATCAGATTTGCAAGTTCCAAAATTAACAATTATCTGAAAAAACGGAAGTCCGTATCCCGAAAAAAGAGTATCTTTGGATAATAAACCGAATCTTTCCTCCCCATGCTGATAACCATTATCATTCTGGCTGTTTCCGCCGCATTTTTCGTTTCAGGGAAATTCCGCTCGGACATCGTAGCCCTGTGCGCACTGCTCGCACTGCTCATATTCCAGATCCTCACTCCTGAGGAGGCTTTGTCCGGGTTCTCTAATCAGGTCGTCATCATGATGATAGGCCTTTTCGTGGTGGGCGGAGCCATTTTCCAGACAGGGCTGGCGAAAATGATAAGTTCCAGAATCCTGAAACTGGCAGGCAAAAACGAGACGGTACTCTTTCTGCTGGTCATGCTGGTGACCGGAGGCATAGGGGCATTCGTCAGCAACACCGGCACAGTCGCGCTTATGCTCCCTATCGTCGTGAGCCTGGCTTACAATGCAGGCATGAGTCCTTCCAGACTGCTGATGCCGCTGGCTTTCGCCAGCAGTATGGGAGGCATGATGACACTCATCGGTACGCCTCCTAACCTCATCATCCAGGATACTCTGACCAACGCAGGCTATGAACCTCTGTCATTTTTCTCGTTCCTGCCGGTAGGTCTCGTATGTCTGGCCACCGGAATTCTGGTACTGATGCCGCTCTCGAAAATATTCCTTTCGAAAAAGACCGGGAAAAACGACAAAGCCTCTACAGGAAAGACCCTGAACCAGCTGGTAAGCGAATACAGCCTGTCGGACAATCTGTACAGACTGCGCATCAGGGAAAAATCCCCTGCGGCAGGAAAGACCGTAGTCGATCTTGACCTGAGACGGGAATACAGGGTGAACGTACTGGAAATCAGAAGGAAGGAAACGCCTCAGCAACGCTTCCTGAAGACTGTGAATCAGGAACTTGCATCGCCGAAGACAGCGATGTACGCCGGGGACGTACTGTATGTGCGGGGAGAAGCCGAATCCATAAACAGGCTGTCGAAAGATTTCAATATGGAAATACTCGACGACCACACTTCAGAAATAGCCTCAGCTCCCGGAAGGACACTCGCTTTCTACGACATAGGCATAGCGGAAATCGTGCTGATGCCGTCCTCCAACATGGTGAACCAGAGCATCAAGGATGCCGGATTCAGGGAAAAATTCAACGTGAACATACTCGGAATCAGGCGAAAGCAGGAATATATCCTCCACGATCTGGGAGAAGTGAAGGTACACAGCGGCGACGTGCTTCTGGTACAAGGCACATGGCAGGACATAGCCAGACTGAGCAAGGAAGATACGGAATGGGTGGTACTGGGCCAGCCTCTGGCGGAAGCAGCCAAGGTCACCCTGGACTACAAGGCGCCTGTCGCCGCAGTCATCATGATAGCCATGGTGGCAATGATGGTATTCGACTTCATACCTGTAGCTCCGGTCACGGCTGTGATGATAGCCGGTATATTGATGGTGCTTACCGGCTGTTTCAGAAACGTGGAAGCTGCCTACAAGACCATAAACTGGGAAACTATCGTACTGTTCGCTGCCATGCTCCCGATGTCCCTCGCCCTGGAGAAAACCGGAGTTTCGGGACTCATATCCGGAGCTTTGGTAAACGGGCTTGGAGACTATGGCCCTATCGCCCTGCTGGCAGGAATATATTTCACGGCATCATTGATGACCATGTTCATCAGCAACACCGTGACCGCAGTGCTCATGGCTCCTATCGCCCTGCAGAGTGCGATTCAGATCGGTGCGAGTCCGGTGCCTTTCCTTTTCGCCGTGACCGTGGCGGCGAGCATGTGTTTCGCTTCCCCGTTCTCCACTCCGCCGAACGCTTTGGTGATGCCTGCCGGCCAATACACTTTCATGGATTACGTAAAAGTCGGACTGCCGCTCCAGATCATCATGGGCATAGTGATGATCATCGTGCTGCCGCTGCTGTTTCCGTTCTGACCGGGAGGTTTTCCAGTCACTTTCTGTCCAGTTCGAAGACTTCAAGTCCGCGGATATCCGCATTCTCGATCCTGAAACGGAGGGCCGTGCGCACTATATGAAAGCCCTGTATGCCTGCCGCTCCCGGATTCATGACAAGCATGTTCCTGCGGACATCGTTCACGACCTTGAGTATATGCGAGTGTCCGCAAACGAAAAGATCCGGGCGATGTTCGTCGATCAATGCTCTGGCCCGCGGATCATAGCGTCCGGGATAGCCTCCGATATGCGTCATCAGGACTTTCATGCCTTCGCATGTGAAGAGGTTGTACAGAGGGTAATCGAGTCTCACATCGTAGCCGTCACAGTTTCCGTAAACCCCTTTCAGCGGCTTGAATGCCGCAATCTCTTCAGCCGTCCGTATCCCTCCGAAATCCCCTGCATGCCATATTTCGTCGACCGGTTCCAGAAACTCCCTGAAAGGAGGATCGAACACGCCGTGAGTATCTGATATCAAACCTATGAACATAACCCCGATTTGTCAAGCGAATGCGAATTTAAAGATTTTTTCCGTATGTTTGTCTTACCTTTGCGGGACATACAGGAAAACATGGAAATATTTTATGCTAAAGACATTGCCGGAGGCACCCTGAAACTGGACGAGGAAGAGTCGAGGCATTGCGTCAGGGTTCTCAGGCACAGGACAGGTGACGAAATATCGGTGACTGACGGAAACGGGACTCTTTTCAGATGCAGGATTACGGCAGATTCGGCTAAGGAGACTGAGGCGGAGATTCTGGATGCGATACATGACTGGGGAGGCCACCCGTACTGTCTGGAAATGGCGGTGTGCCCCACGAAAAATGCGGACCGCCTGGAATGGTTCGCAGAAAAGGCGTGTGAAACAGGTATCGACAGCATCGTGCCCGTCATCGGAGAGCATTCGGAAAGGACGGCCGTAAAGCCCCAGAGGATAGAAAAGATACTGCTTTCGGCAGCGAAACAGTCCCTGAAAGGAAAAATCCCGATGCTGAAAGAAACGATGCCGGTAAAAGCCTATATCGAAAGCATGAAGGATGACGACGGATGCATGAAACTCATTGCCTGTTGTTTCGAAGACGAAAGCCATCCGAGGATTTCCATCATGGAAGCCCTGAAAAAAATGCAGCCTGATTCAGGACGGATTTCCGTCCTGATAGGTCCGGAAGGCGATTTTTCGGCAGAAGAAGCCGCTCTCGCCGTCAGGTGCGGGTTCATACCGGTGCATCTGGGTCCTTCCCGCCTCAGGACTGAAACGGCAGCTCTCACAGCGGTTTTCGCCGTATATTCCCGCTTCCTGCTGTAAGATGCGGAAGAATCATTTCCGGATAATCTGCACCGTGGCGTCAAGACCGATTTTTATGATCGAAGACGATTTCCCTGTGGATGTCTTTTCCAGTTCGGGATCCACTATATAGTCGGCTGCGTCCCTGATCTCCTGCGGAATCTCCGAAAAACACTTCGGCGTGGGTTCTCCGGAAATGTTCGCTGAAGTCGACACTATCGGGCAGCCGAATTTCCTTACCAGTTCCGTGCAGAAATCCATCATAGGTATCCTGATTCCGACAGTCCCGTCTTCCGCCACCGTATTATAAGCCAGCAGCGACCTGCTGCGCACCGGCTTCTCTCCCTCGGCCGGCCTGTCCGAAGCTATGGCTCCGGGATAAATTATCGTCATGGGACTGTCGTTCACTTCCACAAGAGCGGCAGCCATCTCCGGAATCTCCCGGACATATTTAGCTACCATATCCAGGTCACTGGCCAGCAGGACCAGAGACTTGCTGTCGCTGCGTCTTTTGAGTGCGAAAATTTTCGAGACGGCTTCCGGGTCGGTAGCGTCGCAGCCGAGTCCCCAGACGGTGTCCGTAGGGTAAAGGATGATTCCGCCTGCCTTCAGGACGGCCAATGTCTGTCGTATGATTTCTACAGTATCCATAATAAAAGATTTCAGTCGGATCCGGATTTTGCATTGTCCGCATCAGGGCGGACAGAAAAAAGGCTGATTACAGGATAGTGGTCGGAAAACCGCACTTTCGGCGACCGGTGGTCAAGAGCCTCGTAGGTTTCAGGAATGAACACGTAGTCTATCCTCAGGGCCGGCCAGAGCACGCTGTATGTGGCCCCGAACCATTTTCCGGCCTCGCAGAAAGTATCCTGATGCCCTGATATCAGCCGCTGGTATGTATAAGACATGGGATTATCATTGAAATCGCCGCACAGGATAGTCTCGGACCGGCAGCACGATATATGTTCCAGCACCTGCTCCACCTGTCTGGGCCTCAGGGAAAGGGAATGCCGCATTTTCTCCCCGGTCTCGCGCCAGATTCCGTCCTTTCTGTCCATCACGGCCTTGACAATGCCCGGGAAAGAAATATTATAGCTCTCGAAATGGCAGTTGTACAGGCGGAAACGTTTTCCGTATGCCTCTATATCGGTGTACAGGGCCAGATTTGTGCTGTGGTCGAACTTGACGACCCCCTGCGACGCTATCGGGAAGCGGCTCAAGGTCACATTGCCGAAGGCACCGTATTTCCCGGTAAAGACATAATAGTCGCTGTCGTAGCCTTTGAATTCCGAGCGCAGGACGGCTGACAGCCCCGCGGCATCTCCGGTGTAGAACTCCTGCAGGCAGATAATGTCTGCATCCGTGTCCTTCAGAAAGGAATACACGGAATCTTCGCAGGCACTCCGCTGTGAACCTTTCCGGTCTTTCATGGCGGCAAAGCGGCCGACATTGTACGAGACGATTTTTATCGCAGCGTCCTTCTCCCCTGATGAAGCATGTCCGTCTTCGCCTGCCTGAAAATACCTGCCCAGAAAGAACAATGTCGGCAGCAGCGCCACCAGCGGTATGAAGAAGGCTTTTGAACGCCTGACCGCGGCCCATGCCAGCAGAAACAGATTAAGGATGGCCAGAGGGAAAAAGAACAGGCCCGGAAGCATCAGATACCAAGCCTTCGCCGGATTCACGAAAGCCGAAAGATAAGACAGCACCAGAAGCGCCGCGGCAATCAGCATAAGCACCCTGTTGGCAATGCCACCGATAATAGTCCTGCTCATTTTTTACCTTTATGGCCTGACGGCCAATCCATAATCTCAATACATCCTGTGGCGTTTCTTCCAGTAAAGTATCAGAAGCCAGCCGAAAAGCATTCCTCCCAAGTGCGCAAAATGCGCAATGCCGCCGCCTACGCTGCGTATCGAGGAAATGCCTGTCAGCAATTCGATGACCGCGAAGATTATCACGAACCACTTGGCCTTCAGGGATACAGGCGGGAATATAAGAGTAAGCACGGAGTCCGGGAAAAGCATGGCATATCCCATAAGGACACCGTATATGGCTCCTGAAGCGCCCACGGTAGGAGTGTATTTAAGCGCCTGATATGCGGCTGCGGCCTGCTGTGAGCCATCGGCTATCTGTGAGATATACACCTGGGCTTCAATGAACTGGACACCGGTATGCAGCAGTGCGGCTCCTATTCCGGTGACGAAATAGAATATCAGGAATTTCTTCGTACCCCATATCCGCTCCAGTACGGTACCGAAGATGAAGAGGGTGTACATGTTGAAGAAAATATGCCAGAATCCGCCATGCATGAACATGTGCGTTACGATCTGCCATGGCTTGAAAAACGGCGAAGAAGGATAGAAGAGGGCGAAATTCGTTATCATCCAGTTCTCCTTCAGCGTAATCATGACCATCACCAGCACATTGATGATGATGATATTCTTGATGGCCGGCGGTATGGAGCCGAAGAAGCCTCCCCTGCCGTTGTTTTCGTATGAAAAATAGCTCATGAGTCTTTTACTTGAACATTTTAGCGATTTCTTCCTCTGCGAGGACTGTCATGATCCTGTGTCCGGAAGCGGTATATTCGGAATTTTCACAGGAGAAGAGGTTGTCTATCAATCTCTGTGCCTCCACGCGTGAACGGACCGGCACCGAATTCACTGCCCCGAGTCTGGCGAAGCGGGCTGCCATGTCTGAAAACAGGGACTCCGTAGCGGACACATGGTCATCGGACAGGGCCAGTATGAGATCAGGAAGCATCTCCTGCACGTTTTCCTGTCTGGTGGAGTATCCGTCCGGAACCGCCTTGACCATGACAGTACCGCTGTCCATACGGACGATGTCGAAACCGAGCCGTTCCAGAAGGTCGCGATATTCCTCGAAAAGGTACATGTTTTCCGATCCCACCTGAACCTGTACAGGGAACAATGTGGCCTGGACAGCTTTCCGGCTTCCTGCCACGGCTTTCAGGTTCTTCTCATACAGAATCCGCTCCATAGCCCGCCTGATATCCACTATCATGACCCCGGACTTGACAGGAGTCATGATATACTTCCCTTTGAGAATGAGAATCTGCGTTTCGGGCAGGATCTTCTCCTCGAAGAGTTTTCCGTAATCTTCACGCCTGTCCACTGCGAAACCGCTGCGGTCCCGCCGGAACTCATCGTACCCTCCGGCGCTTTCGCCATCCGGCTGTACGGTCCGGGAGGGAAATCCGAGAGTATTCGAATAAGGGGATGCTTCGGAAGGGAAGCCGTCGTCCTTAAACGGATTGTATTCAGGATTGTATGGGATGTCAGGCTCCTTCACCGGGTGTGTCTCCTGATACATGCGGCTCAATACAGGTATTTCAGGCGCGCCTTCCCTGTCGAAGTCTATGGCATCGCCGAACGAATTTTTCCCAAGAGCCTCCTTTATGCAGGCGAACAAGGTCTGGAATATGACATTGTCTTCCTCGAACTTGACCTCAGTCTTGGTAGGACTGATGTTGACATCTATTGTACGCGGGTCAGTCTCGAAGTATATGAAATACGACGGGGAGGTCCCTTCCGGCACAAGACTGCTGTATGCATTCATGACGGCCTTATGGAAGTACGGGCTGCGGAAATAGCGGCCGTTGACGAAAAAATACTGGTTCCCCTGACTTTTCCTCGCGGAGTCAGGCCTGCCTACGTATCCAGAAATGCGGACCACGGAAGTCTCGGTGGCAATATCCACAATCGTATTGGCGACAGAGGTCCCGAGCAGGTCCTGAATCCTGAATTTAAGGGAGGCCGCCTTTTTCAGGACATACACTTCCTTTCCGTTTGAAGACAGGGTCAGATTCAGGCCGGGTCTCGTCAAGGCTATGCGCAGGAACTCGCTCACTATATGCTTCATCTCGACATTGTCCGACTTCAGGAACTTCCTGCGCGCCGGGACATTGTAGAACAGGTTCCTCACTGAAAAGACAGCGCCTCTCGGAGCGGAGACTTCTCTGGCGGACAGCTGTCTGGAATCTGCGAATACGACTTCACAGCCTACTTCATCCTCCTCGCGTCTGGTCCTGAGAGTCACTTCAGCCACTGCCGCAATGGAAGCCAGAGCCTCTCCCCTGAAACCGAAGGTCCTGATATCGGACAAGTCTTCCGCAGTGGCTATTTTCGATGTCGCATGTCTCTCAAAGCAGACCACTGCATCGTCCGGAGACATGCCGCAACCATTGTCCGTCACCTGTATGAGGGTGCGTCCGGCATCCTGGACAGAAACGGAAACGGTGTCCGCTCCGGCGTCTATGGCATTTTCCATCAGCTCTTTCACGACAGAAGCAGGCCGCTGGACTACCTCCCCGGCGGCGATCATGTTGGCTATATTGCCAGGCAGAATCCTGATATCCATTCCTTTCTTCCCCTGATCAGACATTTGCGGCTTTACCACAGCAAGGTAAAGTATTTTGCAAACAGCACAAGCACCACGAAGAAAAGGGCCAGACCTACCAGCCCGATGACAGCCATGGACTTACCGGACCGTCTGGTCTTCTGGTAATTTCCGTTCCTGAAACTGCCCTGAATATAGGAACCAGGGACATATTTGTCCTTGTCCAGCCTTCCGTCGACATGGCCGAACTTTTGTTTCAACGCTTCTTTTTCCGGGTCATAATATCTTGGCTTATAATTGAAAACCCGGTGCTCCTGTGTTCCGAAAAAATTGAAATTCATGGTCGTATTTTTTATTCCTTACGCCGGCAGCATTGCCCGGTAGCGGGCACACTGAATTACAAAGATAATGATTTTCCTGTCTTTTGAGAATTTTTGTAATTTTACAGTTTCATTGCCGGTGTATGGGTCTGGCCCGGAATCCGGCGAAAATTCAGGATATGGATATCAGAATTGGCAACGGTTATGACGTACATGCCTTGGCTCAGGGGCTTCCTCTCTGGCTTGGCGGCGTGAAAATAGAGAGCGAGACCGGATGTGTGGCGCATTCGGACGGGGACGTGGCAATCCATGCCTTGTGCGATGCCCTTCTCGGCGCCCTTGCTCTCGGGGACATAGGCAGGCATTTTCCCGATTCGTCTGATGAATTCAAGGGCATTGACAGCAAAATCCTGCTGGAACGGACGATGGAAATGGTATCGGAGGCCGGGTACAGGGTAGGGAATGCAGATATTACCATAGCTCTGCAGCGGCCCAAGCTGGCGACTTATATCGGAAACATGCGTGAAACTTTGGCGCGAGTGATGGGTGTGCCTGTGTCTGCCGTATCGGTCAAGGCTACCACGACGGAAAGGCTCGGCTTCGTCGGAAGGTCTGAAGGGTGCGAAGTCTATGCGTCCGTCCTGCTTTTCAGTCTGGAGTGAGGGCATGCCATTTTTATGCTTTGCGATAAATTTTCCCGAATGGCATAAATTTTCTGATTTTGTTTGCAATTTCAAAAATCATTCGTACATTTGCAGTCCCTTTCAGAAAGGGCAAATCTCATTGAGATATGGTGTAATGGTAGCACTACAGATTCTGGCTCTGTCAGTGAGGGTTCGAGTCCTTCTATCTCAACTATCCAGACAGCACCGTCCTATGACGGTAAAGTCGACAGACAAAAGCCATGGCGGGTTAGCTCAGCTGGTTAGAGCGCATGATTCATAATCATGAGGTCCGCAGTTCAATCCTGCGACCCGCTACAAGAAAACGACACTGCAGATTCCTCTGCGGTGTTTTTTGTTGCCTGCAAGGACGAAGTCCGTCCGTATAAGGCTGGAGACCATGAGAGCTGGCTCTCAATGGGATACAGACAGATACGGCAGATGCCGCCAGGCATGGCAGGCGACAAATCTGATTCCACAAGAGATTCAAACCATGGCGTTTTCTTGGGTAACAAGCGCCTGCGGAGCAAGTCAGGATTAGAAGGAGGCACGGAGTGGCGACTGAAACATCCTGCGACCCGCTACAAGAAAAGCGACATCACAGAATCCTCTGTGGTGTTTTTAATTATATTCCATGTGGTGGATAATTCTAATTCTCTTTATTATTTTCATGGTTATTAATATATCCATTGAGAAAATCAAAGACAAAGATAAAAAAGAGTCTCGTTTACAGTTTCTTGGTTGCCTTTGCGGTATAATAGTCATTCTCATTGTCATAGCATGGATTATCAGCCCTTGGATTGGTCCGATCTAACAAAGTCGCATCAACGAAAAAATTTGGAATGGATTTGGCAGGCACTCTATCCGGTTATAGATAAAAAGACTATATTTGTCCTGACGGACATTTATAGGACTGCACCTCGGCAAAACAAATTTCATTTGCTCTGCTCTCGGTTTGTACCTATATTTGCGGAAAACAAAGGAGGTTGATATGGCAACATATACGATAACGGTAAACGAAAGGACAAGGGAGGGGAAAAGCCTTGTCAATTATCTGAAATCTCTTGGAGTTATAGATGTCCCAAACGATGAGACCTTACAGGCAATGAAAGATATTGAGGACGGGAATGTGACAGTCTACAAGACATTTGAGGATTATCTTGAAGCATACAAGTAATGAGACAGATTGCAACTACCAGCAAGTACAGAAAAGACTGGGAACTGGCAAAACGCAGGAATCTTCCCATTGAAGAACTCAATGATGTTATCTATAAACTGGCAAACGACATTCCACTACCCAAAGAGAAGAAAGACCATGCTTTACGGGGAAATTATGTCGGTTATCGGGAATGTCATATCAAACCGGATTGGCTGTTGATATACAAAAAGACAGATAACAACGAATTACAGATACTCGAACTTGCCAGAACAGGTACTCATTCCGACTTATTCAAGAAATAGTTTAACGATACGCCCTCTTGCAGAAATGTAGGAGGGCTTGTTGTATAATATAAAGGCCGGAACCACTGCTGAAAAATCACAGGAATAAGACAATCGCAAATTACTGAAAACAAAATTGCGCGTCAATGTAGGCAGGAGAGAGAAAATTGTATGTCTAAAGTTGTATAGTTGTATAACTTTTGTATCTTTGTCGCATGAAAAAGATAATCGCTTACAAGGGGTACTATGCAGCGTTCATGGCAAAATTGTCGGAACAGGAGAGGAAGAAGATATTGAGAGCATTGTTGCTGTTTGAAACTAAAGAATGAGTATTATGAAAACAAGTGACATTTACGATGTAAGCGCAGAACTTGAGAGGGAGTTCGGAGCAAAAGGTACACCGCAGAGGGAAACAGCGATAAACCATGCGTGGGAGGAATATAATGCGCAGATTCTGCTTGAAGCCAGGAAAAATGCAGGACTTACGCAGGCGGAACTTGCACAGCGCATAGGGGCAGATAAAGGTTATATTTCCAGAGTAGAGCG
>CALUUA010000013.1 GCA_944323845.1 uncultured Bacteroidales bacterium
GAACTATATGTTTAAAGTCTGTTTGCGAAGAAATAGTCACATCATCGACAAAAGTCGTAAACCGTAATTTATTGTCTTCTGCAAATTGTTGAAGTCTTATTCCTACCGGAACAAATACCAAATTCGCTATTGTTGTGGATGCTGGGGAGCCCTGCGGCAAATGTCCCTTGTATGTAACCAATTTAGTAATAACAGACGCCACATCCGGAGAGAATCCATTGTGGACAAGCATGTTATAAACCATCTTGTTTGTTATAAAGGGGAAGAAATCTTTGATATCTGTTTGGAATACATATTTTATACCTTTATGCCTTAATGCGTTGACTATATTGTCTTTCCCTTTAACTCCACCATATGCGTACTCCGGCATCTTGATATTTTCAACTAGGTATTTATTTATTTTTGACTGGATGTATTTCAATTCTCTAGATGGGGCATCAATTGTTCGCGTCCAATATAAACCAAACTGGAGTACATACTTATCCTTATTTTTACGTGGATTCCCATTTTTATCTTTCTTGATGATAAAGAACTCTTTATAATGGGACGATATGTGCTCTATGATATAGAGTACTTTATCAGTGGACCTCCTTAAAACAAAAGAACAAAAATCATCTGTCTTCTGGAATAACATCATCTTGTATTAGGTTTAAAAGTATCTTTTCAATCGATGGCTTAACCATATTAAAGAAGTCTTTTTTGTCTTCAGGAATATCATTGTCAGCTATTGCTGAGAATATAAATACAGGTAACGGTATTTCCAATTTTTCTGCGATAACTTTTACGAGAGCTATAGTCGGCTCTTTTTTCCCATTTTCTACTAATGAAAGATATGTAGAGGTAATACCGCATTTTTGAGCCAAATCAATTTGACTCAACTTCTTTTTTTTTCTAAAAAATTTTATCGTATTACCAATATCCATATAAAAAATAAAAAGGGGTGTTTAACAAAAGTAGTCTTTAATCTGTCCTACAATGCCTAAAAAATTCATCAGCAACTGGACGATTCTATTAACATGTTCGATGTTAATACCATGTTTCTGATTATTTTTCAGGACATTAACACATTGTTGCAAAAGAACTACATCTTTGTCTGAGATGGAACTACGGTTCCTTGAGATGAAGGACTCAATACCTTGTATCAGTCCTTCTAAATGAATGTTATTGCGCATAAATTTAATTTTAATGGGAGCGACATTGCCCCGTGCTCAACAACAGTGTCGCAATAATAACTTATATGCGCAGTTCCCGGTTCCACCCCTTTTAATCCGTGCTCTTGTATAGAGCATTTTCCCATTTTCGTGAACCTCAAATATCCTTTATCACTTATTGATATGCCCAAAACATGGCAATGTCATCAAGTGCCATCCTGACAGCAGGCAATATCGAGGACTAGATCGTGCGGATCTCAAAGACCTTTCGGCTGCGAAACTTAATTCGCTTCAAGAACTAAGCTTATTGCGACTTTCTCAAAGAACTCGCTGCAAAGATATGTATTTTTAACTAATAGTTAAAATAAATTTTAATATTTTTTACTTTTAGTCGTTTTTATCTCATTTTACAATGCCTTGGAGAAGTTTATTTCTACTTTCTGCATGTCCCTCATGATGGAGCTGTCCAGTACTTTCGCATAATGCTGGGTCATTTTTATGTTGGCGTGCCCGAGTATCTTCGCCACATTTTCCATTGAGACCTCATTGGCGAGGAACACGACCGTGGCCGCCGTATGACGGGCAATATGCGTTGTCAGCCGCTTTTTTATTCCGCAAAGGTCGGCTATCTCCTTCAGGTAGGCGTTCATCTTCTGGTTGCTTATGACTGGCAGAAGGACTCCTTTATCAACGCAGTCAGGATGTCCGGCATATTTTTCTATAATTTTCCTTGCAGGTGTCAGTACGGGGATATTGCTCATCTGATGTGTCTTCTGACGGGCCTTGCGTATCCACAACGCACCGTTATTGTCCTTTATCAGATGTTCCTTTGTCAGTTGCAGGACATCAATGAATGCCAGGCCGGTGAAACAGCAGAAGACAAATATATCACGGACTTGCTCCAGCCTCTGAATGGAGAACGTCTTGTTAATCAACACCTCCAGTTCTTCCCTTGAGAGGAACTCTATATTGACTTCATACCTTTTAAGATGGATGCCGAAGAAAGGATCTTTCTTTATCCATCCATTGGCAAGGGCAATCCTCACTATTTTCTTCAGTATTTTCAAATGCTTGAGTGCAGAATTGTGCTGCATCTTCTTCTCGGTTTTCAGCCAGAAATCGAAATCACGGATAAATTGTCCACTCACCTCATCCAATGTCAGGTCGTCCTTGTCGCAGCAGGTGGTGATAAATTCTTTCAGCCGATTGATACCGGTATCAAATTTTTCAACTGTCGATTCCGTATATTCCCGCCCTATGAGTTCCCGGCATTTTCTGTTGTGTTCAGCATATATACCCAAGAGAGTATGTTTTTCAGGATTCCTGCCGTAAAACCGGGACAACGAAAAAAGGCTGTTGGGGAAAAATAAAGTGTTACCTTTGCGATATGGAAATTCAATGGTTAATGAAGCTATTTTTCCCGACGATAGTTGCGGAAAATTTTGAGATAGTAAGGACAGAGAAATCGGAAAAGGAAGAGACACTGGATTTGTACCTTGATGAGGGAAAGTCAATACCGGATGAATTAAGGGATAAGCAGGTAGTCTCGTATGGCTTTACAGACTATGTCACGATACAGGATTTCTCCATACGAGGATATATCACACGGCTGCACATAAGGAAACGTAAATGGCAGGAAAAAGAGACAGGAAAGATATATGTGAAGTCGTATGATCTGACGAGCGAAGGAACGCAACTCACGAAGGAGTTTGCGTCTTTTTTAAAAGAGACGTGTCGAGTCCACGGTATTAAGCCTGAAGACTATCGGTGAACTGTACGGAGTAGACGGGGAGCTGTTCCCGAAACAGTACAAGTACCACTTGAGCGGCTATACGGAGTGGGAATACAGGGACACGTGTCAGGACAGTATAGTTTTCCCTGAGAATATAGGTCCCCGGCTAAGCATAGACGAGACATGTCTGTCTCAGGACGAGGTTTACACGATAGTTACCAATAAAGATGCGAAAGGGAAGAAAGGGTCACTGGTTGCGATGATCCGCGGGACTGACACATGGAGCGTAACTACGGCCCTAAGGCAAATATCAGCAGGGAAGCGTAGCGAGGTAAAGGAAGTGACGCTTGACCTGTCCCCTGCAATGCGCAGGATAGTAAGGATGTCGTTTCCCGGAGCAGTGCTCGTCAATGACCGTTTCCATGTCCAGAAGCTGTTTTCCGAGGCTATGGATGACCTGAGGATAAGGCACCGGTGGGAGGCAATGGAAGAAGAGAATGCGAAGATAAAGGAACACCGCAAGAACAGGACGAAGTATGTGCCGTACGAATTCGAGAACGGCGACACCCGCCGCCAGCTGCTGTTCCGTTCACGCAGGCTGCTTCTAATCCACCAGAGCAAATGGACTGAAGCCCAAAAGGCAAGAGCATCAATCCTTTTCCGGCTATATCCGGACATCAAGGAGGCATACGACAGGTATCTGGAACTGGTGTCAATCTACAACACCAGGATTGCCCCTGACTTGCCGCCGGACAAAAAAGAATACGAGCGGGCACTCATCCTGACGAAACTGGCCCGATGGTATGACCGGATTGACAAAATGAAGTCGAAGTGCTTCCATATCGTCCTCGACACATTCAAGGAGAACTATCTTACGATAATGAACTACTTTGACAACCGTTCCACCAACGCATCCGCCGAATCATTCAATGCAAAGGTCAAGGCCTTCAGGAATCAGTTCCGTGGGGTGAGGGACATATCTTTCTTCATTTTCCGGCTGGCTAAAATTTTCGCATAAGGCGACGCCTTATGCTCCATTCATCGAAAATACAATTGGGGGGATGGAGAAAGTATGCTCTTCGATGAACCGTATATTGGCGAGAAATCTCTGAAAGGATACCTTTCCTGTTTCTCGCCTTGCCCCCTAAATCAACATGGATTTTCCCCATTATACCAGTATTTTGCCTTACCGGCATATACGAAAAAAGTTCTGAAGTTGTTGAACTTCAGAACTTTGTTTTAATTTGCCAAATCTTTTGGCGGTGCGGACGGGACTCGAACCCGCGACCCCCGGCGTGACAGGCCGGTATTCTAACCAGCTGAACTACCGCACCAATTCAAATAAGAACTTATCGCAGCAGAGGTGTTTTCCTCAAATGCGGATGCAAAGATAGGTAAAAATTCTGACCATCCAAATTTTTTTATGAAAAAAGATAAAAAAGCCGGACCGGAACTTCCGGCCCGGCTTTTACCCGGCATCGGCATTACTCAATGTTGATTATGCGTTTGCTGTCTTCCGGCTTTGCCTTTTCTATCTTAGGTATGATGACATTCAGCACGCCATTCTCGACCTTTGCGCTGATCTTGTCTCTCTCGACATCGTCCGGCAGAACCATTGTCTGCTGGAACTTGCTGTATGAGAATTCGCGACGCAGATAACGTCCGTTCTTCTTTTCCTCCTTTTCGTCAACCTTCTTTTCCATTTCTATGGCCAGATTGCCGTTCTCGTCGATATGGACTTTGAAGTCCTCCTTTTTCATGCCAGGAGCGGCAACTTCGATCTCATAGTCATGTTCGTTTTCCAGTACATTGATGGCAGGAGCCGTAGCATTTGATCTTACCATCCAGTCGTTGTCGAAGAAATCATTGAATATGTCAGGTAACCAAGTCTGACTTTTTCTTACAGGTACCATAGTCATTATCTCCTATAATTTAAAATTGTTCTAAATATAATTTTCTGGGCGTCAGCCCGTTGTACTTTTTCAAGTACGCCATATGATATATCAACAGCCGTGCCGGCGGCAAAATGCCGGTGGAAAAGGCCGAAAACGGAAAATATGTCATCGGCTATTGCCAAAATGTCCGTCCGGGAGTGTCAGAATGTCCGAAAATCCGTATATTTGGGACTGAATTCAAGTCAGAGCATGAGTGAAGAAGGAAACATCCTGATTAAGGGAGCGAAAGTAAATAACCTGAAGAATGTCACGGTGGAGATTCCCCGGGGAAAATTCATTGTCATTACAGGGATTTCCGGTTCCGGGAAATCATCATTGGCCTTCGATACATTGTTTGCAGAAGGCCAGCGAAGGTTTGCCGAGAGTCTTTCATCCTATGCGCGGCAGTTTCTCGGCAGGATGGTGAAGCCGGATGTGGAACTTATAGAAGGGATTCCCCCGGCGATAGCGATCGAACAGAAGGTAAATACCAGAAATCCACGTTCCACAGTCGCCACAAGTACTGAAATCTATGATTATCTGCGGATTATTTTCGCGAGGATCGGCCGGACCTATTCCCCTGTATCAGGGGTCGAAGTCAAGTGCCATACCGCGAACGATGTGCTGGATTTCATTTTTTCATCAGGAGCCGGGACGGTGTATGTGCTTGCCGAGTTGGATTGGGACAGGCGGCAGGACAAGGTGGAACTTATGCTGGCACTGAAGGAAGAGGGATATTCGAGATTTTATTCGGCAGGGGAGCCGGTCAGGATAGAAGAGGTGATGCAGAAGGCGGAAAGCGGGCAATACCCTGAAAACCTTTATCTGCTTGTCGACAGACTGAAACTTCCAGGGAAGGATGCGGTCATGTCCGAGACTGAAAAAGAGGATATGGATACCAGACTCCGCTCATCCGTCAGGACGGCATTCGAGAAAGGCGGCGGTACTCTTTATGTCAAGACTGACAATGATGACACTCTCCGGCGTTTCGTTTCCCGTTTCGAGGCTGACGGCATGACTTTTCAGGAGCCGGATGAATATATGTTCAGTTTCAACAGTCCTCTCGGAGCATGTCCTGACTGCGGAGGTCTCGGACAGATAATAGGCATAAGCGAGGATCTGGTGATTCCGGACAAGAGCAAGAGTATATATGACGGAGCCATAGCCTGCTGGCGCGGGGAGAAGATGGGCTGGTTCAAGGATCTGATGGTCAAGAACGCCTACAAGTACGGGCTTTCGGTATTCGACCCATATTGCAGCCTCACTGAAAAAGAAAAGGAAATCGTGTGGAACGGCCATGCTGCCGCGACTGAAGACGAATCGGTCATCGGACTGAATGAATTTTTCCGATGGGTGGAGTCGAACAAGTACAAGATACAGTACAAATATATGCTCAGCCGCTATTCCGGCAGGACCGTGTGCCGCACATGCGGCGGAAGCCGCCTCAGGAAGGAGGCTCTTTATGTGAAAGTCGGCGGCCGGAACATACATGAACTTCTGTGCATGAACGTGGACGAACTCTATGATTTCTTCGCGCATCTGGTTCTCTCTGATTATGAGAGAAGCATTGTTTCCAAGGCTATAGAGGAAATCATGTCCCGTCTGCAGTATATCAGGGATGTCGGATTGTCATATCTGACACTCAACAGGACTTCGAATACATTGTCCGGCGGCGAAAGCCAGAGGATAAATCTGGTGACGGCACTCGGCAGTTCCCTCGTCGGCTCCCTTTATATACTCGATGAGCCGAGTATCGGCCTGCATCCGCGTGATACCGGCAGACTTATCGCTGTCCTGAAGAAACTCAGGGATATAGGCAATACGGTAGTCGTGGTGGAGCATGACGAGGAAATAATGCGTGCAGCCGACATGCTCATAGACATAGGGCCTTTAGCTGGAATCAACGGTGGGGAAATCGTTTTCCAGGGAAAGCCCGATGCGTCCGTCTCAGGCGAAGAAACCGGGAAGTCCCTTACCCTGCAATATCTGTCGGGGCTGCGCCCCAGGTATGCCAGAAAGAAAAGGTCTCCGGTCTATTCTATCGTGCTGGAAGGGGCGATGGAGCATAACCTTAAAAACATCGACGTGAAGTTCCCGCTCGGAGTCCTGACTGTCGTGACCGGAGTAAGCGGCAGCGGCAAATCCTCTCTCGTCGGAGATATCCTGTATCCGGCGCTTTTCCGGCATATAAATCTGACAGGTTCCGCTCCTGGAACTTTCAGAGGCCTTTCAGGCAATGTCGACAGGATAACCCAGGTGGAGTATGTGGACCAGAATCCGATAGGGAAGAGTTCCAGATCCAATGCCGTAACATACCTTAAAGTCTATGATGACATAAGGAAACTTCTTGCCGAGCAGCCTTATGCCAAAATAAACGGTTATACTCCATCCCATTTTTCCTTCAATATGGATGGCGGCAGATGTCCGGAGTGCCAGGGCGAAGGTTTCGTAAGGATAGAAATGCAGTTCATGGCTGATGTCACGATGGTATGCGAGGCTTGCGGAGGAAAACGGTTCAAACCGGATATTCTGGAAGTGCGGTACAAAGGGAAGAATATAGATGACATCCTGAACATGAGTGTGGAAGAAGCCGTGGAGTTCTTTTCGTCCCAGCCTGAACCTTCCGTGAAGAGAATCGCCGAGAGACTTCAGCCCCTTGTAGACGTAGGCTTGTCCTATATCAAGCTCGGACAGAGCAGCAGCACTCTCAGCGGAGGCGAGAGCCAGAGAATAAAGCTGGCATATTTCCTGTCATTGAACGACAGCCAGTCGAAAACAAGGGAACAGCACATTCTCTTCATTTTCGACGAGCCTACGACCGGACTTCATTTCTATGATGTGGAGAAACTTCTCAAATCCTTTGACGCCCTTCTGGCCAAAGGGCATTCGATTGTGGTCGTGGAGCACAATCCTGATGTTATCAGAGCGGCGGACTGGGTCATTGATCTGGGACCTGATGCTGGCGACAGGGGTGGAGAGGTCGTATTTGAAGGCACTCCGGAAGATCTCGTGAAGAAAGGCGGGACGTTTACGGCTGAATACCTGAAGTGAAATTTTCGGAAAAAGGAAGAATATGTACACACTGTTGATTTATCTGACATTTCTGGGATTGAAGATAGCTTCACACTGGAACCCCAAACTCAGGCTTTTTGTCCGTGGAAGGAAGAATCTTATGTCCAGGATAGAAGCCGCAGTGAAGGGTTACGATGATATTATCTGGTTTCACGTGGCGTCCATGGGGGAATTCGAGGATGCCAGACCTGTCATAGAGGAGACCAGAAGGAGATATCCTCACAGGAAGATATTGCTGACATTCTTTTCTCCGTCAGGTTATGAAGCCAGAAAAGACTGGAAAACAGTGGACTGGGTATTCTATCTCCCAATGGATACATGGTTCAATGCCAGACGGTTTGTCCGGGCTGTACGGCCGTCGAAGGCGGTTTTCACCATAGGGGAATTTTGGTTCAACTATCTTCGCCAGCTGCGTATCCGCAATGTCGACACGTGCATAATGTCTGTCCTGCTTTCCAAGGATTCACCATATATGAAATGGTACGGATGGCCCTACAGGAGAGCATTGAGAAAGGTTTACAGGTGCGTAATGGTCAAGAATGAAGAAACCCGTCTCGCTCTGGAAAAGATAGGCTGCGCCAATGTTACCGTAACAGGGGATCCGAGATTTGACAGGGTCATGATGATAGCAGAAGAAAACTGGCATGACAAGATAGTGGAAGCATGGTCGGATGGCCGGAAGGTAGCAATAGCCGGGAGCACCAGCAGTCAGGACGATGACCTTTTCCTGTCTCTGACTAGGAAATATCCCGGTGACAAGTTCATGATTATCCCTCATGAGCTGGACGAGGCTCCGATAAGGCGCATTCTTTCGGAGTCGGGACACGGAGCCATACTTTATACCGATGTGGAATATGTCTTCTCTTCCGGAATCCCGGACAAGGTCAAGGAAGAGATGATAGACAGAATGAAGACCGCTCAGGTACTTGTCGTAAACAAAATCGGCATTCTGTCCCGTCTATACAGATACGGGTGGTGTGCTCTGGTAGGCGGCGGATTCATCAATCTGCCTCACAGCGTGATGGAGGCTGCTGTTTATGGTATGCCTGTGGCAATGGGACCGCAATATCATAAAAATGACCAGTTCGTGGAGCTGATGAAGGCCGGAGCGGCAACGCCTGTGGAGAATGACAATGATATTCTGGAATGGTTCAGGAAATATCATGACAATGCCGGACAGCTGGAAGAGGCCAGACGGGTGACTGAAAGTTACTGCCGGAACAATGTCGGAGCCTCGGCCCATATCTGCGACCTGATTATGGGATGAGACCGGTCTGGCTCAGTCAATTACCAGAACTATCATTTCCGACTGATTTACAGGATATCCGACTTCCATATACAGAAGTCCGGTTCCCCTTTCTTTCGTGTAGATGGTAACGGCTTTCCCGTCTTCACTGATTCCATAGTCATATATACCCCTGTTTTTGTCGTATTCAAGTTCTTCTATCCCGATGTCGAAAGGCGTGTCATTCGGGAAGTATTCGCATTTGACCTCTACGATTTCCCCTTTTTCGCATCGAATGAAATTTCCCGGAAATATTTTCATGTAATAGGGAAGGGGATTGACCGTGACCATGCATTCGGCGGAGCATCCGCTCCCGTCAGCAGCGTAGCAAATGACGGAACACTTGCCTTCTCCTTTTGCGGTAACCGTACCGTCGTTTGAAACCGTGGCAACGCTTTTGTCATCGGAATCCCAATAGAGCCTCGTGCCTTCAGTGTTTTCCGGAGTCAGGTACGGTACGATCCTGGTACTTTCTCCGATGTATGAAAAATTCAGAGTTGAATATGAAAGTTCAAGCGTTCTGGCGGAGTTTTCTATCCCGGATTTGTCTATCCTCCACTCGTCACCGTCCAGACCGGTCCCTTCCGGTATGATACAGATGTTGTATTCATAATTTCTGCAGATATCGAAGTTCCCGGGATTTTCCCCCGGATACAACCTGTATATCAGGTATTTGCCTGATTGGGTGTAATGCGCATCTGACAGATACTCGGATTTGATCTCGATATATGAACAGAATTCTTTTTCAGGCGCATTGTCAGGCAGGACTTTCGCCTTTTCATCGGTGTTCCCCGGCAGCAGATCGCCCTGCATGTTTTCGAGCAAGTACAGGCAGACTTTTCCGCTTTTTCCGTCATATCCGGTAGTGTTGAGAATGTCGGTTTCATAATCTTTCCTGATGAATCCTGAAGGAAAAAAATCGAAGGGGTCGCGGATGTGGTTTCTGTTGAAGGGGTAGACAGACCGCGGGCACCCTTCGACCTGTATGCTTCTGACATTGAATTCCACGTCGTCAGCCAGACGGCTCCTGTCTACTCTGACAGTGACTCTGGCCATGAGTCTTTCCAGCGGTATTTCAATCCTGTCTTCAGTGACTTTCGTGTTTTCGTTGTATCCGCTCATGGGCAGGCCGATGCTGTAGTCGTCAGGATAAGCCAGATAGTATTTCAGGTTTTTCAGGTCTTCGATGCTGGCGGCATTTATCCTGTACCCGAAGTTGGCGCAAACATAAATGGAATAAATCCCGTTTTTCAGAAGCCTGACGTTGCATGAACCGGCTCCGCTTCCTGAAAGATAAAGCCTGTGCTCCAGAACCCCCATGGAATTGAAGATGAACAGATTGATGTCGGATATCTTTTCTTCGTCCGGGTCAAGGGCTTTGGTGACTGCATTCCTGACTCCGAAAACGAGAGATGCGCTTATACTCTCTCCGCCATAATTTGACTCTGTCCCGGAATCATGGTCGATGCACCCATGAAAACACAGGCAGGATATAAGGATGGTCATTGCCGCTTTCATGAAATACGGTGCGGCTGAGACAATGTCTGGCTTTTTCATCATTTCTGATTATTTTAAAACTCTATCTCAGTTTCCGGCAGGCTGTTCCATTCCATAACAGTCCAGTCAGTCATGACCGCCTCCGGCGATACCGGCACAGACGGATCGGTGACACCTGTCTGCGTGATGGTCAGATCCAGAACATACCGGCAATTCCGATCTATTCCGGAAGGCTTCCCGTCGGAGCCTGTCCCCATTCCGTTTATATTTATCGGATAGTAGTATCTTGTCCCGCTGATGTCCCCGGCTATGACGAGTCTTGTGAACGGAGTGCCTGCAGTATCATCAGTCGAACTGTTCGGATAACAGTACAGTCTGATTTCCGGCTGTATTTTCTCTGCACCTATGTTTTCCGGGAAGTCGGCATATACCATTTCCGGATGCATCATCCGCCTTGAAGATTCGTAATGATATCCGTCGGAGTTCAGCGGAGCGGCCGGCATGAACCCCTTGTCTTTCATAAGCAAGGCGAGGGAATTGACATTGGTCAGGTAAGCGTATGCGTTTTCCAGCTTTTCTCCGTCGTACAGTTTCCCGCTGAAGTCGCATCTGATTGAACGGATATCAATCACGGATACAAGAGGTGCAAGCATCATTTCGCATGAAGAGTCTGTTTCCGCATCCAGAAATGCCGTCCCGCTCATGACAGGAGTTTCCGGCGACTCCATGCACAGATCGGCGTACATGCCGGATATTGATTCCAGTGAGGATATTCCGTTCCACTCATAGTCGCGCATTTGCGGATTGAGGATAGCTACGACTATTTTCCTGCCTTTCCCTGATGCAGCATCTACAGTATGGTCTTTTCCTATTTCAAGCCGCTGGTAAGCATCGAGCCTTTTCAAAGCATCGTCATTATATATGAATACGTCTACTGTCCCGCCGGAAGTCCCGCCGGCCTGCCCCATGACCGGGACTGTCTTCAGACATATCGTATGTTCTCTCATGTCCGGTATCCGGTCATGAGGATCATGCGCTCCGTCATCGCAGGCGACGGAGAAAATAAAGGCCGGAAAAAGAAAAAGCAAGGCGATTGCCGAACGGCAGATAGTAGAAATTGATGAAGTCCGGCCTTTATATATTCCGAAATTATGGTCAGGTGTTTTCATTCTGTCAGTCTTTGTCGCAAAGCTATCCAAACCGGACATGATAGAATGTCAGAAAACGAAAAATTTTCGATTTTCTTTTTTTATAAGTTGAATTTTCAGTTTTGATATGTTTTTTGCCGGAATCTGTCATTTATAATGAAAAATATTTATAAATTTGGTCAAACCGCATTAGGAATATGACTTTTTTACGACGATTCAGAAGGGTCTTTTCACCCAGAACCCATTTCCAGCCTATTTTTTCCCAGCAGGTGGCATATATACGGCAAGCGTCCGACGCCTTGCTTCAAATGATGAGGACGGATGACATTTCCGAAAGGAAAAGACTGGAAAAAGAGGTCAAAATGTGCGAAATCCAGGGCGATGCCATGCTTACGGAGTTCTATGAACAGCTGAATGACAAATATTTTTCCATTCTTCACAGTTCAGATCTGCAGACTGTAGCCATGAACATAGACAATATTCTGGACAATATAAACGATTCTGCCAAGGCAGTCCTGATATACATGCCTCGGAAAATCGATGTCCAGCTCGTGGAGCTTGCGGAGTATATCTGCGCCGAGGCTGATGCCATGACCATGATAGTGGCAGGGATGGATGAGATGAAAAGGAAATTTTCAGATATGACTATCCAATGCGACCGCATAACCGAGCTTGAGCATGCTGCAGATGATACCTATGAAGAGTATGTCGGCTATATTTTCCAGAATGGAACGGATGCCATAGAACTGATGAAATCGAAGAATATCGCTGAGATGCTTGAAGCCACTACGGATACTGCCAAGGTATTTTCGGACCATATAAGGAAAATACTTCTGCGGTATGTAGTGGAAAGATAATAAATCAGGACGACTGGAGAGGGTACTTTCTGCTGTATGCAGTGAAAGATAATTAATAAAAAGGAAATCCCCGAAATTCAGAGATTTCCTTTTTATTTGTACTCTTTTCAGACTTCGTTTTCAACCTGAAATCAGGCGCCGAAGTTATCGTACAGTATGTTCTCCGGAGGTACGCCGAGACTGTCGAGCAGATTCACTACTGAAGAGGACATCATAGGAGGTCCGCACATCAGGTAAAGCGCATCTTCCGGAGCTTCGTGATTCTTAAGATAAGTATCATACAGCACGGTATGTACGAATCCTGCTGTATATGCTACTCCTGCTGCATCTGCGGCAGGGTCCGGACGGTCGAGGGCAAGATGGAACTTGAAGTTCGGGAACTCTTTTTCAAGCGCATGGTAGTCTTCCAGATAGAATGCCTCTTTCAGGCTTCTGGCGCCGTAGAAGAAGTTCACTTTTCTGGTGGTCTTTTCTGTCTTGAAAAGATGCATGATGTGGCTTCTCATAGGAGCCATACCGGCTCCGCCTCCGATGAAGATAAGTTCCTGATCGGCAGGAAGGTTGTCCGGCAGGAAGAATTCTCCGTAAGGTCCTGAAATCGTCACCTTGTCACCCGGCTTCAGAGAGAAGATATAGGATGAGCAGATACCCGGATTTACCGGCAGGAATTTTCTGGTGGCGCGGTCTACCGGCGGAGTCGCTATCCTGACATTCAGTTTGATTATGTCGCCTTCTGCCGGGTAGCAGGCCATGGAATATGCCCTGATGGTAGGGGTTGTATTCACCATCTTGAGGTCGAATGCACCCATCTTTTCCCAGTCTTCGCGATACTGTTCGTCCACGTCTATGTTCTTGTAGTCCACTGTGATGGCAGGAACATCCACCTGGATATATCCTCCGGAGCGGAAATGCAGATGCTCTCCTTCAGGAAGTTTCACCACGAATTCCTTGATGAAGGTGGCGACATTGTGGTTGGAAACGACTTCGCATTCCCATTTCCTGACGCTGAGTGCGGATTCAGGTACGACAATCTTCAGGTTTTCCTTTACCTTTACCTGACATCCGAGCCTCCAGTGGTCGAGGATCTGTTTCCTGCTGAAGAAGCCCACTTCCGTAGGGAGGATTGTGCCGCCTCCTTCAAGGACGCGGCATTTGCACTGTCCGCAGCTGCCCTTTCCTCCGCAGGCTGACGGCAGGAATATTTTCTGTTCGGCCAGAGTGGACAGAAGAGAGCCGCCAGGGGTCACTTCCACTTCTTTCTGTCCGTCGTTTATGCTGATTTTTACTGTGCCTGATGGTGTCAGCTTGATCTTGACGAACAGGAGCAGGGCCACCAGTATAAGGGTGACTACAACTATTGCAATCACCGCGATTATTATGGTAGGAATCAAATTTTCCATTTCTTCTAATCTCTTGAATTAAAGCTGGATACCCATGAATGTCATGAAAGATATCGCCATGAGCCCGACAGTGATGAAGGTTATTCCGAGACCGCGCAGGGGAGCAGGTACATTCGAGTATGTGAGCTTTTCCCTGATGGCGGCGAGAGTCACGATAGCCAGGAACCAGCCTATACCTGATCCGAGTGCATATACCGTAGCCTCTCCTACATTTACGAAATCCCTTTCCTGCATGAAGAGAGAGCCGCCGAGGATGGCGCAGTTCACTGCTATGAGCGGAAGGAAGATACCGAGCTGGGAATACAACGTCGGCGCGAACTTCTCGACAACCATTTCCACTATCTGCGTAAATGCAGCCACTACCGCTATGAATACGATAAAACTCAGGAAGCTCAGGTCAATATCGGCGAAAGAGTCTCCGAGCCATCTTGAAAGAGCTCCGGGTTTCAGTACGAACTCATTCAGGAGATAGTTGATAGGCAGGGTTACCAGAAGGACGAATACTACAGCAACACCCAAACCGGTAGCCGTTTTTACGTTTTTCGATACCGCCAGATACGAGCACATGCCCAGAAAGTAGGCGAATATCATGTTGTCAACGAAAATTGACTTGACGAACAAGCTTATATATTCCATTTCGATTCGAGTTTGATGTTATTATTCCTGAAGGTCTTTCTGGAAACTTCTCTGTATCCAAATGATTATGCCGAGAAGTATCAGCGCCATAGGCGGCAGGATGATAAGACCGTTGTCCATGTAGCCGGCGTCATAGAATGACTGTGGGATGATCCGGATTCCGAAAATGGTTCCGGATCCGAGAATTTCCCTGAAGAAGGCCACTACTACGAGAATAAGTCCGTAGCCTACACCGTTTGCCAGTCCGTCGAGCAGTGACGGGATCGGCTTGTTGCCGAGGGCAAAAGCTTCGATACGTCCCATCACGATACAGTTCGTAATGATAAGTCCCACGTACACTGACAATGTCTTGCTGACGCTGTATGCGTATGCCTTCAGAATCTGGTCCACAAGTATTACCATCAGCGACACTATGACGAGCTGTACGATGATTCTGATTCTGTTAGGAATCGTATTCCTGAGCAATGAGGCTACGAAACTCGAAAGGCCGGTGACGATTATGACGGACAGAGCCATTACGCATGCTCCCTCCATCTGGACGGTCACTGCCAGAGAAGAACAGATACCGAGGACGAGTACCGTAACAGGGTTGCCCTTCAATATCGGCTTCAACAATACTTCTTTATAATTAATGTCACTCATTTTCTATTCCTCCACATTTACATTGGTTTCAACAGCATCGGCAGCCGCTGTCTTTACAGAGTCTATAGGTTCTGCCATAGTGCCGGCAGCCAGAGTACTGTCGGATACCGCGGTTTTTTCAGCCTGTCGTGCAGCTTCTTCCAGATACGGCTTGTAGTATTTGGCCCACAGATTAATGCTTTTCCCGAGAGCCTGGGAAGTGATGGTGGCGCCGCTGATCGCATCCACGCTGTGTTCAGGTTCCGTAATCGCCGTGATCTTGGCTACGGTGAACATGTCTTCCCCTGTCATATTGAATGTCTTTCCGTGGAATTTGCCGTAGAAAGGCTTGTCTGCGATTTTTGATCCCAAACCGGGCGTTTCTCCCTTATGGTCGAAAATGGCGCCGTCAATGGTCTTTCCGTCCTCGTCCAGGGCGAGATAGCCCCAGATAGGCCCCCAGAGACCTGCACCGTAGCATGGTATTACAGTCACCTTGTGGCCTTTGATGTCAAAAATATAGACAGGCAGTCTGAGTTCGGAAAGAAGTCCGCTCTCTCCTTCCTCAAGTTTCTTGAACTTGTCGTTCTGGGCCTTGAGGTCGGAAGTGGTGGTCACTTCGATCTTGTTCTTGTCTTCCTTTCCGGTATTCATGTCCTGTACTTTCTCTCCGTTCCCGTCGACGAAGAACGCTGCCACGATATTGTCGGCATAAAGTCCGAGAACGTCTGCGTCCTCTTCGATGGTGAACGTCGTATCTACCTGGGATGCGGCTCCGAGAAGTTTGCCTATGGTCTCCAGCTTGATGTTCTCATTCTGTTTGTCCTGCAGGCTCATAGCCACAAAAGCCAGAATCGCAGCGACCAGTACGACAAGTACGGTCGAATATATTACTGTATATGTATTGCCGTTAGTGTTCATACCTGTGTAGTTTAAGCGATTTTAACTTTTTTAGCCTTTTTCTTCAGGGAAACCTCGACCACATAATGGTCAATCAGAGGTGCGAAGGTATTCATCAGCAGGATGGCCAGCATCATGCCTTCCATATAGCCCGGATTGAACAGTCTGACAGTCACTGTCAATGCTCCTACCAGAAAACCGTATATCCATTTGCCGGTTTCAGTCTGGGCTGAGGTTACAGGGTCTGTAGCCATGAAGACGGTTCCGAATGCGAAGCCTCCGAGAACGAGATGATACCATGCAGGAAGCTGCAGGTATGGAGTGGCATCAGTAGCCAGGGCATTGGCGAGAAATCCTATTGCCAAGGCACCGATGACAGAAGAGAGCATTATCTTCCAGCTGGCTACGCCTGTCCATATAAGCAGGATGGCTCCGAGCAGGATGGCTATTACAGATGTTTCTCCGACTGCTCCGCCGATGTTTCCTATGAAAAGATCCATGAATGACAGACCTGCGCTGTCAAGACCCTGGATTCCCTGTCCTGCGTGGACAAGCGGAGTAGCTCCGGAGAATCCGTCTACAACGCCATTCCCGCATGCGTAGGCTGTGCCGTCGCTGAGATATCTTGTCAGACCGCCGGTCCAGATCGTGTCGCCGGACATCTTGCTTGGATACGAGAAGAACAGAAATGCACGGCAAAGAAGCGCCGGATTCCATATGTTCATGCCTGTGCCGCCGAAAATCTCCTTGCCTATGATTACCGCGAATGCCACGGCAATGGCCAGCATCCAGAGCGGAACATCAATAGGTACGATAAGCGGAATCAGCATTCCGGTCACAAGATAGCCCTCATTAACCTGATGGCCTCTGATCTGGGCGGAGATGAATTCTATTCCCAGACCTACTATATATGATACCAGATAAAGAGGTATGATCTTCACGAATCCGTACCATACCATCTGCCAGAATCCCCAGCCGAGCCCGAAAGCCAGATCATGCTGGTATCCTGTGTTCCATATTCCGAAAAGGAGGCTCGGCACAAGCGCCAGAACCACTATAATCATGACCCTTTTCAGGTCAATGGCGTCTTTTACATGGGTTCCTTTTGCCGTTACCGTTCCAGGGACATAAAGGAAAGATTCAAAAGCTTCGAAAGTAGAATGCAGGAAGCTGAGCTTGCCGCCTTCACTGAAGGTCGGCTTTATTTTATGCATAAATTTCACTAATCCGTTCATACCCCTGATAATTAAGCCATTTCTTTCAACATAAGGTTTATCCCGTCGCTCAGGATGGCCTGAATGGCAATCTTGGACGGGCAGACGAATTCGCATAGGGCGAGATCTTCCTCGATGACTTCATAGATTCCGAACTGCTCCATCTTGTCTATGTCCTGTGCCAGACATGCCTTGAGCAGATATACCGGATAGATGTCCATAGGAAGCACTTTGGAGTAGACATTCGAAAGCACGAAAGCGCGAGGCTCGCCGTGCGTGTTGGTGTCCATCTCGTATTTCTTGCCCGGGGTGAGCCATGAGAAATAGGCTTTCGATGCACTGAACTGTTTGGTCCTGAACGGCTTTGCCCATCCGAGGATTTCGCAGTCCGTGCCTTCCTTTATGAGGGAAACCTGATTGTCGTAAAATCCAAGGAATCCATCGGCCCCTACATTCGTGCCGGTCAGGACATCACCGCTGATGAAGCGGACATTTTCGTCAGGACGGCAGTACTCCGCGATATCCTTCATGGACATTCCGGCTATGCCTTTCACGTAAGAAGGATCGGCAGCTGCCGGACCTGTGACTGCCACAAGCCTGCCCATATCATATTTGCCGGTATTGAAAAGTTTTCCGATGGCGGCTACCATCATGAGAGAAACTGTCCATACGACATCGCCTTTCATAATAGGCGAAATATGGCTGATCTGTACTCCGACATTCCCCGCAGGGTGTTTCCCTCCGAAGATGTGCGAAACTATGTTCTCGAATTTGTGGAATGGGGTGCCGGCGTAGTTTGCTCTGTTGAATGAGACATGTACTCCTCCTTTTGTCAGCTTGTTGAGGGCATTGATGCCGGTCTGGATGTTCTCGAACTCGTCTTTGAGCGCGAATTCTGGATTTGCGGCAAGCGGAGCCGTAGAGAATGCCGATATGAAAATGGCTTTCGGCCTGTCGGCAGGTTTGGCGATGATTCCGTAAGGTCTCTGGACCAGGGCAGGCCACAGTCCGCTTTCAAGAAGTTTCTCCTTGATGGAGGCCTCATCCAGAGAATTTACCTTGGCCGTTCCGAAATTCTCGTACTTCTGTTCCTTGTCAGCCTTGATGCGGATCTCCAGCAATTTCCTTTTTTCCCCGCGGACGATCTCGCAGACCGTACCGCTTACAGGAGAAGTGAAAAGGATTTCCGGAGAAAGTTTGTCGGCAAAGACAGGTGAACCGGCGAGCACTGTATCGCCTTCTTTTACAAGAAGTCTCGGAATGAGACCACGGAAGTCCGTAGGCTTGACAGCTACAACATCAGGATTGACCACCTTCTTTACTTTCTGGACTGCCGCCCCTGCTATCGGGATGTCCAGTCCTCTTTTCAATTCGATGATGTTAGACATTATTTAAACCGTTTTTGCGTATTTTCAGAAAACCGTCGCGAAGATACTTAAATTTTTCGTATTTTCGCGCCATTATGGAAAACAAAATCAGTACTATTTTCGAAGGGTTGAATGTTGAGCAGGAGAATGCTGTCCGCTGCACGGACGGACCTGTGCTGATAGTGGCAGGGGCCGGTTCCGGCAAGACGAGGGTGCTGACCTGCCGGATAGCGCATATTCTGGAGACGGGCTGTCCTCCGGAGCGCATCCTGGCGCTGACTTTCACTAAAAAAGCTGCCACGGAAATGAAGGAAAGGATAGCCCGGATGGTAGGGGAGAAGCCTGCCAGAAGGCTGTTCATGGGGACTTTCCATTCCGTCTTCATCCGTTTTCTCCGTGAATATGCCGAACTTCTAGGATACCGGAAGGACTTTACCATCTATGACACAGGCGATTCCATCAGTGCGATCAAGACCTGCCTGAAGGAACTCCAGCTGGACGACAAGGTCTACAAGCCCAAGGATGTATTGTCGCGGATATCCATGGCCAAGAATAATCTGACGACTGCGGAAGGTTATGCACGCAATGCCACTGTCATCCAGAATGACACCGCTTCCAGAAAACCGAAGATTTTCGAAATCTATAGACTGTATGCAAAGAAATGCAAACAGTCCAATGTCATGGATTTCGACGATATCCTGCTGAACATGAACATATTGCTCAGGGATCACCCTGAAGCACTGGAATCAATAGCTTCCCGCTTCCTTTATATAATGGTGGACGAGTATCAGGATACGAACTATTCACAGTATCTGATTCTCAAGAAATTGAGTGCGGGCCATCGCAATCTGTGCGTGGTCGGCGACGATTCCCAGTCCATCTATGCTTTCAGAGGTGCCAAGATCGAGAATATCCTGAATTTCAGGAACGATTATCCGGATTTTCATCTTTTCCGGCTGGAGAGGAATTACCGTTCGACGCAGACCATTGTAAATGCGGCCAATTCGCTGATCGCCAGAAATTCCGCGAGAATCCCGAAAAAATGCTGGTCAGGAGGGGAGGAAGGCGACAAGATAAAACTGATCAGTGCATATACCGAGCAGGAGGAGGCCATGCTCATAGTCTCCGAAATCCTGTCCAGAATACACTCGGAATCGGCTTCGTACAAGGATTTTGCTGTCCTTTACAGGACCAATTCCCAGTCAAGGGTACTGGAAGAGGCTTTGCGCAGACGGAACATTCCTTACAGGATATATTCGGGCAATTCCTTTTTCGACAGGGCGGAAGTCAAGGACCTGATGGCCTACTTCAAGCTTGCGTCCAATCAGGATGATGACGAGTCTTTCAAGAGAATAGTGAACAAACCGGCCAGAGGCATAGGCAATACGTCTCTCGGGGCATTGACTGCGGCTGCCATCGACAAGGGGATAACCTTGTTCAAGGCTGCATTTTCCGATGATCTGGACAGTTATGGACTGAAAGGGGCGGCTGTAGTGAAGATCCGGGAGTTCTGTTCCATGATAGCCGGATACGGAAGCCGTATCGGAAAGGACGATGCCGGAGATCTGGCCATGGACATTGCCGCAGGCACCGGTATTCTGGAGCTGTACAAGAGCGATACCAGTGTCGAAGGCCAGTCGAAGACGGCGAATATCGAAGAATTGCTGAACAGTGTCAGGTCTTTCGTGGAAGAGCGGAAAAACGAATATTTCGAGGAAATGCTGGCTGGAGCGACAGAAGATGCGGAAATTACCGCCAGCGACCTTCCTGTTGTGACGTTGGGCGATTTTCTGGAGAACGTGTCACTGTTGAGCGCGGTGGACGCCGAAGATGACGAGGATTCGGACAATAAGGTGACGCTGATGACTGCGCATTCATCAAAAGGGCTGGAATTTCCGTATGTCTTCATTGCCGGTCTGGAGGAGAATCTCTTCCCTTCCGGAGGTTTTCTGGCGTCTGAAAGCGACATAGAAGAGGAAAGACGGCTCTTCTACGTCGCTATGACAAGGGCGATGAAAGCTGTATGGCTCTCATTCGCCACTACGCGTATGAGAAACGGCAAGCATGAATCCAATTATCCGAGCCGCTTCATCAAGGAGATAGATCCCGGTTACATACTCAATCCGTTGGATGCTCATTCGGGAAACGATTCCAGCAGGGAAGCCGCCCCTCTCCCGCCGGTACGGAAAAGTCCGGCCGTGACTGTGACCCCGTTCCGCCGACCTGCACAGGTGGTGAAACCCCGTTCGGAGAACTATGATTTCCAGCCGTCTCCTGTCATGCAGCTGGCGATCGGTCAGCGTGTGGAGCATAACCGTTTCGGTTTCGGCTACATCAGGGAAATTTCCGGAGATGCTGCCGGGAAAAAGGCGAAAATAGCGTTTGATGATTACGGAGAGAAGATTCTGATGTTGAATTATGCGAAAATCCGCATCGTGGATGTTGGAGGAAAATGAAAAATCCCTATATTTGCCACGAAGTTTTTCATAGTTTAAGTTTAGGTTAAGTAGCGGGGTGGTCACTGATGTGTGATTGCCTCGTGAATTTTTTTATGCAGGTCAATGTGTATGCCTGCCGTTATGATATGAAAAATTGACGGTCGGAAATTTTCCCGACCGTCAATTTTCTTGTGACCCCAACAGGATTCAAACCTGTAACCTTCTGATCCGTAGTCAGATGCTCTATTCAGTTAAGCTATGGGGCCGGTTTCAGGCCGAAGCCTGATATGTCATGCATTTTCTTCTTTCAGGATGGAAAGCTTTTTCTCCTTGATCCTTGCCTTCTTTCCGGAAAGTTTCCTGAGGTAGAATATTCTTGCCCTGCGTACTTTTCCGACTTTGTTCAGTTCGATGCTCTCGATGAACGGTGAAGCAAACGGGAATATCCTTTCCACTCCGATGCCGTTGGAGATTTTCCTGACAGTGAAGGTCTTTGTAGCCGGAGATGCTCCCCTGAGCTGAAGGACTACTCCTTTGAACTTCTGAAGTCTTTCCTTGTCGCCTTCTTTAATCTTATAGGTGACTGTTATCGTGTCACCTGCCTTGAATTTAGGAAAGGCAGCTACCTTTTCATTGGCAAATGCCTGTTCTACAACTTTGATTAAATCCATCGCTTAATAAATTTTAGTGGCAACATTACGCATTCCATGCCCGACGCAAGAGGTTGCTTTTATTTTGGGACTGCAAAAGTACAAATTAATTTTTATTTGGCAAATTTTTTTGAATAATTTGTCCGATTCAATCACGGAATCAGAACATGTCCCTCAATCTGTCGAAGAAATTCTTGTCTTCCTTCGTGGGGTTAGGCCTGAAACTTTCGCTTGAAGACAGCCTCGACATAAGCTCCCTGTCTTCCTTGCTGAGTTTCTTAGGTATCCAGACTGCAAACTTGACATACATGTCGCCGGTACCGTAGCCGTTTACACTCGGAAGACCCTTTCCTTTCAGCCTTATGACTGTTCCGGACTGAGTGCCGGGTTCTACCTTTACATTATATTTCCCGTCGAGGCATGGCACTTCGACCGTTGCGCCCAGAATGGCTTCCGGGATGGATATGACCTTGGTGTACATGAGGTTGTTTCCGTCACGCTTGATTTCCGGATGGCTTATCTCGTTGATTACTATAAGCAGGTCTCCGTTCACGCCGTTGTTCTTGGCTCCGTGTCCCTGACCGGTCATGGTGAGCTGCATCCCGTCTTCGACACCTGCAGGAATCCTGACCCTTACTGTCTCTTTCTTGCGGACGAGTCCTGTGCCGGAACAAGTATGGCAAGGGTTTGAAATGATCTTGCCTTCACCGTTGCATTGCTGGCATGTCGAATATGAAACTGTCTGCCCGAAGAAGCTGTTTACGACCCTTCTGATCTGTCCGGTTCCCTTGCATGAAGGGCAGGTCTTTATGTCAGAACTGTTTCTGGCTCCCTTCCCTCCGCAGTCAGGACATGGTACATTCCGCTCTATCTGAATGTCCTTTTCTGTCCCGTGTGCTATCTCTTCGAGCGTCAGCTGAACCCTGACACGGATGTCGCGGCCCCTGTAGACTCTCTGCGAACCTCCTCCGTTCTGTCCGGAACCGGAACCGAATCCGCCGAAGCCTCCGAACCCGCTGAAGCCTCCGAATCCTCCTCCGAACAGATCCCGGAGTATGTCGTTCAGATTCCCGAAGCCTCCGCTGAAGTCAGGTCCCGGCTGTCCGTCCAGTCCTGCATGTCCGAACTGGTCGTATCTGGCCCTTTTTTCCTTGTTGCTCAGTACATCATATGCTTCGGCCGCTTCCTTGAATTTTTCCTCGGCTTCCTTGTTCCCCGGATTCTTGTCCGGATGATACTGGATAGCTTTCTTCCTGTATGCTTTCTTGATTTCCTCATCGGTAGCGTTCCTGCTGACCCCGAGGACTTCGTAATAGTCTCTTTTTTCAGCCATGATCGTTCCTCCCGTTCCTTAAATGCCTACAACGACTTTTGCGAATCTGACTACTTTTCCGTTCAGAGTGTAACCGGTCTGCACGACATCATAGATCTTGCCTTTCATGTTCTCGTCCTGAACGGGGAACTGTGCCACCGCTTCGTGCAGATCGGTGTCGAATTCTGCTCCTTTCGCCTCTATCCTGTCGAGTCCCCTGGATTTGAGATAGCCTGACAATTTGCTGAAAATGAGTTCTGTACCTTCTTTAGCTGCCGGATTGTCGTCTGATTTGGCGAGAGTTTCCATAGCCCGTTCGCAGTCATCAAGCACAGGAAGCAGCCCCTTTATGGTATCTTCTGCGGCGACATTCACCAGATTCAGCTTTTCCTGAGAAGTCCTTCTCCTGAAATTGTCGAATTCAGCCATGAGCCTGACATAGTCATCCTTTTCCTTTGCTATTTTGTCAGTCAGTTCTTTGACCTGTTTTTCGAGGGCCTCGATCTTTTCCTGACATTTGTCCTTTTTCGGTTTTTTGACTTCCTTGTCGTCATGGCTTTCCGCATCCGTCGGCTTCTCGCCCGCACCCTGACCCTCCTCAGGGGTCTGTACCGGCTCTTTTCCAAGTTCTTCGGTCTGGATGTCCTTGTTTTCCTGTGGCATCTCCTTTATGTTATTTTTCATAATCTGTCGTTTTTTCCGTTCCGGAAATACAAATTATCTGCCACCGTACTTTCCCTGTCATTTTGTCAGTCATCGGAGTGCTGCGGCTGGAGATGAAAAAAGAGGAGGGCCTTCGCGGCCATCCTCTTTCTCCGGAACATAAGTCCGATTGATGATGTATTAAGGATTTGGTATTGAAAATCAAGCCTCGATTTTCTTGTATTTAGGCACGAGAGCCTTCATTATTGCCCAGGCAATGAGATATGCCACGGCGCATCCGCAGAATACTATCATATATCCGGCAGACTTGCCTTCGAATCCCATGAACTGGAAGGCCGCCCCTGCATTTTCAGAATATGTGAACAGGGCGCCGGCGCCTTTCTGTATGAAGAACGAGCCTATACCTCCAGCCATACCGCCTATACCTGTGATGGTAGAAATGGCTGATTTAGGGAACATGTCTCCGATAGTGGAGAACAGGTTTGCAGACCATGCCTGATGCCCTGCTCCTGCCAGTCCTATGATGATGGCAGGCCACCATGCTGAAAACGCACCGGCTCCCTGTGCGAAAAGTGCCGGCAGCGGAAGGAATGCGAATATGAGCATTGCGAGCATACGGCCGTTGTACGGGTTCATGCCTTTCTTCTCGACGAAAAGTTTAGGTAAGTAGCCACCGAAGATAGAAAGAATCGTCACTATGGCATAAAGAGTGGTGATAAGGGCCACACCCATGCCTGAACTTGAAGCATAGCCGTACTGGTCAGAGAAATAGGCCGGAGCCCAGAACAGATAGAACCACCATACGCCGTCGGTGAAGAACTTGCCGACGATGAATGACCAGGTCTGTCTGTAAGTGAAGCATTTCCAGAGAGAAATGGATTTTTCCTTCTTGCCTTCCTCTTCGGCTGCGGCAGCTGCATTTTCTTCTTCAGTATAGTCCTGATTGATATATTCAAGCTCTGCCTTGTTCACAAAGCGGGACTTTTCAGGCTTGTTATACATGAAAATCCAGAACCCCATCCAGATGTAACCGAGGGCACCGATGATGACGAAAGCCATTTCCCATCCGCCGCCTACTCCGTGGTCCTTGAAGAACTGTGCAAGGACCGGTATGCTGGCCGGTGCTAAGAGGGCGCCAATAGACGCGCCTGAATTGAAGATTGACGTAGCGAACGCCCTGTCCTTTTTAGGGAAATATTCAGCAGTCACCTTGATGGCGGCAGGGAAGTTTCCTGCCTCACCGAGGGCCAGAACGCATCTTGCGGCCAGAAACAGCCATACACTGGTGGATGCTATGGCCAGGGCGGCGGTGGAACCTGCTTGGACAGCTGTCATCGCAGCGGCGTTGTCATAACCTTCGATATGGACGGTAAGCCATCCGCAGATTGCATGGAGACAGGCTCCGGTAGACCAGACTCCTATGGACCAGAGGTATCCTTTCTTGGTGCCCATCCAGTCCACGAATTTGCCGGCAAACAACATGCATATCGCATAGACGATCGAGAATATGGCGGTGATTGTACCATAGTCGTTGTCTGTCCAGTGGAATTCAGGAGCAATGAAGTCTTTCCATGTAAGGGAGAGGACCTGCCTGTCGAGATAGTTTACAGTAGTGGCCACGAAAAGCAGCACCACCATCCACCATCTCCAGTTGGTCATCAGTTTTTTAGTTGTCGATTGTTCCATTCTTTTAAAAATTAGCGTACTTCCTTGATGATCTGAAGAGCTCCTTTGCAGAGTTCCGTGATCTTGCTCCACTCTTTGGCGGCTATCACATCCTTAGGGAAAAGATTGCTGCCCATTCCGACGCAAGTCACGCCTGCCTTGAACCATCCTTCGAGATTTTCCTTTGTCGGCTTCACTCCGCCGGTGACCATTATCTGGCTCCACGGCATCGGAGCACGGAGGCCTTTCACGAAAGCCGGCCCGAGCACATCGCCCGGGAATACCTTGCAGAGGTCGCAGCCGAGTTCCTGAGCCTTGCCGATTTCGGATACGGAGCCGCATCCCGGGCAATACGGTATCAGTCTGCGGTTGCAAATCGGAGCTATTTCAGGGTTGAACAGTGGTCCTACCACGAAATTCGCCCCGAGCTGGATGTAGAGGGCCGCAGTGGCCGGATCCACTACCGAACCTACTCCGAGAATCATTCCCGGAAGCTCCCTATTCGCAAATTTTACGAGTTCTCCGAAGACTTCCTGCGCGAAATCTCCGCGGTTCGTGAATTCGAAAGCACGCACGCCGCCTTCGTAGCATGCCTTGACTACATTCTTGGCGATTTCCGGATCGGCATTGTAGAAAACAGGAACCATGCCTGTCTCTTTCACTGCTGCCAGAACTTCAAGTTTGCTGTATTTTGCCATGATTTGAAATTTACGTTCTGTTGATATTATCTTGAAACCCTGCCTGATCCGTCGCCTTTCATCAGGTTCTCCACTTCGGCCACCGTCACCTGATTGTAGTCGCCGAATATCGTGTGCTTCAGGCATGATGCAGCCACGGCGAAATTAAGGGCCTTCTGGTCATCGCCCTTGTATGTCAGGAGACCGTAGATGAGTCCGCCCATGAAAGAGTCGCCTCCGCCCACGCGGTCTACGATGTGGGTGATGTCGTATCTCGGTGACTGGTACAGTTTGGCGCCGTCATAAAGTACGCCTCCCCAAGTGTTGTGATTGGCATTGATGGAGCCGCGGAGAGTGATGATGACTTTCTTGGCGCGAGGGAATTTGGCCATCAGCTGCTTGCATACGCTTTCGAATTCGGCTGCGTTGACCTCTCCCTTGGTAGCTGTGACATCGAAGCCTTCAGGTTTGATTCCGAACACTTTTTCTGCGTCCTCCTCATTTCCGAGAATGACATCGCATCCTTCCACGAGAGCCGGCATTACTTCAGAAGCTGTCTTGCCGTATTTCCAGAGGTTCTTTCTGTAGTTCAGGTCGCATGATACTGTGACGCCGAGCTTGTTTGCAGCCTTGATAGCCTCAAGACATACATCTGCCGCGCCCTGGCTGATAGCCGGTGTGATGCCTGTCCAGTGGAACCAGTCTGCGCCCTCGAACACCTTCTCCCAGTCGATCATCCCTTTTTCAATCTCGGAAATCGCGGAATGAGCCCTGTCGTACACTACTTTGCTGGCACGGGCCACCGCACCTGTCTCAAGGAAATAGATTCCAAGCCTGTCTCCGCCGAAAACGCAATGCTTGGTGCCGACGCCATAGCTGTGAAGATCCTTGATGCAGCTCGCTGCAATGTCGTTTTTAGGAAAACGGGTGACAAACTCTGTCTCTACACCGTAATTTGCAAGTGATACGGCCACATTGGCTTCTCCTCCGCCGAATGTAGCGGCAAATTCCTTGGCTTGGGAAAATCTCAGATATCCAGGTGTGGAAAGTCTGAGCATGATTTCTCCGAATGTGATAACTTTAGGCATTGTATAATTTTTTTGAAAGTTAATAGTCGTGTAGTGTTAATCCTTGCAAAGATAGAAATTATTTTTAATTTCCGTGCTCGGTAACGGAAAAAATTGTATATTTGAAAACATGAAATTATAATATAATTTTGTGCTTGTTTACGGTTTCGGCCAGATTTCGAAGTTGCCATGCATGACGGAAATAAAATTACGATAAATGATGTTGCCAGAGCGGCCGGTGTCTCAAAGGGGACTGTGGACCGCGTCCTGCACAACAGAGGCGAAGTTTCAGCCAGAAGTAGGGAAAGGATTCTCAAGGTAGTGGAGGAGCTGGGCTACAGGCCGAATTTATATGCATCGATACTGGCGACGAAGAAGAATTTCCATATTTCCTGCATAATTCCGGAGTTCAATGACGGGGAGTTCTGGGAACTGACGGAAAAAGGCATAGAAATAGGCCGTGAATATGCAGGCAGATTCGGAATCAGCATAGGTGCGACCCTTTATGACCAGTATGATCTGGACTCTTTTCAGGCTGCCTGCGCCGAAGTCATGGCTTCCGGACCGTCCGGCGTGATTATCGCCCCGATGTTCAGGAACGAGACTCTCAAATTCGTGAAAGAGCTTTCCGAAAAGCAGATTCCGTATGTCTACATAGATTCGAAACTGGAGGATGACGGCTATCTGGCGTATTTCGGAATGCCGATGTATCAGAGCGGCTATCTGTGCGCTGATATCCTGACTGACGGAAGGGATGTGCGCAAGGTTCATGTCATCAGAATCGAAAGGGACAAGAGGGGGCTTTCGGACCCTACCATCACCAGAAGGACAGGACTTGTAGACTATATCTCTGAGCATTATCCTGACTGCCGGGTGGAAAACACGTTCATAGATCCGAAGAATACGGAGCTACGTTACAGGACTCTGGACAAGATGTTCGAGGATGACCCCGATCCTGACAAGTATATCGTCATGTGCAATTCGAGAGTGCATTTCATCGCCGACTATCTTCGGGACAGAGGCATAAGGACATGCAGGGTAGTGGGATTCGATGTGCTCGAAAGGAATCTCTATGCCTTGAGGGACGGTTACGTACAGGCTCTTATCGCCCAGCATTCCGACAGACAGGCCGCATCGGCCATCACAGCCATCACGGATTATCTGATACTGCATGAGGCTCCGGCGAAAAAGGATAATTACACGCAGATGGACATCCTGAACAAGTATAATTGCGACTATTATATTTAAAGAGGTCGAATCAAAAGTCTGCGAGGGTTAAGACAGGCCAGTCTTTCGAAAAGACGATTGAGGGAGACCCTAAATCTTTCGGGCCTCCCTCAATCGAAATCAGTTCGTAGCGTTTTCCAGTTTCTTCATTATCGAGAAGATGAAAAGTGCGGAAATCAGGCACAGCGCTATGAGCAGAGTCCATACGCCCCAGAGAGGGACTTTGTCCCAGAGCAGAGCCGGGATGGATACCAGATAGTTTCCTATGGCCGTAGCGGCAAACCAGCATCCCATCATCATGCCCTTGTATTTCGGCGGAGCCACTTTCGATACGAAGGAAATTCCCATAGGGGAGAGCAGAAGCTCTGCAAAAGTCAGCACGAGGTATGTGGATATGAGCCAGTTAGGTGATACGAGCACATCGCTTACCGTACCGCCGAGCTCTTTCGGCGAAGCCAGCCCCAGCGATCCCATCGTCAGAATGAAGAAGCCTGCTGCCGCTACCAGCATACCGAGCCCTATCTTGCGCGGCGCTGACGGCTCCTTTCCTTTTTTAGCCAGTGAACCGAATATGGCCAGCGATACCGGAGTCAACGCTACCACGAAGAACGGATTGAACTGCTGGAAGTCGGACGGCTGTATGCTGAATGACTGATCCATGGATGAGTAAATGGCGTATGCGCCGCCCCAGAGTGCCAGAGTGGCAATGCCTGAAATGGTCTTACCTTTCGTCGTTTCGGACTGGAATACGCTGAAAAGCGTGTATATGGATACGGCTATCAGGAACAGGCTCCAGATGTTGAAACCGATTCTGGTGAAACCTTCAGCGACAGGCTGTGTATAGTCTCTGGCGAAGAAAGTCATGGTCGCACCGTTCTGGTGGAATGCCATCCAGAAGAATATCACGACGGCGAATACGAGAAGGAGAGCCGTGATGCGGCTTTTCGTCTGCTGCGGAGTGAGTTCCGGCTCGTCGATGTGGGCGGCCTGTGCCTGTTTGGCATTTATGTCCGCATGTTTGAACCATGGCCTGCAGCAGAAATATATCAGTACGGAAATGACGAGCGAGATGCAGGCTACTCCGAATCCGTAGCTGTATGCTGTGGAGAGTTTGTCAATGTACAGCTGGCTGAATGCTGTCAGGTCTGCGGTCCCCGTCATGGAGGCTGCGAGATCGGCCAGCTTGGCGGAATTTTCCGGGGTTATGGTATGGCCCAGAAACTGATGGGCCAGAGACGGGATATTCGCGTCATAATAAAGGCCGTCTTTTCCGAGAAAGAAGTTGGTGACGGCTTTCGCCATGCTCGGAGCGAACATCGCGCCGATGTTTATGGCCATGTAGAACAGGCTGAATGCGGCATCCCGCTTCGATGAATACTTCGGGTCATCATACAGATTCCCGACCATTACCTGAAGATTTCCCTTGAACAGTCCGGTGCCGACAGCTATCAGAGTCAGCGCACCGAACATGGCTGCCTTTCCCAGGGCATCCGCGCCTGTAGGTATGGCAAGGAACAGATAGCCGAGAAACATGACGGCTATTCCCGTGGTGACGCACTTGCCGAAACCTATCTTGTCTGCAAGCCATCCTCCGAAAAGAGGCATGAAGTAGACTCCGGCGAGGAAAATGGCGTAAATCTGTCCGGCTATGGCCGCACTGAAGCCGAATTTCGCCTGCAGGAACAGCATGAAGATAGCCAGCATTGTGTAGTAGCCGAAACGCTCGCCGGTATTGGCGAGAGCCAAGGCAAACAGTCCTTTTGGTTGACCTTTGAACATACTTTATAATATTATATTGTTTTGTCCGATAAGGGGCGACGGACGGACCCGGAGGTACGGTCCGGAATTGCCCGGAGGGCAAAGGTACAAAATAAATTTTTTCCGAAGTCTGAAAAATTGTCTCTCATACGAAAATTTATGGTATATTTGTCAAGATTGTGCCTCAAGTCAGGCACAGGTACATGTAAGATATTGCACGGATTATGGGTAACTGGAAATCGGAATTCGCGATAAGGTCGATAGTGGCTGTCATGAGGCTTTTCGGAAAACTGCCTCTGAAATTCCATTATTTCTGGGGCGATATCATGTCATGGTTCATGAAGTCCGTACTGCATTACAGGAGGGACGTGGTCATCGCCAACATTGCCAGATCGTTCCCGAGGATGAATTACGGGGAAATCAAGTCCGTAGCTTCGCTGTTCTACCGCCATCTCGGGGAAATCTTCGCGGAGGCGGTATGGTTCTGCGGCTCGGACTACAGGCGCATCCATGAATCACGGATATGCAGTTACACGAATTTCGAGGTGCTTCGGGAAGCATATGAATCGTCGCCGAGCGTCACTGTGCTGTATTCGCATTGCGGAAACTGGGAGCTGCTCGGAGGGCTTTGGTGCTATAATTACGACCCGGAAACGGATTACCCGGGAGACGAGAATATCGTGAAGGTGATTTACCGCAGGCTCCACAGCCATGTCTGGAACGAAGTCTTCAAGCGGAACCGTTCATGCCCGATAAAGGTAGAAGGAGGCTATGAAGGACAGATAGAGACCAAGCACATTCTCAGGTATGCCATCAAGCACAGGAATGAAAAGTTCATCTATGTTTATCCTACGGACCAGTATCCTTATTCGGTGTCGCATGATGTCGGGCCGTTCCTGAATCAGAAGACGAATGTCATGCTGGGAAGCGCAGGGCTGGCCCACAAGCTCGGGATGAGCGTCCTGTATCTGAGGATGAAGCCGGTGTCGAGGGGGCATTATGAGATGACTTTCGTGCCTGTCTGCCGGAATGCGGCCGAGGAAACTCCTGAAAGCATCATGAGGAAGTATCTCGATCTTCTGGAGGCGGATATCAGGGAGACTCCGTACAACTGGCTTTGGAGTCATAAAAGGTGGAAATTTTAAACTTTATAAATTCTGGAACTATGAGAAGAACGTTTTTGATGATCGCGCTGGCAATGGCTGTCCTGACAGCGGATCCGGCATCTGCCAGAAAAGACAGGCTCGTTTACTATGGCGACGATCCTGTGGGGACAGTGGCATATTCGCTGCCGTCCACTACTCTGACCATTGATGTGGAGGCGATCAGGGAGAATTATTATGCAGGCCCTTATGCGCAATATGCTGCCAAATATCTTGGCATAGACGTCAGGACTGCCGATGAGGTTTCATATACACTTTCAAGCGTGAGTCTGACTCCATACGCCGAGGCGGATCTGTCGAGGAGGTATCTGCTGAACCTGCGCGGAGAAGAGGCAGCCACGGCTTTCCTGAAGCTGACTGCATCCGGTCTGGTGTCTTCTGCGGAATCAGTGCCGGGAAGTTCGCCGGCATGGAAATTCCCGGTCATCGCCCGCGAAAATTATTCGGACAAGTCCCTGACTGCCAATCTGACCACGGAGGCTGCCACCTTATACAAGAGTGTAAGGAGCGAGTCCGCCTATGACAGGATATCCATGCAACATGACATGGTGGTAGAAAAGACGGAAGAGGAGAGGGCTGCGGAGATAGCCCAGATGATTTTCTCCCTCAGGGAACAGCGCATGAGCATAATCACGGGCGATACGGATGCATCCTACTCCGGCTCGGCCATGGGTGCCGCCCTTGCGGAGATTTCACGCCTGGAGCAGGAGTATCTTTCCCTGTTCATCGGATATTCCGAATACGGGACGCAGAAAGTGACATTGGATCTGGTTCCTACGAAAAACCGCGAGAGCCAGATGTATGTGGCTTTCAGATTTTCCGAAACCGCCGGCATTCTTCCTGCCGAAAGCGTTTCCGGCAAGCCTGTAGCCGTGGAGATAATCCCGGAAAAGATCGCATCTCCGCAGACAGGAAAGAAAAAGGCCGGGAAGTCGAAGGTGCCTGTTATCGTCTACCGCATTCCGGCTACATGCAGTGTCCGGGTTCTCGACGGCAAGAACACTCTGATGCAGGCCAGAATACCGGTCTATCAGTTCGGAGAGGAAACTACTCTTCCTGTCGATCTTGTCCTGAAGTCTCAGGACAATAAGGCTGTCGCCAAATATTACGAAAATCTCCGTTCCTTCTGACAGGTAAAGGCTTAAAACAATCAATATCATGACAATCAAAGATTTGAATCCTTCCATCGTCTGGAACAATTTCTATAATCTGACCAGAATACCCCGTCCTTCGAAAAAAGAGGGTAAGGCTGTGGAGTATCTGTATGAATTCGGAAAGTCCCTCGGACTGGAGACCATAAAGGATGAAACAGGCAATATCATCATAAGGAAGCCTGCCACTCCGGGAATGGAGAACAGGAAAGGGGTCATCCTGCAGGGGCATTGCGATATGGTGCCGCAGAAAAACCCGGACGTTGAGCATGATTTCGAGAAAGATCCGATAGAAACATGGGTAGACGGCGATTGGGTAAAGGCCAAAGGGACGACATTGGGAGCGGACAACGGATTGGGAGTGGCCATGGCTCTCTCTGTCCTGCAGTCGGAAGATCTCAGGCACGGTCCAGTCGAAGTGCTGGTCACAGTGGATGAAGAGACCGGAATGACCGGTGCGAATGCCCTCAAGCCGGGGATTCTTAAAGGCGATATCCTGATTAATCTTGATTCCGAGACAGAAGGCGAACTGTATATAGGATGTGCCGGGGGACTCGATGCTTCCGCATCCGTCCCGTATCGCAGTACGGCGGTTCCTGATGGCTGGCACAATGCCGCCATGATCACTGTAGGTGGATGCAAGGGCGGACATTCCGGCATGGACATAATCCTGTACAGGGCCAATGCGAATAAATTGCTGGCCAGAGTCCTGCTTCCTCTTGTACGCGATTTCGGGGTGAAGCTGGCCTCGGCCGAAGGCGGGAACATGCGCAATGCCATACCGCGCGAGGCGTCGGCCGTCGTGCTGGTTCCTGACGGGAAGACCGGCGAGGTGGATATGTACCTGCACGAATTGCAGACTGTGCTGAAGAGCGAATATCAGTCTACGGATCCGCAGCTGTATGTCACCATGAGGACTTGCGGCGAACCGGAGTCCTGCATAGCGGACGAAGATGCACTGCGATGCCTCCGTGTCCTGCTGGCAACTCCGGAAGGGGTCGAAAGGATGAGCGACCAGATGCCCGGTCTGGTGGAGACATCGAACAATACGGCCATCATCAAGACGGAAGACGGTATGTTCATGATCAAGACCCTGATGCGCAGTTCGGTGGATTCCGCGAAAGACCTTCTGGCGGAAAGGATGCGTGCGGTTGTGGAACTGGCAGGCGGTACTGTAGAGTTTACCGGAGGCTATTCCGGATGGGCTCCTAATGCGGCTTCGCCTATTCTTCATACCATGCAGTCGGTATATGAAAGGCTCTACGGTGCGAAGCCGGCTGTCATGGCTATCCATGCCGGTCTCGAGTGCGGTATCCTGAGCGGAGCCTATCCTCATTGGGACATGGTATCCTGCGGACCTACCATCATGAGCCCGCATTCTCCGGACGAGAGGCTGAATATCCCGTCAGTGGAGAAGTGCTGGAATTTCCTGAAGGCTGTCCTCGAGGCGATTCCGGAGAAATAGCCGGCAAAAAATTTGATTTAAAGGAATTTATTCCTATATTTGCAGCCCATTCGTGTAAAAAATCAGCGCACGAATGGGCAATTTATTTATTAACAATTAATTATAAAAACAAATGAAACAGTACGAGACCGTTTTCATTGCAACTCCCGTTTTGTCTGAAGCCCAGATGAAGGAAGCGGTTGCCAAGTACACTGGCTTCATCAAGGATAATGGTGGAGAGATAGTGTATGAAGAGGATTGGGGGCTCAAGCAGCTGGCTTATCCGATCAAGAAGAGAACATCCGGATTTTATTATCTGATTGAATTCAAGGCCGATCCGCAGCTGATCGCATCTCTTGAGACACAGTATCGCCGTGACGAGAGGATCATCAGGTTCCTGACATTCGCCATGGACAAGCATGCAGTGGCTTATGCAGAGAAGAGGAGAGCAAACAAACAGGCTAAATAAGGAGGAAAAACTATGGCACAGAACAATGAAATCCGTTATCTTAACCCTCCTACAGTCGAGGTGAAGAGAAAGAAATACTGCCGCTTCAAGAAGGCCGGTATCAAATATGTAGATTACAAGGACGCTGAATTCCTCAAGAAATTCCTGAACGAGCAGGGAAAGATTCTTCCTCGCCGCATCACCGGAACTTCACTGAAATTCCAGAGGAAAGTGGCCCAGGCAGTAAAGAGGGCAAGGCATCTTGCACTTCTTCCATATGTTACAGACCTTTTGAAATAAGCCGGAGGACATTTTATGGAGATTATATTGAAGAAAGACGTGGCCAATCTCGGTCATGCAGATGATATCGTAAACGTTAAGAACGGTTACGCATTGAATTACCTTATTCCTCAGGGGTTCGCCATTCTTGCCACTCCGTCTGCAAAGAAGGTTCTGGCAGAGAATATCCGTCAGCGCGCCCACAAGGAAGCCAAGTTCCGTGCTGATGCAGAGGCTCTTGCAGCAAAACTTGCAGAAATTACGGTAAAGGTTTCGGCAAAGGTGAGCGAAAGCGGCAAGATCTACGGTTCCGTGACTACGATCCAGATAGCCGAGGCTCTCGCAGCAGCAGGCGTGGAAGTGGACAAGAAAGATATCACTATCCTTGCTGATTCCGTTAAGGAAACAGGAGTCTATGAGGCTTCAGTGAAGTGCTACAAGGATATCAAGGGAACTTTCAAATTCGAAGTCGTAGCGGAATAATATCCGATTACAATAAAAAAAGAGGATGCCTGAATTCAGACATCCTCTTTTTTTATTGTTTTTCTGCGGTTTCTTCCGCTTTGTTTGTCGGCTTTTCCTTATTGCCGGAGGCATCTTTTCCGGTACCCGCATCGGCGTCCTTCTTGTATTTGTACCGGCGGATTTTCTGTGTGGCTGTCTTTTCAAAAGGCTCCTTGACGACTTCCACATCGTTGATTTTCGAAGACTTGTTCACGTGCCTGTTCACATAGCTCAGGATGGCTTCCTTTCTGGCCTGGAGCTTTTCGAAGAACTGGTCTTCCCCTTCCTGATTCCAGTTTATGATATTGTCGTTGAACTGTACCAGAGCGACGAGACGGCCGTTGCGTTCGAGAACTACGGATTCGTTCACCCCGTCCATGTTGTTTATCACGCTTTCTATTTCTTCAGGGTAGATGTTTTCCCCTGACGGTCCCAGAATCATGTTGCTCAGCCTGCCTTTGATGTAGTAACGCCCTTTTTCGTCCACGCTCGCCAGATCGTTGGTCCTGAACCATCCGTCGTCCGTGAATACAGACCTCGTGCGGGTCGGATCCTTGTAATAGCCGAGCATGACATTGTCCCCCTTGCATACTATCTCTCCTTCTCCTGTTTCAGGATTGACATTCATCAGCTTGACTGTCACTCCGTAGGCTGCCACTCCGGTCGAGCCGGGTTTCGTGTATTTCACGCCTGCATTGCATATGAGAGGGGCGGTTTCAGTCAGCCCGTAGCCTATGGCGTATGGGAAGCGGGCCTTTTTCAGGAATTCCTCGACCTTGATGTCAAGTTTCGAACCTCCTATGCCGAAGAACTTCAGACGTCCGCCGAACGTAGTTTTCAGTTTCAGTCCGATCAGCCTGCAAAGCAGGGTAGGGGTATGCCTTTTCATCCACTTGAGCACACGGCTGTGTCTTATGGTAGGAAGCACGCTGTTCTTGTAGATTTTCTCTATGATCAGCGGCACGGAAAGCATGACCGTCGGCCGTACCGTCTTCATGGCCGAAAGCAGTATGGTAGGTGTCGGCGGCTTCTGGATATAGTAGACGCATGCCCCGACGAAGATAGGGTAGAGTACGCCGATGCTGAGCTCGTATGTATGCGCCATGGGCAGTATGGACAGCCAGACATCCTTTTCATTGCATTTGTGGGCATGGAGGGAGGCTATGATGTTATGGCACAGGTTCCTGTGGCTGAGCATCACCCCTTTGGCATTCCCTGTGGTGCCGGAAGTGTAGATGAGTGTGGCGATGTCGTCCGGGAAAGGCTGCGCGGTCTTTCCGTCGCAAGTGAAAGCCTCGTCGTTCCTCTTTATTATCTCGAAGGTCTCGATGTCTATCACAAGATCCATCATGTCGCTGCATTCCTGACTCAGCTTCGGCAGAAGTCTCTTCGAGATGAAAATGGCCTTGCTGCCCGAATGTTTCAGGATATTGCTGACTTCGTTTTCGGAGGAGTCCGGCAATATCGGGACTGAAATCCTGCCGAACGGTACAAGCGAGAACATGGCTACAGTCCAGTTCGGCATGTTCTGCGACAGGATGGCCACCTTGTCGCCGGCCCCGATTCCGTATCTTGACAGCCTGTGCGAAATCTCATCGCACTTTTTCTTGAAACTCCCGTATGTGTAGCTCATGTCGGAGTCCAGCATGACTGACATCGTGTTCTTTTCGTACAACGCCGTCGAGTATTCATACAGCTTCGCCAGAGTATCTATGTATCTTTCGCGGAGCTTCATTAATTTCCTTGAAATGAAATTCATGTGTTTCCGGATTTATGTTGCGGCTGCCGCCGCAATGTAACATTCATTATGGAGCAAGCAGACAAGCAGATACCATGCCGTCTATCCGGTAATATAGTCCTTCGGGAACTTCCCCGTCAGATGCATTCCCTCGTATATTTCCTGAATGCGTTTCATGTCAGCTTTCGCGTCATCCGTAAGTTCGATCCTTTCGCCTCTTCCCACATGCTTTGTCCCCCAGTCGAAGTACCCGAGGTAGACAGGGACGCCGGTTTCCCGGGCTATGGTGTGAAATCCGGTCTTCCAGCGTTTTACAGGCTTGCGGGTCCCTTCAGGCGCGATGGCCAGATGCAGTTTATCGCACCGGTTCATCTCGTGTATGACACTGAGCACAAGGCTTGCCGCATTTTTCCGGTCTACAGGCAGGCCCCCGAGTTTACGGAGAAGCCAGCCTAAAGGTCCGACGAAAAACTCTTTCTTTATCATCACATAGGCTTTCCCGCCTACTGAGGTGTAGTACAGGTACGATATCACGAAATCCCATATTGAGGTGTGCGGTACACCGAGGATTATGCATTTGTCTTCCGGTACCGGATTGCTGTCGGCAGTCCAGCCCAGGGATTTAAGCAGGAATCCGCAAAATTTTCTCCACATATTCAAATATTTATATCGTCCAGTTCTTCGGCTGACTTAAGGTTCTGCTTGATGAAGTTCTGGCGGTCGATGGTATTGTCTCCCATGTAAAATTCCAGCAGCTCGGCTATCGACTCTTCATCGTTAATGCTGACGGAATCAAGCCTGATGTTTTCTCCTATGAACTCCCTGAATTCGGTGTCCGAAATTTCTCCCAGTCCCTTGAATCTGGTGATCTGCACCCCGGTCTTCAGGGCCTTCACTGCGGCATCTCTTTCTTCGATGTTGTAGCAGTATCTGACTTCTTTCTTGTTCCGTACGCGGAAAAGAGGGGTCTGAAGTATGTAGACATGGCCTCTGCGCACGAGTTCGGGGTAGTATTTGAGGAAGAACGTGAGCACGAGCATTCTGATATGCATGCCGTCGTCATCGGCATCCGTCGCCACGATTATATTGTTGTACCTGAGGTCGGCCATGTCATCTTCCACTCCCAAGGCATTGACCAGCAGGTTCAGTTCCTCGTTCTCGGCCACTTTCTTGCGGCTGACCTTGTAGCAGTTCATAGGCTTTCCCCTGAGGCTGAACACGGCCTGGACTGTGGCATTCCTCGTCTTGGTGATTGTTCCGCTTGCGGAATCCCCCTCGGTGATGAAAATGCTCGACTTCATGGCCAGTTCCTGTTTTGCGGCAGGGAGCTTGTCGTTGTAATGTATGCTGCAGTCCCTCAGTTTCTTGTTGTATATGCTGGCTCGCTTGCTTCTCTCCCTCGCCTTTTTCTGGATTCCGGATATTTCCTTCCTTTCCTGCTCCGAAGCTATGATTTTTTCCTGTATTGCGGAAGCGACATCCTTGTGGATGTGAAGATAGTTGTCCAGATTCGTCTTTATGAAGTCGTTTACATAGCTGCGGATGGTAGGACCGTGTTCCACTACGGCATTGCCGTCTTCGTCCTTCCCTGATTCTTCCCACATGTACGTGGACCCGAGCTTGATTTTGGTCTGGGATTCGAACCGCGGTTCCTGAATCCCGATGCTTATGGCCCCTACGATGCCCTGACGAATGTCTTCCGGAGCGTAGTCTTTCTTGTAAAACTCTTTCAGCGTCTTCACTACCGCTTCGCGCAATGCCGCCAGATGGGTTCCGCCGTCACGCGTATTCTGTCCGTTGACGAAAGAAGATATGTTTTCTCCGTAGCTGTTGCCGTGGGTCAGGACTACTTCTATGTCTTCCCCTTCGAGATGGATCGGCGGGTAAAGCGGCTCTTCGGACATGTTTTCGTTCACCAGATCCAGAAGTCCGTTCTTCGATACGAAAGCCGTCCCGTTCAGAGTCAGCGTAAGGCCTTTTTTCAGGTAGGAGTAGTTTTTCAGCAAGGTTCCGACGAACTCCGGATTGTATCCGAAATCCCCGAAAAGTTCCTTGTCGGCCACATATTTTACCAGAGTCCCGTTCTTTTCCTTAGTCACCCGTTTCCCGGAATCCTTCAGGACGCCTTTCGAGTATTCCGCGAATGAAGATTCGCCGTTCCTGAATGACTCTATATAAAAATATTCGGACAGGGCGTTCACGGCCTTCGTTCCCACTCCGTTCAGACCGACGGATTTCTTGAAGACCTTGTTGTCGAACTTTCCTCCCGTGTTGAGGTTGCTCGTGGCCTTTATCACGGAATCGAGGGGGATTCCGCGGCCGAAATCCCTGACAGTCACGGTCTTCCCGTCTATGTCTATGAGAATGTTCTTCCCGAAACCGGATGTGAATTCATCCACGGAATTGTCTATGATTTCCTTCAGAAGGACGTAGATGCCGTCTCCGGGGTTAGACCCTCCTCCGAGATTCCCGATATACATTCCGGCCCTTTTCCTGATGTGCTCGTTCCATTCCAGGGTCTTGATATTCTCATCGGTGTATTCGGATGTATTCGTCGTGATATTTTCAGCCATATTATGGTACCTGTCGTCAATTGCGCATTATTGTGCAAAATTAGTAAAAAAATTTTTGTGCCAAAAGCGCAATGAGGCGTAAATGCCTTCAAGTTTTGGATATTGGAAAAATATGTATAAATTTGCCACGTTTATTATAATTTTCTTAACCAGATGAGACGAATAGGATTAATCATTTCTATCGTGGCATTCGTGGTTTCGGCCTGCTCGAAGGAAACGGAAATTTCCGATGGCGGTGCCGCAGGACAGAAAGGGGAAGTCATCATATCCCTGACATCTGTCGATGACCACAAGAATGTCACTCCTGTGAAGTCTACGGTAGATGCGCCTGAAACGGAAGCCTTCAAAATCGAGATTTTCAATTCGAAAGGGACAAGGCTGTTCAGGGATACATACGGGAACGCTGCCGGGACGAAAATTCCTCTGAATGCCGGCGATTACAGGCTTCTCGCATCGTACGGCGACTCGCTTGCGGTAGGCTTCGATGCTATCTATTTTGCCGCAGACCAGAACTTTACTGTCCGGCCTCAGACTGCCGAGACCATAAATGCGACAGCCAGAATGGCAAACGTGAAGATAGCGGTCAATTTCGGCGACAATCTCTGTCTGAACTATCCTGAGCATTATGCTGCCGTAAGACATCCTGAACTGGAAGAGTATCTGCAGTTCGATGCAGATGAGACGCGTCCCGGCTATATTCCGGGCGGAGACCTCGTCCTGGAAATCTATGCGAAGGAGGACGGGACATGGAAATATTTCCAGGCAGACCCGATGGCATGCGCACCGAATGATTTCGTGACTTTCAATGTCGACATCGATACCCAAAGCGGCGATTTGAAGGTGGGCATTTCCATCGATGATTCAGTGGAAGAAGTGAACAAGGAAATCGTCATTCCTGCCGACAAGGCTGACAAGGCTGCCCCTGCAGTGTCTCTCAGCGGATTCGATGGCGATACCTTCTCTTTTACAGAGGCCGTGGATTATCCTGGTACCCAGGCAGATTTCGTGGCTGAAGCCGGAATCAGAAGCTGCATACTCGAGACTGTATCCGGCTGCGGTTTGCCGGGCTCCGTAGACCTCGCAACGGCTGACGAGTCTGTCATGGAACAGTTCGCCAAGTTCGGAATCCGCTGGAATGCCGGTATGCAGGACAAGCGTATCGCATCTGTCGACTTCTCGGGCATGGGGAAAAACGTATATGATCCGGAAGCTCCGTTCTCCGCAACATTTACCCTGACGGTAACGGACCAGCTCGGAAGATCCTCTGCTCCTGTAAGTTTTACTGCATCGCAGGTCCCTCCTCAGTATGAGTTCGCTGCCGTTCCGGGCAATGCGTTCGCCCGCAGGATAGAGGGCCTGTCGGCCAATGTGCCTGTCGGCAATCCCGCTGCGTACGAACTCCAGTACAGTTCCGGCAATTCAGAATGGAAGCCGGTGGCTGTAAAATCGATAGACGGTCAGAACATCAGTTATGATGTAATATCCGGTCTGGCCCCTGAGACAGAATACACTTTCAGGACAGTATATAACGGAAACGCCAAGTCGGTATCGGCTCTTTCAGGCCTGACTACGGAGACCGAACTCCAGATTGCAAACAGCGGATTCGAGGACTGGACGGTGCAGAATCATACATTTAATTATATATCATCTCTGACAAAGAAAAATATTGACTGGTATCTGCCGTATTCGTCCGCATCTTCATCGGTCTGGGCGGTGAACAGCAAAAAGACCATGCCAGGCAAATATACGACTGTCGGAAACCAGAATACGAAGAATTTCCCTTCCGTAGCTTATTCTACCGATGCGTTTTTCGGAAGCAGGTCAGCCATGTTGTACACCGTGAGGGTGCATGATCTTAATTTTGACCCTGACGATATATTGGCTGCCGGTGAACTTTTCATCGGAAAAGCCGATGACTCGGGAAATCATTCATCCGAAGGCACAGGTTTCACCAGCCGTCCTGACGAACTGCAGTTCCAGTATAAATACGAATCTTACAATAACGAGACATACCTTGTGGAAGTGAGGCTTTATTCAGGTGACACTGTCATCGCCACGGGAACTTTGAACGGTCAGAAAGCATCGTCATGGACTCCCGGTTCAGTCAAGCTTACTTATTCTGACAGGACCAGACAGGCCGATAAGGTTTACATAAGTTTCAAATCTTCTTCCGCCGCTTCTCCGGCGTACAGGGAAGGGGAGATTACCGTAGCGGACAATAAGTCGTATACAGTATATTACGGCAGTGTCCTTTATGTCGACCAGCTGAACTTCGTATATTAAATCCAGATAATCATAAGAAATCATATATCATGAAAAAGATACTTTTTGCAATTTCGACTGCGCTTCTGATGTTCGCAGGTTGCAAGAAAACAGATATTATATTGGAAGGTTCCGGAGTAGGAACGGTAAATTTCTCCATCTCGGCCGATGAAGGGGGATATATCACCAAGGCATTGCCGGAGGTAGATATAGAAACATTGAAAATCAGTATTGTACAGAAAGACGGCGACTATTCTGAAGAATGGGACAGCTTCTCGGCAATGCCGTCTGTCCTGGAGTTGTCTTCAGGAAACTATACAGTTACGGCTTCGACTCCGGACAGCCAGCCGGTAGCCTGGGACCAGCCTGTATACGGCGGGTCGAAGGATTTTACCGTGATGGTCGGAAAGGTTTCGAATGTGGATCTGGTATGCTCTATCACGAACATGATGGTGTCCATAAACCCTTCGGAAAGTTTCCTGAAAGAACTTTCTTTCTTTGAAGTTACGGTCAAGAGCAATGACGGTTCTCTGGTATGGACCAAGACTGAGTACGACGAGGGGAAAGACGGCTTCTTCAATGTCTCTCCTCTCGAAGTATGGGTCAAGGGAGAACGCTATGACGGAGAAAGCATAAAACAGCAGTATCTGAAAATCACTGAAGTCGCTGCAAAAGACCATCATATAATAAATCTTAACGCCAAGGTGACAGGCAGTGTCGGCGGGATAGATTTTACGATAGACAACACGGTGAATGACAGGGAAGAAAACATCACAGTGCCTGGATTCGAAGAAATTCCGGTAGAGGATGAAGAAAAACCTGAAGAGCCAGACGGCGGAGATACCGGAGATGAGGAGAATCCTCCGGTTTCCACTGCGCCGGTAATGGAATGGGCATCAAATCCTACATTCGAGACTATGCCTATATCGTCGGATATGGATGTTGTCATAAACATCAGCGCGCAGGAAAAAATCAAGGCTTTTGTCGTGAAAGTGGAATCTCCGTCTGCTGAATTTCTGGCCACTGTTTCAGCCATGGTATCTCCTGAAAATGCACATCTTGATGAAAACTATGTAAACCTGGATCTGATAAATGATGCCACGGCCATAGCAATGCTTTCATCCCTGATGCCTACCGGCGATGCCCTCAAGGGACAGACATCCGTGGACTTCTCGCTTTCAGAGCTGGTACCTATGATCAACGGTTTTTCGCCGGCATCCGGTTCCATCCACACTTTCACGCTCAACGTGACGGATGAAAAAGACCAGACACTTTCGAAGCCTGTGTCTTTCAAGACAGAATAACCTATCGAACCAAGATTGGACAAGATGAAAAGACATTTATCATATATTGCGGTAGCTTTGGCCGCTCCGGCTTTCGTGCTCGGATCCTGCAAGCAGGTTTCCGTGGAAGAACCGGAACAGACAGGCTATCTGTATGTCTCTCTCGACAGGGATGACAGCGAGGACCTGGTCTTCAAGTCTGCCCCTGCCGACGACATGACATTTTCGCTGAAAGTCTACGACGCCCTCGATAATCTGGCAGCTTCAGTCGAAGATTACAGGGATCTTGAGACCGAGCCGCTCAGACTGAACGTAGGTGAGTATACCGTAGTCGCCACATCCGCGGAAGCCTCTGCCGTGGCCGCTTTCGATGCACCTTTCTATACAGGATCCGCCGGAATCGAAGTCCGGCCGGATGAGGTGACCAATACTGAAATAGTATGTTCTCTGGCCAATGTCAAGGTGACAGCCGTATTTTCCGATGAAATCAAAAGCAGTTTCAAGACTTATTCACTGGAAGTGACGAACGGCCAGGGCAGCCTGACTTTTTCACCTGAAGAAGGGACGGCTGACAAGGAAGGCTATTTCAGTCATACCGGGACCATAAGCTGGACCCTTTCGCTTGAAAACAACCAGGGACAGAAATATTCCGTAGAGGAAACCTATTCCGACGTGAAGCCGCGTCAGCATTACAATCTTTCTTTTTCTCTTGAAGAAAAGGATGAATTCGGGGCCGGCGGCTTTGTTATCGTAGTGGATAACTCCCTTAATGAAAAGGAGTATGACTGCGTCCTGGATTTCGGGGATGAAGATATACCTGAGGTATCCGCAGATTTCGAATATACGGAATCCGAACCGATTGAACTGAATGCGGGAGACAACACCAGCAAGGTGCTGACTTTCTCATCCGCAGACGGTTTCAGACATCTGCAGATATCATACGGCCCGTCAGAAGCGGCGCTTTCACTCATGTCCGCTTCTGTAAATACCGTTGATCTGGTGGGTGCATCCCAGGAAGTCATTGCCTCTCTGGAGGCAGCCGGCATAAAAGCTTCTCCTGTAGAGGAAGGCGCCAAAAGTGCCGAAGTGGACATAACAGGTTATATCGCTTCCTATCCGATAGGGAACACTACTGTCAGGACATTGGCAGTGGACATGAACGGTGCGTTCAGGGAAACTGTCCTCGATTTCGTCCTCAGATCACCTGTGGATGTCGAAGCGGTGTCTGCCGATCCGTGGGCCATGTTCGCCACCCTTGCCGGAAAATGGTTTACCGAGAATGAGCCTGACGGCGTATCGTTCCAGTACAGGAAGGCGACAGAGTCATCATGGACCGACGTAGAGCAGTCGGCAATCTCGGCGGACGCCTTGTCACGTACATATACGGCGGAAATCAGGGGACTGGAACCCGCTACTGAATATGTCTTCAGAGCCGTATCCGCAGAAGACAAGGAAACCAAAGAAGTAAGCTTCACGACGGAAACCGCCGAGGTGCTCCATAACATGAGTTTCGACAACTGGTATCAGAACGGCTCCATCTGGATGCCGAACCTCAGTGCCGATTATCAGGTATGGGATTCGGCAAATCCGGGTTCAGGTAAGTTCAACATCACTCCGACTACCCCCGAAAATACTGACGTGGCAGTGGCCGGTGACGGTAAAAAAGCTGTAAAGCTCGAAAGCAAGAAAGCGCTGATAGTGCTTGCTGCCGGAAACATATATACCGGAAAGTTCGGAAATACAGACGGCCTGGGAGCATATCTCGACTGGGGCGTGCCGTTCTCATCCCGTCCTCTTGCACTGAAAGGATGGTACAAGTATCAGCCGAAGGCGATCGACATGGTCAAGTCTCCTTATGAAGACATGAAAGGCCAGACCGATATCTGCCAGATACAGGTACTCCTGACAGACTGGGACAAGCCGTTTACGGTAAATACCAACACAGGTTCTTTCGTGGACTTTGAGAATGATCCTCACATCATCGCGTATGGGAAATTGGAAGACAATACGACATCTTCATCATACAAGGACTTCACTATCGAGCTTGATTACAGGGACATGACCAGGACACCTAAATACATAGTGATAACAGCCTGCGCCAGCAAGTACGGAGACTATTTCACAGGCGGTGTCGGGAGTACGCTCTGGGTGGACGAGTTCGAATTCGTGTACGATCCCGATGAATTGTCCGAATAAGGATATTTGATATGAAAAGATTTCTTTTGACGGCGATGGTTTTATTGACAGGTGCGGTATCCGCATCTGTCAATGCCTTTGCCAAAGACACTACGGCAGTAGTCAGGGGGTTCGACCGCGGCATCGGGAAGTCCAACACGGTCTTCATCCCCAAAGGTACAGTGGGGGCAGGCGTATCTCTGGCCTACCATGACTACAGCATCGGGAACATGGCCGACGATTCCGGTTATGCCGCGCTCTTTTCGCTGATTCAGAATCTGCACGGGAACATGACTTCGTTCAGCATATCCCCTTATGCTTCATATTTCGTGGCAGACAACCTGTCGGTAGGAGCCAGGTTCGACTATGGCAGATCGGTGCTCGGACTCGATAATGTGGATCTGACCCTTATGGATGACATGGCGTTCTCCCTGCAGGGATTCCGGTATTTCAAACAGTCGTACACCGGAGCGCTGACAGCCAGGACATATATCCCGTTCGGCACCAGCAAGCGCTTCGCCATGTTTACCGAAGTGAGGGTGACAGGCAGTTACGGCCAGGCCAAGACCTACAAGACAGTGGAAGGGGAGAAATTCGGTACATATCAGGATATATACAGCGCCGAACTCGGTCTGGTACCTGGGGTCATGGCATTTCTGACTGATGAAGTGGCCTTCGAAATCTCGGTAGGTCTTCTCGGTTTCAATTACCAGAAAGTAGAGCAGGTGACGAACCAAGTGGAGAAAAGCCAGATGGAGAACAGCGGGATAAATTTCAAGGTGAACCTTCTGTCCATAGGTTTCGGACTCTCGTTCTATATTCCTACAGGACACGGTTACGCCAAGAAACCCAGGGAGGTGAAATGATATGAGAATAGCCGGGTACATAATTTCAACGATATTGGCCGTTTTTGCTGCAGTTTCATGTCTTGTGGAGAATGATATGTCCTATCCGCATGTCTATGCGGAGGTGACGGCTTTCGCGGTAGACGGTCAGGTCTCTGCCGATATCGATCCTGATACCAGGACAATATCTGTCGTATTGTCCGAAACTGCGGACATGACTTCTGTCATGGTTACGGAATTCGCTTTTACGGAGGCAGCCACGTGCGATGACCTGAAAAACGGCGATATAATAGATCTGTCTTCTCCTGTAAAAATAGTCCTGGATACGTACCAGCATTATGAATGGACCATTGTCGCCACACAGCCGATAGAAAGGTATGTGAAGTGCCAGGGCCAGCTGGAGGATGCCGAGATAGACACGGAGCACAAACTCGTTTATGTCAGGGTATCCGACAGCGAGGACCTGTCGGAAATAATTTTCGAAAGCATAAAACTGGAGCCGGAGGGTGCAGTTTTCAAAGGTTATGAAGACAATGACGGGAATCTGGTCGCTGATACCGGATTTCCGCTTACCCTCGACTGCAACCGTTGGAGATACTTCATTTTCGAACATAAGGGAATGCAGACAAGATGGGGCGTGAACGTAGTGCTGATGAATGTGGAACTTTCTCTCTCTCAGACGAATGCCTGGGCTGTCCGTGCTGATGTATCAGCCGTTTTCGACGGCAGCGGCCAGCCGTATTTCAGATACGGCCTGTCCGGTTCGGACGTATGGACAGATGTGACGGATGTCAGTATTTCAGGCTCGGAAGTATCGGCCACGATAACCGGTCTTACGCCTGCTACGGCCTATGATCTCATGGTTGTGAACGGGGATGTTTCCGAAGAAGGCAATTTCACTACGGAGGAAGCGGCCCAGGTGGAGAATTCCGATTTCGATGACTGGTACAAGAACGGCTCCGTCTGGATGCCTGACCTCAGTGCCGATTATCACGTATGGGATTCCGCCAATCCCGGTTCCGGTTCGTTCGGCATCACTCCGACTACCCCGGAAGAGGTAGACGTGGCGGTGTCAGGACAGGGCAAGAAGGCTGCGAAACTTGAAAGCAAGAAAGCGCTGATAGTGCTTGCTGCCGGAAACATATATACCGGCAAATTCGGTCGAACATCCGGTCTGGGCGCATCCATTGACTGGGGTGTGCCGTTCACTTCACGTCCTCTTGCACTGAAAGGATGGTACAAGTATCAGCCGAAGGCGATCGACATGGTCAAGTCTCCTTATGAAAACATGAAAGGCCAGACCGATATCTGCCAGATACAGGTACTCCTGACAGACTGGGACAAGCCGTTTACCATCAATACGAACACCGGCACGTTTGTCGATGTCGACAATGATCCCGGAATCATCGCCCACGGGGTGCTCGAAACGTCCGAGACCATGTCGGACTATGAGGAGTTCAGGATAGACCTCGATTACAGGGACATGACCAGAAAACCTACTTACATAGTGATTACGGCTTGCGCAAGCCGCTACGGAGACTACTTCACCGGCGGTGTCGGCAGCACCCTCTACGTGGATGAATTCGAACTGGTCTATGACGGCGATGTCGTCAAAGCTCCTGGTGTAGAATAAATATCTGATATCTTTATTATAATTGCGGCAGGAATTTTTCCCGGCCAGGGAAAACAGGCCTGGAATAAATTCTGCCGCAATTTATTTTTAAAACATTCAGAACACCAGCATACTGCCGTAGCCGACGATAAGGGCTATGGCGAAATTGATGAGCTTCGCTGCGGCGAAGCTCTTCTTGCTTTCGGCCAGAAGGGGAAGCGAAGAATGTCCGTCCTGTGATATGGAGCTGGCCAGAAGTACCGGCAGCGGAACTATGCCGCTGGCGTACAAGGTTACGAAAACAAGATGCGGGCCGGATTCGGGGATGATGCCTATGGCTGCCGCAAGCAGTATCATCAGTGCGGTATTGTCGCTGATCCATCCGCTTATGTCTATGAATTTCAGCCCGAATCCCACTAAAAGCAGTACGCCGAGGGTCCAGCAGAATATTGTCGGCAGATGTTTTTTCACTATGTGATCCCACAAGTGCCTTTCCACGTAATGGTCGGATGCGAAGATCAGGAATCCCAGCACTATCAGGCTCAGCCCGGCGAAAAGGTACTGCATCCATTTCTCGTCCAGCAGATTGATTCTGCCGGGATTGTTTTCCTGTACGCCGCTTCCGTGCCCGTGGTCAAGGATTCCGGAAGCCAGGGCGGCTATGAATACGAGGACGCCGAGGAACATTACGACCCGTTTCCAGGTGAGTCTCCTCGTCTTTTCCACATGTTCGTGGACTTCGAAGTCCTGCTTGCAGCGGGTATCTTCTGCAAGTTCGGTTTCTATGCTGTGGTCACGTATCTTTATCCTGTCGCAGATGAAGTCCGTGGCGAGTCCGCATACTACGGCTATCAGGAAGAGTATGGCGAATATCATCAGAGCCTTGTCCGGAACCATGGCCACTATCATGAACGCCTCATCTCCGGAAGATGCTATCATCATGGCTATCAAGGCTCCGAAACTGATCATCCTGTGGGTGTAAAGGGAGACGGAGGCGAAACCGCCGATGCAGCCCGGTATCGAACCGAGCATGGCGGACAATATCACCTGTCCTGTCCTGGTCTTTTTCAGACCTTTGAAAAACGAGCCTCCGGATTCGATGTTGAGGGATTCTATAAGCATCATCATCACTGTCACAAGACCGGTGATGAGGATGGTATTCCGCAGTATGTCGAGCAGAAGATGGAGTATCATGATGATAGGGAAGGAAGAAGCCGGAGAATCATTCTATCCAGCCTGTAACGAAAAGATTGACTATCGGTCTGGACGGCGAATTGGTGGTCAGGGTAGCCGTCACCAGCATTTCCCCTTCAGGCATTCCGGAAGTGTCGACCGTTATCCGGATGACACCCTTGCAGCCGGCTCCGACATTGTCCGGAAGGACAGCCTTCGCACCCGGGAAGTCGGTATCTATCTTGTGGATTGTGAAACTTTCCTTGCCGACATTGCTGAAATTGAATTCGGCTGTCGCGGAACTTCCTTTTTTCAGTTTGCCGACGCTGCATGTCGAAGTGGAGAACACCGGTCTCGGGCCGTCCGCCCTCATGGCCGGGGACATGCCGCTGAAGTTGTCGCTGGTGAATGCGTGTACGGACAGTTTTTTTCCTGACGGACGTCCGTTTACTGCAGGAGTGGCGAAATAGGTATTCCTGCCCCAGACACCCGGACGGGCGGAAACCGTGAACTGCAGCCGGGCAATGCTTCTGGCCGGTATCGGATTCGGGCTGACTTCGAGGCTGAGCCCCTCGGACACGTTCACGAAACTGACCGTAGCGGGGGAGGTTCCCAGATTGGCAATGTTTATTTCATCGCTTCTCCGGCTTCCCTGCTCCAGATTCCCGCATTTGAGATCCGTACTTTTCACTCCGGTGCCGAGAAAACGCTCCGGATACAGCTCTTCAAGGCTCAGCTGCTTTTCATGGGCTATTCCCCTGATATGCAGGATAACGGGCCGGCCTATCCCGGAAATGTAGGCCGTAAGTGTCTTGTCGAACGGATACGGGCCTTCGTCGTTCGTGTAAGTGGCTGATATGGTGCCTGTACAGCCGGGCTTTATCGGTTCACGGCTCCATTTCACGTCAGTACACCCGCATGAAGTGACCACGTTGTATATGACCACCGGCTTGCCGCTGATGTTCTTCATGGTGAATGTGCATTCCAGCTGCCCGTCCTCCAGCATGACATCTCCGAAATTATGGACAGTCTTGTCAAATTCCACGATGCCGTCCACCTTCACCTGTCCCGAAGGCTGCACTGAAGTGCCGGAAGATGGCCATGACGTAACCGTCAGGCCAATGGCGACGGACAAGCCTGCAAGAATCCTGATGAGCCGCTTATCTCTTTTCATGACAATGATTTCATTGGTTGGAGGGCAAAGATACTCAAAAGCCGAGACCGGAGCAAATATCGAGGGATATTCTTTGCTTTTTAAAAATATTCAGATAAATTTGTATCCGTTTTATCGAACATTAACGATTAAAGGATAGAATTATGGCTTACAAAATTTCTGATGATTGCGTAGCATGCGGTACCTGCCTTTCAGAGTGCCCTGCAGGCGCTATCAGCGAGGGCGACATCTATAAGATCGACCCTAACATCTGTGTGGATTGCGGTACTTGCGCCGATGCTTGCCCTATGGGCGCCATCTCTCCGGCAGAGTAAATCCATAGACATGGAAACAGAAAAAGGCGGAACCGATGTTCCGCCTTTTTCTGTTTGTCCCGCTCAGGGAGCCAGTCTTATCTCTTCGCGAGTTCTGCATCAATGTAGAACAGCCCTGCATCTCCTGCCTTCCTGATTTTATCCACGATGGCTGAAGCCGTAGCCTCTTCTTCCACCTGTTCGCGGACATAACCCCAGAGGAAATCCTGCGTAGCCTTGTCTTTCTCGCCTGAAGCCACATCCACCAGAGTGTTGATCAGTTCCGATACATGGCACTCGTGGTCATAGACATGCTTGAACACTTCGGCATAGCTGCCCCATCCCTGAGGGACTACGTCTATCATGGAAACCTTGGCTTCCCCGCCTCTTTTCATGAGGTAGCGGGCCATGTCCAGAGCATGTTCCCTTTCTTCCTCGGCCTGTTTTCCCAGCCAATGGGCTGCGCCTTCCCAGCCTTCCTTCTCCATATAGAAGGACATTTGCAGATAAAGATTCGATGACCAGAGTTCGGCTGCGATCTGGTCGTTGATGGCATTCTGTAATTTTTCAGTAATCATAATTCTATGTTTTTTATTGTCGTTTCGTCCGATCTTTTCCCGATTCCGATCGGGACATTGCGGCATGCCGCAATATCGGTGCCGCACCCGGCAATAATGACAAATTGTCATGAGAAAGGAATCCGGATTCGCGATGACGGATAAATTTAGTATCTTTGCATCGTTTGTATCAGAAACTGTCATGGACAAGATAAGACATTTCATATGTGTACCGCTACTCTGTGCGGCGTTTTCGATGTTTACGGCATGTCAGGATCCCGGACCGGAGACAGGCATGACGCTGCCGGTGCCGACGGGAGTGGCTTTCGTCCTGTTTGACGACACTTCGGCCATTCTTTCATGGGAGCCTTCCGAAGGTGCTGACCATTATTATGTAATATTGGCAGATGCCGTGAGCGGCCGGACGATAACTGAATTGGAGGCTGTCACGGAGACATCGGTAATCTTCGAGGATATTCCTGCAGGGACATCATGCTATTGCCGGCTCCGTGCCATAAACGGGATGGAGTATTCCGATTTTGCCGTTACGGGCACCATTACGATGCCTGAAGAACCGGAACCAGAGCCCGAGCCTGAGCCAGAACCCGAACCGGAGGAAGCCGGATACGGTCTTTCCCGGGACATCCGATGATATAAGCGCTATGCCGGTCTCGTATAAGGATACCTTCACTTTCAGTGACGCCATAAGGCTTGCAGGCCCGATGCAGTTCAACATCATGTTCAAGCCTGCAGGTTCTCTGTGCAACCTTGACTGCCACTATTGCTACTATCTCGACAAATCGGAGATTTACGGCGGCAGGGAACCTGTGATGTCATATGAGATGCTGGAGAAATGCATAAAAGAGTATATCAGTGCGAATGACGTACAGGAAGTCACTTTCAACTGGCATGGCGGCGAGCCTCTGATATTGGGCCTGGACTTTTACAGGAAAGTCGTGGAACTGGAGCAGAAGTATTGCGGGGACAAGCTGGTCCACAACACTATCCAAACCAACGGCACCCTTCTGACGCCGGAGTTCGCCTCCTTTTTCAAGGCAAATGACTTTCTCGTGGGCATATCCATAGACGGCCCGGAAGATATCCATGACAAATACCGCAAGGACAAGGGCGGCGCACCTACTTTCCGGAAGGTAATGCGCGGGATCAACCTCCTGTACCAGGTCGGGGTGCAGTACAATACGATGACTACAGTGAACAAGGCCGGCGAGGGCAGGGGGCTGGAAGTCTACAGTTTTCTCAGGCAGCTCGGGACACGGTTCATGCAGTTCATGCCTGTGGTCGAGCATGTCAGGTATCCGCTTTCGCCATCGGGCAAGCCTATGAAGAAGGCCCGTCCGTATATAGTGGATCCTTCCGCCGAAGGAGCGCAGATATCCCCGTGGTCGGTCACTGCCAGAGGATTCGGCAAATTCATGTGCGATATTTTCGACTGGTGGGTCAGGAACGATGTGGGACAGTATTTTGTGAACCTGTTCGACTGCACGCTGGCCAACTGGTGCGGCGCCCAGCCGGGAACCTGCGCCTATGCGGAGACTTGCGGAGGAAATTCGGTCATAGAACATAACGGAGACCTGTATCCTTGCGATCATTTCGTATATCCCCGGTACAAGGTGGGCAATGTCATGGAGACATCCCTGCGGGAGATGATGAGTTCGGCCATGCAGTCCAGATTCGGTATAGACAAACGAAACGGCTTGCCGTACAAGTGCCTGAAGTGCAAATATTTCTTCGCATGTCACGGGGAGTGCCCGAAACACAGGTTCAACAAGACTGAATCAGGGGAGACAGGACTGAATGCATTGTGCGAGGGCTATGCCATGTTCTATGAGCATGTGACCCCGTATATGGACAAGATGAAGGAGCTTCTGCTGCAGAAGAAAGCGCCTGCGGGGGTGATACCATGGGCGAGGCTGCGTCATGACTGATGTCTGGCTTTGCAGGTGCGCGGTCAGCCTTCCGCTTTGGTGGAAAGTTCCAGCCAGCGCATTTCCTTCTCTTCGGTTTCATCCATGATCCGGGCTATGCGTTCAGATGCTTCACGGAGCTCTTCGAACGGCAGATTCCCGCTGCCGATCTTTTCTTCCAGTCCAGATTTTTCCTCAGCTAGGGCGGACAGGCTGTTTTCCAGTTCTTCCAGTTCTTTCTGCTCCTTGTATGTCAGTTTTTTCCGGTTTCTGTTTTCATTGCCCCGGCCCGGGCCGGCGGCACCTTTTCTTACCGGCTTGTCCGGTGTCGTTTTCAGAGACGCCTCGTAGTCTTTTATGAAGGCTCTGTATTCGCTGTATGAGCCTGTGAAGTCTTTTATGCGGCCGTCACCGCAGAATACGAAGAGATGGTCGGCAAGGCGGTCGAGGAAATGACGGTCATGCGACACTATGATGAGGGTGCCGCTGAATTCTTTCAGATACTCTTCGAGTATGTTCAGAGTGACGATATCCAGATCGTTGGTCGGTTCGTCGAGGATGAGCAGGTTCGGTTTTTCTTTCAGTATTGTGAGCAGGTACAGTCTCCGCTTTTCTCCTCCGCTGAGCTTCTCTATCCTGTTGTTCAGCATGTCGTGCGGGAAAAGAAAACGTCCGAGAAGATATGTGTCATTCACGATGTCCAGGACGGTGTCTTCGGGGTTGAAACTCATGCCGCTTTGTCTGTAGTATCCGATTTTCAGCGATTCTCCGCGCTCGATGGTGCCTGTGAGGAGACCGCGCGAATCATCTGAAGGGCGGGTCATGTATTCAGCCTCGTCCGTGCATACCATTTCAGGGGTGTAGTTTCCGGTCAGAAGATTCAGGAATGTGCTTTTCCCCGCTCCGTTCCGTCCGACGATGCCGACTTTCTCGTATCTCTGGAAGTTATATGTGAAATGGTCCAGATAGCATTTGTCTCCATACCGGAAAGAGACATCCTTGCAGTTTATTATTTTGGTCCCGAGTCTGGAGCTGCCTTTGACATCTTCCAGCGTCACTGATTTTTCCGTATAGACCTGCGAAGCCCTGTCCTTTAGCTCGTGGAAAGCGTCGATGCGGTATTTCGCCTTTCCGGTTCTGGCCTGCGGCGTGCTTCTCATCCATTCCAGTTCCCTGCGGAGGATATTCCTTACCTTGTCAGTCTCCGCATTCCAGTTGGCTATCCTTTCTTCCCTTTTTTCCAGATAGTTCAGGTAATTTCCCTTGTAAGTGTAGACGGCTCCTCGGTCGAGCTCCATGACTGTGTTGCAGATATGGTCGAGGAAGTATCTGTCGTGTGTCACCATCAACAGGGTGCATCTGGAGCGGGACAGCCAGTTTTCCAGAAATTCTATGGCATCTATGTCCAGATGGTTTGTCGGTTCGTCCATGATGAAGAAGTCAGCTTCGGAAGCCAGCATTTCGCACAAGGCGACCCTTTTGATTTCCCCTCCGGAAAGTTCCTTCATCTTCCTTGAAAAGTCCGGCAGATTGAAATTGGTCAGGAACTGTTTGATTCTCAATTCATAATCCCACAACGCTTCCTGTTCGAGACCTGCGGTGAAGTCTGAACTGTGCGACATGATCTGCGTGAATATGTCATTTTCCGGCTCGAAATCATACTCCTGTTCCAGAAAGGCAATCCTGATGTTTTTCAGGAAAGTTATTTTTCCGCCGGAGTCGGACTTGTCCTTTCCGGCCAATATCCTCAGCAGAGATGTCTTCCCAGTTCCGTTCGGAGCTATGAGGGCAATTTTGTCGCCTTCGTTTATGTTGAAACCGATTTTGTCGAACAGCACTTTCTGCCCGTAAGACTTGGATATGTTTTCGATCTGCAGATAACTCGCCATGCCCTTCTACCTGAAAAATTTGTCCACGTCCTTGACTACCTCCGGCAGGGCGAATACGGCTACCCTGTCATAGGCTTCGATCTCCGAGTCTCCTACCGCTATGAAAGATTCGTTTCCACGGATAATGCCTCCGATGATGGCATTCTGCGGGAAACTCAGATCCTTCAGCTTGCCTTTCGTGATCCAGCTGTCCGGAGCCACGACAAATTCCAGAATCTCGGCATTCGTCCCGCTCATGTATTTTACGAAATGGACCTTGTCGCTCAACGTGAACTTGAATATTCTTCCTGCCGTTATGAGTTTCTTGTTGATGACGGCATCGACGCCCATCCCTTCGGCCAGCTTGATGTATTCCAGATTCTCGACCTCGGCTATGGTCCTGCCGACGCCGAGCTTTTTAGCCGCGGCGCATGTCAGGATGTTTGTCTCCGTGCTGCTGGTCACAGCCACGAAAGCATCGTAGTCCTTGACGGACTCTTCCGCCAGAGTGTCGGAATTTCTTCCGTCGCCGTTTACTACCATCACATTGTCGGGCAGGGTCTCTGACAGTTCGATGCACCTGTCTTTCTTCATTTCGATGATTTTGATGCTGTCTATCTGCCTGGCCATCTGCCGGGCGACCATTTCACCGATCGGCCCTCCGCCCAGAATCATCAGCTTGTTCACCTCGATATTGCTTTTCCCGATGAATTTCATCAGTTCCGCCATGCCTTCTCTGGTAGCTATGATGAACACCAGATCATGGTACTTGAACTTGGTGTCCACTTTCGGAATGATGGTCACGTTGTTTCTGGATATTGCCACCACCCTGAATGTCAGGGTCTCCGCAGGGAATGACGCGGCAAATTCGGCGATTCTCATATCTATGATAGGGGAATCCTCTTCCAGCTTGAACACGGCCATCTGAAGTTTTCCTCTGGCGAAGTCGATCGATTCTGCCGATGCTGTCCTTTTCAGGAGCTCTATGATTTCGTTGGCGGCAATCCTTTCGGGGTAGAACAGCAGGTCTATGCCCATCTGCGTGAACAGAAGTTTGTTTTCATAAGACAGATATTCTTCGTTGTCCACCCTTGAGGTCACTTTCTTCGCTCCCATCTGCTTGGCCAGAATTGCGCTGACTATGTTCACTTCCTGCGAGTCGTTCGGACTTACGGCGATGAACAGGTCTGCATCTTCTGCGCCGGCTTCCTTCAGGACGGCAATGGATGAGGGCTGCCCTTCCACTGTGATGATGTCGGCATATTCCGAAAGCGTCATCAGCCTTTCTTTCTTCTCGTCTATGACTGTTATGTTGTTTGAGTTGGTACTCAACATTTTAGCCAGATGAGTGCCTACATCGCCAGCTCCTGCTATTATGATTTTCATCTCTTCATTTTTTAGGTGACTTTCCAAGTATGATTTTGTGGCCTGCGGCCAATATCATTGCCCGGAGGGCAATTTACTGAAAATTCTTTTTCCATAGAACAATGCCCGCGGGATAATCCATTCTGAGGACATCCCTTCGACGCTGCCGTCCCGTCCATGAAGTTTCAGATATGATCTTATGTCCTCATCGGTGACTTTTGTGCGTATTTTCCTGAAGTCACGGTGTGCCCTGATGACGGACCGGCAATATTCCCATCTGAATGTCAGCAGGTAGACGAGCCAGGAGGCGCCGTCGAGCATCATCCTGATGAAGATAGTCCGCCCGGCCTGTTTACGGCCTTTCCTGACAGCTTCCGCAATGCCCTTGCCTCTGCGGTATTCCTTGAGAGCCAGAGTCTTTGCGAGATTTTTCCTGAGCATCAGGAGGTTGTTCCTGTAGTTCAGGTACAGTTTTTTCGGGGAGCCGGCCGGGAGGCTTCCTCCGCCTATGTGCCATACCATGGATTCAGGGACGACGGTCACCTTGTATCCGGAAAGCTGCGCCCGCCAGCACAGGTCTATTTCTTCCATGTGCGCGAAGAATCTTTCATCAAGTCCTCCGAGTTTCCTGTACAGGCCGGATCTGATCATAAGGCAGGCTCCGCTTACCCAGAAAACGTTTTCAGGAGTGTCGTACTGGCCCCGGTCTTCTTCTGTAAATCCGAGTACGCGTCCTCTGCAGTATGGATAGCCGAATCTGTCGATGTATCCGCCTGCCGCTCCTGCATATTCGAACATCTTCCTGTCGGTCCAGGAATGCAGCTTCGGTGCGCATATTCCGCATTCGGGATGGGTGTCCATCCAGTTTTCGAGGGGCTCGAGCCAGTTATGAGTTACTTCTATGTCGGAATTCAGTAGGAGGAAATATTCCGCGTCCGTCTGCATGAGAGCCCTGTTGTATCCTCCGGTGAAACCCCAGTTTCTGGAGAAGACCATCACTGCGGTGTCGGGAAACTTTTCTCTGAGCATTTCGACTGAGCCGTCGGTGGATGCGTTGTCCGCTATTATGAGCCGGGATTCCTTCCCGATGGTAGGGATGAGGACGGGAAGGAATCTTTCCAGATATTCCTTTCCGTTCCAGTTCAGTATGACGACGGCTGTCTTCATTTCCTTATCTGCCGGAGATTGGTCAGGCTGCAAATTTACTCAAAAAATCTTATATGAAGATTGATGTATGTGAAGACGATTAAGGGAGACCCGATCGGGTCTCCCTCTGGAGTTTATGTTTTCAAGAATTTTTAGAAGAACCATCCGATTCTGAGGGCAGGCATGGCGTAGAATCCGAATGCGTTGGAAATGTATTCCGGCCCGTCAGTGGATGTGGTCGGAGAGCCTGTACCGATGGTGATCGTAGTCTGTGTCTGACCGGTTTTGGAATATTCGTAGCCGAGCTGAAGTTCCACACCGGCATAGAGCCCCTTGCAGATATACACGTCAACGCCGGCAGATACATTGATGCCGAGTCCGAATACAGGAGTAGTCGACACGCTTGTCTGGTCGGTAGCTATTGTTTTTTTTCCTTTGGATCCAGCCAGAATGCCGATACCTGCTCCTACATACGGAGACACCCTGCTGAAGTTCCCGAAATGGTATTCGGCTCCAGGCATGATGGTGAATACAGTGTTGGATGTAATATTGTCAGTCGTGGATGTGCTATTGCCGGTAGTAATGTATTCTTTTTGATTGTCTGAGACAGTAGAGAATCCGAGGTTCAGTTTCACTGCGAGCCTGTCGGTGATGAAGAGGCGTCCTTTCACTCCGTATTCAGGAAGAGCAAATGAGCCTGTAACTGTGGCAGTGCTGTTTCCTCCGCTTAAACTGCCGAAATCCAGAGTCCCCGGAGTGTAGTTGACTTCAAGTGCGAAATCCATGGCTTCAGGTTTGAAAGATTTTTCTTCCTGAGCGTTTGCAGCGAACGTGCCTGCTATGGCAGCTGCAAGAATGACGATGAATTTTTTCATAATACTGATTTAGTTTGTTGAAAAATGAATGATCGGATAATAGTTTGTCAAGGAAATGTCTTTTTTGTCGATTATTTTTACTATTCTGTCGATTGTTTTTATTTTTCTGAATACAAAAATATAAAAAAATGATATAAAACAAATACCAGACAGGCTCTTTCCCGATTAAATCCGGAATGTCCCGGCGACTTTCACGCAAGTTCACTTGCATTGCTCTCGGCTTCTTGTTATCTTTGCCGGCGCTATAGGGCCGGGTGTGCTTGGGAACCACCCGTAATAATTAAAACAAGGTAATATGCAGAAGAATTTTTCGGACAGGCATACCCTGTCGGTTCCGTTCATGCTGATGGCGATAGTCTTCAATGTCTGCCTGATAGCATCGAATCTTTTTGAGACAAAGCTTTTCATGGCTGGTCCGGTCGCTCTCACGGGCGGCGTCATCATTTTTCCTGTCTCATATATCATAAATGACTGTCTGGTGGAAGTCTATGGTTACAGGAAGGCCAGACTGGTGATTTGGACAGGTTTTCTGATGAATTTCTTTGTCGTGGCCATGGCACAGATCGTAAGGGTTCTTCCGGCAGCTCCGTTCTGGGACGGCGGCCCGCATTTCGATTATGTCTTTGCGATGGCGCCGAGGGTGACCATCGCATCCATGCTGGCTTTCCTGTGCGGTTCGACGGTGAATGCATGGATAATGAGCCGCATGAAAGTGGCTTCACGCGGCAGGAGATTTTCCGTCCGGGCCATAGTCTCTTCTCTCGGAGGGGAGACAGTGGATTCGCTGATTTTCTTTCCTATCGCTTTCTGGGGACTCGGAGCTAGCGAGATGCTTTCTCTCATGCTTACGCAGGTGCTTCTCAAGACTCTTTATGAGGTGATCATACTTCCGGTCACCGCGTTTGTCGTAAAGAAGCTGAAGCAGCTCGAGAAGACGGACACATTCGATGAGAGCATTTCCTATAATCCGTTCAGGATTTTCGACATTTGAATATCAGGGGAGAGGTAAAATTATGAAAAGAGACAAGGCTCTGGTGGTGTTCAGCGGCGGCCAGGACTCCACGACATGTCTGTACTGGGCTCTCCGGCATTTCGGAGAAGTACACACAATGACATTCGCATACGGACAGAAGCACAGCGTAGAGATAGAGGCGGCTGAAAGGATAGCAGGTCTGGCCGGAGTGGATTTTCATCTTATGGACATATCGCAGATCGCGTCTGTAGGGAAAAATTCTTTGACAGACAGCACTATGGTCATGGACGATGAAAAACCGGAAAATTCCGTTCCCAATACTTTCGTCCCCGGAAGGAATCTGCTTTTCCTCAGCATAGCTGCCGTATATGCGAGGGAATCCGGGATTTACGATATCGTCACCGGCGTGTCGCAGACTGATTTCAGCGGCTATCCCGACTGTCGGGATTCGTTCATCAGGTCTCTGAACGTGACCCTGAATCTGGCGATGGACGGGCAGTTTGTCATACATACGCCTCTGATGTGGCTTGACAAGGCGCAGACCTGGGCCTTGGCAGACAGTCTGGGCGTTTTCGACATTGTCAGAAACGAGACTGTGACATGTTACAACGGGATTAAGGGCGAAGGCTGCGGACATTGCCCTGCATGTCATTTGAGGAATGCAGGGCTTGAGAAATATTCGCAAGACAAGGATATTGTCCTGAAGTCGCTGAAGGACAGCCTGATATAAAGAGAAGAATTATGAGTAGAGAAAACGATAATCTGAAGGCTCTCGGCAAGAAGACTTCCTATAGGGATGATTACGCGCCTGAAGTATTGGAGACTTTCGAGAACAAGCATCGGGAAAACGATTACTGGGTCCGGTTCAATTGTCCGGAATTTACGACTTTGTGTCCTATTACCGGGCAGCCGGATTTCGCGGAAATCGTCATCAGCTATATTCCGGATGTCAGGATGGTCGAGAGCAAGAGCCTGAAACTATATCTGTTCAGTTTCAGGAATCACGGGGATTTTCATGAAGATTGCGTAAATGTCATCATGAAGGATCTGATCCGGCTTATGGAGCCAAAATATATCGAGGTGACGGGGCTGTTTACGCCGAGGGGCGGGATTTCCATACATCCGTATGCGAATTACGGGCGTCCGGGTACGAAGTATGAGGCTTTGGCTGTCAGGCGTTTCGAAATGCATCAGTGAGCAGACTCCGGTTTTCCTGCATCATGGGTCCGGTAGCCGTTCCATGAGGACATTTCTTCAAGCGGCTTTCTGATTTTTTTCCTGATTTCGCAGTCGGGGTGTCCGAGGGTAATGAGGAGGGGGATTCTCTTGCCTTTAGGGACTCCAAGTATCCGTGCTGTCTTCTTTTCGTCGAACCATCCGAGGATGCAGGTTCCGAGGCCTTCTTCCGCTGCCTGCAGGCAGAAGTGTTCCACTGCCATGCCAAGATCCAGCATACAGTAGTCCTTGTTTTTCATCATGCTGCCTATTTTGGCCGTGAAGTTCATCTTTTCGAGGACGACAGCTACGATGACTGGGACTTCGGAAGCGAATTTGTTCATCCCGAGGCTTGCTGCCGCCGCCCCGATTTCCTTTATCTTTTCCTTGTCGTCTGTCACGATGAAGTGCCACGGCTGCGAGTTGCACGCGGACGGAGCCAGTCTTGCGGCTTCCAGACATTTTATTATCAGAGCTTTGTCTACTTCCTTGCCGGAATATTTCCTTGTGCTCTGCCTTTCAAGTATGAGCTTCTCAAAATCCATAATGTCGTTGATTTACTTATAAATATTACAGTTTTACAAAAAAAACTTGCACTTTGAAAGAAAATTCCTACCTTTGCAATCCTGAAACAGAAATGGGGGTATAGCTCAGTTGGCTAGAGCATCTGCTTTGCAAGCAGAGGGTCGTCGGTTCGACTCCGACTATCTCCACAATCTTCTATATTTTTTCAAGACGGCCGTTTTTCAGGCCGTATTTTTTTCCACAGGAGCATTCGAGATTTTCTGCGAGTTTCTTCCCGCATTCGCATACCCAGCCGGTCTGCCGTGCCGGTACTCCTGTCATAAGGGCGTAGTCTCCTACATCATCGGTAACTACTGCACCGGCACCTATCATGGCGCTTTTGCCGATGGTGTGTCCGCAGACTATGGTGCAGTTCGCTCCGAGGGATGCGCCCTCCTTTACCAGAGTCCGGGCGTAGACCCCATGGACGGGAAAGTGCGCCCTCGGGGTAAGTACATTTGTGAATACGCATGACGGGCCGCAGAACACATTGTCTTCCAGCTCCACTCCTTCGTACACTGAAACGTTGTTCTGTATCCGTACTCCGTCTCCGATCCTTACATTGCATCCTATATTCACGTTCTGTCCCAGCGAGCAGTTCCTGCCTATTACGGCGCCTTTCTGTACATGGCAGAAATGCCAGATTCGTGTTCCTTCCCCGATGGAGACCCCATCGTCTATGTAGCTCGATTCATGTATGAATTTTCCCATATCCGGCGTTTTTCCGAAAGCCATCAGCAGTTTTCCCTGATAAAGTCCCCGATGGCTGCGATTACGTAGTCCTGTATTTCATGTGTCAGTTCCGTGTGCATCGGCAGGGACAGCACTGACTTTGAGCACTCTTCGGCATACTTCAGTTCTTCGCCGGCTTTGGCGATTCCGCGGAACGCCTCCTGTTCCTGAAGCGGAAGCGGATAGTAGATCATGGAAGGTATGCCGCGTTTTGAAAGAAATTCCTTGAGAGCGTCACGGCGTCCGCCGCGGACTTTCAGTGTATATTGGTGATAGACATGCGTGCTGTTTTCCGACCTGTGAGGCGTGACTATGAATTGCCTTTCAGGATCCAGCCGATGAAGTCCTTCGTCATAGTAAATGGCGGCCTTCCTTCTGGCCTGCGAATATTCGTCCAGATGCCCCAGCTTTACATCCAGCACGGCAGCCTGAATGGTATCCAGCCGCGAATTGCACCCTATCACGGAATGATGGTATTTGATTTTCTGTCCATGATTGGCTATCATGGCGATACGCTCTGAAAGAACAGGGTCATTGCAGAAAATGGCTCCGCCGTCCCCGTAGCAGCCAAGGTTCTTCGACGGGAAGAAAGACGTGCATCCTATCGTACCCATCGTACCTGTCATGGCCTTGTGCCCGTCGCTGAAGGTATATTCGGCTCCGATTGCCTGTGCGTTGTCTTCTATGACATACAATCCGTGCGATGCGGCAAGTTCCAGTATAGGCTCCATGTCGCAGCTCTGTCCGAAAAGATGCACTGGGATGACAGCCTTTGTAGCCGGAGACAAAGCCTTGCGGATATTTTCTGCGGTCACGTTGAAGGTGTCGGGATCCACATCCACCATCACCGGCGTCAGCCCCAGCAGGGTAATCACTTCCGCCGAGGCCACATAGGTGAATGCCGGCACTATCACTTCATCGCCCTGCTTTAATCCGAGTGCCATCAGAGCTATCTGCAGGGCATCGGTCCCATTGGCGCAGGTGATTACGCCGGAGCATCCGAGATAGCGTCCCAGATGGCGCCTGAACTCATTGACCGCAGGTCCGTTTATGAAAGCGGAACTTTCGATCACTGTCCTGATGCCGGCATCGACTTCATTCTTTATTTTCAGGTATTGACCGTTCAGGTCAACCATATCAATCTTCATACAATCAATATTTTACATCATCCCATCCGAAAGGGTGTCTTGCCAGCGGTCCGGCTGCCAGCGGATGGAAATCTCCGGTCAGGCCGACAGGCACCGCGTTCCGGATATTTTCGACGATCTGTATGCAGTTCCGTGACTCGGCTATACGGAAGCCTTCTCCTGACAGGATTTTTTCGTAGCTCTTGGTGTGGAGTTCCGTAAATCCTTGGCTGAATTCGAATTCATCCCCGTCTATGTCCAGTGTCCTGTATGTCTTTTTTTCGCCCTGCACTGCATTCGGCGGCAGGCACTCTGCGTTTATGCTCAGAAAGTATTTTACCGAAGCCTTTTCCAGTTCCAGACGTCCGGCCACACGGTCAAAGCTGGAAATGTGGACTATGTTTTCCCTGACCGGTCCGAAAATCCATTGCAACATGTCGTAGAAATGCACTCCGATGTTGGTCGCTATCCCCCCGCTCTTGTGATTGTCGCCTTTCCATGAGGCGTAGTACCATTTCCCTCTGGATGTGATGTATGTAAGTCCGATGTCGTATCTTTTTCCGGCAGGCCCCTTGTCCACCTTCGCCTTCAATGCGGAAATGCTGTCGTGGAGCCGCAGCTGGAGGATGTTGTATATCTTGTGCCCGGTTTCCTGTTCCAGCGTTTCCAGTTCGTCGATTTCATGCGGATGGAGTACCGCCGGCTTTTCGCAGATTACATCCATCCCGTTTTTCAGTCCGTAACGGCAGAATGCGGCATGGGTATGGTTCGGTGTGCAGACTGTCAGCCAGTCGACCTGATCCGGCGTACCCTTGAGCCTGTCGATGTATTCCTCGAACTGTTCCTGTTCCGTAAAGAATGCGCAGTCCGGAAAAGAACTGTCCAGCCGGCCTACGCTGTCGAACTTGTCATAAGCCGCCACTACCTTGTTGCCGGTATCGGCAATTGCCTTCAAATGTCTCGGAGCAATGTATCCTGCCACTCCGACTATCGCGAAATTTGCCATTTCCCAATTCATTTGTCTGCCCCTGTCGGGGCAATGTCATTATATTCTTTTACAGACGTCCGTCAATGATGTCCCTCGGCAGAATGCCTTTCACATCGTAAATGACATGCACCGGGTTCAGCAGGGCGTCCATGTCCACTTCGTGCCTTCTGAAAAGTCCGTGCGCTACGGCTACGATGGCTGCATCGAATTTTTCGTCAGGGAGCTCGTTCACTATGTCAATGCCGTACATCGTCCTTACAGTCTCACGGTTTGCCCACGGGTCGTAGACTGTGAGATCCACGTTGTACTCTTCCAGTGATCTGTATATGTCGATGATTTTGGTGTTCCTGACGTCAGGGCAGTTTTCCTTGAAGGTGAAGCCCATGATTATGACTTTCGACTTGAGGACCTGGATGCCTTTTTTCAGCATCAGTTTTATGGTCTGGCTGGCTACATATGCCCCCATGCTGTCGTTCACCCTGCGTCCGGCAAGGATGATTTCGGGGTTGTATCCGTGCCTTTGCGCACATTGGGCCAGATAATACGGGTCCACCGATATGCAGTGGCCTCCGACAAGGCCCGGATTCATCTTGATGAAGTTCCATTTCGTAGCAGCCGCATCCAGTACTTCGAGGGTGTCTATCCCCATGAGGGAGAATATCTTCGAAAGTTCGTTGACGAAGGCTATGTTTATGTCCCTCTGGCTGTTTTCGATCACTTTGGCAGCTTCTGCCACTTTTATGGAAGAGGCTTTGTATGTGCCGTTTGTCAGGACCTCCCGATATACACTGTCTATCAGGTCGGCTGCTTCCGGAGTGGAACCGGAAGTGATTTTCCTGATGTTTTCCACGGTGTGCTGCTTGTCTCCGGGATTTACTCGCTCCGGAGAATATCCTGCGTAAAAGTCTTCGTTGAGTTTCAGCCCTGATACCTTCTCGATGTGCGGGATGCATTCTTCTTCAGTCACTCCGGGGTACACGGTAGATTCATATACTACTGTATCGCCTTTGCCGATGACCGAGCCTACGGTTTCGCTGGCTCCTATGAGAGGGGAGAGGTCCGGGGTGTGATTGATGTCGACAGGTGTAGGGACGGCCACGACGTAGAAGTTGCATTCGCGGATATCGTCGAGGTCCGAGGTGCAGACAAGCCTTCCGCTTTTCAATGCATCCTGAAGGAGGACGTTATCTACTTCCATTGTCGAATCATGTCCTGAATTGAGGAGTCTTACCCGTTCAGGATTCATGTCATATCCTATTGTCTTGAATCTGGTGGAGAAAAGCCTCGCGAGCGGCAGGCCTACATATCCCAGTCCTATGACAGCTATCTTGATTTTTTCAGTGATATGCATTTCGCGTTTCATTTTTTGATACAGTCTTCTGCCGCAGGGTATTTTTCCGGCAGTCTTTTCATGATCCATCTGGCGGCAAGGCCGAAAATCAGGCCGGCAATGACGCCGAAAATGATACCGACTGTCACATCGCCGATGTAATGCTTGCCTACGAATATCCTGCTGATGCTCACCATTGCAGCCCAGAAGAATATCCATGCGGCATATCCGCGGTACCGCTTCCTGCTGTCATTCCTGAAGGCCATGTATGAGCTGACGGCAAAGCCGAAAGAATTGGACGAATGTCCTGAAAAGAAGCCGTACAGCCCGCCTTTTCCTTCCAGAATCCTGAGCCCCTCACTGACCATATATGGATCGTGACATGGCCGCAGCCTTGCTATGCCGTCCTTGAAAATATTAGCTATCTGGTCACAGCACAGGAAAGTCAGGGCGATGGATGCAATGGCGACAAGAGCCTTTTTCCATCCTAATCTGATGAAAAGGAATACTGTCACGAGGACGTACATCGGTATCCATATCCTTATATTCGAGAAAGCCAGCATCATATGGTCGGTGAAACCGGAATGGATGCTGTTGACCGCCAGAGTCATTTGCTGGTCGAGTTCATGTATCTGCTCCCAAGTCATCTTTAAGTCAGCCGTTGTTTTCATGCAGGAGGTCCCAGAGCATGTCTTTCAGCTGCCTGATATTGTCTCCTGTCAATGATGAAAAGAAAATATGCCTTACGTTTTGCGGCAATCTATCCTCGATTTCTCCTTTTGCCTTCTCATCCAGCATGTCTGATTTCGATATGGCAAGAATCCTTCCCTTGACGAGCAGTTCGGGATTGTATTCCCTGAGTTCTCCGAGCAGGATTTCGTATTCCCGTGAAGGATCGGGACTGTCTGCTGGAATGAGGAAGAGCAGGACGGAATTCCGTTCGATATGTCTCAGGAACCTCAATCCGATGCCTTTGCCGAGATGTGCGCCTTCTATTATTCCCGGGATGTCCGCCATGACGAAAGATTTGTCGTCATAGTAGCTGACTATGCCGAGATTCGGCTCCATGGTCGTGAACGGATAATCTGCTATTTTAGGTTTTGCTGCGGATACTGCGGCGAGAAGTGTCGATTTCCCGGCGTTCGGAAAACCTACAAGACCTACATCGGCGAGCACTTTCAGTTCCAGAATGTACCATCCTTCCTCGCCAGGCTCTCCGGGCTGGGAATAACGCGGGGTCTGGTTTGTGGCTGACTTGAAGTTATTGTTTCCGAGCCCTCCCCGTCCGCCTCTGACCAGTATGCGTTCTTCTCCCGGTTCCAGAAGTTCGAAGAGGATTTCACCCGTTTCCGCGTTTTTGGCCACAGTCCCGACTGGAACATCCAGATATATGTCTTCGCCGTTCTTGCCTTTGCAGAGTTGTCCGCTTCCGGCGCCTCCGTGTTCCGCCTTTATGTGTTTCCGGTATTTCAGATGTATCAGTGTCCACATCTGCGGATTCGCCCGGAGGATAATATGTCCGCCGCGTCCTCCGTCTCCTCCGTCAGGCCCTCCTTTAGGTACGTACTTGGCCCGTCTCAGATGAGTCGAACCTGCGCCTCCGTTTCCCGAGGCGCAATATATCTTCACATAGTCTATGAAATTAGAATCTGCCATATCTGATAGCGCATATCCTGCAAAGATAGGGATTCTTTTGATGTGGGAATATTCTTCTGCAGAAATATTTAAAAAGAATAAAGCAGAATAATTTTCTTAATGTGCCATGTTTTGGTACAAATTTGACCTATTTTTGTATTGAAAAAAATTAAAATGAAAAAGCTATGAAAATTGTAAACAAGAAAATTACTCCGGAAAATGTGACAAAACTTTCCTCATGCGAGATATTCGTATTTGGAAGTAATCTGGCAGGAGAACATCTTGGCGGAGCAGCCAAATTTGCATATGAAGAATTCGGCGCGGAATGGGGCGTAGGAAGCGGTCCGACAGGACGCTGTTATGCGATTCCTACCATGCACGGAGATCTGGAATCCATCAGGCCGTATGCGGAAGAATTCATCAGGTATGCTAAAGAACATCCTGACAACAGATTCCTGCTGACACGGGTCGGCTGTGGGATCGCCGGCTTCAAGGACGAGGAAATGGCCGGGCTTTTCGAGGAATGCAAGGATATTCCGAATGTCTCCATTCCAGAGGCGTGGAATAAAATTTTTAATTTCTGGGGATTTATTGACGCGGAGGCTACAGGACAGACAGGGCTATACAGGGATGATGCGCCGAACGTGATAAATGAAGAAGTCCTGAAGGCGCTCTGCAAGAAATACCGTTATGAAATAGGGGCGCATATCACGTCGAAACTTCCGAATATCAGGATACGCTATGTTACTTATAGCGACACCTTCGGGTATGCCAATTTCGGTGATTTCTTCATGATAGAGACCGGAGACCTGTATGTATGGCATACCAAGGACTCTTGGGCTGAGTACCATAACCAGGATATGGTAGCCTGTTTTTTCGATGACGAATGTGAAGGACGCGGCTATGCGGTACGTTCCATGTTTGCCGGGGTCAGGACTGAATACAGCGATATGGAAGGGCACTCGCTTTATACCGGAGATGTCGTGAATGTCACGGAAAAGGACGGCAGTCATTTCGGGACATTGGCTCTGGCTTCGAGCGGCAATGGAGAGAACGGATTTTACGGTTTCCCTTTGGACAATCATTCTCTTACGCTCAGGATGTGTCACGAGAATGAAATGCAGCTTAAGAAAGCGGGAACAGTCTTTTTCGGTCTCGACATGAATGAGTGGCCTGTGCCTGTATGGAACCGGGCGCTTGAGTTCAACGGACCGTTCGGCAGATATGAGTCACCGGAAGAAAAGAGGCGCAAGAAGCTCATGGCAAAATTCACTCCGGACTTCGGAAACAATCAGATGGCGGATCATGAGAGAAACTATAAGCGGATTCTGTCAGGACTTGCCGGAGAAAGTGCCGTCATGAGAGAATTATGCGTAAGAGGATGGCTTCCGTCCATGTCCTACAACAACAGTCCGATATTTGATCTTTTCTGCTATAACCCTGAATTAGACAGAACTGTAACTATTCAGGTAAAGACAGTGAAAGAAAAAGAGGACGGAAAGAAAATACCATCATTCCCGATATCCGGCAACAGGGATGAAAGGCTGTCTTTCTATAAAGAAGGCAGCGGGCCGTATGTTTTCGTTTATATTGACAAGGACAATAATTTCAAATTTTACATACTGTCCAAAGATCAGTTTATCGATCTGTCAAGCCAGATAGAATATGATTATGACAATTTTCCCCGCTCAAAACCTCTCAAACCCGGCAGTCCTATGGCCATGCCGCTAAAGAATCTGCAAGAGTTTGAAAACTGTTGGGAAAATCTCTGGATGAATGAAAAGTGATATTCTGAAATTTTCTTCGTGGTCTTATTTTCAGTATTGGGGATAGTGCGCCATGCTGCTAGAACCCGCCTGTGGACATCGAGGGCGAGCGGCGGCGAATGAGATCAGCGAAGCCGAGCTCTGAAGCGGAGTGCAGTCATCAGTCTTGCGTTTTATCGGGGCTTGTGGAGAGGTCAG
>CALUUA010000014.1 GCA_944323845.1 uncultured Bacteroidales bacterium
TCGGCAGAGTCTTCTCATCAATCTTTGGAGCTTCAACAGAGACGCTGTAGGTGTTGTTGAAATAGCCGATGATGCGGCTGATGAAGTTCCTGATAGCGTTATGACGGCTATCCACCAAATCATTGATGTTCTTGAAAGGAGTAAACTCGTGATGGGTATAATCCTTCTCGTCATTATTGTACCGATAGTGGAGGTCATAGCTGCTTGTGGTAATCTTACCGTTCGGCTCGTGCTTGAGTTTGATTTTCCCTTCATACTTCTCGGCTTCTCTCTTGAAGATGTTGTACCACCAGGCAATTTGGTCGAGCGTCTTGTACAGCTCGTCCTGCTGATTCTGGCAATAGATACGGTCTTGCTCCGTAATCTTCTCTTCGTTTCTCACTTGTACCTTTAAGATACCTGATAGTAGGTCTGTATGACCGACTGCTTGACTGTTGTTTAATACTGCTTGTGACATAACATTATATATTTCTTGTTAGTCCGGCTATTCGGGGCCGGAGTTCCCAAACTACAGGCTCTAAAAGGTCGTGTTCTCGTCAGGCAAGGTTGTGTGGAAAAATACAGAAAGCCCCACGGGGCGAGGATGATTTTTCCACGACACCCGCAGGGCTTGACCTTGCTTGGACGAAAAGAACACGAGTTACCTTTGCCTGTGGTTTGGTGAACTCTGGTTACGAATTTACTCTTTTTAGAGTATTCAATTTATAATTTTGATATACTTTTGTACCACCATTGTGAATTAATATATGATATTTTATGACACTACTTGAATATTTTTGGAAATCATCTCACCAAATTGTAATATTATCGCCAGGCGAGAATAATGAAAATTCCGACATTGTTGGTTGGGGAAGTGGATTCATTCTAAAATATAAAGAACGGTTCTTTTTTATTACTTGCGACCATAATTTACATATGGACGACTATGACAATGAGCAAAGAACTGGAATAGATTATAATATCGGTCTTATTTGTAATTGTAAACATCCCAATGAAATGCTGTCAATGGGATTGATAACAATTCCTGGTTTTTATTATTTTGAATATCTTGATGGAATGTATCCTGAATTATTGGATTTAAAGGACCTTGCTTTTGCAGAAATTAAATTCCCTTTACCACTTCCAATTTATACAAATAGATTACTTGATTTTGACGGAGAAACTATCATCGTTGCAGAAGGAGAAACCAAACTATTCATTGATGAGAGTTCTATAGGAATACCTAATACCAATGATGAATATATAATCACAGGATGTATTAGAAATGAAATTTGCAATGGAATAAGAATGAATAGACAAAATACTTTTAGGGATCAAATTGTATACACTGGTGAAAAATATTGTAATTCATACCTTGTTTTTGAAAATCCCACACAAGTCGTTTATGATGATTGGAAAGGTTTAAGTGGATCACCTGTATTTAACAATAACGGCAATCTAATAGGTATGCTCAATAGGGTTGTAGAAGAAACAAGTCATTTATATGTGACACCAATACAGACTATATTACGTTTTATAGACTATACTATTAATCATGAGAAATATATGATAAGTTTAGAAGAATCTAAATGATGTCTAAATCTCAAAACTCAATTCATAGAGTGTGCCTGCTGTTAGACACACTCTTTTTTCAAGGATTTTATAAGTTTTTGTATTTATGGAGTAATTATATAGATATAATAATTCCCAATAATTCCATAAAATTATTACCTTTGCACTTTATAAAGAGTTATTTGAAAAGCATGAGGAATATAGTGTAACAAAACAAGTTAGCAATTTCTTATCCATTGCCTATTCTCATGCAAGTTCTTCTTAATGGTTTGATACTCAAAGAATCTTAATCAAACTACATCAAATATAGGAAATAATATTTCAGCATACCGTATCTTGAAAAAATTTTATATAACTTTACGGAATGGAGATCGGACCGGCCATGGTGCCATACCGGCAATGCCGCCGGCGGACATCTTCAAGAGGAGACATTATCAACAACAAAAACAAATAGTTATGAAAAAGATTTATTCCATCATGATGGTAGCGGCCATCGCATTCGCATTCACAAGCTGCGAAGAAGGCACTCTGGACGGATCCGACGATACCGAGCAGGGAGGGGGGGGCGAAGGCACTGACAATCCTGGCGGCGAGACTCAGGACCCTAACACTCTCACTTACGGCGGCGTTACTTACAAGACGGTGACACTCTCCAACGGCCAGACCTGGATGGCGGAGCCTTTGAGGTATGTTCCTGACGGAATGACCGTTTCAAGCGACCCAGCCGATGACAATGCGCATATCTGGTATCCGTATAGCACAGACGGTGAGACGACGACACCTCTGACAGATGACGAGTCAGTCGCAGAGAACGGGTATCTCTATGATATCTATGCGGCTCTCGGAATAGAGGAATCCGAATTGACTGCGGAAAACGCAGCGTCCTATGAAGGAGCACAGGGTATCTGTCCTGACGGATGGCATATCCCGACATGGCAGGATTTCTTCGACCTGTGTGGAAACTCAAACAGGACCGCAACTGTTCCAGATTCCCAGACCAATGAAGACGCTCTCTTTTATGACGAATCCTATAACGGTGGAAGCGTAGATTCATTCAATCAGGGCGGATGGAACTTCGTTCTGTCCGGTGCGATGATGAAGAGTAGTTATACAGCCAATCCTGTTTATCAGAAAACAGTTGTCAAGACCAGTGAAAAGTACAACGGGAAACCTGGATTAACTTACTATACTTCATCAACATTCTATCAGGCAGGCAACAATAATCTTCAGTTCCACTGCCTTGGAACAACATTCACCACCTCATATCCGGAAGGGAGAGTCAATGTAATGTTTACTCATTGCGAATCCGGTTTACAGATCCGCTGCGTCAAGGACGCCGAATAAGTTTCCGGCATTGGCCGGCAGGCCATCAACAAGACAACGACACCTGACCCGAAACGGTCAGGTGTTTTTTTGCTCCGGCGTTATAACTCCTCCGATTTTTCATTGCCCTGATCAAGGCACAGTCAGTTCTCAAACACCCAATACAATATTGGCATCTATATTGAGTTTTTTGCTGATGTCTCTTGCCACTTTCAATGTAGGCTCGCTGCGTCCTGTCAGATAATCGCTTACACGTGATGTGCTGACTCCAAGCAATTCTGAAAGTTTTACTTGATTCAAGCCCATTTCATACATGCGAAGTTTTATTACATCAACAAGTGCCGGTGTCTTTATCTGATAATGTTCATCCTCATAATCGGACACAAGTTCTGACAATAAATCCAATTCAATCAGATTCTTGTCGTTCAAAGGAGTGTCGTCATTGACCAGTGGCAGGAGTTCTTCTATTCTTGTCATTGCTGCCTTATATGCAGTCTCATTCTGAATCTTTGCCATACCTCTATATGTTTTTTGCGTCAACCAAATCATACTCTGCATGCGTCCCGATAAATCGTATCAAGACTGTCTTTATGGTAAATTTGACAACCACTATCAGTCTGTAGTTATTTCCCCGGATATTGAACACATAACGCTGATTGCCGACGCTGTCTACACTGTTGAACATTTGTTTCATATCTGCAAAACAATTCCATTCGGCTTGCCTCACTTTCTGGAACCAGTCTTCCAATGCCGTTCGCGTATCCGGATGCAGCGTATAGTATTCAATAATTCTGCTTCTTGCAATAATGCGCATGTCTTTATTGATTTTATGCAAAGTTATATATTTATCCCGAATTTCAAAATATTATTCTAAATTTCAGATTTTTACACTTATTTCTGACTAGTCGTAGCGATGCCGAGAAAAGTTATTCAGTCTCCATTTCTCGGTAAAACTCACTGAATCCCCTAACTGAAATAGTTTGTTTACGCAGACAAAACAGGAAGAATTGCACTTTAAGGAGTGTAAGCAGTATCAGATATTTCTTATTTTTTCAATATAAATCTCTGATAACAAGGGATACATAGCCAATAGTCCAAATAAGCACATTCAAATATGCTTATTTGGATTATTATTGAACGAAGAGTTATAAACCGTATGATGCCTTTGTATGGTTCATTGTATTTTCTCCTACAATATAGGCATAACACGCCACCGAAATAAATTGCAAAGTTAAATTATCAATCTTTTATCTATAACCGGATAACGGGAAAACAAAAAAGCACCTGCATTTTTATGCAAGTGCTTCATCATCAAGGCCTTTCCAGACCGTTTCGTGGTCCCAACAGGGCTTGAACCTGTGACCCCCTGATTATGAGTCAGGTGCTACTAACCAACTGAGCTATGGGACCTTATACTTGTTTATTTTTGCTGATTTCTGCGTTGGGCTTCGTTCTTTCGTCGGTCATTTACGAAAGTAAACTCCCTCCTCAATCTCTCGTCCGCCTTGAACTCAACTAAAATAAACTTCGTATTCTTAAAGAACTTTTTCAAGCATTCCTGCCCGTCATGCGGACAGGAATGCAAATATAGCAATTATTTTTTAAACTGCAACATCAGACCTTGATCTCGACCTCGACACCGCTCGGAAGCTCCAGCTTCATCAGGGCATCCACTGTCTTCTGCGTCGAATCATAGATATCGAGCAGACGGCAGAATGAGTTGAGCTCAAACTGCTCGCGCGACTTCTTGTTGACGAAAGTCGAGCGGTTCACAGTGAAAATCTTCTTGTCGGTAGGAAGTGGAATGGGACCATTCACACGAGCTCCTGTAGAAGCCACTGTATCAACGATCTTCTTGGCAGACTTGTCCACCAGCATATGATCGAATGATTTGAGTTTAATTCTTATCTTTTGGCTCATATCAATAATATCTACAAATTAAACTTTCTGTACTATTCGTCCTCGTCAACGTTCTTGTAACCGCTCTTCTCGACGATTTCCTTGGCGAGATTTGCAGGAACTTCAGCGTAGTGGTCGAACGACATTGTGCTGGTAGCACGACCTGAAGAAATGGTCCTCAGAATAGTCACATAGCCGAACTGTTCTGCAAGCGGAACGAAGGCCTTCACGATTCTGGCGCCTCCTGTCGTGGAATCCATCGCATTGATCTGTCCGCGGCGGCGGTTCAGGTCACCGACGATATCACCCATATAGTCCTCCGGCGTCACCACTTCGAGAGACATGATAGGCTCCAGAAGTACAGGTTTTGCCTTAGGACAGGCATGACGGAACGCCTGACGTGCGCAGATTTCGAATGAAAGCTGGTCTGAGTCGACCGGATGGAACGAACCGTCTTTCAGGGTCACCTTCAGGGACGGAACCTCATACCCGGCGAGAACACCGTTCGCCATAGCTGACTTGAAGCCCTTCTCGACAGACGGGATGAACTCCTTAGGCACATTTCCGCCCTTCACTTCGTCAATGAACTGAAGTCCGGTCACACCTTCATCAGCCGGTCCGATCTCGACGATTATATCTGCGAACTTACCGCGGCCACCGGTCTGCTTCTTGAACACTTCACGATGCTGTACGGTAGCGGTAATGGCTTCCTTGTAATTGACCTGAGGCGCACCCTGATTGATCTCCACGCCGAATTCACGACGGAGACGGTCCACGATGATATCCAGATGAAGCTCACCCATACCGCTTATGACAGTCTGGCCGGTCTCATGATCGGTCTTGACAGTGAATGTAGGGTCCTCTTCTGCGAGCTTGGCAAGCGCGATACCGAGCTTGTCGAGATCCTTCTGGGTCTTAGGCTCCACAGCCAGTCCGATAACCGGATCCGGGAATTCCATTGACTCGAGAGTAATAGGAGCATTCTCCGCACAGATGGTATCTCCTGTACGCAGATCCTTGAATCCTACAGCGGCGCAGATATCTCCGGCCTCTACGAATTCGATAGGGTTCTGCTTATTGGAATGCATCTGATAAAGACGGGCTACACGCTCTTTCTTTCCGGATCTGGTATTGAGTACATAAGAACCGGCATCAAGACGGCCTGAATATGCCCTGAGGAATGCCAGACGGCCTACGAACGGGTCTGTAGCAATCTTGAACACGAGAGCGCAGAAAGGCTCCTTGGCATCAGGACGACGCTCCACCTCCTCATTTGTAGAAGGATTAATACCCTTCACTGCACCCTTGTCGAGCGGAGACGGAAGATAGCGCATCACTGCATCAAGCAGGAACTGTACGCCCTTGTTCTTGAATGAAGAGCCGCAGCAAGCCGGCACTATAGACATGTCGATAGTAGCCTTTCTCAAAGCTGAAATGATTTCGTCCTCTGAAATGGAATCAGGATCCTCGAAGAACTTCTCCATCAGAGACTCGTCATATTCTGCCGCAGCCTCCACGAGCTTCTCGCGCCACATGGCCACATCTGCCTTCATTTCTTCAGGCACATCGGTAACCTTGTAGTTTACGAGCTCCTCGCTGCTGTCATATATCAGAGCCTTGTTCGCGATAAGGTCCACAATGCCCTGGAATTTATCTTCTGCACCGATAGGAAGACAGATAGGAACAGCCCTTGCGCCGAGCTTTTCCTTAATCTCCTCGACTACTGCGAGGAAATCAGCTCCCACACGATCCATTTTGTTCACATAAGCGATTTTCGGCACGCCGTACTTGTCAGCCTGACGCCATACGGTCTCGGACTGCGGCTGTACGCGGCCTACAGCACAGAATGTTGCAACGGTACCGTCGAGAACACGCAGAGAACGCTCCACCTCGACAGTGAAGTCCACGTGACCCGGAGTATCAATCAGGTTAATCTGATAAGTATCCCCCTTGTAGTGCCAGAAAGCGGTAGTAGCGGCCGATGTGATGGTAATACCACGTTCCTGCTCCTGAACCATCCAGTCCATGGTGGCAGCTCCCTCATGCACCTCTCCTATCTTGTGGGTCTTCCCTGTATAGTAGAGGATACGCTCCGAAGTAGTAGTCTTACCGGCATCAATGTGAGCCATAATACCGATATTTCTGGTGAATTTAAGATCTCTTGCCATTTGTCCTTGAACTTAATTGGGGATTAGAAACGGAAATGTGCAAATGCCTTGTTGGCCTCTGCCATCCTGTGCATGTCTTCTTTTCTCTTGAATGCCGCACCCTCGCAGTTGTATGCTGCAATGATTTCAGCGGCGAGTTTTTCTGCCATCGAGTGGCCGGAACGCTTGCGGGCGAATACGATCATATTCTTCATTGAAAGCGAGATTTTCCTTTCCGGACGCACCTCGGTAGGCACCTGGAAGTTAGCTCCGCCGATCCTGCGACTCTTGACCTCGACCTGAGGCGTCACATTCTCCAGAGCTTTCCTCCAAATATCTAGAGGAGCCTTGTCAGAATCTTTCATCTTCTCGCCTACCATGTCAATGGCATCGTAAAAAATAGAATACGCGATACTCTTCTTCCCCTGCAACATAAGATTGTTCACGAAACGCGTAACCATCACGTCGTGATACTTAGGATCTGGAAGTAGAATCCTCTTCTTAGGCTTCGATTTTCTCATTGTTCTTGAAAATTAAAATAAAAATGATTACTTCTTAGATTTCTTCGGCCTCTTGGCACCGTAGAGGGAACGGGACTGGGTCCTGCCTTCTACACCTGCCGTATCCAAAGCTCCTCTAAGGATGTGGTAACGTACACCCGGAAGGTCCTTGACACGACCGCCCCTTACGAGCACGATTGAGTGCTCCTGGAGGTTGTGACCTTCGCCAGGGATGTAGGCATTGACCTCTTTAGAGTTGGTCAGACGTACACGGGCAACCTTACGCATCGCTGAGTTAGGTTTCTTAGGTGTCGTAGTGTAGACACGCACGCATACGCCCCTTCTCTGAGGGCAAGCATCCAACGCGCGGGATTTACTCTTGATCTCGATAACCTCGCGCCCTTTGCGAACTAATTGTTGAATTGTAGGCATAAATGATTGTTAATCTTTATTTTATGTAACCTTTCCCCAAACTTTGGGGCTGCAAATATACGGATAAAAATTTAATTATCAACAATTTTGTCTGCAAAATTGTTGATAATTACAATCCTCTTAACCCCCGGCTGCTCACTTTCGAATGTCCACAGGACATTCTCATAAACCGTTCACGACCTATAGGGGGATTACGCTCCTTCCAGTCGCGCTTCCTTCCGGGACATCTTGCGTTCATACCGTTCGATATACCTCTGAAGCATTTCAGCATCCTGACGCGCACGCTCCTGCGCCTGCCTCAAAGCCCTGCGCTTCTTCTCCCGGGCCTTCTCCGCCTTCCGGTCCAGCTTCGACTGCTCCTTCCTGGCATCCGCCTCATCCTTGGCCGCCCAGCGGGCATCTCTGGCAGCTATCCTCTCTTTCTTCTTCCTCTCGCGGTCAGCCTTCTTCTGCTCCCGTATCTGCTCCTTCGTCAACACCGCAGGATTATCCTGAAGCGCAGCTATGGAATCGGCCTTCGCTATGCTGTCTGCCACCGCCAGAGAATCGGAAACCGCTTTCAGACTATCCTGACGGGCCAGAGAATCAGCCTTGACAGCCTCCAGAGAATCCAGCTTCGCTATAGCCAGAGAATCCTCCACCTGCTGCCTGCGCAGTTCCGCCATCTCCTCCTCGCGCTGCCTCTCCACCGACCGCACATGATTCAGGGAATCCCTGAGCGCAATCTGCAGATAAATATCGTCGATATATCCCGGGAAATACAGATCCGTCTCCACATACCTCGCCCTCGGCCTCGCATTGTAACTCGTCCGTTCTGACGGTCTCAAATCCAGAGAAGTGACTGCATGACGGTCCGCCGGGCGTCTGTCAGGCTGCCAGTTGAAACCTTTCAGCTTTCTGTCCTCCGCCGTCATCTGCACCACAGGAAAAGCATCGCTCACAGCCGTATCGAAATAATATATCCTGTTCAGTTCCCCGTCCCGGAAAATCGCCGAAAGCATCTTCGAATCCTTCTTGTTTACAGTAGCCAGCGCATCGTTCTCTTCTATATAGAACAGGGCGGAAGCGCCTCCAAGGGCATCGAAACGCGAAAGCTCCCCCTCCTCGGAAAAATAAGCCATCATCTCGGCTCCCTTTATCTGGTTATAATGCGTGGTATCCTCCTCGATATGGATAAAAGCGTTCGACATCAGACTGGCCTTTTCCATGGCATTGTTCCTGACCACCACCGAGATACTGTCGGCATTGTACTGCTGTGTGACTTCATTCCAGATGACCGGCTCCTTGAAAAGTCTGGCCAGAGAATCCAGATCGCAGTACAACAAGGAATCGCAGACCACCTGCATATTCTTGCGATAGATTTTCACATTCCGCAACGCTATCACAAAGCCTATATCCGTCGTATCAGGAGACACCGCCACCGAATCCGTCACAGCCAAGGAATCCAGGCCTGCGGCCAATGAATCCGTCACAGCCAAGGAATCCAAGCCTGCGGCCAATGAGTCCGTCACGCCAAGGGAATCCGGGCCTGCGGCCAATGAATCCGTCGCAGCCAAGGAATCCTCCGCCGGCGCGGCAGCGGCCAATGCCGCCAGCGAATCAGCTGCAGCCTTTTCCTCCGCCCGCCTCTTAGCCTCCATCTGCGCCTTCAGGTTCGGATCGTTTTCAGCAGCCTCAGCCGCTTTCTTCGCCGCCTCTTCCGCCGCCTTCCTGCGGAACTCCGACACAGGGTCTATGTCCAGATTCGACTTCCGGAGCGCAGCTTCCGCTACAGTCAGCGAATCTATCTCGAACATCTTTCTGGTATAATGTATAAGGGTATCAGCACCGAAATACACGGAATCCTTCTGTCCGTTCTCTTCAGTGACCGTAATCACCGCCGGATCCCTCGTCAGGGTCACGGTAGCGATGGAATCCACATAGTCGAGCCTGCCGGCCAATCCGTAGACATTTCTGGTCGTATCGGTAAGCTGGACATTGCCGTACATCCTTATATCCGAAGTGTTCCTGTTGAAATACAGGGAATCGCACCATGCTTCCTGCGTATCGGACATCAGATGCACATTCCTGCAGAAGAAGAACTGCTCGCGTCCCCTGTCATACCATCCTGATTCGGATGAAAGCATATTGTCCTCCTTCCACGCATTGGTCCCGGTCCCGAAGGTGGCCAGGGACAGCTCGGACTGGTATTTCAAGGTATTTGTCTTGATGAAAATGGAGTCCGTGAACATATTGACGTCAGTCGCGAAATCGAATGTCTTCGACTTCGAATCATATGTACCGGTACGGCTCTCGATGATCTGGCCGTCCTTGTCCCGCATGGACCCGCCCCGGAAGAAGACCGCGACGCTGTCCTTCGTGTTGTAATCCAGGAACTTCGTCCGGAGAGTATTGTTGTCCTTGTCCTGAAGCTGCACTATATCGCCCCTGAATTCAGCCAGATCGGTGTCGATATAATATTTCATCTTCTCGCTCTGGAGCTCCGTCTGATCCTGTATGATACGGACATTGCCGACTGCATCTATCACGCGGGTGTCGACATTCCACAGAGCGGTGTCGCAGAGAAGATAGGTGTTGTTATGGAAAAATCTCGCGGGGCCCACTATTTTCCTGTAGCTCATGCCGTCTATTTCCAGCAGCTGCGCACTCTTGCCGCTGAGCAGCCGCACGAGACTGTCTTCATGCTCCTCGGCCTGTTCCTGAGCGCCGGTCCGGGATGACGGCAGACACAGAAACAGGAATACGGCTGCAATACTGGAAACGATTCTGGACATGACTACTCGGAAGTCCTGATTTTGGACGTCCATTCCTCATGTTCGAATGGACAGTCCTTGAATATCGGGTCGATGACTATGTAAGTATCCTCTATCTTTTCCCTGATGAAATCATTGATGGCCTTCATCGCCCTCTCGTTCTGGGCCTGATTCATCAGCAGGGTATAATCCTCGGAAAACGAGGCCGTATGCGCAGGTATGATCCTGTCCACCTTTATGATCTTGTAGACAGTGTTTCCGGACCTGCCTTCATTGTCCCTCGACTCGAAAGGAGCCGATATCTCGCCCTCTTTCAGGTCCTTGATGGCATTGTAATCCTCCGGTTTCAGCTGGTCGATCTCGAAATAGGCGGAACCCGTCCCCGGATCGGACATCTGGCCGCCGTTTGTTCTGGTAGCCGGATCCTGAGAATAGAACCGCGCCGCCAGATCGAAAGAGACAGCCCCGTTCTGAAGCTCCGTCTTCAGACTGTCGAGCGTCTTGAAAGCAGCCGACATGTCGTCCGCAGTGTACTCAGGCTTCAACAGGATATGTCTGGCATTGAACATGTCGCCCTTCTTCTCCAACACTTCGATGATATGGAAGCCGTCCGGAGTCTCCACTATCTGGGACACTATGCCGGGCTTGAGTGACATGGCAGCATCGGAAAACGCCGGCCAGAACACGGATTTGGATGCCATTCCGAGTTCACCGCCTTTTCTGGCGCTGCCCGGATCCTGGGAATAAATCCTGGCGAGGACGGAAAACTTCTCCCCGTTCATGATTCTCTCCCTGATGGCCAGAAGCCTGTCCTTGACAGCCAGATTCGCCGCCTCCCTGTCAGGGTAAATGCATATCTGGCTGAGCTGGTATTTGATCGGCACGATAGGGAGGTCGAGGGAATCGGTGGCTTCGACATACTGCATGACATCATAAGGAGTCATTTCCGGAGCCGAAGAGGCCACGCTCTGCTGCATCTGCTGGGTAAGGCTCTGGTCCTGCAAGGTCTGACGCCATTCCTGACGCAGCTTGTACAGAGGCTTGCCGAAATACTTCTCCACATTCTCGTCGCCGCCAAGCTGGGTCCTGATGTTGTCCACCCTGTTCCGCAGCTCCGACTCCACCATGTCATTGTTCACGGTAAGGGAATCCAGCCGGGCCTGAATCAGGAAAAGCTTGGATATCATCATCTGCTCCAGCAGCTCGCAGCGGATGTTCCTGTCGGAAGCCATGCCCTGCGCACGCATTATCTGCACTTCCTCTTCCAGCGCAGAGATGGAAATCATCTCATTGCCCACGACCGCCACCGTCTTGTCGATGACTCCGTCAGGATATTGCTGTGCAGATACCGATATCTGCACTGCAATGGCAGCCAGAATGACTGCCGGCATTTTTCTTAACCAGTTCATTTCTATCTTTTTCAAGCCCTCGGGCCTTTTCAGTATATCACGAATTTTCCTTTTTCGCGGGCATCGTCCAGCAAGTCCTGTTCCAAAGCGGTCACTAACCTGTGCCTGCGGATTCCTACCAGAATACCCTTTATCTCAGCCTCGCAATACTCCACCGGCAGCGGCTCCCCGGCTTCAACCAAATCCGAAATGCAGGCAATGTCCAGCCTGTCATAGTCGGTGTCCTTTATGCGGATGACCGAGTTTCTCATCCTGGGCAGAAGAGTCTTGTAATCCTGCCCGAAATCCGCCGCAAGCTCCACTATCCTTATCCACTTGCCGCCGTAGTCGGTGTATCGGTCGGCAGAGACATCGGCCAGACTGTCGACATAGGCCATGTCATCGAGATTGTCGGAAGACATGTTCTTCAGAATCACGTCCACATTCGGAGAATCGGCCGAAATCCTCATGAAACGGGCCTTCACCAGAGGCACATCAGCCACAAACTTCTCTTTGTGCGCATCGTAATACTCCTGTATTTCCTCCCTCGTCACGCTGGTGTCGAGCCTCTCGTTTACATACCTTTGTTCGAAACGGTATTTCAGCAGAGCCTTCCTGTATTCCTCCAGTTCTCTGGAAACATCCTTTTCCTGCTTCGACAGCTGTGCCTCAGCAATATCGGCATACACCAGATCCGAAGCCCATGAATTTATGTACTGCATGACCAGCCTGATGCTGTCCTCCGGAGTGGTGCCCGGATGTATGAGGAAGTCCACCTCGCTGCGGTTCAGCTTATGTTTTCCGACTTTCGCGATTACCTTGTCCTCATGCCGGAAAAGCGACGAAAACGCCTCACACGATGAAAACATCGGCAAGGCGACCATAACTGTCAATACAGCTGAAATCAAACGTCCCATCCCCGTCTATCTGGAATAGTTCGGCGATTCGCGTGTGATTGTCACATCATGCGGATGTCCCTCGACAAAACCCGCATGGGTAATCCTGACGAATTTGGCGGAACGCAGGGTCTCTATGTCCTTCGCACCGCAGTAGCCCATGCCGGCGCGGAGACCGCCCACCAGCTGATAGACCACCTCGGACAGGGTACCCTTGTAAGGAACCTGGGCCACGATGCCTTCCGGCACCAGTTTCTTTATGTCTTCCTCCATATCCTGGAAATACCTGTCCTTGGATCCCTGCTGCATGGCTTCGAGAGAACCCATACCCCTGTAGGACTTGAACTTCCTTCCGTTCAGGATAATGGTCTCTCCCGGCGACTCCTCGACCCCCGCGAAAAGGGAGCCGGCCATGATAGTGCTGGCGCCTGCAGCCAGAGCCTTCACGATATCGCCGGAATACCTTATGCCTCCATCGGCAATGACCGGCACGCCTGTACCTTTCAGGGCATTCGAGGCCATCATCACGGCGGAAAGCTGAGGCATCCCGACTCCGGCTATCACACGTGTGGTGCAGATGGAACCCGGGCCTATACCGACCTTCACCGCGCTCACGCCTGCATCCGCAAGAGCTTTCGCGCCTTCGGCAGTAGCCACGTTTCCGGCCACTATCTGTATGTCAGGCAAGGCTTCGCAGGCCTTCTTGATGACATTCAACACGCCTACGGAATGTCCGTGAGCCGTATCCACCACCACGGCATCGGCTCCGGCATGCGTAAGCATCTCTATCCTCTCTATGGTATCGGACTTCACCCCTACGGCAGCCGCCACCAGCAGCCTTCCCTTCGAATCCTTCGACGCTATAGGATTGTCCTTTATCTTCATCAGGTCCTTATAAGTGATAAGCCCCTCCAGAGTACCGTCCTTGTTCACCACAGGCAGTTTCTCCACCTTGTATTTCCTCAGCAGAGCCGTAGCCTCGGACAGGCTGATTCCGGCCGGAGCCGTCACCAGATTCTCTGAAGTCATGATCTGCGAAATAGGCAGCTTCATATTGTCCTGGAAACGCAGGTCGCGGTTCGTCACTATGCCGATCAGGTGCATGCTTCCGTCCACTACAGGAATCCCGCCGATATGGTGCTGGGCCATCATGCCGAGGGCGTCGCCTACGGTAGCGTCGGGACTGATGGTGATAGGGTCGTCTATCATGCCGTTTTCAGCCCTCTTCACCTTCTTCACCTGATTCATCTGAGCCTCGATAGTCATGTTCTTATGGATGACGCCGATACCTCCGGCGCGGGCCATGGCGATGGCCAGATCAGCCTCGGTCACGGTATCCATGGCAGCGGACACGATAGGGGTCTGCAGCCTGATGTCCCTTGAAAACCAGGTGGTCACATCCACCTCTCTGGGAAGCACCTCGGAACGTGCCGGGATAAGCAACACATCATCGAAGGTCAGACCTTCGGGAATCTCATAGTTGGTAAATGTCTGCATGCTCGAAATTTTTATAATCTGCAAAGATAGTGATTTTTGCACGAAATTATCAAATTATTCCACAGAGCCTGCCCTGCCACGCATCCCTTTCCTCCATCCTTCTGTCCAGCATCCGGAGCAGTTCGAAATTCCTCACTAACCCCCATGGCGTCTCGTTCACGAAGCGCGGCGGCACCTCCCCGGCTATCCGCTCTATATAAAGATCCGGACGCAGACGCTCCAGAATATCAATGACGAAATCCAGATATTCCTCCAGCCCGAACTTCAGGAAATCCTCCGGACACCGGGCATACTCCTTCTCCATCTCCGTCCCCCTGATAATCTGCAGCTGATGGAACTTCACCGAATGCAGCGGCATGGCGTTTATGAGCGCAGTCTGGTCCAGAAGCATCTGCCTTGTCTCACCGGGCAGGCCCAGAATGAAATGCGCACCCGTATCGATACCCCTCGCGGCCGTCATCTCCACAGCCCTCGCCGCACATGCGAAATCATGGCCCCGGTTTATCCGCCGCAGCGTCCCGTCATGACAAGACTCTATCCCGTACTCCACCGTCACCACAGGAGCCTCAAGGACCTTTCCCCCGACAGTCCTTCTCCATCCGGGTAAAAGACTCCCGTCTTTCAATGCGGCTATCATGTCCAGTTTCTCCTCATCCACGCAGTCCGGACGGGTCCCGATGACTATTCCTGCCACCTCAGGATGGTCTAAAGCCTCCTGATACAGGGAGCGCAGGCGTCCGACAGGGGCATATGTATTCGAATAAGACTGGAAATATGCCAGATAATGCCCGGAATTCCTGTATCTGACACGGTGGAACTCTATACCCTCGTCCATCTGCCGGCGCAGAGTCTTCCCGGGCACGGCATATCCGGGATGGAAGGCAGCATTGTCGCAATAGGTACAGCCGCCCGTCCCGACCGTGCCGTCCCTGTTCGGACAGGTGAAACCGGCATCCAGAACTATTTTCTGGAGCCTTTCCCCGTATTTTCCCCGGTAATATCCGACAAACGAATTGTATCTTTTCCCGTCTCCGAATTCCATGGCATGATGATTCCGACTGCAAATATCCTAAATATTCCGGATTTTACGTAAAGGACATCGCCCGAAAGCCACCGTTTCCGTGAAGGCATTCCGTCATCGGGACATAAAAAAGAGGCCGGCCCGAAAAGAGGAATTTCAAGGAAAGCTCCCTTTCGAGTCGACCAGACCTATTTAATACCGGCTATCCGGAACCGTACTATTCAGCACGTTTGAAGGTCATATTGATATAATATCCGGAAAAAGCTGCGACCGGCGGCTCCGGATCGAACCATTCATTAAGTTCCTTAAGAAATGACTGCGGATTGTAGTCGATGATATACATGTCGAGAAGCTCGGTTCCGTTCTCGTCATAGGTTATCTGGACACCTACCAGAGCCTCGTCATTTTCGCTGAGATTGCCTGCCGTGAAATATCTGTTGATATTGTCGAGCTTAAGAAGCTGGAGTGTGATGCCTTCCCCGAACATGCCTGTCCGCAATAAAAATTCGCCTGCACTGGTCATTGAAGATTCCCCGAGGAAATAATTGGAGAAAGCCGACTGGAAGTCCGCAATGAACTTGCCGCCTTCGGTGTCAATCGTTACCTTATCCGCAGCATTCAATTCAGGGAAACCTTCCGTCGTTATGGTCATCCAAGAGCCATAGGAGTCAATAAAATATTGGGCATCCGTCACAATCTCGTTCATCGTCCATGTGCCGCTAATCTTGTCCCAGTCCGGACCTGAAATATATATCGTCATTTCAGGATATGCTCCGACCGAGAATTGGGAAGTCTCCGCGATTTTCAGTACTATGACATCATGTCCGGCCTCTGCCTTCAGGAATTTAAGGGTGAATGTCCCGCTTTTCTCTCCGGCATCTATGAATACGCCTTCCGCGTCATCGGCAAATTCGATTTCGAAATGCACACCCTCCTGCGCCGTGGATTTCTCTGTATCCACTTCCAGTTCTACCGTAGCCGGGGACTCCAGAATAAGGGCCGAAGATTCCTCGTCAGTAAGATTGACAGAGACTTCAAGCGAGTTCTTCAGCACATCGGACTGCTTCTGGAATGAAGCATATCCTACAAAGGACTCCATCTCGACCTGACACATAGGGATGGCTCCGAGCTTGAAGCCGTCCGGAGCGGACAGGGTCATGGAAACGGTCTTGCCCGCACCTGTCTCGGTCGGGGTGATGATGATTTCAGTGACAGGCTGGGCTCCGCCGACAGTGTACGCCTCTGCCGATACAGTGAAGTCCACGCCTTTCTCGGCAGTGCCGCCGAATATCACAGGTATGGACACGGCTTCGCCGGAATAGCCGGATACCGTGATGCCTGCCACAGCTGTCCCGTCAGACCAGACAGCTACAGGGGAATTGAAGGACACCGTAGCATCGGATGTCGCATCTTCAGGATCGCATGACACCAGAAAGGCTGCCATGGCGACCATAATGGCTGATAAATACTTTTTCATGACAATATGTTTTAAAATGTGTTGTTCAATCGTTGGCGATAGCCTCGTTATACTCGTCCTGAAGCTCCTGGATATAATCCCGGTCTTCGGAAGTCAGGTCCTCGGCGGCAGGCATGACCACAGTCGTGGCGTAACCGTCGTTCAGCGGCGGCAGTTCGTCCGCGGTGTCGCAGGATGCGAAGGCCGTCAGAAGCATTGCGGCGGAAGCCGCCATAATCATCAGTCTGGAATATCTTTTCATTTTCGTCTTGTTTTCAATCTCATTCCACGACCTCATAGCCCGGGTTCTGGACGAGTCCGTCGACCAGTTCCAGATCCCTGATGGATATCGGGAAGGTGTACATGTAGCTGTATGTCGTGAATTTGCGGCTGTTCTTGGCCGTCCACATTTCCGGTCTGCCGTTTCGCTTGAGCTCGTACCAGCGGTCGCCCTCCATATAGAGTTCCTTCCGCCTTTCGCAGAGAATGGCATAAATCAGAGGAGTAAGGGCATTGCCTTCGGCATCCTGCTTTATGATGTCATCAGCATTGACCGGAGGCAGGGTCTCCATGGTATAGTCCGTCACCCCGGTCACCCTGAAACGGCGCAGTTCGTTGAGGGCGGACAAGGCGTCTGTCTCGCGTCCCATATGGTAGTAGCTCTCCATCATTATCAGCTGGAGTTCCGCACTCCTCAGGCAGGCGAAAGCGCACTTGTTGTTCACCCTGTCGGCGCCGACCGATATGCCGTACCTGATGTCGGATGTCTCCTCCCCTGCGAACAGGTCGATGAACCGCCGGCTTATCGGACGGGACAGGATTGTCGACTTGTATCCGCTGTAAGATATCTGATGCGAGCTCTCGGCTATGACATAGCTTTTGAATATCATGTTTCCGGTCTTCTCGATTTCGGACTCCATCATGGCCTTGTAGGCCTCACCGCCTATCAGCGGATATTTCTGCAGGAGTTCGGATGCATATCCGGCCGCCTTTTCGTAGTTCCCGGCCCAGAAGTGCAGTCTGGCGAGATAGCCTTTCGCCACATCGGAATTGAAACGGTAGACCGGATCCTGTATGTCATAGGAAATAGCTGTCCGCAGGTCTTCGTCAGCCCTTCCGACTGTCTGGGCGAAAGTGCTCCTAAGAGGCTTGGCCTCCATGTCAAACTCCGTCACCAAAGGGACGCCGAGCTTGCCCGCAGCGTCGCCCTCGTAAGGTTCGCAGAAATTCTTCAGAAGGACGTAATAGCATACCCCGCGAAGGGCATAGGCAGTCCCGAGCACATCCTGCCCCAGACGGGTATCCCTCTCTTCCAGATAGCCGAGCACCAGATTGCAGTCCCTGATGATTTTATAAAGGTCCTCGTACAGCTCCTGTTTCGATGAAAGATGATCGCCGATATACAGAGGAAGGAAATTCCCCTGCGGGTACTGTGTCAGTATGGATTCCAGATTATCGGCATAACATTCCAGGTCCATGACGGAATTTATGTTCCCCACGATGACTTCCTCACCCCAGTCTATCTCGTTCAGATGATAGTGCAGAAGGGAAGCGAATTCATCGGCCGTCTTCGGAATGGTCTTGCCGTAGGGCTTTATGTCCAGATAATCCGTACATGATACCGCTGTCACGGCCAGAACCGATATGATTGTCAGTATTTTTTTCATTTCTCTCATATTTTCCGTCAAAAACTGAAACTCAAATTGAACGAGAAGGAGCGGCTCTGCGGATAGACGGCTCCCGGGGTCTCCGGATCCATGCCGGAATAATTCGTGAAGATGAACAGGTTGTTCATCAGGAAGCTGACGCTGAAATCGCTCATCTTCATGGCTGCCGCCCATCTGTCAGGCAGCCTGTACGTAAGCGACACCGAGCTTATCTTCAGGTATGAGACATCTTCCAGCAGGGCGCAGTTCGTGATGGTGGAGGAGGAGAGCGGCTGCAGATTGTCAATATAGTTTCCGTACTGGTCCTTGATCTGCGGCGCATAGGCGTCCATAAGCCTCGGATAACCGTCCGTTATAGGATTGTCCACAGTCCATCTGTGGGTGGCGTCCTTCACCACGTTCAGATGATTGGCATAAAGGTCGTTCTTCTGGCTCGGGATATCCTGGATCGCAGTACCGCCGCCTGCCGCATCGGAATAGTCCGCAGGGGAGGAAATATTGTTCAGTATCTTCGCTCCGAGCGAGAAGTTTCCGGCTATGTTCAGGGACAGTCTCTTGTACGAGAATGTCGTGGAGAAACCTCCTGTCCACGGGGCGTTCGATGTACCTACATAGAAAAGGTAATTCTCGAACTGACGGTACTGGGACACGTCCGTGATGGTGACATCAGGACGGAGTTCGTACTTGTAGATACCTGTAGCCGGGTCTATGCCGGAGGTCTTTCCTGTGAAGATATGGCCGAGAGGATAGCCTACATAGTAGTCCCCCATAATGTTGCCTGTCGGAGATTCGTATTTCGTGAGAACATTGTAGTTATAAGCTGCATTCGCGGTGAATCTCCATCGGAAATTCTTTATTTTCAGGATAGTAGCTCCTATCATAAGCTCGACGCCATGGTTCACCTGCTCGGAAGTGTTGTAGCTCTGCGCGCTGAAACCTGTAGTATAAGGTACGGCGACAGGGGTCACCAGATCCAGATTCTTGTTGTGGTAGTAGGAGACTTCTCCGTATATCCTGTCATTCAGGAATCCGAAGTTCAGTCCGACATTGAGTGTCTGGTTCTTCTCCCAGCTCAGGTGAGGGTTCGGCGCATTGGCTATCTTTCCCATCCGGTAAGTGTCGTCTTCCGTAGTCCTGAACGAGGTAGAGTAATCCATGATGAAGACAGGGTAGACAGTCTTGTTCACCCCTCCGGTGTATCCGAAACCCGACCTCAGGCTGAGGGAGCTGATGACATTGGAAATTCCGCCCTGCATCCACGGTTCTTCATCTATGTTCCACGCTCCGCTGACAGACCAGTTCAGGTTAAACTGCTCGTCGCTTCCGAAGTTGTTCGAACCGTCGCTTCTGACAGTCCCGCTGAAGACGTATTTGTTCCGGAAAGTGTATGTGGCGGAGCCGTAGAACGAAGCATAGGCATCTTCGAGTATGCTCTGGCCAGAACATCCGTCCAGAATCCTCTGGAACATCACGGCCTTGTCATAGGTAGGATCCGTAGTCACGCCCTCGATCAGCGGGGTGGAGTGGTTTCCGGTCACCGGGTCATACCCGTACCTCTTCGACATGAGGCTTTTCGCATAGGAACTCCTGATTTCAGCTCCGCCTATCACGCTGATGGCATGGTCTGTGGCGAAAGTCCTGGCGTAATTCAGCTGGCCGCGCAGCATGTAGGAGGTATTGAAGGTGGATGACTGCGTGATGGAGCCGTATGTGCGCTTCGAAGAATAGGTCATCTCGAACGGCCTGTCCATGAAGGCGGCATATGTTTCCTTTCCGTTTATGTTCTCGGACAGATCCCCGAAATAGGAGAATGAGGCCAGTCCGGTGAAAGTAAGGCCTTTGGCGATATTTATGGTCGTATTCCCCTGCAGGGTCACGGAAGTGGAATTCGCCTCGCTCGAAGTCTCGTTGATTTCGCGCATGATGTTGAACCCGTTTTCAGGCAGGGTCATTTCCTGACCGCCGTTGGCATGTCTCAGGGTGAAATACGTCTCGTCTGCCCTGTACGAACCGTCAGCATTGTACAGCTGCTCGTAAGGATTGGCGAAATACGCATAGTCGAACATGTCCACGTTGTTTGACGGGGACAGAGCCTGCTGGTAGCTGAATTCCGTCTGCACGCCGAAACTGATCCATTTGGCCGGGCGGGAATCTATCTTCGCCCTCAGGTTATAGGAAGTCGCGCTGGTATTCTGCACCAGACCGTTGTTGTAGTTGAAACCTCCGGACACATAATAGGTCATCTTCTCAGAGCCGCCGGAAACCGAAAGGTAATGGCTGGTGGAGACGGTGTTTCTGAAAAGCACGTCGAACCAGTCGGTGGTATGCGAGCCTAATTCCTTTATATACGCATCCTGTTCGTCAGGAGTCATCCCTGCGAACTTGCCGTACCCGGAACGTATCTGGCCTACGATACCCACTACCGGATAACGGGCCGTCAGATCGCCTTCCTGCCGCTTCCGGAATCCTTCTGCGGCAAATTCATCCCACAGTTCCTGTTCCCACGCCAGCTTTTCCTGCGAATTCATGAGATTGGGATCCCTCGACGGCTTGGTCTGCACTGTCACGGAACCCATATAGCTGACAGACGTATGCCCGGGCGTTCCCCGCTTGGTAGTCACCACGATCACGCCGTTCGCGGCCTGAGACCCGTATATTGCCGCGGCTGCGGCATCCTTAAGGACTGTGATGGATTCTATGTCGTTAGGGTTCACATTGCCGACGCCGGTAGCGAAGATATTGTCGAAGTCCCCTTCCTTTATCTCGCTCAGGTTCAGTTCAGGGATGTTCTTCTGAAGGGGCACTCCGTCGATGACCCACAGAGGCTCGGCATTGCCCGTCAGGGTATTGGTACCCCTGATCCTGATTTTCGCGGCAGCTCCCGGCCGTCCGGAAGTCATCTGTACGTTCACTCCGGCCAGTTTTCCCTGCAGGAGCTGGTCCATCGTCTTCAGCGGAGAACCTTTGAGCTCCTCTGAAGTCACGACGCCGACTGCGCCCGTGCTCTTGCGCAATTCCACTTGGGAATAACCGGTGACCACCACCTGGTCCATCATCATGGCCTCCTCTTCCAGAACCATGTCGCAGCGGGTCTTCGTGGCCTTGACATCTTCCGTCTCGAAACCGATGCAGCTGAAGCGCAGCGTCGCGCCCAGATCCACGGTGATGGTATAATCTCCTTCCACTCCGGTGCTTACGCCGGTCATAGTTCCGGGAATCATCACGGAAACGCCGGCCAGAGGTTCGCCGTCAGTATCAGTGACCTTTCCGCTGACCGTTATCTGAGGGACCTGTGCGAGTGCCGTACCGGCAATTCCTGAAAAGACTGCCGACAACACAAGAGCCAGTAAGCCCGATACTTTGAGTTTTCCGATATTCATAGGCGAAAAGTGTTAATCAATTGATATGATCCGTATCCATGCCGAGCAGATGGCCGGCGAAATAGAGGCGGATGAGGTCGACATAATATTTGCCTCCCACTCCGTGGTCTGCGCCGGGGATGATCATCATGTCGAAGAATTTCCCGGCTTTTATGAGAGCGTCGGCCAGACGCATGGTACTGGCAGGATGGACATTGTTGTCCATATCGCCGGTGATGAGAAGCAGGCTGCCTTTAAGGTTCGCGGCCAGCTCCATCGTAGTAGGGATGTCGCAGCTGAAGTCAGTCCGGCCGGTCCGGTCCGTTTCCTGACGGACACCGTGGAAAGTCTCACCCCACCACTGCATGTAAATGTTATTGTCGTAATTTCCGGAGGCGGCCACGCCTGCCTTATAGAAATCCGGTCTGGTCATCATGGCGGTAGCTGTCATGAAGCCTCCGCCCGAATGGCCATATATCCCCACTCTGGTCGTATCGGCAAACGGGAAAATATCCCCGACCTGCCTTATCACGGCATAGTCGTCATCGAGAGGATAATCCCTGAGGTTCCCGTATCCGAACGACTGGAAATCCCGTCCCCTGAACGGACTGCTCCCCCGGTATGCGAAGTTTATCACTACGAAGCCCATCTGGGCCAGAGACTGGTTGTAATTGTCATCCGGAATGAACGAGGTCGGCACCAGATCTATCTGCGGTCCGGGATAGACGCTGCTGATAACCGGATATTTCTTCGTGGTATCCAGGTCGAAAGGAAGATAGACCACTCCGTACAGGTCAGTGACAGAATCGGCCGCATGGAGCTTCATCACCAAAGGCTCTTTCCATCCGCGTGCATACAGCCGCGAGATGTCGGCATCCTCCAGACGCATCCTCTCCCGGCCCTTCATGTCGAAAATCCGGTGCTGCGGAGCCAGATCCATCCGCGACATGTTGTCCACGACATAACGGCCCTCCGGCGAAATGACGGCATCATGATCCCCGTTCCCCGGGGTCAGGCACACAGTCTTACCCCTCCCGTCCAGAGACGCCCTGTAATAGAACTTGTAATAAGGATTGACACCCGGTTCATGGCCGTAGCCTTCGAATATGATTTCCCTGTCCTCATCCGAGATCCGGACAATATTCCCGGCCACCATATCTTCCGGAGTGACAGGATTTTTCAGCCTGCCTTCGCCGTCATACAGGTAATACATTCCCTTTCCGCTCCTTTCCGACCACCAGAGAATCTCCTTTCCCCCGTCTAAAATATGATAGGAAAAGAGCTGTTCGTTCAGGTGCGGGCTGCAATTCTCGCTTATCAGGACTTTCATGCTACCGTCCCGGACATCCACCCTGCACAGGTCCACGATGTCGGAAGGCCGGCTCAACCTGATGAAATAGACATGACTGTCGGTGTGGAAAAACCTGTTGAACCTCGGAACCGATATCCGCTGGTCGGGCCAGGCCTCAACCGGAATCCGGGAGATGATGCCGCGGTCTGCGTCCGCCAGATATGCTTCATACCGGACGACATTGCTGTCTCCGGGCATGGCGTATTTCCACGTCTTGGCCACGGGGCGAGGTCTGGCGAGGCTGTTCACGAGAGTGAGGGTACCCACTTTCCGCTTGTCCTCCCTGACCATGAAATATTTATGGCTGGAACCCACCCACAGGCCGATGGCCCCCGATCTGGAATCCGGCTTCTTTTCCGAGTCCCCGCCTACGGCATAGGAATACCATTGCTCACCGTCCGAGGTGAGCAATACGGAATCCCGTCCATGATCAGAGTACAGGACCAGATCATGACCTATGGCTGCAATATAGTAAAGGCTGTCGGCGGAATAGCTCTTGTACCATTCCTTGTTCGAACCTATTGCCGGAGCGGCTTCGGCATCCGGAATCTCTTCCAGAATATTTCCTGAAGTGTCGTATTTGAAGCGGCGTCCGTCATAGCGGAAGACGAATGTGTCGGGACGCCCGTCGGGAAACTCTATCGACCAGATATCGTACTGCCCGGACCTGTCGGATGTGCTTTTAGAGCGTACCCCCCCCCTCCGGGTATCAAGGATGCTGTCCAAGGCCGCAGTCAGGGCTTCAGTGTCGAAAAGAGGCTTCTTCTTCCATGTTTTCGTGTCCACGATGAAATGCCGGGTACAGTCGGAACTGTCTTCGAGATGGTAATGGAAATACCTGTCTCCTTTCAGCCATTGGCCGGAAACAGACGCATTCATGACCAGCCGGCCGAGGGTGTCGTATGAAAAACGCTCCGCCCGGGCGATGGCTTCAGCCACCGTCGGTCCGGCCTGGATACTGTGGGAAAGAGTAAGCAGAATGCCGGCGAGAAGGAGATATTTCAGGGGATTTCTCATCTGCCTAAGTCCGTCAAAAAGGATGGTCCGGCTGTCACCGAACCGCCCGATTCGACAAATATATGATTTTTTTCGCCAATGTGATACCCCCTGCCGGCGGTTTTTTCTGTCAATTCTCCTTTTTCATCATCTTCTTCCAGTTGAAAACCGGCAGCAGGAAAGAAATCAGGGCGGCAGCCAGCCAGAAGACCGATACCGGAGTAAAATCATAGACGGCATCGGCCACCTCCGCCGTATGCTGCATGTTCCCTTCTATCAGATAGCCGCTGGCAATATCCTGAATGCCTGCCGCCAGATAGCTCGAAATGCCGACAATGCCGAGGGCCGCCCCTGTAGCCTTTCTCGGGACTATGTCCACAGCCATAAGGCCCGCCACTATACAGTAAAGCACGCCTATAGCCAGACTGAACACAGAGACGAAAAGCACATTCCAGATATAGTTTCCTCCGGCAAAGAGGAAAAGAGCCAGCGACAGGAAGGCCAATGCTCCCGACAATATCGCCGGCTTTATGCGGTCGCTCTTGAAAACCGTATCAGAAAGCCAGCCGGCCAGAACTGTCCCGACCACCCCGAAAACGGCGGAGAAGGCGATGATCTGTGAGGCCGATTCGAGGGAGAACATCTTTTCTTTCTGCAGGAAAAGCACTCCCCAGCCGGCTATGGCGTATTTCGTTATGTAGATAAATGCGCTCGCGGCAGAGATTATCCATATCCCGGGATGCCGGATCACGTGCTTCTGGACCTCCGATGTCCGCATCCTGTCCTCTTCCTTCAATTCCTCCGAGGAAAGTTCCTGAACGGACGGAAGCCCGCGGCTCTCCGGAGTGTCGCTTACGAAGAAAAGGATGACTAAAGTGCCGGCGACGCCTGCAATGGAGGCGAATATGAAGCCAGACTGCCAGCCGAATGTCCCGACTATGGCTCCTATGACGATGAATGACAGGAACTCTCCGAGATACGGGGTCGCGCTGAATATGCCGTAATAGGTGCCCCTCTTGTTCAGCGGGAACCATCTCGAGAGATTTATGATGCCTGGAGGCGAACCCATGGACTGCACCCAGCCGTTCAGTCCCCACAGGATGGCGAAGGATATGAAGACGGCTACGGAAGCCACGCCGAAATCATCGTGGAGGAAACCGAGCACGCCCATTATCAGATTTATCAGGGCGGACACGGCAAGACCGGTGGCCATGAAACGCCTTATGTTGCAATAGTCGGCTATGAAACCGTTCATGAATTTGCCCACGGCATATACGAAGAGCAACGCAGAGCCTATTATGCCCAGCTGTCCTGCGGTCAGAAGCTCCGAATCTATCAGAGGCTGTTTCACCACGCTCAGGCTCAGCCGGCACACATAGTACAGGCTGTATGCCACAGTGGCCGCCCAGAAAGTGTTCCTCCTGAGGCGTCTGTAGACTTCCGGCACCTTTTCGGAAGGCACCTTGTTTTCCGACGGCTTGCTGATCCGATAGAAAGAGTACAGGCTCATATTCAGGTTTTGTGAAAAACTGTCCAAATATACGCTTTTTTTGTATTTTTGCCCTACAGGTGAATAATCGGCAGGCTTGTATGAAAAGACTTTGCGCCATATTGACAGCATTGCTGGCGGTATCCGCCTGCATCAGGGACAGGCTTCCCGACGGGTCTGGTCTGGAACCGGGAGACAGGCTTCCGGACTTTTCCATCGTCATGAACGACGGGTCGGTCCTGCGGACGGAGGATCTCGCGGGAAAGATATCGGTGATAGTCCTTTTCCACACCGGATGTCCGGACTGCCGGGCGGAACTTCCCGACATACAGCGGATATACGATGAATACAGCCCCGAAGTCTCAGTCTTCTGCATCAGCAGGGAAGAAGAAGCCGCCGATGTGGAAGCCTACTGGGCAGCCAACGGGCTTTCCGTCCCGTATTCCGCACAAAAAGACCGTAATGTCTACGGTCTTTTCGCTTCGACGGGAGTGCCCCGCACCTATGTATCCGACCCGGACCTGACTGTCCGCGCCGTGTACGGAGACAGTCCGACAGCCACCTACATGCAGCTGTCGGCTGACATCCGGGAGATTTCAGACTCTTTCCACCCAGATAGGTGAGCTGAAAGCCCACTGCTGGTCACGCTGGCGCACCCTGACATAATAATAGTCGGTATCCTTTTCAGGCTCCTTGTCTTCCATATAGTGCTCGATGGTATAGCAGCTTTCAGGCATGGCCCTGTTGAACAGTATGGCCTCGCTGAGCCAGCCTACCATGAAATGCGAGCGTGAGCCCTCCAGAAGTTCTCCGATAGTGTGGCTGAATTCCTTGCCGTTGAAATCGGCTTTCAGCACGCAGTCCTTAGGAACCTCGAGCTCCAGAGTCACGGCCTGCGTGGCAGGGGTGACGGTATTCGGGTTCTTCGTAGAGAACATCTTCAGGTCGACATTCCGGTCGGAAACTTCCAGAATCCTGTTCACTCTGGTGTGAAACTCCGTCTCACCCGGCTGCGGAGAAGTGAATGCAGCCCCGCGGAAACAAGGAGTCACGCTGATGATACGGCCCTTGTCGATGGAGAGCCGGCCGTTCCACTCCACATATTCCTCCTCCCTGTTCCAGCCGAACTCGACTTTGATCTTGCACCGCACAGTATCCCCGTCCGGAGCCACAGGAGTATAAGGCCCGTTCATCCTGGCCAGCAGCTTCCCGTTCTTTATCAGATCCACATAGTCGATGCAGCTGTCGCCGGTCACGTTCAGATAGATACGGCGGCGGTTCCCGCTGACCACATCACCCATCATGGCGTCATTTATCCTGAAGTCGATGTTTATCTTGTCTCCTGTGACGCAGCAGACATGGCGGGTACGCAAGGCATCCCAGATGGCATCCCTCGTCAGAGACTTGGCAAGCACGCCCACGCGGCCGTCGCCATAGCTGCCCGGATATCCTGAATGCTGGTCTGTAGAGCCGATGAGACCGAATTTGTGTCCGAGACCGAGACCGTACTGGATGGTCCCTTCCCACTGGCGCGGACCCATATCGTGCAGATACGGATAGTCGCCCTGATCGCTCTCCGCAAGGCCGTGGCGCGAATACATCTCCACGAACGGAGTCTGGTCCCCCTCTGTGAAGAAATTCCAGTTATACCCCCTGTACCCTGTCTGGTAGCCCATGTGATGAGGGGTGATGAAAACCTTGTGGCCTCTGGCCTTCTGCTTCCAGTCCTCGATGGAAGTACACTCCACCAGCGGGGCGTCGAGATCGTAATTCAGGGCCACATGGTCGCCATGCTCCATGCTGTGCGCCTCATAACCGATGAAAGTCAGGAACTTTCCTTCATCATTGTACTCGTTCGTCATCCTGACATACTTCTTGTAATTCCCGTTGCGCAGCCTCTTGAAGGCATCGGTATGATAGCCGATCACCCATTTCAGACGAGGATCATCCTTCAGGGAATCTATATCCGGCCACATGGCATGAGGAGTCACGCTGACGAAATCGAGCTGCTCCTTGGCAGCCTCGAAAGCATCCCGCATGTCGCCATGCCCGTATGTGATGTTGCAGTGATTGTGCAGGTCGCCCCAGAACATTTTCAGCCCTGTAGGGGAAGGCATGATCTTCCGGGCCTCTTTCGAACCGTTCACACAGGCCTGAAGCAGGCTTCCGGAAGCGGCCAGCCCCACGAGAGACCAGCCCGAAGTTTTCAAAAAGTTTCTTCTGTCCATAATATTATTATCAGTTTCAGTGATTATTCATTGGCCGCACGACCCTGATACCTGCGGTCGCCCTTGAAAAGCACGGTTTCCTTCTCCTCGGGATCAGTATCGCCGTACTGCAGCTGCACCTCTTCGAGAATCCTGTGCATCTCCTCCCGCACTCCGGCATACTCCGGATCATCATACACATTGTTCATCTCATGCGGATCATTCTCCTCGTCATACAGCTCCCACTCGTCTATGTCATTATAGAAATGTATCAGCTTCCATCCGTCGGTCCTGATACCGTAATGCCGCTTCACCGAATGCTCCGCCGGATACTCGTAATAATGATAATATGCAGCCTTCCTCCAGTCATCAGGAACAGCCCCGGCATTCTCCAGCACAGGCTTCAGCGAGACGCCCTGAATGTCGGACGGAATCTCCGCCCCCGCAAAATCCAGGAAAGTAGGGGCGAAATCCACATTCATGCAGATAGCCTCCGACGTCGAGCCCGCCTTCACCGCAGCAGGATAACGCACCAGAAGAGGCATCCTCTGGCACTCCTCGTACATGAACCTCTTGTCGAACCAGCCATGCTCGCCGAGGAAGAACCCCTGATCGGAAGTGTACACTATAATGGTATTGTCCAGCTCCCCTATCTCTTCGAGGTGGCCGAGAAGCCGGCCAATGCTTTCATCCACCGACATGGCCGTCGCCAAGTAATCCCTCATATACTGCTGGTACTTCCATCTGACCAATTCGTCTCCCTTCAGCTTTCCGCTGCGGTATTCCGCAATACGTCCGGCATAGACAGAATCCCACTTTTCCTGAACCTCAGCCGGCATACGGGAATACACCTTATATAGTCTGTTCGTAGTGTCGGCCAACATCTCCTCCCGGGTCAGGAGCTTCAGATCCCAATCCTCGGTAAAAGTACGGGCCAGACTCATATCCTGCTCCTTCGCCGCACGGCCTCTGCCGGAATAGTCGTCCAGCAGATTTTCAGGCTCAGGGAAAACGGTATCGTTGAACATCCCCAGATGACGCGGGGCAGGCATCCAGTTCCTGTGAGGCGCCTTGTGGTGGAACATCATGAAGAACGGCTTCGACCTGTCCCTGCCGTCGATGAAATCCAGAGCCTTGTCGGTGATGATATCGGTCACATAGCCCTGTTCCCGCACATGACGGCCGTTCTCGTTGAAGTCCGGGTCATAATAATCCCCCTGCTCCTCCTGCCCTGTCAGAATGCTCCAGTAATCGAAGCCCTGCGGCTCGGAAATAAGATGCCATTTCCCCACCACGGCCGTCTGATAGCCGGCTTCCTGCAGGAGCTTCGGCAGAGTCTGCTGATCCCCGTTGAAAGTACATGCATTGTCGGTAAAACCGTTCACATGACTGAACTTTCCTGTCAGTATGCAGGCCCTGGACGGGCCTGACAATGCATTTACCGCATAACAGTTGTCGAATCTCATCCCCTCCTGCGCCAGCCTGTCCATGTTCGGGGTCTCCACCAGATTTCCCCCATAACACGACATGGCCTGCGTGGTGTGGTCATCAGTCATGATGAAAATGATGTTCGGCCGGACAGGCTTCTGCTGTCCGCATCCGGTCAGTCCCAGCAAGGCAGCCGGGATGGCTGCCATGGAACCGATATTATTGACAAGTCTCATAATTCCTCTTTCCGTGAATATTCCGCATGAAACGCCGTTACAGGGCATATTCCAGCACCCTCTTCTTCTCCTTTCCGACCTTCACCTGTATCTTCAGCCCGTCCTCGCTGAACTCCTTGTTCAGGAACTTCGCGCTCAGGGCAGGTTCCTTGCCGGCCTTTTCCTTAGGATAGATGACAGTGATGTAGCGCACGGAAGGGGAGTCGAGCTTCTTCACATTGAAGCTGACATTCATCCTCTGCACCTTCTTGTTGTAAGCCGTGGATATCCATCCCGGCTCCTTCTTCATTGTCATGTTGTCAGGGCCGAAGCACTGGAACATGAAGTTGCTCCCGTCCTCGAATTCAGTATAGAAAGTCATGTCCTCCCTGCTGTTAGGCACATTGCCGCGAGGCATCTGGAAATGCAGGTTGACATTGTTGTTCCCGGACACGGAGCCGACGGCCTCGTCCACGATGACGAAATACTTCCCGTCCACGAAGAATACGGAACGGCGGTGCTTCAGGTTCTTGTAGCTCGGATTTTCGGTCACAAGTATCTGCACATCGCCCTCCGGCTGCCAAAGCAGGGTCTTCGACTCGGTGGTCTGGAGGTTTTCATTGTTTAGCGTCAGGGTGTTGTGATGAGCTGTAGCCCTGAACCAGTTCCTCCATTCCATCACCTCGGCATCCCCTGCATACACATAGGAACCGGAATCCTGGAAAAGACTCCTGCCGTTGTACCACATCTCGAAAGTGCCGTTGTCAGGCTGGCAGTGCCATTCCCCTTTCGGGCCGGCCTTCACCACCATCTGCAGGGCATCCATGCCCCAGCCGTTTCTGAAAACGAAGAAACCCGAATTCAGGAAGCCCTTCGACAGATAGTCCGGAAGCGCGCCTTCCTTGCCCTCGGTAGCCAGATACTTGAAGAACTGATTGTCAGGGAAAATCTGCGAATACCGCTTGTAGCTGTTTATCATCGTGCTCTTTCCGGTCATCTTGGCGTCGCTGAACAGCGGATTCGAATAGTCCGGGAAACAGATATTGGCATAGAAGACAATCATCTTCTCCACAGTGTCGATATAGCTCTGCGGGAAATCGTGGCGGAAACCGTTCAGGTCGGCCATCGAAAGCGCCTTCAGGAAAATGTCGATGGTAGCCAGATGATAATGCGGGTCCAGCTCGAACTGGCCGCCGTCATCATAGACCTGCACCTTGATTTCCCTGTTCAGGATATCCACGCCGCTCTGCCTCCATTCCGCAGCTTCGCGGAACTCCGGGAAGAAAGACCCGGCATATATCATTCTCTGCGCTTCGAACAGAAGATGATTCCCCTGCTCCGAATAATTATGCATTATATGGTCGGCGTGCCTGCGGTAATTCACCAGAAATTCCGTCAGGAACTCAGGGGTGAAGTACGGGGAATCCACGAAGAGCTGGAACTGGAAGCACTGGTCCTGCAGCCTGTGGCTCACCTCCAACGGCCTCCATGCGAAACGCACGTTCTCCGCAGCGCCTTTCACCTCTCCGCTGCTCACCATTTCATACTCTTTCTGATCTATGCTCACCAGCGGATTCTTCCTGATCCAGTCCATGTACTGGTGCGCCCATTCTCTGGCATACTTCTCGTCGCCGCTCACCCTGTAGGCATAGCCCATCGGCGTAAACCATTTGTGTCGGTGCAGCTGCCAGCGCAATTCGTTGTCCTTTACAGGCCAATACTGCCAGTCGATGTCTTCACCGTAGTTGAATGACGGCTGATATCCGTCATGGACATAGAAAGTGTGTTCGAGAGCCTCATCGGCCCATTTCTGCTGCTTCTTGTTTATCTTCACTTTCTTTATATCCTTGATTTCCGGCGTCCTGATATCCCGTCCGCGATAATAGTCGAGAAGGGCGACAGCCGCCGCCGAATCGCGTCCTTCTGAATGCAACGCCTTTACCTGTTCCAGTCCGGGCCAGTCCAGATCCAGCAGGTCGAACGCCTCCGGCCTCAATTCCTGCGCATCTATTCCTGCGGACAACGACATTGCTGCGGCAGCCGCCGCAGCAACGAGGAAAAATCTTCTGTTCATGATTGATTGTCGGTTATAAGTTCTTGTATGTAATGTCTTTCAGATCCATATACCTTTTCAGCCCCTCTAAATAATAATAATCCGCGTAGTTCAGAGGAACGTCTATCTCCGAACCGTTAGGCAGGGAGCCGGTGGAATGTTTCAGGACAAAGCCCTGATTTTCTCCCGGAGCAGCCAGATAAGTCTCGCCGGACAGGCTCTTCAGTATCTTCTCGCCATAGTCCAGATATTTCTGTCCGTCCGGAACCATGGTACCGAGTTCCAGCATGGCGCAGGCCGTCACCGCCGCCGCCGAAGCATCCCGAGGAGTCTCGTCGGTCACAGGAGCGTCATAATCCCAGTAAGGGACAGCATCTTCCGTCCCGACCTTAGACATGATCATGTCGGCTATCCTGCATGCGAAGTCGAGGTATTTGCCGTCTCCGGTCTCGCGATAGCATGAAGTGTAGCCGTAGACAGCCCATGCCTGTCCGCGTGCCCATGACGAATCGTCGCTCTTGCCCTGGAAAGTCTGCTTCATCTCTACCGTGCCGTCATCGTTGTAGCTGACCACATGCCAGCATGTATAGTCGGGACGGAAGTGATTGGCCATAGTGTGGTCGGCATGGCGGACCGCGATATCCTTGTATTTCGAATCACCGGTCAGCTTGCTGGCAGTGAAAAGGAGATCGAGATTCATCATATTGTCGATGATGACAGGGAAATTCCACGGACCGAAGTCCCAGGAGCGGATGCATCCGATGGAATCCTTGAAACGGCCGCACAGATTGTCCGAAGTCTCGACGAGGACAGCCGGAATGGTGTCGTTCGGCGAAAGCCTGAGGGCGTTTCCGTAGCTGCAGTTTATCATGAAGCCCAGATCGTGCGTGCCGGTATAGCGGCGGATCGGATCGAGCAGCTCCGTATAATATACGGCTTCGGCCTTCAGAGTCTCGTCGCCGGTCAGTTCGTAAGCGTACCAGAGGCTGCCGGGAAAGAAACCGCTGGTCCAGTCATAGATGTTGCACAGGCGACGCTGGCCCTCCTGCCCCGGAGCAGGCTGCGCCCTGAGCGAATCTATGAAAGTGGAACGGTCGCGCTCGAGCTGTCTTTCGAGGAAATCCAGATCATAGCCGGAGCGGATGGAACGCGGGAGCATACCCGTCCCCTTTATTTCCTCCGCCGTAAGTTTCAGCTGTGCCGAAGCTGTGTCGATACCTTTTTTAACCCAGGAATAATCCTCGTTCCCGGTCCGGCAGGCCGTAAAGACGAGGGCCGCCGCTGCAAAAGTCAGGAGAATTCTTTTCATATAGTCCGTGTCATTAAAATGTTTTCGATATGACAAATTTAGCGATTATCGCAGCGGCAGGGAAACACTATTGTATAAAATCATACTTGCGCCTATCATTTTTGTATAAATTCAGTATGATTTCTTTCAAAACTTAAGCAAAAACGGGCGATTAGACAAAATTCAAATCAATTTCAACAAAATTGACATCAATCACACATTCTTTAATCAAGATAGTACAATCAAAAACCGCGACCCGGAACGCATAGCCTAATTTTGCATAAACCGAATAACACATAAAAACCAACGACAATATGAGAAAATCAATTTTAATCCTATCCTCTTTCCTGCTGCTTGCAGGCTGCGTAGGTGAGGAAAACCTCGACTACGACAAGACTTGGAACGAGGATCTCGACTATGTCGTCGATACCGACGGGGACGTGACCATCACCGTCCCGACAGAAGAAGAACTTACGGACACTATCGACCTGAGGATTTTCGATGCCATCAATCTCGACTATCCCGGCCTTGAAAAGGTAAAGGAGGCGTATCTGGCCGGCAAACTGTATGAGGAAAGCCAGGCTGCCGAAGAAGGCGGAGAAACCGGAGGCGGAGAAACCGGAGGGACTTCCGATGAAAACGGTGGCGCAGAGGCAAGCAAGGCCACGGACGCGGCCGGAGATGCCGCAGGCGACAAGGACGGATATTACAAGGCCGCATGGTATCTGCTGGACTATTTCAGGAACAGGACCGATGTGAAGTTCCCGCAGATAGAACTCGACATGATCAACGCCTCTTACACTGCAAACGAAAAGATCATAGCAGACAAGGCCTGTGATGGACATTTCTATGTAAACGGATTCGCATACTACGAAGGAACCACTAACACATACCGCGATTTCGCCGATTTCAACAATCCGGCCTACGATCCCGACAAGGAGACAGGAGAAGGAGAGACCGCGCCTGCCAAATATCTCTGGGGCATGGCAAATCCGGGCGACCTTCCGGGCTCCGGTACATCGGAATTCAAGTCGCAGCAGCACAGGCACCAGTGGATGATAACCGAAGCCAAGGTCTACAAGGCTACCGGAAACGAAGACTACATCAACAACTGGAAGAGCGTCTACCGCGACTGGGTGGACCACTGCCCTGCTCCTGAAAACGCCGAGACAGCCAATGTCGTGGGAGGCAGCGATACAGAATGGTACGGGCTCCAGCCGGCTGAAAGGCTGATAGACCAGTGCTCCATCTTCTATTATTATTTAGATTCGGAGAACTTCACCCCGGGATACCTGACATTCTTCCTGAGCGAATTCGCCAAGACAGCGAACATCATCAAGGCAAATCCTTATATGCCTGCGGAAAACAAAACCGAACTTGTCCATAATATCACATTGGCACAGTTCAGGTCACTATACTTCGCCGGCATACTTTTCCCTGAATTCGTGAAAGCTCAGGAATGGGAACAGACGAGCACCGACAAGATAGAAGAAATGAGCGGGAACATCTTCCTCTCCGACGGAGGACCGGCCGAACGCGACCCTGGCTATCATATGGGCAACATTTCCGGCATGTATGATGTCTATCTTCTCGCCAACGGGAACGGCAGGACCCTGCCATTCGAAACCAGCTTGATGGAAAAGGGATGCGAATTCATCGCCGACCTCATATATCCCAACTACTCCATCGACAACTTCAACGACACCCGCTCAAGCAGCTACACGAAAAACGTATTGAAGAACAACAATCTGGGCAAGTACCGCGAACTGTTCCCGGAAAACAACAAGATACGTTTCATGTCATCCGAAGGCAAGGACGGAAGCACTCCGGGAGACATGGTCCAGACATATCCGGAGACAGGGTATTACATGCTCCGTACAGGATGGACTGCTGAAGATGCGATGATGGTGATCAAGAACAATCCTGAAGGCGGCTGGCACTGCCAGTATGACAACCTTACTTTCACCATCTACAGCAACGGCATTTCCTTCTCTCCTGACGCAGGCTGCTATACATATGACGACAACGACCCTAACAGGGCCATTTACGCAGCATCAGGCATGCACAATGTCATGATAAAGCCGAACAATACAATTTCGAGCGGGACGGATTTCGACAAAGAGTCAAGAAACGGAGAATTTCTCGGCAGCGGCAGCGGCAGGAACTACGAATGGGTGTCCGGGCAGAATGACAACTACCCCGACCTCACCCACAGGCGCACGGCCTTCGTGGTCGAAAATGAATTCTTCGTCCTCGTGGATGAAGGATTCGGAACATACTCCGGCCAGATGAAACTGCTGTTCAAGGGCGGAAACCCTGACGGCAAGATGCGCGACAATTTCATCATCGAAAACAGCATCAAGGAAAAGGAGACAGGCAGCATCGACACCGACCTGCCGGTAACGATGCACACGAACATGTCGGGGAACAGCAACATGATGTTCGTCACCTTCCCTGAAACCAAGGACGGCTACGACTCACAATGGACTACAGGATACTTCTCCAACAAGACGGGAGAAAGAACAAATAGACGGACTTATGAAGTCAGCCAGAACAAGGCCGACGGCAAGGCCGTGCGTTTCATCTCGGTCATCTATCCGTACGGAAGCGCGGCTGAATACGAGAACATAAAGGTGACATCAGCCGAATTCGTCAGCAAAGACTTCTCCGAGACAGGAGCTACTGTCAGGGTAGTCATCACGAAGGACGGCACTCCTGTTACATATAATCTGACATACACGCTATAAACCAACTGCAACATGAAAAACAGAATGATAAGACTGCTCGCAGCCTTGACGGCTCTCCTCGGAATCGGGCTCAGCCTCGATTCGTGCCGGGATCCGCAGCTGACAGACGAGACTGAATTCAACCTCTACTATCCGGGAGTGACGGACATCGCCCCATCCGCAACCATGTCCGTCGATATCCCTGTGGGAGCATACATCGGAGCCAAGCCGACAGACTTCAAGATCACACGCGTCACATTCGAAGGCGGAGTGTTCGACAATGCCTCCGGGACATTCACCATCAATTCCGAAGGAACTGTACACATAGAGAACTCCGACCAGCTCGAAATAGGACAGTATGCCATCAGCATATCTTGTCAGGCAAACGGAAAGACCTGGGATTTCCCGGACATCATCACCGTGAACATAATGAAGCCGGTTCCGGAGGAAATCAAGATAGACCCCGCTGAAATCACCGTCAAGATGAGCGACATTCTGGCCGGGTATTTCGTCTCCGCGAACAACACGGCCACGATATACAGCGACAGCGATGCCATATCCATCAAAAACTACTCCATCAGTCAGGTGACACTCGACGGGGAGATTGTCAGCAAACATCCGTTCAAAATAGATGGAGGAACCGGTGTCGTGAGCATGGATCTGGATGAAAACACCACCCCGGGCGTATACAAACTTTCGTTCAAGCTGGAAACCGCAGTAGCTGACGAGCATCCGGAAGAAGGCCTCTTCTCCGATGCATTGACAGTGAACATCACATCCGCACCGGTCGACATCATCTACCCGCAGGATCCTATACCTGTGGAGCAGAACGGAATAGCGAGGACTTCAGAGACTCCGAGGGTGACAGGCTCCCAGATAGATCTTTCGTTCCGGATCATAGCCATATCACCTGAATATCCGGAAGCTGGAGAAGGCGCCAGTGCAGACTGGATCAGCGTCGATGCCGAGACAGGAGCCATAAATGTGGCCCAAGGACACCCGTTCAAGGCAGGAGAACTTTTCCAGATAGACATGGCTGTCACTAACGACAACGGCACCACCGAATTCATGCAGGCCTGCCAGCTCGAAGTGGTGGAAAAAGTGGACGAAGTGGCCGGATTCTCGTATGAACCGGTATCTGTCATCCGCGGCGTAGGATTTACAACTGAAGCGAAAATGGAAGCAGGAGACTATGTGACATACAGTTTCGTGGAGCTTCCTGCAGAACTTTCGTCACTGGAGATAAATTCCGCTACGGGAACAGTCAGCCTTGAAAAGGGAAGCCCTCTCACAGAAGGCACATATTCGGTGAATATAAAGGCTGAAAACTACAAAGGCTCGCAGACAGCAGTCCTCTCCATCGAGATCACTGCGAACCAGTACTACTTCTCGACGGTTTCATGGGGGACGAACCTCGATGATGCACATGCCGATGACCCGGCTTACGCCAATCAGTTCAGATATCCGATAAATACTACCTCCGGCATCGATGCGATTCCTGTCAAGTCTACAGACATGGCTGCGGGAGCAACGCCTGTGTATTCGATAGAAAAACTCACCAACACGGCACCGAATGCGAAAATAGATGCCGCGACCGGTACGATAATCTTCGAAAAGACGGGCAAGGAAAGACGTATAGATGTCTACCTCGTAACTGTCACCAACGGACAGGGACAGACAGGGGAAACTACGGTCAGAATCCCTGTATTCCTGCACTCTGCGGCAGCTGAAGGCGAACAGACAGTGCAGTACACCCCATTGGTAGCCAAAATCAATCCTCGGACAGGAGGTACCACTCACCCGATCGAATTCGTGAATATCTCCGATGAAGAAAAAGTGAACTTCCACATCGACTACAGAAGACAATTCAGCTACTATAACCTCGGAGGTCCGGCATCGCATGTTTCCAACATGTCCGATCCGACAACCATGTCAAATGATCATCATGCAGATGCAGACGGAAACGAATTTTTCCTGGCCAGGCTGTGGTACACATATTGGCACGAATACGCACAGGGCACATCACAGAACTACGGCTCGAAATCGCCTATGTCGTACATGGCAAACAGCGGATCGAATTACGAGACTTCGCAAGGCACCGGCGGGGTGGTGAAGAATCTCTCCATGCCTCTTGGCTATGTGAATCCGGACCGCGGTTATGGCGTGACGATAAATCCTCGTAAATTCACATATGACGGGGCGTGGGCAGACGGTCTGTTCATCGGGCAGATAGTATGGGGAATAATCGACCCTGTCGCTTCGACCGGTGAAGTAAAAGACGAAAAGACGATCGAGAATGAAGTGAATGGCATAGGCGGAGCCGGAAGAATCTTCCCTATCGTCATATGGTTCGACCCTGATTATGAAAATTAAAGCTAATGACCATGAATATCAGAAAAACTGCAACGATTATACTTTCCCTCCTATGCTCGGGCATCATGCTCCTGGCACAGGACAGGGTCACAGTGAAAGGTGTCGTGACTGACGAGAACGACAACCCGATGATAGGAGCCGGCGTCTACGAGACCGGCACCACAAACGGTGTAGTCACCGACATAGACGGAAACTACTCCATCGAGGTAGCCAAAAACGGTTCCCTGACCTACAGCTACATCAGCTATTCGGACCAGACCATAAAAGTGAACAATCAGGCCGTGATAAATGTCCAGCTACAGCCTGACAACAATCTGCTGGACGAAGTCGTGGTCATCGGTTACAACACCGTGAAAAAGAGCGACCTGACAGGCGCCGTAGCTTCTGTGGGCTCCGATGCCATCAAGGACTTCAAGACCGGCTCCGTACTGGAAGCCATCGGAGGACAGATAGCAGGAGTGCAGATCACCCAGTCCGACGGTACGCCGGGCTCCAGCTTCGACATCAAGATACGAGGCGTAGGTTCGGTGAACGGTGACTCCTCCCCTCTGATTATAGTGGACGGCTTCGAAGTGGACAATCTCGACTTCATCTCGAATCAGGACATCCTCTCCATGGATGTGCTGAAGGACGCATCGGCATCCGCCATCTACGGAGCCAGGGCTGCGAACGGTGTCATCCTCGTCACCACCAAGTCCGGTCGCGAAGGCAAGCCGCAGATCACATACAACGGCTCTGCAAGCTACCGCGAGATTTCCAAGACACTCGACCTGCTCTCACCATACGAATTCGTAAGCCTCCAGACAGAGCTCAACGAAGAATATGCAAACAGATACTACAGGGCAGGGACAGATGAAAACGGGGTTCCATACAGATTCCAGAGCATAAACGACTATCTGGACGGATACGAGGGCATCGACTGGCAGGATCTGGCTTTCAGGCCGACCTGGTCCCAGAACCATGATGTCAGCGTAAGCGGCGGTACGAAGGATACCAAGTACACCGTCTCCTTCTCGCACTTCGACGAGAACGGTATTTTCAAGAACAGCGGCTATCAGAAGACCACCGCCCGCGCCAAAATCAACCAGAAGATATTCAAATGGCTGACTCTCGACCTGACTGTCAGCTATGCGAACTCTGACAAGGACGGTATCGGTACATCCGGCAGCTCCGGCAGCCTGAACGTGCTGGCTTCCCTGCTCCGCGCCAGACCTACGGCCGGTATCAACATGACCGATGAACAGCTCATCAACTCGCCGTTCGACCCGATGGATCTCGAAAATTCCGGCAGCCCGTCGGCAAACCCTATCAAGCAGGCGGAAAATGTCTACCAGCGCCAGAACAGGGAGCAGTGGATAGCAAACGCCGCCCTCACGTTCCAGCTCACGAAAGACCTGAAATTCAAAACAGCGGCCACATACAACAAGACCTACGGGCGCAACGATACCTTCTACGAAGAAGAATCCTCGCAGGCTTACAGAACAGGCGGGCCTTACGGTACTACCAGATATCTGGAGAATTTCAGATGGACGAACAGCAATACCCTGACCTACACGAAAAAGGTCAAGAAACACAATATCACAGCAATGCTCGGTCATGAAGTCTCATACTCCGCTTCCGAATACCTCGAAGGTACGGCGCAGGGCTTCATCACGGACGACCTGCTGAACGACAACCTCGGCATGGGCGCCACCCCGAGCAACGTAACCACTTCGAAGAGCGACAACATGCGTCTGTCCTTCTTCGCACAGGGTATCTACAACTGGAACAACCGCTATCACCTGACAGCTACAGTCCGTGCGGATGCATCTACGGTGTTCTCGCAGAAAAACAAATGGGGAGTCTTCCCGTCATTCTCGGCTGCGTGGACTATCTCGAACGAGCCTTGGATGGAAGGGGCGAAAAGCTGGCTGTCCATGCTGAAAGTGCGTGCAGGATGGGGACAGGTAGGTAACGACCGTATCACGAACTACCTTTCAATGAACCTGTACAGCATCAACAAATGGGGAGTGGGCAGCGAAGTGACTGCCGTCCTGAATCCGAAACAGCTCGCCAATTCAGACCTCAAATGGGAGGCCTCTTCCACGACGAACGTCGGTATCGATGCCAGCTTCTTCGACAGCAGGCTGAACCTCACCCTCGAAGGCTTCATCAAGGACACCAAGGACCTTCTGATGGCCCAGGACCTACCTTATATCACAGGTTTCGAAAGCCAGTGGAGGAATACCGGAAAGATCAGGAACCAGGGTATAGAAATCAACATAAACTCCATAAACTTCCAGAAGAGGAATTTCTCATGGACCACTGATTTCAACATTTCCTTCATAAAGAACACTTTGGTATCCCTGCCTGAAGACACCCAGACCATGCTCGTGTCCACAGGATTCAACTCCCTCTTCACCGGATATGACTACATCGCTAAGGTCGGAGGCTCTCTCGGAGACATGTACGGCTATGAATTCGACGGGATATACCAGTACAGCGACTTCAATCAGGACATGAACGGAAATCTGACCCTGAAACCTGGAGTGGCCGACATTTCTCCTCTCGGCGAGAATCCGGTGCCGGGTTTCGTGAAATACAAGGACAAGAACGGTGACGGAAAGATAACTCCTGAAGACATGACTGTGATAGGAAACGGCTACGCAGACTGGTACGGAGGTATCACGAACTCGTTCAACATTTACAATGTGGACTTTAGCTTCATGTTCCAGTTCAGCTACGGCAACGATGTCTACAACGCCACCCGCATGTTCACCACCCAGTCACAGGACGAAAGGTCCAACCAGCTGGCTGAAGTGGCCGACAGATGGACTCCGACGCACGCATCGAACAGGGTGCCGAGCGCGGACGGCTACATCAAGTACCAGACCTACTCCCGCTTCATCGAGGACGGCTCATTCCTGAGGCTGAAGAATGTGACCATAGGCTACACCTTCCCTGAAAAATGGACCAGGAAATTCTTCGTCAGCAGGCTCCGTCTCTATGCCACAGCACAGAACCTGTTCTGCCTGACCAAGTACAGCGGATACGATCCTGAAGTCAGCATGAGGACAAGTCCTCTGATGCCGAGCTTCGACTGGGGCGCCTACCCTAAGAGCCGCGTCTATCTGTTAGGCCTTGAACTCCAATTCTAAACTTTTGCGATGATGAAAAATATAAAATATATGATAATCGCGGCCCTCTGCGGCCTGCTCGGGGTTTCCTGCTCGCTTGAGGAGAAGTCCTATACCGAAATAGATATGGACGAGTATATCAAGAATGCAGATGAAGCCAACAACGTACTGATGGGAATATATGCAGACCTCTGCGATGAAGGCATGTACCGGTACAACCTGTCCATGCTTCTCCAGATGCCTACCGACATGGAGAAATGCGAAGGCAGCACCACGGACAACTACCGTATAGTACCTGCCAATGCCTACACAAGCGTACAGAGCGACATCGAGGTGACATGGGAAGCCATAAACAAGGCCATCTATGACGCAAACAGCTTCATCCGTCTGCTTGCCCTGAATGTCGAAAGCTTCGAAGACGAGTCAGACAAGGCCTTGGCTACAGTCTACATGGGAGAGGCCCGCGCACTGCGCGCACTCTGCTACTTCGAATTAGTGCGCTGGTTCGGACATGTCACCCTGAACACGGATCCGATGTATGCCTACAAGGTTTCCCTGTCAGACATGGAACAGGATGAACCGGAAAAGGTCTACGAACAGATAGAAAAAGACCTGAAATATGCCATCGACGTCCTGCCTTACGCTACGGATGACAATCTCAGGACATCGAATGCCTACCGCTTCTCGAAAGGCGCCGCCCTCGGTCTGCTGACGAAGGTCTACGCTACTTGGGCAGGCTATCCTATCCAGGATGAAAGCAAATGGGAACTGGCCGCCGCCACGGCCAAGGAACTCATCGAATCCGGAAAACACAGCCTTCTCACAGAGGCTGTCGACGGCAATTCCGGTTTCGAACAGCTCTGGTGGAACACCTGTAACGGAGTCTGGGATCCTACAGAAAGCCTGATAGAAATCAGCTTCTACTCCCCTACATCCACGGCTTCGGGGGCCAGAATCGGCCGTATCGGAAAATGGAACGGCACTCTGGCGCAGGGAATAAAGGGAATCAGGAACAATGCGCAGTTCCGCTGCATCCCTACTTTCCTCGAAGACTGGCCCGACAGGACAGAGGATCTGCGGGTAAAGCTGTCTGTGGCAGACTACAGATACATGGATCAGACAAAGACCAAATATGACCTGAACAGCAGCGACAGAAACGGCAACATCCCATATGACGAAAGTCAGTTCGAGACTGCATTTACAGGGAACGATTCGAACTTGAAAACGCGTTTCACGAGAAACCTGACCCCGTCCAAGTGGGATACCGAAAAATACGTGAAGGATGCGAACTATCTCGTGGACCAGAACTATTCGAACATAAACTGGTATGTCCTCCGCTATGCGGACGTCCTCCTTCTGTATGCCGAAGCCCTGAATGAAATAAATCAGGGACCTAACGCCACGGCATACGAAATGGTGAACATGGTGCGCCGCCGCGGATTCAACGTCCCTCTCGGTCAGGACGGCAGCCCTGCAGACCTGAAAGACGGGATGGGCTACGAGGAGTTCAAGCAGGCGATACGCAACGAACGCGGCTACGAACTCGCTTACGAAGGACATCGCCGTCAGGACCTCATCCGCTGGGGCATATACTACGAAACCGTGATGCAGACCGCACAGGATATGGAAGACTTCGTAGACGGTGGTTCGTCTGTCTACATAGCTGCCCAGTACACGCAGAAAGGCAAGCACGAACTGCTGCCTATCCCGTACAGAGACATACAGCTGATGCCGAAATACGTTCAGAATCCTGGCTGGTAAGCCGTTTTTGATATTTCATGTAAACTGGAGCGGCGGATTTTCCGGACATATGTCATGGAACAGTCCGCCGCTCCTCCTTTTGACGATCCGATACACTTCAGAAAGCATTTGAAATGGACAGAAAGACTATGATATTGCCGGCTCTGCTCGCAGGGACGGCAGCCATGTCGCCGGCGGCGGCAGACGGAAAGGAAAACACGGAAACCGGGGGACAGGACCGGCCGAATATCCTGTGGCTCACATTCGAGGATACCAGTTTCTACGAATTCGGATGCTACGGGAACACCGCCGTCAGCACCCCGAATATAGACAGTCTCGCAGCACACGGCGTATTGTTCACGAATGCATGGTCAAACGCACCGCAAAGCTCCCCTGCCCGCTCGTCGCTGATTACAGGATGCTATGCCACGACATACGGCATGGACATCCATCCTGAAGCGGTCGGAACCCCGGAAGGGATACTATTCCCGCAGCTACTGCGGGATGCGGGCTACTGGTGTACGAACAACAGGAAGACACACTACAACACTACCGCCGACAACAAGTCATGCTGGGACGAGTGCAGCAAGACGGCCACATACAACAGCCCTGAAAGAAAGGACGGACAGCCCTTCTTCTCCGTATTCAACACGGTCACATCCCATATGGGCAGGGTGCGCACCTTCCACACCGACGGAAGGCGGGACTATACTCTGGAAGGAATATACCCGCAGCTTCTGGAGCTTCCCCCTCATGTGCCGGATCTTCCGGAAGTCAGGTCCGACTATGCCGGACATCTGGAAGCCGTGCAGGATGTGGACACCTGGGTGGGATTCTTCCTCAAGGACCTGAAAGAAAAGGGACTGGACGAGGAGACGATCATCTTCGTATTCAGCGACCACGGCGGCTGCCTGCCCCGGGGAAAGGGGTATCTGTACGAAACAGGGCTGCACGTGCCTCTGGTCGTGTATTTCCCTGAAAAATGGAAACATCTGGCTCCGGACTGCGGGCACGAATACACAGCTCCGGCAGGATTCACCGACCTCGCCCCGTCAGTCCTAAGCATAGCGGGAATAAAGCCGCCGAAGAAGATGCAGGGTACGGCTCTGATGGGCAGGTATGCAGGAGAGACGCCGCAATACCATTATGCCTTCGCCGCCAACCACCTTCACCATTTCACCCCTGTGCGTGCCGTCTCCGACGGGCAATTCAAATATATCCGAAGCTATATGCCGTACCGGCAATTCGCCCTAAGGAATTACTACCAATGGGGAATGCCGGCGAACAAGGCCTGGGACAGGCTCGTGCTGGGAGGACACAACACGAACCCTGACTGGGACCAGCCGTTCGGCACACATCCGGCTGAAATGCTCTTCGATCTGGATTCGGACCCGTTCGAACTTCACGACCTTTCAGGGGATCCGCGTTACGGCGAGATTCTCGAAAAGTTCCGCGAGCTGGAGTCAGAGCATATAAGGACGACTGTCGATCTGGGATTTTTCCTGCCGACAAGCAGGAAAGAATGCGTCCTGTACGACATGGTCAGGAAGACGGACTATCCTATAGAAGAGCTTTGGGCTCTCGCGGAAAAAGCCGGGACAGCCGACGCCAATGACATCCCGTACCTGATAGAGGCTGCCGGCAGCCCTATGGATGAATTCAGGTTCTGGGGCACGTCGGGATTGGCCGGACTGGCCACCAAAGGAGAACTGGAAGAATGTCCGGAGATATTGGATACTCTGGTAGGAGACAGCAATCCATACATTGCCTGCGAAGCGGCATATACGCTGGTATGGTGCGGGAAGCCGGAAAAGGGACTGGAGAGGCTGCTGAATCCGGCCGTGGAAAAGGAAAGGAAAATAGGGTATTCGGCATTGGAATGCCTGTCTCTGCATAAGGAACTGAGGCCTGTGCTGATAAAGTATTGCCTCGAAGACCTGATGGAAAAGGCGGAGACCCTGCCTCGGAAGGCGAACGAGGATGCGGGGCTGATGGCCCGGGGTATTTTGGTGAATCTGGGAGTGCTGGACATAGACCTGCTGCACGGGGAGGAAGCCTATATGCAGGGATTGAAGCTGAATCACGGACGGCGGAAAATGGAACCCCGCCCTGATTCTGCCGCGCCGGAACGGATAATGTCTTTCGAGAGGAATACCGTGCCGCAGAACTTCTCCATCGACAACGGGAAGCTGTCCATATCGGCACGGAAATCCAAGCTCGGAAGCAAATCCCTGAAAATAAGCTGGAAATCCGGGGCAACGGTCACTATCGGCAGCCCTGCGGGAATAAAGAAAGCGTCATCTTCGGTAAACGGAGGACTGAGCACATGGATATACAACGAATATCCCGTGAAGGATTCTCTCGTGTTCTCTTTCCTGAATGCCGGGGGCAAAACCTTGTGCAGCCTGCCTTTCTGCATGGATTTCAAGGGATGGAGATGCATCTGGGCCAAATTCAAGGCAGATATGGGCAAGGTCGACAGGGAGGAGATACGCAGCGTAAGACTGACTTTCCCTGAAAGCGCGGAAAAGGGTACTGTTTACCTCGACATCCTCGAATTTCCGGAGACAGTTTCATGGCAGAACATGAGCGATGCGCAATACAGGGTAAACAGGACGGATTTCAGCCTCATTCCGGATTTCATGGGCTACAGGAATGCAGACAGGACAGTAGCAAGCCCGATAAAGGCCGGGGCTGAAGAAATATCGGCCATATCGGAACGGATGGAGAGATGGTATCTCGGAAGCGGGGACAGGCCGTCAGGGGAACTGACTGCCATAAGGGCTGAAAACGAAAGAAAATTCATCGCCGGAGGCGTGAAAAGGGCCGGAAGATATGACATAGGCTCCGATCCGCTTTTCCCTTGGGGCGCTCCTAATGCCATAGAGGGCGAAAAATGTGTCAAATTCCGGGAACTGAACGAGTTCGTCCTTCTCCCTCTGGCTCTGGACTGGAGGAAAAACGGGAACAGGGAAAGTCTGGAGAAAGCATCGGACATCTATGACTGGTTCTACGACCAGGGCTGGGCCGACGGCAGCGGAATGGGAACCCTGACATTCGAGAAACTCCGAAGCTGCGGATATTTCCATTCCTTTTTCCTGCTGAAAGACAAGCTGTCTCCGGAAGTGATGGAAAGGGAGCTGGCCGCCATCGACTGGTTCAGTCTTTTCGGCATGTGCCATATGATTCCTGACCACAAAGGGGAAGTGGCAGACAATCTGCGAGCCCTTGCCATACCCAAACTGATTTACGCCCTGTCCCTGCCTGATACCTTAAAAAGGCAGGAAGCCCTGACAGCTTACAAAGAGTACATGGACAATGCCCTTGGCATAGCACCCGGCTATTTCGGGACTTTCAAGGCGGATTTTTCAGGATATCATCACCGGGGACCGTATCACAGCGCGTATTATCCTCATGCATTGTACGCAGGTTCCCTGATAGCTTATTTCCTGCACGGGACTCCGTATGCCCTTTCGGAAGAGACACTCATGAACCTTAAAAACGGGCTTCTGAATTTCCGGTTCTTCTGCGCGGGGGCCGATGTCCCTGCCGGTACGGCGGGGCGTTTCCCGGAAGGCCTGCAGGTCCTGCAGGAAATACTCCCGGCTTTCGCCTATGCAGCCTTGAGTTTTCCGGAGCCGGATGTGGAACTGGCGGCCGCACTCAAGGAATCCATGAGCGAACCGGCGATTATGGAAGCCCTGCGCTCGTATGCAGCCAACGTGAAGTCCACACTGGCCTATACGGGCACCGTAGGCGAGATGGAGCTGCTGGAGGCCGTGGCCTCCTTGCCTGTGGAAGCCTGCGATGCTCCGTCCGGCTCAAGATTCTATCCTTATTCCGGGCTTCTGGTCACAAAGGATGCGGAAGTGCAGTTCAATGCGAAAGGTTTCAGCCGGTACATATGGGATTTCGAATCGTCCGCCACGGAGAACATTTTCGGAAGATATGTTTCTTACGGACATCTGGAATACACCGATTTCCGGAACGGACGGAAATCCTTCCATCCGGAGGAAGTCAGGTGGGACTGGAATTTCATGCCGGGAGCCACGACGAGAATCCTGCCGGCAGACATGCTTCAGGGGAAAGGCGGGGCGTCTTCGGGACACAGGAATTTCTCCGACCAGGCGTTTCTGGCCGGTGTGGGAGTGTCCGACAGCCTCTCCATGTTCTCTGTAAGGCTGCACGACATAGCCTATGACACCACGTTCAGGGCCGACAAGTCGATGTTTTTCTTCGGAGACGTGACAGTCTGCCTCGGCTCAGGCATCAGTTCGCACGATACCGGGCACGATGTCGCCACCACCCTGCTGCAGAGCTTCGACGGCAGTTTCGAGCGGAAGGTATCCGGAGACGGGCGCATAGTCGGTGACGGTTCTTTCCTGTACGCAGTGAAGAACGGCAAGGTCAGGACGCTTGAAGAAGGACTGTACGGCAGGGCGTGGATAGACCATGGCAAAGCCCCGGATTCCGGCACCTATTGCTATTTCATGCTGAAAGACAAGGATATGGAAAAGGCTGCGCGGCTGCTGTCACCGGACAGTCCTGTGGAAATCATCAGGGCGGACAGCCGCGCCCATATCGTCAGGCATACAGAAAGGGACATAGTCTGCGGGGTCCTGTTCAGCTCTTCCGGCACATATCCGGAATCGCCTGTCATCTGTACGGACACTCCGATAGCCTATATTCTCGAAAATGACGATTCCGGAAAAGCCTGCCTGACCGTCTGCGACCCTGACATGAGACGGCCCTGGAAGGCGCATATGGGGCTGCTCACGGATGAGGATGTGACGGCTCCGGAAAGGCCTCATGAAACTACCGTCATCCTGCAGGGCCTCTTCACCGTGGATGAAAGTCCTGCAGGCACCGTAGTCAGCCGGGATGAAGATGCCGTGACCACTTCCCTCACTTTCAGCACCGTCCGTGGAGAAAATTACAGATTCAGCATTGTCCGTATAAAATGAGAAAAGGAATCATATCGGCTGCGGCAGCCGCAGCAATGGCATTGTCCTGCTCGCAGGACACCTGCAATGAGAATATTTTGTGGTACGCATCTCCGGCCGCGGTCTGGGAAGAGGCATTGCCGGCAGGCAACGGGAGAATGGGGGCGATGGTTTTCGGCTATACCGGCAGGGAGCGTATCCAGTTCAATGAGAACACTTTATATAGCGGGGGACCGCAGCCGTCGCTGGGGATAGACATCAGGGAGGATATCGGGACAGTGCGCCGGCTGCTGGAGGAAGGGAGGAATCCTGAGGCGGGCAAACTGATGCAGGAAAAATGGATCGGCCGCCTCAATGAGGCCTACCAGCCTTTCGGAGACCTGTATCTGGATTTCGGGGACAGTTCTTCGGTGAAAGGCTATGTGCATTCCTTGGATATGGAAAACGGGGTGATACGGACTTCGTATGAAAAAGACGGGGTCAGGATAACGCGGGAGGTGTTCGTTTCGTATCCTGACCAGTGTCTGGCTGTAAACATCCGTGCCGACAAGCCTGCACTGGAGTTTTCCGCCGGAATGTCTTCGAAACATCCGGTATCTCTCCTCTCTGTGGACGGGGTGCCGGTGATGAGGGGAAAGGCTCCGGCCCATGCACAGCGGCGCAGCGCAGCAGATATCCGTAAATTCGGGACCGAGAGGCTGCATCCTGAATATTTCAGCCCTGACGGCAGCCTTGTCAATGAGGAGCATGTGATATATGATGACGGTCCGGAGGGCGAAGGGATGGCTTTTGAAGCCGTATTGGTACCCTACAGTCATAAGGACGGCAGCCTGACGGTTTCGGAAGACGGGGAGGTCGTAGCTGACGGATGCTCCGAGGTGACGCTGCTGCTTTATGCCGCCACAGGTTTCGAAGGCTTCGACAGAAGGCCTTCTGCATCATGGGAAAGGCCTCATGAAAAGATAGAGGGATACATGGCCCTGATGGAACCGGAAGACGGTTATTCTGCGATGAAGGAAAGGCACATAAGGGATTTCAGCGACCTGTACGACAGGGTTTCAATCGAACTTCCGTCCTCGCCTGCACAGAAACGGATGCCTACGGACAAGAGGCTTGCAGCCTATACGGAAAAAGAGGATCCTGGTCTGGTGGCGCAGCTGTTCCGGTTCGGAAGGTATCTGATGATATCCGGCTCCAGACCGGGAGGGCAGCCGCTGAATCTGCAGGGTCTCTGGAACGACAGCATTCTGCCTCCGTGGAATTCAGGCTACACCCTGAACATAAATCTCGAAATGAACTACTGGCCGGCGGAAACGTGCAATCTGTCCGAGTGCCATCTGCCCCTGTTCCCGTTCATCAGGGAAATATCCGAAAACGGGAAGAAGATAGCCCGCGACATGTACGGGCTGGACGGATGGACCATACATCACAACGTTTCCCTGTGGCGTGAAGGGTATCCTTCGGACGGATTCGTGTACTGGTTCTTCTGGAACATGTCGGGTCCGTGGCTGTGCAGCCATATCTGGGAGCATTATCTCTATACCGGTGACAGGGGATTTCTCGAGGAATATTATCCTGTGATGAAGGGGGCCGCCGTGTTCTGTTCAGGATGGATAGAGGAAAACGGGGAGGGCGAGCTCGCGACTCCTGTCAGCACTTCTCCGGAAAATGCTTATCTGATGCCGGACGGGACTCCTGCATCGGTGTGCGAAGGGAGTACGATGGACATGGCTGTGATTCGCAACCTGTTCACTGTGACGGCCCGGGCCGCCGATACGCTCGGGACGGACGCCGGGTTCAGCCGCAGCCTGAAAGAAAAGGCGGGAAGACTGCGCGGCTACAGGACAGGAAGCCGGGGACAGATTCTGGAATGGGACAGGGAATACACGGAAAGCGAGCCTCACCACAGGCACGTGTCCCATCTGTTCGGACTGTACCCGGGAAATGATATCTGCTCTCCGGAACTGCGGGAGGCTGCGGCTGAAAGCCTCAGAATGCGCGGGACAGAGGGGACCGGCTGGAGCATGGCTTGGAAAACGGCCTTGTGGGCGAGGCTTCAGGACGGCGGGAAGGCGCTCGAAAGCATCAACGCCCTCGTCAGGTATGTCGGGCCGGAAACGCGGACCACCAGTACGGGAGGCGGTCTCTACAGGAGTCTGCTCAACGCCCTTCCTTTTCAGATAGACGGGAATTTCGGAATCACGGCCGGAGTGGCTGAGATGCTGCTCCAGAGTCAGGACGGGAGGATACACCTTCTGCCGGCCCTGCCTGAAAGCTGGGACTGCGGGAGCGTGAAAGGGCTTCGGGCACGCGGCGGCTTCACTGTGGATATCAGCTGGAATCACTGCCGTGCGGCCGCTGAAATCCGCAGCGATTCGGACAGGAGTGTCACGGTAGTGTGCGGCGACACTGTGCAGACCTTGGATATTGCCGAAGGCGAGACCGTTCATATGGATTTCCGGCTCTGAAGCCGGCATTGCCGCAGGCTCGGTCAGACATTTTTCTTCTGGTATTCGGTAGGCAGGCAGCCGACGTATTTCTTGAAACTGGTGGAGAAGTATGAAGGGGTGGAAAAACCGACCTTGTAGCTGATTTCGGCTATGGTCCATCTGTTCTCCTTCAGAAGTTCGCAGGCCTCGTTGAACCTGATTTTCCGGATGAAATCCAGAGCCGACTCCCCTGTCAGGGCCTTCATTTTCAGGTGCAGGCTCGACCGGCTCATGTTCATGGCCTGTGCGAACTCCTCCGTAGAGAAGGATTCGTTGCTGAGGTTTTTCCTGACCACATCCACGGCCCTGGACAGGAACTCTTCGTCCACGTCATTGAAGGTGATGTGTTCCGAAGCCACGTTCTTGCTCTTGGAATATCTTTCCTGCATCCTCTTGCGGGTCTTGATGACATTGTTTATCTTGACCATGAGCAGCTGTAGGGAGAACGGCTTGGACACATAGTCGTCCGCTCCGGTCTGGAGAGCTTCCAGCTGGTCGTCCACATCGGTCTTCGCCGACAGCATGATGACAGGAACATGGCTGGTGTTGACATTCTGCTTTATGCAGCGGCACAGCTTGATCCCGTCCATCACCGGCATCATCACATCGGTGATCACCAGATCCACATCCGGGGACTGTTTCAGCACTTCCATGGCGTCTTCCCCGTTCACGGCTATCTTCACCTCGAAATTGGACTGCAGCCCGTTTTTGAGATAGTTCCTGATTTCGTCGTTGTCCTCTACCACGAGTATCGTCCCGCGCTTCTTGCCTTCCTTCTCCGGCAGCAGGTCTTCCTGCCGCTCGGTGTCGATATAATACATTTCCCTCGGGTTGGTGGAATAGACCGGATCGTCAGTATCCGGTTCCCCTTCTTTGGCGATCTCGGTCCCGGCATACAGGGATATATCCTGCGGGAAAGTCACGGTAAACGTGCTGCCTACCCCTTCGGTACTCTGCACGTCGACATGGCCGTGATGCAGTTCCGTCAATCTCATCACCAGCGACAGGCCGATCCCGCTTCCGATATGTTCGCTGTCTATCTGATAGAAACGCTCGAAAATCTTGCTCTGCTTGTCCAGAGCAATGCCGGTTCCGGTGTCGCTGACCTGAAGTACCAGACTGCCGTCCTTCTCGAACAGACGGACTGTGATGGCTCCCTTGTCAGTATATTTGAATGCATTGGATATCAGATTATTCACTATGAGGTCAAGATATTTCTTGTCCACGATGAACATCTTGCCGTCAAGATCCGACACGAAACTGTATTCCAGCCCCTTGTGCTGGGCCAGCTTTTCATAGAAAGTGAAGTTCTCCAGCACGAGACGGAAGGCGTCCTCCTTTCTGACCCTGAGCTTGAACGCTCCCTGCTCGGCCCGACGGTAGTCCATGAGCTGGTTCACCAGATGCAGGATTCTGTTCGTATTCCTCTCTATGAATTTAAGCTGGTTCTTCATCCATCTGTCCGAAGCCTTAGAAATCATTTCCTGCAGCGGAGCCACTATCAGGGTCAGCGGTGTCCTGAGTTCGTGCGAGATATTGATGAAAAAGCGCATTTTCATCTGATTGACCTCATCCCGGGCCTCCTGTTCCTTCCTCTCCAGCTTCATCTGCGCCTCCATGGACTTCTTCTCCCACAGGAAACGGCCGATGAAATACACGAGTCCGGATACGGCCAGAAGCAGGATGCATTTCGCCCACCATGTGGAATACCATACCGGCCTGACCACTATGTCGAGAGTGGCCGGACGGTCATTCCAGACGCCGTCGCTGTTGGCGGACTTGACCATGAAGGTATATCTGCCCGGCGGGAGGTTCGAATAGGAGACGGTCCTGTGCCCCCTTTCAGGGTAATACCATTCCTTGTCGAATCCATCCAGCTTGTATGCGAAGGAGTTGTGCTGCCCCGAGACATAGTTTGACACTACGAAGCCGAGGGTAAAGGATCTCTGGTCATGTTTCAGCTCTATCTTGTCCGTTCTGGAGATGCTCTTGTCCAGAATGCCGGTGCCGTCGCCAGGCTTGACCGGCTGGTTGTATAGAGAGAGCTGCGAGATGACCGGCTCCGGAGAATAAGGATTCTCCTCCAGTGATGCCGGAGAAAAGACAGTGATGCCGTCGATACCGCCGAAATAAAGTTTCCCGTCAGAAGTCCTGCAATGCGAATATGTGTTGAACTGGTCGCTCTGGAGTCCGTCAGCCGCAGAATAATTCCTGATTTTCCCGCTTTCGGGATTGAAGCTCGTAAGCCCCTTGTTCGAGCTCAGCCACAGATTGCCGGAGGCATCTTCTTCTATACCGTAGATGACATTGTTCGGCAGGCCGTCCGATGTGGAGAATCTGAGGGTGGTATCGCGCCGGCTGTCATAGCCGTAAAGTCCGGATCTGGAAGCCACCCATATCTGGCCGTCGATGTCTTCGTGGAAGTCCAGAATCAGGTTTATGTCGGGAAGATTCATCTTGTCCGAGAGGCATTCGCCGACATTTCCGGACGAAACGTCGTACACCTTCACGCCGTCATCCCCACCGAGCCAGAGCCTGTTCCGGGTATCGCGGCACATGGCCATGACCATTGCCGGCAGCCGGCTCTCACCGGAAATATTCTCTTCTATGGAATGGAAGCGGTGCGTCTGCTTGTCGAAGACGAACAGCCCGTTCAGCGTACCTATCCAAAGCGTCCGCCCGTCCCTCGGCAGGATGGAATACACATTGGAAGAACCGCTGTTCGGCCTGTCAGGAGGCGAATACTGGTCAATTCGTCCCGTGCGTTTGTCCAGGACATTCAGGCCGCCGGCATGGACCCCTATATAGACCTTCCCGGCAGAATGGTCCAGCCATATGCTCTTGATGTCGTTCGACTCCACTCCGTCCTTCCGTCCGCCTTTCATGTAGTACGAAAATGTCTCGTTCTCAGGGTCGTAGTGGTTTACCCCGCCGTCATTGGTGCCGATCCACAGGGTGCCGTCCCGGTCTTCGACTATGCAGCTGACTACATTTCCGCTCAAGGAATTGGTATATGGCACGTGGCGGATGTTGTGGAATCTCGTCTTGAGAGGATGATAATAGTTCGCTCCGCCGAAGTAGGTGCCGAGCCACATTCCGCCCTGCCTGTCCTTGAATATGCACCTTACGGACTGCTGCGACAGGCTTTCCGGGTCGTCTGGGTTCGCATACACCACGGAAAAGCTGTCTTTCCAGCTGTCGTAAATGCACAGATTGTTGAAAGTGCCTATCCAGAGCCTGTTCGATGAATCCATCGCGAGCGCCCTGACATAGTCCGAACTCAGACCTGAATCCGAATGTCTGTAATGCCTGGTCTTGCCCGTTACGAGATCCGTCTTGAAAAGGCCGTTGCCTTCAGTCCCGGCATAAAGATTCTTGTCATTTTCCACTAACAGAGCCTGTATCCGATACCCCCCCCCAGAGCTGAAATTGAGGACAGGATAGGTGACATTGTCATCCGGCTCGTAAATGAAAATCTCCCCGGATTCCGTACCTATATACAGTTTTCCGTCCGACTCAGTACAGGATGTAGCCATCATGGGCATCATGGACACCGGCAGGATATCGTCCCTGAAAGTGCATTTCTCCATGTCGAAAACCGTCATCCTGTCCTGAAAGCCCACCATCAGGAATGTGTCGGAAAGAGGATAAAGCACATTGACAGCCTTACAGTCACCCTTGTAGAAATAATTCATGAAGCTGTCCATGTCCTCATCGTACATGGACAATCCGGACGTCGTCCCGACCCATATCCTGCCAGAGCGGTCAGCACACAGCACTCTGGCGACATCATCGGCTATGCTTCTGCTGTCATCGAAAGCATGATGGTAAACCGTGAACTCGTATCCGTCATATTTGTTCACTCCGTCATACGTGGCGAACCATATATTGCCGACCCCGTCCTGGGCCACGGAAAATATGGTACTCTGCGACAAGCCTGATTCGATGGATATTCTGGTGAAATGAATGTCCTGTGCAGTCTTCGCTTCCGACAGCGGCGACCATGGCTGCAAACACAAGACTGTCAAGATCAATGCAATTTTTCTCATCGTCAATGATTCCTGCGAACACGGCAGGCAATATGCCGGTTATAGTTTACGTGTCATATAAAAAAAGCCGTCAGAACGGCTGTCCTGACGGCTAATTTAATAAAAATTTCCCTAATTCCATCATTTCCCGCTGATGCGGATGGCCCCTTCGCTGACATCCACCAGAATTTCGGATTCCTTGTGGACGCTTCCGTCCAATATCGCCTTGGCAATAAGGTTCACCAGTTCACGCTGCATCAGACGTTTGATCGGACGTGCTCCGTAGGCAGGATCGTAGCCTTTCTCGGTCATGTAATCCTCGAACGCCTTGGAGAAAGATACCGATACTCCGTTCGCTGCCAGCTTTTCGCGCAGGTCGGCCATCTGCAGATGAAGTATTTCGCGGATATCCTTTTTCGTCAGAGGCTCGAACATTATGATCTCGTCTATACGGTTCAGGAATTCAGGTCTTACGGTGCTTTTGAGCACATCTATGACCTCTTTCCGGCATTGTCCGAGAATCTCGGACCTCCTGTCAGGCGAAACATCGTCGGAAAGTCTGTCCATATAGCCCTGGATGATTTCCGCACCGGCATTGGAAGTCATGATGAGGATCGTGTTCTTGAAATCCACTGTCCGGCCTTTGTTGTCGGTAAGACGGCCGTCATCCAGAACCTGAAGCAGGATATTGAATACATCGGGATGGGCTTTCTCGATTTCGTCGAGCAGGATGACAGAGTACGGTTTGCGCCGCACTGCTTCCGTCAGCTGCCCGCCTTCGTCATAGCCGACATATCCCGGAGGCGCACCGACCAGACGGCTCACCGAATGACGTTCCTGATATTCGCTCATGTCGATTCGGGTCATCATGTTTTCATCGTTGAAAAGGAACTCAGCCAAAGCCTTGGCAAGTTCGGTCTTTCCTACGCCTGTCGTACCCAGAAAGAGGAACGAGCCTATAGGACGCTTCTCGTTCTGAAGTCCGGCACGGCTTCTTCTGACTGCATCGGAAACAGCCTGTATGGCCTGATCCTGGCCTACGACTCTCTTGTGCAGTTCGGCTTCCATCCTGAGGAGCTTCTCCTTCTCGCTCTCCAACATCCTTTTTACCGGTATGCCGGTCCACTTGGCCACGACTTCGGCGATGTCTTCAGGGGTGACGGCTTCGGTGATGATAGGGTCCTTGATGGCTGCCTGTCTGGCCGTCAGCTCGTCTATCTTCTTTTTCGCATCGGCCATTTTGCCGTAACGGATTTCGGCCACCTTTCCGTAATCGCCAGCACGCTCTGCGTTCTGTGCCTGTATTTTATAGTCCTCAACCTGCTGTCTGGCCGTCTGGAGGCCTGAAAGTATGGATTTTTCCTCGTCCCATCTCTTCATCAAGACATCGCGCTGCGAGTTCAGGTCTTTCAGTTCTTCCTCGATCTTGTCCATCTTCAGCGATACCCCTTCCCTTCTGATGGCTGCTTTCTCTATCTCCAGCTGCCTGATACGGCTGTTCAGGGTATCAATCGGCTCAGGCACCGAATTCATCTCCAGACGCAGCTTGGAGGCGGCCTCGTCTACCAAGTCTATAGCCTTGTCCGGCAGGAACCTGTTCGTGATATACCTGTGGGACAGTTCGACTGCCGCTATCAGGGCATCGTCTTCGATGCGCACCTTGTGATGGTTTTCGTACTTCTCCTTCAGCCCCCTGAGGATGGAGATGGATTCGGCCGGGGTAGGCTCATCCACCATTACCATCTGGAACCGTCTTTCCAGAGCCTTGTCAGACTCGAAGTATTTCTGATATTCATCCAGCGTAGTGGAACCGATGGTCCTCAACTCGCCTCTGGCCAAGGCCGGTTTCAGGATATTCGAGGCATCCATGGCTCCGGAAGTACGTCCTGCGCCTACCAGAGTATGTATCTCGTCGATGAAGAGGATGATTTCGCCGTTGCTGTCCACGACTTCCTTCACGACTCCTTTCAGCCGTTCCTCGAATTCGCCCTGATATTTCGCACCTGCTATGAGGGCGCCCAGATCCAGCGAATAGATCTTCTTCGTTTTCAGATTTTCCGGGACATTCCCGTTCACTATGTTCTGGGCAATGCCTTCGGATATCGCGGTCTTGCCCACTCCCGGCTCGCCGACCAGTATAGGATTGTTCTTCGTCCTCCTGCTCAATATCTGGAGGACCCGACGGATCTCCTCGTCCCGTCCTATAACAGGGTCCAACTTGCCCTGCGCCGCCCTTTCGTTCAGATTGACGGCGAATTTTTCAAGATTTTCAAGTTTATTGTTTTCCATATTCTGTCTTCTCCTTTTATGTCGATTTTCCGGACTGTGCCGGCGGACAGAAGACAGACAAAATACATTCCAGCCGCCGCCGGTACTGACATTTTGTCAGGTTCGGCAGCAGCTGGAATATTATGCCGGTATCGCGCTGTGCGGTTATTCCGCTTCAGTAGCAGGCGCTTCCTGTGCAGGAACTTCCATAGAAGGCGCACCCTGCACCGGAGGGAACTGCGGACGGCTCTCTTCGATGGATCTTTCTATCTGATCAGTAACGTCCATGCCGGCCTTCGTGCTGTTCCCCGTAACGAAAGCGGAAGCTATCGCCACTACGAACACGAATGCTACAAGTCCCCAGGTGATTTTTTCGAGGATGTCGGCTGTCTGGCGGACACCGAAAGTCTGATTGCCTGCAGCGAAGTTGCTAGCAAGTCCGCCTCCCTTTCCATTCTGGAGCAATACCACAATCGTGAGGAACACACTCGCCAGGATGACAAGCACTGCCAGAATCGTAAACACTACATTCATAATTATCCTGAATTTTAATTTTCCTGTTCAAGTTTCCGAATAAGGGCTGCAAAGTAAGCATTTTTTTCCGGATATGCCAAAATTAGTTTTGAATAAATCTTTCTGGCCTGTTCCGGATATCCCTGATCGGCATATATCCCTGCAAGCGTCTCCGTATAGAACTCCGGCATGTCTTCCGCTTCGGGCTGTCCTTTCGGCTGAGACTCTGTCTCAGTGCGTCCGAGACGGGAAAAGGCGGCATCCCGGGCTGTCCTTACACTGTCGTACTGTTCCTGCGAGAAATAGTCCCCGCCCACGACATACACCTGCCTTTGCGCCGGATCCGCTTCGGCTCCGTCTGTCTTTTCTCCGGAAATATAGGTCTTGAGGATAGTTTCCATGTCTTTGTCGGAGCAGTCCGCCCTGTCGTTCCGACCAAGTCCGGAGAGGACTTTCATGGCCGGGACATAGAGAGACGCATCAGTCAGGGCGGAAGAGAAAAGTTCATCGTCGCCTGCAGAGAAAAGCCTGCAGCACAGTTCTTTCCGGGCGTTCGGGAACCATGGATAGAGGTTCACCACTCCTGCCAGCTCATCGAGGGTCAGGGATTTAAGGTCTATGAATCCTTCCATGGCTACCACTGGGCTACTGTCGCGTTGAATATGTCTTCCACCAACTTGTCTATGATCTCTTCGCAGAGCGATGACTCCACTGCATCCAGGGACTGGGTGGCATCGAAGTCGGCATACGCCGAGAAAGACTGTTCCAGATCGTCTTCCGGATATTTCTTGTTCGTGAAATATATTTTCACGTTCACCGTAAGCCTGTTCTGCGCCGCGACCTCATTGGCGGTGATTCCCATGGCCTTCACGTCATATCCGGTGATTTCACCCACTATGTCCAGATCTCCGTCTTCATCGACCTGTTCGAGCCTTGTCAGCCTCCTGAACTGATCTTTTAGGGCTTCCGTCAGGTCGTTGCTCAGGGTAGGATTCACCCTCAACGCCTTGTATTCGAAATAATGAATGTTCACAGTGTAGACATCCGGCTGGATGGAGGTTCCGGAGAACGAATAGATTCCGCATGAGCGGACAATGAATGCCACCGCTGTCAGAGATATGACAAGGAGTGCTATGGATAATATTTTCCTCATTATCGGCGATATGATATTTCAATTCATGGACAAGGGAATGCTGCGGAAAGGCCGCTATGCATTGTCCAGTGTCTTCAGTTTGCGGTATAACGTCCTCTCCGATATGCCGAGTTCTTCGGCAGCCAGTTTTCTGTTCCCCTTGTATTTGTCGAGAGCCCGCTTGATGAGGGCCAGCTCCGTCTTTTCTATGGAAAGGCCGGCGACAGTCTTCATTTCCGCGTCTTCATGCGGGGGCGCGGCCGCGGTATCGGGACTGTCCTGCTGGACTACGCGGGCGAATTGCTCGTCAGGAGCCTCTCCCGGACCGTCGCTTATCAGGGACTGCTCGGAAACATTGCCCCGGACAGGGGCACCCGTACCGAGGACTATGGATTTAAGGTAGTCGACGTCCTGCCTGAGCTGGTAAATGGTCCTGACCAGCATTTCCCTTTCCGATGACGAGAATTGTTCGTCCTGCGGATCGGCCTTGACGGGCAGAAGGTTAGGCTCGTCCTTCGGGATGTATTTCGCCAGGGTCGCGGCGTTTATCTCGCGCTTTTCGCTGCCCGGGGTGGCTTTCACCGACTCGATGGCCGACACTGTCTCGGCTACGTTTTTCAGCTGGCGGATATTGCCCGGCCAGCGGTAGCTTTTCAGGAGGGCGACGGCTTCGTCTGTCAGGGAGATTTTCACCATGTTGTACCTGACAGCGAAATCCGAGGCGAATTTCCGGAAAAGAAGGTGTATGTCGTCCTGCCGGTCTCTCAAGGCCGGCATCAGCACAGGGACGGCGTTCAGCCTGTAATAGAGGTCTTCCCTGAATTTGCCTCTGGATACGGCATGGCGAAGGTTCACGTTCGTGGCGGCGACCACGCGCACGTCGGTTTTCAGCACTTTGGAAGAGCCGACCCGGATAAATTCGCCCGACTGAAGGACCCTCAGAAGCTTGGCCTGGGACGGTAGAGGGAGTTCTCCGACTTCATCCAGAAAAAGGGTGCCTCCGTCCGCTTCCTCGAAGTAGCCGCGCCGCATTTCCGCAGCCCCGGTGAAGGAACCTTTCTCGTGACCGAAAAGTTCGGAGTCGATAGTTCCTTCCGGAATGGCTCCGCAGTTGATGGCGAAGTATTTGCCTGTCCTGCGAAGACTGTTCTGGTGTATGATTTTCGGGATGTTTTCCTTCCCGACACCGCTTTCTCCGGTGATAAGCACTGTAAGATCGGTCGGAGCCACAGCCACGGCTATTTCCAGCGCCCTGTTCAGGGCTGGGTCGTTGCCGATGATGTCGAACTTGTTCTTGAGTGCCTGTAATTCCTGTGTCGTCATATTCTGCAAAGTTATTAAACTGTTTAAAATTCTTCAAAAATTCACGAGAGTTTTTGATGCAGATTAGTTTATTTGTTATATTTGTCAAAAATATGCCCTGAACGATTCGGACATAAACAAAACCATTAAATACACACAAGATGAAAAGAAGTTTCAAAATCCTTTCTTCTGCCGTGCTGGGTCTTGCAGCCGTAGCCTGCAGCTCCCCTGAGAAAATGGCAGAAATGGCAGAGAACGTAAGCGTACAGTGCGATCCTGCCGTACTGGAAGCCGTAGCAGGCAAGATCGACGCTACTGTTTCAGTCACTTATCCGGCTGACTATTTCCATCCGAAAGCCATCCTTGAAGTGACTCCGGTCATCGTATATGAGGGCGGAGAAGCCAAAATGGCCCCATTCACATATCAGGGCGAGGATGTAAAGGACAACTATAAGGTCGTTCCTTCCGAGGGTTCTACCGTGACTGAAAAAGTAAGTTTCGACTATGTACCGGGCATGGAGAAGAGCTATCTCGAGTTCCGCGGCGTGGTAAAATACAAGAACAAGGCTGTCGAAATGCCAGTCAAGAAAGTTGCCGACGGCGTGAATGCCACTTACATGCTCGTGAACAAGAACGGGAAAGTGGACTACAAGGCAGACAACTATCAGGAAATCATCAAGCAGACTGCAGAAGGCCAGATCCTCTACACTATCAACAGTTCATACGTAAGAGGCAGCCAGCTCAAGTCAGAGTCCATCAAGAACTTCCAGGCTGCCCTTGATGAAATCAAGGCCAACGAGCGCAAGGCTATCATCAACACCGACATCGTGGCTTACGCATCTCCGGACGGAGCCGAGGATCTGAACGCAAAACTTTCTGACAAGCGTTCCGAAACTGCCGAGAAGGCATTCGGCAAAGTGACCAAGGAGCACGCAGTGGATGCACCTGTTACCGTTATCAGCGTCGGCGAAGACTGGGATGGCTTCAAGGAGCTCGTTTCAGAGTCTGACATCGAGGACAAGGATCTGATCATCCGCGTTCTTTCCATGTACAGCGATCCTGCTGTCCGCGAGAAGGAAATCAAGAACATGTCAGAGGTTTACAATTCCCTGAAAAAGGAAATCCTTCCTGAACTGCGCCGCGCAAGATTCATCGCCAACGTAGAGTTCACCAACTATTCCAACGATGAGCTCATCGCCCTGATCGACGAGAACATCGACATCCTCGACGAGGAGGCTCTGCTCCGCGCCGCTTCCGTAGTGAAGGAGAATGCAGACAAGGTGGCTATCTACAAGAAGGCTATCGAGAAATACAACAGCGCACGCGCACAGTACAATCTTGCCGTAGCTTATATCTGCGCAAACGATCTGGCAAACGCCAAGGCTGAACTGGCCAAGGCTGCCCAGGATGCAGACTGGCAGAACGCTATGGGTGTCATCGCCCTCAGGGAAGGTGACAACGCTGCTGCCGCCAAGTATTTCGCTGCCGCAGGAAACGCCACTTCTACTGAAAACGCAGCTGTCATCGACATCCTCGAAGGCAAATATGCAGATGCTGCCGCCAAGCTCGCTTCTGCAGAGAACTGCTGTAACAAGGTTCTGGCATACATCCTTACAGACCAGCTTGACAAGGCATCTGCCGCCGCTACCTGCGGATGCGCCAAGACTTCTTATCTGAAGGCTGTCATCGCAGCACGTCAGGGCAAGGCCGATGATGTGAAGAAATACATCGACGCTGCCGGAAAGGACAGCAAGCTTGCCGAAAGGGCTGCGAAGGACATAGAATTCGCACAGTACAGGTAGACTTGCCTGAATAGCAAAAGAAACCGGTCCTGAAAACCTTGGGGCCGGTTTTTTTGGAAATAACGGACTGAACATATATGAGCAATATCACAAAAGAAGAAGCCCTGCTCTATCATTCGCAGGGCAAACCGGGGAAGATAGAGGTCGTCCCTACCAAACCGCACAGCACACAGAGGGATCTTTCCCTGGCCTATTCTCCGGGAGTCGCCGAGCCATGTCTGGAAATAGAGAAGAACCCGCATGATGCCTATAAATATACGGCGAAAGGAAATCTGGTAGCCGTCATATCGAACGGTACAGCCGTGCTGGGTCTCGGAGATATCGGGGCTCTCGGCGGAAAGCCGGTAATGGAAGGCAAGGCATTGCTTTTCAAGATATATGCAGGCATTGATGTCTTCGACATCGAGGTAAACGAGAAGGACCCCGACAAATTCGTGGAGGCCGTCAAGGCCATTGCGCCGACATTCGGCGGCATAAATCTCGAAGATATCAAGGCTCCGGAATGTTTCGAGATCGAGCGCAGGCTGAAGGCGGAGCTGGATATCCCGGTAATGCACGATGACCAGCACGGAACGGCGATAATTTCCAGCGCAGGACTTCTGAATGCTCTGGAAGTGGCCGGAAAGAAGATAGAGGATGTCCGGATTGTGGTGAACGGAGCCGGAGCATCGGCCATTTCATGCACAAGCCTGTATGTGGCTCTCGGGGCGAAAAAGGAAAACATCATCATGCTGGACAGCAAGGGGGTGATCACTTCCGACCGGGAGAATCTCACGGAACAGAAAAAGCTCTTCGCCACCGACAGACGCGACGTCCGAACTCTCGCCGAAGCCATAAAGGACGCTGATGTATTCCTTGGCCTCTCACGAGGCAATGTTCTCACCAAGGATATGGTACGCAGCATGGCCAGGAATCCGATAGTGTTCGCATTGGCCAATCCTGTACCGGAAATCAGCTACGAAGATGCCAAGGCCTCCCGGGACGATATCCTGATATCCACAGGGCGGTCGGATTATCCGAACCAGATCAACAATGTCATCGGTTTCCCGTATATTTTCCGCGGTGCGCTGGACGTGAACGCTTCCGCAATCAACGAGGAAATGAAGCTGGCGGCCGTACATGCCATCGCGGATCTGGCGAAAAAGCCGGTGCCGGATATCGTGAACGAGGCGTACAAGGTGAACAATTTCACTTTCGGACCGGACTATTTCATTCCGAAACCGGTGGATCCGAGACTTATCACCGATGTTTCCATAGCAGTGGCTAAAGCGGCCATGGCTTCAGGAGTAGCCAGAAAAGAGATAACCGACTGGAATGCCTACAGGGAACATCTCAAGGAACTGATGGGGTTCGAATCGGAGTTCATCCGCCAGCTCTATACTACGGCACGCACAGCCCCGCAGAGGGTCGTATTTGCCGAAGGCAACCATCCTAATATGATCAAGGCTGCCGTAGAGGCCCGTTCGGAGGGAATCTGCCATCCTATTCTGCTCGGAAACGACGAAAGGATAGGGAAAATCGCCAAAAGGCTTGAAATCAGTCTGGACGGTGTCGAAATCATCAATCTCCGCCACGACAATGAGGCTGCCAGAAGAGAAAGGTATGCACGCATATTGTCGGAAAAGAGGGCGCGCGAGGGAGCGACATATGACGAGGCCTGCGACAAGATGTTCGAGCCGAACTATTTCGGCATGATGATGGTCGAGACAGGGGATGCGGATGCATTCATCACCGGTACATACACCAAGTACAGCAACACTATCAAGGTGGCTAAGGAGGTGATAGGCATAAGGCCGGGGCTGGAGCATTTCGGAACCATGCATATAGTGAACTCGAAAAAGGGCACGTATTTTCTTGCCGACACCCTGATCAACAGGCATCCGGACTCGAAGGCTCTGATAGACATAGCCCTGCTGGCCGACCATACGGTCAGGTTCTTCAATCATGAACCGGTAATGGCCATGGTATCCTATTCCAACTTCGGAGCGGATACGGAAGGCAGCCCGAAAACGGTTCACAAGGCTGTGGATTACATCCAGGCGAACTATCCGGATATTCTGATAGACGGAGAGATGCAGGTGAATTTCGCCCTCGACGATCAGCTGAGGGATCGCAAGTTCCCTTTCAACAAGCTGAAAGGGCACATCGTGAATACCCTGCTGTTTCCTAACCTGAGTTCGGCGAACTCGGCATACAAGCTGATACAGGCGATGAGCGACGCCGAGATGATCGGGCCGATCCAGATGGGACTGAACAAGCCGATACATTTCACCGATATCGAAAGTTCTGTCCGCGACATCGTGAATATCACGGCTGTAGCTGTCATAGACGCTATTGTAGCGAAAAAGATGGAGAACGGAGACTGTTAGCGAGGATTTTGGAATCTCCGGAAAAGATTCTATATTTGCAGCAGAACCGAAAT
>CALUUA010000015.1 GCA_944323845.1 uncultured Bacteroidales bacterium
AACAGTCCGGATGCTCCCCCTCTTTTCGTTACGTGCATTATATTCGAAAGAATTGTATCTGGCCAAAATATTTCTTAACTTTAACGGCTTTTATAGAACGGACTTAAAAAACGGATATTTTATGATTGTGATGAAATTTGGCGGCACCTCGGTCGCCGACAGCGAAGCGATATCGCGTACTATCTCGATCATCAGGAGCAAACTGGACAAGAAACCGGTCGTAGTGGTTTCTGCCCTTTCCAAGGTGACCGACACTCTATATAAGATCGCGGACAATGCCATGATCCGTAACAAGATGGATGCTATGGATCTTCTGGAGCAGCTCCGTTCCAGACATATAGGTCTGGCTCATGACCTCATGTCCGACAACCCTTCTTATTGCCATCTGGCATGTGAGAAAGTAAATTCCATCTGTGACGAGCTTTCATCTTTTGTGAGTGCGGTGTGCGCCCTCGGCGAACTCTCCGACAGGAGCAAGGCTGTCATCATATCCACCGGCGAGTATCTTTCTTCGAACGTTATCTGCTGCGCCATGAATGCACGCGGCATCAAGACCGGATATATGGATGCCCGGACGATGATCATCACAAGCAAGGATTATCTGAAGGGAGAGCCTGATTCCGATGCCATACAGTCAAGGGTCCCGGGAGTGGTTTCTGCTGCATTCGAAGGAAACGATGCGGTGATTACTCAGGGTTTTGTCTCCGCTACGCCTGAAGGCGAACCTACAGTCCTCGGCCGCGGGGGATCCGACTATTCCGCTTCATTGATCGGCATGGCCATCGATGCATCAGTGATAGAAATCTGGACAGATGTGGACGGAGTGCGTACAGCTGATCCGAGGAGAGTCGAAAACACGCGTTGCATAGAAAAAATCTCGTTCGAGGAGGCGGCTGAAATGGCGCATTCGGGAGCCAAGGTACTCCATCCCCTTACTATAGAACCTGCCGTAAACAAGAACATCCCTATCTATGTGCTGAACTCCATGAATCCTGAAGGCAAGGGGACGGTCATTCTGCAGAGCAGTTTCATAGATGACGGAGTCAAGTCTGTCTCATTCAAGGAGAACATATACGTAATCAATATCTTTTCCACGAAAATGATAAACACTTCAGGCTTCCTGAAGAAAGTTTTCGAGATATTCAGCGTGAACAAGGTATCCGTCGATCTGATAAGCACGTCCGAAGCGAACATCTCCGTTACCGTGGATTCTTCACAGAATATAGACAAGGTCGTGGAGCAGCTTTCTGCTTTCGCCGACGTGTATGTGGACAGGGACAAGTCCCAGATTTCCGTGATCGGGAAGAATATCATAAATCTGAAAGGCTTGCTGCAGAAGACATTCGCCCCTCTTGCCGACTGCAAGATCTATATGATTTCGCAGGGAGCGTCGTATGTGAACCTGAGTTTTGTCGTAGATCGAGAGGTGATGACCGACGTCGTCCGCCAGATCCATAAATATTTGTTTGAAGATGAAAGTCGTAATTAGCGGTTACGGAAAAATGGGAAGGATGGTCGAAAAAATCCTTCTCGAAAAAAATATCGAATGCGCAGGAAAAAGCGAGAACATCACAGAGTTCGACCCGGAAACAGCGCATGAGTCCGTATGCATAGATTTTACTGTCCCGGAAGCCTTCCGGGCCAATTACAGGTTCCTTGCGGAAAATTTCAAGGCCGTAGTCGTAGGCACCACGGGCTGGAATGACATCCGGGATGAAGTGGTCTCGTATTTTGAGAAATGCGGCACGCCTATGATATACGCCTCGAATTTTTCCATAGGTGTCAACGCCTTCTTCGCGGTGACCGACTATATATCCTCGCTTCTCGGCAAGACAGGGGGCTACAGCCCGTATATCGTGGAAAAGCACCATTGCCACAAACTCGATGCTCCGAGCGGTACGGCAAGAAGCCTGGCAGATATCGTCGATGCGAACATGGGTACTGACGTGGACATCCAGTCGGTGCGCTGCGGCGAAATACCGGGAATACATACCATAGGATTCGAGGGACTGAATGACAGGATTACCATGACTCATGAAGCATTTTCGCGTGAAGGTTTCGCCAGAGGCGCGGTAGAGGCGGCAATCAAGACGGAAAGCATCAGCGGAGTGCATGAATTCAAGGAAATAGTATTCAAGTAAATATCGTTTATCCTGAAAAACAGGAGGTGAAGTCATGAAAAATCTGAAATTGTCCGGCTGCGGAACAGCCTTGATCACCCCGTTCAGGAACGGGCAGGTGGACTATGATACCTATGTGAAGCTCCTGGACAGGCAGATAAAGGCAGGGATACATTTTCTCGTTCCGCTCGGGACTACGGGAGAAACGCCATGTCTGGAGGCGGAAGAGCGTTCCAGAATCCTTGCCCTGACCATGGAGCACTGTGCCGGTAGACCGGTAGTGGCAGGCTGCGGTACAAATTCCCTGACACAGACCCTGAACGGCATCAGGCAGCTCGGGAAAATCGGTCCGGATGCATATCTGATAGTCGTTCCGTATTATAACAAGCCCACGCAGGCAGGCCTTTACGAATATTTCAAGGCCGTGGCGGATTCGACCGACAAAGGGATTGTCCTGTACAATGTCCCGGGACGCACAGGAGCCAACCTTAAGGCTGAAACTACGCTTAGACTGGCTGAAATTCCCAATATAATAGCGGTCAAGGAAGCCTCCGGCAATTATTCACAGATATCGGAAATCATCCGTAATGCCCCTGAGGGCTTTTCTGTCCTCAGCGGCAATGATGAGGAGACCCTGTCACTGATGGCAACGGGCGCAGACGGTATCATAAGCGTTGCGTCCAATATCGACCCGGCGGATATGGTCAGACTGGCGGAAGCTCTGATGCATGACGACATTGCAGTGGCCAGGACACTGCACCACAAGCTTTTCCCTTTGTTCAGGAACTGTTTCGTGGAGAGCAATCCTATTCCGGTCAAGGCGGCGATGGCGTCTATGGGACTGATCGAAAATTCCCTCCGCCTGCCGCTGTGTCCTGCGTCGGACGACACTTATGCATTGCTTGAACGGACAGTGAAAGCACTTATGTCGGATAATTGAATTAAGAGTATATATGAAAAAAAGACTGGCCATACTGGCGTTGATGTCCCTTTCTGCGATTTCTTGTCTGAAAGGCGGGGGATATGAGAGCAGCTATCAGGCATCCATAACATTCGAACAGTTTTCCCAGGCGTGGGACAATTCTTCCTACGGAGGTGAGTTCTATGGTGATGACAAGGTGAATTATCAAAACAGCGTAGTCGTTACCGATCTCGGCTTCAATTGCATTTATGACGAGGACAAGGATGATTATACAGGATTTGCGCTATCCATGGCTACGGCCGAAGATACGGGATATGAAGGCCGGTACAGCGCGAATGCGGATGGGGGAAGTTCAGGAGATGTCTTCCTGCTTTTCCATAATGATCCTGAAATAAGGCCGGAGGAATCTCAGGTGGATCCGGTGCCTCATGTCGTCTTTTACGGAGCATACAGCGGTACTTGCACGCCTGTGTCATGCATGGTGAACAATACGAAAATGGTTGCGGACAGGATTGCCGAGTATAATGCAGCCCACGAAAAGGGCATAGAGATTAAGCTGAAGGCGACAGGATATGCGTCCGGAACCGAAACAGGTTCTGCCGAAGTCGTGCTTGCCAGTCCCGGAGCTGCCAAGGAGGGGAAGGATTCCATCATGTCCAAGTGGTCGCTTATGGATCTGAAAAAGCTCGGAAATGTGGAATATATCCATTTCAGCCTGTCCTTCTCGGATACGGAACAGACTGAAATTCCGGAATATTTCTGTCTCGATGACTTCAGGGCGGATATCCACATCAGTATAGGAGCCGAATAGATGCGCAGTATCTGCGATCAGGATATTTTCAATAACACTAAACATTGTCAAGATGAACATATCAGAATTCAATGAGATTTTCGATAAGGTAGTGGCGGACTATCACAGGAAAGATGATGTCAATGCCGTATGCGCCAATCCTTATCCAGAGGGTTCTCTGGAGTTTCTTCTCTATGGAAAATGCTGGATTGATGCCGTACAGTGGCATCTTGAAGACATTATCAGGGATCCGGAAATAAATCCGCAGGAGGCTCTGTCCATAAAAAGATGGATCGACCGTTCCAATCAGGAGCGCACCGATATGGTGGAATATATTGATTCATGGTTCATGGACAAGTTCAAGGATGTCACGCCGAAGAAGGATGCGAAGATAAATACCGAGACTCCGGCGTGGGCTGTCGACAGGCTTTCCATACTGGCTTTGAAGATTTACCATATGGAGGTAGAGGCCGGCAGGCAGGACGCCGCTCCGGAGCACAGGCGGAAATGCGCCGACAAACTCGCCGTGCTGAAGCAGCAGAGGATCGATCTTACTTCGGCGATCGGCGGACTTCTGGATGAAATCGCTTCCGGAGACCGGTACATGAAGGTCTACAAGCAGATGAAGATGTACAACGATCCCAGCACGAACCCTGTGCTGTATGCTGCCGGCAAATGATGACCCGGCAGCCGGATCCTTCGAAGACAGGCCATATCCTCATCGTCAGATTTTCTGCCATGGGCGATGTGGCCATGAGCCTTTTTGCCATATCTGCATTGAGGCAGACATACCCGTCCTTGAAAATATCCGTGGCCACGAAACCCAAGTTCGCGCGTTTCTATGAAGAGGTTCCGGGGGTAGAGGTGCTGACACTCGATGCGTCCGGCTCTCTCAAGTCCCTTTTCAGGCTCATCGGTCAGGCCCGCCGGGGCGGTGTCGATATGGTGGCGGATATCCATGATACGATAAGGAGCCGCATCATAAGGCTGTGTCTGGGTGTTTGCGGGGCGAAGACAGCATATTTCAGGAAAGGCCGGAAGGAAAGGGCCTCTATAAAGGGCAAGGGATTGCATATCAGGCCGCTCAGACATAATGTCCTGCGGTTCTGCGATGTTTTCTCTGAATTGGGCTGTCCTGTTCCCGAGCCCGTCCGTACCGCAAGGCCGCGTCCTGTTCCTGAAGTTTTCGGCAGGAAATCGGGCAGGTGGATAGGCTATGCCCCTTTTGCCGGGAGGCAGATGAAAATCTATCCTGAAAACCTGAGCCGCGAACTCGTATCCATGATGGCAGCTGAGTTCGACCGTGTCTTCATATTTTCCGGACCCGGCCGGGAACAGGAATTCGCTCTGGAGATGGAGGGTCTCTATGGAAATGTCTCGTCAGTATTCGGCAAGACCGATATCTGGGGTGAACTGGCTCTGATGTCCAATCTGGACGTGATTGTGACCATGGATTCCTCGGCGATGCACATGGCTTCTCTGGCTGGAGTCCCTCTCGTGTCTGTCTGGGGAGCGACCCATCCTGCAGCAGGTTTCATGGGATATGGGTATGATATGGAAGAAAGCTGTGTCCAGCTTGACATGCCATGCAGGCCTTGTTCGATATACGGGGAAGGAGAGTGCAGGTATGAAGACTTCCGCTGTCTTTCCGGAATATCTCCGGAGATGATAATGGAAAAAGTGAAGGGCCAGCTCTAATACTGTCATTTACGGTCCGGAATCAGACCGTCCGGGATACTCATGCAGAGCGTCCGTCCCTCTTCGTCTATGCCCGAGATCAGGTCATCATGCAGAGGAATCAGGATTTTCTGTCCTTCGGACAATATTTCCAGGCAAGGATTTCCGGGGATGTCCATAAAACTGGATACAGTGCCTACGGCAATGCCTGAAGCATCTGCGAGAGTCCATCCCTCCAGAAAGGAGAAGTCGCCCTCGTCGGGTGCGATGTCCAGATTCTCTTCGTCGGCATAGATTTCAGCCCCGGCCAGATCATCGGCATCCGCCAATGTCCTGATTCCTGTCATCCTGACAACGGCCTTGGCCTGACCTTTCCTCTCGAATGAGTCAAAGAAAAAAGGAACCGGCAATCCATCGAAATAGATGAATACCGGATCCTCGATGTCAATGTCTTCCGGAGAAATGCCAAGAAAACTGATTATGACATGGCCTTCAGTACCGTTTGATTTGAGTACCTTGGCTATTTTCAGTTTCTTATGCTCCGATGGAAACATTATGCTTCGGCAGGTGCGGCTTCTTCTGCCTGACCTTCTGCCTCTGCGGCTGCGGCAGCTTCCTGAGCGGCCTTCTCTGCAGCTGCAGCTTCAGCAGCGGCTCTTGCAGCCTCTTCCGCTTCGGCTTTCTTCTTTGCGAGAGCTTCAGCCCTTTCCTGGTTCACCTTGGCTTCTGCAGCCTCTGCAGCCTTGACAGCTTCAGCGGCGGCTTTCGAGATGCTTTCGATCTTGGCGTTGACCTTGGCATCTTTCTGGGCTTTCCAGGCTTCGAACTTCTGGTCAGCCTGCTCCTGAGTGAGAGCGCCCTTGGCTACTCCGCCCTGCAGGTGCTTTCTGAGAAGCACTCCTTCATATGAAAGGATGCGGCGCACTACGAGTGTAGGCTGGGCGCCGACGTTAAGCCATGCCAGAGCCCTGTCTGCCTTGAGCACGATAGTGGCAGGGTTTGTGTTAGGGTTGTAAGTCCCGATTTCTTCGATGAAACGACCATCACGCGGTGAACGTGAATCCGCCACAACAATGTGGAAGAATGCGAAATTCTTCTTTCCGTGGCGCTGAAGACGAATTTTAACAGCCATTGTAAAATCTGTTTGATTGATTAATGATTAAAACCTGTATTTCCTTCACGAGGAAAAGTGCGCAAAAATACACAATTATTTCAGCAAATCAAAAATTTTCGTAGATTTGTCTATAACCAAATCAGGAGACGATGAGAAAAGTTTTTTTATCCGCCGTTTTCGGCATGTGCATGATTTTCCATGCCGCCGGACAGAATGATGCCGACCGTATAGTCGGGGTCTATTTTGCAGAATATGAAGGTGAAGAGAGCAAGGTTTCCATATTCAAGGACGATGACGGCACCTATACTGCCCAAGTAATATGGGTCAAGGAAAAGTATGACGAGAACGGAAATCTGAAGACGGACGACAAGAATCCTGACAAATCCAAGCGCAATACCCCCTGCGACGAAATAGTCCTTATCGAGAAGATGAGCTACAACAGCAGGAAAGACTGCTGGACGGATGCGAAGATCTATGACCCGGCCAGAGGGATAAAGGCCAATGCGGAATGCTCATTCACCGAAGACGGCCGTCTGAAAGTGCGCGGTTCCGTCATGGGAATAGGGATGTCGGTATATTGGGACAAACTCGAATGATTGTCGAAAATGCGTGTCGCACGTACATGTCGGCTCTGCCATTGTCGAAAATATATTCAAAAAAATTTGCAAGTCAGAAAAAATGACTATCTTTGCAATCCCAAACGAGCGGATGTGGCGAAATGGTAGACGCGCCACTTTGAGGGGGTGGTGGGAGTTTTCCTGTGCGAGTTCGAGTCTCGCCATCCGCACTGAAAAAAAGAGTGACCGAAAGGCCACTCTTTTTTTTATTCTTACAGCACTGCAAGAGGCGACTTCAGAGCCTGCTCCAGCTGCTTGTCATATCTGAGCCGCACCTGTATTCCTGCTTCCTGAAAATAGTATCTTACGGCGATTTCCTCTTCTATGAACGGGATGATTTCATCTTTTTTCAGTCTGATAAACTGTTCCTTGTCCATGGATATGGACTTTTCGAGCGCATCCAGTTCTGCCGTCATGTTTGCTGCCAGCCCGTCTTTTTCAAGTTCTTTCTTCATCTGGCCGAACAGGGCTTCGGCGCTGCTCCTGTAGTCGAATTCCTGAGTTCCCGCAAATTCGATGAAATCTTCGAAATCGGCATCCGTAAAATGGAAGTTTACCAGAGCCGGAATGCTGTCATGTTCCTTTGCGTACTTGATGGCATACCTGTCTATAACTCCGCTGAGGACCAGAGAGTAGACAAGGCGGCTGTAAGACGGAGCGTCGAGTTCCACATCAGGAGTGATTCCTCCCCCATCCCTGACGATGCGGCCTTTGCTTGTCCTGAATTCGTGGGTCAGAGAGTCCGGTATATGTCCGACACTCCCGTCTTCATTCCGGTGGCTGTAGTCTATCGCCTGCACGCAGCGCCCGCTCGGGGTATAATATTTGGCCGTGGTCACTTTCAGCTGGCCGTTATATACAATCGGACGCACTGTCTGGACCAGACCTTTGCCGAATGTCCTTTCACCCATAATGGTGCCTCTGTCGAGATCCTGAATGGCGCCGGCCACTATCTCCGAAGACGATGCGGAACCTGAATCCACCAGTACGATCAGGGGCATCAGCGTATCCAGCGGCTCCGAAGTTGTCCTGTATTCCCTGACGGATTCCGGAGTATTGCCCTTCGCCGACACTACGAGAGAGCCTTTCGGGACGAACAGGGAGACTATCCTGATGGCCTCGTTCATCAGACCGCCCCCATTCCCGCGGAGGTCCAGAACCATTCTCTTCATTCCCTGTCCCTTCAGCTTGAGGTATCCGGCTTTCACTGCATCGGCTACATTGTCCGTGAATCCGGTCTGCTTCACGTACCCTGTGGTGTCATCGAGCATTCCGGCATATTCCACATCCGGTATGTGTATCCTTTCCCTGACTATGGCCACATCCACTGTATCCCCGCAGGCCTTCAGAACCGTGAAATTCACTGTAGTTCCGGGCTTTCCCTTCATCCTGTCGCTGCTTTCCTTCGTCTCCAGCCCCTTCGTCTCCGTCCCGTCTATGCTCAATATCTCATCCCCGCACCTGAGCCCGCTTTTCCATGCCGGGGAACCGTAATACGGTTCGTTGATTATCACATTGCCGTCTTTTTCCTTGAAAATGACGGCACCTATCCCTCCGTATGTCTTCGAGAGCATCATCTGGAGGTCTTCGTTTTCTTCCTCAGGGATATAGATAGTGTATGGGTCAAGATTCTCCAGCATGGCATTTATCCCCACGCGCATGATTCTGTCCAGCGGAAGACTGTCTACATAAGACCTGTTCAGTTCCTTCAGTATGGAACTTTCGATTTCAGTCCACTGCCCGAGTTTGAAACTCTTGCTCTGTCCGTATGCCTGAATACATGAAAGTGCGGCTGCCATGACTGTCGCCGCAATGATTATTTTCTTCATATGAATAAAATTTGTCCGGCCTTCCGGCCAATGCAACAATCGTACAAAGATACTCCTTTTTTGCCGTTTCACGCTCCGGTCATCGCGAAAAAATCGCAGTCTGTCAGGAAATGTTTGTCATCAAGCCGATAAAAGTTAAATTTGCAGACACTACGATAATTTTCACGGATATGAAACTGATAACCCATGTCGAATACTTCACAGAATGGGGTGAAGAACTATTCATGATGTCCTGCGGCAGGCTTTTCCCGATGAGTTACGGTATCGGCGGCGTGTGGACGGCAGAGCTGGACGGACTCGATGGAGGACGGGATTTCGAATACAGATACGAAGTGCATAGCGGCGGCCTTTGCAGACGATCGGAGTGGAAATCGCATGTGGCGGTCATGCCGGAACAGCCGGAAGACGGGACTATAGAGATATGGGACAGCTGGAACTGCGTTCCCGAGGATCTTCCTCTGCATTCCTCCCCGTTCTCCGAAGGGGTGTTCCGGACTGAACCCGGGAAAAGATGGAAGGCGGCCGGTACGGCGATTCCGGTATTTTCCCTGCGGTCGGAAAGCGGGTTCGGTATAGGGGAATTTCATGACCTTGAACTGCTTGCTGACTGGGCTGCGGCCACAGGCCAGAAGATTATACAGCTTCTGCCGGTGAACGATACGACCATGACAGGCACTTGGGAGGATTCATATCCGTACAATGCCAATTCCAGTTTCGCCCTCCATCCGCAGTTCATCCATCTGCCGGCAGTCGGAGTGGAGGAAGATACTGAATATCTGCGACTGAAAGAAGAACTGAACGCACTTCCTGACGTAGATTATGAACGTGTGAACAGGGAGAAGACCAGACTGCTGCATGAGGCTTTCGCCAAATACGGTGCCGGGACTCTCTCGACGGAAGAATACAAGTCTTTTCTGAAGGACAACAGTGGCTGGCTTCTGCCTTATGCCGCTTACTGTACATTGCGGGACAGCACTGGGACAGCGGATTTCACCAGCTGGACTCATGTCGGAAAGGACGAGGCTTCAGGCTCGGAGGGAGAGGATTTCTCCGTCTACGACCGCGGAGCTGTGGAAAAATTCATTGCGGAGCATCCTGATGAAATCGCCTATCACTGTTTTGTCCAGTATCATCTCCATATTCAGCTTTCCCGGGCCAGGGATTATGCCCGGTCTAAAGGGATAGTCTTTAAAGGGGATCTGCCTATAGGCGTGAGCCGTACAAGCGCCGATGCGTGGGAGAACAGGCATCTGTTCAATATGGACTCGCAGGCCGGGGCGCCGCCTGACGCCTTTTCAGCTGACGGTCAGAACTGGGGTTTGCCTACGTACAATTGGGAGGTCATGGCTCAGGACGGATATGCGTGGTGGCGTTCCCGACTCAGGAAGATGTCGCAGTATTTCGATGTCTTCAGGATAGATCATATTTTAGGCTTTTTCCGTATATGGGAAATCCCGGTTCCCGAAAAGAGCGGACTTCTCGGGCATTTCAATCCTGCCCTGCCATATTCAGGGGAGGAGCTGGCGTCATACGGTTTCGGAGGCAGTCCGAAACTTTCATGCGATGCTGACGCTGTGCAGGACGGAAAGGAGCGTGCCGATGTGCTTTTCGTGGAAGACCCTCACAGAAGAGGCTGGTGGCATCCGAGGATAGCTGCGCAGTACACTTCGGCCTATGCCAAGACTGACGACGGCCTGAAAAGGACTTTCGACAGGCTTTATGATGATTTCTTCTATCACAGGCACAATGCGTTCTGGAAGGAGTCTGCGATGAGAAAACTTGCTTCCCTGCTTTCGGAGACAGGGATGCTGGCCTGCGGAGAGGATCTGGGTATGATTCCCGGGTGTGTGCCGGAAGTCATGTCCGAATACAGGATTTTGTCTCTGGAAATACAGCGGATGCCGAAAGCCGTCGGAGAGAAGTTCGCCGATCCAGCCCGTTATCCGTATTATTCAGTGTGCATGATTTCCACGCATGACATGTCTCCTCTGAGATTGTGGTGGGAAGAAGACAGGGAAGTGACGGATGCGTTCTGGCATAACGTAATGCACCGCGGAGGAGAGGCTCCGCGTTCGTGTGAGCCATGGATATGCAGGGAGATTGTCCGAAGTCATCTCCAGTCATCGTCGATGCTGTCAATCCAGCTCCTTCAGGACTGGCTTTCCATTTCGGGCGAGCTCAGAAGGGACGATCCTGCTCAGGAGAGGATAAACGTGCCGGCATTCCCGAGATATTACTGGAGATACAGAATGCATCTCACTCTCGAAAAGCTGCTGGAACAGGACGCTTTCAACACGGAATTGAGACAGATGATCCTCGATTCCGGGAGATGCTGACTTTTGACCCGTTCTACGGGTTTTATGATGCCGCATCAGGAGCCGGCGCCTTCGAGCCAGTGAAGGAAATCGTCGGTCCGCGATCTGCTTACCATCATTTCGAACGGGGCTTCAGGGGTGGCCGAGACTAAAAACCGGCTGCCGGTTTTCTGGATGCTTGAAATTGCGGACATGGCGATGATGCATTGTCTGGATATTCTGAAGAAGCCGGCACTGTCGAGCTGTTCCATGGCTATGTCCAGTGAAAAGTCCACGACATATTTGTGTCCGTCGGCCGTGACGAGGTAGGTACACTTGTCTTCTGAATAGAAATATGCTATGTCAGATGTCCGTACAGGGACGATCATATCGTTGAGCTTGACCAGAAAGCGTTCACGGAAAGGTCTGTCTGCTTCCCGGACCGCAGGATATCCTCCGGACTTTGAAGATGCGGCTATCCGTGCTTTGGCCCTTTCCACCGCCCTTTTCAGATTTTCAGGCTCGATAGGTTTCAGTATATAGTCCACGCTCTCCACGTCGAATGCCCGTATGGCGTAGTTGTCGTATGCCGTCGTCATTATGACACATGAGTTTATCTGCGTCCTGCGGAATATCTCGAAGCAGTTGCCGTCCGCAAGCTCCACATCCATGAAGATGATATCGGCTTTGTTGGCGGGATTTTCAAGCCAGTTTACGGTCTCTTCGACCGATCCGGTCTTTCCGACGACATTTATTTCCGGATACAGGTGTACAAGAGTGTTTATCAGGAAGTTCCGTGTCATAAGCTCGTCTTCCACTATCAAGACATCCAGCTTCATCATAGTATCAGAGGTATTTTGACTGTGTATTCTTCTTCAGTTTCGTGAATCCCTATTCCGGTTCCGCATATATTCATGTACTGCGCATGCAGGTAATTCAGCCCGACTTTGGTCGATGTTTCCGGGGAGGCGATTTTCGGCAGCCTGTTGTTCGAAATGAACAGCCACTGTCCTTCTGTCCATATCCGGATGGCCAGCGGGGTCTCTCCTGAGACCCTGTTGTGCTTTATGGCATTCTCTATGAGCATCTGAAGGGCGCACGGGATTATATGCATCTGCATTTTGTCTTCAGGAATTTCTGTCCTGACGGCAAACCCGTCAGAGAATCTTGCCCGCAGCAGGTCTATATACATTTCCGCGAATTTCAGCTCGTCTTTCAGGGTGACGACCCTTTCTTCGCTTCTGAGCATGTACCTGTATATCCCTGCGAGTTTGTGTATATAGATGCTGGCCTGCTCGTTCTTCCCCTCTTGGACCATGCAGTCCAGAATATTAAGCGAATTGAACAGGAAATGAGGATTCACCTGCTGTTTGAGCATCGCGTACCGGTATCTGGCAGAACTGGCCTTGTCCCTTTCTTCACTGACAGCAGCCCGCACCGACAGTATGTAATCCACGATATAAATGATGGAGAACATGATAAGGTAGCACGCTATCATTACGGTGAAAAGCTGGAAGAATTTCCTGCCTCCCATGGTCTGAAGGCTCCCGTATTGATCCATGCCGGCGGCCAGAGACACGACGGCGGAGACGGTCACCGCCATGGCGGCTGAAGCCAGCGTTTTCGTGCCGGAGGCCATGTCGCTGTTCTTCGTATATCTGATGAACAGCACGATGATGAAGAATACGATGACAGGTATCCAGGACTTGGACACAAGCAGGCCGATTACCCCGTGCAGGCTTTCGTCAGGATCCGCGCTGTCATTGAAAAGCAGTGTCAGCAGAATCCTGAAAATGAGCAATATGACCAAGGCGCCTGTGAGCCATAGCACATGTCTGAAACCGATTTTTTCAGAGGGGGGGGGTAGCTGTTCCTGCATCTTCCCCCTCATGCCGTACCCTGTCCTTCTGAACAGGTTCAGAAAGCCGAATGTGAACCATCCGATGATTTCCGTGGTCATGAAGGTGGAAACTCCGTGCGACAGTATCTCGGATGAGAAAAGCAGGCCGAACAGTTCGGCTCCGTACACTCCGAGCAGATATCCCGCGCCATTGGTAATAATCGCCGTGGCTGCTATCATCTCCACCTTGGAACGGACTTTCAGCCCGATCATCACCACCATGGCGATACTGAGCATCGTAAGCCATATTTCATCCATGATGCCGAGACTCCTGCATGCAAGGGCCACTGCCAGGTGAAGGGTGGCGAACAGATGTATTATCCACTTGATGTCCAGAGATTTCATCATGATGAAAAATGATTCGCGGTATCATGTCGTCCTACAAATTTACTGAATATTTGCCGACGAACAAAACCACCTGAAAATTCATCATGAAAATCTTGCCGTTCATCCTGGAATGATGACCGTCCGGCCGCCTTCGGTTTTTTAGTCAGTATATAATAGGTATGTTTGCGAATCCACATAATCAGACACTATGGCAACACGCAAACCAAAACTGAATTTCTGGCAGATTTGGAATCTCAGTTTCGGATTTCTCGGAGTCCAGATAGGATACTCTCTGCAGAATTCGAACACATCATCGATATTCCAGTCGCTCGGCGCAGATGTAAGCCACTTGAGCTATTTCTGGCTGGCGGCTCCGCTTGCAGGCATGATAATCCAGCCGATAGTCGGCATGTTTTCGGACGGGACCTGGACGAGGTTCGGCCGGCGTATCCCGTATATTCTGGGAGGTGCGCTGATTTCCACCATAGCCCTGCTTCTGATGCCGAACTGCCCTGTCCTGCTCGCTGTAGCCCCGCTCGCAATGGGAGCCTTCATCCTGCTGTTCATGGATCTGTCCTTCAATGTGACCATGCAGCCGTTTCGCGCCTTAGTGGCGGATATGCTGGATGATTCGCAAAAGACTACCGGCTATGTGGTGCAGACTTTCCTGATAAATCTCGGCGCTGTCATCGGCGCCTTCCTCCCGCTGATCATGACGTGGCTCGGGGTGTCGGACGAGGCTGTCCCCGGACAGGTTTCCAGACATATAGCCTGGTCATATTACGCCGGAGGCATAATCCTTCTGCTGACAGTCCTCGTCACGGCGTTCAAGACCAAGGAATATCCGCCGAAAGAGTTTGCGGAATACAACGGACTCGAATATAAGGATGCCGGCGGGACCGGCAATTCCGGCAGCGCCGGAAATCTTCACGGTCAATCATCTGACGCAGCCCCTCAAAGACAGGGATTCATCTCACTGATGCGGAATATCCCGAAAGTAATGCTGCAGCTCGGAGTCACGCAGTTCTTTTCATGGGCCGCCCTTTTCCTCATGTGGACATATCTCAAACCGGCCATAACCGGAATCGTCACCGATCCGACCACGGGAGCCCTGCTTTCGGAAGGAGCCACGCAGACATGGGTCGGTGTGCTGAACGGGATATATCCGATACCGGCATGTATCGCCGCCATCTTTCTCGGCAGAATAGCCGCGAAATTCGGAAACAAGGCCGTATATGTGGCATGTCTGCTTTTCGGCGCCGCCGGATTCGGCTCCTTGCTCTTAATTCATGACAAATACATGATGATGCTTCCTATGGTGGGGATAGGCATTGCCTGGGCAGGCATTCTCGCCATGCCGTATTCCATCCTTTCCCGCTATGTGGATGCCGGGAATATGGGAGCCTACATGGGAATATTCAATTTTACCATCACCATACCGCAGATAGTCATAGGACTTACCGGAGGCCTGATAGTGAAATGGTGCTTCGATTCCGAAGCAATCAGCATGCTGGGGCTCGCCGGGGTATTCATGCTGCTGGCTGCGATATCGGTGGCGTTTGTCGGCAGAGGCCGTACTGAAAACGGAAAATAATCAATAAAGCTCAGAGGATATACTATGAAAAAAATTTTATCGGTGCTGACAGTCCAGCTGCTGCTATGCCTCGCCGCCGCATCAATATCCGCGCAGGACGGGTATGAGATAAAGGGCGTAGTGCAGGATGCTCTGGGACCTGTCATCGGAGTCACCCTGATGGAACAAGGGACGACCAACGGAACATCTACCGGGCTGGACGGAGACTTTACTTTGACCGTTTCCGGACCGGATGCGATGGTGGAAGTCAGCTGCATCGGCTACAAGACACAGATTTTCAAGGCTTCAGAGCTTCCTCCTGTTATCACGGTGACGGAAGATGCACTGTTCCTTGATGATGTGGTGGTAATCGGTTACGGTACGGTAAAGAAGGAAGACATGACAGGTTCGGTCACGGCCATCAAATCGGAAGAACTGAACAGGGGGGCAGTCGTATCCACCCAGGATATGATGAAAGGAAAGGTCCCGGGACTGCAGATTATTCCAGGTGACGGCGGTCCGGGTTCAGGTTCCACTATCCGTATCCGCGGTGCAGCGTCCTTGAACGCCTCCAATGACCCTCTCATCGTGATAGACGGCGTGCCTATCGCAGTGGACGGAGGAGCAGGAATGGCGAATCCTCTCGAGACCATCAATCCTAACGACATAGAGTCCTTTACCGTGCTGAAGGATGCGTCTTCCGCCGCCATCTACGGTTCACGTGCCTCGAACGGTGTCATCATCATCACCACCAAGAAAGGAAAGGGCTCTAAGCCTCAGGTAAGCTACAGCGGAAGCGTGAGCGTGCAGACGAACTCCAAACGTATCCCTACGATGACTCCTGGAGAATTCCGGGACTTCGTGTCCGAGACCTTCCCTGCCGGCACTCCGACAGGCGACTATATTCTGGAGCACATGGGCACGGTGGATACGGATTATCAGGACCTGATTTTCCGTACAGCCATTTCGCATGACCACAATGTCAGCCTCAGCGGAAACGTGAAGGAGAGGATGCCTTACCGGGCTTCGGTCGGCTGGACCAGCCAGCAGGGTACCCTCCACACATCGAAATACGACAGAGGTACGGTAGACATCAGCCTGTCTCCGAACTTCTTCGACAATCATCTTACTGTCAGCCTTTCCGGACGCGGAGTCTATACCGATCAGACTTATGCGAGCGGAGGCGTGGTCGGGGCAGCCGCATTCTTCAACCCTACCCAGGACCCTTATTTCAGGAACGACGACGGCTCGATAGACTATACCACTACCAACGGCTACTGGAACTACGGTTCCGGACGCGGCGAGAATTTCACCCCGAACAACCTTCTCGGAGCCGGCCCTTTGTCACAGCTTTTCGATGTGGAAAACTGGGGAAAGGCCATGAGAATGATCGGGAATGTTTCGGCAGACTATAAGGTACACGGCTTCGAGGCTCTGAAATTCAACCTCAGTCTCGGTCTGGACATGTCGCAGTACAATTCCTACAGCGGAGTGAATCCGGGTTCTTATCAGGCATATGCGGATACGGAGAACAGAGGTATCGGCCAGTATTCCAAGTCGGTAAACTTCCGCCGCAACCAGGTTCTGGAATTCTACGGAAACTTCAACAAGGAGTGGGGAATCCACCATCTCGACCTGATGGCCGGATATTCCTGGCAGCATTTCTACAGTTCTGACCGCAGCGTGACCTATTTCAATGTCACGAACGAGCAGAAAGGCGATGATTCCCGCTATCCGCGCAACATGCAGGAAAGCTATCTGGTATCTTTCTACGGACGTATTAATTATTCCATCGACTCCAGATATCTGTTTACGTTATCGTTGAGGAACGATGCTTCTTCAAGGTTCTCTCCGGACCGGCGTTGGGGTCTTTTCCCGTCAGGAGCCTTTGCCTGGAATATCAAGGAAGAGCAGTTCCTGAAGAATTTCACCCCTCTGACACAGCTCAAGTTCCGTATCAGCGCCGGTCAGACAGGACAGCAGGAAATCGGAAGCAATTATCCGTATATGGCCATATATAATGTATCTTCGGATGTCTACAAGCAGTATTATATGGGAAATTCCGGCTATCAGTTCTATGTCACCCCCGGTGCATACGACCCTGATATAAAGTGGGAGACGACCACCACCTACAATGTCGGAATCGACTTCGGATTTTTCAACGACAGACTCACGGGTAATGTGGACGCTTACCTTCGCCAGACTGATGACCTGCTGAATAGCGTCATCGTCCCTGTCGGAGCCAGCTTCGGAAACACCGTGCTTACGAACATAGGTTCGATGCAGAACAAGGGTCTGGAATTTTCCATAAACGCTATTCCTGTCCAGACCGAAGACTGGCATCTGTCCATCGGCTTCAACGGCACCTTCCAGGATACGCGGTTCACCAAGCTGAACAATACCGATGACCCGGATTATGCCATTCAGGTCGGAAGTATCAGCAAGGGTACGGGAAGCATGCTCAGCGTACACAAGGTGGGATATGCACCGTATTCATACAGGACATTCCAGCAAGTCTACGATTCCGACGGCAATCCTATCCAGAACGCACTCGTGGACAGGGACGGTGACGGCAGTATCACCGATGCCGACAGGTATATTTCCGGAAAGAGCCCGAATGCCAAATTCTTCTACGGTCTGAACCTGAAACTCTCGTACAAGAACTGGGATTTCGGTTTCAACGGCCACGGTTCGGCAGGAAACTGGCTCTTCAACGATTTCGCGTCTTCGAACTCTACGGCATATCTGGACATGAACAGCGGAAACCTTCCTAACTATGCCAAATATGTCAAGACCACAGGTTTTACCGAAGCCAACAGCGGAGAGCAGTGGTATTCCGACATGTTCCTTGAGAATGCATCATTCTTCAGAATGGACGATATAAACCTCGGTTACACTTTCCGCGATATCAAGAACTGGAACGGGGATATCCGTCTGGCCTTGAGTGTCCAGAACGTATTCGTCATCACCGGGTACAGCGGCGTCGATCCCGAACTGCCGGGGACTACCGGTATCGACAACACCATGTGGCCGCGTCCACGGACGTATTCGCTCAGGGTAAACGTTAACTTTTAATGAATTCCGGAAATCATGAAAACGAGATATAACAGATTTATGTCACTGGCGGCAGGCCTGTTTGTCATTGCAGGTCTGACATCCTGCATAGGAGATCTGGATACCGTTCCTCTCAACCCGTATGACAAGGCCGAGGAGAATGCCTACGGTACGGACGAGGCCGGTTATCTGCAGGGCCTGACCAGACTTTATTTCCAGTTTATTACGAACGACACCAAGGATCTTCAGGTCAGCGACGGAGGTGCAGCGGAACTGATCCGGGCTTATTGGTCCATTCAGGAGACTTCCACAGATGAGGCCAAATGCGCCTGGAGCGATGATGCCTGGGTAAGGGCTCTGAACACGAATACATGGACAGAGGCCCAGAATGACGCTACCTATGCAGTTTATGTCAGGACATTGCAGGGAATCGTCTATATCAACGATTTCCTCCGCAAGACCACCGATGAAAAACTGGAGGAGCGCGGAGTAAGTCCTGAAGTGGCCGCCAAGGTGGCAGGTTTCAGGGCGGAAGCCAGATTCCTGAGGGCATACCTTTACTGGATTGCCGTGGATGCCTTCGGCAATGTGCCTTTCATCACAGAGGACTCGCCTTTCGGGATAAACGTATTGCCCGAGCAGGGCACCCGTGCCGAGATTTTCAAATTCTGCATAGATGAACTTGAAGAACTGGCGGCTGACGACAGTGCAATGCCTGCGGCAAGGTCGAATTATCCGCGTGCGGACAAAGGTTCCGTCTACGGACTTCTCGCCAGAATGTATCTGAATGCCGAAGTCTATACTTCCGTACCGATGTGGGAAGAGGCCAAGGCGGCGTGCGAGAAGATTTTCGATATGGGTTACGGACTGTGCCCTGACTATGCGGCCCTGTTCCGCGGGGATAACGGGGAGAATCCTGAAGCTCGCGACGAATTCCTTTTCGCGATAGCATATGATGCGGAAAACTCGCAGTCTTTCGGAGGGACTACCTATCTGACATTCGCGGCAATAGCCCAGGACGATATCCGCGAGATGACGGTCGACACTCCTGAAGGCGAGGAGACCATAACCTATTACCCTAACGGTGTAAACGGAGGCTGGGGCGGCATCAGGGTGCCGTATGAATTCGTGCTGAAATATTTCCAGGTAGAAGATGCCGACTATTCATCAGGCGAATACACCTGTGAGGACAAGCGCGGTAAGATGTTCTATATAGCAGGCCGTGAGGAGTCGATGGAAGATGCTCTCTATGTATTCCTGAACGGATGGTCATGTCTGAAATTCAACAACGTGCCTCATGGCATGACACCTGAAGAATACGGGGATGTAGCCGTGACGAAAGCGTACAGCGACATTGATTTCCCGCTTATCCGCCTCGGGGAGATTTACCTGATATATGCGGAAGCCTGCCTCGAACTCAACGATCCTGAAACAGCCCTTCCTTATCTGAAGGAACTCTCGAGAAGAGCCGGAGCAGAGGAGCCTGAAGGTTATAACAGGACCTATCTCATAGAAGAACGGGCGAGGGAACTGATGTGGGAAGGCCACCGCAGGACCGACCTTATCCGCTGGGGTATCTTCCATACTTCCGACTTCCTCTGGCCGTACAAGGGTGGTGAGTCATTCCGCGGACAGGGATTCGACCAGTACAAGACGCTGTTTGCCCTGCCTTTGACCGACATTACCGCCAACGGTACTCTTGATCAGAATCCGGGATACATCCAGACTGAAAAATAACACGATATATGATGAGACCATTTGGATATATAATGATGATGGCTGCTGCCGCAACTATGGCGGCCGGCTGCCAGCAACTCGACGAGATGCGGCTCCTGCCGCCAGATCAGGTCGTGCCGCCGGTTCTCAATCCGCTCGGTATAACCGAACTCGTGATTACGAACGACAATCTTGACGAAACCGTGTCCTTTGCCTGGGATGCCGCCGATTTCGGAGTGCGTGCGCAGGCTGCCTATACTATCGAGGCTGAATATGATGATCCTGCTTCAGGTACGGAAGGGGCGAGGGTAGTCATTTTTCAGGGTATTGCCGGGACTTCCTACGAGGCTTCCTACGAGGATATAAACTATATGCTCGGACTTACGGCCGAAATGGGCGGTGCCGGAGTGCCGCTGAATACTGCGAGCGACGTGAAATTCTATGTCAGCGCATCGGTGGGCGCAGGCGGTGAAAAATATTACTCCGAGCCTGTAGATCTGACAGTCACAGTGATATATGCCGAGCCGAGATACCCGAAAGTATGGGTGATCGGGAAATATTGCAACTGGGAACATGCCCGTTCGCAATTCCTTTTCAGTTTCGACAGCAATGCCGAGTATGAAGGAGTGGTGGATTTCGGACAGAATCATTTGGATTACAATTCGGGAACATCCGATGACGCCGGCTTCAAGCTGACCGGAGCAGCCAGCTGGAACAATGCGACCGGAAACTGGGGTCTCGGCGGCACTGCACCGGAGGACGAGGCTGAAGAGATAGTCCTTTCGGTGGCCGGCGGCAACATCGCCAATGTCTACGAATACAGATACTACAGCTTTGCGTTCAATACCACTACGCGCAGGCTGACGAAGCAGCTCGGATTCGAAAAATTCGTCGTCAAAGGCTCTGCCATAGGGGATGAGGAAAAGGAAATGACATTCGATACAGGCTCGCAGGAGTTCTATATCGACGCTGTCCTTGAGGCCGGAGACCTTCTTTTCGGATTCGCTGACGGAGCGGAAAGGACATGGCTCGGTTCCTCGACTACAGGCATCCTCGACGGTGCCGAGGCGAATCCAGTCACCGCACCTGCCGGAGAATACCGAATCTATGTGAATCTGAACAATACCGGGGAGCGCACATACGAATTCAATTCCGAAGATTACGGCAAGGCTGATGATGAAGAAGAGGAAATCACCGATCCGACAGGCCATACATGGGGTCTTACGAGCGAAGCTATCAATAACTGGGGCGGCGCCATCGATCCTGAGACCGAAGAGGCCGTCCCTGACGAGCCGCTGGTGCTGAACGGCGACTATTATGTGATAAAGAATGTGCATCTGAATGCCGGGGAGAAGTTCAAACTGCGCTACGACAACAAGTGGCAGGATGAAGAGACATCCGAAAACCTCAGTTTCGGCGGCTATAATGGGGTCGAAGTCGGGCTGGAAATCAATAAAGGTACTCAGCTGTCACGCGGAGGCGGCGACCTCTCGGTCGGAACCGCCGGAGACTACGATATATACTTCAATGAATCCATGGCCCTCATCCACATCCGTGAAGCTGGCTCAGAGGCTCCTGGCGCCGTTACCTGGGGAATTGTGGGCTCATTTACCGGATGGGCAGACGGAGAGGATCTGGAGATGACACGTGCCGAGGACAGGAATGCCGGATACTATGTTTACGAAGGGCTCGAGCTGAATGCCGAAAAGGTCTTCAAGTTCCGGAACGGCAACGCCTGGGTCTATGACTCGAGCAACCAGATAGCAGCTGGCAGCAGCGACCCTGTATCAGTCGGAACAGCCTTGAGTTTAGTCAAAGGCTCCTCTTCGAAAGACATCAAAGTGGCTGAAGCCGGTAAGTACGATATCATTCTTTATCCTGACCAGGCTTTCGCATATATCATCCCTTCCGGCGAGGATTTCGAAATTCCTTCGAAGGTGTCCTGGGGCGTGACCGGTACCATGACAGACTGGCTTCCTGACAGGGACATCCTGATGGATGACGAAGACGGATATTATGTCGTAAAAGGCCTTGACTTGTCTGCAGGTGCGGAATTCAGACTCAGATACGGAAACAATGACGGCTCTCGCAGTTATGCTCCGTCAGCTGATACCCGGATGTCGGCTTCTCCGAATGCCAGTCTCCTGACATTGGGCGGACAGGGCGATATAATAGTGAGCGAAGACGGTTTATACGATATCTATCTCAATGACGAATACGGTGTGATGTACCTGCTTGAATCCGGTTCTGACGCGCCGGCACCGTTCAGCTTCGGCATACAGTCCAACATCACCGACGGAATGCCTGACCTGACCATGACAGCGGACGGAGAATATTTCGTCTGCAAGAATGTCTGGTTCCCGTCCGAAGCGGAGAACTGGCTGAAAATAAGGATCAGCAGCAACGATGGTATCACCTGGGGAGGAACCTACATATACTATGACACCATGATTTCGGCGGTGCAGGACGGCCCGGCCATAGTTCCGACTGATGTCATAGATGGATGGGCGGGAGCTTACGATGTATGGTTCAACTACAACACTCGTAAAATCTACATAATGGGTCCGGGCAAGCATCCGTCCACGGCTGTAGGAGAAGTGCCGGAGTGGGGAATCGTCGGCCATTTCAACAACTGGGGAAATGACCTGAAGATGTACATGGAAAGGAATATCTTCGTCTACAAGGGCCTGACTTTCGAAAACGACAATGACGAGTCTGTAAATTCGAACGCGATCAAGATCAGACTCGGAGGCAGCTGGGACAACGGCGGCAATATCGGAACTTCCGGCAGCGATGTCGATGCTGTCCCGGGTGATGCGATATCTGTCATAAATAACGGCGGGTCGAAAAACATCATTGTTCCGAAAGGAACATACGACATCTGGTTCGATCCGGATGCAATGAAAGTATGGGTAATGCATTCCGGCGAGATTCCTTCCGGTTATTAGAGAATACTTTAAAAGAAATACAGCAAAATGAAAAGATACATAATACCGATCATCCTTACCGCCTGCGCCGTCGTCATGCAGGGCTGTACGGATATGGCCGAAGAACTTCCTGCCGGGAATCTGACCGTATCCAAGACCACCCTCTGGTTCGATGCGGAAGGCGGACGCCAGATTCTCGAACTGAGAACATACGCCGGCTCATGGACAGTGTCGCAGGATGAATCTTCCAAAGAATGGTGTACCCTCGACAAGACGGAGGGCACCACATCATCATCGTTCTATGTGGAGACGGCAGGCAACCCTGACCAGCAGCGGGAAGGCGAGCTTACCGTTTCGGCTCCCGGATGCGAACCCGTGAAAGTCCGGCTGGTGCAGAACGGGGAGGCAGACGCGCAGATGACCCTCATTCCGGAAGCTCCGGATGCGGACGAGCCGCTTACCATCATTTACAAGCCAGTTCCGGACTCTCCTCTTTATGACTACAACGGTGAAGTCTACATGCATGCAGGTGTCGTCGAAGGCGACTACTGGAAATTCACCCCTTCCTCATCCGATGTCAATATCGAGAAATGCCGGATGGAAAAGTTGGGAGACAATACCTGGTCCCTCGAAATGGAACCTACCGTCAGGGAATGGTTCGGCTCAGGAGAATCCGAGGTTACCCGTATAGGCCTTCTCATCCGCAGCGAGGACCATGGACTTTCCGCTTTCAAAAAGAACTATTACATAAAGGTCACGGATAACAGGCATACCCTCGAGCATCAGGCTCCGGTGGAGGAATCTGTGCCTGACGGATGCATCTACGGCATCAACTACGGCGCCGACGGGACTTCCGTGACATTGGTATTCGCCGCCTACAACAAGGCATGGTGGAACGAACAGCAGGGAAGCAAGATCACGAGGTGTTTCGACTACTGCTACCTCATCGGGGATTTCAACGACTGGCTCCCGTCTCAGGAATATGCCATGAAATGGGACAAGAAAACGGGTGCATGGTGGTACACTCTGACAGGTCTGGATCCGACCCGCGAATACATGTTCCAGTATCTGATAGGGAAAAACGATGCTGATGCTCAGAAAGACGGTATCGCCACACAGATGCGTCTGGCCGATCCATTCACTACCATAGTCTATACGCAGGACGATCAGTATATCCCGTCATCCACCTATCCGGGGATGCCGGACTATCCTTCCAACACTTCCGGTATCGTATCGGCTTTCTGTATAAGTCCGGAAGAGTACGTATGGCAGCACGACGATGATTATGAAATCAAGGATGAGAACGATATGCTCATCTACGAACTTCTTCTGCGCGACTTCTCAGAATCGGGAGACCTGAAAGGCGCCATGGAGCATTTAGAGTATCTGAAAGAACTCGGTGTGGATGCGGTAGAACTGATGCCGGTACAGGAATTCGACAGCAACGACAGCTGGGGCTACAATCCGTACTCCCATTTCGCCTTGGACAAGACATACGGCACAAGAGAGCAGTACAAGGAATTCATAGATGCATGCCATGGTCTGGGAATGGCCGTATTCATAGATGTGGTCTACAATCACATGACAGGGAACGCCACCATGACCAAACTTTTCTGGAATCCCAAGACAAACAATGTCTCGGAGGAAAATCCATGGTTCAATGAGTTTGCCCCTGCCGGCTATAAAGTCTTCCAGGACATGAATCACGGGAATCAGTTCGTGCGCGACTATGTGACCCGCAGCCTCGGATATCTCATCACAGAGTATCATGTGGACGGTTTCCGTTTCGATGTTTCCGGCAGTTTCAACTGGACTGATGATGACCCGGTAGGACAGCGTAAGGAAGTCTTCGAATATTATTACAATTCTCTCGTAAAAACGGCTTCGGATGCCGGAAGGCCTAAGCCGGTGGTGATTCTCGAGCACTGGCAGGGCGAAGATGAGGAGAAATATCTCGCAAGCCTCGGTATGCACTGCTGGCGCAATACGAATTATGCCTACCGTCAGTGTGCCATGGGTTATGCAAGCGATTCCGACTTGAGGAATGTATGGTCAGGAAGCAACGGTATGAGCCATGGCGGCTATGTCTCCTATATGGAGAGCCATGATGAGGAGAGAATGCAGGCAAGCATTCTTTCGTATGCTACAGCCCCGTTCAAGGAAGACGTTTCGGAAAGAGTCAGGAGAAACGCCCTTGCTGCCGCATTCTGCCTGACGGTTCCCGGTCCTAAGATGCTCTGGCAGTTCCAGGAGCTCGGCTATGACGTATCCATCGACTCCGGAGGCAGGACTTCGAGGAAGCCGGTACACTGGGATTATTATGATGACCCGGCCAGAAGGGCGGTTTACGAACATTATTCCGACCTGATGGAATTCCGTCATGACAACCCTGAATTTTTCTACTGGGATTCGAAATTCTCATGGAAAGTAGGTTACGACAACTGGACTACGGGCCGTTTCATCACCTGCACTTCTCCTGACGGCTCCAAATCATTCGTGGTGGCAGGCAATTTCGATTCCCAGAGCAGGAGACTGTATGTGGAAGTCCCATCTGAAGGGACATGGACGAACTATCAGGATCCGACCGATACCTACGCCGCATCGGCTGCCGGCGACCGTATCGCAGTCGATCTCGGACAGGGCGAGTACATGCTTTTGACAAATTTCGGTTACAGTGTCGACAATGAACAGTAATATATTGAAAATATCAGTTGCTGCGGCGATTGTCGCCGCAGCAACATCATTGTCCGGATGTTCCGGACAATCCGGCAAAAACGAGGCAGTCCATCCCGACTGGTCGTACAATGCAGTAATTTATGAAATGAATGTCCGGCAGTACACGCCGGAAGGCACCTTCGATGCTGCGGCAGAACAGCTGCCGCGCCTTCAGAAGCTCGGAGTGGACGTAATCTGGCTGATGCCTGTCTATCCTATCGGCGTGGACCAGAGAAAAGGGACGCTCGGTTCGTACTATGCCATTTCCGACTATTGCGAGATAAATCCGGAGTTCGGAACGATGGAAGACTTCGACGAATTCCTTTCGAAGGCTCATGACGCCGGTTTCAAGGTGATTCTCGACTGGGTGGCGAACCATACTTCTCCTGATGCCGTGTGGGAATCCGAAAGGCCGGCCGACTGGTATGTCCGTGATTCTCTCGGCAATACCGTTACCCAGTACGACTGGACAGACATCGCCGAACTGAACTATGACAATCATGACATGAGGGAGGAGATGCGGAATTCAATGCGCTTCTGGCTTGACAAGGGCGTGGACGGTTTCCGCTGCGATATGGCCTGCGAGGTCCCGATGGATTTCTGGAGGGAGACCCTGCCGGAACTCCGCCGCGAATACCCGGGCACATATTATCTGGCCGAGGGAGAGAATCCGGAACTGCATCAGGATGCTTTCGACGCTTCATATGCCTGGGAACTGCATCATCTACTGAATGGCATAGCCCAGGGGAAGAAGGGAGCCGCAGACCTAGCTGCATATATAGAGAAGGATGCTGCCGCCTGTCCTCCGGAGGCCTTCAGACTGATGTTCACGTCGAATCATGACGAAAATTCATGGGCCGGGACAGAGTTCGAACGTATGGGAGACGCTGCCGAGGCCATGGCAGTCCTGACTTTCACTCTCCCGAACGGACAGCCTCTCATATACACCGGTCAGGAAATGGGCTGGAATCACAGGTTCGAGTTCTTCGAAAAGGATCCGGTGCCGGTTTGGGAAGAGAACGGCCATACGGATTTCTATAAGGAACTTATCCGTATCAGGCATGAGAATCCGGCTTTGGCAGCCGGTGAAAAGGGCGGGAAATTCGAGGTGCTTGCGGCCGATGACAGTGTCTTCGTCTTCACCCGTACACTTCCTGAAAATCAGGTGACCGTTTCTGTGGGAATGTGCGAACCATGGGACTGGAATATTTCTGTCGAGTAACTTTAATCGGAAGTCAATCAGATGAAAATCAATTATCTGAAAAATATACTGATGTCTTCGGCTGTCGCCGGTGCAGTTTCATGCGGAACCGGAGCGGCTCCCGATCTGTCATCGGTGCAGGATGCGGGAGACAAAGTAAAACGTGTCGAGCCGCTGTCATGGTGGACAGGCATGAAGACGCCTCTCCAGCTCATGGTGTACGGAGACGGCATTTCGGAATACGATGTGCGGATGGAAGGAGGGAAAGGCGTGAAAGTGCAGACAGTCCATAAGGCCGACAGCCCGAATTATCTGTTCGTGGATGTCCGGATCGCGGAGAATGCAGCCCCGGGGACATATTGGCTCGTTTTCAGCCGGGACGGGGAGATTTTCAAGTATCCGTATGAAATCGCGTCCAGGGCAGCCGGTTCTGCAGCCCGGGGGAGTTTCGGCACCTCCGACATGGTCTATCTTATCATGCCGGACAGGTTCGCAAACGGCGACCCGTCCAATGATTCCGCCCCCGATACGGCTGAAAAGGCCGACCGCAGCGAATTTTTCGGACGGCATGGAGGAGACATACAGGGAATTATCGACCATCTCGATTATATCTCGGATCTCGGGGCTACGGTGATATGGCCCACGCCGCTGCTTTTGGACGATGAGCCGGAAGGCTCATATCACAGCTATGCCTGTGCCGACTACTATCGCATTGACCCGAGATTCGGGTCGAATGAACTTTACAGGGAGTTCGTGCAGGAGGCTCACGGACATGGCCTGAAGGTGATTATGGACGTGGTCACGAATCATTGCGGAGAGGCGCATTGGTGGATGAAGGATCTTCCGTTCAAGGACTGGATACATCAGTTCGATGAATATACCGGCACGAACGTATGTTTCTCGACGAATATGGATCCGAATGCTTCGGCCTACGACCTCAATCTGCAGGAAAGCGGCTGGTTCGTGCCGTCTATGCCGGACATGAATCTGGACAATCCTTTCGTGCTGTCCTATTTCAGGCAGTGGGCTGTCTGGTGGGCTGAATACGCCGGTCTGGACGGTTTCAGGGTGGATACTTATCCGTACAACGAGAAAGGCCCGATGAGCGAGTGGTGTTCTTCGGTGCTGAAGGAGTATCCGTCGTTCAACATAGTGGGTGAGTGCTGGACTTCTTCTATCCCGCAGCTGGCATACTGGCAGGGCGGAAACGGAAATAAGGACGGATTCGACTCACACCTGCCGTCAATCATGGACTTTCCGCTGCAGGAAGCCATCTGCCGCGGCCTGTCCACCGATTCCATGGCGTGGGGAGAAGGCATGGTCAGGATATACGACTGCCTTTCGCATGATTTCGTTTATCACGACCTGTCGAAAATGATGATTTTCGCCGGCAATCACGACCTCGACCGTATCGGTGACGTGCTGAAACATAATCCGGACAGACAGAAAATAATGCTTGCCATGATGGCTACCATGCGCGGGATACCACAGCTTCTGTATGGCGACGAGATGATGTTTGTCTCGAAAGACAGGTCGCAGGGGCACGGCGGTCTGCGTGTGGATTTCCCCGGAGGATGGGAAGGAGACAGTCAGGACTTCTTCTCGGAGGAAGGCAGGGCGGCTGCGATGACAGGTACCGACGGCAAGCCTGTGCCTGAAGGCCGGATTGCGGAACTGCATGACTATGCCAGGACCCTTTTCCAGTGGAGGAAGGGAAAGAAAGTGATACACGACGGCAAGACCATGCATTTCCTGTCGAGGGACAACACCTATGCCTATTTCCGCTATGACGATACCGATGCCGTCTTCGTATTCATCAACAATTCCCGCGGAAAGAAGCGTATTCCATGGTCGCATTACTCCGAAATCGCCGGCGGCCTGCATGACGGCCGCAATGTCGTGACCGGAGAAGTCATGGAAATATCCGATTCGACCGTAGTCGGTCCGCGTCAGGCGTTGGTAACAGAATTCAAAAGACACTAAAATACAGGAACCATTATGAATGTCAGGAAAATAATGATGATGCTTGCATCATTGGTCGCCATGGCGACCAATATGGGAGCCGGGAATATTGCTCCGGCAGGGGTGGAAACATTGATGTCACCTGACGGCGATATCTCCCTTAAGTTTACAGTCACCGAAAGGGGAGAACCGTGCTGGTGGCTCGATTTCAAGGATAAGAATGCCGTCCTTCCGAGTACGATGGGGCTGGAACTGCGCGGGGAGTTGCCACGGCTCGAATTCGGAGAGGAGATCAAGCGAGGACATGTCGGAGAGCCGGTTTCGCTTTATGACGGGTTCAAGGTCGTCAATGTGAGCCGGAGCGAAGCCGACGAGACCTGGGAGCCTGTATGGGGCGAGGAATCTTCCATCAGGAACTGTTACAATGAGATGGTCGTGACTCTGGAGCAGGCGGAGACCGGAAGACAGATGATCGTGCGGTTCCGGCTTTACGATGAGGGTGTAGGGTTCAGGTATGAATTTCCGGAGCAGGAAAACCTGAAGTATTTCGTCATCAAGGAGGAGCTGACGCAATTCGCCATGACAGGGGATCATACCGCGTGGTGGATTCCGGGGGATTACGATACGCAGGAGTACGATTATGTGGAGTCGAGGCTTTCCGAAATCAGGAAACTGATGCCGTCGGCCGTGACGCCTAATTCATCCCAGACGCCTTTTTCCCCTACGGGAGTGCAGACTTCGCTGCAGATGAAAACCGATGACGGCCTTTACATCAATATCCACGAGGCGGCTTTGGTGGACTATTCGTGCATGCATCTTGACCTCGATGATGAGAATTACGTATTCGTTTCCCATCTGACCCCTGACGCGCAGGGCTGGAAAGGTTATATGCAGACCCCTTGCAAGACGCCGTGGAGGACTGTCATGGTTACTGACGATGCCCGGGATATCCTCTCTTCCCGCCTGATTCTGAATCTGAACGACCCTTGCGCCTATGATGACGTGTCCTGGATAAAGCCTGTCAAGTACATGGGCGTGTGGTGGGAGATGATTACCGGCAAGAGCAGCTGGGCATATACTGACCTTTCTTCGGTAAAGCTGGATTCAGTGGATTACAAGACTCTCAAACCGAGCGGGAAACATGCCGCCAACAACGAAAATGTACGCCGTTACATAGATTTCGCTGCGGAGAACGGCTTCGATCAGGTGCTTGTAGAGGGCTGGAACATCGGCTGGGAAGACTGGTTCGGCCAGAGCAAGGATTATGTCTTCGACTTCGTGACCCCGTATCCGGATTTCGATATCGAGGCTTTGAACGAATACGCGCATTCGAAGGGAGTGAGGCTGATGATGCACCACGAGACTTCATCGTCGGTGAGGAATTACGAGCGTCACCTCGATGCTGCCTATGGCCTGATGAACAGGTACGGGTACAATTCCGTGAAGAGCGGATATGTGGGCGATATTATCCCGCGCGGGGAACATCATTACGGGCAGTGGATGAACAATCATTATCTGTATGCCGTCAAAAAGGCGGCCGAGCATCATATCATGGTGAATGCCCACGAGGCCGTGCGTCCTACCGGTCTGTGCAGGACATATCCTAACCTTATCGGCAACGAGTCCGCCAGAGGCACTGAATATCAGGCATTCGGTGGTACGAAGCCTCATCACGTGACCCTGCTTCCGTTCACGCGTCTGCAGGGAGGCCCGATGGACTATACTCCGGGTATTTTCATGATGGATGTCGAGAAGCTGAACCCGAACAACCATTCGCATGTGAATTCGACGATTCCGAATCAGCTTGCCCTGTACGTGGTGCTGTATTCGCCGCTGCAGATGGCTGCCGACCTTCCGGAGCACTATGAGGCGCATATGGATGCCTTCCAGTTCATAAAGGACGTGGCCGTGGACTGGTCCGAGAGCCGTTATCTGCTGGCCGAGCCGGGCGACTACATAGTCGTGGCCCGCAAGGCGAAGGAAGCGGAAGACGGAAAGCCGCAGTGGTACATCGGAGGGGTTACCGACGAGAATGCCAGGACAGTGGAATTTTCTCTGGATTTTCTGGAGCCGGGAGCCAAATATGAAGCTGTGATATACGCCGATGCGAAGGACGGGGACTACAGGACGAATGCCGAGGTCTACGATATCTCTCAGAAGAAGGTGACTTCGAAGTCGAAACTGAAAATGCATATGGCTCCGGGCGGAGGCTTCGCAATATCCATAAGGAAAACCAACAATTAAACCAAAATTATAAAACGATGAAAACGATTGATTTAAAGAAAACCGGCTATGTCTCTCCGGAAGTAGCTTCCGAGACTGTGGCCGTTGAGTTCGGATTTGCTTCGTCAGTCGACGGAGCCGGCACTCAGGATTTGAATGTGGATGAATACACGATTCAGTGGAAGTAGAAGTTTAACCTTGGAAAACTGAAGAAAAATGAAAAAGACTTTGTTTGTTTCGCTTATAGCGATGGCTGCAGCTGTCTCATTCAGCTGCAACAAGGAAGAGGCTGACGGCGGAGAGAAAAATCATGCCGGACAGGGGTTCGCCTCACAGTCGGAGATAAGCGCATCGTCAGCAGCCACAAAGACGGTTCTGGACGGTGTCTCCATCAAATGGGAGAAAGATGATGCCATCACCCTTTTCGGTGAGGACGGCTCTCCGGTAAAATATACCATCAGTGAAGGGGCAGGCACGACTTCCGGCTTGTTCGGTACGGATGCCGTCCTTCCGGAAAAGATGACAGGATACGCTGTGTATCCGTCCGTCGAGGCTTCGCTGGCTGAAGGAAATTCAGTCCCGGTATATGTGGCGACTGACCAGAGTTATACTGCAACCGGATTCCCTGCAGAATATCCGATGGCCGCCGTATCTGAAGACGGAAAGAACTTCCTGTTCGAAAACCTCGCTACTGTGGCCAGTTTCACCCTTTCAGGTGATGTCAGAGTGAAAAGCGTGACTCTGACAGCCGAAGGTGCGGCTATCGCCGGCAATGCGACTGTAGATTTCAGCGGTGCCGTGCCTGTTCTGAAACCGGGACAGGATGCATCGAACACTGTATCTGTCGCATTGGGCGATGAGGGAATGGCGCTGTCATCCGAAGGCTCTGTCTTCCGTTTCATCGTGATTCCTGGCACCTACTCGCTTTCCCTGACAGTGACGGAGACGAACAACAATGTCACGACCAAGAAATTGGGCAGCGAGGCCCTTACCCTGAATGCCGGTTCCGTGGCTGAATTCAAGGTACCTTTAGAGATAGTCACTCCTCAGGGCTGGAACATTACGGGTTCGTTCGGCGATATGAACTGGGGCGCATCGTGGATAGATATGAAAGACGCTCACGGTCTTATTTATGCCGAGGGGCTGGAAGTCCCTGACGGCGGTCTGTTCAAGATCAGGTATGCCGGCTCCGAGTGGTATGGCGGACAAGTGGATAGATCTCTTGACCCTGAAGCAGCTGAGCCTGTCTTTACGATTAATCCGGATACCCAGATCGGAAACATAACCCATGTCTATACAGACACTAAGATAAGCGCCAATTTGACCATTGCCGAAGGCAAATACAATATTTATTTCGACTACTGGGCCTTTGGCAATGAAAGCGAGCGGTACCATTACCTTTGGGCAATGACGGAAGGTACTCCGTTCGGCGTAGTAGGCAACTGTACAGGCAGTGGCTGGGGAAAGAATATTCCTATGGTCATCAAGAACGGCTGGCTGATGGCGGAAGGAGTGGAATTTACGGAGCAGGGCGCATTCAAGATAAGGTTCGGCGAGATCTGGGGCGGCGAGACCTGGGATGGTACATTCGAACTCGGATCCGACAATCAAGATACTGTCCGCGAGATCGGCTCTCCTGTGACCGTGATAAGGGGAAACAGTGGTTATCATCCGAAGAACATAGCCGTACCTGCCGGTACATACGATATTTATCTCGACTTTAACCGCGTGGAGGGCGACCAGTACAGGCAGACCGTCTGGATTATGCCGCAGGGCGAAGTTCCGGGCGGAAACTGACCGGATTAAGGATAATCTGCTGAAGCAATTGAGAGAGGGTGGCCCGAATTTCGGGATCACCCTCTTTCGTCTTTCTTCGGAAGACTTGGTCCGTCTACCCCTCCTGCCCCCTTTCCGCAGGGAACGCCGGATGAGAATTTTATGGCGGGATTTGGAGAATTGGAAATGATTTTTATAACTTTGCGGCGGATTTAGACGAAAATAATGCAGTTATGAAAATGGTTTTTGCAACGGGCAATAGCGGAAAACTGCGTGAGGCATCAGAGATTTTAGGCAAGGGATTTGAGCTCGTTACCCCTGCACAGATGGGAATCCATGAGGATATTCCCGAGACAGGCACTACCTTGAGGGCCAATTCGCAGCAGAAAGCCGACTATATCTGGGACAGGTGTCAGGTGAACTGCTTTGCCGATGACACAGGACTGGAAGTAGACGTTCTGGGAGGCGCCCCGGGAGTCCATACAGCCAGATATGCCGGCGACGACAAGAATTTCGACAAGAACATGGACAAGCTCCTTGGCGAGCTTTCAAGAAAGGAGATGGAGGCCTCTCTGATGAGGTCCGCGGGCATAGCTCCCAAAAAAGATCTCCGCAGGGCGCGGTTCAAAAGCGTCATTACCCTCATCATTGACGGCCAGAGGCATTTTTTCAACGGAGTTCTCGAAGGCCGTATCGCACGGAAGAAAGCCGGCAGGGGCGGTTTCGGCTATGACCCGATATTCATCGCGGACGATTATCCTGAAGTGACCCTCGCAGAAGTGACGGAAGAGCAGAAAAATGCCGTATCCCACAGGGGAAAGGCCCTGCGGGCAATGGCGGAATTTCTGAAAACCCGGACAGAACCGGCTGTGGCAGAGGCCTGACCGCCTTCAGGACAAGTATCGGCGTAAATGTGGAAAAATTCGGAATTTATCCTGCTTCATACCACGAGGTTCGGTGAGAAATCCATGGTCCTCCATACTCTTTCGAAAGAGTACGGCAGGAAGGGGTTTTTCGTGAAAAACATTTCGCGCCGCTCCGTGACCTCCATGTTTTTTCCGTTGGGGATACTGGAGGCCGACATCATGGAGACATCCCGTTCCGGCCTTTTCACTGCCAGAAATCCGGCATTGAGCTATCCGTTGTCCGGAATCAGGAATGATCTGCGCAAAAGCGCGATATCCATCTTCATCAGCGAGGTACTGTACCGCGTGGTGAAGGAAGGCCTGACGGACAGGCCGCTATATGACATGTGCGAGAAAAATATTCTCCTGCTGGATGCCATGGAAGAGGATTTCAGCAATTTCCATCTGTACTTTCTTCTCGAATTCATAATGGCTCTCGGTTTCAGCCCCGAGCCTCATGATCTGGCTCCATTCATGGGAGAGCGCATGTCTTTAGTGTCGGATTTCATAGGAAAGCCGTTTTCTGAAGCCATGCTTGTGCCCCTGACCGGTGAGATGAGGAATGAGATTGCGGAGAAATTGCTGAAATACATAGAATTTCATACAGAATCGGCAGTAAATGTCAATTCATTGAAAATCCTGCATGAACTTTTCCTGTGATTGCGGCCGCCATGGCAGGCCGCAACCGTGATTTATTGCCAGATGTAGACCTTGTCGGAGCGGCGCAGCTTTTCAGTCTGCCCGCCGAGGTCCACAGGGATGGAGCAGTATTCTCCTTTCGAGGCCGATTCCACCTGTTTCAGGTCTACCCGGATTTCCCTTGCGGTCAGTTCCACTACCCCGGTGGACGGTCCGATGACAAGAAGCCGGTCTCCTGTCTTTAAACCGGCCGATTCCACGAGGATTTCAGCTACGCCGAGCTTGCTGAACCAGTTCGTCACCTTCCCGCAGTAGACTTTTTTCCTGGTGGCCTTGCTTCCGTAGACATCGCTCCATTCTCCGAGGCGGGCGCCCTGATAGTATCCGTCCCAGAAGCCTCTGTTGAAGACTTCTTCCAGTTCCTTTTTCAGAGAGGCGGCCAGTTCCGGGGTATATCTGTCTTCGCATACCGCATCGGCGGCTCTCCGGTAGCAGGATGCTGTCCTCTTCACGTATTCGGCAGATCTGGCCCTGCCTTCTATCTTGAATACGGTGACGCCGGCTTCGATGATCTTGTCCATGAATTCTATGGTACACAGGTCTTTCGGGGACATGATGTATTTGTTGTCCACTACGAGGCGGTTTCCTGTTTCGAGATCAGTGACTTCATATCCCCTTCTGCATATCTGGTAGCAGGCGCCACGGTTTGCTGAGGCTCCGTACTCATGCAGGCTCAGGTAGCATTTTCCCGAAATGGCCATGCACAACGCCCCGTGCGCGAACATTTCTATTCCCACGCGCCGTCCGGAAGGTCCTTTTATGTCCTCCGATTCTATTATGGAACTGATTTCCCTGACCTGATGCAGGTTCAGTTCCCGGGCGAGGACTATCACGTCTGCATATTGCGCATAGAACCGCAGCGCTTCGACGTTCGATATGCTTAATTGCGTGGAGATGTGTACTTCCACGCCGATGGAGCGGGCGTAGATGATGGCCGCCATGTCGGACGCTATGACCGCCGTGATTCCGGCCGCCTTCGCCGCGTCGAGGGTGTGTCTCATGTCCTCCAGATCTTCCTGATACAGGACTATGTTCAGCGTGAGGTAGGATTTCACACCGTGCTCCCGGCATATTCCGCATATTTCAGGAAGGTCCTCCATCCTGAAATTGTTTGCGGAGTGCGACCGCATGTTCAGTTTTTCCACTCCGAAGTAGACGGAGTCCGCTCCGCCCTGGATGGCAGCCTGAAGACATTCGAAATTGCCCGCAGGGGCCATGATTTCCAGCTGTTTCCTGTCCATGGTCACTTGTTCCTGCCTAAAAGCCGGTCCGCATATCTGTGAAGCATCTCGTACCGTACCCTGCCTAACCCGAGAAGCCCGGCATAGTTCATGGCCTGGGCGTGGAGCTTGATTATTTCATACTTGACGTCTTCGTCGATTCCGAGAGTCTCGTATATCTCCTTGACCTTGTTTATCTTGGCAGTCTTTTCGGCTTCGTTTTCAGCTTTTTCTTCCATTGCCCTGAGAAGGGCAGCTGTACCGTGGGCCTGTCCGATGACTCCCGATTTTTCCATTTCCCTGCCTTTTTCGAGGGCGCGGGTCAGCAGCCATGTCTTCTTGTTGTTTATGATGTCGCCGCCTATTTTCTTCCCGAATACGGCAGGATCCCCGTAGGTGTCAAGATAGTCGTCGGTAATCTGGAAAGCCAGACCGAGATCGTAGCCGAACTTGTACAGGAGGTCGCATGACCTCTCGTCGGCCCCTGCTATCAGCGCGCCGAGTTTCGCGGAGCAGGCGAGCAGAACGGCGGTCTTCAGTCCGATCATCTTCATGTATGAGTCCATGGACACCTCTTTGGCGTTTTCGAACTCCATGTCGTATTGCTGGCCTTCGCATACCTGTGCCGCAGTCGCTGTGAACAGCTCCATGACGGAAGGAAGCACTTCGGACGGCGCCTTGGCAATCCTGCGGTAGCTGTCTATCGACATCACGTCACCTGATATGATGGCCGTGTTCACCCCCCATTTCCTGCATACTGTCTGGACGCCGCGTCTCATGTCGGAGTTGTCCATTATGTCATCGTGTATCAGGGTGAAGCTGTGGAACACTTCCAGTGCTGCCGCAGGCTCCAGTATTTTCTCGTCGAAACTGTCCCTGAACATGGAGTAGGCCAGCAGACAAAGGCGCGGCCGCACCCGTTTCCCTCCGATGCCTATCATATAGCGCAGAGGGTCGTAGAGGCCTTCCGGCTCCGCACTGAACGAAATGTTCTCAAACAGACTTTTCAGAGTCTCTTCAATCTGGTTTTCGCTGATCATAACTATGTCGTTTCACGTTTGTCCTATGGTGACTTCCGATGCACCCGGAAATGTAAATTCCACCGGAAAACAAAGATAAGGAAAAATCCATTATATTTGTAAAAAAGTATTGGTCCGGTCCGGACCAATACGGACTCCCTTAACCGAGCCTGCATGAGTCAAGAGAACATAGCTACAGTAGTAAAGCATACGGGAAGCCATTACCTGCTTTCTAAACTCCCGGAATGGAGCCTGTTCCCGGCGGTGTTGAGGGGGCGTATAAGGCTTAAAGGCAGTACTTCCACGAATCCTGTCGCTGTGGGTGACAGGGTGGTCTATGAATCTTCCGGCGAGCCTTCTCTGGAGAATCCGGCAGTCATCAGGTCGGTGCTCGAAAGGAAAAACTATGTGATCAGGAAGTCCGCGAACCTGTCCAGGCAGTCGCATGTCATAGCCGCGAATGTCGATCAGGCTTTCATAGTGGTCACACTGGATTTCCCGGAAGTGAAGCTGCCGTTTCTCGACAGGATTCTGGTCACGTGCGAGGTGTATGACGTCCATCCTGTAATCGTCTTGAACAAGATGGATTTGTTCCGTGAGGCTTATGCCGTACAGCTGGAAGCGTTCCGCATGATATATGAGAGCGCAGGTTATCGGGTGATGGAGGTTTCCGCAAAGGACGGCGAAGGTGTGGATGCGCTGCGTGAGGCCTGCATGGACAGGATTTCTCTCTTTTCAGGGGTCTCGGGCGTGGGAAAGTCCTCCCTGATAAAGGCGCTGGATCCTGATATCGACCTGAAGATAGGCGAGATATCGGAGGCTCATCTGCAGGGCCGGCATACTACTACGTTTTACGAGATGTATCCTTTGTCATCCGGCGGTTTCATCATAGACACCCCGGGCATCAGGGGATTCGGTCTGGTGGATATCGCTCCGGAGGAGATAGCCCTGTATTTCCCTGAAATGCTGAAGGCTTCGCGGGAATGCAGGTTCACTCCGTGTACGCATACCCATGAACCGGGCTGTGCCGTGAAGGCAGCTGTCGAAGACGGCAAGATAAGCGTCGAGAGATATTCTTCATATCTGGGAATGCTTGAGGAGGGGAGGAAGTACAGGTAATGGGAGTGAACAGAAACATATTGAATCTCGCCGTGCCGAGCATTCTGGCCAATGTGACCGTGCCTCTTGTCGGTATGGCGGATATAGCCGTGGCCGGGCATCTGGATCCTACCTCCGTGGTTTCCTCCGCAACGTTGATAGGAGGAGTGGCCATCGGTACGATGCTTTTCGATCTGCTTTACTGGAATTTCGGTTTTCTCCGTGTCGGGACAGGCGGTCTTGCGGCTCAGGCTTTCGGAAAGGGGGATATGAGGGAGGCGGCGGATATTTTCAGCAGGGCGACAGGCATGGCGCTGGCCTGTTCCCTTTTCTTGCTTGCCGTGCAATGGATTTTCCTGAAACTGGCCTTCATGGTCGTGGACTGCTCTTCTGAAGTGGAGGCGTTGGCATCGGAGTATTTCTTTATCAGGATATGGGCCTCTCCGGCCACATTGAGCCTTATGGCTTTCAAGGGATGGTTTATCGGGATGCAGGACAGTATTTCACCTATGGTGACTGACCTCGTGGTGAACGGAATGAATGTTCTTGCAAGCATTCTTCTGGCTTTCGGGCTGACGGCGGGGAACTTTTCGTGGGAAGGAATGGGTTTTTCCGGTATTGCCGCAGGCACAGTCATAGCCCAGTATTCCGGTCTGGCCTGTGCGGTCATCCTGCTGCTGTCAAAGTATGGCGGTAAGGTGTTCCGCGGTTACGGGGCCGGTGATTTCGTGGCGGCTTTCGACAGGACCAGGGTGAAGAGATTCTTTTCGGTCAATGCCGACTTGTTCGTCAGGTCTGTGTGCTTTATCGGGATTTATATAGGATTTACTACTTTTTCAGCCCATTACGGGGATCTTCTTCTGGCATCGGGTACGATACTGATGAAGATCATGATGCTGTTCTCGTATTTCACAGACGGATTCGCTTATGCAGGTGAGGCTCTTACAGGAAGATATATCGGCGCAGGGGACAAGTCCATGCTCCGGAGGACGGTGAAGTTCGTCTTCGTGTGGAGCATGAGCATAGGGCTGGTTTTCATGTTCATATATGCCTTTGCCGGACTGCCGATTCTGAAAGTGATGACTACGGACTATCAGGTGGTGGATATGTCGCTGAAGTATATGCCGTGGATGGTTCTCATGCCTTTGGCCGGATGTGCGGCTTTCGCATGGGACGGCATTTACATAGGGGCTACGGCATCGAGGTCTATCAGGAATACGATGATATTGGCGGCTGCGGCTTTCTTTCTGGTCTATCTGGCAGGATCCGGCATTCTGAAAGGCATGGTGCCGGAAGGGGAGGCTGCTTCGATGTTGGCCGTACACATCCTTTTGGCTGCGTATTTGGTGCATCTGATAGTCAGGACAGTGTATCTGTCGGTGCGTTATCGCCGCGATATCCTGACGGCTCCGTTTGAGGGGGCTTCTGCCTGAAACTTATCCTGAAACTTATTCTGAAAATTCGCTATATGGAAAGAACACTTGTCATTTTGAAGCCCGGTACTCTCCAGCGTGGTCTGGTGGGTGAGGTGATTTCCCGTTTCGAAAAAAGAGGCCTGAAACTCGTGGCCATGAAGATGAAGCAGCTTACTCCTGAAATTCTGGACGAGCATTATGCCCACCTGAAGGACAGGCCGTTTTTCCAGTGGCTGAAGGCCGGGATGATGGCGGCTCCCGTGATATTGTGCTGCTGGGAGGGATTCGAGGCGATAAAGACGGTGCGGGAGATGGCAGGCGCCACGAATGCCCGCAAGGCTGCCCCGGGAACTATCCGCGGGGATTATGGAATGAGTTCTCAGGAGAATATCGTTCATACGTCCGATTCTCCCGAGAACGCTGCCATAGAACTTGAACGTTTCTTCTCGCCGGAGGATTACTGCGAATATCCGTCTCCGCTGAATCAGTATCTGTACGCTCCTGACGAGAAATAGGGTTTATTCCACGAAATGTATATAGTCTGCCTTACGGGGCTTCGGCTGCGGAGCCTCCTGGGCAGGATAGCCTATGATGCAGTTTCCTATGCCTTCATAGTCTCCTTCTATGCCCCATTCCTTCAGCAGGGCTTTTCCTTCTTCGCTGTCAAACACTTCTTTCGCCCGGTGGATCCAGCATGTTCCCAGACCGAGGGCATGGGCTGCATTCATGAGATTTCCCATGACCAGCGAGCCGTCGTACAGATAGGTAGGGATGCTTCTGTCCGCGAGGACTACGAGGACGGCCGGAGCTCCGTAAAACGGGTCATTGTCAGAACCCATCACGGCAGCGTTGAGCCGGGAAAGACGGTCACGGACAGCCTTGTCGGTGACGGCGATTATGATAGGGGACTGGCGTCCCATCCCGGTAGGCGCGTATGTGCCGGCTTCGAGGACTTGTTCGAGCAGTTCCTTGTCCGGGACAGTGCTCTGGTAGGAGCGGATTGCCCTGCGGGTCTTCAGGTTTTCGATAGTTTCATTCTTGCCCATATCCGTAGTGTCTTGAGTGTTCGAACATGCTGTCAGGATTCCCAACAGCAGTGCAGCAGATAAAATGTAACTTTTCATTTGCATGTCGTTTTGGTTCGTCCGATGCCAAATTTACGAAAATTCCTGAAATCAGTTCCTTTCAGTTGTTCTATTCCTACGAGAAAGTATTTTTATGAGAGCCGGAACATGTATTTCAGTGTTGTTTAGAAAAGAATCCAAATCAGACATTAAGTCAAGTACATATTCATGATGCGGAGGAATAAAAATTTTACTTTATGCATAAAAAGTAAAATAAAAATTTCTTTATTTTACCTTGGTGTGACATTTAATCTTCAAACGGCAGTCTGATGCCGTCAGGCTCGCCGTCGCATTCCCATACTATATGAGGGAAACAGTTGGCCGTCGCCGAATGTACATAAAGCCCTTTCGGGACATATCCTTCGTCGTCAGTCCTGATTTCGATTACCCTTTTTTCAAAGTCGGTTTCCGTTATGGTGAAAATAACAGATTTGCCTGAATAAGATATAGTTTCCACAACAGTGGTGCCCGACTGAATACATTCTACATTTTGGATGGCGTATGGCCATGAATCGAATTCGTGCCACACTATCAAGGAATCGGAGATGTAGGTTATGTGCGGCATATATCCGGTGGTCACTTTTTCTCCTCCTATGGTTCTCAAACGGATGTAAGTGCCTTCAAGATGACCGAGATCAAAATGGAACAGCCGTATCCCGTTGTCTCTCATTTTCCCGATTTGGTGTTGGATATCAGTTGATACGTATCTGTCGATGTTTATCCTGTCAATAAATTTCTTGATATTGGCGGAATTGCAGTCCCTGTCAATATAGACGCAATATTCATTTCCCTTCCTGTACAGAGTGTCCTTTAAGGAAACTTCGGCCCTGATTTGGACCGGACTCAGCATGGTGAACAAGGTAAGCGCAAAAAACAAAATCAAGAAAGTGTTCGGTTTATTCGTTGTCATGGCAATCAAAACTCTAAATCAAAGCCGACATATATGCCGGAAGGCAATTACTACCAAATTTGTCGGAAACAACAAAATGTTTACTGCAAATTTAACTGAAAATACAATATCGTCAACCACAGGTCCTTCCCGGCTGAAATCCGTATCGTACTGCTGTTTTGTCGTATCAACAAATTTTTTTGCCGATACGACAATTTTTTGTTCCGGCTGCAAAACTTTTTGTCCGATCCGCAAGGCGGATTGAAAAGGCCGGTCCCCCTGATTAAATTTGTTAATGGCACAACCTGTAAAATTCAATGTTTATGAAAAGTAAAATCTGGAAATTCTGTGGCGTCATGCTTCTTGTGTTCATGATGCCGGACAATGCAGATGCCCAGACCGTAGGTGTGACGACAAATGCTTTGGGCTGGGCTGCTCTTTCACCCAATGTAGGGGTGGAAGTCGGTTTTGCCAGACAATGGTCTGTCAGCGTTGACGGTCTGGTCAATCCCTGGACATGGTCAAACGGGCGTAAAAGCAATCTGTGGCTTGTCCAGCCCGAGGTCCGTTTCTGGCCAAGGCACAATTTCGCAGGACATGTCTTTGGAATCCACGGACAGTATGGGCAATATGACTGGTCCATGAGCAAAATGGGATATGTCGGGGATTTCAAGGGGGCCGGCGTTTCCTATGGCTATGCCTTCATGTTCCATGAACGCTGGAATGTGGAAGGGACAATCGGTTTCGGCTGGAACCGGCTTGATTTCGCCAACCGTTATGACCCTTTCGACAGGCAGTCCTGCTTCGGCCCGGCATCAAGGGATTACTGGGGCATTACAAGAATAGGCATAAAATTCACTTACTTCATTAAATGATACGGAAATGGATGCGATAAGAACAATCATGACACTGACGGCTGCATTTATGGCCATATCCTGTTCCGGACTCAGGAAAGCTGCCGGTTCCGAAGAAAAAGTTTCCGTAGACTGTGTTGCAGAAATAGACTATTCGGGCGCAGGGACTGCAGATATAGACATTACGGCGGAAGTGCCGGAAAGATTCAGGAATCCGAATACCGGAATCATGTTGGTCCCGACACTTGTCTCAAAGGACGGAACGAAAAGGATTCCGCTTCTTTCATGTATTGTGGAAGGTTCTCTGCACAATACTTTCAACGGCAGAAATGACATATATGAACCGGACCTCTCAGACAGCATATCCGTAAGAAAAAGATACAGCCGGCACGGTGCTACGGGATTGGAAAGCCGTAATGCCGTCAGCTTCGAGGAATGGATGAGGGAAAGTTCTGTCCATGTGGACATTTATGCCGATGCTTATGGCCGCAGGGTGCTTCTTTCTTCCGAGGTATTCCCGGTTTCTGCAGCGGACCCGAATACTTTTGCGGATCTGGAATTTATAGAAAAATATTTCCATGTGTGGCCGACGGAAATGCCGGAGACAGCGGACTTTTCTCCTTTTGCAGACGGATTCCTTTTCATGGTGGATTCCGACTCCATTGATGATGGGAGTATCCGCTCAGAAATGACGGAGTATGTCCGCAGCGTGCTTTCCAAGAGCGATGTCAAGGATTATTCGGTGTCTGTGGAAGTGTCCAATTCCCCGGACGGCAGTGTGGAGTATAACAGGAATCTCGGCAACAACAGGATTCAGGCCGTGAAAAACCTGCTTTCTGAAGCCGGAGTCGATATGGACAGATGCGGATTTTCTGTAATTGAAGAGAATTGGGACGGTGTCAGGCAGGCTGTGGCTGAAGGATTTTCTGAACATAAGGATGAAATCCTTGCTGTCGTGGATTCCGTTGCAGACCCTGACTTGAGGGAGAATATCATTCGCGACAGGTTTTACAGAGAATGGCAGGACCTGAGGCGTGATGTATATCCGGGTCTCAGATATTGCAGCCTTGAAATCACGTGCAGCGTCCGGCCGGATTCATTCAGTGTGTCAGGGAATCAGGTCCATGTGCAGGAAAGTGAAGCCGATGCGGCCGTACTGAATGAATCGATGATAGAGGAAGTGATGTCCGGGGATTACAAGGGCGCCGAATCTGTGGCCGACCGCATTCCAAATACGGGTATTGCCGAAAAGATACTGTACAACAAGGCTTTGGTGTATCTGAAAAACGGACGCAAGGACGAGGCGGGAGCCTTGTTGAGGAGATGCTCCGGAATCAGTGAAGCCAGATATAATCTTGCTGTGCTTTATATCATGTCCCGGGACTATGCGGCAGCGGAGCCGTTGCTTGAGGACTGCGACTGCATCAACAGGGCTGTAGTGAAAGCCGCCCTCGGGAAAGAGAACGAGGCCAAAGACATCCTTATTCTTCTTCCTGACTCTGATGCCAAGGCCGGACTTGTAGAAATGCTTGAAAAATAAGAACCATAAAATATTTGGATTATGAGAAAGAATGTTATTCCGTGGATTGTCAGTCATCTGGCGGCCATTATATCCATTCTGTTCCTGCCGGCAGGCTGCCTGAAGGAGGAAGTTCCGTATCTCACTCTCAGTGTGGAAGGGGAGATTGAGATGGACTATGACGGAGGTACCGTTTCCGTGGAGGTCAAGACAAATCAGGACTGGACGGCAGTGTCAGATGCCGCATGGTGTGTCATTTCCTGCGGTGAAGGTTCATACAAGGGAGAATTTGTGATAACTGTAGAACCGAATGACGGGACTGCAGACCGGAAGGCTGAAATAACCGTGTCCGGAGGTCTGTGCAGTGCCGTGATTACAATAGTACAGACTCCTCAGGAAGCGGATTTTTCTGTCTCGGCAAGTGAGATAACCTTTGTCAACAGCGCCGATACATACAGGCTTGTCGTGACATCCAATTATCCTTGGAAAGCGGTATCATCTTCATCATGGTGTACGCTTTCCACGGATGAGGGCGAGGGTAATGCAGTCGTAGAGATAGCTGCTGAGGCAAACGACAGCGGAGAAGACAGGGAAGCCTTGCTCACGTTCACGGTCGGGACGGGAGGAAAGCCCATTGTCAGGACAGTGAGTGTAAGACAAAGCGCCGATTCTTACTTTCTGGAATTGCCGGTAACGGAATTTTCGACGGGCAAAGCCGGAGGAAGCCTTGAAGTCGCTTATTTGGTCGGAGGAGCCGGCGTCGAAGTGGAATGCTCCTGCGGAGCGGAATGGATAGCCCCGGCATCTGTTTCCGACGGCAAGGCAATATTGGAAATATCGGAAAACCTTACTGGCGAAGACCGTACTGCTGAGGTTGCGTTCAATACGACGGGACAGCCGGGTGCGCCTGTCGTGTGCAGGATTTCCGTGACACAGTCGGGAGAGGCATCCGCGTTTGATCTGCTCGTATCTGAAATCACCCTTGTTTCCAAAGGAGAAGAAATGCGGATACCGTTTGTCGCTACCGGACAAGTCGAGGTGAGAAGTTCGTCCGACTGGTGCAAGGCAAGCCTTCAGGGCGATGATATAGTCATTTCCGCCGATATGAATGTCGAAGAGGACAGGGAGGCGTATGTCACAGTGTCCCTTACGGAAGAAGACGGGCAGACATTGTCCAAGGCCGTTAAGGTGATTCAGCCTGTGACGGAACTTTTCTTTGAATTTGACAATCCGTCCATATCCCTCAGTTACGATGCATCCGTCGGCTATGTCCAGCTGAATTCCACCGGAGACTGGAAACTCAACAATACCGAGGGAACGGATATACCGCGGTGGCTGACCGTATCTCCTTCATCCGGTACGGGAGACGCCCTGATATCCCTTTCGGTGCAGAAAAACCAGTTCAACAGGGAAAGGAAGACCCAGCTGTCGTTTACCAATACCCTGCTGAACAAGTCGGTTTCCCTTCAGATAATCCAGGAAGCCAACCCGACCGGAATCGAGGATTACAAGCATCTCGGCAAGGGATACGATGCTTCAGGCGAATATGCGGCTGACGCGTATGTCCGGAACTCCATCCTGGACATCGACAAACTCATGGAAAACGGATACATAGCGGACGTACTCAACCTTAATTCTACGGAAGAACGGTATATCTACGCCAAGACCATGGAGGAATATCAGAGCCAGTTGTCTACAAAGGCAGGCATTTCAGCCAATTACCTCGGTTTCTCCGCCTCCGTTTCGGCTTCGTTCTCCGAGGCAGCCTTGTCATCGGCGGAAAACGAATATTCTTCGTTCCGTCACATTACCAAGAAACAGTCCTACAAGATTCTGCCGAATCTGACGGCTGAAGATCTCAAGTCAAGCGTGATGCCTGAAGCCCAGACCGACATAGACAATATGACGGCCACCGACCTGTTCCTGAAATACGGTACGCATGTAATCACAGGGTTTGTCCTCGGAGGTTCGCTCGACTATTCCATGAGTGCGGATGTCAGCGTTATGGAAAATGCCGTTGACTGGAGTGTCGCCACTTCGGGAGGATTCGAGCTCCTGTCGATGGGTGGGTCTGCCTCTGTAGAGTTCTCGTCTTACGAAAAAATGAGGAATGAGGCGGCCAATTTCGAGTCTTCACTCAAGGCCCGAGGCGGGGAATCGCAGTATGCCTCGCAGAATCCGAATGTATCGGAATCGACGTATAATGAATGGCTTGCAAGCCTTGAAGACCAGAGCAAATGGGTGATGATCGACTACGACGGCTCGCAACTGATTCCTATCTGGGAATTTGCTTCCTCATCGTCCAGAAAATCGGAACTTGAGGCTGCGGCGAAGTCTTATCTGGCCAAACCTCCTGTCGTCCAGCAGACGACTCACCGCACTCTGACGGTTACTCTTCTGAAGATAGGTTATCTTTCCGATGATGCGGGTGACACGGCGGAACTCACGAATGAATTCTGGTATACCGTTGACGGCAAGCAGGAACAGCATCTCGGAAAATTCTACCAGGAAGTTCCTGACGAATCCAAAGACAATCCTGATGACTGGAAGGATGCTGCCAGCCAGCTGACCATGTCCGTTTCAAAGATGTCCATATATAAGGATCATTCGTTGGAGCTGCGCGGACATTTCATAGAGGATGACACTACCGGAGATGATATCGATGACGGAAACATAACCATGAAGTATTCCGCTACCGACAATACCTGGCGGTTAGATGCGGCTACAGAAACTGTCGTAGGCAATGGTGACACACTGATATTGACTGCCGGCTCGCCGGGTAGCGGAGTCAGAGCACAGTTCAGATTTGAGTGGAAATAGCGGTCTGTTCCTGAACGGTTTACCATATTTTGGAGCGTTTCCATTTTGCCGGAGACGCTCCTTCCGTTTCCGTGAATATTCTGGAAAAATAGCTCAGTGACAGAAATCCAGAAGCCTCCGATATTGCGCCGACTGTCATTTCCGGATGTTCCGACATCATCTTCTTGGCGTATTCTATCCTCAAGTCCGCAATCCATTCCCGGAATGTGACATGGTAGACGGACTTGATGTAGTCCGCCAGATATGTGCGGTTGGTGCCGAGAGTGCCGGCAAGTTCTCCGATGGTCAGTCCCGGACGCGTATATCCGTCTTTCCCTGTCCACTCTGTGAGCCGCTTTTCTATTTCGGCAAAGTAGGCGGGCTGATTCTGTCGGGTGGTTTCCGGCATTTCCTCCGTCTCCAATGCCGTTTCGACCCTCTCGTACGAAAGCATGTAGTTCATGTAGGAACAGAACAGATAGATGTAGAACGGAATGGACGAAAGTATCCAGATGAAGACGTATTTTTCCGGTATGAATGTGAAAAGTCCGCATCCGACCCCGTAGATGACTGCCCACCATGTGAAGACCGACAGCCATCTGATATATGCGCCGATGTCATCCGACTGTGTCTCGTCGAACAGCCTGACCGCTTTCCTGTATTTCCGTATCAGTCTGCTGGCAAGGTTGAAAGCGTATATGAGGAACCATAATGTAAGGGCAATTATGCCTACGGTGTTCGACTTTCCAGACGGGAACAGTATCATGACGGCTCCTGCTGTGGCGGTGAAGCACAGCCAGCTGATGATATGCAAAGTGAATTTCCTGCGGGTAAGATAATGTCTGTCAAGGAGTGATGTCAATGCGGAACTGAACAGCCATGCGGAAATGTAGTATGAGGAAAGATTCATCAGTATGGCTGCGTCCGGAGCCGTGAAGCGTGGCTGCAGCAACAGATGCACCATATAGTTGGTGGAAAGCACGAGCAATGCCGACCCCATGATCCTTCTCGAACGGATATAATTCCGGAAAACCGGCTTGTCCGGTTCTCCGGAGAAAATAAAGTATGCCCCGAAGAAAATCATCAGGGTCAATGCTGCGCACAACGAGTATCCGTATATGTCCTGTTCCATCACATCCTGAATTTTCAGGATGTAAATTTAACAATTTTTTATCCACTGTCATCCCGACCGGGCGCAGCGAGTGGAGGGATCTGCCTATTGAATAGCCGATGTCAGGTCCACATAGTTGTTCACCGTGAGTCCCCATCCCGCAGGGGTGCGCGCTTCATACACTATGGAAGCATCGTCTTCGTAAAAAGTGACCGAGTCCTTGGTAAGATTCCTGTATTCCATCCATCGGCTTTCGGTCAGCCGGACAATGCCGCTTGTGGCATCGGCTTCGGTTATTTCCAATGATACTCCTATCGCGCTTTCCATATCAACATATAGGATGTCGTTCACAGATATTTCAACTTCAAACATTTGAGAATACTTTTCCGCATCCTCTTCATTTGTTACAAAGGTTTCTATGAGGCATAATTTACCGTTTATTGATCCTAAATCATATCCGACGTATTCGCTGTATTCTTCATCAAAGGCCAGCCATGTCTTTCTGATTGTCACCGGTTCCTCTTCCGGTTCCGTATTGCCCTTTTCTTCGCAGGAAGTCGCAAGGCCTGCCGCCATTGTCGCCGTCATCAGTATCACGGCCCATTTCCAGAATTTTTTCATGCTATAACGGTTTTAAATGTTCCTCGCCATATATAGCAGTGCGGACACTCGTATGCAACCGCCGGTTTTGCTCTAATCACAATTTCTTTTGCTCTGACGACAAAATCCAATCTTTGCCGGGCAGCCATTCCCAAGCAGGCATTACATTTATTGAATCTTTAATTCGTCAAATTTCCGTATTTCGGAGAGGAATTTATTATCTTAGCAACATAATTGGCACAGCCGTTACTGTAGCCGCCGTGCCCAAAATAATTCAATAATAGGAGGTTGTATGGATTTCTACTCTAACCGTTATGTCTGGTTTGACAAGAATCTGCCATTTACCCCGAAATACTGCGAACTCATTTATGTGGAGACTGAGTACAATCGGTATCTGGACGACTTTTTCAGAAAGCTGCGGTTGCCGGCTAGTGGCTGGGAAGTATCATATCTTCCGAAAATTTCGGAATCGCTTACGGTAGAGCACCTTGCCTATATGTTTCCATATCTGCATAACCTGAGCTTGGAAGATTGCCAGTTGCCGATTACCTGCGATACACTGCTTTCGCATCTGCTTTCTGAATCCGCCGGAATCATAAGGCAGGGTCTCATAGAATATGACGAGGCGGATGACAAGGGTCTTAGATTCAAGTATATTGAAATTCTGCCGAGCGATTATAAGAGATTATCAAGGGACTTGTATAACTACATTTTCATCACTGAATACGATTATGCAAGTGCAGTTCCTCCGATAGGTTTCTTCAGGGAAGATGACGGGTATGCCGACAGATGTTTTGATGAAAAAATCGTGAAACTGTCAGAAGAAATATTGACCCGCGTACATCGACTTAGGTTGCTCGGGGTCAGCGAGGCGGCTATAAAGTCGCTTTTAGATGTCCCGATAGTCATCAGCCGTATGGTAATTGCGGAAGATTTCCGCATATTGCTTCCGGATTATGACATCGAAATCAAGATGCCCCCGCTTGTAAAGGCCGTCTACTTTCTGTTTCTGATGCATCCGGAGGGCATCCAGTTTTTCCAGCTGAGAAGTTACAGGGATGAGCTGCTGGAAATCTACAAGAGCCTGAATAAGCGGTCGGATTACGATGCTGTTATGAAAAGCATCGCAGATGTCACCGACCCGACAAATAATTCGATAAACGAGAAATGTACCCGCATCAGGGAGGCATTCTACAAGGAGTTCAGGAGCGACATCGCGGAATTTTATTGTATAAACGGGGGTGGCAGGTGGAGTTATTCGCCGAAAAAGATCGAACTGGACAGGTCGAAGGTGGAGTTTGAGGACAAGGAATTTCTGCAAGACTTGCAGAAATGCAGGACGGAGGTGAAACATACTACCTTTGTCCCGGAAGCCACCACCGACGGGTTTATGTCCAATAACTTTTCGTTCTTCAAGAATAAATACTAACTTTGTTTTGTGTAGAATAGAAAAAGAAAGATGTAAAATTTAACCGGACATATTTGACATAAGGTTTTCATTTTAACCGTAATCCTCGAAATCGCCAACTTTACAGGAACGACTACGGGTAAATGAGAAAAACCGCACCGTCGGTGTGGGCTTTCTTGTTTGTAGTCGTGGGTGTTTGGCGATACCTGAGGATTACACAAGTTGAGCCCACATTTTTTGTTTAAAGATGATATGGAAATAAGTCAAAGCGATAGAATAACACAAGTAAAGCATTTTACTGATAATCTGAATATATGCTTTTTGCCGTTTCAGAATAACAGTAATATCAGAATATGCTTGTCCGACAGAATGTCGGAACAGACTTGCATTTACAGGTATTCCTCATTTTCCAATCTCATGTTGATGTTGGAAGGAAAATTCAGATTGTCAAGAAGAAAGTTGTTTTCAGATCATAGGGAAGCAGGTGAATACGCCTCAGATTTTATTAAAGTGCTCTATAAAGATACCTTAGATAAACGACGGTCACGGTGTCATCAGCGGAATAAATCTCTACTTGAACTAACATCATTATTTTATGCATCCTGCTGGACTCTAAATGAACGGGAGGTGTACCCTCTCTGGAAAGCATATACTTCAAATGAATACGGAGTATTGATAAAAAGTTCGATAGAAGAATTACTGTCATCTATTCAGTTGGAACCTGGCCAGACATTATATTGCTCACCGATGCATTATGAAGAAGAAAAAAACAAATCGGATATATACGATATGCTGTTCCATAAAACTCCTGAATATGAAATAGAAAACGAATTAAGATTATATATAATATCTGAGAACCTTTTGAAGGACAACATCGAATCCACAATACTTAAAATTAACCCCGAAACTGCAATAAATGATATTATTCTTTCACCGTTCTTATCATCTGCGGAGGCAGAGTCCTTCGGGAATCTGTTGAGGAAATCGTATGAATTTCTGAGGTTCAAAATAAGTTATTCGGAAATACTTGAATATTAGCTTGTAGTTAGTAAAATTATGAAAAAACTTGCCGTACTTGTGTCGCTCGCATTAAGTGTGTGCATTAATATTTCAGCACAGGCTTCGTATATGCATGAGGCCGCAGAAGACTCAGAAGGTGGAGGAATTTTGGGGGTACTGTCTCTTTTGATTTTTATCGGTGTCGGTACTTTGATAAGTAACTTATTTTCAAATGAAAATCCGAAACCGAAAAGCAATAGATATAAAAAGAACATTGATGGTAATATAAACTTACACACAGAATACTCCTGTCAAAGACCGAAAACGGAAGCGGCAGAAGAAAAGAGCAAACAAATATTAGCTGGTAATTCAGATAAATTGGCAGAAGAAAAACGACTTTATAGAAAGCGAGTCATTGATACATACGCAAGAGAAACAGAATGCTTTGGTTTTTTAGGGGGAGAAATACTGATTATTAAGGAGGACGGTGAATACCATTTTTTAGACTATCTTCACGATGAAAGACATATAATACTACGGGATTATATTAAAGAAAACATTCCAGAAAATTGGACAAGTAAGTCTATTCGTTTTGATTGGCTTATGTTCGATTTTTACATGGGTGTATATAGTGATGAGTTTCCTTCTTTTAATCTGCTTGAGAAAGCTAATGTTGAGCCTAACGATTTTTTAGGAGGGAAACTTGCGGCAATTAAAGCATATTACAGCATACTAGATGGGAAACTTCATAGATATCCAATAGTACATAGAGTGGATTTTTTTATGAGTATTGGTTTGGAAGAGACTATATTGCTGCATAAAATCATACAAAGGCCAATGGAGGCAGAAGATTGGTTTGATATGCAAGTCATGCGAAATAGAGGTCTTAAAACTTACGATGAATATAGAAAGTACAGAAATTCAGCGGGACAGTGGCATGAGGAGGAAGACGGATGGTATGATAAATTTTATGGATATCTTGCCCCAACGCTTGAAGAGGCTCGGGCAGTTTTTATTAGAAAAGAGGGGTGTTCGTATCCCGAAGCTTCAAAAGCGGTTAAAAGTATCAAATGGGAATATGATGGTTAAATAAGAAATGGCCAATGAAGACAAAAACGATAATCTGCCTTGCGGTCGCGTGGGCGGCTGTAGGGACTGGATGCGAGAAAAGTGGGCTGGAGATGTTGCCTTTTAATATTCTGCGTGATTATTTTCCCGCCTATGATATTATATGTCATATACAGTATCAATAAATCCAAAGAACTTCAGAAAAAAAGAGAAGAAGCTATACGGTTCTATGACGTCAAACTTTAAATTCCGGAAGGCATAATGTTGAAATTAGCCCCTATCTGTCCTTGTCTCTCAGATTGTCAATGTTTTTCTTGGAATATGCCTCGCCACGTAATAGCAGGTATTGAAACAGAGCAGTATCATCCTTGATCTGCACGTGGAAAATAAAGAATGCCCTGTAGTTTCCCATGCGGATACGATATACATAATTAAATCCTGTCAGTTTCTTACAATCTGTTATATCGGCAACAGACACGGATTTTTCAACTTCCAGGATAATTTCCCGCAGAGAATCTTTCATTTTTCCGGAAAGACGGGACGCAGCTTTGATAAAAGATTTTGAGAAAGCTACTTTCATATTCCGAGCCATTTGCGAAACTTCATCTGCTCTTCGGTACTGGCCGGTTCCAATCCTTCAGGGTCGTTCTCTGACAACCACTTATATGCCTTATCATCATCCATGGATGCAAGCATTTCCTCAGCATCTTTTACCAACAGATTTTCGATATACCTTTTCAAATTCGTGCTTTGGGCTGCGGCTTTCACTGACAGACATTTAAATACATCTTCAGGAATATCTATCACTTTTCTTTTTGTTGCAAACGTTTCCATAAATTTTCGTTTTGACAAAGGTAAACAATATATACGATATATACAATATATACGATATATGCTTCTCAATAACAAGTTACGATAAAATGTCAGGAAAACATGTGAGGACAAAACATTTCTGCAAGTCTTGCAGAAATTCAGGACGGAGGTGAAACATACTACCTTTGTCCCGGAAGCCCCCACCGACGGTTTTATGTCCAATAACTTTTCATTCTTCAAGAATAAATACTAACTTTGTTTTGTGTAGAATAGAAAAAGAAAGATGTAAAATTTTACCGGACATATTTGACATAAGGTTTTCATTTTAACCGTAATCCTCGAAATCGCCAAATTTAAAGGAACGACTACGGATAAATGAGAAAACCGCACCGTCGGTGTGGGCTTTCTTGTTTGTAGTCGTGGGTGTTTGGCGATACCTGAGGATTGCACAAGTTGAGCCCACATTTTTTATAATAAATGATTTGACTTTTTAATTACGGATTATGAATAAAATAGTACTGTTAATTATAGGGTTGTTAATATATGCCAATGCTTTTGCTCAAAATTCTATTTTGTATCGTGTGGACAGAAATGATATTACGTTATCAAATGTAGAAATACGTATTTTACCGACTCAATATGCGCCGGATAATTCCCTATGTGTTGTAATGGTTGATGATAAACAACTAAATAAAAATATAGGAACTGTTTTAGGAATGCAACGGTATTTGTCCAAAGCAGAACTCCTTGAAATCGTTAACGATATTCTGCACACCAATGGATATCATGAAATGGATATTAAACTTACTGAAACTTCTGTTATTTTAGGTCTTTTCTGGGGAGATTCATATTTGTCATGTTTGTCAACATTGAAACGGTACGGATATAATATAATGGAAGATCAAGATGACGGTTCGATATCTTGCACTGGAGACATAGTGATAAATGACGTGAATTATAATTACATGAAACTTAAATTTTCTCCAGAATCAAGAGGATTGTCTTCTATACAATTAGTGCTGAATTTTACAAATAATTCTATATCAGAAGCAACGCATCAATTTTTTGACATTATACGACCTTTCAAGAAATCAGGACGATATAAAGAGATGGATTTGCCTGAAACTGGTAATACTATACTACAATGTGCTTTATATGAACAAGATGGCATATATCAAAATTTGCGGGTAGCCGCATCATTGCTGTTCGCACCTGAAATCAGCGGCTATACGATATTGCTTGCTTTTTATGATAAACATGAGCTAAGCATAATTCCGGATGAATTCTGTCAGTAAATAACTTAACTGTGAAATATAAGCAATTATTTAAGTCGTATATGGATGCATTAAAGAACATAATTTTCAAGTATAATAAACTGATATTTTATGTGATTATTTCTTGCTTATTTATGTTTTCTTCTTCGAGTAAGATTTATTCGCAAAACAATTTTACTCCCTTGAAAGAGTTCAAAATCATAGGTATTGGTGTGCAGTATGATTCACAACCTTTTAAATGGATCTGTCAACTCAATGGGTTTGTATATGGAAGAATGGATTACGGTATATATAAGCAACGTGGATTTTTTTTCGCTGTGACATTAGATAATGCTCTGATGGGAGAAGGCGTTATGATGTTTGAGACTATATCATTTAATGATTTTACGGCGATACAAAGCAATAATTCAGAAAATATCGGCATAAAAGGTAGATTAAAGCAAATGGATTATAACAATATTGTAGACTTTTCATTTTATCACAATACAACAGACATCAACACTTATTTCTTGTCAATAGCACAACCATACCAAGGACAATATGTCACTATGTTGTATATACTATATCATGAAGACGAATTTCAAAGTAATAACAACTCTTTCATAAAAAAGGAGCACCAAACAATATCAATAGAAGTAGGTGAGATATATAAAATGTTTGATACATCAGAGAATTCATGGTGGGAATCAGACGATCCTAATATAGCTTCTATAACTAAAGATGGGTTTGTAAAAGGAATATCACCGGGCAAAGCTTATATATGGGAACATATCAATTCTGAAGTTAAATTATATTTCATAACTGTCAAATAGAATAAATTATGGAAACACAAAATCGCTGCTTGTCATTGTTATTTTTTTGTATAATTATTTCATCATGCAATGAAGGTAAGTTACCGGAAAACAAATTTATTAAAGAAGATAGGACTATTCAATGTTTTGAATGGACAAATTGCGATATACAAGCTGATGCTTCAAGCTGTTTTGATGATTCCAAATGTACATTTTTTCCACAGATTTCATTTAAGATATATAATTATAGCAACAATATAATGTTCAATCCGTCTTATAGAAATGATACATTTATCCCATTAAGCGCGCCTCGTATTGTCTATTCTGTTCTTGATAAACCAGACTATTCAAATTTAAGAATAAGTACGGATAAAAAATATGGAAGTTATGGGATTGTCAATGTCAATTTGTCAGGTAAATCATACCAAAATGTGTTAGTATCACCTATAGCATTAGAAATAATGACCGAAAACGATTCGGTAAATGAAACAAGAGGATTAATATATGTAAGAGTGGAACATCCAAATGAAGGAGTATATAATGATTATATTTTTGCCGGTAATGCTGCAGTGACGAATCTTATTGAATATAACTACAAATATCTTGAGAAACAATCAATGATATGGTTTAGCCCTAATTTCTTTACAAAAAAATTATAATATTTTCAATTATGAAAAGTATTATATCATTTCTTCAGGTGCATACATACGATATTACAGGGGTAGGCAGCGCTGATGAAATCAATCAAGCATTGACTATCGGTTTACCGATTATCGGAGTTGCAATTTTATGTCTGTTCCTTTTTAATAATGGAGAAAAATCGGTCTTTAATCATGCCGGATGTTTGGTATATATAGGTCCCATACTATTTGTCGTTGGTCTTATTGCACTCATTCCTTTGCTGACTTGGTTAGAATTCGGAATCAATATTCTAATTGTCATATTGATTGCCATTGCTCCGATAATTTGGATTATAAGTCTTCTTTTCAAAAAGAGAAATGATAGCAAATAAATTCAATTAAATCTGAAATGTCAAACTTTAAATTCCCGAAGCTCTGGTCTGTGATGAAAGTCATTATCCGATTGTTATGTTATACTGCATTGTTTCTGAAAGTATCGTGCATAATTCTCGTTTTGCTGGGCTATTATAACTGTGAATAGTTCTTGAAAATGTTATGGAAACAATCGTTTTTCTTATTGCCGCAAGAATTATAATCACGGTCTTTGTGGCGCAGTTTGGTAAAGATCGGAAAATAGGCATTTGTGGAGGTCTTGTCGTCTGTCTCATTTCTCCTCTGATAGGACTTATTCTTATCCTGTGCTCAGAAAAAAAGATGTTGGGCTCTGACGACAAAATCCAATCATTGCCGGGCAGCGGCAGATTTACATGAACATCGTCATATAGAACGGCAGATATATGATGCCGTCAGATTTCTCCACATTGCTGCCGCACAGGACGATGGCACGGCCTATTCTGTCCGGGAAAGTCCGGATGGCCGCATTAAGTGAGGCATGCTGTCTGTACGCAGTACCTGACTTCACCTCAAGAATGGTTATAGCGCCATCCTCCTCTAATATGAAGTCGAGCTCCTGCTTGCTCTTTTTGTCATAATAGTGCAGATCCATGCCTTTGCTGGAGAGTTCCGTTGCCACATAATTCTCCGCAAGAGCTCCCTCGTTGACCGATATGTCGCCGTTTAGGACTTTGAACTGCATTCCCTTGAGCATCATATGGCTCACAAGCCCGGTATCCACCATATACAGTTTGTACAGTTTTCTGTTTTCATATGACGAGAACGGGAGTTCGAAATTCGTCGTATTGAAGGAATAGTAGGCATCACCTGCATCTATCAGCCACTGTGTCGGGTCCTCGTATTTCCTCCGGGACGCGCCTTTCTCCAATTCCGCCAGAACGAACCGCTTGTCCTGCTTGGCGAGTTGGGACGGTATGGCATCAAACACCCTTTTTGCCAATGTCTTGTCCCTGCCGGCATATTTGGATATGTCATCTCTGTAACTGGCTATTATGTCCCTGTGGACTGCCTCCACTTTCCCGAAATCATCCTCGGTCACGAATGTCTGGACAGCCTCCGGCATACCGCCGACAATGAGGTATTGTCTGAAATAGCCCATTATCCTTTCATGTACAAACTGCGGCACAGGTGTCAGTTTCCTGTAGCATTCCCGCAAGACATCGATAACATCGCCATTGATGCCGCAAGCCCACAGGAACTCCTCGAAGTCCAGCGGATATACGTTCATTCTGGTTTCGAAGCCGACAGGATACGATGATACCACCTCCGAACCGTCGCTCCCTCCCTTATAGTTCGCTCCGAGAAGCGACCCTGACTCAATGAAGCGGTATTCTCCCTCTTCGACCAGGAACTTGATGGCGGTACGGGCATTCGGGCACTCCTGTATCTCATCAAAAAATACAAGCGTATTCCCCTTTACAAAGGGACCGAAGCCCATCACTGAAAGGTTGCGGACTATCGTCTTTGTATCAAGATCCCCGTCAAAGGCCTGTTTCGCCATTGGAGTCTTTATGAAGTTCACCTCCACGAAGTTGTCGAAGAGGCGTCTTGCCAGTTCCCGTACTGCAGTGGTCTTGCCGACCTGCCTTGCACCGTCAAGAAATGCAGCTTTTCTGATTCCGGATTTGAACCATTGTTCCAGTTGGGCGAAAACTTTTCTATTGAGCATAATATCAATAAATTATGCACAAATATACAACTTTTTGCACGTGATTTGCAATAGTTTTTGCAACTTTTTGCCACTATTAAAACAGCAGCAACACGCAACCGTCTCGTTTGCTCTAATCGCAATTTCTTTTGCTCTAACGACAAAAATCGTGTTCTGTTCGGGCGGAGACGGAAAAGGACAGGAAGAAGTTGTTAAATTTACATACTGCGAAAAAATGTCAATTATGAAACGAATTGCAATCTTTTTGTCTGCGGCATCGCTTGCTGTGACGGGTATCATATCATGCGAAAAGGAGCCTGATACTGAAACTCCGGTACCGGTAGAGAGTGTAAGTCTTGACAAGGACGCACTTGCCATTGTACTCGGAATTGACGAAACAAAGACATTGACTGCGACGGTCTATCCCGAGACTGCGACGGACAAGACCGTTAAGTGGGAAAGTGCCGACCCGGAGACGGCATCGGTGGATGAAAACGGGGTTGTCAAGGGCCTGTCGGCAGGGGAGACTGTCATCGTCGCAATAACGGCGGACGGAGGAAAGACTGCGAGGTGCGATGTTTCGGTACTGGAGGCTTTATCTGGTCACGGGTATGTTGACCTCGGTCTAAGCGTCAGATGGGCTGCCTGCAATGTCGGGGCTGATAGCCCGGAGGAATACGGCGATTATTTTGCGTGGGGCGAGATCACCCCGAAGGATGAGTACACGAAAGAGAATGCCATCGAAATAGATAATGATATACTCTCCATCACGGGCTCGAAGGAATATGATGCGGCCCGTGCGATCTGGGGCGCTCCATGGCAGCTTCCGACAAAAGTTCAGGTGGAAGAACTGTTGGAAAAGGGTGAATGGGAATGGACTGAGATGAACGGATGCAGAGGCTGTAAAGTCACCGGGCCGAACGGAAATTCCATATTCCTCCCTGCGGCAGGATGGATTCAGGGATCATCTCTCCTTGAAGAAGATTTGTGTGGCTCTTATTGGGCCGACGAACGATGGTCACACATGCTTGATTACGGAGAGCATCTATATTTTAACGGCAACGCCAATTACTTCGATAATATTGGGATGCCTCGGTTCGATGGCGCCTCCGTCAGACCCGTTGTCGGACTTGCCGAGTGATTTTGAGACTTTGGAATCAAATTCCAATTTTGCATAAAATGGATTAACCCGGACAGGAAATTTTTTCTCTCTGGAAGTTCCAATTTCGAACTTATGAAGTCAGTGTCCGAATCCCTTGCGGGAAGAGCCGGTGTTTATGAACTGTTGCCTATGTCATACACTGAAATCCCGGCATGCGCTTCCTGGAAGGATATGGACACATTCCTGTATGACGGACTGTTTCCGGCAATATCCGCAGGTAAAAATATTGCCGGGTTCTTCTATCCGTCATATGTAAGGACATACATAAATTACAGGAATCTGAAATTCATGTAACGGTCACAGATTCCACGCAGGACGGAGTCGGCATAGCCGGCCCGCAGGTGGGTCTGAAAAGGAGGGTTGTTGCCGTCCAGAGATTCGACAAGGCGGGAGAGCCGTTCGAGGTCTATCCAAACATCCGTGTGGAGTACCTGTCAGACGAGAAGCAGACCGGCCCCGAAGGCTGCCT
>CALUUA010000016.1 GCA_944323845.1 uncultured Bacteroidales bacterium
CGTCGTCTCCTGCGCAGTTCGTGGTAACTTCCTGCGCAGCCTGCTGAATCCGGTCTGGTGCCCGCAGGCTGCCGTCGTCTCCGGCGCAGTTCGTGGTAACTTCCGGCGCAGTTCGTGGTAACTTCCTGCGCAGCCTAGCGTCGTCTCCTGCGCAGTTCGTGGTAACTTCCTGCGCAGCCTGGCGTCGTCTCCTGCGCAGTTCGTGGTAACTTCCTGCGCAGCCTGCTGAATCCGGTCTGGTGCCCGCAGGCTGCCGTCGCTCGCACAAGAGTACAACCCCTGCCGGGGTCAATCGTGCTCGCTTTTCCGCCAGCCTGCTCACCGCCGGGAGAAGAGGAATGTGGCAAGGCGAGATAAGCACATTTGCTGCATTTGCTGCATTTGCTGTATTTGTTGTATTTGCCGCATTTATTGCATTTCCCGCATTTGCCGCATTTATTGCATTTTACCGGACCTGGCGCATTTCCAATGCAATTTGCTCCAGGTCCGTAATTTTTCCTCGGGACTAGCATCATTTTGCGCATGAAATGCACCTAGTCCGTGATGTTTCCTCGGGACTAGTATCATTTTGAACTGAAAATGCACCTAGTCCGTGATGTTTCCTCGGGACTAGTATCATTTTGAACTGAAAATGCACCTAGTCCGTGATATTTCCTCGGGACTAGCATCATTTTGCGCTGAAAGTGCGCCTAGTCCGTGATGTTTCCACGGGACCTGTGTCGTTTTGGGTATGAAATGCACCTAGTCCGCTTGTTTTCTTCGGGACTAGCATCATTTTGCGCCGAGAATGCGCCTAGTCCGTGATGTTTCCACTGGACTAGTATCATTTTGCGCTGAAAGTGCGCCTAGTCCGTGATGTTTCCACGGGACCTGTGTCGTTTTGGGTATGAAATGCACCTAGTCCGTGATGTTTCCACTGGACCTGTGTCGTTTTGGGTATGAAATGCACCTAGTCCGTGATGTTTCCACTGGACCTGTGTCGTTTTGGGTATGAAATGCACCTAGTCCGTGATATTTCTTCGGGACTAGTATCATTTTGCGCCGAGAATGCTTCAGGTCCGGGGGGGGGGGATAGAAGATAGCGTGACGGGTGAAGGAGATAGAGTGGAGATTCGGGTGAAAGTAGTCAGAGAGAGGATAATGATGGAGAAAAGGGTGGGGAAGTGTGGTGATTGATGACGGCGGTGCGGGGGATGTGTTGGTAGGGAAGTAAATTTGGGAAAAGAGTGTGTAATTGGTGTTGTATAATTTCGGAACTACAACTAAATTTATGGGCTGAATTGCGGAAATGGTCGCGGAGGCGGAACGTATTTGTCGCGGCGCGGACTGAATTGCGGAAATAGTTGCGGAGGCGGAATGTATTTGTCGCGGCGCGGACTGAATTGCGGAAATGGTCGCGGAGGCGGAACGTATTTGTCGCGGCGCGGACTGAATTGCGGAAATAGTTGCGGAGGCGGACTGTATTTGTCGCGGCGCAGACTGGAGTGACGGAAATAGTTGCGGAGGCGGAACGTATTTGTCGCGGCGCGGACTGAATTGCGGAAATAGCCGCGGAGGCAGGAATGCATTGATTGTCGCGAAAAACGGGATGCGGGAAAAGTGTCGCAGGAGCCGGGAGCCCGGATGTCATGCAATGCGCATAAAACAGGAAATATATTAAAACAGTAGATATGAAAAGAATGTCTTTTTTTCTGAAATCCATTCAGGAGTCAGCTCCGGTGGCGGTTGCCGGCGGGGCTGCAGCGTATGTCACGGCGACCGATGCCGGAACCAATGATGTGCAGCCGGCGATGGCTGCAATCAGCCCTGCGGCCAGCTACGCAGACGACACTGTCCAAAGCCACGTAATCAGCGACGCCCAAGCCTATGCAGCCAGCCGAGTAGAAATACCATCGGCTTCCGCCCACGCTAACGCAGCCAGCCGCGCCCGCTCCCCAAGACTCGCCGTCAGGACGGCCGGACTCGCTGCTATGGTATGCCTGATGCTTGCATCCGGAATGCCGGCGGCAGCGGAAACGCACCCATCCGTCTCGGGCGGAATGCCGGCCGGAACAGAAATGCCGGCGGCAGCGGAAACGCACCCATCCGTCTCGGGCGGAATGCCGGCGGCAGCTGAAACATGTTCTGCATCACCGGATACAGATGTAATGTTTGCCGGAACAGAAATGCCGGCGGCAGCGGAAACGCACCCATCCGTCTCGGGCGGAATGCCGGCCGGAACAGAAATGCCGGCGGCAGCGGAAACGCACCCATCCGTCTCGGGCGGAATGCCGGCGGCAGCTGAAACATGTTCTGCATCACCGGATACAGATGTAATGTTTGCCGGAACAGAAATGCCGGCGGCAGCTGAAACATGTTCTGCATCACCGGATGCGGATGCAATGCCGATAGGAACCGGAATGCCGGCCGCAGCGAAAAAACAGCAGCTGCCGCCATACAAGGACGCCACCCTTTCCATCGACACCAGAGTTACAGACCTGATGTCCCGCATGACATTGCAGGAAAAAATCGCCCAGCTGAACCAGTACACCCTCGGCCGGAACGACAACGTGAACAACCTTGACGAAGTAGTGACCAACATCCCGGGCGAAACCGGCTCCCTGATCTACTTCGGCGACGATGCCGAGCTCCGGAACGCTATGCAGAAAAAAGCTGTCGAAGGCACCAGACTCGGAATTCCGATCCTCTTCGGCTTCGATGTCATACACGGTTTCCGGACAGTATATCCGATCCCGCTGGCACTCGGCGCCACATGGAACCCGGAACTTGCCGGCCAGGCCTGCCGCGTGGCAGCACAGGAAGCCTATGATGCCGGTATCGACTGGACATTCTCGCCTATGGTCGACATTGCCAGAGACCCGCGCTGGGGCCGTATTGCCGAAGGCTATGGAGAAGACCCGTACCTGACATCGGTATTCGGCGCAGCTTCCGTGAAGGCATATCAGGGCGACGACCTCTCGCAGCCGTACAACATAGCCGCCTGTCTTAAGCACTATGTCGGCTACGGCGCATCCGAAGCCGGCCGCGACTACGTACCTACGGAAATCTCCCGCCAGACACTCTGGGATACATATCTTCCTCCGTTCGAAGCCGGCGTCAAGGCAGGAGCCGCCACCCTCATGAGCTCCTTCAACAACATCAGCGGTACTCCCGGCTCCGCAAACCGCTACACCATGACAGATGTCCTCAAGGAAAAATGGGGACATGACGGCTTCATCGTGGCAGACTGGAACGCAGTCGTCCAGCTCATAAACCAGGGCATGGCGGAAGACGGGAAGGCCGCAGCCATGTATGCCATCAACGCAGGTCTGGACATGGACATGGTCGACAACCTCTACATGCAGCATCTCGAAGACCTCGTGGCTGAAGGCAAGGTCTCCGAAGACCGCATAGATGACGCCGTGCGCAGGGTCCTGACACTCAAATTCCGCCTCGGTCTCTTCGATAATCCGTACACGGAAGAAAAGCCGGAATCCGAAAGGATACTCCTCCCTCGCAGCCTCGAAATCGCCGAACAGGCAGCCATCGAATCCATGGTGCTCCTGAAAAACGACTCTGACATCCTCCCGCTCTCCGCTGACTTGAAGATAGCCCTTATCGGGCCAATGGCGAAAAATCAGGCCGATCTTCTCGGCTCATGGTACGGCCGGGGCCGCGCTGAAGACGTCGTAAGCATATTTGACGGTCTTAAGGAAGTCTTAGGGACCGAACCCGCATATGCCCAAGGCTGCGACTTCGACTCTGAAATCCCGGGAGGATTCGAGGAAGCGGTGGAAACAGCATCGCAGGCTGACGTGGTAGTGCTCTGCCTCGGCGAAAAACGCAGCTGGAGCGGCGAAAACGCCTCACGCTCCACTATTGCCCTTCCGGGCATACAGGAAGAGCTCCTGATGACAGTGAAGGAAACGGGAAAACCGGTGGTGGTGCTTCTCTCGAACGGACGTTCGCTAGACCTTACCCGCATCTCTCCGGCAGCCGATGCCGTCCTTGAGATATGGCAGCCGGGCGTGATGGCAGGAAAGGCGGTGGCCTCTATCCTTACCGGAGAATCCAATCCGTCGGGCCGCCTGACCGTCACCTTCCCGTACACCACGGGGCAGATTCCTATATATTACAACCGTCGCGACAGCGGACGCCGCGGCACTCAGGGCCTCTATCAGGACATCCCGAGCACTCCTATGTACGAATTCGGATACGGTCTCAGCTACACCGACTATGAATACGGACAGCTCACCGTTTCGGCTGACAGTTTCACTGTCAATGATACCGTCACCGCCAGCATTACCGTGCGCAACGCCGGTCAGATGGACGGCAAGGAAACCGTCCAATGGTATATCTGCGACCCTTATTCCACTCTCACCCGTCCTGTCAAGGAACTGAAGCACTTCGAAAAGAAGCTCCTGAAAGCCGGCGAGGAATATACTTTCACCTTTGAAATAGACCCGGCAAAGGATCTTTCTTTCGTGAATGCCGACGGGGAACGCTTCGTCGAAGCCGGAGACTATTATATTATAGTCAAGGATAAGAAAGTGAAGATAACCCTGACTGACGGCAAGACTCTGCCGTAGCGGCAAGAATGCACCCGAATATGACGACATGAAAAACCAAGACATCCGTATAGAAATGAAGACACGACGAATTACAGGTTCCGGATTATGTAAAATGCAGGGCATCCTGTCGATGCTTTTCCTCTTTGCAGCCTTCGCGCTTCCGGCTTCGGCGCAGAGAACCGAAATGCTGCTGGAAAAAGGATGGAAATTCTCTCAGGATCCGACAGGCGACGTGACTTCCGTTCAGTTTGACGATTCAGGCTGGAAGGAGGTGACTGTTCCTCATGACTGGGCGATCACCGGACACTTCGACAGGAACATCGACCTTCAGGAAGTCGCAGTAAAGCAGAATCTGGAAACGGAAGTATCGCTGAAGACAGGCAGGACCGGCGGTCTGCCGTATATCGGCAAAGGCTGTTACCGGACCGTTTTCAGTGTGCCTGACGGCAAGAATGCCGTACTCCTTTTCGACGGAGCCATGAGCGAGGCGAGGGTGTATGTGAACGGAAAGGAAGTATGCTTCTGGCCATACGGCTACAATTCATTCTGGTGCGATGTCACAGATGCAGCGGAGCCGGGGGACAACCTTCTGGCCGTGACTCTGGAGAACAGGCCGTTTTCTTCCAGATGGTATCCGGGAGCCGGCCTGTACAGGAATGTCCGCCTGATTGTCACCGAGCCGGTGCATATTCCGGTCTGGGGAACCTGCATCACTACTCCGCGCGTGGATGAAAAGGAAGCGCAGGTAGATATCAGGACCACGATAGCTGCGCCTAAGTCATGTATTCAGGCTTCGCCGGATGCAAAGGTCAGGCTGAAGACCACCGTCTACGCTCCGGACGGAGACGTGGCTGCCTCATCCGAAACCGAAGTCATCCTCGGGGCCGCCCGGCAGGAAGCGGAGCAGTGTCTCACGGTCCGGGAGCCGGGGCTCTGGTCTCCGGATACCCCTCTCCTGTACAGAGCCGTGTCGGAAATCTTCGGCGCGGACGGAAACAGACTGGATACATACGAAACGGTATTCGGCATCAGATCCATAGAATATATCCCGTACAAAGGCTTTTTCCTGAACGGTGTCAGGACCACATTCAAGGGAGTGTGCAACCATCATGACCTCGGCCCGCTCGGGGCTGCGGTAAATGTTTCCGCCCTGAGACATCAGCTGGAGTTGCTCAAGGACATGGGGTGCAACGCCATCAGAACCACGCACAACATGCCGGCTCCCGAACTTGTGCGTCTGTGCGATGAGATGGGCTTCATGATGATGGTGGAGCCGTTCGACGAATGGGATATAGCCAAGTGCGAAAACGGATATCATCGCTTTTTCGACGAATGGGCCGAAAAGGATATGGTGAACATGTTGCATAACTTCAGGAACAACCCTTCTGTCGTGATGTGGAGCATCGGAAACGAAGTGCCGAGCCAGTGTTCGCCTTCCGGCTATAAGGTAGCCTCCTTCCTGCAGGACATCTGCCACAGGGAAGACCCTACCAGACCGGTGACCTGCGGTATGGATCAGGTGGACTGCATCCTTGAAAACGGTTTTGCCGCGATGATCGACATCCCTGGCATCAACTACAGGACATTCAGGTACCGGGAAGTCTTCGATTCCCTCTCGAAAGGTTTCGTGCTCGGATCCGAGACGGCATCCACCGTCAGTACCCGCGGAGCCTACAAGCTCCCTGTCATGAAACGTTATGGGGCCAGATATGAAGACCACCAGTGTTCCGCTTATGATCTCGAAGCCTGCGGCTGGTCGAACATCCCGGATGTGGACCTGGCTCTGGCAGAGGACTGCGACTGGCTGCTTGGACAGTTCGTATGGACAGGCTTCGACTATCTCGGGGAGCCGAGCCCGTATGATACGGATTCATGGCCGAATCACAGTTCCATGTTCGGAATCATAGATCTGGCGTCCATCCCGAAAGACAGATACTGGCTCTACCGCAGCGTATGGAACAAGGATGAAAGCACCCTGCATATCCTGCCTCACTGGAACTGGGAAGGCATGGAAGGGAAGAATGTCCCGGTTTTCGTCTACACCAGCTGGCCGGAAGCCGAACTTTTCGTCAACGGAAAGAGTCAGGGCCGGATGAAGAAAGGCGCAGACGGCTATGCCGTGCCGGTGGACACTGTGGCAGCCTCTTCCTATGCATCATGGGCAGGGCAGCTCGGGGATGTGAATGCTCCGGTGGAATCCAGATTCCGCCTGATGTGGCCTGAGGTCATCTATGAGCCGGGCGAAGTGAAGGTAGTGGCATACGATGCCGACGGCAGGGTCGTGGATGAAAAGACAGTCCGCACGGCGGCGGAGCCGTACAGGATAGTCCTTGAACCTGTCCGTACCGAACTGGCTGCCGACGGCAAGGATCTGGCCTATGTCACTGTATCCGTAGCTGACAAGGACGGTAATCCTTGCCCTCTCGATGACCGCCTCGCAGAGTTCGAAGTGACCGGAGCCGGTACATTCATGGCTTCCGCCAACGGCGATCCGACATCACTCGATCCGTTTCAGGAACCGAGGATGCATCTGTTCAACGGGAAACTTACGGTAATCGTCCGTTCTGCAGAGACGGAAGGCGATGCCGTGCTGACCGTTTCTGCTGACGGCTTGAAGCCTGCTTCTGTCAGAATACGGGTGAGGTAGGCCGCTTTTCCATTCATTTTTCCGAAAAAATCGGATATGATTTTGAATATTAAAAAAATAAATCTACTTTTGCACGAATTAGCGGAAATTTTATATTTTAATAAAAGTTTATAGCAATGACAAAGGCAGAGATTGTAAATGAGGTCGCAAAGGCGACCGGGATTGAGAAAATTACGGTTCAGACTGTAGTCGAAGCGTTTATGGAAAGCGTAAAGGATTCTTTGGCTAAGGGGAATCCGGTGTACCTTAGAGGTTTCGGCAGCTTCATCATCAAGCACAGGGCAGAGAAGGCAGCCAGAAACATCAAGCAGAAGACTACGCTGACTATCCCGGCACATGACATTCCTGCATTCAAACCTGCAAAGGTTTTCATGAATATCGTTAAGAAATAAATTTTAAACTTTTGAATTATGCCAAGCGGTAAGAAAAGAAAAAGACATAAGATGTCGACGCACAAGCGTAAGAAACGCTTGCGTAAGAACAGGCATAAGAAGAGAAAGTAGTTTCTCTGGTCTGCGCCGGCAGGCGCAGCAGGCCGAACATAAGGCGGTGTCAGGATGGCACCCCTTTGTTGTTTTTATCACGCCAATAGATTGATGGAGTCTGTAAAAGATCTGATCGTTGATGTCAATTCAACGGAAATTTCGATAGCTCTGCTGGAAAACCGCAAGCTGATCGAGTTGAACAAAGAGTCGAGCCAGGGCCACAGCTATTCAGTCGGGGATGTGTATCTCGGAAAAGTGAAGAAGCTGCTGCCTGCCCTGAACGCTGCCTTTGTGGACATCGGGGATGAAAAGGAGGCTTTCGTACATTATCTCGATCTGGGGCTTTATTTCAGTTCTTTCGACGAGTTCGTGAGGAGGCTGAATCCGAACGCGGATGCGAAGAATCTGTATTCGCACATCAAAATAGGACCTATCCTGCAGAAGGAAGGCCGGATAGAAAATGTGCTGACCCAGGGGCAGATGATCATTGTACAGATCGTCAAGGAGCCGATTTCCACGAAAGGATCACGACTGACTGCGGAGATTTCATTGGCAGGACGGAACATAGTCCTTCTACCTTTTGCAGAAAAGGTGAGCGTATCCCAGAAGATAGCTTCGAAAGAGGAGAAGCGTCGTCTGGAAACCTTGGTCAGGAACATCCTACCCAAGAATTACGGAGCCATCATACGCACCGCGGCCGAAGGCAAGAATGCTGCCGTGCTGGATGCGGAGCTGATGGCGCTGATAGAAAAATGGGAGAGTTCATGGGCCAAGATAGCCAAATCCAAGTCCATCCAGCAGCTGTTTACGGAATACAGCAAGACCACCACAGTCCTGAGGGATCTTCTGAACGACTCGTTTTCGAACATCTACATCAACAACGAGGCGGTCTATGACGAGGCGAGAAACTATATCTCCCTGATATCCCCGGAACAGGAAAAGATTGTGAGGCTCTACAAGGGTGATCAGCCGATTTTCGACCATTTCGAGGTCACCCGGCAGATCAAGAGTTCTTTCGGAAAGGTGGTGCCGATAAAGCAGGGTGCGTATCTTGTGATAGAGCATACAGAAGCGCTGCACGTCATTGATGTGAACAGCGGCACCAGAGGCAAGAGCAAGGAGCAGGAGCAGAACACCTACGACGTGAACTGCTATGCTGCCGAAGAGATTGCCCGCCAGCTCCGCCTCAGGGATATGGGAGGCATAGTTATAGTCGATTTCATCGACATGGAGAGTCAGGAACACAGGAACCTTCTCTACAAGCACATGCAGGAGCTGATGCAGAGCGACCGCGCCAAGCATAACGTGCTGCCTCTGACCAAATTCGGGCTGATGCAGATCACCCGTCAGAGAGTACGGCCGGCTACGGAGATCAATACCACGGAAATCTGTCCCGTATGCCACGGGACCGGCAAGATCGCTCCGAGCCTGCTCATAGATGAGGCTATAGAGAGAAAACTCGCGTTTTATGTTTCCGAAAAGGAAATGAAGTCCTTTACGCTCAGGACAAGCCCTATTCTCGGGGCATATCTTACAAGAGGGATGTTCTCGACACTCGGAAAGTGGAAGAGAAAGTACAAGTGCAAGATCCGGCTTGTGGAAGATACCGGATTTTCTGTCCTGCAGAATGAATTGTACGATGAGAAAGGAGGCAAGCTCGAATGAGCCTGCTTCCTTTTTTCATATCGGGTGATTCCGGATATCGGGAGACAGACTGTCTGGCCTCTGACGAGGGAGAACATGACCTGGGAGCAGAGAGAGGCATTGAAGGATACTTTGCCTGCCGGCAATACATATACAGCCGTCTTCGTGGCCAATGCCGATCCCGCACTTTTCGGTCTGGACGGCATGTCCGATGCGAACACTGTCCTGCACTACAAGAGTCCGGTGCAGGGAGTGACGGGCGGATATTACGGACTGGAAGACGGGACTTCGGCGGAAAGCTATCAATATCTGCCGCTGACCGGCATATTCCTGTCTTTGCCACGGGTGCCTTTCAGTGACGGCAATCTGTTCTATATGGATGTTACGGATATTCCGGCGACGGCTGCAGGGACTTCGGATGCCCCTTATGAATGCCCTGTCGTACTGGAAAGGGTGGTGTCGAGAACTGAAATTTCCCGGGCGGATTCTGACGTGGAATACGTGGGAGAAGGGACTGACGAAGCGTGGAATACGTTTGCCGATGCTTTGGTGCACGGCTCCCTGTATCCTTCAGCGAAAGGTTCCGCCGGCGACGGTTCTTTGGCCGGCGATGACGGCAGATCGGGAATCCTCGGTGAAATAAGGACTTTCATGGAGGATTTCGCAGAGGATTTCGGACGACAGGCTGTTATTGACATTCCTCAAAACCCGGCTTATATAACATTCAGCACTGCGATGAAGCAGCCTGAAGTCGCTGAAGCCCTGCTGGCTGAGGTCGAAGGGCAGATATTGGAAAGATATCATGGGGAATGCATGGAAAATGACGGTCTGAGAAGCAGGATGTCTTCATGGAAGAATGCGCAGGTATCCGTCGCCTTTGACGGCGATGTGGCTTCGAGGCTGTTCATTTCCAAAGATGCAGGCGGCTATGTCACGGTACCGGAAAAGGAAGACGGGTATGTTTTCGATATTACCTATACCGCTGATGCCGAAGGTGTCGTATATGCCGCCGGTTTCGGTGACGGTTCTTCATTCAACATGCTGGATGCCGTGACAGTGGAGCCGGCCGGAACTTCATCTGCCGGTGTGAGGATAGACATTCCTTCCGGACTGTTTTTCTGGCATGGACCGAACATGAGGAATGCTGCGGTCTGCCAGCCTTTGGAAACTCTGGCATTTGCCGGCACGCCTTCTGAAACGCTTATGACGCTCTCTCTGGACATGGGGGCTTTTCTCCGGTCCGGAGCCGGCGGGATGGAATGGGATTCTGCATTCGAGGCTGTTTTCGAGACTGTCATTCCCGACGGCCTTCCGCAGGGAGCGGGAAGCTATGGCGGCTCACTCGGTCAGTTCACTTTCGTCATTTCCATTCCGGATGCGTCAGTGACCTCCAACCTGAACCCGCAGGCGTCTTATTCGGCGTAGATTTCCCTGTAGACCGGCAGATTTTCCTTGATGATGATGTCGGTAGGCATGTAGTGATGGATATTCTTGTCAGGAATGTTGTAAAGCAGTATCCTGATTATGGCTTTCACTGCATGGAAGCCCTGCAGTTCCGGTCTCTGGCAGATTATTGCCGACAATGTGCCGTTTTCCACGCATCTGGAGTTGTTCACTGTCAGGTCGAAGGTGACGATGCGGATATCCTTTATCTGCTGGGCTGCCAGAATGTCGGCGAGAATGTAGCCTCTGGAGTTCAGGACGGCTATGCCTTTCACTCGCGGGTTCCTTTCCAGAAAATCGAGGATGTCTTTCCGCGATTCTTCCGGGTCGAGGACCGAAAGTTTGGACTCCTTTATCTCGCGCCTGTAGTTCAGGCTGCCGAAATATTCTTTCAACCCTTCCATTCTGGTCTTGGAGTTGCTCGCCCGTTCGTTTCCTGTACGTCTTGAACCGAATACCGCCAGCTCCGCATCGCGTGGCGTGAAAAGATTCAGCATCCTGCCTATTATCCTGCCGCAGGCGTTCTGGTCAGACGAGAAGGTGGCCGAAGGATGGGTGCCCTCGATGACGGCATCCACGAAAACATAGGGGATGTTTTTCTCGTCGAGACGGGAACACAGCGTCACCGTCTCTGAAGCGAAAGTCGCCCCGATGATGACTGCGCTCGGGTTCTTGTCGGGAATGCCTGCAAACGAATCCCTGCAGGAATAGATGTCGAACTGGTTGTAATACGCGTATTCGAAGTCGATGGCCACGTCGGAGTACTCCTCCATCGCATGTTCTATGCCCCTCTGGATATTCCCCCAATATTCGCCCTTTATCGCTGTCGGTATGGCGATTATGATTCTGTATGCCTTTTTCAGCGAGACGGCGGAAGTGTGGATATTGTATTTGTAGCCAGTCCTGGCCAATACGTTTTCGACAGCTTCGCGGCTGGCTGCCGAGACATTTCCGCGATTGTGCAGAATCCTGTCCACGGTCCCGGCCGATACTCCGGCCATTTTCGCGATATCCTTGATCTTTACTTGCTTTGCCATCCTGTAAGAATTTTATCCGTCTTCAGAGCATTCCGGCGAATTTTGCGATATTTTTTTAAAATTGCATTAAAAATGCAATGAAAAAAGAAAAATTATCACTAAAATTCGAAAAAATATGAATAACGTACAAATATTATCTTTTTTATTGGATAATGCAAAATAATAAGTACCTTTGTGTACGTACACATTCATATTTTTTATTACTGTCGCTATGAAAAATTTATTTGACATCAAAGACAAGGTCGCTGTCATGACCGGCGCATGCGGTGTTCTGGGCACCGCTATCGTCAAGTATTTTGCATCCCAGGGAGCGAAAGTCGTGCTTCTGGATCTGGAACGTTCCGCATCGGTGGCCGACGGGATCATCGCGGACATCAAGGCAGAAGGCGGAGAGGCCATTTTCCTGCCGACCAATGTCCTCGACAAGGCTGTGCTGGAGGATAACTACACGAAGGTAATGGAGAAATACGGCAGGGTCGACATCCTGCTGAATGCTGCCGGAGGCAATATGCCGGCTGCGACTGTGCCGCCTGACAAGACCATTTTCGATCTGGATATCGACGCAGTGAAGAAGGTCACCGAGCTGAATCTGTTCGGCACCATCCTTCCTACGATGGTATTCGCGAAGGCCATGGCTGAGCAGAAGAGCGGTTCCATCATCAATTTCGCCAGCGAGTCGGCTCTCCGTCCTCTGACCAGAGTGGCAGGTTACGGAGTGGCCAAGGCTGCTGTAGTGAACTGGACCAAGTATCTCTGTGCTGAGCTCGCCATGAAGTTCAGCGAGGATATCAGGGTGAATGCGATAGCTCCGGGCTTCCTCCTGACGAACCAGAACCGCACTCTTCTGACGAATCCGGACGGCAGCCTGACGGAAAGGTCGCATACGATTCTTTCGCATACCCCTATAAACAGATTCCTCGAGCCTGAAGAGCTGCTCGGCACCCTGCATTGGCTGGCTTCGGACGCTTCGAAGGCCGTGACCGGTACTGTGGCCGTAGTGGACGGCGGTTTCGATGCCTTCTCGATTTAAGCCGCGGAAAGAGAGAGTTTTTAAAAATTGCATCGGAAGATGCACCGAAAAACGATAGACAATATGTATCTGATGAAACAGAGTTGGCGCTGGTATGGCCCCAACGACCCTATAAGCCTTAGTTTCATAAAGCAGGCAGGCGTGACCGACATAGTCCATGCCCTGCATCATATCCCGAACGGCGAGGTGTGGAGCGTGGAAGAGATCCGCAAGCGCCAGAAGATGATAGCCGATGCCGGATTGGTCTGGAGCGTGGTGGAAAGCGTCCCTGTCCATGAGCATATCAAGACGCAGACCGGAGATTTCCGGAAGTATATAGAAAACTACAAGCAGTCGATAAGGAATCTGGCCGAATGCGGGATAAAGTGCATCACGTATAATTTCATGCCTGTCCTCGACTGGACCAGAACGAATCTGGCATACGAGATGGAGGACGGTTCCAGAGGGCTGCGCTTCGAGAAGGACGCCTTCATGGCTTTCGACCTCTTCATCCTGAAGCGTCAGGGCGCGGAGAAGGAATATACTCCGGAGGAGATCGCCCGTGCCAAGGCCCGTTTCGATAAGATGGACGAGGCTGAAATCGCCCTTGTGACCAGAAACATGATCGCAGGCCTTCCGGGAAGCGAGGAAAGCTTCACTCTGGATCAGTTCAGGGAGGCTCTTGCCCGCTATGACGGCGTGGATGCGGAACAGCTCCGCAGCAATCTGATATATTTCCTGAAGGAGGTGTGCCCTGTGGCTGACGAGTGCGGCGCGGAGATGGTCATCCATCCTGACGATCCTCCTTACCCGATTCTCGGCCTGCCGCGCATACTTTCCACTGCCGAAGATTTCAGGAAACTCGTGGAGGCCGTGCCTAACGTATCCAACGGACTCTGCCTCTGCACAGGTTCTTTCGGTGTCCGTCCGGACAATGACATGGTGTCCATGATGTATGAGTTCGGGGACAGGGTCGGCTTCGTCCACCTGAGGAGCACCAAGAGGGATGCCGAGGGCAATTTCTATGAGGCGAACCATCTGGAAGGGGACGTGGACATGTACGGCATGATGAAGGCTCTTCTGGAAGTGCAGCAGCGCCGCCATGTATCCATACCTGTGCGGCCTGACCACGGACACCAGATGTGCGACGACCTGAACCGCAAGACGAATCCGGGCTATTCATATTACGGCCGGATGCGCGGTATAGCCGAACTCCGCGGCCTTCAGCTCGGTATTGCACGAAGCATGGGACTTAAGTAAAGTGTTTATGATATGAGGAAGATATTTGCATTGCTGGCATTCGTGACAGCAGGATTTTTTCAGATGACCGCGCAGGATATCGTCACCTTGAAGAACGGCGATACTGTCATGGCCAAGGTGTTGGAAATCGAAGCCGGCAATGTCAGATATCGGATGTATGACGAGCCGGACGGGGTGGTGTATTCCGTGTCCATGTCTGAGATACTGTCGATAAAGTACGAGAGCGGGAGGGTGGAGACTTTTCAGGAGAATGGAGACGGACTGTTCACGCCATCAGGTGCGGCAGCCGCAGCCATGCCGGTCCGGACTGTGCCTGATGTACGGCCTGGCATGCGTTACAGGGATTACAATACAATGTACCGGGCATCGGATTATGTGCCGGCTCCCGGCGACAAGTATATTCCGGCCCTCTCCGGAGTGGCTTCGTTTTTCATTCCTGGTCTGGGACAGATGATATGCGGGGAGATAGGCCGCGGCTTTGCCTTTCTGGGCATGACTGTCGGGCTTCCTGTGGCCGCTACCTTGTTTGCCGTGTTTTCGAACGGCGGTTACGCTACGGTCACGGCCTGTGCGGCTGCCGGCGTCCTGACTTTCATGGCAGTCGATATCTGGAACATCGTGGATGCAGTACAGGTGGCCAAGATAAAGAATATGTACACGCAGGATGTCAGAAGGGCATATGCATTTGATCTGAATCTGTCCCCTTCAGTCATCTGCGTCCCTGCCTCATCCGGTGTGCAGGCTTCCGTCGGGCTTACTCTCGCCCTGAACTTTTAGGAGCCTCCCGGTATTCCGTCTTATCTGGACTCTCTTATGAATTCTCCGAAGGCATTGAACACCAGTTCGATGTCCGTTCCCGGCATGGCTGTGCCTGAAGGAGCCGTGACAGTCACTTCGTATCCTCCGTATTTCTTATCGATCTTGTAGGCTTTCGAGCCGGGATAAGAAGCTGAAATATAGGACGATATGGTAGGGAGCAGAGCAGCTTCCGGCAGAACGGAGAAGTCGCATTCGATGCTTTTCCAGTTTCCTTTGGCATCGAACTCCATTTCCGTCCCGTCTTCCAGTTTCACATTGTAATGCTTCTCTCCGTCATCCTTTTCGCGTTCGGCCATCAGGACTCCGGTGTGCGGAAAATTGTCGCGGATGAACGTCCGTGCCGTGTCTGGAAGTCTCTTTTCACTGATTTTCACTTCATCGCAGCCTGAAAGCGCAATGGCGCAGGCGGCGGCTGCCAAAAACACAATAAACTTTTTCATAACCATCTGTTTTAACGGTTTTCAGTTTCACTGCTGCAAAGTTGTATCCTGAATCTGAAATGAAATTGAAATGATGTAAAAAACCTCACATCAGCAGCCTAAGGCTGCTTTTATGTTTTCCATGCGGCGGGCGAGCTCGTCTTTCCCGATGAGGGTGACGATGTCAGCTATGCCGAGTCCGCTGGACGCGCCCACTAAAGCCAGTCTGAGGCAATTCATGACCTTTCCCATCGGCCACTCGTTCCCCCGGATGTATTCTTCGAGCGGACCTTCCAAAGATTCTTTGGTGAAGTCGCCCTGAAATTCCGATATGAAGCCGGCTACCTTGAATGCGAGGCTGTAGTTTTCTTCTTTCCAGAATTTGGCCGCGTCTTTTTCGGCATATCCGTCAGGAGCCTTGAACAGGTAGGACGCGATATCCCAGAAGTCTGCCACGAATGTGGCCCTTTCCTTGATAAGGGTGACGATGCGGCGGACATAGTCGCGGGTGAATATGTGATTCGTGAAGTCCGCTCCCTGTACCGTGACTTGCGCTCCCGCAGTCAATGCGCATTTTGCACAGCCGACTACCTGCATTCCATGCTGTTCCAGTATCGGAATGAACAGGTTCGTCAGTTCGTCATCCGATTTGAGACGCAGATATTCCTTGTTGTACCATTTGGCCTTTTCCGGGTTGAATCTGGCTCCCGACTTGATAACGCGTTCCAGAGAAAACGCCTCTGTCAGCTCCTCCATGGTGAAAAGTTCCCTGTCGTCTCCCGGATTCCATCCCAGCATGGCCAGCATGTTCACGAAGGCTTCAGGAAAATACCCGTCTTCACGGTAGCCTCTCGACACTTCGCCTTCGGCGTTGGTCCACTGGAGCGGGAAGACAGGGAATCCGAGCCTGTCGCCGTCCCTTTTGCTCAGCTTGCCTTTCCCGTCAGGCTTGAGCAGCAGAGACAGATGCGCGAATCGCGGCATGGTGTCCTCCCATCCGAAGGCCTCGTACAGCAGGTAGTGGAGCGGAAGCGACGGGAGCCATTCTTCTCCGCGTATGACTTCGGTTATCTCCATCAGGTGGTCGTCCACGATGTTTGCCAGATGGTAAGTAGGCAGTTCGTCGGCCCTTTTCCAAAGTACCTTGTCATCGAGGGTGTCGGTATTCACTTCGATGTGCCCCCTGATCAGGTCGTCCATCTTCACGACTCTGTTTTCCGGCATTCTGAACCTGACTGTCCAGTCTGTATGGCTTTCGAGCAGAGGCCTCCACTCGCTTTCCGGCATTGAAAGCGAATTTCTGAGCGACTTGCGGGTGATATGGTTGTATATGAAGGTCTGTCCTGCGGCTTCCGCTTCAGCCCTGGCGGCTGCCAGTTCTTCAGCAGTGTCGAAGGCGTAGTAGGCATAGCCTTTTTCTACCAGTTCTTCGGCGTATTTCCTGTATATGCCGCGCCTCTGCGACTGTCTGTACGGCGCGTGGGGATGTCTTTCGGACGGTGTCTCCACTACATTGCCGGAGGCATCCACTCCTTCGTCGGGAATGATGCCGCACCAGTTCAGGGCTTCGATGATGTACTTTTCGGCTCCGGGCACGAATCTGTGGGAGTCGGTGTCCTCGATTCTGATGATGAAGTCTCCTCCATGCTGCTTGGCATACAGGTAGTTATATAAAGCCGTCCTCACTCCGCCCATGTGAAGCGGGCCGGTAGGCGAAGGTGCAAACCTAACTCTTGTCTTTCTGTCCATAAAATCGAAATTGAATGTCATGCCGGTCTTCTGCCGGATATCCCGTATCCGTCCGGCCGGTCAGGGTGCAAAGATACATTTTTTCGCTGAATCATCCTTTCCCGGCAGCTGGAAATGTCAGTTTTCCGGTTTCTGGTATCTTCTGATGGCCGGGACGACTTCGAGGTTGCTGATGCTTTCCCCGTCATTGACTATCAGTACGGGCACTTCCCCTTCCGCGAAGTGGAATTTCCTGTTGTTGTTGCTGTCCTTGTAGCCTATCTTGACGCATTCAGGCGGATCCGGAAGCTCGATTCCTCCGGATTGTGCGGCCTGTCTGTTGTAGACGAAGTCCTGGTCTATCATGATGATGTTCCCCAGATTCAGGTCGGTGATGCTCCCGAGCATGTTCATCTTGAATCCGGTGGCTATGACAGTGATGCTGATCTTGTCGCCGACATCGGGATTTTCGTCGAAGATTATCCCGCGCTTGAAGTTGTTCGCGTTTCCTGTGTATTCGTTTATTTTCGTGTTTATGGAATCGAGCTCCTTCATGAACAGGCCTTTGTCGTTTTTCCCGACAGTTATGTTGATCAGTACGTTTTTCGCTGTCTTGAGGTCGAAATCATTCAGGAGAGGGGATTCCAGAGCCTCCTTGATGGCGTCCTGGATTCTGTTCTCGCCTGTGCCGTGGCCGCAGCCCATCAGGGCCATGCCGCTGTTGCTCATCATGGTGCAGACATCCTGGAAGTCGACGTTTATGTAGCCGGGTTTGGTGATTATCTCTATGACGCCGCGCACGGCTGTGGCCAGCACTTCATCCACTTTCGGGAAGGCGTCGTGGATGAGAAGGTCGCCGTAGTAGTCGTAGAGTTTTTCGTTGTTTATGATCAGCAGGCTGTCCACGCATTTCTGCAGTTCGCGTATTCCGTCTATGGCTTTGGAGATGGCTTCATTCCCTTCCGTCAGGAACGGAAGCGTGACTACGGCCACAGTGAGTATCCCGTTTTTCTTGGCTATGTCGGCTATGACGGGGGCGGCTCCTGTGCCGGTGCCTCCTCCCATGCCTGCGGTGATGAAGAGCATCTTGGTGCCGGATTTCACTATGACATCGTTTATCCTGTCCTGGGCCTGCATTGCGGCATTCCTCCCTTTTACAGGGTCGCATCCCGCTCCCAGCCCGGCTCCGAGCTGGAGCCTGACAGGCACTTCGCTTTTTTTCAGAGCCTGCGAATCGGTGTTGCAGACGATGAAGTCGCAGCCCTGGATTTTCTGCCTGAACATGTAGTCCACTGCATTGCAGCCTCCTCCTCCTACTCCGATGACCTTGATTATGGAGTTCCCCGGCGACCAGTCTGCAGGTAATATATCGCTCATATCCGTTCTATATTAATGTGTTGAACATCTTTCTGTCTGTATTGCCGAGGCCGGCTATACTCTGTTGTCTTCATCGAACAGCGTGTGGCATACCTCGTTTATCTTGGCCCAGATGACGCGCCTTTTTTTCTTTACAGGCGGTTTCCCGTCCACATTGCCGGCAGGCACTTCCTCGATGGCACCTTCAGGGAAGATTTCAGGTTCTATGACAGGTGTTTCCGCGCCGGCATTGCCGGATGCTTCCGGCATCTTCCTTTCCTGTGCTTCCTCTGTTCCGGTTCCGGAAAATGTGACGGAGTCCCCGATATTTACAGTCGTTTCGCCCATGGCGCAGTCAGGTACCCTGTCGGCCTTTGCGGCCAGAAGCAGGCCGAGACATACGGCGGCTCCCGTTTCCCTGATGGAGTCGTATCCGCTGTGGGATACCAGCTGGAATTTCGGATAGCCGTGTCTGACATTGTAGCCGGACACTTCCTTGATGTAGTTGGCGCAGTTCGTCAGGTTCGCCCCTCCTCCGGTCAGGACGATTCCGCAGCGCAGATTGGAGGCCATCCCGCTCTGTTCTATCTCGTAGAGCATGGCATCCACGATTTCCTTTACCCGGCAGGTGATGATTTCAGACAGATACCTTACAGGCAGGTGCTTGTTCGGCACGGTGTCGTTCCCGCTGTTGATCTGTATGACCTTTTCGCTGAGTGTCTGGAGCTTGTCGGGCATGCAGGCTCCGAAAGCCAGTTTTATGTTCTCTGCAAGCGAGCTTGAAATCATGCTTTCGTTCATGATGTCCGTCGTGACTGATATGCCTCCGAACGGAATGGCTGCATAGTGGCGCATGATGCTCCCGAAGTAGATGGTGACCGATGTGGCTCCGCCTCCGAAGTCAATCATGGCGACTCCGCTTTCCATCTCCGACGGGGTCAGTACGGCCTTGGCCAGTATGTCCGGCGTGAAGTATTTTTTCGCCACCCCGATTTTCAGCTTGTTGAATGCCACGTCCAGAGCCTTCAGCGCGCTTTTCTTGCCGATGAATATCTTGAAGTTCCCTTCCAGTTCATCGCTCGGCATCCCCACGATCTGGCTTTCCACATATTGGAAATCTTCGCCGGTGGAGAACGACTGGGCGACGGCTCCGAACAGGACTTCCTTGTCCGGATTCGTCAGAGGATAATTGTAGAGCGCTTCGTTCTTGAGGGCGTCCACGTCTTCTTCGGAGATGCATTCCTCGTCCGTCAGTTCCATTCTGGCAGGTCTGGACACCTGACGCACCTGATATTTCGGCAGGCCGATGACAGCTTGCGTGATTTTTATGTTCAGTTCCTGCTCAGCATCACGGATCAGGGTTTCCAGAGGCTCTGTCACCAGTTTGGAATTGAAGACATAGCTGTTCCTGATTCCTTTGGACGGGGTTTCCTTGTAGTAAACCACCTGTATGTCGTCCCCGTTGACCTTGGCCACCAGCAGGGCCACTTTGTATGACCCCAGGTCGATGGCCACTATGTATTTCTCGTCCATATCGTTATGTTTTATCTATTTGCAAATGATCTGTCCTTCGTATCTGACATCCACGCTGCCGTAGCGGTCTTTCCCCGCGACAGGCAATATGGTGCCGTAGTAGCATTCCATCAGGCCGAATTTCTCTTCCGTCCTTTCCGGCTTCCCGAAGATGAATCTTTCCCGGCCTTCGCGCGGTATCAGGACCAGGTCCCCGTTTTCCCGTACGTTGATCTGGACTATGTTCCTGTCCCATCCCTTGTGCTCCGACATGTATCCGACCAGATCCGTCATCTGTCCGAGCCATGCCCTTTCCTTTTCGGATACCGGTTTTCCCTGCCTGCTGCTGTCGAGCCTTAGCGGGATGTGTCCGTCAATCACCACCACGTAGCCTGATCTCCCCGGCCTGACGGGAAAGATGTAGCCTTCTTCATCGGCATAGAATCCGGCTCCGTCTTTCTGGAACCTCATGAATGGTTTTCTCTGCGTGATGTCGATGTGCAGTATGCCGTCCCGTGTGCAATATGCCTCGCTTTTGAGGATTGCGCTTCTGGAGTCGAGCATCGTTTCCATCTTTTTCAGGTCGAGGTTGCCGATAGGGACTCCCGCTGTCTGTCCGTAGCCTTCGGAAAGATACTCCAGCACATCCTGCTCCGAGACGAACCCGCATTCGGCGCTGTCCAGAACCGTTATTTCCGTCCCCGTGCATGTCATCCTGTCCCTGACAGCCCCGCTTACGCCCATGGAGACGGCCAGACACAGGATTATCGCACCGAGGACGCAGGCCCTGATGATATCCTTCAGTATTTTTCCCGAAACGCTCATTTCCCGTATCTTCTTTCCATCATTCCGGTGACAGGTCCGATGAACCTGTCAATGTTTCCGGCCCCGAATGTCGCTATTATGTCGATGTCTTCCTTTTCCAATGTATCCATCAGTTCCTCTTTCCGTATCAGCGCCTTTTCTGCGGAGCGTACCTTGTCGAAGATGATCTCCGATGTCACTCCAGGTATCGGTTCTTCGCGTGCCGGATAGATGTCGAGCAATATAAGCCTGTCGGCCTGATCGAGGGCGGCTGCAAATTCTGCGGCGAAGTCCCTTGTCCTCGTGTAAAGATGAGGCTGGAACACTGCGGTGAGTTTTCTGCCCGGGAAGATGTCCCTGATGGAACTTATCGCAGCGGCGATTTCGGCCGGATGATGGGCGTAGTCGTCGATGTATGCATGTCCCGGCCTGTTGTAGTGTATGTCGAAACGTCTTCTGACGCCGGAGAAGGTGCCGAGAGCCTCCCTTATCTTTTCAGGTGCCAGACCATAGGTCAGGGCAATGGCTGACGCCGCTATCCCGTTTTCCACGTTCACCCAGCCCGGAATGCCTGTCCGGCAATCGGCGACGGTGCCGCCCGGGTGTATCAGATCGAAGGTGAAATATCCGCATCCGTCTTTTCTTATCCTTTCTGCATGGAAGTCTGCCCTGATGTCGTCGAAGGAATAGGTCATGATCCGCGCCCCGGTATCTTCCGGACCGATTTCGAGCCCGTATTTCTTTATGACCGTGCCGCTGACCTGAGAAGCGAAGGCCCTGAAGGCCTCCTTGACATGCGTCAGGTCGGAGTATATGTCCAGATGGTCCGCATCCATTGCCGTGATAACGGCAATTTCAGGATGAAGCTGCAGGAAGGACCGGTCGAACTCATCGGCTTCAGCCACCACTACATCGTTTCCGGAAGTCATGAGATTGCTTCCGGTATTTTTCGATATTCCTCCAAGGAAGGCGGAACAGCCCTCTCCGCTGCTGTCGAATATATGCGCGAGGAGTGTGCTTGTGGTGGTCTTTCCGTGGGTTCCTGCTACGGCCAGACATCTCTGTCCGTCCGTGATTTCTCCGAGTACCATGGATCTTTTGAGAACCTTGTATCCGTGTTCGCGGACATGGACAAGTTCTCCCATGTCATGCGGAATGGCCGGGGTGTAGATCACCAGCGTGTCGGATGCATCGGCAGGAATGTATTCCGTATTATCCTCGTAATGGACAGGTATGCCTTCCTTTTCCAGCTCGGCCGTCAGCTCGGAAGGCGTCCGGTCGTAGCCGGAGACATTGTATCCCTTGAACTTGAAATATCTGGCTATGGCGCTCATGCCTATGCCGCCTATGCCGATGAAATATATGTTCCTGTATTTTCCCATGATTGCCGTTATCGTGTCACGAGTGAATAGATTTCCTGTGCTATCCTGTCGGCGGCGTCCCTGCGGGCCATCGCCAGTATGTTTTTCTCCATCTGCCTGCATTTGTCCGCGTTTGCGAGCAGGCTGCAGGCGGAGGACATCAGTCTTTCCGGAGCTTCCGCATCCGTCACCATCATGGCAGCGTCTTTCTGCACCAGAGCCATGGCGTTGTGCGTCTGGTGGTCTTCGGCCACGTTCGGGGACGGCACGAATATGACGGCCTTTCCCGCTGCGGCGAGTTCCGACACGGAGCTGGCTCCGGATCTGGAAATCACCACGTCCGCCAGAGCGTAGGCCAGATCCATCCTTTTTATGAAGTCGTAGTAGCGTATCCCTTTCATTTTGTCTCCGGCTTCCGAGGCGAATCTGCTGACGCTGTCCGAATAGTATTTCCCGCATTGCCACAGCACTTCCGCGTCCTCTCCTCCCGGGCGGCCTTCGCTGATCCATTTCATTACGGATTCGTTCAGGGTCCGGCTTCCGAGGCTTCCGCCGACTATGAAAATATGTTTCCTGTCAGGGTCGAGCCCGTAATATCCGGCAGCTTCCTTTTTCATTTCCCGTGTCCCCGGGACGATTTCCCTGCGTATCGGGTTTCCGGTCATCACTATTTTTCCGGCAGGAAAGAATCTCTGCATGCCTTCGTAGGCCACGCATATCTTGTCGACACGTTTTCCGAGAATCTTGTTGGTCAGGCCGGCGAATCCGTTCTGCTCCTGAATCAGGGTAGGGATTCCTTTACCGCAGGCGCTCCACAGCAGAGGTGCGCTGGCGTAGCCTCCGACTCCTATGGCTATGTCGGGACGGAATCCGTCTATTATTTTCCCTGCCATCTTCAGGCTTCTGATGACCTTGAACGGAAGGGCGAGGTTCGACAGGGAAAGGCTCCGCTGAAGTCCGGCCACAGGCAGGCCCACGATGCGGTAGCCGGCTGCCGGTACTTTTTCCATCTCCATTCTTCCTTCCGCTCCCACGAACAGGATTTCGGTTTCCGGATTCATTTCCTTGAGCTTGTCCGCAATGGACAGGGCAGGGAAGATGTGGCCTCCCGTCCCGCCTCCGCTTATTATGACTTTCAACGCTTTCATTGGTGCTCTATGTTTTTATTCCCTGACATCATTGTATTTGACATCATTGTCCCGGTCATCGGGACAACTGTCCTCGTGTATGGCTTCGGCTCCGGTTTCCTGCATTTCGGCGATTCTGGCGTCCATCTTCTTCTTGGCCATCTTGCTGATTGACAGCAGGACTCCGAAGGCTACGCTGAAACTCAGGAAAGAGCTGCTTCCGTGGCTGATAAGCGGCAGAGTCTGTCCTGTGAGCGGTCCGATATTCACGTTCACCATGATGTGCATGAATGCCTGACCTGTGATCAGAAGGCAGAGTCCGGCCACCGACAGTCTGGCGAAATCGGTGTCGCACAGCCTGACTATGGTGCAGCCGCGCGCCAGCAGACTCAGATACAGAACCATGATGATGATGCCTCCGATGAGCCCGTACTCTTCGATGATGAACGAATAGATGTAGTCGCTGAAGATGGCGTACACCGAATATTTCTGGGTGCTGTTCCCGGGTCCCTTGCCGAAGATGCCACCTTCCTTTATGGCCAGTTTCGCGCTTTCCGGCTGTCTGATCCTGTCTATGGCCTCCTTGTATTCATCGCTCCATTCGTGGGTTTCTCCCCGGAGTTCTTCTATCGCCGCTGTCCTGTTTTCTTCCTCGATGAGCCTGTACTCCCTGCTGAGGGTCATTCTGTCTACGGCCACGGCGATTCTCGGCATGAATTTCCCTTCTGTCGCCACGTGTATTCCTGCGAAGAGCCCTATGATGCAGACTCCTATGGCCACGGCTCCGAATATCTCCCGTTTCGGCATGCCCCCCAGGAACAGCATGATGAACATTATCAGTCCTGTGAACAGTGTGCTGGAGATTCCACCCTTGAACATCCCGACGGCAGTAATCATGACTGGCAGGTAGATATACATGATTCTCAGGGACGCAGGTCTGGACAGGAATTCCAGTTTCGGAGAGAGTACGGCCAGAGCCTTGGGCAGTCTGAAGGCATTGTTGTGGTACGAGTCTATGGCCCATGCCAGATACATGACCATCGCCACCTTTATCACTTCGAAAATGTAGACCTGCTGGCCGGCTATGAGCAGCGCCCTTGTCGCCCCGTTTACCGTGATGGCTCCTATGCCGGCGATCAGGCAGAACAGCAGGACGGCCGATACCAGAAAGCCGATTCTGGCCCCCAGCCGTATGATGCTTATGTTCCGGAAGTTGTATATCGCTATGATGATAAGCATTCCGGCGCATGCAAGCCAGAACTGGGAGAAGAATATGTCCAGCCTCGATGTGTCGCCTCTGGCCAGTCCGGATGCAGAGCCGAAAATGGTTATGAGCGATATGATGACCAGCAGCATGACTATCATCCATATCACCTTGTCACCCTTGAAGTTGTCGAAGAAACTCCAGAATTTCCGTTTTACCCTGTCCGTTCCGGACATTCCTATGTCTGTCCTGTCTTCCGTCATGATGGCTCCTGTCTATGGTTCCGATGCCTTTCTTCAGTTACAGATTCCTGACAGCCTCCTTGAACTTCCTGCCCCTGTCTTCATAATTCCTGAACAGGTCGAAACTGGCGCAGCATGGGGAAAGCAGCACCACATCGCCCGGCGCGGCAAGCCTGCTGGCGAGCTTCACTGCGTCGTCTGCCGAAGTCACATCGTGCATCCGAGGCACTATCGGGCCGAAGGCTTCGTGTATCTTCGCGTTGTCCAGTCCCATGCAGATGATGGCCTTTACTTTTTCCCGGGCCAGTTCCAGCAGGGGAGTGTAGTCATTTCCCTTGTCGGTGCCTCCGACTATCCATACTACCGGTCTGGTCTGGCATTCGAGCGCGTACCAGGCGGCATCCACATTCGTGGCCTTGGAGTCGTTTATGTAAAGCACATCGCCTACGCTGAGCACCTTCTCCAGCCTGTGTTCTACGGCTTGGAACGATGAAAGCGCCTCACGTATGGTCTCGTTGTCTATGTTCATCACCTTGCCGGCTATGGCTGCCGCCATGGAGTTGTAGACATTGTGTTTTCCGCCTAAAGCCAGTTCCTGAAGGAACATGTCGTATTCGCTGTCCTCGTATCTGACTATCATCTTTTCGTCCCTGACGAAGGCTCCCTGCTTTACTTCCCCTTTCTGCGTGAAAGGCAGCATCTTGGCTTTCATCACTATCCTGTCCAGATGGCTGATGGTGATTTCATCGTCGGAACAGAAGATGAAGCAGTCGTCTTCCGCCATGTTTCTGGTGATGCGGAACTTGGCCTTGACATAGTTTTCCAGCTTGTGGCCGTACCTGTCGAGGTGGTCCGGCGTGATGTTCGTGATGATGGCTATGTCCGCCTTGAAATCATACATGTTGTCCAGCTGGAAACTGCTGAGCTCCAACACGTAGATGTCGAAATTTTCTGTAGCCACCTGCATTGCGTAGCTCTTTCCTATGTTGCCGCCGAGCCCCACGTTCAGCCCGGCATTCTTAAGAAGATAGTATATCAGGGATGTGGTGGTAGTCTTTCCGTTGCTTCCCGTGATACATATCTTTTTGGCCTTGTCGTACCGGCCTGCAAATTCTATTTCGGATATTATTCCTATGCCTGCGGCGGCGATTTTCTCCACCATAGGCGCAGTAGACGGGATTCCGGGGCTCTTGATGACCTCGTCTGCGTTCAGTATCAACGATTCAGTATGTTGTCCGGATTCGTATGGGATGCCCCATTTCCTGAGCACATCCTCATATTCCCCGCCGATTTTCCCTTTGTCCGACAGGAAGACATCGAAACCTTTCACTTTGGCCAGGACAGCCGCTCCTACTCCGCTTTCGCCCCCTCCCAATACCACGATTCTTTTCATATCATCCGTTTTTTATATTTAACGTCAGTTTACTCAGTACCAGAGACTTCGTCGAACTCACGTTACATTATCTGACTTTCAGCAAGGCGATGGTAAGCACCGCCAGTATGATGCCCACTATCCAGAACCTTACCACTATCTTCGCCTCCGGCAATGCCCTTGCGGGCTTCGTCACCAGAGCCTGTATCCCTTCCTTCTGGAAATGATGGTGCAGAGGCGTCATCTTGAACACCCGCCGTCCCGTACCGTATCTTTTCTTCGTGTATTTGAAATAGCTCCGCTGTATCATCACGGACAATGTCTCCACGAAGAATACACCGCACAGCACAGGCAGAAGGAGTTCCTTTCTGATGAGGATGGCGCACACCCCGATCAGGCCTCCGATCATCAGGCTGCCGGTGTCTCCCATGAATACCTGGGCCGGATAGGAATTGTGCCACAGGAAGCCGATGAGGGCTCCGGCGAAGGCAGCCATGAACACGCCTATTTCGCCGGTTCCCGGAATATACATGATGTTCAGGTACTGTGCGTTTATGATGTTGCCTGACAGGTAGGCGAATATGCCGAGCACCGCTACTACGATGGTGGATGTTCCGGTGGTCAGGCCGTCCATTCCGTCGGTAAGGTTGGTGCCGTTCGAACATGCCGTGATCACCAGCACTATCATCAACACGTATATCGCCCACTTGCAGTACCATCCGAAGGCTCCCTTGAACGGCGAAAGCCACTTGTAGTCGAATTCATGATCCTTTATGAAGGGCAGGGTGGTCTTGGTGCTCTTGACCACGTCTTCTTCTTTCCATTCGCCTGACTTTACGCGGAACTCCGTGTTTATGTCCAGTGTCTGCGAAGCGGCCGCCTCTGCCGTCTTTCCCGACAGCACCGTATCCTGGGCTGCCTTTTCATCCACCTGTATTTTTTCCCTGACCACGATGTCGGGGCTGAAGCACACCGTGAGCCCCAATCCTAATCCGAACAGGACCTGACTGGCCAGTTTCCCTTTTTCGCTCAGTCCTTCCTTGTTGTGTTTGAATACCTTTATGTAGTCATCGGTGAAACCGAGACCGGCAAACCATACGGTAGTCAGAAGCAGGATGATTATGTAGATGTTCGTAAGGTCTGCGAAGAGGAGTACCGAGACCATTATGGCGATGAAGATGATGATGCCTCCCATGGTAGGAGTTCCCTTCTTCTGCATCTGCCCTTCCAGTCCCAGATCCCTGATTTCTTCTCCTATCTGCTTTTTCTGCAGCCATCTAATGATCCTTTTCCCGATGATCAGGGATATGAGCATGGCTGTCACGCTCGCCATCATGGCGCGGAACGTGAGGTAGCTCATCAATCCCTGTCCGGGGATATCGAATTCCTTCAGTGCTTCAAACAGATGATACAGCATATCCCTTTATTTAAAGTCGGCTTCTTTCATTTCATCGAATATCCCGGAAACGATTTCCTTTTCATCGAAATGATGCTTTTCTTTCCCGAGTATCTGGTAGGTCTCATGTCCTTTCCCCGCGAGCAGGATGGCGGCGCCGTCCGAAGCAGTCATGATGGCTGTCCTTATGGCTTCTTTCCTGTCTGCTATGAAAAGGGATTTCGCAAGTCCCTTCCTGTCCATTCCTGCCCGGATATCCGCCATGATGTCTTCGGTGCGTTCGGTCCTGCTGTTGTCGGAAGTGACTATGATGCGGTCGGCGTATTTCTGCGCTACGGCGGCCATTTCCGGTCTCTTGGTCTTGTCCCTGTCGCCGCCGCAGCCGAACAGGCATATCAGTTCCCTGCCGGAAGCTATTTCGCGAAGGGTCTTAAGCACGTTTTCCAGCGCGTCCGGAGTGTGGGCGTAGTCTATTATCGCGGAAAGATCGCGCGGCCCTCTCAATGTTTCGAGTCTTCCCGGGGCGGATTTCAGCTTGCTTATGCCTACCAGTGTCTCTTCCTGTCCGGCCCCGAGACATATCGCCGCGGTGTAGATGGCCAGTATATTGTACGCATTGTGCTGGCCTATCAGGCTGGTCCAGCATTCTTTCCCGTCGATGGAGAGCTGCATTCCGTCGAAACTTTCCTCGATTATCCGGCATGTGTGGTCGGCGGCTGTCCTGCATGAATATGTGACGATTCCGGCTTTGGTGTTCTGCACCATCGTCATCCCGTTCTTGTCATCGGCATTGGTGATGGCTGTGGCGCTTGCCGGGAGATGGTCGAAGAAGAGTTTCTTGCACCGCAGGTATTCGGCGAATGTCTTGTGGTAGTCGAGATGGTCATGGGTCAGATTGGAGAATATCCCGACCTTGAATTCCAGTCCGGCGACTCTTTCCTGTTCGATTCCTATAGAGCTGACTTCCATGAAGCAATATTCGCAGCCGGCATCTGCCATCTCGGCCAGCAGGGAATTGATGGTGAGAGGGTCGGATGTGGTATTCACGGCCTCGCTGCGTCTGGTACCCACGTAGTTGGCTATCGTCGACAGGAGTCCGCATTCGTAGCCGAGACTTCTGAACAGGTGGTACAGCAGGGTGACCGTAGTGGTCTTTCCGTTCGTGCCTGTTATGCCGACAAGACTCAATTTCCGTGAAGGATTGTCATGGAAATTGGCCGCTATGATGGCCAGAGCATATCTTGATGACTTCACCCTGATGCATGTCACTCCGGCTTTTACGGCTTCTGATGTATCTGCGGCGCTGTCTTCATATACGATGGCTGCCGCACCGTTTTGCACGGCGTTTCCGATGAATGCGTGTCCGTCTGAGGCGAAGCCTTTGACGGCTACGAACATCGAGCCCGGCCTGACTTTCCTTGAGTCCGACGTGACGTCCGTTATTTCCGTTTCGAGGCTGCCGCTTGTCTGTATCGCCCCGCAGCCGTCGGTTATCTTCCTTATATCCATAGTCTTTGTATTTTCATCTTGTCTTGTCCGTCCTTTTATTTCAGGATGAACTTCACGGTAGACCCAGCCGCCGCTTTGGTCCCGGCTTTAGGAGTCTGGCCGGCCACGTGGCCGCATCCCTGATATTCATACCTGTATCCGCAGTTTTCCAGACTGTATATGGCGTCTTTCAGTCCGAGTCCCTTTATGTCGGGTACGTGCTCTATCCTGTCTGTCCCTGTCTCCAGCTTGCCCGATGACATTTCCGGGACTTTCCCTGTTCCCTCCAGTTCTCCTCCCCAGCCGGGAGACAGGCAATAGATGCTGTTTATTATCTCTTTCAGGACATTTGCCGGGATTGTCCCGCCGTAGAAATTCATTCTCGACAGTTTCGAATATACGACTACGATGGCCGTGTATTCCGGGTCTTCGGCAGGGAAGAAGCCCACGAAGGTGCCCTGATGCCTTCTGCGTCCTTCATCGTCCTGATATGCCGACATCGGCCTGCCGTTTCTGGTGAAATTCACCAGTATTCTGGCGGTACCTGTCTTGCCGGCCACATTGCATTTCGCGTCTTTGAGTCTCCTGCCTGTACCGTCCGTGACGACTGACCTCAGCGCGCTTTTCAGGCTGTCTGCCGTTTCCGGCGAACATATCGATCCGTTCAGGATTACAGGGCTGAAGGTCTGTTCGGCTTTCCCGTCGCGCTCGATGGACTGGACCAGATAGGGTTTCATCAGTTTTCCGCCGTTGGCGATGGCATTGTAGAACATGGCTATATGCAGCGGAGTCTCCCTGATGCTGTAGCCGTATGATATCGTCGGCAGCGTGGTACCGCTCCAGTTCCTGTCTCCAGGCATCGGTATTTCGGGCGAAGCCAGCCCTATCAGGTCGAATTCGAAGGCGTTCCCGAGTCCGTACTCGTGGAATTTGCCGATGAATCTTTCCTGATCGTTTTCGTAGCTGCGGCATACCAGATATCTGAATACCTGATTCGAGGATATTTCCAGTCCTTCCCTCACGGAAATGTCGTCCGACTTCCAGTCTTTCAGGTACGGGTCGTCCGGCAGTTTCACGCCGCGGTATGTCATCTTTCCCTTGAAAGTGGGGACCCTGTCGGACAGTGACACTTTCCCGTCTTCCAACAGCGTCATGAGGGATGCTGTCTTGAAGACCGACCCCGGAGCGTCCGCACGGCCGATGGCGTAGTTGTATCTTTCCCGCGCTTTCCCGTCTTCTTCCACCGTCAGGTTCACCATGGCCCTTACGGCTCCTGTCTTCACGTCCAGCACCACGGCACAGCCGCCTTCTACATTTTCGATTCCTTCAATGCCCTTTTTCAAGGCCCTTTCGGCGATGTCCTGCAGATCTATGTCTATCGTAGTCCTGACATCCAGACCGTTTTCCACCTGGACGAAGGTGCTGTCGTAGTCTCTGATGAATTCCCGATGATCCGTCTCTCGGAGCCATTCGACACCTTCCTTTCCGTGCAGGACGTAGTCGTATCTGCCTTCTATGCCTACATCGTCGTTTAGCGGATTGTTGTCGTCCAGATGTCCGAGCACCCTTCTTGCGAGGGAGCCGTAAGGGTAAATCCTCTTGTCGTGCTTCTCTATGATAAGGCCGCCCTTGTAGCTTCCTTCATCGAAAAGAGGCAGAGCCTTTACCTGCTGCATCTGGTCGTGGTTTATCAGCCCTCCTATCCTGATATACTGCCTGTCGTCGCGCCTGCTTCTCAGGATAAGGTCGTAATATTCTCCGGGAGTCTTGTCCTCGTATATTCTCGAAAGCCCCTCGGAGAGTTTTCTGGCCTTTGCCCTCCATTCGGCTTCCTTCTTCTCGCCCTTTTCCCTGTCCTTCATCTTGCTGAACTCCGCTTTCCGGACGGTGCAGTCCATGGCGATCTGATATTTCGGCGTGGAAGTGGCGAGAGTCTTTCCGTCGTATGACAGGATGGCTCCGCGCTCCGGTTCCGTCACTACCTTCCTGTTCCCGGTAGTGAACCGCTCCACATAGACATTTTCGGGCTTGTACAGCAGCTGTATGTATATTATCCGGAAGACCACGACCAGAGCCAGAACCATGAATACGCAATATATCAGGAACAGAATCACATTCACCCTGTTCCTGTCATTTCCAGTATCCGCTCCTATGTCCGTCCTGTCTTCGTCCATTACGCTATCGTTTTCTGATATACACTGCCGGGTCGTCAGGTATTCCGAGGTCGGATCCTGCTTTTTCCAGCAGCTCCTGCACTCCGCTCAGTTTTTCCAGCCCGATCAGCTCGGTCCTTTTGTGCGTAAGCGCTATCTTCAGGTCGTACAGCTCTTTCTTGTTTTCCTCCACCCTTACCATCGTCTTCTCTATCATCAGGTTCAGTAGAAGGACCATGAAAATCAGAAAGAAAGTGTAGACAATGTGGGGAAAGAACTGGTCACATTTCAGAGTGAAAAGTATCTCGCCCCTGCCTATCGACTTCAGGATGCTGTCCATCCTTTTTCCCTTCCCGTCATCGTTCATATATTGTCCTCCGTCCTTTCGGCTATCCTGAGTTTCGCGCTTCTGGCTCTCGTGTTTGCTGAAATTTCCTCCTCGGCGGGCAGTATCGGCTTCCTGTTCACTGCCCTGAACGGAGCCAGAATATTGCCGTACATGTCTTTTGTCTGCGTGCCGTCTGCGTTGCCAGTCCTGATGAAGTTCTTCACCATCCTGTCTTCTAAGGAGTGGTATGTAATGACTGCCAGCCTTCCTCCGGGCTTCAGCACGGCCGCTGCCCCTGTCAGGAATTTTTCCAGAGACTTCATTTCCTGATTCACTTCTATGCGCAGAGCCTGATATATCTTCGCCAGTGCCTTGTGCTCGGCCTGCCGGGGCAGTGCCGTCGCAATAGCTTCGTGCAGCTCCCCGGTAGTGGATATCCGTTTCTTCTCTCTGGCCTTGCAGATGAGCATGGCGATTTTCCGGCTGTTTTCCACCTCGCCGTAGAGTCTCAGTATCCTTTCTATCTCTTCCTGACTGTATCCGGCTATGAGGTCTGCGGCGCTGGTTCCGGCATTTTCATTCATCCTCATGTCCAGAGGGGCGTCGAACCTGAACGAAAACCCCCTTTCGGCCGTGTCGAACTGGTGCGACGAGACCCCGAGATCGGCCAGGACTCCGTCCAGCACCCCATGTCCGCCTGCGTCCTTCTTCCCGGTCTCGTACAAAGCGAAATTTTCTATGAACCGGAAATTCGCTCTTATGAGTGTCAGTCTTTTGTCCCTGATGCTGCAATTCCGGATGGCGTCTTCGTCCTGATCGAAGGCCAGCAGCCTGCCGCCTTTGCCCAATTTCCCTAGTATGGCTCCGGAGTGGCCTCCGCCTCCGAATGTGGCGTCGGCATAGATTCCGTCAGGATTCGTGACGAGGGCATCCACGCTTTCGTGGAGCAATACCGGTATGTGGTATGTCTCGGGCATGGCTGCTTCTCCTATCTGTTTTCAGGGAGACTTTCGGCGATCGAAATGAATTCTTCTTCGGACAGGCCGGACTGTTCATAGCGTTCCCTGGCCCATATTTCGATTTTGAAATCATTGCCGGCGAATACCACTTCCCTGTTTGCGCCTATGGCTTCCAGCATTTTCTTCGGAATGGATATGCGGCCTATTTTCGCGTCAGGTTCCACCATGGCGCAGTTCCTCATGTATTCTCTCCAGAAAAGCGCGTGCTTGCGCTTGAAGAAATCCAGTCTGGACTTGACTTCCTGCGACTGCCTTTCCCATTCGGAAAAGGTGTACATTTCCAGACAATCCGCGAAAATATCCTTTTTCACCACGAATTTCAGGCTTTCGCCGGCGGGCACGGCGGCCTTGAAAGCCGACGGTATGACCAGCCTTCCCTTGTCGTCTACCTTGACCGTATATTCGCCTATGAATCCTGCCATTTTATCCGGAAACTACTTGCCGCAAAAATAAGAATTATTTTCCACTTTCTTCCACTATTTTCCAAAATTTTCCACAATTTTCTCCACACTCCTTTCCTCTCATTCTCCGGCTTTTCTGGCGTATGATGTAAGCGGAGTGTCGGAAAAATGAATATCTTTGGGAAATCATCGGGAATGGAGGCGAAAAACGGCGGCAGAATCTGAAAAATCAGTAACTTTGCCGGCTGCGGATTTGAAAACGATATGGAAAATGATGAAAAGGACGATATATATCAGCATTGCCGTACTGGCAGCCTTGTCGATGGCTGCAGGCTGCGGCTGTAATCAGGAAAACGGTGCAGATACAGGCAGTCGGGAAGAGGCCGCTCCGGAGGATCGCAGGGATCCGCTCTGGGGCTTTGTCACCGACAGCCTCGAAGTGAAGGAAAGCAAGGTCAGAAGGGGTGATTTCTTCGCGGAAATACTGATGAGAGAGGGACTTTCCGCCAGAGAGGCATACAATCTTTCCGATGCCTGCGACAGCATATTCGATGTGAGATCCATCAGGATAGGGAACACTTACAGGACCTGGACATCTTCGCAGGACAGTCTTGAATATCTTGCATATGATATCGACCGTATCAGAAGCGTGGTCTTCCGCTGCCGGGAACCGTACACGGCATATCATGTGGCCAGACCTGTGCTGACACGGACCAAATCCGTGGATGTCACCATAGAGTCGTCCCTGTGGAACGATATGCTGGCTGCAGACGCTTCTCCTGTTCTGATATTGGCGCTTTCCGACATTTACGCATGGACGGTGGATTTCTTCGGACTGCAGAAGGGCGACCGTTTTCAGGTGATATACGACGAGAAGACATGCGAAGACGAGGTGGTAGCTGTGGATACCGTGCGTTATGCCTTGTTTACCAGCCGCGGACAGGAGTTTCCTGCCATAATGTTCGACCAGCATGACGGCGGCAATATCTATTGGAACGAGAAAGGGGAGAGCATGAGGAAGGCCTTCCTGAAGGCTCCGCTGCATTATTCCAGAATAAGTTCCGGCTTCTCCTATGCCAGACGCCATCCTATCACAAGACGGGTGCAGCCGCACACGGGCGTGGATTATGCGGCTCCGCGAGGCACTCCGGTAGTGACTATCGGCGACGGGGTGGTGACCAGCGCGAAAAATGAAGGTGCCGGAGGCAATGTCATCAGAATCAGACATAATTCCGTCTATTCTACGGCTTATCTCCATCTTTCGAAATTCGCCTCCGGAATCAAGGCCGGGAAAAGGGTGAAGCAGGGAGATGTTATCGGCTATGTAGGTTCCACGGGGCGGAGTACGGGGCCGCATCTGGATTTCCGTGTCTGGATGAACGGCTCTCCGATCAATCCCCTGAAAATGCAGTCGCCGCCGGCCGAGCCTCTTAAGGAGGAGAATATGGCGGCTTTCTCGGAAGTGGCTGCCCGTTACCACAGCCTTGTGTCGGCTTCCGATACTTCTGCGCAAGAAAGCGGAGCTGACATGCAGAAGACCGGTCAGGCCGGATGAAAGTTTTCAGATAATATTGATGAAGATACTGAAAATGAAGAATATAAAACCGATAAAGGATGAGGGCAGGCCGAAGGTCTACATCGAGACTTACGGCTGCCAGATGAACGTGAACGACAGCGAGGTCATTCTGTCCATACTTCAGGATGACGGCTATGCCCTGACCGAAGACATCGGTCAGGCCAATGTCATATTGGCCAACACATGTTCCATCAGGGACAATGCGGAACAGAGGGTCTGGGGAAGAATCGACCAGTTCCGTCTCCGGAAAGAGCAAAGGAGGGATGTGATCATAGGCATAGTGGGCTGCATGGCCGAGAGACTGAAGGACAAGCTGCTGGACAGCCATATCGTGGATATAGTGGCCGGTCCGGATTCCTACAGGAAACTGCCTGAAATGATAAGGGCCGTCACTCCTGATTCCCCGCAGATGGATGTGTTGCTGTCGCGGGAGGAGACCTATGCCGACATCACCCCTGTGAGGATGGACAGGAACGGAGTGTCTGCGTATATTTCCATCATGAGAGGGTGCAACAACGTATGTTCTTACTGTATCGTCCCTTATACCAGAGGCGTAGAACGCAGCCGCGACCCGAGAACCATCCTGAAGGAGGCCGTGGATCTGTACACTTGCGGCTATCGCGAAGTGAATCTTCTGGGACAGAATGTGGATTCGTATCTGTGGAAAGACCCAGAATCAGCCGATGGCGACGTGAATTTCGCCCAGCTGCTGGAGATGGTGGCCAGAATCAGCCCTGACCTCAGGGTGAGGTTTTCCACTTCGCATCCCAAGGATATCAGCGACGAGGTCATATACACCATGGCCATGTATGACAATATCTGCAAGCACATCCATCTGCCGGTCCAGTCGGGCAGCAATGCCATGCTGGAGAAAATGCGTCGGAAATATACCAGAGAATGGTATCTGGAGAGGGTCAGGAAAATACGTTCGGTCATGCCCGACTGCGGGCTGACGACCGATATCATCGCAGGCTTCTGCGGCGAGACGGAGCAGGACCACAAGGATACCTTGTCTCTCATGGAGGAGGCAGCTTTCGATGCCGCTTTCATGTTCCAGTATTCCGAGCGGCCGGGTACGCTGGCGGCCAGAAAATATCCTGACGACGTGCCGGCCGAAGTGAAGACCTCCAGGCTGAACGAAATCATTGCCCTTCAGGGCAGACTGAGTCTGGAAAGTAACGAAAGGGATGTCGGGAAACGGTTCAGGGTGCTCGTCGAGGGGGTGTCGAAAAAGAATGCGGACGAGCTTTTCGGACGCGCCGGCAACAACAAGGTCTGCGTTTTCCCGGCAGGAGGCCACAAGGCGGGGGACTATGTGGATGTAGAGGTCGTTTCCTGCACTTCGGCTACATTGATTTCCAGACTGGTCTGATTTTGAATTCTAAAGGTACAGGCTGATGGGCATAGCGTCATTGATAGGATATGTGATATTGATCCTGCTGATTATCGTGACGGTTCTCGTTATCTTGACTGATGAGGACGGCGATTCCGGCAGGAAGATATCGTGGATTCTGGTAGTGGTGCTGGTGCCGGTGGTGGGGATATTGTGCTATGTCGTTTTCGGACTGAACCACAGAGGGGACAGGAAATACGAGCGTTATGCCAGAAAGTTCCATGAAGCCTTCGTGAAGCATTCGGACAAGAAGCCGTACCGGAAGCTGTTCGGAGATTCCTGCAGATCGAAGGTCCGGGAAGGTTACAGGGAGCTTTCAGCCCTGCTTTCCCGCAGCAACGGCACTACTGTCACCGACTTCAACAGCGTGGAAATCATAACTTCCGGAAAACGGAAATTCGAAGCCCTCGTGCATGATCTGGAAAATGCGCAGGATCATATCCACATGGAGTATTTCTATTTCCGCAAGGACCCCGGAAGCAAGCGTATCAAGGAAATCCTTATACGGAAGGCCAGAGAGGGGGTCAAGGTGAGGTTTATCCACGAGAACATAGCGAATATCGACATCAGCCCGTGGTACTACAACGAAATGAAGAAGGCCGGGGTGGAGGTGGTGAAATTCACGAATGCCAGATTCAACCTGCTCAAGCTCAGCGCCAGACTCAACTACCGCAATCACAGGAAGATAGTGGTCATAGACGGCAAGATCGGCTATACCGGAGGGATGAATATCGGAGATGACTACTTCCTGAGGTGGAGGGATACGCACATGAGGATTACCGGCAACGCGGTATATGCCTTGCAATACAGTTTCCTGTATTCATTCTGTGTCTCCGGAGGTGCCATTCCGGACAATTTCCATGTCCTTTTCCCTGACCAGGAGCCGGGACAGAAGCGCAGCGAATTAGTGCAGATAGTCCCCGACCAGCCGGTGGATCGCTGGCCTGTCATCCACATGGGGGCGGTGTGGACGGTGCATCACAGCAGTGATTATGTCTATATCCAGACACCGTATTTCGTCCCTCCGGAGCCTCTCCTTCAGGCCCTGAAATCATCTGCCCTGAAGGGAACCGATGTCAGGATCATGATTCCACGGAAGGCTGACCAGCCTTATATGAATCTCGCGAACAAGTCCTATTACAACACTTGTCTGGAGGCTGGGGTGAGGATTTTCGAAAAGCAGGGTAATTTCATCCATTCCAAGACCATCGTATCGGACGACTATCTTTCGGTAATCGGCTCCGCCAATATGGACTATCGCAGTCTGGAACTCAATTATGAGATCAATGCGTATATCTTCAATGAGGAGACGGCCAAGAGGAACAAGGATATCTTCCTTGCAGATCTGGAAGAGTGCAAGGAGGTTACGCTGGATGCATGGAAGAAGCGTCCGTGGTATCTGAAGCTCGGTCAGGCTGTCATCAGGCTCTTCGCCCCGCTGCTGTAGAAAGGCTTCCGGAAATTTTCAGTAACGATTCCGCAGCGGTGCTGTGATGTATTTCACGGAAATTCATTATCTTTGTCAAGATGCAGATTCAGTAATGTCTGCCGGATTTGAAATTCAGGATGAAAGTTAAGGTTTCCAATATGCGGATTTTTTCCGCTCTGGCTGTCGTCGCCGTGATGCTTTTGACAGGCTGTAGCGGCTACAAGGATATCAGGGTGGACTCATGCAGGCTTGAAAGCATTTCGCCTGTGGGACTTAAGGCACTTGACGCCGGTTTTTCTGTCAGCGTGGATAATCCGGTGAAGGAAATTCTCATTTCCGACATAGACGGAACGGTGTATTATGACGGGGGTGAATTCGGGCATTTCGAGGCCCCTCCCGTAACCGTGCCGGGAAAGTCGGTCTCCGATGTCAGGGTGGATGTCAGGGCTGCGTTAAGCAAGTCGCTGACTCTTATGCAGGTGATGTCTATGGCCACGGCTTTCGACCCATCGGAATTTACGGTCGATATTTCCCTGACGGTCAAGGTAAAGGGCGGACTGAAAAAGAAAGTGGTGCTTAAGGGTCTGCCTGTGGATCAATTTTTTAGAAAGACAAGTTATGAAAGTATTTGAACGGCTCTTTTTTGCTGCGGCTGTACTGCTATCTGCAGTAATGCCGGCAGCAGCTCAGGAGGCTGATTCTCTTGAGACCGGACCTGTCGTCCCGGAGGGCTATGAGCTGGTGGATACAGTGGTGGTGGTCATGAGTGAAAGAGTGGATACGGCTCTGGCCGGCAAGGATATTTTTTCTGTCCTGCCGTCAAGGTCTGGAGGGGATGCCGGCGATGTGCGCATTTATCAGTCTTCGTCCATAGTATCGGCCATGAAAAAAAGCAGGGAAAGCAATCTGTCCCGGCCTTTCATGGGTTACAGGGTGCGGATATTCTTCGATAACAGGCAGTCTGCCCGTCAGGATTCGGAGGCCATGATGGAGAAGTTCGAGAGTCTGTATCCCGGGATACCTGCGTACAGAAGCTATGTAAATCCTTATTTCAAGATTACAGTAGGGGATTTCAGAACCAAATCCGAGGCCATGAGTTTTCTAAGGCAGATTACGGATGTGTTTCCGAAGGCGTTCATAGTGAAGGAGGGGATTGAATATCCGGCGCTGGACAGGGATTCCCTATACAGGCTGGATACAGTGCAGATACTCAGGAAACTGCCGGAAGCCGACACTTTGTTTTTATAAGCGACGACGTGTTATGTTGAAGCAAGGACTTGAATTGAAGCAGACGCAGAAGCTTTCCCCTCTGCAGATACAGACGATAAAGCTCATAGAACTTCCTACCCAGGAACTCGAACAGCGGATTCGGAAGGAACTGGAGGAGAATCCTGTTCTGGAGGAGAATACTGCGAATGAGGAGGAAGACGAGGACAATGCTCCGAGAGAAGTTTCCCTCTCTGAATACAAGGATGATGATCCGATTCCGAGCTATAAGCTGAAGGTAAACAATTACGGCAAGGACGAAAGGCCTGTCTACAATACTTTTTCCGTAAAGGAGAGTTTTACGCAGAGCCTGATGGAACAGCTCGGATTCAGGAATCTGACGGAACATCAGTATGCTGTAGCCGCCTTTATCATAGGGAGTCTGGATGATGACGGGTATCTGAGACGCGATGTCGACAGTCTGGTGGACGATATGGCTTTCAGGGCAGGCATAGAATCGGATGAAAAGGAAGTGGAGGAGATGCTGCACGTCATTCAGGAGTTCGAGCCGGCAGGAGTAGGCGCCAGAGATTTGAGGGAATGTCTTCTGCTGCAGATCAGAGGTTTGAAACAGACTCCGGAAGTCAGGAACGCCACAAGAATCCTTACAGATTATTTCAACGAGTTCACCAGCAAGCATTTCAACAGGATAATCACGAAGATGGGCATTTCGGAGTCCGATCTGAAGGCTGCCATGTCCAAAATACTGAAACTGAATCCTGCTCCCGGAGGTCAGATAGATGATTCATACAGTGAGCAGGCCCAGCAGATAGTGCCAGATTTCGTGCTTACTCTGGAAAACGGGGAGCTGAAGCTGACAATGCCTCGTTTTTCGATTCCAGAGCTGAAGGTGAACAGGAAGTATGCCGACATCCTGATGGATGCGGCCAATTCGTCCGAGCGAGACAAGAAAGAGGCCGCCGCCTTCGTCAAGAAGAAGCTGGATTCGGCGAAGTGGTTCGTGGAGGCGATCAAGCAGAGGCATAATACTCTCCAGAGTACGATGCAGGCCATCATCGACTATCAGCATGATTACTTCATGGACGGAGACGAGTCGCATCTGAAGCCTATGGTGCTGAAAGATATTGCCGAGAGGACAGGGTTCGACATTTCGACGATCTCGAGGGTCGTGAACAGCAAATACATCGAGACCCATTTCGGAATCTATTCCCTGAAGTATTTCTTTTCCGAAGGCATGGAAAATTCGGAGGGCGAGGAAGTTTCGACCAGAGAACTGAAGAAGGCTCTGCAGGAGTGCGTGGATGCCGAGGACAAGAGGAATCCGCTTACGGATGACCAGCTCGTGACAGAAATGACCAAGAGGGGATACAAGGTAGCCCGCCGTACCATAGCCAAGTACCGCGACCAGTTGAATATCCCTAAAGCCCGTATGAGAAAGGAACTCTGATCAGTCTTTTTCCCCGTAGGCCAGGTCGCCGGCGTCTCCCAGACCAGGGACTATGTATGAATGGCTTGTGAGTTCTTCATCTATGGCAGCCGCCCAAAGGGTGATATTCCTGCCGGACAGATGTTTCTGAAGATATTCCACTGCATAGACGCTCGAAATCGGACATACCAGATGAGTGTAGGACGGTTCGCCGTGTTCCAGAAGTTTGTTGTAGGCTATTTCCAGTGAAGCTCCGGTAGCCAGCATCGTGTCGGCCAGAATCAGAACCTTTCCGTTCAGGTCAGGGCTGCTGGCATATTCGATGTTGATATGGAAATCATCGCCCTTGTCATACTTCCTGTATGCAGCCACGAATGCGTTCTGGGCGTCATCGAACATATTCAGTATGCCTTTGTGCAGAGGTACCCCGGCCCGGAGTATCGTAGCGGCCACTATCGTGTCGTCATGGGTGCGGACATTGGCTATCCCGAGAGGGGTATATACCTTCTTTTCCGAATAGTGGAGGGTCTTGCTTATTTCATAAGCGAAGATTTCCCCCATGCGTTCCAGATTCGTACGGAAACGCATCTTGTCTTTCTGAATGTTGATGTCACGGATCTGTGCGACAAATTTGTTGAGGGCCGTATTGCTCTCGCCGAGATTTATGATTTTCATGATCCTGGTCCTGATGGATTTCGATGTGCCTGCAAAGATACGCAAAAGCCGAGAGCAGGCCAAATTAATTTTCAGGGAATTCCGAAGCATGTCTCCTCGTCGGCAAAGCTGTAGTATCTGTCATCGGCGATGATTATATGGTCCAGCAGGGAAATGTCGAAGGTCTCTGCCGCCTTTTTCAGGTTCATGGTCTGTTTCATGTCATTCGAGCCGGGCACAGGATTTCCGGACGGATGATTATGGATAAGGATGATGCCGTGAGCCTTCTTTTCCAGAGCCTTCCTGATTATAATCTTTATATCCAGCACTGTGGCCGACATCCCTCCCGTGCTCAGAAGCTCTTTCCCGATGACAATGTTCGCCCTGTTCAGGAAAATGATCCAGCATTCCTCGTGCGAAAGCCCTTTCAGCAGAGGGAACATGAGATTGAAAACCTGCCGTGCGCCGGTGACAGGCATGCTCCTGCAATCGTTTTTCTCGTACACGAACCGTTTCCCAAGCTCCATGGCGGCTGCTACGGTCACGGCCTTGTCTGCACCGATGCCCCTTATTTCCTGCATCCTTTCCGTTGAGAAGCCGGCAAGTCCTGTCAGAGAGTTTCCTGCGGCGTCCAACAGGTCTGACGCTATTTCCAGTGCATTCTTCTTGCCTGTCCCGGTGCGCAGCAATATGGCCAGAAGTTCGGAATCATCCAGATTCTTCGCTCCCCTCGCCAGAAGTTTTTCCCTCGGTCTCTCTTCCTCCCTCATCTCTGAAATTTTCATGACAGTCGTTTTTATGCCTTCCCGGCAATGTCCGACATGAAGTTAGCCGGTTCCCGGCAATAAAAAAACCGGAAAGGCCGCTGCCTCTCCGGTTTTTTCTTTTTCAATATGAAATTTTTCTTTTTCCGGCGATTTTCCCGCTTATTCCACAAAAGCGAGAATCTCACCCTTGGCGACGAAGTCGCCCTGTCGGCAGCATACGGCTACTATCTTGCCGTCGCATGCAGGCTTCACCTCTTCCATGCCGTAGTAGGTCTGGATGTAGCTCATGGCCGTGCCGGCCTTCACTTCGGTCCCGACTACAGGGGCCGTGGAAGCATCGTCCACATCTATCTGCCAGAGCAGCTGTCCCTTTACAGGAGACTGCACCGGTGTCGCGTTCGGGAATTTCTCCACAATCTTCTCGACATCATATTTAGGCACCTCCACTACCGGTCTGGTGATTATGACAGGGGCTCCGGCCTTTTCCTTCATGGCTTCAAGGTCTTTCTTGAACCTTTCCTTGGCTACGCCGCTCTTGTAATCCCTGTACTGCCTTTCATGCATGGCGAATTCGAACAGTTCCTCGTCGTCCTGTCCATAGTCCCAGCCTTCCTCGTCCATCATCTTGCGGAAATGGTCGAGTTCGTTCGGGAACGCATCCTGAGGGTTTCCTGTGTAGAATTCGAGACCTTTTTCCTTCGCCAGTTCCACGATTTCCGGAGCAAGTTCGCCTGGGAGCTTGCCCATTTTCCCGAGAATCATGTTCCAGGTGTCCTTGTCGATGGTAGTCCATCTCGGCTTGCCTTTCAGGATGTTCATCAGATTCATCAGGGCAGTGTTCTTGACATACTGGCTGAACGGTGTCACGAGTGGCGGATAGCCGAGTCTCGGCCATACATATGCCACTTCCTGGAACAGCATGACCATGAGGTTGTCCACGCTGAGCTCATCTTTTCCCTGAGCGCGCAGTGAAGCGTTTATGGCTCCGCGGAATCCGGTAAGGTCGGCCATCATGGAGCCCATCATTCCGCCAGGCAGCCCGCAGCCCACGAGGAGGGATGACATGTGAGAATTGTTGGAGTCTATCCAGTATCCGAGGAATTCATCAATGAATTTCTGCGTGAGGCGTCGTACTTCCATGTAGGCGTCCATGTTCAGGTCTTTTACCAGGAAGCCGTCAGCCTTCATCATTTCCCTGATGGTGATTACGTCCGGATGGACCTTACCCCAGGAGAGTGGTTCTACGGCCACGTCGAGATAGTCTGCGCCGGCACGGGCCACTTCCAGCATGGAGGCAGGCGAGAATCCAGGCCCGCAATGCCCGTGGTACTGGACCTTTATGTGCGGATATTTGTCCTTGATGGATTTCGTGAGCTGCCCGAGCATGGTCGGACGTCCGATTCCGGCCATATCCTTGAGGCATATTTCGTCGCATCCGTATCCTACGACCTTGTCCACGATATCCATATAATATTCTACCGTATGGATAGGGGAGTTCGTAATGGAGAGTGCGACCTGCGAAATCATGCCGCCTTTTTTCGCATATTCCACCGAAAGTTTCAGGTTCCTGTGGTCGTTCAGACCGCAGAAAGATCTGGAAATATTGGTACCCTGCTTGCATTTCACTTTATACATCAATTCTCTGACATCGGCAGGGACCGGGTTCATCCTCAATGCGTTGAGACCCCTTTCAAGCATGTGCGTCTGGATGCCGGCCTTGTTGAACGGAGCGGTCCATTCGCGGACGGCCTTGTTCGGGTTTTCTCCGAAGAGAAGGTTTACCTGTTCGAAAGCCCCGCCGTTTGTCTCGACCCTGTCGAAGCATCCCATGTCAATGATGGCGGGAGCCACTTCTTTCAACTGGCTGACTGTCGGAACATATTTTCCTGACGACTGCCACATATCTCTGTAGACCAGAGAGAATTTGATTTCTCTTTTCATATCGAAATTTTTTGTTTTAATCCGATTCGTGATCAAATCATGCAAAGATATAGTTTTTTTATTTCATGAGGCCCAAATTTCGCAAAAGTTGTCAAAAACGGCATTATGCTCTTGACAGATTAATTATTTTGTGTATCTTTGCAGTCCCAAATGAATATGGTGCCCATAGTTCAGTTGGTTAGAGCGTCAGATTGTGGTTCTGAATGTCGTCGGTTCGAATCCGACTGGGCACCCTGAGAAATAGTCCGGTCTTCCGGAGAAAAAGGAGGTGGGTCAAAAGTCACGAAGTGACCGCGACTGGAAGGAGCGAAATCCCCCTAATAGGGGGTGCAGGGGGTTTAGAAGGGTATAGTCTTTCGAAGAAAGACGTTTGAGGGTGGCCAAAAATCCCTTTTTGGTCACCCTCTTTTTTTTTCTTGGCAGGCCTGTCAGGCGCGGACGGCACCGAAGCGGGAGGCGAGGAGATCTCCGACAGCATTGACCTTCTCGTTCAGAAGGTCATCCGAGACGGCTTCGCAGATGAACCGGAGATACGGTTCCGTATTCGATGGCCTGATGTTGAACCACCAGTCGGGGAACTCGACACGGTAGCCGTCGAAATCCATCATGGCCGTAGGCTTTTCAGCCGAGGTGAAGAAATCCCTCACCGCATCCATGGCTCCGGCCTTGTCCTCCACGCGGAAATTGATTTCTCCGGAATTTCTGTACCGGACAATCCTCGAAATCAGTCCGCCGACAGTGACGCCTTTCTTTTTCATTTCAGCCACTACGTTGAGTATCAGTATCGAGGCCAGAAGCCCGCTGTCCGAGTAGAAAAAGTCCCTGAAATAGTAGTGTCCGGCCAGTTCTCCGCCGTAGACCCCGTCCAGTTCGCGCAGTTTGCGGGCGGCAAAGGCCCGTCCGACCTTCCAGGTCCTCATCTCGGCTCCCATCGGCGTGAGATATTCCCCTACGGCTTTGGAGCTCCTGATGTCCTGCAGGACAATGCCCTTTTCTCCTTTTTTCTCCAGAAACCAGTGCCCGAGAACCGCTATCATCAGATCCGGAGATATGAACTCTGCGTTTTCATCCACGAACATGACGCGGTCGGCGTCGCCGTCATAAATCACCCCGATATCCGCCCCGGTCCGTCTTACCAGTGTCTTGAGGGCCTCTACGTTTTTCGGTACGAGAGGGTTCGGCTCGTGATTCGGGAAACGGCCGTCCATGTCATCGAAAATGTAGTCCGGCATGTCTCCGAAGATGCGTCTTGCAAACATCGTGGACATGCCGTTCGAAAGGTCGAAGGCTATTTTCAGTCCGCTGTAGTCTCCCTTGTAATTCAGGAGGAAGTCCAGATAGTCCTCACGTATGTCCATTTCATGCACTGTGCCTTTCCTGAGGGCAGGCGTACATTCGCGTCCTTCTTCTATCCAGTCCCTGATCTGCCCCAGTCCGTTTTCCAGACCTACAGGCAGCGCATTTTCCATGGATACCTTCATGCCGTTGTATTCTGCCGGGTTATGCGATGCCGTGATCTGGACAGAGGCCTTGAATCCATAGCGGGCGGTGCCGAAATACACCATAGGCGTAGTGCTCAGCCCGATATCGTAGACGTCAGCTCCCGCATCTGTTATGCCTTTGACGAGGCTGTCATGAATCTCGGGTGAAGATACCCTGCAGTCCCGGCCTACCAGCACTTTGCCGGTCCCGAGAAGTTCAGGAAGAAAATAGCCTGTCTTATAGACGGTCTCCTTGTCGAAATCCACATTGTAGATTCCTCTGATGTCATATGCGTGAAATGCTCCCATAGCTGTAGATTTATCATTGCCGCAAGCGCGGCAGTCATATATTGCCCGGAGGGCGCCTGTTCAGTCGAGCCTGGTCTTGTAGTGGGTGGAGATTTTCCCTCTGGTGATGCCGGACAGCTTTCTGGCAATCATTTTCCGGCGGATAGGAGCTACCCTGTCCACGAACATCTTTCCGTCCAGATGGTCGAGCTCGTGCTGTATCATGCGGCATGCGAACTTGTCGAACTCTTCGGTGACATGCTCGAAATCCGCGTTGACGTATTCGACCTTGATCTTTTCCGGTCTCCTCACTTCGGCATAGATGCCCGGTACGCTCAGACAGCCTTCGGAGTAGTCGCAGGTCTGCTTGCTTTCTTCCACGACCACGGGGTTTATCATCACTCTCTTGAAGTCTTTCAGGTATGGATACGCGTCTGTAAGGTCGCGGCCGTCCACTATCAGTATTCGCGCAGACACGCCCACCTGAGGGGCCGCAAGGCCGCAGCCGTCTGCCGATGCGAGCGTTTCCTCCATGTCCGCTATCAGCTGCGTTATCTTTTCCCTGTCTGACAGGTCGGCTTCTTCAGCTCTTTCGCGCAGAACTTTCGAGCCGTAAAGGTATATCGGTAGTTTCATATGGAATCGTAATAAATATTCATTTTCTCCGTCTTTTCGTCCGTGAGGTATTCCTTACCAGACTGTCCGGGGCGTCTTCAGGCAGCACGGACGGACCGCCTTGCGCAGAGTGTCTGTCCATATAGCTCTGGAGTATGATCGCCGCGCTTATCTTGTCCACTGACGACTTGTCCATCCTGTCTTTCAGCTTCATGCCTCCGTCTATCATGGCCCGGTGGGCCAATACCGAAGTGAACCGTTCGTCTTCGGTCTCTACGGGGATGTCCGGGAAGTTTTTCCTGAGCAGTTTCAGGAAGGCGTCCACATCTCCGGCAGCTTCTGAAGGGGTGTTGTCCATGTTCATGGGATAGCCTACGACAAATTTCACTACATTCTCTTTTTCAGCGTAGATTTTGAGATAATCTATTATATTTGCAGAATGTACTGTATCCAGAGCGGACGCGAAAATGCCGAGCGGGTCACTCACTGCGAGACCTACCCGTTTCCTGCCGTAATCTATTCCGATGATCCTGTCCATAACCGGATACAAAGGTAAGACAATTTATATGCAAAACAAAAGGAATAAAATCACTGATTTCAGGCTTTCGCTCGTAGATGACCAGACGCACAAGCCGATATTGGTGACCAGATTCAGCAGGAGCAGTTTCCTGATAGCGGTCATCTCGGCCGTCATCATCTTCTGCCTGTCTCTTTTTCTCATCATAGCCTATACTCCTGTGCGAACCCTGATTCCCGGTTATCCCGATGCCAGAGCCAAAAGGGCCGCCATCCAGAATGCCATCAAGATAGATTCCCTGGAGATGCTGGTAGCCAGGTGGGAACTTTATTCCGAAAACATGAAACGGGTGCTCGAAGGCGGGGAGCCTGTGCGGATAGACAGCGTTATCCGGAAAATGGCCGAAGAAAACCGGACCAGACTTTCGGACAGGCAGATAAAGAAGCAGGATTCGATATTGAGGATGAATGTAGGCATGGAGGAGGACATCCGTCTGTCCATGTCGGAAGTGCGGAATCTTCATATAGAAGGCATGCATTTCTTCTGTCCGCTCAAGGGCGTGATTTCCCAGGGGTACGACCCTTCCATACATCCTTTCATCGACATTACCGCGCCGGCGAATTCCATGGTCTATGCCGTCCTGGACGGAACAGTGATTTCTTCCGGCTGGAGCGATGATGCCGGATACACGATTCAGATCCAGCATGTGAATGACATCATCTCCATATACAAGCATAACCAGAAACTCCTGAAGAAGGTAGGGGATAAGGTGACTGCCGGCGATCCTATCGCGATAGTCGGAAATACCGGAACCCTGACTACCGGCGAACATCTGCATTTCGAATTGTGGTACCGGGGGGAAGCTGTGGATCCGACAAAATACATCAATTTCTGATCATCATGGAAAAGAGACGGATAGCTATTCTCGGTTCTACCGGTTCGATAGGAAGGCAGGCACTTGATGTAATCAGGCAGCATCGCGACCTGTTCGAGGTGGAACTCCTGACGGCAAACAACAGCAGCAGTCTTCTCATAAGTCAGGCCATAGAGTTCGAGGCCAATGCCGTGGTCATCTGCAATGAATCGAAATATCGCGAGGTGGCCGATGCGCTGCAGCCGCACATGATAAAGGTCTTCGCCGGAATGAAATCGGTCTGTGATCTGGTCGCCGGAGGGAATATAGATATAGTGCTCACCGCAATGGTGGGATTCAGCGGTCTTGAATCCACGATCGCGGCTGTCAGGGCCGGCAAGGCCATTGCCCTGGCCAATAAGGAAACCCTTGTCGCCGCCGGCGGCATTGTGACAGGGCTTGCCAGAGAACACAATGTCCCCATCCTTCCGGTGGATTCCGAGCATTCGGCCATTTTCCAGTGCCTTCAGGGATCTTACGGCGCGAAACTGGCCAAAATACATCTGACGGCCTCGGGAGGGCCGTTCCGGACCTGGGACAAGGCTGCGATAGCCCGTGTCACTCCGGAAGACGCCCTCAAGCATCCTAACTGGAACATGGGCCGGAAGGTCACCATAGATTCCGCGACCATGATGAACAAGGGGCTGGAGCTTATAGAGGCCAGATGGCTCTTCGATATTGCTCCCGGGCAGATAGAGGTGGTGGTGCATCCGCAGTCCGTCATCCATTCCATGGTGGAGTTCGAGGATGGGGCAGTCATAGCCCAGTTGGGACATCCTGATATGAGGGAACCGATACAATATGCCCTTTCTTATCCGGCCAGACTCTCTCTTGACAACAGGAAGCTGGATTTTGCAGGACTCGGTGCCCTGACTTTCTTCGCGCCTGATATGGAAAAGTTCCCTGCGCTCGCCCTTGCATATGAGGCCATAGGACGGGGCGGCAATATCCCTTGCGCCATGAATGCCGCCAATGAAGTGGCGGTCAAGGCCTTTCTCGACGGGCAGATCGGGTTCTACGATATCTGCGATATCATAAACGATACCATGGCGGGCGTGGATTTTGTTAAGGATCCCGACCTCGATTCCATTTTCATGACCAATGCGGAAGCTGCTGCCGCGGCACGTGAATCACTTGACAAACATTTAAGATAAAATGATAGTGCTGATGAAAATATTGCAAGTCTTGCTTGCACTTTCCATACTGATTCTTATTCATGAGTTGGGACACTTCGTATTCGCGAAGATGTTCAGGATCAGGGTTGAGAAATTCTATCTGTTTTTCGATGCCGGATTCGCGCTTTTTAAGTTCAAGCCCAAGAATTCGGATACCGAATACGGCATAGGCTGGCTGCCGCTCGGCGGATATTGCAAGATTTCGGGAATGATAGACGAGTCCCTGGATACGGAAGCTCTGAAGAGCGAGCCCAAGCCGTGGGAGTTCCGGAGCAAGCCGGCCTGGCAGAGGCTGCTGGTAATGTCCGGCGGCGTGCTTTTCAACTTCATCTTTGCCATTATCGTATATATAGGGATTATGGCCGGATGGGGCGAGTCGTACATAAGCAATGAGGAGAACAGTATCTACGTAAACGAACTGGCCTATGAAATGGGGTTCAGGAACGGGGACAGGATACTGAAATTCGATGACTATACGCCTGAGCGATTCGAAATGCTGCAGGCCGACATGGCCAGACAGACGGCCAGAAAGGCCACTGTCCTCAGGGACGGGGATACTGTGAATATCTATCTGGACCAGAACCGGATAGGAGATGTCCTGAACACGCCGGGGATGTTCGATCTGGCCATTCCTTTCGTGATAGATACGGTTCCTCCTTCTTCCCCGAATCATGATGCCGGACTGTCAGGGGGAGACAGGATCACTGCCATCGCCGGGCATCCTATAGAGTTCCTGCAGGATTCCAGAAGCCTCCTTGCCGACTGCAAGGGCCGGACTATCGACATAACGGTGGTCAGGGATGCCGATACCCTTCAGGTTCCGGTGCAGGTGGACACTGCAGGGCGTCTCGGCATATATACCTCGATTCCGGGTGTCAAGACCAGGGAGTATTCCGTATTGTCGGCAGTGCCGGCAGGCATAAGGCATACATTCAGTACGATCGGGGGTTATGTCCAGGATTTGAAACTGATATTTACGCCAAGCACCGAGGCATACAAGTCGGTGGGCAGTTTCATAGCGATGGGACAGATTTTCCCGGAAGCATGGGACTGGTACCGATTCCTGAATATACTGGCTTTGCTTTCCATCATGCTGGGTGTCATGAATCTCATACCTATACCGGCATTGGACGGAGGCCATATAGTGTTTACTCTCTATGAGATGATCACGGGAAAGAAGCCGAGCGACAAATTCCTGACGGCAGCCCAGATGGTCGGCATGGTGCTCCTGCTGGGTCTGATGATTCTTGCCTTCGGCAATGATATCGGAAGGCTGATCAGATAAGGAAAATTTCGTAAATTTTCGTAAATTGCAGAATGCATCCAAAATATTAGTTCAGATATGAAAAAGATTCCGGGACTGGCTGTACTTGCAGCGATATCCTTATTGGCCGTTTCCTGCGGAGACGGCGGCACCCGTCTTCTTCCGAATGTGAGCGGTAAGGCAGGTGAAGTCATAATCGTCATAGACCAGAATGTGTGGGAAGGGGAGGTCGGCGACGGCCTGAGGACGCTTTTGGCAAGCGATTGCCCTTTCCTTCCGCAGAAAGAGCCTTTGTACACTCTGGTGAATATCGCCCCGTCCAATTTCACGAATATTTTCCAGATACACAGGAACCTCCTGCTCGTGGACATCGACCATAAGATTGATTCGTCCAGAGTGGAATACAGGACGGATGTGTGGGCAAGTCCGCAATGCGTCATAAACATGGCTGCTTCGGACAGCGATGCTGCCATGGAGCTGATAAAGACTCAGGGCAGGACTATACAGAATATGCTCGAACAGGCTGAGCGGGACAGGATCATAGCCAACTCGAAGAAATACGAGGAAAGTTCCCTGAGGCCTGTGGTGAACAGGTTTGTCGGCGGCTCCCCTTATTTCCCTGCAGGTTACAAGATCAAGAAGCAGACTGATGATTTCCTCTGGATAGCCTATGATACGCAGATACTTCAGGATATATTCATTTACAAGTATCCTGCGACGGGAGAGGATGATTTCAGTACGGCGAACCTCGTGGCGAAAAGGAACGAGTTCATGAAAAACAACGTGCCGGGCATGTTCGAGAATACTTACATGACTACCAGCAATATTACTGTGCCGTCTGTGGAGTATCTCAAATATAAAGGTATGGATTTCGCCGAGATGCGCGGATTCTGGGAGGTGTTCAACGATTATATGGGCGGACCTTTCGTCTCGCACTCTTTCTATAGTCAGGACGGAAGCGAAATCATCACTCTCGAAGCCTTCGTTTATGCTCCGAAATATGACAAGAGGAATTATCTTCGTGAGGTGGAGTCCATCCTGTATTCGTTCGAGTGGAATAATTCCGATAGAAAAAAGTAAAAATATTTTGGAGGTTTAAAAATATTACATACCTTTGCACTCCCGATAAAAAACGGGGACTTCTACCGAAGTTTGTTTTGGTGGGTTCGTATAACGGTTAGTACTCAAGATTTTCATTCTTGCAATAGGGGTTCGATTCCCCTACCCACTACGAAAATATAAAAAATAAAACAATGGCAAATCACGCATCAGCAGATAAGCGTAATCGTCAGAACGAAAGACGCAGATTGCATAACAGGTATTATGCAAAGACTACAAGGAACGCTATCCGTGCCTTGAGAAACACTACGGACAAAGCAGCAGCAGAGGCTAACGCACCGAAGGTTTATTCAATGATAGACAAGCTCGCGAAGATCGGCGTTATCCACAAGAACAAGGCTGCGAACCTCAAGAGCGGTATCGCCCTTTACATTAACAAACTTTCATAAGTAGTACCGACCTTTAAAGGTTTTCAATAGCTGAAAAGGAAGCTGTCGTGCGGCAGCTTCCTTTTCATAAAAAAGTTTCGAAGTTTATTTTGCAGGGATTCCAAGGCGGGCGAGGGAAGGCCAACGCCGGAATCACGCAAAAGAAACGGGAAATCGGGATGTAGCGCAGTTGGTAGCGCACTACGTTCGGGACGTAGGGGTCGGGCGTTCGAGTCGCCTCATCCCGACCAAAATAAAGTGACCGTCAGAGCGACGGTCACTTTATTTTTTGTTATGCCTATACCGGTTTTGAAAAGAAAAAGAGGGTGACCCAAAAGTCAAAGACAGACTTAAGGGTCACCTTTCTTTTTTATAACGACAGGAAAGTCCGGCG
>CALUUA010000017.1 GCA_944323845.1 uncultured Bacteroidales bacterium
CAACTCCCGTTAGTGTTCCGGAGGCGGGTTCTGTCGAGCAACCTACTTTATGGTAAAATTTCTCCGGACAGCAGTGTTTTTTTTGAGATTGTTATTGTATTTTATTATTTAATTTTGGCAATATTTTTTGATATTTGCCGAAAATAAACTTATTTTGCTGATAAGATGGAAAGCATAGTATCTCATATAATATCAAATGCTGCTGGCAGAGTCTCGTTTTCAGTCAAAGACCTTATGAATGACCCATTCATAGTAAACAATAAAACGAGCGAAACGGTAGTAAAGAGTACTATATCCCGTATGGTGAAAGAAAAAAAGATTTCACGTATCGGGAGAGGGATATATTGTCTTACTGGGAAAAATGTTTTTTCTCCCATTCCAGATAAACTTGCCATAAGAACATACGAAGCAATCAGAAAATCATTTCCCCTCATAAAATTATGTGTTTATGAAGGACAATGGATATCACCATTGCTTCACCATCTTGCATCAAATCAGATATTGTATATAGAAGTGGAAAAGGATGCAACAGAAGCGGTGTACCATTTTTTGCAGAATCTGGATTTGAAACTACGAGTGTATTACGAGCCTGACGCAGAGATTATGGACAAGTATGTAGATATGAATGAAGCAGGAATTATAATTAAGTCCCTGATTTCAGAAGCTCCTACACTTAAAGCAGGGAACATTCGTATCTCGTCGTTGGAAAAATTATTGGTTGACATATATGTGGACCCTGACTTCTTTTACCTGCAGGGGGGAGAATACTTCTATATTATAGAAAATGCCCAGGCTCTCTACCACATTAATCAGAGTACGTTGCTACGTTATGCCTCCCGAAGAGGAGTCAGGGATGAATTGGAAAAAATTATTGCAGATACGAAATGATTTCAGAACAGAGTTATACGAAGGAATGGATAGATGCTTTAAGCAGAAAACTGGAATACAATGACAAGGCTTTGATTGAAAAGGTGATCAGGGCCTTGTCGTTGCTGGAACATTTAGTGCAGATGGGATGTCCTCTGGTTTTTCGCGGAGGAACCTCCTTGATGTTGATATTAGGCGAATCCCTGCACAGGGCATCCATTGATATAGATATAATTTGTCCACCAGGTACCGATATAGAGAAATATCTTGTGGAAATGGAGAGACATGGATTTGTCAATGAAAAACCGATTTCCATCGCTCATTCCATGAGAGATCTTCCGGCGACGCATACTAAAGTCTATTATGAGATTTCTTATTCCAGTTCATCAAAACTGAAAGAATATATAAAACTTGATGTGCTTTATGATGAGTGTCCGTATTCTAAAGTATTGCAGACACCTATAGCAAGTCCTTTTCTGGCGACATATGGCGAGCCAGTCATGGTCAACGTTGCAACTAAAGAAGAAATGCTTGGTGATAAAATGACGGCATTTGCCCCGAATACAATAGGAATACCTTATTATAAAGGACAACGGGACTGTTTTGTGGAGATTATCAAACAATTGTATGATATCAGCAGATTGTTTGAAAATGTGGAGGATTACTCTGCTGCATATAAAGCGTTCCTAAAAGTATCTGCTGCCGAAATGAAGTATAGAGGCCTGTCGGGGCAGTTGGACAAGTATTATGAAGATGTAAGGCAGACAGCTCTTTGCATAGCTACAAGAGGACAAGTCGGAAACGGTATATTCAGTCATTTGCAAAATGGAATTTTAAGGATAAAGCCATTTATGTATCAACAGAAATACTACATTGAAGATGCAATTCTGGATTCTTCCAGAGCAGCATATCTTGCAACATGCTTTGAAAAAGGTATAACAGCGGTTGAGAGATATTCCGGGAATCCGGCAGATGTTGCTGAAATCAAACTTTCGGACTCTGTGACCAATAAGTTAAATAAACTGAAAACAATTGTTCCTGAGGCATATTATTATTGGGTTAAAACAAGTGCGTTGTTATAAAGATCGCATGAAATAGTGTTAGAATAAGTAATGTTTATTTTTGGCAAAATTTTCAAATTATTGCCGAAAATAAACTCAATATGCGTAGTCCCGTATATGCTTTGCCTTTTGAGGCATTGCCTCAACCGGGCGGTTGACGTTGCTCAAAAATGGTTCCGGTGATGCAGCAGATATTCGTCTACGGGAAAGAGACGATTCCCTACAGCGTGCTCTTTTCCGCCCGCCGGACACTCGGAATCAAGGTATATCCATCCGGTGAGGTCGTTCTGCCGGCTCCGGAAGGGACGCCGGAAGATGTCATCGAGCAGAAACTCCACAAACGGGCGCCGTGGATTCTTCGGCAGCAGGCCTATTTCAAGGATTTCGGAATTCGGAGTCCGGAAAAACGGTATGTCAGCGGAGAGTCGCACTACTATCTGGGAAAGCAGTTCCTGCTCCGGGTGTTGGAAGGAAAAACTAACAGCGTCCGTTACAAAGGTCGCTGCTTCGAGGTGGTATGCACCTCCCCGGACAGGGCCCGGGAGTTGATGAAATCCTGGTACCGCGAACACGCCAAACTCAAGTTCGCGGAATATGCGGAGCCCATCATCGCCCGATTTGCGCGATATGGCGTTGCACCGTCTTCACTCTATGTTCAGGAAATGGAAAACCGTTGGGGCAGCTGCACCCCCAAAGGGAAAATTATCCTGAATACGGAATTGATCAAGGCGCCGCGACCCTGTATTGAATATGTTATTACGCATGAGATGTGTCATCTGCTGCATCCCGACCATACAGCAGCCTTCTTTACCCTGCTCGAAATCGAGATGCCCGACTGGCGGCGTTGGAAAGACAGGTTGGAGCGATTCATGATGTAATCCAATCAATTTTTTTATTATATGGTAATTTAAGAAGTCCATATCATCGTGTTTTATAATAAACAGAGACTTTGTTTGCTGTGTTTTCATTTGATTATTATACAGTTAGTTCTATGAGATCCTGATATCGTTTGAATAGATTTATGAATATAGTGTCTATCAATACTAGAATAGCGAAATATATAAAATAGTTTTCATAACAATATTTCAAATTTGACATCATCGTGAATGTGGGTAAATTCTGTTGATATGATGTTGTGTTATGGGCACATCGATTTCGATGCCGATAGAGCAAACTATATATTTCATGTAGATTTAATAAATTATCACATTTGCGAACATTACTTTTCTTATCAAACTTAGGGCATTTATCACATGTTGAAAATATTCTGCGTTCATCGTTTTTATTGTTTGCAGATAATGATCCAACAATGAAACAATCTGGAGTCAATGATTTAAATATGAGCTTATATTCGTTATACTCACGCGACCTAATTTGAGACAAACTACTTTTTTCAAATATATCGTCAAGATCTGCGACTATATTCGACAAAATAGCATTTTTATCGAAAAAAGTATCAATATGAAAGGCTGGATCTATTTTAGTTATTTGGTCTAATAAATCTTTGTAAATCTTGTTTTTTTCATCATAGCAAGAGCATTCTCCATATGGTTTCTGATTATATCGAAGATAGCGATAGTTGTAATCGTTAGAAGCCAATTCCCATACGATGCATTTCATTTTTTGTTCTTGAGCTCCAGTCATTTTTAGAAAAATTGAATGCAAAATGTAATCGTTAACGGAATAGGTTTCAATTCCGTTCCCTATAGCAGTACTGGCAACAACAGCCTCTCTTAATATTATAGATATAGGGGTTTCTATAAATTTCAATTGGTTATTCTGCAATGACATAACGCGAATATATATTTATGGAATCGACAACACGCGGACGCATATATTTAAAAGCATTGGGAGATCTTTTATGGGAATCATCTGACTTATAATCGTTTATTTGTGTAGATAGTTCCCTTTTTAAATCATTAATATGTTCTGAATTTAACTTCTTTGATTCGAATACAATTTGATATATTAGTCCAAACAAATAGACATCCATATCAATTATTGATGAAAATGGAGATTTTGTTGACAGGTCTAATAATCTAATGCTTTCAGAAAGTCTTTCCAATTTTGGTTGGTAGTTTTTATCAGGAAAAATGGTATTGAAATCTTTGAAAATGGATATTGTCAGTTCACCTAATACGGAGTAAATATATTGTTCGTAATAACCTTCCATATTGGAACGATAACCCTTAGCTAATTTAGTTTCATTGCCATCTTGCCGGTATTGTGAAAGAATAGACATGTACCTTACGAAATCGAGAGGTATTTCTATATTAGAGCCCATTGTTTTCAATTTGATTTCTTTGCAAAAACTGGGATTGAAAAAATCCGGCATTTCACTGTTAAAATAGTAGAGTGCTTCTCGGCTTTCCTGTGCCAATAATGCTTGTCCCCCAATATTGATATTTCGAAAGGCTGTTGAATAAAATTTTTGTTGTTGTATCGTTTCGTCCTCTTGAGGAACAATGTATGAGAATCCTAAATATCGCTTTTCAAAAAAAATTTCGGGCAACTTTTTATTCAAATTCTTATAATTCCCCGGGATTAATTTTGATTCAATTTCAGATTTGCTTTTCCCTTTCTCGGTCAATTTTTGAAAAGTCCAATCCAGTATATCATCTAATTCTCCACCATATTCGTCAATTTCATCACCTTCAGCCAGACGTCCCATAGTTAGTTCTTCATTTTTTGCTTTAAATGTTGCAGCGTCTGGCATTAAGTCTAAATATGCTAACAACAGTGTCGTTAAGCGCTGTTGTCCATCCAATATTAGATTTTGTGTAACACCATCTTTTTTAAAAAGGCCTATAGTAATTGGTGGTACAAATTCTTTATTGGTGAATGCATTAATTAGACCCAAAACCTTTGTTTCGGTCCATACAAAATTCCGTTGATACGGCGGAAGGACTATATTACCTTTCAGCATTAACTCAATCCAATGTCTAAGGGTATATTCCCCGTAATAGATTTTAGCCTCCATAATTATTGGTTAATATTGTATTTGGGTTTGTAATCATAGTTCTAAGTTAGCCAATAATTATTTCAACAACGAATTTTGTGGAAAAAATCCAAAATTATGATAGATAAAGGTGCATATTTAATTTGTTTTCCCACCATTTCCTCCCATCGCCTCACACCGCCTCAGACGGTGCGGTTTGTTTGTGCAAATTTCATCGGGATTTGACTAATAGTTTGAAATTCAATAAGCAATCAATTCTTCAACGAGGAAGAGTATTAGTGCGTTTTTAAGTACGGAATTAACTATTAAATCCCTGTCAATCAATTAGATTGGCGGGGATTTGATTTGTTCGGTCACGGCGTTTTACCGCTTCAAATGGCATGCTTTGTTGGGATAAAATACATTTTTCGGAGGACAAATCGAGATTTTATTGGTCAGAATTTGAATTTATTCTATGCTGCTCCTTCTTTGCGGCTTCCCATCCGATAATGGCGGTCTTACGGACGTCGCCCCAATGGTAATTGCCCAACTCGCAGGTGGAACGGATGACGCGATGGCAGGGAATCAGGAGAGCTACGGGATTTTCGCCCACGGCAGTCCCTACCGCCCGGCAAGCCTTCGGGTGATTGATACCGGCAGCGATGTCGCCGTAGGTGGTCAGTCCGCCCATCGGGATTTTGAGCAATGCTTCTCATACTGCAGGCCGGATGATTGTCCGTAAATTCCAAACAGCAGATGCTTTTATCGGTGGACGCCACGAAGATTTCCCCGAAAGGGCTTTCCGCGAAGCTGTAATGGATGGTCAGGTCTTCCCCTCCGTTCTTGTATTCGCCGGGCGTCATCCCTTCGATGTTGACGAACAGGTCGTAAAGCCTGCTTGTGCCCGAAAGTCCAACTTCACACGCCGTGTCGAACAACGATGCGTGCGTCTCTTGCAGGATACGTTTGGCATATTCCACGTTCAGGTATTGCAGAAAATGTTTGGGAGATGTTCCTGCCGTTTTCCTTGATGAAACGGATGGCTGATGCTATGCGCTCATAGTTCAGTTGCTGTCCGGTCATTCGTCAGAAAGGTTATTATGCTGAGTGGTTTCCAGATCCAATAACAGCTTCTTGGCGGCAAGACCTCCGCCATATCCCGTAAGCGAATGGTCGCTGCCGATGACCCGATGACAAGGTGCAATGATGGAAATGGCATTGGCTCCGTTGGCATTGGCCACCGCACGGACAGCCTTAGGCATGCCAATCATCCGGGCGAGCTCACCGTAAGAGACCGTCTTCCCGTAAGGAATTTCCAGCAGTTTGTTCCATACCTTCTTCTGAAAGTCTGTACCGACAAACAGCAAAGGGATGGTAAAGTTTTTCCGTTTCCCGGCAAAGTATTCATCCAATTGCCGCACAGTCTCAGACAGGACGTCAGAGGTCGTTTCTTTGTAATCGGCATGGAGGGTTTTCTGCAACCTCCTGACCACCCTGCCGTGGTGCTTTTCTATCGTCCAGTCGCAAAGACAGAGATTGTCTTCATACGAACCGAGAAGCAATTCTCCGCAGGGCGATTGGTAGCGTTGTATGTATATGGTATTTTTCATTTCTCCCTTTTCTTTGGTGCTTGCTTTTTAGGTGCGTAATCCTTCATTCCTTCAATGGCACCGCCTGCCACTGCCCATAGGTAGAGGCTTGCGACACTGTTGTACGGTGAGAAACGGTGCCGGTATTTCTCGAACAGTTCACGGGTGATTTTCCGATGATGGTAGACCATGCGCAATCCCCGTTGTATGGCCAAGTCGCCGAAACTGAGAATGTCCGGGCGTTGCATGGAGAACAGCATCAGCATCTCCGCACTCCATACGCCGATACCGTCCAGTTCCGAGAGCCGGGCGCAGACCTCATCGTCACTCATCGTATAAAGTGCCTGAATATCGAATGTCCCGTCCATCACTTTTCGCGTGGCATTGCGGATATAAGCCGTTTTCCTAAACGAAATGCCGAAGCCTTGCAACTCCTCCACGGAAAGGCGGTCGATGGCCTCGGGCGTTACTTGCCCCAAGGTATTCTCTATCCGCCTCCAAATCGTTTCATGCGCTTTGGTGGAGATCTGTTGTCCTACGATGGAGTGGACCAAGGCGGCGAAAAGGTCGGGAATGACTCGCCTTTCCACCTTGCCAATCCGGTCGATGACTTCCGCCAACCGCTTGTCAGCCTGTTTCAGATAGGCTATCTCCGTTTCGCCATATTGAAAGAAGTTCTCCATCCGGTTTTATTTTATTCCCAAGAATTGGTTTGAATCTGCCGGAGCCTCCTTACGGTCATCCTGTGTGTATTCACGGATGATGGTTGTCACAGAGATATGGTAATACTCGAAAAGGCATCATGCCCTTTCTTCTGGCTGCCCCGGTGGTTGATTTGGTTGCGCCATGCAGCGGCTGCTTCCTCATTCTCCCATACCGAAAGGCTTAACAACTTGCCTTCCTCGTTCAAACTGGCGAACCGCTCCACACGGATGAACCCCGGCATCTTTGCCAACTCGGTTTTCAATGCCGCAGCCAGTTTGAGATATTCCTCTTTCCCCTCCGTTTTGGGCTTCACTTCAAACAGGACAGCAACCTTGGGAGATTCACCCGAAACACCTGACATTCTGTTCAGTTCATCAAGGCTCATGGTATTGTCGTAAATGCCCGCACATACCGTATAACGGAGACCGGGAACAGGGTAAATATACGAAATTTTGCGTACTCCTTCTGTTGAACCCGGTTTCGGACATACAAACTCTATCCAACCTCCGCCTCGCATAGCCCCATCGCACAACTCTATGCCATAATGTTTCCCTGCCCAATCCAGATGCTCACGGATATTGCCGCCATTGCGCTCTTGACAATTCGCATGCGAAGATACGGAAAATGAGATGAAAAGCTATCTGTTTTTACACAAATATGAGCCAAATACCCCGCTTGCCTTTCGGCAATGGGTGGAGTGCCTCTCAATCTGCAATCAGGCGGGGAGAGTTTGTCCAAATGAATGAGACTGTTAAGTTTTTAATAATTAGTGTCGATATCAATTGAGTAAACATTAGACTATAGATCCTAGGTGAGTATAAGACATAATATTAATCTTTACCAAAGTATTTCTTACTGGCACTTTCAGTAGGGAAATACTTTAGTTGTTTAATTCTATTAAAATTTGAATTATGATTTACGGTTACATTCGTGTCAGTAGTGACAAACAAACTGTCGAGAACCAGAGATTTGAGATAAATAATTTCTGCAGCAAGAACAATTTTGTAATTGACGGATGGATAGAGGAAACCATCAGCGGCACAAAGGCTTATAACAAGCGAGAATTGGGAAAATTGTTAAAACAGATTCAGAAGGACGATCTTATCATCTGTGCGGAACTTCCCCGTCTTGGGCGTAACCTTTTCATGATTATGGAAATCCTCAATATCTGCATGACAAAGGAATGTAAGGTATGGACAATCAAGGATAATTACAGGCTTGGCGAGGATATTCAGAGTAAAGTTTTGGCTTTCGCATTCGGTCTGTCAGCAGAGATCGAGAGGAATCTTATCAGCCAGAGAACAAAGGAAGCTTTAGCCCGCAAGAAGGCGGAGGGCGTTGTCTTAGGGCGACCTAAAGGACGGAGAAGCAGCCCTGACAAGTATAAATTGCACGGGAAACAAGTGCTTATTACAGAACTGCTGAAGACAGGAGTGTCAAAACGAAAAATAGCTAAGATTTGCAAGGTTGACCGAAATACACTTGCAAGGTTCATTTTAATGGAAAAAATTGAAGTATGATTTTGAGCGATTTTACGAGGCCGCGATATCAAACGGTACGGTTACGACTGGGCAAATCTATGGTTAATCAATACTCATAATGGAGTCAAAGGCAAGATTCCGCGCATTGACATCAATGATTACCCAGCCGTTAAGGCTCATCTCGACCAATATTGGGATAAAATTCGTGATATGGCGGACCAAGGCGACACTCCATATAATCTTCGGAACTGCGCCTATTTGGTCGTTATGTAGCCGGAATCGTAGCAACTAATTACGGAACAATAGAAAATTGCCATGTGATAGGAGGAAGTATAACAGGCAATGAAAAAGTTGGAGGTATAGTTTCTTACAATTACCTTGGATCGGTTGTTGTGGCGTGCAGCAACTCAGCAGATGTTAGTGGAAATCAGGATATAGGTGGACTTTTTAGTCTAACATACAACGGTACCACGACGCTTTCTTGTTTTAATGCAGGAAATGTTACAGGAAACAGCGGTGTCGGTGAAATCGCAGGAGGAATTGGAATTTTGGGAACAGTAACTGCTTGTTATTATTTGGATGAGAACAGTGTGAAAGGGACAGATGGTGTGGAAACCACTTGGGACGTAGCCATATCCGATATGAACTCCGCCCTGCAAGCAGCCGGCTATTCCTATCAATATGAACTGGACACCAGTAGCGGATTGCCTGTGATAAAAGTAACGGATTAAGTACCAGAAAGAAGAAATGGAATAATGTGTAACGGACATCTCCATCTATTGCTGTACAGGCAAATGTTGGATAAGACGGTGGAGTACGATGCCTCCGGCAACGCCACTCAACAATAAGTGCGGCTGGAAGATGAGACCGTGTGGCTGACGCAGGCTCAGATGGCTGAATTGTTTCAGACATCCAAGCAAAATGTAAGTTTACATACAAATAATATATTCAAAGAAAAAGAATTAAGTCCGGATTCAGTTGTAAAGGATTCCTTGACAACTGCAGCAGACGGTAAGAAATACCGAGTCAAATATTATAATCTGGATGTCATCATCTCGGTTGGTTATCGGGTAAAATCTGTCCGAGGCACGCAGTTCCGCATTTGGGCCAATAGTGTCCTGAAAGAATATTTACTTAAAGGTTATTCCGTAAACCGGAGGCTGGAACAGATTGATACAAGGCTCCAGAAGCACGAAAGGCAAACGGAATGCCGCCGTAAAAGCCGACATCTACACGCAGACCGTCAGCCATCAGTTGCAATTGGACTTGCAGAAGCATAACAGCCAATATCCCCCGATAGGCATCCACATCTACCAGAAATGTCACGACCGTTTTCTGATTATCGACTGCGAGGTGGTCTGGCACATCGGTGCCTCGCTGAAAGATCTCGGCAAGAAGATGTTCGCCTTCTCAAGGCTGAACATTCCGGCCGAGACCGTCATGAGCATGCTGTAAGAAAATTGCGAGAGTTCCAAAGGAAAACGTCAAGATTTCGTATCATGCTTGTTCCTCCTTACTCGCTCAGGTATGAATTTGCTGCAGCTTTCTCAAGTCTTATGTTTCTATATTCCGCAATAAATCTTATATTTACGAATAATAAAATACGGAACCTATGAAAGCGGAAATCAAGTCAAATGGCATTCAGGCTCTGCTGGCCGTCGCAGTAATATGTCTGTCGCTCCTGAATCTTGCCGCCAATGCGCAGCAGAAGTCCCTGACATGGAATCCGGACAGAGGAGATTCCTATATCAATCCGATCATACATGCGGACTATTCGGATCCGGACATCTGCCGTGTGGGCAATGACTACTATATGACATCTTCTTCATTCAACCATTTTCCGGGTCTTCAGGTGCTGCACTCTACGGATCTGGTGAACTGGGAACTGATCGGGGCTGCCCTGACAGACTATCCAGGTCCGGGCTGGGATGACAGGAAGCCGTGGGATGTGCTCTCGCCGGGACTGGATTCCGACGAAGAGCCAGTTCCCGGAGCTCAGGAGTGGAGGACGGCCCCTCTGCATGGTGACGGCGTGTGGGCACCTGCCATCCGATACCATGACGGTGAGTTCTTCATATATTGCGGAGACCCGGACAGAGGTATATTCATGGTCAAGACCACAGATCCGCGGGGAAAATGGGAAGACCCTGTCTGGCTCGTGAAAGCCAAAGGCTATATTGACCCATGTCCGTTATGGGACGAAGACGGCAATGCCTGGCTCTCTCACGGCTGTGCCGGTTCCAGAGGCGGCCTGAAAAGCGTCCTGATGATGGCTCCGATGTCGGAAGACGGTACACGTCTGCTTGACAGAAGCCGTATCATTTATGACGGCCACAGGAGCCAGCCTACCATCGAAGGGACGAAACTCTATCAGTATGACGGCTATTATTATATCTTCTCTCCTGCAGGAGGCGTGAAAACAGGCTGGCAGACCGTATTGCGTTCAACCTCGCCGTATGGTCCGTATGAAGAAAAAGTGGTAATGGCACAGGGCGGCTCTCCCGTGAACGGACCGCATCAGGGCGGTTGGGTGGAAACCCGGAACGGAGAATTCTGGTTCATCCATTTCCAGGACATTGATGCATACGGCAGGGTCGTACATCTTCAGCCGATGACGTGGAAAGACGGGTGGCCCGTGATAGGAGCAGATGAAGACGGCGACGGAGTAGGAGAGCCTGTCATGGAATACCGCAAGCCTGACCTGCCGTCTTCCGGGGTTTTCCAGCCTTCGGAAAACGATGAATTCTCTTCGCCTGACCTCGGCCTGCAGTGGCAGTGGGCGTCAGTCCCGTCCCCATATTGGTATTTCCCCGATGCTGCCGAAGGCTGTCTCAAACTATATTCCGTACAGCAGTCAGCCTCCTGGAAGAATCTGTGGGACACTCCGAATCTGCTCATGCAGAAGTTTCCGGCAAAAGATTTCACGGTCACGGCAAAAATTTCTTTTGTCCCGAACCCGCAGCTCGAGCAGAAAGGGGAGAACTGCGGCCTGGTGGTGATGGGATACAACTATGCCACGCTGCGCCTGACCGATACCGCCGAAGGCATGTTGCTGCAGCTGGTCGAATGCACCGACGCACAGGACGGCTCCTGTGAGAATGTGGTATTTACAGTTCCTGTACCGACCGAGGCTCTGCCTGTGCCTTCTTCAGACCGGTATATGTCCGTGACCGTCCCTCCAGTAGCGCCGTTGCCGTATCGCTCCGCGACAATGTATCTGAGAGCCGAAATAAGTTCCGTGCCGCGCCGCGGCAATGTCGATGCTGCGCAATGCACCTTTTCATACAGTACCGACGGCAGCAGGTGGACCCGCATTGCCAGCAATGGCAAGGACTATGTCCTGAATGTCCGTCAGGGACGATGGATCGGTGCGAAGACCGGACTGTACTGTAACCGTTTTTCTCCGAAAAACGATTCAGGCTGGATGGAGGCAGACTGGTACCGGGTCACGACCGGCAGTACTCACGGGCTGAATACGGCTCCTGCGGAAATGAAACGGGAAAAATACGGTGATTATCTGACAGACTTATGAGGAATGCATTGTCATCGGCAGTATTTCTTCTGGGACTCTGCTGTACCATTGCCTATGGCCAGGCAGCCGGTCCCAGGGAGGTCTCGGCCCTGAATCTGATAGTTACGGAGGCCGGGAACGGCGAGCCGGTGCAGATGGCGACCGTGTATATTGTCCCGGCAGGGGACACCCTCGTGACGGCATTCACTTTTACGGACAGAAGAGGCATCGCGTCGCTGAAAGACTTCCCGGCAGGCAAATATGTTGTCAATGTGCAGCTGCTGGGATTCAAGCCGTATGCAGAGGAATTCACGTTCGAACCGCTGATATTCAGGACCATTCCCGTAAAACTTGAAGAAAATATCGAGGAACTGGAAGGAGCCAGCATTACCGAGATGGGAGACCTCGTGACGGTTAAGGGCGACACGCTGATATACAACGCCACGTCATTCCGCACGGCAAGCAATGCGAACCTCGGCGACCTGCTGAAGAAGATGCCGGGCATAGAGGTGGACAGGGGAAGGGTCAAGGTAAACGGCGAACCGGTGAAGCGGATAACCGTGGAGGGGAAGACATTCTTTTTCGACGATCAGGCCAAAGCTCTGGAAAACCTGCCGGCAGTCATCGTGAACCAGATAAGGGTGATCGACAAGGAGAATCATGGAAGATTCGGGATGTTCCGGAAAGAAAAGGAGATGGATGTGAGGCTGAAGGAAGAATACAAGGAAGCATGGTTCGGCAAGGCATCCGTGGAGGGCGGGGTTTCTGTCAAGGACAAGGCTGCCGACAGGTTCGGAGACGGTACGATGGGGCTGTACAACGCAAAGCTGTATGCCCAGTTCTATGGAGATGATGACAATTTCACTCTTCTCGGAGGCGGCAACAACGTCAATGCAAACAAGCTGTCGCGCGGCGCATCCGGCCTGTCGGACATAGCATCTGCCGGGGTAAACTACAATACTTCGAGGATTCCCGGGATGGACACCGATGCGGCTGCGTCATACGATTTCCGCAGGGACAACAGCCGCTCGGAATCCCACCGCACGTCATTCCTGAGTTCAGGCGAGCGGTTGGAGACAAGCCGCAGCCAGACGAACAACGATATCGGTCATTCTGCGAAAGCTGATTTCATGGTAAAGCCACAAATGTTCTCCTCATTTCTGACAGAGGGTATCTCCATAAACGGCACTTTTCAATACAACCGGAAGAAAACTTCCAATGAAAGCAATTCTTCGATGACGGATACTGCTGGCGAAGAACTTAACGGCAGTAAGTCATATACTGCCGGGAATTCCGATGACTTCAACGCAAAAGTGAATGTGAGAGGAAAATATTATCTGGACAAGGCACGGAAGCATCACATTTCATTCGAAGGAAACATCGGATACGATGGCACACGCGGTAACAGCGAGGAATCATCTGTCACCCGTTACATGTCATCCTCAGACAGCAGGAGCCTTCTCTATGACGACAAGTCCGATGCGCTGCAACTGAGCGGATATGCCGACTATTCAGGAAAAATATCCGAGAACTGGCGGATATCGTCCGAACTGTCGGCGGATTTCAGCACATCAGAAGAAAACAGGAATGCAGAAAACGCTGCAGACTTCAGCCGTAACGACTGGTATTCAAGATATTCCACAGACAGGAGCATCAGTCTGAAACAGACGGTCAAGGCTTCGTACGGTATTGAGCTTGGAGAGCGGAAACGTTTCATTGCAGGATTCGGCTTAGGGGTGTATGAAGACAATACCGAGCATCACTCAAGGGCATTCGGTACTGAGGACAACAGCAATTCCCTATGGCAGGTCAGTGCCGGGCCTGATCTTAACGTGAGTTTCTTAGATAAAACTTGGGACTGCGGTTTTCGTACAAGTGGCAGAAGCGTTGCACCGCCACAGGGTGATGCCATCAGTACCATGCTCGATGTCTCGAATCCGGTAGACATCTCTACTGGGAACATCTACCTGAAAACCGGCTATCACCAGGATGTCAATCTGAATGTGAGTCAAGGCAGAATACGGTCGGGCAAGCACTATGTGATGATGAGACTCACAGGCTCCATTGACCTGAACGAAATCACCCGTGCCAGCTGGTATGACGCTTCGGCGGTCAGGTATTCCATTCCTGTCAATTCAAGGCGTCCGCGCTATAATGCCAACCTGAATATTACCTACATCCAGCCTCTCGACAAAAAGAAACGCCTGAACCTGACTGTCACGCCGAAAGCTTTTTTCAGTACCGGGATCATATATATTGCCGAAGGAACTCTTGACGGTATGGATATGGAGGAATTCGACTATGCGGAAATGATGTCGCGGCTCTACGGAGACGCTGACGGCAGCGAATTCTACAGCGGCAGGAGCGGATTCATCGAAAACCGGACTACGAATCTGAACTGGTCGGTAAATGCTGATCTGAAATATGAGCTGAAGCAATGGTCGCTGAGAGGCGGTGCATCGGTGAACAATACGAGGACAGGATATTCCGCCTATCCGGACTCGAAGGTGGACAACTGGCGATATAGTGCATACGCGGAAGCCCTGTGGCGGAACAGAAGCGGCTGGGAAGTAGAGGGCCGTTTCGACTTCAACGGATACAGCGGCTTCAGCTACGGTTACAACAGTCCTGACTGGCTTCTGAATCTGAAAATCGCGAAGGATATCGGGGCATTCACCATAAGCTTCTCCGCATACGATATCCTCGGCAGCGCGAAATCATTCTCTCACATAGCATCTGCCGAATATGTGGAGGACACTTACCGGAACAATCTCGGGCGCTGTATTCTTATAGGCCTGTCCTACAATTTCGGCAAATGGAGTTTCTATAACCAGTCCAAGATGGAAGTGATGGAAAAAAGAAACAATCTCTAACCCTCCCTGTCGAGCCGGGAGTATTTTGCATACAGTGTATCGTACACCTTTTTCCTGCCGGCATCCGGATAATAGATTCCGCTGCATCCTGACTTCATCGCTTTTTGTGCAGCCGGAATGTCCTTGTATTTTCCTGCGGCTGCGGCTGCAAAAATCGCTGAACCGAGGGCGCAGGCCTGTCCGCTGTCGGCTACCTTGATTTCCTTTCCGAGCACGTCCGACAAAACCTGCATGACATAAGGGGATTTCTTCGGTATGCCGCCCACGGCAATGATTTCATCTATCCGGACACCTTCTTCTGCAAAACGTTCGTCGATGGCGCGCGCACCGAAGGCCGTGGCCTCTACCAATGCCTTGAAAATCCCGGGAGCCCCGATACTTAAAGTCAGTCCGCAAATTGTCCCTCTTCTGTTCGGATCCAGATCCGGAGTACGCTTCCCGTTGAACCAGTCAGATGCGATCGGGTCGTTTTCCGTGACCTCCAGTGCGCTTGCCTGCCGGTTCAGCATGGGAAGGATATTGTCCGAAACGGCTTTCCTGTCTTTTTCCGGAATCATCCCCAACGGCCATTCCATAAGTTTCCTGAACCAGGCGTAGATGTCTCCGAAAGCCGACTGGCCGGCTTCATATCCTATCAGCCCTGGAATGACGGAGCCGTCCACCTGACCGCAGATGCCTTTGGCTATCCTGCCTCCGGTACATCCGGGATCAGCTACTGCGATGTCGCATGTAGATGTGCCTATGACCTTGACGAGGACTCCCGGCCGGATACCGGCACCGACTGCTCCGGCATGGCAGTCTATGGCTCCCATTGCTACGGCGATACCCGGTTTCAGTCCGAGCCTGCCAGCCCATTCCTCTGTCAGTCCCCCTATTTTATGACCGGCCGTCACGGTTTCAGTGAAAAGATGGCCCTCGAAAATGGAATAAAGCTCGTCCGTTTTCTTGAAAAACCCCATGTCCGGAAGTCCTCCCCACGCTGCATTCCACATCGCCTTGTGTCCGGCCGTGCAGCGGCCTCTGAACATAGTTTCAGGAGCGGTGTTCCCGGTCAGGACCCCTCCTATCCAGTCGCAATGTTCCGCCCATGACCAGACGCGTCCCCTCAGGCCGGGATTATGTCTGAGGCAGTGAAGGACTTTGGCCCAGACCCATTCGCAGGAATAGCTGCCCCCGCTGCAGACCGTATAATCGGTCGGGCCGTCGTGTGCCGCATCATTGATTTCATCGGCTTCCCTTATGGCCGTATGGTCTTTCCACAAAATGAACATGGCGTCAGGATCTTCGGAAAATTCCGGCAGCAAAGCCAGCGGAGTCCCTTCCTTGTCTGTCAGTACAGGAGTCGAGGCGGTCGTATCATAACCGATACCTATAATATTGCCGGCAACCTCATCGCCGGCAACGGCAATGGATTCCCTTATGCATTTTTCCATGGCTTCGATATAATCCGAAGGATGCTGCCTGTACATGTTTTGCGACGGGTCGCAATATTTCCCTTCCGCCCACCGCGGGTATGCGGCAGTGGCAGAGGCTATTTCCTCTCCAGTACAGACATCTGCGACAAGGCTCCTGACTGAATCGGTACCGAAATCCAGACCGATGACATATTCTTTTTTCATGTGGAAAAAATTTTTTAAAAAATTATTTGTTATTTAAACGTTTTAGCATATATTTGCAAACATAAGATGATTTCAGATAATAACCAACAATTTTCCTGACTATTTGATGGTCGCCAAACGCACTACGATACGGGACATAGCTGAAGCAGTAGGAGTTTCTACCGCTCTGGTATCCTTTGCGTTGAACGATGACAACAAAAAATACAGGGTCAGCGATGAGATGGTCAGGAAAATCCGTTCCGTGGCTCATGAAATGAATTATCAGCCGAACAGCGCGGCCAAAAGCCTCAGGAGCGGCAAGACGGACACAATAGGGGTCATTCTTTCGGACATTTCCAACAGGTTTTTCGCCGATATTGCCAGATGCATAGAGGATGAGGCCTCCGAGGCGGGGATCACGGTAATGATAGGAAGCACGGATGAAAATCCGAAAAAGTTCGAGAGGCTCGTGGACGTTTTCATCAACAAGGGCGTCGACGGATTCATCATAGTTCCGTGCGAGAAATCCGAACATGTGGTGCGGAGGCTCGTGGAGGCAAAGGTGCCGGTGGTACTGATAGACAGGACCTACGAGGATCTGGATGTAAGCAGCGTGACGCTGAATAACAGGAAGGCCACATCGCTCGCCGTCAATGAATTGTATGCCCAGGGATTCAGGAAGATACATTTCGTGACCTATCATACCACGATTTCGAATATAGTGGACAGGGAGACAGGATATGTGGAAAGTATGAAGAAGTGCGGTCTCGAAGATGAAATCTCTGTCAGGAAGATAAAGTACGAGAATATTCTGGAGAATATGAGGTCGCTTATCCCTCAAATGCTCGACGGCGGTACGGAGGCCTTGATATTTTCGACGAACAGGCTGGCGATCGACAGTCTGGTGGTGCTTCGCGAGATAGGGAAGAAAGTGCCTGACGATGTAGCTGTCATAGCCTTCGACGGCAGCGAGACCTTCGCATTCGATTTGTATTATACTACGGTGTCATACGTCAAGCAGCCGATAGAGAAGTTCGGCACCGAGGCTTTTTCCGTCCTTTCGCGGCTTATCAAGACCGGAGATACCAGGGATTACAAATCGGTGGTCCTCCATCCTGAACTCATAGTGCAGGAATCTTCAAGAAAAAGAAAGTAGTTTTTTTATATAAAAATGCTAAAACGATTAAACTAAAGAATCAGGCAATGAACAAATTGAAGGGTATAATTGTCCCGATGGTGACACCTCTGGATCATGACAGGCAGATTGACTATCCTGGAGCGGTAAGGCTGGTGGAACATATGATAAAGGGAGGCGTACATGCGATTTTCGTCCTCGGTACGACCGGCGAGTCGCAGAGCCTTTCCATTGAGGACAGGAAAAAATTCGTGGGTTTCGTGGGGAATGCGATTTCCGGGAGAGTCCCGTATCTCGTGTGCGTGACAGACACTTCCATCGAAGATTCGTGCTGTCTTGCCCGGAAGGCGAAAGAATCCGGAGCCTGTGCAGTGGTGGCTGCTCCTCCGTATTATTTCAGTCCGTCGCAGAATGACATAATAAACTGGTACAGGGCTTTAGCCGACAGTTCGCCACTTCCTCTGTACCTGTATAACATGCCGGGCAACGTGAAGGTTTCCATCGCCCCGGCTACGGTCAAGGTGCTGGCCTCCCACCCGAATATTTACGGAATCAAGGATAGTTCTGCCAACATGACGTATTTCCAGACAGTAAAGTATCTTACCGAAGATGAAGAGGATTTTTCGCTGTATGTCGGGCCCGAAGAACTGACGGGGGAGTGCGTGCTCATGGGGGCTGACGGCGGTGTGAACGGAGGGGCCAACATGTTTCCGGAACTGTATGTGAAAATGTACGAAGCCGCATCGCAAGGGGATATCCGGACGGTAAGATGGCTCCAGAATTGCATAATGAAGATCAGTACGTCAATATATACCGTGGGCGATTGTCCTTCAAGTTATCTTCAGGGGCTGAAGTGCGCCCTCGAACTGATGGGTATATGTCATGGCGGTCTCGCATTGCCGTATGTCTCCATAGGAGACGAAGGCAGGGAAAGGATAAGGACAGCCTTGCAGTCGATAAATCCGTCCGAGTGGGAATGACGGTCACATGTTTAAATGACACTGGAATATGGAAATAACCATTCTCGACTATATAGTATTCTTCGTTTTCGTAGGAGGGGTGGCATTGTTCGGATGCAGCTTCTGGTCGAAGGGGAAGAGCAACAGCGCCGACAAATTCACTTCCGGAGGCGGTATGCTGCCTTCGTGGGTGGTCGGCATGTCCATTTTCGCGACATTCGTGAGCAGCATCAGTTTTCTCGGGCTTCCCGGCGATGCTTATAAAGGAAACTGGAATCCGTTCGTCTTCAGCCTTTCGATTCCGATTGCGACATGGCTTGCGGCTAAGGTCTTCATCCCGCTGTATCGGGGAATCAACAGCGTTTCGGCCTATCATTATCTCGAACAGAGGTACGGATATTGGGCGAGATGCTATGTGGCGGTCTGCTATCTCCTGACGCAGGTGGCGAGGATAGGATCCATACTCCTGCTTCTGGCCCTTCCGATCAATACCATGTTCGGCTGGGACATATCGACGATAATCATTGCCACAGGTGTAATAACACTTGTCTACAGCGTGCTCGGCGGAATCAGCGCGGTCGTGTGGACAGATGCCATTCAGGGCATTATCCTGATTGTCGGAGCCATAGTCTGTGCAGTCCTTCTTACCTTTTCCATGCCGGAAGGCCCGGGGCAGCTTTTCGACATCGCCTCGGAAGCAGGCAAATTCAGTCTCGGAAGTTTTTCCCTCTCCCTGACCGAACCGACATTCTGGGTCGTTTTCATATACGGACTTTTCGTGAACATGCAGAACTACGGCATAGACCAGAATTATGTCCAGCGGTATATGACTACGAAAACTACGGCAGAAGCCGTGAAGTCGACTTTGTTCGGAGGTCTTCTGTATATCCCGGTGTCGCTTGTTTTCGTCTATATCGGGACTGCATTGTATTCTTACTATACGGCATCTCCGGAATTGTTGCCGGCAGGCATACCTGCAGATCAGGTGTTCCCGTATTTCATAGTTCACGGTCTTCCTACAGGGATTACCGGACTTGTGGTGGCATCGCTGTTTTCTGCCGGGATGAGTACCGTGGCTACGAGCATAAATTCTTCGGCCACGATAGTGCTGACGGATTTCGTGAAGCATGGCCGGAAAGACATGGATGAAAAGGCTTCGATGAAGGTCCTTTATTCCTCTTCGTTCCTGACCGGAGCGGCAGGCATCATCACAGGGCTGCTCATGATGAAGATAGACGGGATTCTGGATGCGTGGTGGAAGCTGGCTTCCATTTTCAGCGGCGGGATGCTCGGGCTGTTCCTTCTGGCTCTCGTATGCAAGGACATCAAGCGTCCGGCAGCCGTCATTGCGGTAGTCCTCGGCCTGCTTGTCATCGCATGGATGAGCCTTTCGCCACTGATAAACGAGGGGTCTCCGTTCTGGAAATTCCGCTCTGAACTGCATACTTACCTTACAATAGTTCTCGGAACAACTGTGATTTTCTGCAGCGGTTTCCTGCTCAATATGACCGGAAGAAAAAAGACAATAACCAATAAATGACACTGAATATGAAAAAGTCGTATCCCGGAATCGGTATCAGACCGATAATCGACGGACGTCGCGGAGGCATAAGGGAGTCTTTGGAAGAGAAGACTATGAAAATGGCGTCCATGGTCGCTGAACTTTACGAAAAAGAACTGAAATATTCGGACGGGACACCGGTCCGGTGTGTAATAGCCGATACTACAATAGGCGGAGTGGCCGAGGCTGCGATGGCGGCTGAAAAATTCTCGAGGGAACAGGTCGGAGCTGTAGTTTCCGTGACTCCGTGCTGGTGCTACGGAGCCGAGACCATTGATATGGATCCATTGATTCCAAAAGCGATATGGGGCTTCAACGGGACTGAACGTCCGGGCGCCGTGTATCTGGCCTCCGCATTGGCCGGCCACAATCAGAAAGGACTTCCGGCTTTCGGCATATACGGCTCCGAAGTCCAGGATCTGGATGATTCGGAGATTCCGGCAGATGTCAGGGAGAAACTTCTGCTTTTCGGGCGTTCGGCTCTGGCGGTGATGCAGATGAAAGGCAAATCCTATCTTTCGATAGGTTCGGTGTCGATGGGTATTGCAGGCTCGATTCCTTCTCCTGACTTTTTCCAGGAATATCTTGGAATGAGAAACGAATATGTAGACTGTTCCGAGATACAAAGGAGAATCGAACTCGGTATCTATGACAAGGAGGAGTTTGCCAGGGCAATGGCCTGGGTTGAAAAATGGTGCAAGCCGAATGAAGGCGAAGACTATAATCCGGAACACCTGAAGTTCGGCAGGGAAGAAAAAGACAAGGTCTGGGAATTTGTGGTGAAGATGACCATGATATTCAGGGATCTTATGACCGGCAATCCGAAACTGGCCGAAATGGGATTCAAGGAAGAGGCTATGGGGCATGACGCATTGGCCGGAGGCTTCCAGGGACAGAGGCAATGGACGGACTTCCGTCCGGACGGGGACTTTGCGGAAGCGGTCCTGAATACGTCTTTCGACTGGAACGGCATCAGAGAGCCTTTCGTATTCGCCACTGAAAACGATACTTTGAACGGAGTATCCATGCTTTTCCTGCATCTTCTGACGAACAGGGCCCAGCTGTTTTCCGATATCAGGACTTATTGGAGCCCGGAATCTGTGGAAAGGGTCACAGGAAAAAAACTGACGGGCAAGGCGGCAAACGGCATAATCCATCTGATCAATTCCGGTTCTTCCACTCTCGATGCGACCGGAGCTGCAGAGGAAAACGGGGCGCCTGTCATGAAACCTTTCTATGAATATACTGAACGTGACGTCGAAGCCTGTCTGAAAGCCGTGAAATGGCATCCGGCAGGACGCGAGTATATGCGCGGAGGCGGATTCACTTCCAAGTTCCTGACCAGAGGCGATATGCCGGTCACCATGTGCAGGGTGAATCTGGTAAAAGGACTCGGCCCTGTGCTCCAGATAGCCGAGGGCTGGGCAGTGAACGTGGACAGTGACATCTACAGGAAAATAGACGCCCGGACAGATCCGGCCTGGCCCACGACATGGTTCGCACCGCGGCTGACCGGGAAAGGAGCGTTCCGCAGCGTCTATTCGGTGATGAACAGCTGGGGAGCTAATCACGGAGCCATCAGCTACGGACATGTCGGGAGCGATCTTATCACCCTTGCGTCCATGCTGCGCATACCTGTCTGTATGCACAATGTGGATGAAGACAAGATTTTCAGGCCTTCGGCGTGGGCGGCTTTCGGAACAGATCCTGAAGGCGCTGATTACAGGGCATGCATGAATTACGGACCGGTTTACAGATAGAAATGACATGGACGCCAAGATGATACGCACCATTATGACAGTCATGGCCTTTTCCATGATTGCCTGCTCGAACATTTCTCCGGAAACCCCTTCCGGGAGCGATGACGGAGGCACACCTCCGAAGTACAAGAAGATAGAGATTTCCATGGATATTAGTCTTATCGACTACGGACAGGGAGACGGTCTGGGCCTTTCCTACCCTGAAGGGGCGGTAAGGATTCCGGTTTTCGAGCCGGAGACGGACAGTGACATGAAGTTCAACAACCATCCGCAGCTTGTTGTCTTCAAAGGGAAACTTTACGCCACATGGGTGGGGCATCCGAAGGATGAGCCGAGCGATGTCTCCAATGTTTACTACAGCTATTCCGAAGATGGGGTGAACTGGGTACGCCCTATCATGATCGGCCCGGACGGCAGGGCCAGCGGGGGCTGGATCACAGACGGCAAGAAATTGGGTTGTCTGATCATAGCGGGCGACAAGGCAAACAAGACGTCGAATACAGAAGTCCTCGTTTCGGAGGACGGTCTTACATGGTCGGAACCGCAGGTCATGATAAGGAACGCCGCACCGAGCGAAAGCGCGCGCAGGCTTCCGTCAGGGAAATACATTCTGGTGTGCCATGGTCTGGGTACGGGGGATTTCGAAGGTGTCAGGAAGACCAGGATAATGCTGAATGACACCGATGACTGGATGTCGGAATGGAGGGAAGCCGTGCTTCCGGACATACTTCCGTACAATGAAAACGCCAAGGAAAAGGTGGCCAGACCGGTGGAAGCCAGCTGGTTCCGCAGAAGCGACGGGATTCTGGTAATGCTTTTCAGGGATTTGAGGTTCGAGGCCAAGGACAGGAGCTGGAAACTTCTGTATTCGATCAGCTACGACGACGGGGAAACATGGACAGAGCCGGTCCTCTCGAATATTCCTGATTCCGATTCCATGCAGTGTGCCGGCTCCTTTGGGAAATACGTTTACTTCGTGAACAATCCCGTGCCTACGAGAAGGCGGGTCCCTATCACTGTCGGCGTAAGCGCCAACGGGAAATATTTCGACAGGATGTATCTTCTGAGGAGCACCCCGCAGCCGCTCAGGTATGAAGGGATCAGCAAGACGGAAGGATACAGCTATCCGGGCTCCGTAGTCTGGGGAGATTACCTTTACGTCTCGTATGCCACGAACAAGGAAGATATTGAAATCACGAGGATTCCATTGGAATCATTGAAATGAGAATATTATGACAAGCAGATACAGGATCATTGCCGCAGTCGCGGCACTTTCTCTCGGAGTCTCTGCATGGGCGCAGCAGACGAAGGTGACCGGCAAGGTGGTCGATGAAGACGACAACCCTGTGGCCGGAGCATATGTCGCCGTGAGGGAAGGGACTGTGGGCGAAGCTGCCATGACTGATTCCGACGGAGAATTCGTCATCGACGTCAGGGACAGGGCGAACGCCATAATAGACGTTTCCATGATCGGCTTTCTGCCGGCCGAGACGAGAATCACCACCGATGCGCTTTTCATCAGGCTGAAGGAGCAGCCGCTCTCCATAGAAGATGCGGTGGTGGTGGCATACGGTTCTGTCAACAAGAAAGACATGACAGGATCGGTCGCCAAAGTAAACGTGGAGACTCTGGCTGAAGCTCCTGTCACGACCTTTGCGGAAGCGTTGGCCGGCAAGGTGGCCGGAGTGGTCGTTTCCGCGAATGACGGGCAGCCGGGCTCTGAAATGAACATCATCATCAGAGGGGCCAACTCCATCACTCAGGATAATTCTCCTCTGTATATAGTCGACGGCTTTCCTGTCGAAGATTTCACCACTGCCAGCATAAATCCGGAAGACATAAAGACATTCAATATCCTCAAGGATGCTTCCGCCACGGCTTTGTATGGCGCCAGAGGCGCCAATGGCGTCATCGTCATCGAGACCAAGGGAGGAATAAAGGGAAAGCCGCAGATATCGTTCAGTACCAAACTCGGTGTTTCGGCCGTGACGAACAAGATGGAGATGATGTCTCCTTACGAGTTCGTGAAATATCAGCTGGAACTCTATCCTTCGACAGCCGTGGATTCCTACCTGTCCGACGGCAGGACGCTGGAGTGGTACAAAACTGCCAAAGGGATAGACTGGCAGGACGAGATTTTCCGGGAAGTCTTCACCCAGAACTACAGTCTCGCCATCAGAGGCGGTACCGACAATACCAAATATTCGGTTTCGGGACAGGTTTCGTATCAGCCGGGAGTCATCATGAACACCGGTTCGGACAAGTATCAGGTAAATTCCACACTGGAACAGCGGCTGGGCAAGAAAGTGGCTCTGACAGTGAACATATACGGCAGCCATATCACGAATTACGGCCAGATTGTGGCTTCGGGAGACGGAGGCACCACATCCTCCTATCTTCTCTACAGGACGTGGGCGTTCAGACCGATAACCGGAGACGAGGATTTCGATCTGCTGACAAGCATTTCCGACCCGGATAACCTCTCGAATGCCGATATCAGGCTCAATCCTCTGATCACGAGCCAGAACGACGGGACGAGAAATGCGAATTTCTCCGTCAACGGCAATGTCGGCCTCAGATATTCTATCATGAGGGGCCTGCAGCTGAAACTGTCTGGCTCGCTGAGATACAATCAGGAAAAACGCTCCATCTACAACAACTCGAAGACGACTGCCGGATCGCCGGTCAACCCTACGAACACCATGGGAGTGAACGGCTCCATACGTTATTCGGATTCCTTTACATACAGCGGTGAAGCAGTGCTCTCGTATGACAAGCTGCTGAAGGGGACGCACAGGTTCGGAGCGATGGCAGGGGCTTCCATTCAGGACAGGAAGTTCGAACAATACGGCTACACGGGATACGAACTCGACGAATACGAGTCCCTCGGTATGGCCGGGCTGGACAACGGACTTATGAAAAGCGCGTTGGCGAATGCCCTTGAGTTTTCCCTCGCATCATTTTTCGGCAGATTCAACTACGGTTACAAATCCAAGTACCTGCTTACACTTACAGTCAGGGCCGACGGCTCGTCCAAGTTCCCGAATCACAGATGGGGCATATTCACTTCAGGCGCCTTTGCTTGGAATATCAAGGATGAAAATTTCCTGAAGGACGTGTCCTGGCTGTCCGAGATGAAGCTCAGGCTTTCATACGGAGTGACAGGAAACAACAGGGTGGGGGATTACGATGCATATGCCGCCCTGTCGGTGCCGATTGATGCCTCATATTCTTTCGGCGGGTCCGAACCTGTACGCGGCCTTGTCCCGACTGCCATGGGCAATGCCGACCTCAGATGGGAAACGACCTATCAGGCTGACCTCGGTCTGGATCTGTCATTCTTCGATGAAAGGATAGCCATAGTCGTGGACCTGTACGACAAAAGGACAAAGAACCTGCTTCTGCTGACTGACGCTCCGAGGACGACCGGCTATGCCTCCATAATGAAGAATGCCGGCGAGGTCCACAACAAAGGTCTCGAGATTTCCCTGAATACAGTCAATATCAGGAACCGCAATTTCGAATGGACCACGAGCTTCAATATCGCATTCAACAGGAACAAGATAGCCAAACTCTACGACCAGACGAAACAGATGTTCAAGACTGTAGGTTTCTTCACGGCATACAAGGCTTCGCCTACATACATCGCGGAAGTGGGGCGGCCTATGGGCCTTTTCTACGGCTATGTGTTCGACGGAGTCTACCAATATTCCGACTTCGACTGCACGGCTCCCGGAGTCTATGTGCTGAAGCCCGACGTCCCGAGCAATTCATCTGCCGCCGACAGGGGTTCCATCCAGCCGGGAGACATAAAATACAAGGATCTGAACGGCGACGGACAGGTGAATGACGACGACATGACCATCATCGGCAACGGAAATCCCATCCATACCGGCGGCCTGACGAACAGTTTCCGCTTCAAGGACTTCGACCTGAGTTTTCTTTTCTCGTGGTCCTACGGAAATGACCTTTACAACGCTAACAGGCTCCTTTTCGAAGGCAATGCCATACAGGGGAAAGACATGAACCAGTATGCCACGTACAATCAGAGATGGACTCCGTCCAATCCGTCGAACGAGTATTACAGGGCAGGAGGCGGCGGACCTGAAGGCAGGCATTCTTCCCGGGTGGTGGAAGACGGTTCATATCTCAGGCTCAAGACACTGACATTGGGATATACCATACCGAAACGTCTGACGCAGAAGATAGGCATAGACAATCTCCGTTTCAGCCTTTCAGGATGGAATCTGCTGACATTCACGGATTATTCCGGAATGGATCCTGAAGTCTCCACCAGAGGAACGGACCCGCTTACCCCGGGATTCGACTATTCGGCCTATCCTATAGCGAAAAGTTTTGTACTTGGAATCCAATTGACCTTTTGAAGATGAAGAAGATTATCATACTTTTTGCGGCAGCGGTGCTTTTTGCATCCTGCGATAAGTTCCTGACGAGGGAGCCGCTTGACTTCATGTCTCCGGAGACTTCTTATGAGACTGAAAGCGCACTCGACAAGGCTCTTGCCGGTGTCTACGACATGCTCGGCCACAGGAATCTGTATGGCGGATATTTCCTGTACAATTGCGGGTTCGATGCCGATGACGGCCATTTCGCCAGAAATTCTCCGTCTACGGGACCGGCGGTCTATAATTTTTCATCGACGGATGTCACCGTATATTACGTGTGGGAATCGCTTTATAAAGGAGTAAGCCGGGCCAACATGCTGCTGGCCAATGTCGACAACAATCCTGAAATCCCCGTCGAGTACCGCGACAGGGTGAGGGGCGAGGCATTGGCGCTGCGCGCCTACTATTATTTCCTGCTTGTCAGCTTGTGGGGCGACGTCCCTCTTCTGACCGAGCCTGTGACCGATCCCGAAAATATCTTCATAGCGAGGTCGCCGGCCAAGGATGTGTATGAGAGGATAATGAAGGATCTGACGGATGCGGAAGACCTGGTGCAGGATATTACGGAAATAGGTCACGGCGGACGTATCAGCAAGTCCGCTGTCAGGGGTATTGCGGCCCGGGTATGTCTGCATTGGGCCGGAGAGCCCGTCAAGGATGAGTCTAAGTATGAGGAGGCGAGGAAATGGGCGTTGAAAGTCATAGAGGATGACATTGCCGGCCATAAGCTGAATCCGGACTATTCGTCTGTCTTCATCAATTACGCCAAGGATGAGTACGATATCGGGGAAAGTATCTGGGAAGTGGAGTTCTACGGTACCGACAGCGAGGTTTACGAGGAGCTTACCATGGCCGGGAGATACACGGGACCGACGAGCAATGCGGCTTCCATAGGCAAATGTCTCGGAATGGTATATGCTACCGGAACCCTGTGGGACAAGTATCCGGATGACGATGCAGAGGATACGCGCAAGTTCTGGAACATCGCTGCCTTTTCATACAACCTTGACGGAACCAAGAAGTTTTCGAATTCCACCACATATCCGTCCCTGTTCTACAGGTTCATGGGCAAGACCAGAAGGGAATACTGGCCTCATCCGGAATCTGAGAATACGAGCATAAACGTCCCTTTGCTCAGGTATTCCGATGTGCTGCTGATGTATGCCGAGGCCGAAAATGCCGTCAACGGACCTACGCAGTCGGCCATAAATGCAGTGAATGAAGTGCGCCGCCGTGCCTTGAGTACCGGAATAAGGTCCGTGACTGTCACGAATCCCGGCAGCGGATATACATCCGCACCGTCCATAGTATTCAAGGGTGACGGCATCGTCCAGCCTGTAGCCGAGGTCAGGATTTCCGGAGGAGGCGTCCAGTCCGTGACATTCGAGCGCGATGCGGTCTACGGCCTGAGCAACGGCCGCGGCTTCACTTCCGCCCCTGTCATAGAATTTACCGGCGGCGGAGGAAGCGGAGCGGAGGCTGTATGCGAACTTTATGATCCGTCGCTGGCCGATGTCCCGACAGAATACACCACGAGTTCGGAGCAGTTCCTGAAATTCATACAGGATGAGCGTTCCAGAGAGCTGTGTTTCGAGTGCCTGAGACGTTCCGACCTGATAAGATGGGGCATATTCTATGAAAGCATGAACGAGGTCTACAATCTTGTCCTGCAGGAAGCCCCGGATTATTATTACCTGAAAACATTCGGGAATGTCACCGAAGGCAAGCACGAACTGTGGCCCATCCCGGCTCAGGAAATTTCCCAGAATCCGTATCTGACACAAAATCCAAACTGGTAATCATGAAAAGGAACATTGTCATAACGCTGATCGCAATATCTGTCATGGCGGCCGGATGCGACAACTCGCTGGACTGCCCTGACGTAACGTTCGACGCCGCGCTTGCGTCCGAAGACATACATGCCGGTGACTCGGTCATTTTCAAAATTTCCGGCCATGCAGACTACATCACGTTCTGGTCAGGGGAGCAGGGGTCGGACTATGACTTCAAGGACGGCCGGACCTTCGTCCCGGATTGGGAATATTATTTGTCCTTCAGTACTAAAATAGTCAAGGGAGTGCAGAGCGGCCAGCTTTCACTTCTAGTTTCCGACAGTTTCGACGGGAATTATTCCGACTATGACAATATCATCCATACGGAATGGACAGATATTTCGGACCGGTTTTCATGGGCGGTTTCCGACAACACCGTCTCGTCTTCGCGTCAGTCCATAACCGAATTCGTCACTGAGGATATTCCTCTGTATTTCGCTTTCAGATACAGGACAAGACCGCAGTCGGGATACGGCCAGGCCTCGAACTGGCTTGTCAGCGAATGGAGCATTGCCAATATATCCGATGAGATGGGGCCCGTAGTCATGTATGACAATTCGAATTCCGGTTTCCGGGTCATAGATCCATTCGTGCGCACACCGGTAGCATCGAGCGCTACAGTCTCGTCTACCCAGATAGCCATGGTGGGCTACGATCCTTCCACGACTTCCGAAGACGTGGAAACAGACCTGTGGGTCATTTCCCGCCCTCTTTACCTGACGCAGCCGATAGAACTCGGTCCCGATACTCCTGTGTCCGTCAAGAATTTCAGCAAGCAGGATCCTGACGGGTTCGGCTATGTGTATGATGAACCCGGCATATATGAAGCGGTGTTCGTGGCGTCGAACCAGACGATCAAGGACAAGAAGGAAGCAGTGAAAACGATAAAGATTACGGTAAATGAATAGTTTGCAGAAAATATTCGTGTGCTGTGCGACGGCAGTCTTGCCGGCGGTCGCTTATGCCGAGGACGGGCCGGAAAGCATCGGTCTTCGGATGATAGACATTTCTCCGGGAAGTTTTCTGATGGGAAGTTCCGGATACGGCCGCAACTACGACGAGGCTCCCGTGCATGAAGTCATCATTTCGGAACCTTTCAGGATTTCCGCCACGGAAGTGACCAATGCCCAGTACGAGATGTTCGATCCCTCACACAGGAAACTCAGGGGAAAGGACCGCTTTTCTTTCAGAGACAATGAAGCTGTCATCCATGTCAGCTGGCACGATGCTATGGCATTCTGCAAATGGCTTTCAGAGAAAGACGGCAAGACATACAGGCTTCCTACCGAGGCTGAATGGGAATACGTCTGCCGCGCAGGTTCGATGGGCCCGTACGCCATAGGTGACAGGGCTCTGCCGAAACAGATGCTGAAGAATCAGGTCGAGACATGGGAGCCGCGGCCGATACCTCTCGATGTGGGGAAAAGCATTCCTAATGCCTGGGGCGTGTATGATATGCACGGAAATGTGGAAGAATGGTGCATGGACTGGTACGGCCCATACGAAGACGCCATGCAAAACGACCCGACAGGCCCTGCGGCAGGCATTTCGAAGGTGACCAGAGGCGGAAGCCATAATACTCCTGTCGAGTACCTCAGATCTTCGAACCGCAGTTCGGCTCTTCCGGATGACAGGACAGCCTTCATCGGCTTCAGGATAGTGGAAGTCTCCGGTGACGGCCCGGCCGTCAATGCCGCAGGCTCCGAAAAGCATGATGCACGGGCTGTAAAGACCAAGGATAAAAAATACCGCCGTCCGACAGCAAGGCAGAACGTCCCTTTCTTTGCCGCTCCCGTACCCTTTGTCAAATACGACAGGAACCTGGAATATATGTTCACCCACAATCACTGTCCTGCCGTGACATGGCTCGGCGACGGAAGTCTTCTCGCAATATGGTTTTCCGCGGAAAACGAGAAAGACAGGGAAATGACAATCCTTTCCTCCCGATTCGACCCTGCCCGGGGCAGCTGGTCTGATCCTGAACTCTTTTTCAAGATAGCGGACAGGAATATGACAGGGTCGGCCCTGTATTACGATCAGGACAGTGGTCTGCTGTATCATTTCAACGGCGTGGAAGCTGCTGGCACATGGGGGAATCTGGCCCTTGTGATGAGGACAAGTCCGGATAACGGCAGGACATGGTCCGCCCCTGTCTTCGTAAATCCGGAGCACGGACCGGGAAATCAGGTCATAGCAGGCACCTTCAAGACGGCGGAAGGCTGGCTGTTACAGCCATGCGATGCCACCCATACTGTCAGAGGAGGCTCGATCCTGCACATATCCAAGGACGGAGGAAAGACATGGGAAAGAAGCGATGCAGGCCATGAAGACGAGGTCTCGGTTTTCGCCGAAGACAGTACAGGACACAGGATAGCCGGGATACATGCAGCTGTCGTCCAGCTCTCGGACGGTTCTCTGATGGCTTTCGGCAGGGATGACAATATCGTCAAGGACGGAAAGCCGCGCATGACTGCGAGCATCTCGAAGGATATGGGAAAGACATGGACATATCATGCGACGGAATTTCCGCCCGTGTCGAGCGGACAGCGTCTCATTCTTAAAAGGCTGAATGAAGGGCCGCTTATGCTCATATCGTTTACGGACGCCAGAATAGACTGGCAGAATATCGAAGGCATGTCTTTCAGCGGGAAAGACGGGGAGTTTACCGGTTACGGCATGTATGCGGCCCTGTCGTTCGACGAGGGCAGGACATGGCCGGTGAAAAAGCTCCTGACAAACGGGAAAAGGAGATACCTCGACGGAGGCGCCTTTACCGGGTGGTTCATGACGGACGGGACACATGCGGAGCCGAAAGGTTATCTGGCCGCCACTCAAGGCCCGGACAATGTGATACACCTGTGTACGAGTGCCCTTCACTATATGTTCAATCTGGAATGGATAATGGAAAAATGACGGATATGGGAAAAATATTCAATTCAATCATTGCAACGGCAGTTGCACTTGCATTGCCTTTGGCGGCAGAAGCCCAGATACGGAAGAATCCCGGGTCGGACAAGCAGGCTGTCATGGATCTTATAGAGCGTGTCGTTCCCGGGGCGTCGGCACATTTCGAAGTGAGATTCATTCCTGACGAAGGCGGAAAGGATGTCTTTGAAGTCGCTTCGGACGGCAGGAAGATCATACTTTCGGGCAACAACGGAGTGTCCGTGGCTTCGGCCTACAACTGGTATCTGAAAAACTGCTGTAATTTCGAACTCACATGGAACGGACCGGGCTGCGGCTATCCTGAAACCTTCCCGAAGGATATCGACCCGGTCAGAAAGGTGTCTCCGCACAAGTACAGATACTATCTGAATTACTGTACCTTCAGTTATTCCATGGCATGGTGGGACTGGGAACGCTGGCAGTATGAAATAGACTGGATGGCACTGAACGGTATCAACATGCCGCTTGCCATCACCGGTCAGGAGGCGGTATGGCAGCGGGTCTACAGGAACATGGGACTGACAGATGAGGACCTCGAGGGCTTCTTTACCGGTCCGGCATATTTCGGATGGTTCTATATGAACAATATGGACGGACATGGCGGACCTCTCCCGCAGTCATGGATAGATTCGCATGAACTTCTGCAGAAAAAGATTCTCGAAAGGGAAAGCAGTCTCGGGATGATGCCGGTTTTGCCCGCGTTTACGGGGCATGTGCCTGAAAGTTATGTCAGAAAACATCCCGAAGCGCAGGTGGACAGCGTATTCTGGCACGGACAGGAGGGATACTGTACCTATATGCTGAATCCGAATGACCGTAATTTCAAGGAGATAGGCCAGGCTTTCCTGAAAGAGCAGAAAAAGACATACGGTACATCCCATTACTACTCATCGGATATCTTCAATGAAATGATGCCGCCTTCAGGCGATCCGGCATATCTTGCACGCACCTCGTCTGCAGTCTACGAATCCATGGAAGGAGCCGACCCGGATGCGGTCTGGGTGATGCAGGGATGGCTGTTCGTAAGCGCAGACGGCAGGAAATTCTGGACTCCGGAGCGAATGAAGGCCTTCCTCGGCGCGGTGCCTGACGACCGGATGATCGTTCTGGAACTGTATTCCGAAAACAGGCCGAGATGGAGGGATACCGAGGCATATTACGGCAAGACATGGATATGGAACATGCTGCACAATTTCGGCGGGAACAACGGTCTGTTCGGCAAGCTGCCTGTCATAGCCTTCGAGCCGGCAAGGATTCTCAAGGACGGGAAAAAAGGCAATCTGAGCGGGATCGGGCTTACCATGGAGGCCATCGAGCAGAACCCTGTAGTTTATCAGATGATGCTCGAACACGTGTGGAGCGATGAAAGGATAGATCCGGAGGACTATATAGAGGGTTACATAACAAGACGGTACGGAAAGAAGAATGCCGCCGCCTCGAAGGCCTGGAATATCCTGCTCAATACAGTGTACCGTTCGAACAAGAAGGATCAGGGCCCGGCCGAATCCATGATTACCGGAAGGCCTACATTCAATGAAAATTCCGCATGGACATGGACGGATCTCGTGTACTATGACAACAAGGATTTCGTACCGGCCTGGACTCTGATGCTCGAGGCTTCGGACAGCCTCTCGTCGAGCAACGGTTTCAGATACGACCTCGTAGATGTCACCAGGCAGGCTCTGGCAAATTACGGCACTGCCCTTCACCGTCAGATAGCCTATACATACTATGCCGGCGATCTCGAGACATACCGTCTCCTTTACAGGCGTTTCCTCGATCTGATTTCCGATATGGACAGACTTCTGGGCACGAGGCAGGAGTTCCTTCTGGGAAAATGGGTGGAAGATGCCGGGAAATGGGCCGGTAACGAGGACGAACGCATCCTGTACAGGCGGAATGCCAGAAATCTGGTCTCTGTCTGGGGACGGAAGGATGTGGCGGACATCAGCGACTATTCCTGCCGGCATTGGAACGGTCTCATGGCGTCGTATTACAAAGGCAGATGGGAAGAATTTTTCAGGATGACGGATGCCGCCCTCGAAGAAGGACGGGACTGGGATGAAAAGGCTTTTTACGACTATATCCGTGACTGGGGCTGGCAATGGGTGGTCAATGACGGGCTCGATTTCATTTCCGAGCCGGAAGGCGACCCGGTGGAAGTGTGCAAGGAACTTTACGCGAAATATTATGATATCATTTCACGAAGCGAAGTGACAAAACAGTTGAAAAATGAATTGGAGTAGATTTCTCATGATTGTCCCGGCAGGGATTGTCCTTTCGGCATGTTCGGAGGAAGTTTATGATTCCTCCCTGTATGACAACGGTACCGTGACCGTCACAGTGAATGCTCCGGAGGACGTGCATGAATGCATTGTACTCGTGCCGGAAACGGATACAGTCGAGGTGGAGAACGGAGTGTCTTTCGACATGACGCTTCCGGCAGGCCTGACCAGATTCGTGGCATATGCGGCAGCGGATTATGTCCGGAAAGACGGTACTGTCATAACATCTCCCGGACCCGACATTCAGGGACCTGTCTACACATGCATGACTGATTTCGACGTGAAGGCTGCCGGGACATCGGAATGTATCCTGCCTCTGGATGACAGGACGAGGCCTGTCAATGTCTCTGTCAGCGGCGCAGCCGACTATGATGCCGTGAAGGTCCTGATACATGGGGCGGCTGTCTCTCTGGATGCCGAATACAACAGGCGTTTCGGGGCGGAAGATCTGGAACTGATGCTGCAGGACGGCGGTTCTGAAGGGGAAATGACAGGCACGGCGAGGATTTTCGGCTTTGCTGCCGAGACTTTCTCCATGGATGTCATCCTGTCGGAAACCGGCGCCGGGGAGCAGACTCTGACTTACAATGCCTCGCTGTCCGATGTGGGGAACAATTCCACTGAGTTTCCGCTGAAGATATCCATTGATCTGGAAAGCGAGGGCCAAACGGCGACAGTCGGCCCGGATGACGGCGGCGCCGGGACCGTGCTGGAACCGTATCGTCCTACTGTATATGGAATAGGGGATTATTATCCCGACCCTGATGCCGATATCACGGATCCGGAAGCCGTGGCGGCCATAGAAGGCGTGGTCTTTTATGTGGACGGTACCATGCAGCACGGAAAAATCATTAGTCTGACCGAGGGCGCCGGCCTGAAATGGAACACTACCGGCGCGGCGGACTATACCGACGATACTGCGGACGGAATGGCGAACTACGAGACAGTCAGGCTGAAAGATCCCGGCTTTGAGGAATATCCGGCATTCGCATGGTGTGCATCTCTCGGAGAGGGCTGGTATATTCCGGCCATTGACGAAGTCACCATGATGCGGACTGCCTGGGGACTCGTTCAGGAAGAAAGAGATGCCTTCAATGCCAAATTGACAGCGATAGGTGCAACTCCTTTCTCATCATCGGTCTATGTGTCTTCAAAAGGAAAGGAACAGTCGGCATATTATTATTCATCTACCGAGGATTCCGGGACACGGAATAAAATCTGGAGCCTCAGTTTCTCGACTTCGTCCGGAGATCCGGTAAGCGGGGTCAAGAAGTCCTCGGACACGCAGGAAAACCTGCTTTACAGGGCAATCAAAGTATTTTAAACTACATAACCATGAACACAAAGTATTTATCACCGGAATTTGAAGTCCTGCTTCTGAATGCGGAAGCCGGATTCGCGACAAGCGATATATCGACGCAGCAGCTCGATGACTTTACAATAGTGGAAGAAGAATGGTAGAGGATTTACTCTAAAAAAACAGAATCAAAATGAAAAGAACAGTATTTTTGTTGCCGATACTGGCAATGCTTGCAGGCTGTACGAAACAGCAGAGCGAATCCTTCGGAAGTGAAGGCGCTCCTGTGACCTTCGACAAAATAGTGGCCCATGCCGCAGCCCCGGGAACTGCATCGAAGACCGCTCTTGACGGCCTCGAAATGTTATGGTCCGAGGGCGACGCCATAAATGTGGCTGCGGATCCGCAATTTTCGGCCAAACCTTATTCCATAACCCTGCACGAGTTCGGGATTTCTTCCGGAGCAGGGGAGAAATCGGCTGTCTTTGCTTCGGACACTCCGCTTACCGGTACTGTGATGTATGCTGCATACCCGGCATCAAGCTATACTAAAGAAGGGGAGAAATACATCTACTTCGACTATCCGTCAGTGCAGAATTATGTCCCTGACGGCATAGAAGACGGTATCATTCCCATGTATGCCCATGCCTTTACCGATCCTTCGGATGTAGAGTTCATGTACGGAAGCGGTATTCTCCGGATAAATCTCTACAGCACGAACGATGTAAGCCTCGAAAAGATCATCGTGACTACGGATGAGCCTGCTTCGGGCGTGTTCGTGGTGGATCCTGCACTCAAACGTATGCCGAGGGTGAAGAACGGGACCAACAGCCAGACGCAGATTACCTACAACATAGGCGGCGTTAGCCTCAGCAAGGACCCGTCTGCACCTACGCAGTTCAACATCTGTCTGGCAAATACCATGTCCAACGGCGCCAAGGTGACGGAAAGCGGAGCCTATTCTACCGTAAAGGTGGACATCTACGCTGCCGACGGTTCCGTATTGACCAAGACGATAAGAGATCAGGTCATAGAAGGCGGGGTGATATACAGCAAGTCCACGATAGCCTTTGACGGAAAGATATGCTACTCCGTCGGAGATTATTATCCGAATCCGTCAGTCGATACGGATGATCCTGAAGCATCGGCTGCGGTCGAGGGAATCGTTTTCGAAGTGGACGAGACCGGACAGCATGGGAAGATTTTCAGTCTGGAAGAAGGTTCCGGCCTGAAATGGAGCCTCTCCGGCACGGTCGACAACACTGATGACAAGGCTGACGGACAGGTCAATTCGGATATTATAAGCGGCCTCGAAGCTGAAGACCCTTCGACGATCCAATATCCTGCATTCGATTGGGCGGCTTCCCTCGGAGAAGGCTGGTACATACCGGCAGTGGAGGAATTGACGTCCATCCACGCATTGCGCGGAGACCTCAGCGCACAGAAGAATGCATTGAATCAGAAACTTACGGATGTATCGGGTACGCCGTTTTCGGAATATTTCTATTATTCATCCACTGAATATGACGTACTCGATGCTGACGGCGGGAGCCAGAGGAACAGGGTGTACACCGTAAACTTCAAGAGGGCGTCCTCAGCTTCGGATCTTTTGTCAGGAGCCTTGAAAAACAGCTCGGATTCTGACAAGTGCGTGTACAGAGCCGTAAAGAAATTCTAAAACCATATAAGTCATGAAAACAATCAGATTATTCTTTTTTGCTGCCGCAATGTCGGTATCGGCAGCCCTTTCGGCCCAGACTTACGAAGTCGGCGACTATTATCCTGATCCTGACGTGAACGTAGACGACGCTTCCGCAGCCGCGAAGGTGGAAGGCATAGTGTTCGAGGTTTCGGAAGACGGGAAGCACGGCAAGATTTTCAGCCTGAAAGAAGGTTCCGGCCTGAAGTGGAGCGAGATAGGCGGCGCTGACTATACCGATGACGAAAACGACGGGCAGATGAACTATGACATCATCAAGGTCCTCGAACCGGAATTCAACGGTTATCCGGCTTTCCAGTGGGCGGCTTCCCTCGGAGAAGGATGGTATCTTCCTGCCATAAACGAACTGGTGGTATTGCGCGAGGCCTGGGGAACTACAAATGCCAAACGCAAGGCTCTGAACAAGAAAATCGAGGCGGTAGGCGGGACCCCGCTTTCAAATTCCGTATATGTCTCCTCCAAAGGAGCCGACGCGAGCGCGGTATATTATTCTTCGACCGAGAACCCTCAGAAACGGAATAAGATCATGAGCCTGAGCTTCAACAGTTTCAGCGATCCGGCAGATGGCGTGAAGAAACTTTCCGATTCGGCTGAAAACCTGCTTTTCAGGGCTGTCAAAACATTCTGAGAAAGATGAAGAGACTGTGTCCGATACTTCTGGCCTTGCTTGCGTTTCCTTTATGCGAAATGCAGGCAAGGGTGCTTCTTCCGGCTCTTTTTTCCGACAATATGGTCCTGCAGCAGAATTCTGCTTCCGCCATTTGGGGGCAGGCCTCAGGAAACAAGGTGACGATAACTGCGGACTGGCTCGACGAAGCTGTAGAAGCGCCGGTGACAAAGGGAAAATGGAAAGCCTCATTGCCGACGCCGGCGGCATCCTGCGAGCCTCATGCCATAAGGATTGCCGACAATAATTCCGAGACTGTCATAGAGAATGTCCTTATAGGCGAGGTGTGGATATGTTCGGGGCAGTCCAATATGGAAATGACCATGAGAGGATTCTATCAGCAGGAAATTTCCGGAGCTTTTGAGCAGGCTATGAAGGCCTCGCTGTATAAGGATAAGGTCAGGGCAATCACTGTGGAAAGATATGAATCCGAGACTCCGCGAGGCGCTTTCCGTGGCAGATGGATAGTCCCTGACCCGCAATCCGTGATGGGAATCAGCGCTACGGCATGGTATTTTGCCTCCAGTCTGTCAGATATGATCGGCGTGCCTGTAGGGATCATCTGCGCGAGCCGGTCATCTTCGAAAATCGAGGCATGGATGCCGAAAGAATTGCTTGCGGCTGAGTTCGGATATGATGTTGAGAAAATCAATTCGGATCCGTCCATACGCGGGATTTCCAAATGCGGACTTCTATACAACGGTATGCTCGCTCCGGTAATGGGATATGCTGCCAGGGGTTTTCTGTGGTATCAGGGAGAGTCGAACAGGGACAATCCCGAAATCTACCCGCAGCTGATGTCCGCCATGGTTTCGCAGTGGCGGAAGCAATGGGGTGACCATAAGGCTGCAATGCCATTCATCTATGTCCAGATAGCACCTTATTCATACGGAGATCCTGACGGTCTTTCCGTACCTGAAATAGTGGAGGCTCAGCTCGAAGCTGCCAGGATGATAGACAATTCGGCAATCGTAGCCACGACTGACATAGGTTCGGAGTACCGCATCCATCCGGCTGCAAAGGATGTAGTAGGCCGCAGGGCGGCAGTAGAGGCCTGCAGAAAGGCCTATTCGACAGATATACCGGATGCTTCCGGGATGACGATGTCCGGGGCGGAATTTGCCGGAGGCAAGGTCTTCGTGACTTTCGGGAATGCCGGCTACGGACTGAAGGACAATGACGACATAAAAGGTTTCGAACTCGCCGGAGAGGACGGGGTTTTCCATAAGGCGGATGCTGAAATATACAAGGGGAAACCTATGGTCGTGGTGTCGTCCGATAAGGTGAAAAAGCCGGTGGAGGTCAGATATGCCTACAGGAACTATATAGAGTCGAATCTGGAAAACACTCTCGGTTATCCGGCATATCCGTTCCGCGCCGCAGCCGAATGAAAGCGTATTTATAAGGGATGCATATTTATTGGCCCGGACCCTGAAAGTCTTTCATCCGACTTTCGGATCCGGGCCGGCCTTATGACTGTCTATTCCTGTCCGTAAACTAAAAACTGATATTCAGCGACATGCCGATTGCCGGAGTCGCCCCGCGTCCCGAAATATCGGAGGTGCAGGCCACATACGGAGTCAGCTTGACGTCCAGATCCGCGAATCCTCTGATGTCGCGCATGTACATGTTCTTTATCTTGGCATGCTGCACGCCGTCGATGATGGCCCAGATTTCGGCTCCGCATGCCACTAAAATTCCTGCCATAAAAATTATCATTCCTGCAGTAGCCTGGCCTTCGTTGTATTCACCCGACACCGGATCGTATTCGGCTGAATCCGCGAGGCCTATCCCGACTAAAGAACCGACCAGCGCGCTGCCTATGGTGGTCCCCATAAATGCGAAGCCCCTGCCTGCGTCCCCGTTTATTATTTGGCCGAGACCCGGAATAAGGAACGAACATATTCCTCCGACTGCCGGACTGTACTTGTCGCCCGGCATCCTGACATAGTCGGAAGCATTGTAAAGTTTCCTGTACTGCCTGTATTTCATCCCCGGGTGTATTCCTTCAGGGACTTTTCGCGTACTTTCGATAGAGTATTTGTATGCGTTGACGGCTTCCATTTCCTGCTGGCGGGCCAGTTCGGCCTGAGTCCTGGCCTCGGATTTTTCCGCAGGTTTTTTCTCGGTTTTCTTCTCTTCTATGCCTCCCGAACCTAACAGCATGGAAGCCAGTTCCTTGCATCCTTCTTCTATTTCCTTCGCCTGGGTCAATGTCTGGACATTGGCGGTAGCCTCTAATTTTGCAGACTCCACATTGAGGATTTTCGCGGTGATGAAAATATGCGAATCATCCACTTTTGCGGCCTCTGCCACCAGAATGTAAGCCGCACCTGTCATTTCTCCGAGTTTCCTGATCTGCTCGTCGCTGACCATACCTGTCCTCTGGAACGACTGTTCCCCTACGATGGATTCCAGATCGACCCTGTCGTATCCCTCATAACCGGGAGTGTTCGTAATGGCATAGGACAAGCTGCTTCTCAACATGAGCCTGATACCGTAGCTGATGGTACCTTCCCTGTCCACAGTTTCAAGAATGGCGACTTTTTTGGTCTGCGCCTCCTGACCGGATGACAGCACCGATGCTGACAAGAGTGCTGCCGCAATTAAAAAGATTTTGAACTTCATATTAATATCATTTGCTTATTGTCATGTATATTTTTTCGGATAACGCACTGCCTGCCTTCCGTGCAGCGTCTCTGAATGCTTCGTCAAAATTCATCGTATGGGTGCCTTTCTCCGAAACGGCAATCTCCGCAGTCCGGGAGCCTTTGCTGTTGACGATTTCCACCGCGGCGTCTATGTAGGCCGTGTATATTTTCATCCCTCCGATTTCCGCCGGGCCGTATTCTCTGGAAGATATGTCCGCCGTTATGGTCCAGTCCGCCGATTCCGTATCCCCGACAGGGCTGCATCCTTTTTCCGACAGCAAGGCCTTGAGAATATCTTCCATTTCCTCCGATTCGTCTGCCGGTCCGGCGGATGAGCGGCATTCGATATGGACATATGTGCCGTGTCCGTATTCCGCCATTTTCGTACGGACGGTTTCTTCGGTATTGCCGAGTTTGTCGGCAAGGGCGGACAGCCTTTCCTGCCCGATGCCGAAATAGTTCAGCATGAACAGGTCCGACCTGATGCCGTCAGTGAGCGGAATGGATTTTTCCAGAATATCCCGTGCCTTGATTCCGTATCCCTGAATGGAATATCCCTCGGCCGAAGACAGGGCATTCTCAAGTTCCCTTATCGAGACCAGTATCCTGTTTTCATAAAATTCGCGCGCTTCGCGTATGCTTATATATGCTATGGCCTGACCGGTTCGCGTTTTCCTGTCATAGACGGATTCGCATTTGACCAGATTAAGTTCCAGATCTGTGGAAAACCGTGTCACGGAACTGTATCCGACTGATGTCCTGCCGTCGGAAGACTGTCTGGAAAGTGTAGCCTGATCCTTTATTTCCGTACTCATGGACCGGGCTATATTTGTTCTGGCGAGATCCGTCAGATAATTCCTGAATGTAGTTTCATCCATTCCGGATTCGTTCGAACCGCTCTGAATATCATAGATATATCCTCCCGACACATAAGTGAGCCACTCTTCCGGACAGTCGTCTGCATTCAGATTCGTAAGGAAGATGAAAAGGACGGCCAATACCGCTGGAATTTTTCGCATAGTGTGATCAGTTGCCTTTTGCGGCTTCCATTATAGACCTGTTTTCCTCTATGAACTGTTCCAGTTCTTCCTGCGTAAGTCCCTGAGGCTCGAATTTCCCTGCCTTTTCCAGCAGATCGAAGAAAATGTCGCCCCTCACGCCTACCTTGGCCGTCACCGAGTACATTCCCGTGGAAGGATTATATTCTATGACAGTCTTGCCGAAAGGCTCGCATGCCTTCGAGACGCTGGAACTTACCTGCTCCCAGTGGGACCTGATGGCCTGCCGGACTTTCATGTTGCTGGAGATATTGCCCCTTTCCGCATTGTCCATGACGGTGTTGTTCAGGACTCTGGATATGGTCGCATATGCCTCGCGCTGCGCGAGTTCTATAGCCATCTGCTTGTTGTCCGCAGTCGCTGTCCCCGAGTACCACTTATAAGGGCGGGACACGATTTCCGAACCGTCTTCACTTAAACTTTCAGCCATTTCGATGCCCTGAAGGGCAACGGTTTCGACGGCGACCTTTTCGCCTTCAAGATTGCGGCCGCTTGTCCTTTCAGCCTCTTCCGATACTTGTCTGGTGCTCCCGCACGCTGTCGCAATGACGGCGAGAACTGTCGGAATAAATAGATTTTTCATATCCAAGAGAAATTGCCGGCCAGCTCCTTCCCGGATTTCAACAAAAAGAAAGTGTGGAGCTGTATTCGTTTATATAAAGGAAGGTTGTGGCAAACCTGGAACAAATAAACGGATATACCCCACACTTGATTAGATATGGGGTATAATGCCCTTGAATCCGGGCAAGGCCATAATCTAAACAAGAATGAGTGCTGTCCGGGCCCTTGTTCCATCAGAAAATTGCCACATTTTCCTTTAAGGACGTGCGAATAACACTTTCATCAATATGTAATGCCGGTTTCCCGACACGACAAAGATAAGAAAATTATGAAACTCCGCCAATTTTCATTGCAGAATATCGGATAAAGTTATACATTTGCATTAGTATTAACAGAGCTGTTAAATAACATTGTTAACAGACGGGAAAATATCGACATGAAGACAGGCAGGAAAACAAGCAGGAAAACAAGAGGGCAGGCAAGTGCTGATCCCTTTACGGACAGACAGGAGGATCGGATTCATGGAAATCCAGGACCTCAGACCACGGAACAGGCGATAATGGCGGCGGCGGAAGAACTTTTTCTGGAGAAAGGCTACGACAGGGCGACGACTGTCATGATAGCCGGGAAAGCAGGAGTGACCCACGCCATGCTCCATTATTATTTCAGGACGAAAGAACACATTTTCATGAAGGTGCTCGAAAAGATTCTCGAAGAACTCATGCAGTCGTTCCGTCCTGTTATGCTCAGGGAAGGAGCGTTCTGGGACACTCTCGAAAAGGGTATTTCCACCCATTTCGACTTTTTGGCCTCGCATCCCAGATTTGCGTTTTTTCTGTATGATACCGTGGTGCATAATCCGGAACTGATAGACAGGATGAAAGAGAAATTCATGCCCGTCATCATGAAAATCCTGGCTTTCCATATCGGCAGGATTCGGGAAGAGTCCGAAAAAGGAAGCATCCGGAGCGTGGATCCCGTCCAGCTCGTCATGGATATCGCGACCCTGAACCTGTCGACCTTCCTTCTTCTGCCGGTAGCTGCCGGATTTTCCTCCGGCATGGCTGATGCCGGCTGGATGCGGGAATTTCTGGATATCAGGAAGGCGGAAATCATAGCACTGATCAAGTCAAGACTGTATGGAGATATATGATTATGGACAAGAGAATTAAAAACGCCGTTGCGGTCGTACTGGCCTGCGTGATGTCTCCGCTGTGGGCCGCGGCGCAGGTGACCATGGACCGATGTCTGGAGATGGCCAGGGAAAACTATCCTCAGGCAAGGCAGCTCGGCCTCATAGAAGAAGCCGCAAAGTATGATATAGCCTCCGCCTCTAAATCATGGCTGCCGCATTTTACTGTTTCAGGGAAGGCGTCCTATCAGTCCGATGTGGTGGAAATGCCGTTCGAAATACCGGGATTCACTTTCGACCTGCCGCATGACCAGTATTCGCTGGTAGGCGAAATCAGCCAGACCATCTGGGACGGCGGAGTGACCGGAAGCCAGAAAAAAGTCACGGAAACAGGGGCTGAAGTCCAGAAAGGCCAGGTGGAAGTGTCTCTGTATGCCTTGAACGAAAGGGTGGAACAGATATTCCTCGGAATATTGCTTATCGACAGCCAGCTGGAGCAGAATGACATTTTGGAGAAAAGTCTGGAAAGGAATGCCGGACATGCCAGGGCATGTATCGAAAGCGGTATAGCGTACAAGTCCGATCTGGAGATGATAGAGGTGAGCATGTTGGACTACGGACAGCAGCGGGAGGAGCTTCTGAAGGATAAGGCTGCGTATGTGTCGATGCTTGAAAAACTCACTGGAGCCAGTCTGTCGGGGCAGGAATTCATCGTTCCTGATGAAGCGGCGGAGTCAGGAGTGCCGGAAGAGATCATCAGACCCGAGCTTCATCTGTATGATGCCCAGATCATGCAGCAGGAGGCTCTTGCAAGCCAGTTGAACTCCAAGATCTCGCCTAAATTCACGCTTTCCATTCAGGGAGGTGTCGGACGTCCGGGCCTCAATATCCTGAAAAACACTTTCCAGCCCTATTGGACGGCGGGAGTGAAAATGTCCTGGGACATAGGAGCCCTCTACACCAGACGGGACGAGAAGCGCAAGCTGGACGCCCAGATCCGGAAAATAGAGTCCGACAGGGAAACATTTCTCCTCAACACCGGACTCGATGCGACCCAGATGCGCAGTTCCATCGACAAGGCCAGGGCAATGCTGGAGACGGACAGAAAGATAATCGCATTGAGAGAATCCATCCGCTCCTCAGGCGAGGAGCAATACCGGAACGGCGTCATCACCATGACTGACCTTATGTCGCGCATAGACGATGAATACAATGCCAGAGTCGCTGAATCCATTCACAGGATACAGCTTTTGATGGCCATATATGATCTTAGAAATTGTTTGGGATATAAATGATGAAAACTATTGTCAGGAATATTGTCATTGCCCTGTCGGGCATAATGACAATGGCATTGGCCGCCGGCTGCGGCCTGAAGGAGCCGGATTTCGATGCATGCGGGCAGATAAATGCCGTGGAGGTGACGGTGTCGGCGGAAAGCGCCGGACGGATAGTCAGTCTGGCTCTCGGGGAAGGGGACAGATTGGAGGCCGGAGAGTATGTCGGGCAGATAGATTCCGTACAGGTATGGCTTCAGAAACAGGAACTTGTCAGAAGAAAGGAAAGCGCGGAAGCGAAGCTGGTGGATGTGGAGTGCCAGACCAGAGCGCAATATGCCCGAATGGAGAATCTGCGTGCGGAACTTGACCGGGCCCGCGAACTTCTGTCGAAGGATGCCGGCACCGGAAAGCAGGTCGATGATCTCGAATCGGAAATCGCCGTGCTCGACGGCCAGATAGCGGCTGCTGAACAGAATTACAGACAGACGAATGAAAGCGTCAGGTGTGAAATGAACACTTTGGATGTGCAGATCTCCCAGACTGAGGACAAGCTCCGGAAGTGCAGGATTACGGCTCCGGTATCAGGTACGGTGCTGGAGAAATACGCGGAGGAGGGGGAGACGGTGACTTCGGGAAGGCAGTTGTTCAAGCTGGCGGACATGGACAATGTGTATGTCAGGGCATACTTTACATCCTCCCAGCTTTCAGGGCTGGGTCTCGGGGATCATGTCAGGGTGATGCCGGATGACGGAACCGAGGAGCCTCGGACATATGAGGGGACGGTGACATGGATATCGGAGGAGGCGGAATTTACCCCGAAAAACATCCAGACCCGGGATGAGCGTGCCGACTTGGTGTATGCAGTCAAGATTGCTGTCCGCAACGACGGCAGACTTCGTCTGGGGATGTATGCCTATGTCTTCCTTTAGCCTGAATGCGACGGTGCGGAATCAATTCGTTACGGGAATGAAAGCGATAGAGATAAAAGGCATATCGAAAAGCTACGGCAAGGTAAAGGCTCTGGACAGCATTTCGCTGGACGTGGCCTCAGGCGAGATATTCGGCCTGATCGGTCCTGACGGCGCCGGGAAAACGACATTGTTCAGGATCATGACCACTCTGATGCTTCCGGACGAGGGTTCCGGGACTGTCTGCGGTCTGGATATCGTGAAGGATTATTCCGCAATCAGGCGTATCATAGGTTATATGCCGGGCAGGTTTTCACTATATCAGGATTTGAGCGTGAAGGAGAATCTGGACTACTTCGCCACTCTTTTCGGAACGACGGTGGATGCGAACTACGGGACCATAAAGGAGATTTATTCGCAGATCGAGCCTTTCGCTGACCGCCGCGCCGGGAAACTTTCCGGCGGAATGAAGCAGAAGCTGGCTCTTTGCTGCGCCTTGGTGCATCGTCCTTCAGTCCTGTTCCTCGATGAACCGACCACCGGAGTGGATGCTGTCAGCAGGACCGACTTCTGGAATATGCTTTCGCGGATAAAGGCTTCCGGAGTGACCATATTCGTGTCCACGCCATACATGGACGAGGCCGCCAGATGCGACAGGCTGGCTCTTATCCGCGATGGAGGCATAATCGGAACAGGGACACCGGATGAAATCGTTTCAGAATTTCCGTTCGGGCTTTTAGCCGTCCGTGGCGAAAGGATGTACCCTCTGCTGAAGGAACTGCGCAGGATGAAGGGCGTGGTAAGCTGCTTTTCGTTCGGCGATTTGCATCATCTGGCTTATGATCCGACGGTGACTGACAGGGAGAGAATCCTTGCAGGACTTTCGGATATCGGTTTCGGGGATTGTTCTGTCAGGGATATTTCCCCGTGTATAGAAGACTGTTTCATGTGGCTTTCAAGCCGTTCCGCAGCAGACAGGACGGCAGAGGCATAAGGCATACCGGTATGGAAGAGAATGTCATAGAAGTCATGAATCTGACGAAGAAATTCGGTGATTTTACGGCTGTGGACCATATCAGTTTCATGGTCCGCAAGGGCGAGATTTTCGGCTTTCTCGGCGCCAACGGGGCAGGGAAGACTACGGCTATGAGGATATTGTGCGGTCTGAGCCGTCCTACGGAAGGTCAGGGCACAGTGGCCGGTTATGACATAACGACAGAACAGGAAAAGATAAAAAGGAGTATCGGCTATATGAGCCAGAAGTTTTCATTGTATCCTGACCTGACTGTCAGTGAAAATATACGGCTGTTCGGTGGAATATACGGGCTCGGGGACAGGCGGATCAGGGAAAAGACGGATACGATGCTGGAAATGCTCGGGATGCAGTCGGTGAGGGATCAGTTTGCCGGAGCCCTTCCATTGGGGTGGAAGCAGAAACTGGCTTTCAGCATAGCTATGGTACACGATCCGGGAATCATTTTTCTGGACGAGCCGACTGGTGGTGTTGATCCTGAAACGAGAAGACGTTTCTGGGAGATGATATATGAGGCGGCCGGCAGGGGAGTGACAGTCTTCGTTACCACTCATTACATGGATGAAGCCGAGTATTGCGACCGGGTGTCCGTGATGGTGGACGGGCGGATAGCTGCCCTTGATTCCCCTGACATTCTGAAAACGGAGTATCAAGCACGGAACATGGATGAAGTGTTCCGTATCATTGCCGGCAGGACCGGCAGGGAGGAATGAGGATGAAAGAGTTCGCGGCATCGGTAGTAAAGGAATTCCGGCATATTTTCAGGGACAGGCGCACTGTACTGATTGCCATGGTGATGCCCGTGGTGCAGATCATCCTGTTCGGTTTTGCTGTCAGTACCGAAGTCAATGATGTCAGGGTGGCATTCTGCGGTGATTTGTCTGATCCTGCAGTCAGACAGGCCGTGGACAGGATAGACCACAACAAATATTTGAGGATCGTATCCCGTCTTTCCCGGCCGGAAGAAGCTGAAGGCCTTTTCCGCAGGAATCTCGCCGATGTGGCAATCTGTTTCGACAGGGAATATGGCAGCCGTATAGTTTCTTCCGGACATGCAGGGGCCAGAATCATCGGAGACGGTTCGGATCCGAATACCGCCCAGATGATAGCCAGCTATCTGAAAGGTGTCATTCAGGCTGAACAGGCGGATGTGGCAGTGGAACTGGCCGGGGAAATGACTCCGTCCATGACACCTGTCGTACAGCTGATGTATAATCCGGCGATGAAGTCGTCATATAATTTCGTGCCGGGGGTAATGGGGCTGATTCTCATGCTTATATGTTCCATGATGACCTCTGTTTCCATAGTCAGGGAGAAAGAGACCGGTACGCTGGAGCTGCTTCTGGTTTCTCCGGTGAAGCCTCTGTGGATTATTGTAAGCAAGATGATTCCGTATCTGGTCCTGTCTGCCGTGAATTTCGCGAGCATACTTCTGCTGTCGCATTATGTGATGGAAGTGCCGGTAAACGGCAGCATTTTATTGCTTTGTGCTGCAGCCTTTATTTTCGTGGCGACGTCTCTGGCTCTTGGGCTGCTGATATCGGTGATTTCTCCGAATCAGAGGACTGCCCTGCTTATTTGCGGCATGGGGCTGACCATGCCGACAATGATTTTTTCAGGAATCATTTTCCCGTGCGAGAGCATGCCGGCAGTGTTGCAGTGGTTTTCTGACATCATACCGGCCAAATGGTTCATAATCATAGTGAAGAAAGTGATGATACAGGGTGACGGGCTGGCTTCCGCCGCTGAAGAACTTGTCATCTTGACGGTGATGGCGGTCATACTTCTGGCGGTGAGTATCAGAAGTTTCAGAACCCGCCTCCAATAACCGCGGCGGACCACCTGGTCGGAAGTATAACAAGTCCGCAGGACATATGAAAAACGGAGCAGGAAATAATCCTGCGACGGGCTCCCCGGCGAGGGGAGCGGTGAGGGGCGGCGCCCC
>CALUUA010000018.1 GCA_944323845.1 uncultured Bacteroidales bacterium
TGCGGACTTCTTCCAGGAGCTGGGTCTTTCCTCCTACCCATTTTATGAATGGACGGGCTTGTGTATCATGTGTTTGTAACATCATATACATTGGTTTGTGCATTGCAAAGTTAATAAAAGATGCGGATATTTTTTAAGTAAGTCATATTGAACGAATATACTTACATAATTCTCAATATTCAGATTGTTGAAATAGAGAACATTTACATTGCCCGACTTCGGAGAAGCAGCCCACCCCTGCAAGGGCAAGTGCTTTTCTGGATGCTCAAATCTTTTTGAGCGGCTGAAAAGACATCTTGCTGTGTTCAGGTGAACACAAAAATCCGACTCAGACTTGCAGGCCCACCGATATGCTGCTCAGCCGTCATATCACCGTATCAGCATATAAACATATCAGCAGACCGACCGGACAGTTGGCAAAATGCTCCAGTTTATGTTTCTCTTGGATTTGTTTAAGAATCATTATGCGGATTCGGGAGCTTTGGGTGTTTGTTTCGTCTTTCCCGTATTTCCGTCCTCCGACATTTTTTTATGCGTCTTCCGGTCGCTTCGGTATGTTTATGTTTCAGGTGCTTCAAAAGGCAGGGATTAGGGGATACAAGGTTTTTTGAAACAAATACTACCCGGAGGCGTGGAGATTTTTTCAAAAACCGCAGGCCCGACCTTGTATGCCCGTTGAAATCCCGGAAATACCTTTGCACCTGAACATAAACCGCACGGAGCGGCAATGAAGGCGGCAGGTGGAGGAGGACGGAGGAAGAGACGGGAATGGGAATAAAAAACGGCATGAGTGTGCGAACAAAAAAAGGGAGCCTTACAGCATCCCTTCGTCAGAATAGCTCAGATAACTGTCTTCTGTGAGTATTATATGATCCAGAAGCTGTATGTCAAGTGTCTCACAGGCCTTCTTCAGTCTGCTGGTAAGACTGTTGTCTGTTTTGGAGGCCACACTGTTCCCTGACGGATGGTTGTGCGAGAGGATGATGCTTGTCGCATGTGACACCAGTGCCGTCTGGAGGATAATCCGTATATCCACGAGAGCGGCGTTTATGCCGCTTTTGGATACGCAGGATACGCCGAGCAGTTTGCCGGAGTTGTTCAGGAACATCACCCAGCACTCCTCGTGGTGCTGCATGCAGTCCTCGTAAATGCTCCGCAGGATATTATAAGAGTCCTTTGAAGAACGAATCAGTGTTCTTCTGGAAGAGTCAGCGTCCTTGTAGCTGACGGTAATCTGAGGGAAAGAAAGATTATCCATATTGCAAAAAATTAAAGGTGAAACATTTATTTTTTGCTTTCAGGACACCGGGGTCAGAACGGACTTCATGCAAGACTTTTGCGCAGAATACTACCCGAAGTATGAGGAGTGGAGATTGTGCGCAAAACCGCAGGCCAAGCCTTGCAGTTTGTCCGTTTTACCCCGTAACTTTGCTGAAAAGTAAATGTGAAGAAGCGTTAATTATTCAAATCATACTATACTTGTAATAGAACATTTGTATAGTTATGAGAACAATTGCAAACTTAAATTTTAATAAAAAGTAAATTTAAATTAAGTTTGTATGGAATCTTTGTTAAATGTTTAAGAATGGAAAATTTACAAAATAAAATGTTAACAAGTTACGGCTTTTTGGCAGCTTTAACTGAAAATAATAATGACCTTTATAACTATGTTTTTGTCCCAATATGCAAAAGAGCGTTAAGTCTATATAGTTTAAAAGGCAAACGGCAAGGTACAGCTCAAGATATTCAAATAATAATTGAAGAACAATATGGAATCAAAGCTCCTATTGCGATTGTTAAAAAGTTGATTGTTTCAGTTATCTCGTCTTTGTCAAGACGACAAAAAGATTCATTTAAGGCAGAATATTTTGAGCAAGGCAATTCGTTTCAACTAAAATGTTTTGAGTTTGCTGATTTAGAAGATAAATATAGAAAGTCTTTTAGAGATGCATCCATGTTAAATGAAGCCTTTACAAAGTATCTTGCATTAGAACAAATTGACAAAGATATTGTTCCTTCTTTTTCTGAATTTATAGGTAGACATAAATGTCAAATTGCGTCCTTTTTTAAAGGGAATGGTGATATAAAAAAAGACGATATAGATAAAACATATATTTATCATATTCAATTCCTTGAATATATTGATATAAATAATGACCAATTATTTCATATAGCTGAACAATTATATTTGGGGTCAATTGTAGCTGGCTTTTTGGAGTCTGGTATAGATTTAGTGCCTAAATTTTTGGATAATGAGGTTTATTATATTGATACTCCAATTATATTAAGAGCATTAGATCTACAAAAAGAAGAAGAAACCCAACCGGCGCAAGAACTATTAAATTTAATAAGGAATACTGGAGGGTCTTTAGGGGTACTATCTGTTACTCTAAATGAACTTAAGGATGTTATTGATAATGCGGTAAAAACCTATAGTAATATAGCTCCTGTTACAACCATTAATGATGCCTGCTTACGATTGCATAAAAATAGAACTTGGTTAATTAATGTAGAGGCAAAAATAGAAGAATATATATTAGATAAATTAGGAATAGAAATAGTAAATATACCTCAAAATAGTATAGAAAAATATGAAAAAAGTCCTGATGTTCAGGAGTTAAAAGGGATTAGAAAAAAGAAAGGTAATGCTTTTCATGATGTTGCTGCGTACCTTTTTGTTAGAGAACAACGAGGTAAAACTGTAAATAGCTTTCAAAAAGGAAAATACTGGTTTGTAACCAGCAATTATGACTTATTAATATTCAATAAAGAGCATGCATCTTTTAGCGGTATTACCGAGATTGTATTACCGGATGCGTTAATCAGTATGCTATGGCTAAAGGATCCATCAAAATTTACTAAACAAGTTAAAAAAGTAGGTTTACAAGAATTAATGTCGGCAACATTAAATGAAGAAGTTGCAAGTAAAGAATTAATAGGCGAATTTGAAACCGCAATATCTTCTATAGAAAATATTTCAATGGAGGATTATGAAATTCTTTTAAGTTCTGTTGTACACCAATCTACAAAAAACATCAACAGTTTTATAGAATTAGCGCAGAATGATAAGGAAAAGGCAAAAGAAAATGCAATTCGATTAGTGGAAAAAGAAAAATCACGACAAGCGCAACAAAAACTTGAGTTAAAAGAAGCGCTTACTTCAAAGCAAAAAGAAAAAGAATATAGCAATAGTTTGCAATTGGAATTTGAGAAGTTAAAAAAAGAACATGGTGAATTTAAAACTGAAATAGAAGAGCTGTCGAATAAACTAAATGATAATAAACGATTGTTTAAAAAAGTATTAGTATCGTTTATTGTTGCCACAGTGTTTATTGCATTTTTTGTGATAATAATTGCAAATAAAACATCTATTATACTAAAAACAATTGCGTGGATTGGATCTTTAGGAGGACTCTGGGGATTTTTATCATTTATTATTAATTTAATTAAATTGCTAAATAACAAATAATAGAGATAGTTGTAATAATTATATTATATATATTCATTCTGCATGATATAGTTTTAACCTATGATTAATTAAAATGAATATGGTAATACGGAACTATATTTTTACTTGCGGCAACTTTTAAGGTGACATAACGAAATTTCACTATATTTGCATTGTCCAAATGTTTTTGTCGCAAGTTGGCGCGAAACAGTGAATTCCATCAGGAGGACTTAAAGAATTTGCAGTTGCAAGATATTGAGGACGAAGTGATTGGCTATAAGGTTCATCTTCCGTCCGCACCGCCAAAAGATTTGGCAAATTAAAGCAAATCCTTGAAGTCCGACCACTTCAAGGATTTTTTCGTATATGCCGGTAAGGCAAAATACTGGTATAATGGGGCATCAACGGAAAATCTTTCCGGATAATCAATAAAAAAGAAGAATGGCTTTGGCAAAGCCATTCTTCAAGAAATCTGCGGTGAAGTTTAAAATAAACTGCAAGCCGAGAGCAGTGCAAGAACTTGTTATGGCAATGCCGAGGCGCAGCGTGATTGTAAACGAAGTTTAAAATAAATTTATAATTCACCCTCTCAAACGTCTTTCCCCGAAAGACAGGATCCGTCAGCCGGCTGCCGGATTAAATATCGTCGCCGATACCGGCCTTGGACTTGGCATCATCGAGATCGGAGGCGTCCTGGCTTCCCCAATATCTGGTCAGGGTAAAGTAGGCGTCCGACCCGATATTTCCCGTCTCGTTGTCCTGCGGTGTAATATCCTCTACAGCCGCCGTACCTGGATTTTTCCTTTGGATCTCAATGCCGTTGACAGCGTGGCAGTCTTTCATACTGATACCGGAGGCGGAAATATAACCGGATATCAGTCCGAGACCCCACTCTATGTCGCAGCCATATGGTTCAGTATATATTCTCTGATTAGCTGCGGCGCAATTCGTCACGCTCGAGTTGTCCGCACCCTGGGCATTGCCTATGATGCCGCCTGCATTGAGCCTGGCCTCGACTTTTGCCGTAGAATAACAGAAATGTACGAGAGAATGATGGCCGAGCTTGCCGACAATACCTCCTGCGGAATGTCCCATATCCTTGGCATCGATGATACCGTTGTTGTCCGGAGTAGACGAACTGCAGTTGATTATTTCGAAAACAGAGTTCTCCAGCCCGTTTATCATACCTGCTATCCCGCCTGCATAGACATCCACGGCATCGCCATGCGCATACAAGGCGCCACTGGATTTGCTCATGTCTATCTTTCCTCCGTCCTGGCAGACACCGGCGATACCTCCGACTATGGTGCCGTCGACTTTCGTGGATGACGTGCTGTTGGCGATGACGGCTCCCTGTCTCATCACGCCGCAAAGTCCTCCGGCGGCATAAGCCGGATTGTCCCAGCTGCCTTCGGTATCGGTTCTGTATCCGGAAGCCCCGGCCACGGACCCTCCGACAGTATGCACGTTGTTCAGTTCAGGCGTAGCGAGTCCGGCACCCTGTCTGTTGTATCCCGGCAGTACGGAAGCCACCACTCCTACAGGAGTCGGATTCGCACTGTCGTAAGCTATCACAGGGTTCTCGAATGTCAGGTCCGTACACTTTCCGAGCATGACTCCGAAGAAGCTGGCATGCCTGCCGGATACTCCGAGATTCGAAATTCTGTGTCCGTTCCCGTCGAAATTGATCACAGGATAACCGTCCCACGGAAGACCCGATTCCGGAACATAAAGCGGAGTCCATTCCTCTCCGGACATATCTATGTCGCTTACCAGTCTGAACCATACAGATGGCGCCCCAGCAGGATAAGTCCCGGAATAATCCAGTTCCGCAATGATATTCTTCATATTCTGCAGGTCGGCGGCTGAAGCTATCTTGTAAGGATTAGCCTCCGTACCGTCTGCCGGCACGGGAGCGGCGACAGTCCCGATATCCGCCTTTACTCCGGCCTTGATTTCAAGCCTGTTGCCTGCATATATGGAGGCCGTACCGCCGTCAGCATAAGAAAATGTGATGACCAGTCCCTTTTCCAGAACGGCAGGAAGGGAGGTAAACACATACTTGCCTGCAAGAATACCGTCTTCGGCACCGGCAAGTGTCACCGCCCCGGCACTGCTCCCGGCAGCTGCAGAAGCAGAACCGTCGGCCGTATTTATAATGACATTTCCCGAAAGGACCTCACCGTTACGACCCGAGAAAGAAACAGATTCCAATGTCCTTCCTTCAGGAACGGACGAAATCTCGAAGGTTACCAGACCGCAGAGGTTCATGAATGTCAGATTCCCGTTTTCGTCAGCCTTGGCATACGACAGATTCACATTCTGCGCGAAAGACCCCTGCATTGCCGTCTGGGAAGACGGCAATACCGTGGAAATGACACCGTCCGTCATAGTATTGTCTTCTGCATAAGGATAAACGGCATAATAATCCGATGACTTGACTGCCTTACCGGTAAATTCCGCAATGGAAGCATCGAAATTCCCGATGTCGAATTTTTCATTGGCAACGCCGTCAAAGAGACTTATGGCATCGCACTCCGACCAGATTACGTCCAATCCGTTTTCATCAAGCTGGGTCTTGGTGGACAGGGCCTTGCTTATAAAAGTCATCTCCACCTTGACAGCATCAGAGCCGAGAGGTTCATTATTTTCCTCCATCTTTTCAGTACAGGAAGCCAGCAGGGCTGTCATCGCAGCTGCCGACAAGAAATATCCGATAGTCTTCATAGTCTATTCCCAATCAAATTCATAAACCTGTTCAGTAAAACCTTCGTGCTTGCCGCTGAGGCAGAAACCGCTCTCACATTCTGCGAAAACCGTTTTAAAATTCGGACTCACATAGTCCGCTGGTGTTTGTCTGTTCATAATGTTAAATTAAAGTTATTAAATTCCGATGGTCTGCCATCGTCAGTCCAATATTTAAACTATCCTCAAATAATCCGGAAGTTCAGGCATGGCTCCGTTCCGGGTGCAGACGAATGCCGACACCTCCACAGCGAAATGATGGGCGTCATACACGCTCTTTCCCTTAAGTATAGAAGCCACGAATGCTGCAGTAAAGGAATCTCCCGCCCCTACGGTATCCACGACATCCACTTTCGGAGTCTCTACGAAAGAAACGTTTCCCGGAGTGAAAACATAACTTCCGTTCACCCCGCAGGTCAGGATCAGCATCTTCAGTCCGTACTTGGCCAGAAGTATCCAGCATTTGTCCTCAAGGTCGATACCGGGATACCCGAACATACGGCTGACCGTAACCAGCTCTTCGTCGTTTATTTTCAATATATTGCATCTCTTCAGACTCTCGCAGAGAATATCCTTGTCATAAAAGTTCTGGCGGAGATTCATATCGAAAATCTTCAGAATGCCCTCGCCGGAAGGCATGTCATCGAGAAAATGCTTTATGGTCTCGCGCGAGATGCTGCTGCGCTGCGCCAAAGAGCCGAAACAGACTGCCGTAGTACGTGAAGCCAGTTCCTTCAATGCAGGAGTATAAGGAATGTTGTCCCATGCGACTCCTTCCTTGATTTCATAACACGGAACACCTGCGCCATCCAAGGTTACCTGGACCGTGCCGGTAGGATAATCCACCTCCGTCACATACCTGTCAAGATTCTTCGATTTCAGGATTTCCAGGATTTCCGCTCCGAGAGCATCCTTCCCTACCGAACTGACAGCACTGCTGTCAATACCGAACCGGGACACATGATAGGCGAAATTCGCCGGAGCTCCGCCCAGTTTCTTTCCTTCGGGAAGCATGTCCCACAGCACTTCGCCGATACCGACTACCGAATTTTTCATTTTTTCTCTTTTTAAGAATAAAAAACTGTCAGGCCCTGACCTTGAACCCGTAATAAAGAAGGTACATCGTGCCGATGAACATGACCGCCACCGCACCTGCCTGACCGACAGCATCGCTGGCAAACCCCATCAGCAGAGGAAATACCGTACCGCCGAACAAACCCATAATCATCAGACCGGATATTTCGTTCTTCTTTTCCGGCATGTTCAGCAGAGCCTGAGAAAATATTATCGAAAATACATTAGAATTGCCGTAGCCTACCAATGCGATGGCAACATATATGGTTGCAAGGGAATGGCAGAAGAAAAGCATCACCATCGAAGCTGTCATCATGGCTATGCTGATGAAGAAGAATATCCTTGGAGACAGTTTCTGCAGGATGATGGCCCCGGTCAGACATCCGACAGTCCTGAAGATGAAATAGAGGCTCGTGGAGAAAGAGGCTTCGTCCAGCGTGAAACCGAGTCTTTCCATCAGGATTTTAGGGGCAGTGGTATTCGTCCCGACATCTATCCCGACGTGACACATTATGCCGAGAAAGCACAGAAGGATAAAAGGTTTCCCCAGAAGTCTGAGACAATCGGCGAATCCTGATGCCTTGTCTGTCTTCTCTTCTTCTATGGAAGTCAGGCCGAGCCAGAGTATGGCTATGACTGCAATGATGAAATATATCGGGAAAAGAACCCTCCATCCGAGTCCGAGGGTCGGTATGGACTGCGTTGCTCCCCACATGGCTATATACGGGGCCAGAAAAGAGGCTATGGCCTTCACAAACTGTCCGAAAGTCAGAGAACTGGCCAGTTTGTCGCCCTTGACTATCGCGCTCATCAGCGGATTCAGGGAAGTCTGCATCAGTGCATTTCCTATACCGAGAAGGGAAAATGACAGCAACATGACGGCATAACCGTCACCGAAAGACGGCAAGGCCAGGGAAAAGGCGGTGACCGCCAGGCTCAACAGTACCGTTTTCTTTCTGCCGATCCTGTTCATCAGAAGCCCTGTCGGCACTGAAAAAATCAGGAACCAGAAGAAAACGAGAGACGGGAAAACGTTGGCCTGCGCATCGGAAAGGGACAGGTCAGCCTTCACATAGTTAGAGGCTATGCCGACCAGGTCCACGAAACCCATGGCGAAGAAGCATACCATTACCGGCAAGAGCTTCATGAGATTTGACTTAGTCTTGTCCATTTGATATAGATTTATTGTTTTATTCTGTATTCAGCGGCTCACTCCATAGAGTAGATATCCAATGAAACGACTGAAAACGCGCCTCTGTCCGAATAGAACCCCATACCGCTGTACGGCTCGGAAGGGAACAGAAGATTCGTCATCACGAATTCACCGTCATTGCCGAAGGCCTCCACACTCGTCCTGTCGAAAAACAGCCTGAGGGTTATCGTTCCGTCCACTGAAGCCGGAGCTGACGTCACTGCGGGAAAATCAGCACTGAAATCCACCCGTCCACTCTCCGTCCTGTCCATTACGAACCGCATTCTGGCTACATCGTAATACATTCCGACAGTTTCACCTGCGGTATTTCCTACGACAATGCCGATTTTCTCCGCACCGTTGTTCCTTATCTTCATCTCCACTTCGAATGCCCCGCCTTCAGGAAGAGCGCGATCCAGAGAGTAGTCCATCCCCGACACCCTGAAAGACTTTTCGGACGAAACGGCTGTTCTGGCCGACAACATCTCCTTCACGGGACGCGACTTCAGATACACATCCCCGTCTCTTTCATAAAGGCTCAGTTCCCTCGCAATGGTGTTGGCTCCCCTGTACCCGCGGAGAGGAAGCTGGTTCTGATACTGCCAGTTGCTCATCCAGCCGATGGCGATACAGCGTCCGTCCGGGGCATTGCTCCAGGTAACGGTGGCGTAGTTGTCCTTTCCCCAGTCCATCCACTTGGTCGTTCCGGGATAACCGTTCACGAACTTTTTCCCGTCGAATGTCCCTACGAAATACTGTGTAGCGCTGCCCCCGAACGGGCCTCCGGGATTTATGTTGCTTATCAGCACCCATTTCCTCTCTCCGGTACCTTCCACTTCCAGTTCCACGAGGTCCGGGCATTCCCATACACCCCCGTGCGCCCCATGGGTAAGGCCGAAAGAACTCTGGTATTTCCAGTCCTTCAGGTCACGGGACGAGAATATCTGCATTTCCTGTCCTGCCGCCAGTATCATTACCCAGTGTTTCCCCGGAGCGTACCAGAATACCTTCGGGTCGCGGAAATCCCTGAGACCGGAGCCGAGCACCGGATTGCCTTCATATTTGTCGAAGACATATCCTCCGTCTGTGCTGACAGCGATGCTCTGCGTCTGGCAGTCCGTCCACATCGTAGGCTTCGATGAAGTGTAAAAAGCCACTACGGCATCCTCCCCGAAACCTGAAGTGTTTTCATGATCCACCACGCAGGAGCCGCTGAAGACATATCCCCAGGCGTCAGGCTCCAAAGGCGTACCTTCGTTCTCCCAGTGCACGAAGTCGCGGCTCGTGGAATGGCCCCAATGCATGTTTCCCCATGTGCAGCCGTAAGGGTTGTGCTGATAGTAAAGATGATAGACCCCGTCCTTGTAGAACATTCCGTTAGGGTCGTTCATCCATCCGTAGGGAGGGATATGATGGTATGCCGGTACGGGCGACACGTCCGCACTGAAATCATCGCTGCACGACAGGTTTTTCCAGCAGACCGAACCTTCAGGGACGGCCTGCACGTCTATCTGCAAGTTCCTGCCGCGATATTCCGAAATATCGAGGGGAACATAATAGTCGATTCTTTCACGGGCCAGACGCACGTTTATCCCCGGGCCCGATACGGTATTGTCCTGCACGAAGAAAAGCCGGCCTTCCGGCGCACTGTCCTCCACCGGCAGAAGCAGATATCTGTGTACCGGCCGCAGTTCGATGATATTCTGCTCGTTCGAGAAATGGCGCACTCTGATTCCGTGGTCGGAATCGGCGGATGCCCCGATACAAAGCAGAAGCACCGGAAGCATTGTCAGAAGTCTCTTTATCATCCCTGGCATTGTCCTTTATGTTTTAATATTTGTGGATTTCGAGGTTGTTGACGGTGATTTCACCGGCATAGGAATCTATGGACCAGCAGTTTCGGGCGAGGTCATAGAGCCGGCAGGTATAATTGAGCACGTCGTTTATGTAGACAGTGCAGACCGAATTATCGGTGATGACAGTGATATGGTAGACACCATCGGCCGCGTTAGGGAAGAAATAGCTGTCGCCACCGTCGAGGAAACCCTTGCCACCGGTTTCCTCCAGATTCAGCTTGCGTCTTGTATTCCCGTCTTCCGGATTGACTATCAATGAATAATATGATTTGCTGTCCCCGCCTCTCAGGAAAGAGAAACCGAATCTGTCCCCCGGCTCCGCCACAATGTCGAATGAAAGCAGATTATGCCGGGCCAGCCTGGAGAAAAGGATGTATCCTCCTTCTCCTATGGTATAACTTTCCCCTGATTCTGTCCAGGACGCCCCGTCCATCACACGGACCGGGCAGTTTTCGGCATACTTGGATTTGATGGTTTCCGGAGCCGTGCAGAAAAGGGTGCCGTCGGCATTCTGTCCGAGTTTATGGCAGACCAGCGCTCCTCCCCACCCGGTCTTGACTGCGGAATTGTCCTCGCCTTCCCTGACAGGACACCAGCCCCAGATATATCTGGACTGCCCGTCGGAAGCTGTCTTGGCGGCATACCAGGCCCTGGAATCCAGAATGCCATCCTTATTGTCGGGCCACAGGGCTGCAGGACCGCAGTCGGCCAGTCCGGCAAGAGTCCGCCCTTTCAGATAGTGGACCTTCCTGTCCTGGTCGTACACGTCGGAATACACTAAATACCACCAGTCCCCCATTTTGAAGATGTCTGGACATTCGTAGAACCTGTTCCAGACAGTCGTCATGAAATCCCCGTTATGCCTCCATTCCGACAAATCGTCCGATATGTAATCGGCCAGAACATTCGTCCCTCCCCTGACGGTAGCGACCACCATGCGCCACTTCCCGTCATCATCCCTGAAAACGCAGGGATCGCGGAAATCTTTCCTGCTGTAACCGTTATCCACGCCCTTTATGCTGAAGGCAAGATCCTTGGTCCATGTCTTGAAATCCCGGGATGTCGCACGCATGACCACCTGGGCGCTTTCCGTCGCAGTCGGCTGGTACCGGTTTCCCGTATAGTAAATATGGTAAAGGCCGGACGCTTCATCGTAGACGGCGCAACCCGTTCCCAGGGCGGCATCCTGCTCTTCTATGCTTCCGCACGGAAGGACCTCGCCCATAGACGCATAGCTGGCACAGTCCAAGGTCTCGAGACACCAGAAAGGATGATAGGTCCCCTCCTGATTCTGCTGATAGTCCTGAAGATAAAGTATCTTGAAGTTCCCTTCCCTCTCATCGTAGAAAGGCATCGGATCGGCTACCGTACCGACATACGGCTTATAGTATGTCGTGAACTGCTTTTCGTCGTCGGAATCCAGAAAATCAGTGATGTTGTCCCAGTCCTTTCCGGTCTCGGGATACAGGTCTTTCTCCGCACAGGCAGCCATAAAGGACAGTGCTATGGCGGCAGCCAGAATATATGTCATTTCTGTTTTCATTTCATCTTTTTTTCCGCCCCGGCCGCGCCGGGGCAATTATGTTATTCCTTGGAAACGTAATTCAGAGCATTTTCCGTCAACTTCGCGACATTCCCGTGATACCGGTCCGCCGACGCGTCCCCATCCGGGGAATACCAGTCGTAACAGCCGGAACCGATACATACGACCTTGCCGCGAGAGCCTGTCGAAGGGTATTCCCAGACAGGAACGGACGACGTTTCACCATTGTTCACATTCACGCTGAGAGCCGTCGCTCCATGGCGGGACTCGAAGGCTGGCACGTCCTCATAAGAAGACCAATCTCCTATGAACCACTGCGCAGTACTGTTCGAGATGCGATAGCCTGCATCGCAGGTATAGACCTTGTCGGATTCCCCGTCATTGAAGTCGATACCGGCATACAGGGGATGTCCCGCCTGGCCTTCGGCTATGGTGAAACTCCACGGTTCGGAGGTCACATATTCCGCAGTCTCGGGGTCTCCCCAACAGTTATTCGGGACAGCCCCGTCGGATGCAATGCCGAGTGCTGCTGCATAAAGTACGGCATATCTGGTAAGCACGAAGCCTGTACCACGGTCCAGAAGACTCTTCATAACCGTAGCGGCCGAGACGGCAGCAGCAGCCCTTTCGTTGAAGACCGATTCGCTGCCGAAGTTTCCGTCATCATTATGGTAATGCCACCACACCGCCTTGCATCCGCTCAGGTCCACAAGACCTGACGCAATGTCGCCGAATGACGCGTAGACCGAGTTTTCGACATTCGAGAGCATCCACACCGCCGCAGCCCTCTCCTCCGGATTCAGGTCTTCGACAGAAGCCGCAAGTCCGGCGAATATGAATTCGGGAGCACCGGCAGGATCCGTCCGGACCATAGTCCGAATGGAATAGTCCATATATACGTCACCGTTTGTCACTCTGAGAGTACGGGGCAGTGTAAAGTCGAGGACATCACCGGTTTCCATCGATGCCTCAGCCCCTTCGGAAAGTTCAAGCGCCGTCACGGTCATGGCCGACAGGTCGCAGTCGGGAGCGACAGGCACGGTAACAACCGCCTCCCTGAGATCGATTTCTCCTTCGATACCGTTCAGAGCGAAAGAGAGCACATCCGTTTCTCCGTCCAGATCCATACTTCCGCCGTCCTTCGTGCAGCTTCCGGACAGAAGCAGCGACACGGCGATAAATAGACCGGAGACATTTTTGAATATATTGTGTTTCATTTTCCTTGATTTTATATTGGCATTCGCTTACAGGGTATGTTCCGGACTACCAGTTTCCGATATTCTGGGTATAGTGGTCATTGCTTGCGCTTATCTGGGCAAACGGAATCGGGAGATATTCGTTCTTGTCGCGCGTGAACGAGGCTCCGGAATAAATCGTACAATGGTCGGCTTCCGCAGCGTAATATGCATTCAGCACATCCGCCGCTTCTCCCCAACGTACCAAGTCGAAGAAACGGTCGCTTTCCATGGCGAGTTCCAGTCTGCGTTCGAATTTTACCATTCTGAGAGCTTCATCCTTTCCCGGCACATCGGAATACGGCTCTATTCTTATCTTTACGCCATATCTGCTTTCATAGTCGGAAATCATGGACATGCTCTGCTTTGCCCTGTTCCTTACACGGTTTATCAGGTCCATAGCATCGTCTATACCGCCTTCGTCGAGCTGGATAAGGGCCTCCGCCCTCATCAGAAGCACATCGGAATACCTCAGTACGATATGGTTCATGGACGTTCCCCAGTAAGAGCCCTTGACCAGATATCCGCTGTCAGGATCCACATTCTGCTTCAATGAAACATAATATCCGTACAGACCGTTGCTTCTGCTCCAGACAGTGGTCCTCTCCATCATGTATTTCGGATTGAATTCGTACGGAAGGCCCGGCATCCCCACGGTCAGGAAGAGTCTCGGATCCGCATAGTCTGCCTCGTCTCCCGTCATCACATAGTCCTCGTCATTGAAACCGGTCAGAAAAGGATGTCCGGCGTCATCTGTCCTGAAGGCATTTACCAGATTCTGGCTCGGCTTGTAGAAATCGCATCCTCCGTCCGTCACGTCAGGGATATTCGGGACTATGAGTCCGTTCGACCAATTGCAGTTTCCGTTCGAAGTGCCGTCATTCATGGAATATTGCATGGCCCAGATGGATTCCGGCCCGTTTTCGTACTGCGGTTCAGGTCTGAAATTGTTATGGAAATCGGGGTCCAGATCCACGCCGCTGGCAGACATGACGGATTGTTCCGTATAAATGATGACTTGTCTCAGGTCATCCTTGCTGACTTCCGTCACCCTGTGTGACGCAGGGTCATCCTGCCGGTATGCCTTGTAGAGGAAGGTCTTTGCAAGATAGGCTGCCGCAGCGGCCTTTGTCGGACGTCCTTTGTCGGCCTGTACGGCAGGCAGGTTGTCATAGGCGAACTTGAAATCGTCGGCTATGAGCTGCCAGCCCTCGTCATTCGTATATTCTGTGTTGGAGAGAGTGTTGTAGTCTTCTTCCTCCATATCGGGATCAATCACGAAGACGATGTTCTTGAACAGCTGTTTCAGAAGGAAATGGCCGTGGCCGCGCAGGAACCTCATCTCGGCCATCCGCTGTTTTTTGAGAGGAAAATCCGCCTCGTCGAGGTCTTCAAGGACAGCCAGTGCCTTGTTCGCTCTGGACAGGGCATTGTAGAGTCTCTGCCATATATCGTTGATATTCCAGGCAGTAGTCATTATGCCGGATGATACTTCCAGAGCATGGAAGACATCCCCGTCCTCGGTACCGTTTCCGCCCTTGTATGCGTCATCAGAACGGACGTCATAATTCCACATCGAGAAAGACGAATTTATATCCTCGGCCGATATCCATATTGCATAGGCGGCAGTCACCAGATTGTCCGCATACTCGGGAGAGGAGACCTGTCCGTCATCCAAAGCGCCCTGTGGCCGTGTCGAACCGAGGAAGTCGGAGCAGGAGGACAGCATTGTCATTGCCAGCAATGGCATCAATATCTTTATCTTTTTCATTGTCGCAGTCATTTTAAAAACTCAGGTTTACTCCGAAAGTCAGCGTAAGCGGAATCGGATATCCGAAATTGGGGTTTTCAGGGTCGACGCCTGTAAAGTTCCGGGCGGTTACGGTAAAGACATTCTGCGCGCTGAAATAGAGACGGAGTCTCTGCATCTTGATTTTGGATGCCCACTTTTCAGGAAGATTATATCCGACCTGGACATTGCGGAGTTTCAGGAACGAGCCGTCCTCCACGAAATAAGTGGACACACGCTTCTCGTTGTTCACGTCCGTTCTCGCCACGGCAGGAATGTCCGAATCCGGATTCGACGGACTCCAGGCATCGAGCAGCCTCTTACCCTTGTTCAGAAAGCCGATGTTCAGTCCGCTCCAGAGGTCGGTTTCCTTTTTCAGGTCGCTGATGATATCCACTCCCTGCACTCCCTGAAAGAAAAGCGTAAGATCGAAGTTCCTGTACTCGAAATAGAAATTTATACCGTAGCTGAAATCGGGAGTGGGGTCGTAAATCCATTTCTGGTCCGCTTCCGTTATGAAACCGTCCTTGTTCAGGTCGGCCCAGCGGATACGTCCCAGGCCTGCCCCTTCCTGGACAGCATGCCTTTCGATGTCTTCCTGAGACTTGAAAATGCCGTCGGCCACATAACCGACCTGAGCTCCGTAAGGATGTCCGATAACGCTTTTCACACCGTTTCCGCCGAACGTACCGTTTGCGGCTACCGTAGCAGGCAAGGCGGTGATTTCATTCCGGTAGGATGAAATATTCGCATTTATGTCATAGACGAAGCCGGACTCCGTGTCTCCGCGATATCCGAGACTGAACTCGAAACCGTTGTTCTTCATGGCTCCGGCGTTGATCCACTTGGAACTTCCTTCTCCCATGACCCCGATTCCGGCCATCTGGACGAGAATGTCCTTCGTATCCTTCCAGTAATAGTCGAAGGCGCCGTAAACAGACTCGCCGAACAGAGTGAAATCCAGTCCGATATTCGTCTGGGTGGTAGTTTCCCAGCGCAGGTCATCGTTTCCGATCTGATTTTTCTTGAAGCCTGACGGCAATATGCTTCCGCCGTTCGACCCCGTGATGTCATAGGAAGTACCGTAGCTCTGTCCTCCGGACTCCGTCACACCGTAATTGGGGACATAAATGGTGTATCTGGCGATGTTGGATATTTCCTGATTGCCGGTCTGGCCCCAGGAAGCCCTTATCTTCAGGTCATCTATCCATTCTGCAGACTTCAGGAATGACTCGTTGCTGATTCTCCAGCCGAAAGACGCGGAAGGGAAAGTAGCGTACCTGTTGTTCTTTCCGAAACGGGAAGAACCGTCGTGACGCACCGTTACTGAAAAAAGGTACCTGTCGTCATAAGAATAATTGGCCTTGGCGAAGAAGGAAACAAGAGCATAGCTTTCGGATGAACCGAACGCCTGAGCATCGCCCGTTCCGGCATCGGGCCACATGAAATCCGTATCCAGTACGGAGAAGTTTTCCTTCTTGCCAGAGAACCATGTGGATGTATCATGATTCAGTTCCATACCCGCCAGCACGTCTCCGCGGTGTTTCCCTTTCTCAAAATTGTACGATGCCACTATATTCCACATCCACCTCATCCAATGCTCCTGCTTCGCCTCGACTGCATTCGTGGAATTGGCTACAGTGCCTTCGGTTACAGGCATGGTGAAGATTCTCTGCTGTTTCTGCGAGTAGTCTATACCGAAGACTGTCTTGAGGCTTAAGCCCTTGAACGGGGTCAGGTTCAGGTATGCATCGCCGAAAGTCCTCCAGTACGTGTACCTGTTGTCCTTGTTCCTTTCCAGGACGGCGACAGGATTCATCCGGTCCGGGTATCCTCCCTCAGGTCCGGCAAATTCGCCGTCCACTGTATAGACGGGAATGGATGGATTGAACTGAAGCACATTCTCCAGAAAACCGCCTGGAGCCTGTACTTCGGAAGTCCGGTTCAGGGTGAAATGCTCGCCTATCGTAAGGATATCTTCAATCAGTTTGTATTCGGTATTGATTCTGGCTGAATATCTTTCAAAGTCGGTAGTCTTTATGATACCGTCGTTCTTGTAGTACCCGAGGGAGAAATATGCGCTGCTCCTGTCCGTACCTGCACTTGCCGAAAGATTGTAGTTCTGGACCAGACCGGTCCTCGTAGTCTTGTCGAACCAGTCCGTGTCGGCGGAAGGCGTGGTGTTCGCCGCATCGAGGTAGCGCTTCATCGTTATCGAATTCAGCACGGGGAGTCCGTCGGCTCCGTATCCCCAGTCATAAAGATAGCCCAAACCGTTGGAATTGGGGTCCTGCCCTTCATTCACGTATGCCTGCCACATTACACGCCCGTATTCCTCCGTATTGAGGACCTCCATTTTGTTCATATAAAAAGAGCCTGCTACGGAAGCGTCGAGATTAACCCGCACGGAACCTTCCGAGCCTTTCTTCGTGGTGATGATGACCACTCCGTTCGCAGCTCTGGAACCGTAAATGGAAGCGGAAGCGGCATCTTTCAGAATCTGGATGGACTCTATGTCGTTCCCGTTCAGCTCGTGCATTCCTGCCTTGGTAGGCACTCCGTCTATAATATACAAGGGATCATTGTTGTTCAGGGTGCCGATACCCCTTATCCTGACTGTTGTGGAGCCGCTCGGACTGCCGTCCGCCGTGATGGTCATTCCCGGGACACGGCCCTGCATGGCCTTGATGGGGTTGTTCTCGTTCTGTTTGAGAAGGTCATCCATATCCACAACGGAAATGGAACCGGTCAGGTCAGCCTTGCGCTGCACGCTGTAGCCAGTGACCACCGTTTCCGCAAGCATCTGGACGTCTTCCGACATTACTATTGTCATATTGGCGGATGCCGCCATGACGACATCGGCGTACCCCATGCAGGTGACCACTATATTGGTCCCGTCCGGGACTGTAATGGAAAACCTGCCGTCAGCATCGGTAGTGACGCCGTTGGAAGTGTTTCCTTCTTCGTAGACTATCGCCCCTATCACCGGCAGCTCGTCGGTTGACGATATCACTACTCCGGAAGCGGGGACGGTCTGGGAAAAAAGGGAACCTGCCACCCCGAAAATCATCGTGATGACCAGAATCAGTTTTTTCAGTCGATTATCCATATATGAGAGTTATTAGCAGTGTCATTTCATTCGCACGACAAAATTAAGACACATACCGCTGACTCGCTTGAAATAATGTTGCAGAAACTTGCACGGAAGTTTCACATGAAACAAATGTTGCAGTATTTGCAACAAATTTAACTGGGGTCGGCGAATTTATGTTGCCCGATACTAGGGAATTCGCCGACCCCAGTTAAGGATTTCTTCGAAATCCGATTTCCTCTTAAACCCCAGTCGCTACAGCGACAGCCCCTTGTCAAGGGGCGTTCCCCCTCATTCGCTCCCCCGCCGGGAGCTCGTCACAGAACTTTGTTCTGTTCCTTGAATTTTAACGTAGTACCGGCGAATTTATGTTGCCCGATACTAGGGAATTCGCCGACCCCAGTTAAGGATTTCTTCGAAATCCGATTTCCTCTTAAACCCCAGTCGCTACAGCGACAGCCCCTTGTCAAGGGGCGTTCCCCCTCATTCGCTCCCCCGCCGGGAGCTCGTCACAGAACTTTGTTCTGTTCCTTGAATTTTAACGTAGTACCGGCGAATTCCGGGCAGATACAGGATTCTCTCCGAAATACTCCCTGTAGCATCTGGTAAAATAGGACGGGGAAGAGAAACCCACACCATACGCCACCTCCGAGACCGACCTGTCCGTAGACGACAGCATGGCGGCCGCCTTCCTAAGACGGCAGATTCTCAGGAACTCGTTCGGCGAATAGCCTATGAGGGCCTTGGTCTTCCTGTAAAGCTGCACCCTGCTCAAGCCGATCTCCTCCCCTATGGACTCCACGGTCAGGGACGGGTCGGCAATCCGGGAGTTTATTATGGCTCTGAACCTGTCTATGAAATTTTTGTCCACATCCGGCACGGAATGGCCTGTGACAGAACACGGATCTCCGAAAACAGACAAGAGCATTTTCCTCCCTTCGATAAGGTTGGCAAGCCTGGCCTGAAGAAGATCCGAACTGAACGGTTTGGATATGTAGGAGTCCGCCCCGCATTCGTATCCTTTGATTTTCTGTTCTTCAGCCGCGTATGCCGTAAGCATAAGGACAGGAATATGCGATGTCCTGATATCGGACTTCAACCGCCTGCAGCATTCCATCCCGTCCATGCCTGGCATCATGACATCGCAGATGATTGCGTCCGGGACACGTTTTCCCGCCTGACGGAGTCCTTCCTCTCCGCTTGAGGCCTCTATGATATTGTATTCGAACGACAGAACAGACTTCAGATATTCCCTGACATCCCGGTTGTCGTCTATGACCAGTACGGTCTTTTTGGATTCGGAAATATCCTCATCAGAAAACAGGCTTGTCGAAATGGTTTCCTGACTGGCGTCATATACTGCCCCGTCACGGAATTTCCACATTTCACTGCCGGGCTCTGCCATTCCCGGCATTACAGGGTCTTCCTGCATCACTGGCAGTACCACGGTAAAGACGGAGCCGCGGCCTTCGGCACTCTTCACCGTTATGGAACCTCCGTGCAGTTCTGCGAAAGCTTTCGACAGGACCAGTCCTATGCCGGAACCGGAATGATGGACATCTGCCTGGTAGAAACTGTCGAATATGTTGTTTATATGCTCCGCAGATATACCTTCGCCGTTGTCAGTGATGGAAATTTCCACATTATCCCTACCTGCGTGCGAAAGGCGCATATGCACGTACCCCTCCCCAGTATCTTTCGTGAACTTGAAGGCGTTCGAGAGAATGTTGTAAACTATCCTTTCCACTTTCTCCCTGTCTGCCGTGACTGTATAGTCGTCCTGCCGCGTCCCGTCGTCTCCGACTATTTCAAGCCCGAAATCCACATGCCTCACCTTAGCCAAAGAATCGAAGGCCGACATCCAGTCGGCCAATGCCAGGTCGAGCCGGAACCGGCTCAATACAAGACTGAGTTTCCCGCTCTCGAATTTTCTGAAATCCAATATCTGGTTTACAAGGCGGAGAAGTATCGTGACATTCTTGTGGGCGATATTTACCAGAAAGCGTTCCCTGTCGCTCAGGCCGGGAGACTTGATCAGCTGGTTTACCGGATCGGCCACCAGTGTGAGCGGTGTCCTGAAATCATGGGATACATTTGTAAAGAATGACAGTTTCGCATTTGTCGCCTCTTCCAACTTCCTGTTCATGGCTGAAAGTTCTGCCGAGGTGCGACGGTTATGCCTCAACGTGACGGCTGTTATCGCCAGCAGCACCGAAAGCAGCACGACTATTATGAAACAAGTCGTCAGAAGCATTTTCTGCAATCGTGTAACCGTAAGATATTCATTTACCTTTTTCTGAAGTACGGTTATTTTTTCATCCAGATCCGAGACTTTTGCCGACTGAAGCTGCATGACTAAGGCGTTGGACTCGTCCACTAAAGCCGTTTCGAGAACCGTTTTCCTGTCGAATGCTTCCCCGGCGGCTATCTTCATGGCTGTCTGAAGCAGCCTGTCCCCACCGGTAGGATATACGAAAGAGGCGTTTAGCGTGCCGTCCGCCACCAGCTCGATACCGTTCCCAGGACCCGGCATTGCATCTATCCCTATAAAAAGTATATCGTCCCTGCCTTTGGATGCGGCCACTCTTTCCGCACTCGCCGCCATCCTGTCATTATGAGCGAATACGGCTTTTATATCGGGATGCCTGACTAAAAGGGAATCCATGAGGAATGCGGCCCTCTCTTCAGACCACAAAGCATCCACTGATGCCGCCAGGACGGGACCTGCATTCCCGAGCCCCTTTCTGAACCCCGAAGACCGCTCCTGCGCCGGAGAAGATCTGCGGTCGCCGGTCAATTCCGCTATTTTCCCGCCCTGAACCCTGGACCTGAGATACTGTCCCACCTGAGTCCCGATGGAATAATTGTCTGCACCGACAAAGGCCGTATATTTGTCAGAATCTATGATTCTGTCCACAAGAATCACCGGTATCCCTCTGTCGTAAGCCGTCTCCACGGCCGGAGTAACGGCACCTGACGCATTCGGAGCCACTATCAGAATATCGACTTTCTTATCTATGAAATAGAGGATGTCCCGTATCTGCTTTTCATTGTCATCGTCAGCGGACAGCACTTCGACTTCCGTTCCCGGATAGAATAAGGCCTCTATCCTGATTTCCTCGTTCATCTGCCTTCTCCACGAGTCATCGCTGCACTGGGAAACGCCTATCAGATATTCCGGCTTGTCAGGGCCGGAACAGGAAAGAATTACGGCAGACAGCATTGCCGTCAGGCAATACAATCCAGTTCTCAGGATTTCGGTAAAAAAGGTAGGACGGTCCGTCATGAAAAAAGGTATATGTGGCTGAACAGTTTTAATCGTGTAAATATAAGGATACTTGAATAACTTTTTGCACCTTTTCGGAAAAATTAACGAAAACAGAATCATGATTTGTCCTAAGATCGGAAAAGAGTGATTATTTTTGTATTCGGATAAATCATTTCAGCACGTTTAGAACATCATGACTATAAGAAAATCCGGCCCAGCGATATTGACAGTGCTGCTATGGTCAGCACTGTCAATGATGCCGTGTCCGGCAGAAGGACAGGAAAATGACCGGATATCCCCGCTGTATTTCGGCCCGAATGCCCTGCCGGTTCCCGACATGCTGGACGGAAGGGTCTCCGAGGACCTGTATCTGGAGCTCGATACGGATGTCTTCCATGGGTTCTACGGAGACCTGACGGAAACCGTGTTCGCAAAAATCAACATACCCCTCTTCTCTCCGAGGGTGAATCTTTCCGCCTGGATGCCCATAGTGGAATTCTACCGGAATACACCGGCCTCCATCGCCCACTTCATGCCTCCGGAACCGAAATACAAGGGATGGGAAATAGGGAACGTCTATGTATCCGTGGACATCCATGTTTTCAAGGAAAAAAAGATCATGCCCGACATATCGGTGCGGGCTGCGGTTATAACGGCCTCCGGAGACGGGGAAGAACACGCCAGATATTTTGACGCTCCGGGATATTTTTTCGATGCCTCGATAGGCAAGTCATTCAGTCTCGGAGAAGGCTTTTTCAGGAATCTGAGAATAGTCCTCAACGGAGGTTTCCTGTGCTGGCAGGTATCCCAGTCCGGACAGAATGACGCCCCGATGTACGGAGCGGCGGCCATATTCGGCACATCTGTCTTCGAACTGGACTGCGCTCTTCAAGGATATTCCGGATGGATAGGCAACGGCGACAAGCCTGTGGTCTTCAAGTCCGTCCTGTCATTCCCGATCGGGAAATTCAAACCGATAATCTCATATGAATACGGAATAAGGGATTATCCGTACCATCACTACAGGATAGGTGTCGGATATTCGTTCTGACAGGCACCGATATGATTCCCGGCAATCCCTGATTGCCTTTTTGTAATATTATATTGTCTCTTTGGAAGATTATATTTAATTTTGTCGGATTGCAGGCAATTCCGGAAGTTCCGGCACGCTTTTTTCAACCTGAAACAGGTTTCTCTGTTCAGACATTGGCCTGAAAGGCCGGACAAACGAATAATATATTATTAATTAAATATATGCCAGGATTAAAAGGACATGTTTCACAAGTAATCGGACCCGTGGTCGACGTGCATTTCGACCTGTCGGGCGAAGATATAGTCAGAGAGCTTCCTCGCATCCATGACGCATTGGTCATCAAGAGGAAAGACGGGAAAAACCTTATTCTGGAAGTTCAGCAGCACATCGGCGAAGATACGGTGAGAACCGTGGCGATGGACAGTACGGACGGGCTCCAGAGAGGCATGGACGTGACCAATACTTTCGAGCCGATTACCATGCCGGTAGGGGCGCAGATAAGAGGCCGGGTAATGAACGTCACCGGAGACTGCATAGACGGCATGGGGGAACTCGACAGGAAAGGCTCTCTTCCGATACACAGGGAGCCTCCGAAATTCGAGGATCTTACGACATCCCAGGAGGTGCTCTTCACAGGCATAAAGGTGATAGACCTGCTTGAACCATACCTGAAAGGAGGGAAAATCGGACTGTTCGGAGGAGCGGGGGTCGGCAAGACCGTCCTTATCAAGGAACTGATAAACAATATCGCCAAGAAACACAACGGATTCTCCGTTTTCGCAGGAGTCGGGGAACGGACGAGGGAAGGAAACGACCTGCTCAGGGAAATGATCGAATCCGGAGTCATCAAATATGGGGATGAATTCCTCAAAAGCATGGAAGAAGGACACTGGGATCTGTCGAAGGTCGACCTTAAGGAGCTTCCGAAGTCTCAGGTAGCCATGGTCTTCGGACAGATGAACGAACCGCCCGGAGCACGTTCGTCTGTCGCCCTGTCAGGACTGACGCTCGCCGAATCATTCAGGGACAGCAGCGGGACGGAAGGACCGAAGGACATCCTGTTCTTCATAGACAATATCTTCCGTTTCACACAGGCCGGATCGGAAGTTTCCGCGCTTTTGGGACGTATGCCTTCCGCTGTAGGATACCAGCCGACACTGGCTACGGAGATGGGACAGATGCAGGAAAGGATCACTTCCACCAAAAACGGCTCCATCACTTCCGTACAGGCCGTGTATGTGCCGGCAGACGACCTGACGGACCCGGCACCTGCCACTACCTTCACCCATCTGGATGCCACTACGGTATTAAGCAGGAAAATCGCCGAACTTGGAATCTACCCTGCCGTAGATCCGCTTGAATCCACGTCCCGCATTCTGGATCCCAACATCGTGGGCAAGGAACACTACGAGACCGCCCAGAGAGTCAAGCAGATACTGCAAAGGAACAAGGAACTTCAGGACATCATATCCATCCTCGGCATGGACGAACTCTCCGACGAAGACAAGCTCACGGTGAACAGAGCCCGCCGTGTACAAAGATTCCTGTCGCAGCCTTTTGCCGTGGCCGAGCAGTTTACAGGCGTCCCGGGGGCGATGGTAGGCATAGAAGACACGATCAAGGGCTTCAGAATGATTCTTGACGGAGAAGTCGACTACCTGCCTGAACAGGCATTCGTGAATGTCGGGACGATAGAGGACGCCATAGCCAAGGGAGAAAAGATACTCAATGCCGTCAGGACCGCAAAGAGAGACTGAACGATTAAACTGCAAGGACGGTCGGAAAACCGACATTTGACATGAAACACAAGGGCGGAATACTTTTGAAAATAGCGACGCCGGAGAAAAATCTGGCCGGGCACATGGTGGGACAGGTGAAACTGCCGGGTACGGCAGGCGCCTTTACCGTCCTGTCAGGACATGCCCCGCTGATTACTTCGCTGGAAGAAGGAGACATAGTATTCACCGAAGGGAATACCAGCAAGTCCATACACATAAAGTCAGGTTTTGCCGAAGTGCAGAACGACACTGTCAGCGCGTGCGTGGAAATTTAGGAGGAAAGGATGGGAAGAATCATCAGACATATCATCGCCATCATCGCGGCTGTCACTTTTCCGGTGGCGGCTCTGACCGCCAATGACGCAAAGGGGCCGGCTGCAGGTGACACTGCCTCATTACCCGGAGAAGCCGCCGCAGAGACAGCTGAAGAAACTGCTCCCGTCATCGACATCAAGGCCATGCTTTTCGGCCATATCGGGGATTCATACCAGTGGCATATCACGAAAATAGGAGACAAGGACATAATCATCCCCCTGCCTGTCATCGTACACAGCAGCACGGGATGGCATGTATTCTTGTCATCCAGACTTGAAGAAGGACCGTACAAGGGACTTTATTGCGCCGAAGGCGGGAAATACGACGGCAAGATTGTGGAAAAGGATGCCTCCGGCAATGAAATACGCCCGTTAGACATATCAATAACCAAAAATGTCGCAGGGCTGATGATAAACGGCATCATAGTGGTGCTGCTTGTGTTGGCCTGCTCGAGGTGGTACAGGAAACACGATGTGCTGAAGGAAGCGCCTACAGGGGTGGCGGCCGTACTGGAACCGGTCATCAACTTCATAAATGACGATGTCATAAAGGCTGCCATTCCGGGAAACCACAGCCGCAAATATGCGCCGTATCTGCTCACGGCATTTTTCTTCATACTGGTAAACAACCTAATGGGGATAGTGCCCGTCTTTCCCGGCGGAGCCAATACGACCGGCAACATCGCCGTGACGCTTACGCTGGCCCTGTTCACTTTCGTAGCCGTGAACCTGTTCGCCAACAGACACTACTGGAAAGACATTTTCTGGCCGGAAGTCCCATGGTGGCTGAAAGCTCCGGTACCGCTGATTCCGCTGACGGAACTGCTGGGGATATTCACCAAGCCTTTCGCCCTGATGATAAGGCTGTTCGCCAATATCATGGCAGGACATGCCATCATATTGAGTTTCGTCTCGATAATTTTCCTGACAGTGAAACTCGGGCCGGTGATAAACGGGACAATGTCCGTCATCACGGTAGTCTTCGGGATATTCATGGATCTTCTGGAAATACTGGTAGCCTTCATCCAGGCATATGTATTCACCATGCTGTCAGCCGTATTCATCGGACTGGCCCATGAAGGGGAAAAGTCACCTGACGGAAAGACGGAAATTGCGGAAAACAATTGAAGTATAACATTTAAAATAAAGACATTATGTTACTTTCGACATTATTGCTTCAGGCTGCAGCAGGTGCTGCACTCGGTAAAATCGGCGCTGCCATAGGCGCCGGACTCGTAGCCATAGGCGCCGGACTCGGTATAGGCAAGATCGGTGCGTCTGCCATGGAATCCATGGCACGTCAGCCGGAAATGGCAGGCAACATCAGGACAAACATGCTTATCATCGCCGCCCTCATCGAAGGTGTGGCCATGTTCGCGGTAATCGTCTGCTTCATAGCCGTCGTATAAGACAGGAGGTAGAAGATGTCACTGCTAATGCCCGATACCGGCCTCCTCTTCTGGATGCTCGTCATTTTCGCGGTGGTGCTGGCCATCCTCGCGAAATGGGGCTTTCCCGTGATAACCTCCATGGTAGACAAGCGGAAAAACTATATCAACGAATCGCTGCAGCTTGCCCGGAAGGCCGACGAAAAAATGTCGAACCTTCTGAAAGAACAGGAGCGGATTATCAGAGAGGCCAGAGAGGAGCAGGACAAGATACTGAAAGAAGCCGCCGAAGCCAGAAACAACATCATAAGTCAGGCTAAGGAACAGGCCAGAGACGAGGCGGCGAAGATTCTCGCCGAGGCAAAAGTACAGATTGAGGCGGAAAAAGAAAGCGCCGTCAGCCAGATACGGAGCCAGGTAGCCATGCTTTCCGTAAACATCGCTGAAAAAGTAATCAGAAAGACCTTGTCCACTGACAAGGAGCAGAAGGAACTGATCAGGAAAATGGTGGACGAATCGCTGAAGATCGAACAAACCTCCGGCAACTGATAAATGGGAATGGAAATGAACACAGGGACAATTTCTGCCAGATATGCCTCGGCTCTGCTGAAATACGCGACAGAGACAGGGCATGAAGAACTCGTGTACGGACAGGTCCTGACTTTAGACAGGAATCTGTCGGCACTGCCGCAGCTCCGCACCCTGATAGACAACCCTATGAACATACCGGACAAAAAGAAGTTCTCGCTTCTGGCTTCCGCGCTCGGCAGTGAAAAGATGGCTGATGAATTGCAGAGATTCATCCGTTTAGTCATGAAGAAACGGCGGACAAAATACCTCCGGTTCATTCTGCGTTCTTTCATAAGACAGTTCAGGGATGCCCACAACATAAAGGAGAGCAGGCTCATCACAGCCGTGCCTGATACGGGACTTGAAAAAAGGATTTCCGAGATAATCATGGAGCGGAAGGGTGATTCGGTACTGTTCGAACACAGGGTGGACCCGGATATCATTGGCGGGTTCATATTCGAGATAGACGGGCTCCGGCTCGATGCGAGCACTGCGGCCCAGCTAAAGTCTGTCAGGAGACAGTTCATAGAGAAAAACCGCCGCATCGTTTAACGATTCGGATTCGATAACAGAAACATATGTCACAGAATATAAAACCAAGCGAAGTTTCAGATGTACTGCTGCGGCAGTTGAAGGAAATAGATACCGACCTCAAGTTCGATGAAGTAGGAGAAGTGCTTCAGGTAAGCGACGGAGTAGTAAGAATCTACGGCGTGCAGAATGCCGAGGCCAATGAACTTCTGGAGTTCGACAACGGTATCAGGGCAGTGGTCATGAATCTGGAGGAAGACAATGTCGGAGCCGTCCTTCTGGGCCCTACGGACCAGATCAAGGAAGGCATGACCGTACGCAGGACCCGGCACATCGCATCCATCAATGTCGGAGACGGAATGTTGGGAAGAGTGGTGGATCCGCTTGGAATCCCCCTCGACGGAAGAGGCAGGATAGGCGGAGAACTGGTGGAGATGCCTCTGGAAAGGAAAGCTCCCGGCGTCATTTTCCGCCAGCCGGTGACAGAACCTCTTCAGACAGGACTTAAGGCCATTGATGCAATGATCCCTATCGGACGAGGCCAGAGGGAACTTATCATCGGCGACCGCCAGACAGGAAAGACGGCCATAGCCATAGATACCATCATCAATCAGAGGGAAAACTATCTGGCCGGCAAGCCGGTGTACTGCATCTATGTGGCCATCGGCCAGAAAGGCTCCACAATAGCCAACATAGTCAACACGTTACGTGAAAAGGGCGCCATGGATTACACTATCGTGGTAGCTGCCACAGCTGCGGATCCTGCCGCCCTGCAGTACTTTGCCGCATTTGCCGGAGCGGCTGTCGGAGAATATTTCAGGGATACGGGACGTCACGCACTCGTAGTATATGATGACCTTTCCAAGCAGGCTGTAGCATACCGTGAAGTATCGCTCATCCTCAGGAGGCCGTCAGGCCGTGAAGCATATCCGGGAGACATATTCTATCTGCACTCCAGACTTCTGGAGAGAGCGGCCAAGATTATCGACCAGCAGGAAGTGGCCGAGCAGATGAACGACCTTCCGGCCAGTCTGAAAGGCAAGGTCAAATGCGGAGGCTCGCTCACTGCACTGCCTATCATCGAGACCCAGAGCGGAGACGTGTCTGCATACATTCCTACAAATGTGATTTCAATTACCGACGGACAGATTTTCCTGGAAACGGATCTGTTCAATCAGGGCTTCAGGCCGGCCATCAATGTCGGAATCTCTGTCTCCAGAGTAGGAGGAAGCGCCCAGGTAAAGAGCATGAAAAAAGTAGCCGGGACACTGAAGATAGACCAGGCTCAGTACAGGGAACTGGAATCGTTCTCGAAGTTCAGCAGCGACATGGATCCCGTGACAGCCATGGCGATAGACCGCGGAAGGAAGAACAACGTGCTTCTCGTCCAGCCGCAATACTCCCCTATGCCGGTAGGCGATCAGGTAGCGATACTATATTGCGGTACGCACGGACTGATGAAGGAAGTTCCACTCGACAAGATACAGGATTTCCAGTCTTCGTTTCTCGACAGGATGCACGCATCGCATGAAACCGATGTACTGGCGCCTCTTGCCGCAGGCCAGATAGACAGGAGCATCGAACTGATCATAGAAAAGGAAGCATCCGCGACTGCCGCGCAGTTCAGAAGCAAATAATACGTGGAGACAGACAGGTATGGCATCATTGAAAGAAATCAAGGACAGGATAAATTCCGTAAACGGCATCATGAAGATAACGTCAGCCATGAAGCTGGTGGCGTCTTCGAAATTGCGCAAGGCGCAGAATGCCATAGGAAATCTTCTGCCGTACCAAAGACAGATACATCATATTCTGGCAGACCTTCTGGCCGGGGAAGCCTCGGCCGGAGAAGTGTATGCCACCCCGCGTCCGCTGAAAAAAGCGGCAATCGTAGCCTTCGCCTCTAATACTTCCCTGTGCGGTGCATTCAATTCGAATGCAATACGGCATTTCTCCGAAGCAGTGGAGAAGTACAGACAGGCAGGTCTGAAGGAAAAGGATATCAGGGTATTCGCCATTGGCAGGAAAATGGCTGATGCAGTGAAGAGAATGGGATTCGAAGACCAGGGAGACTACTCTGCCATGGCCGACAAGCCTACATATGCAGATGCCTGTACACTGGCGCGCAGGCTTATGGACATGTACACGGCCGGAGAAGCAGACAAGATAGAACTGATTTACACTCACTGCAAGTCCACCGCCACACAGGTTCCCGTAAATGAGACATATCTCCCGATATCCCTGGACTCTTCCCTTCACGAGAACGAGGAACATCACGGCATATCCGACTTCATCGTCGAGCCTGACATGGACTCGCTTCTGGAAACTCTCCTGCCCAAAGTCCTGCTTCTGAAAATATATTCCGTGCTTCTGGATGCCAACGCAGCAGAACATGCGGCCAGAATGATGGCGATGCAGCTTGCCACGGACAACGGGAACCAGCTTCTAGATGAGATACGCATCCAGTACAACAAGCAGCGTCAGCAGGAAATCACAAACGAACTGCAGGACATCATCGGCGGGACGATGAATTAATTTGGGGATAAAATATTTTTTCTTATCTTTGCAGTGTACTACTTAAATAGAACAGTAAAACAATAATACAGCAGAAGTATGATAAGTATAGAAAATCTGTCGTTCGAGTATGGTGAAAAAGCCGTTCTCGGCAATATTTCAGCCGGGTTGCACGAGGGATGCATCTACGGACTTCTCGGAGCCAACGGTTCAGGAAAGACCACCCTGCTGAAACTGATATCCGGTATGCTGTTCCCCGGACAGGGCAGAATCACCGCAGACGGAATAGACACATCGGCACGGGAACCCGAGGCTCTGGGAAAGATATTCTACATGCAGTCGGAATTCAGGTTCGGAAAACAGAGTCTGGAAAAATTCATTGCCCTGCACAGGGCATTCTATCCCGGCTTCAGCGATGAAATTCTGGAGGATTGTCTGGAAGAATCGGGGATAAATCCGAAAACAGGGGATCTCGGAGTACTGTCGACCGGCGAAAAGCGGAAATTGCTGTTCAGCATAGCATTGGCCAGCGGGACAAAGTATCTGCTGATGGACGAGCCGATGAACGGAATGGACATCCCTTCCCGAAGCCTTTTCAGGAAACTTCTACTGAAACATCTCGGGGAAGACAGGACGGCGGTGATATCGACCCATACTCCGGCGGAGATGGAAAATATATTGTCCGACATATTGATTCTGGACGGGAAAGGCGGCCTGTTCGCGAAGTCCACGGAAGAGATTTCCGATAGCTGGTGTTTCGGACTCTCGGAATCTGACGAAGGGGCGCTGTACTCGGAGCCTTGCGCCGGCGGATACCGCACAATCAAAAAAAGAGGAGAGGACGAGGCTACGGGAATCGACCTGGAAATGCTCTTCAATGCAACAATAAAAGGGAAATTATTATGAACAATTTCAGTTTCAGGAGAATGGCCGGATTCTGCCGTCTCCAGCTATGCAGCACATATTTCAGCAGCCCGCGCAAAACAGTGCCGGCTCTGGTTTTTCTTATAATTTTCATTGCAGGTCTCTCGATAGTGGCTGACGAAGGGAATCTTGCCGGCATGATGACTGTCACGGAAGACCTGATGCTGGTTCTGATATCATTCGTGATTCTGGACCTCTACCGTGACCTGACTTCGGAGGACAACGCCATAAACAGAATGCTGGTCCCGGCATCGCTGATGGAAAAATATACTGCCATGTATGCAGGGACAGCCATAACAAGCGCTGTCATCTTAATTTCCGCGACCGTTCTCGGTTCCGCGATATACACAGCCGCAGGTCATTTTTTCTATCCCGACCAGACAGACGGCATACAGCTGCTGTTCTTCAGAACCGGAGGATGGGGATGGAATGATGTTCTGACAGCATGTCTTCTGGCAAGCGGAATCACATGGTTCGCACCTTTTTTCAGGCGGAACATGGGGCATAAGGCATGGAAAATATGCGCCGCGGCCATCATATACATGGCAGTCCTCTTCCTGCCAGGCATACTGAAAGCGACCGGGGCTGTTTCAGCCGGGACCGCAAAGACGGCTACAATATGCATTATGGCAGCGCTGATTGCGCTGAATGTCAGATGGGGTTATGCGATGCTGAAAAATTTCGAATTTGACCGGAAAGGGAATGACTGATTTCAGACAGGACAAGGCCATCTATCTGCAGATGGCCGAAAGGATATGCGATGAAATAATATCCGGAAAATATTCTCCGGGAGAACGGATACCGAGTGTCCGCGAGCTGGCCGTATATCTCGGAGTGAACGCGAACACTGCCGTCAGGGCATATGAGAACCTTTCGGCTCAGGGCATCATACAGACCCGAAGGGGTCTTGGTTTTTTCGTGACGGAAGATGCGAAAGACAGAATCATGCAGGCCCGCAGACTGAGGTTCATGGACGATACGCTGCCGGAGGTTTTCAGGCAGATGCAGATGCTGGGCATACCTGTGGAAACTCTGGAGGGAAAATGGGAAGAATGGAAACAGAATTCAAGAATATCAAATGAAAAAGCCGGATAAAATCATTGTACACGGTGCGAGGGTACACAATCTGAAAAACATAGACGTGGAAGTACCGTTGAACGGAATCGTCGGCATAGCCGGCGTGTCAGGTTCAGGAAAATCCTCACTGGCTTTAGGAGTATTGTACGCCGAAGGCTCCAGACGATATCTGGAATCCCTTTCGACCTATACCCGCAGAAGGATGACACAGGCTTCGCGTGCTGTCGTGGATGAAGTCCTGTATGTTCCCGCAGCCCTGGCCATGCACCAGAGACCGGGGATACCGGGAATACGCAGCACTTTCGGCACCGGAACCGAACTGCTTAACAGCCTGAGGCTCATATATTCCCGTTTGGCAAGCCATCGCTGTCCGAACGGGCATTATCTGGAACCTTCACTGAACGTGGCGGCAGGGCTGGAACTGACATGCCCCGTATGCGGGGAGCGTTTTTTCGCCCCGTCCGCGGAAGAACTCTCGTTCAACAGTCAGGGTGCCTGCCCGGAATGCGACGGTACCGGCATGGTCAGGACAGTGGACGAATCCACTCTGGTGCCTGATGAGAACCTCACTATAGAAGAAGGAGCGGTAGCTCCGTGGAATACACTCATGTGGTCGCTTATGGTGGACGTATGCCGGGCGATGGGCGTGCGTACCGACATCCCTTTCAAGCAGCTGACACCGAAAGAACGTGACATAGTGTTCCACGGCCCTGCAGAAAAAAAGCATATCTTCTACAAGTCGAAAAACACGAATCAGGCCGGAGAGCTGGATTTCACGTATTTCAACGCCACCTACACTGTAGAGAACGCCCTGTCGAAAGTAAAGGATGAAAAGGGCATGAAAAGGGTGGAGAAATTCCTGAAGACCGAGACTTGCCCTTCCTGCGGAGGTTCCAGACTTTCGGATGCCGCCCGTGCTCCTCTGGTCCGGGGCATTTCACTGGCCGATGCATGCCGGATGACCCTGACTGAAATAGTGGGATGGGTGAAAGGCATTCCGGACTCGATGCCGGAAGAAATGCGCACTATGGCGGAAAATATATGCGAATCTTTTCTGGATGCCTCGCGACGGCTGCTGGATCTGGGTGTTGGCTACCTGAGTCTGGACCGTGCCGCCTCCACCCTGTCCACAGGCGAGAGACAGAGGATGCAGCTGGCCCGGGCTGTCCGGAACAGGACGACAGGGGTATTGTATGTATTGGACGAACCGTCCATAGGACTGCATCCGGCGAATATTGCGGGTCTGGCAGGTGTCATGAAAGACCTTGTTTCTGACGGAAACTCCGTAGTCCTCGTCGACCACGACACACAGATATTGTCCGAATCCGGACACATCATAGAAATGGGACCGGGAGCCGGCTCCAAAGGAGGCAAGGTCATTGCCGAAGGCTCCATAGATGAAATCAAACGGAATCCGGCGTCCGAAATCGGGCCGTTCCTGTCCGGAAAGGAAAATGTCCGTGTCCGTCGGACGGCTGCGGCCGAAGATCTCTTCGCTAACGGTAAAATCCATCTGTCCACCGACAGGATACACACGGTGAAGCCTCTGGAAGTGGATATACCGAAGGGGCGGATGACGGCTGTCACAGGGGTTTCCGGCTCTGGAAAGACGACCTTGGTGCTGGAAAGCCTCATTCCGGGACTTAAGGCGGCCATTTCAGGAGGGAAACTTCCCGGACATGTCAAAAAAGTACAGGCTGACGGTATCAGACAAGTAAAACTGATTGATGCCTCCCCTATCGGCATCAATGTACGTTCCACGGTGGCGACATATGCGAATGTCCATGACGAATTGAGAAAAGTGTTCGCAAAGACACCGGATGCACGGAAAATGGGGTTCAAGGACGGGGACTTTTCTTACAACACCGGGAAACTGCGTTGTCCGACCTGCGACGGGACAGGGCAGATCAGCCTTGATGTGCAGTTCCTCCCCGACGTGGATATCCCATGCCCTGACTGCAGGGGTTCCAGATACTCCAGGACAGCCAGCCTGATACGCCGTGAAAATGCGGCCGGCAGCTTCCATTCCCTTCCGGAACTGATGGACATGGACATCAGTGATGCTTTAGAGGCATGCGCTGACCTGAAGACGGTCAGACAGAGGCTGGGAGTGCTGAAGGAACTGGGGCTGGGATACCTGACCCTCGGCGAACAGACTCCCGGACTGTCGGGAGGTGAAGCCCAGAGGCTCAAGTTAGCCAGCGAAATGGGCCGCGGACAGAATGATTCCGTCTTCGTATTCGACGAACCGACCATCGGACTCCACCCTTCAGACGTCAGGACGCTCCTGCAGGTCTTCCAGAAACTTGTGGACCACGGGGCTACGGTAATAGTCATCGAACATGATCTGGACATCATCCGGAACGCGGATTATATCATCGACATGGGTCCGGGCGGAGGAGATGAAGGAGGACGCATCGTATTTACGGGGACTCCTGAACAGATCGGAAACTGCAGCTGCAGCATTACCGGACGTTTTGTCCGCAATGACGGCATATAGCATCGGAACAGCATCCGGCATAAAAATTTTCATCCTGTCGCCAAGTTTTGTTATATTTGCTCCCCTGTATAAAAGCAGACAGATGAAACTGACGGCAGAAATACTTGAAGCGTCACGACTTCAGTTCATCACGCACTTCACAGACAGGTATTCCTATCTGGATTCTGCCATGATGGCCCTTGAAGGCGGATGCCGATGGATACAGCTGAGGATGAAGGATGCGGAAGAAGACGAGATCATACGGACAGCAAGCAGGCTGCTTCCGGAATGCAGGGAAAAAGGAGCCGTATTCATAATCGACGATCATCCGGACATAGCCCTGAAGACAGGGGCCGACGGAGTCCATCTGGGAAAGAACGACATGCCTGTGGACGTGGCCAGAAAAATTCTCGGGAACAGTTTCATCATCGGCGGTACCGCCAATACCTTCGAAGATATCGCGCGTCTGGCCTCGCAAGGTGCCGACTACATAGGCTGCGGGCCTTTCCGGTTCACCACGACCAAAAGGAATCTCGCCCCGGTGCTGGGGCTCGACGGGTACCGGAGACTGACGGGAATGATGAAGGAAAACGGGATTGACCTGCCGGTAACAGCCATCGGAGGTATCGGTTTCGATGACATTCCGCAAATCATGCAGACAGGTGTTTCCGGTATTGCATTGAGCGGTAGCGTCCTCAGGGCAGACGACCCTGTCGGGGAAATGAAAAGGATATTGGCCGTGACCGGCCAATGCAAATAATAGGATATCGGCCTGCCGGCAGCCCGGCAAGGCTCTAAAACTGGAAAAAATGATAGAGAAGAACGTTTCAAGGGGTATCATCAGTACCTATTTCGAAAAACTGGAAAGGAATCTCGATCTGGATGTAGCCATCGTGGGCGGCGGACCTTCCGGCATCGTGGCGGCGTATTATCTGGCAAAGGCCGGACTGAAGGTGGCTCAGTTTGACCGCAAACTGTCTCCGGGAGGAGGTATGTGGGGCGGAGCAATGATGTTCAATCAGATAGTGGTACAGGAGGAAGCCCTGGATATAGTGAAGGATTTCGGAATCAACTATCAGCCATACGGCGAGGGACTTTATGTGATGGATTCGGTGGAGAGCACTTCAGCCCTGCTGTATCATGCCGTACACCATGGGGCCACCATCTTCAACTGCTATTCCGTGGAGGATGTGGTGTTCAAGAACAATGCAGTGAGCGGAGTGGTGGTAAACTGGACTCCCGTACTCCGGGAAGGCCTTCATGTGGATCCGCTCAACATCATGGCCAAATGCGTCATAGACGGAACCGGACACGACAGCGAGATTTGCAGGACTGTGGCACGCAAAAACGGAATCCGGCTTGCTACCGATACAGGGGATGTGATAGGCGAGAGGTCTCTGGATGTAATTGCCGGAGAACAGGAAGTGGTGAACGGGACGAAGGAGATTTATCCGGGACTCTATGTATGCGGCATGGCGGCTTCGGCCGTGAGCGGGACGCCTCGCATGGGACCTATTTTCGGCGGAATGCTCATGTCCGGGAAGAAAGTCGCGGAACTCATCATCTCGAAACTGAAATAGTTCCTGATTCGGATCGGATCATGCTCTGGATAGTGATCACTTCCCCGTCATTTACGGACGGGGAAGATTTTTTCATAAGACGGCTTCTCTCGCATGGAGCGGATCTGGTGCATCTGCGGAAACCCGAAGCGTCCGAAGCAGCCTGCGCCGCCCTGCTTGAATCCCTGACAGCACAGGAACGCTCCCGCATCGTAATACACGATTTTTTCGAACTTGCCGTCCCATACGGTCTGTACGGGATACATCTCAACTCGCGGCGCGACACGATTCCGCAAGGATATACCGGGAATGTCAGCCGTTCATGCCATTCACTGGAAGAAGTCGGGCTATGGAAACCGCAGTGCAGCCATGTCTTTCTGAGTCCGGTTTTCGACAGTGTATCGAAACAGGGGTACATGTCGGCATTCAGGGAAGAAACGCTGGCAAAGGCAGCGGCAGAAGGGATTATAGACGGGAAGGTCATCGCGCTCGGCGGCGTCACCCCTGAAAGGATAGACCGGCTGCGTGCCATAGGCTTCGGCGGAGCTGCGATGCTCGGCCATATCTCTGCTCTGGCCGGACTTCCGGAACAGCTTCAGTCGGAACGGCTGAAGGAAATCGACGTCCTTTTCCACCCGGATACCTCCACGGCAGACAGGCGATAAAAGCCGTTCCTGCCCTGCAAGACAATCAGTCGGAAGATTTCCTGTAGCTTGAAATAGCCCACCCGACCATTGACATGCCGATGGCTGTCAGACCTGCGGCATCGTACCATATGTCGACAGGGGAACTGCCTTTCAGGTAGACGGCACGCATGGCATCGGCATAATACCGCATAGGATTCAGGTAAGTGATGGCCTTGGCCCAATCAGGCATGGAGGCAATCGGGGTGAAAATCCCGCTCATAAGCATGAAAATCACGGCGAAAAACCAGATGACGAACATGGCCTGCTGCGCATTAGCGCTATAGTTCGAAATCAAGAGGCCGAGTCCGGCCATGACGATGATATCCAGAGTCGTGTATAGATAAAGCCACAGGACATTCCCGCGGCAGGTATAGCCGAAGACAGCCCAGGCTATGAGCAGACAGGCGGTAAGCACGAAAAAGGCTATGACCCAGTACGGGATCATCTTGCAGATTATGAAGGCTGTCTTGCTGACCGGGGTGACGTTTATCTGTTCGATCGTTCCGGTCTCTTTTTCCGAAACTATGTTCAGCGCCGGAAGGAAAGCCGTAATCATGGTAATGCCGATGACTATAAGGGCCGGTATCATGAACAGCTTATAATCGAGCAGGCTGTTGAAGTAATATTTTTCCGAGACATCCATGACCGGGGCAGACTGCGTCAGTCCGGCCGCGTTCCTGTCCTGAATGTACATTCTGATGCAGGCCTGCAGATACTGTGCTCCGATGCTGCCTCTGGTGCCGTTGACGGTGTTGATTTTTATTCCCACAGGGAAGCCTGCCCCGGTCTCGATATCAGAGGCGAAATCCGGTCCTATGGTGATGATGGCATCGGCGTCGTTGTCATCCATCAGGCGCATGGCTTCGTCCGGATCGGAACATATGTCCACCAGACGGAAATAGCCGGAAGAAACGCATTTTTCTATAAGGCGGGATGATTCTTCGCTGCGGCTGCCGTCGACGACGGCGAGGTTTATGTTCCGGACTTCCATGCTGACGGCAAAGGGGAAGACGAGCATCATCAGCACGGGGAACATGAGGGCCATTTTGGGTAGTCCGGGGTCCCTGAAGAATTGCTTGAATTCTTTTTCGAGAAGGTATTTATACATAATATAATGTATGTCCGGCGGACTTGTTATACTTCCGACCAGGTGGTCCGCCGGACAACATTAATGGATTTCTTCGAAATCCGAGGTCATCCCAATCCCCAGTCGCTGCGCGACAGCCCCTTTCCAAGGGGCGCCGCCCCTCACCGCTCCCCTCGCCGGGGAGCCCGTCGCAGGATTATTTCCTGCTCCGTTTTTCATATGTCCGGCGGACTTGTTATACTTCCGACCAGGTGGTCCGCCGGACAACATTAATGGATTTCTTCGAAATCCGAGG
>CALUUA010000019.1 GCA_944323845.1 uncultured Bacteroidales bacterium
GATTATCTTTTCGAGGTAAGCTGGGAGGTCTGCAATAAGGTAGGGGGAATATACACGGTGATTGCCACCAAATCCCTCTACCTTAAAACGGAATTAAAGAGACACCATATCCTGATCGGTCCCGATGTCTGGATGGATACGGAGAGCAATCCGGATTTCATCGAGGATCCGGGACTGTACCGGGACTGGAAGGCCCAGGCCGAGACGGAAGGCCTGCGTCTCAGGATAGGAAAATGGAACATTCCGGGATCTCCTGTAGCCATACTCGTGGATTTCAAACAGTTCCTTACAAAGAAATCAGAGATTCTTACAGAATATTGGTTGCGTTTCGGTGTAGACTCATTGACCGGAAACTGGGATTACGTGGAATCGGCTCTGTTCGGCCATGCGGCCGGAAAGGTGATCGAGAGCTTCTATAAGTTCAATCTTTCACCGGCGGACAAGGTCGTGGCCCAGTTCCATGAATGGCTGACAGGGGCCGGCCTGCTCTATATCAAACAGAGCGGGATACCTGTAGCCACTGTCTTCACGACACATGCGACCGTGATCGGAAGATGTATTGCAGGCAACAACCTTCCTCTTTATGACTCCATGGAAATGTACGATGGAGATCAGAAAGCCAAGGAATTCAATGTCATAGCCCGTCATTCATTAGAAAAACATGCTGCACAGAACGCAGATGTCTTCACTACGGTAAGCGACATAACGGCGAACGAATGCCGCCAGTTCCTCGGCAGGAAGGTCGACATAGTGACTCCGAACGGTTTCGAGAACAGCTTCACTCCGAGCGAAGAGGACTATCCGATGGTCCGCTCGGCCGCCAGAGACAAGCTGGTACAGGTGGCGACAGCCATGTCAGGCGAAGCTGTGCCTGAAAACTCAATTTTCATCGGCATCGGAGGCCGGTATGAATACAAGAACAAGGGCATAGACGTCTTCATTGATGCCCTCGACAAGCTGAACAAGTCGGATTTTCAGGGAAAGAGCATCCAGGCTTTCATCATGATACCTTCAGGCCATAACGGTCCTGACCGCGAGCTGGTGGCCAAACTTAAAGGAAAGGATTCCGATTATGTCACCAGAACCTCCCATTATCTGATGAACAGGGAGTATGACACCATTTCCCGGAGGCTGGATGAACTGAATTTCAACAATGCCGTCGGCGACAAGGTCAAGGTCTATTTCATACCTTCATACCTGAACGGCAATGACGGCGTGTTCGACATGACTTACTATGATCTGATAGTAGGTCTGGATCTCGCCCTTTTCCCGTCTTATTATGAGCCCTGGGGATATACCCCGCTCGAAAGTCTCGCATTCAAGGTGCCTACGCTCACCACGACCCTTGCCGGGTTCGGCCTGTGGGTGAAGAGCCATTATCACAAGGATCATCCGGGAATCACAGTCCTCGACAGGAACGACTCCAACTATCCTCAGGTAGTAGACGGGGTGGTGGAGCGCGTGAAGGAAATCGCCCGGCTGACCAAGGATGACCGCAAGCGGTATATGGACAATGCCAAGGATGTCTCGGAGATCGCTTTATGGGAGAACAATATCATTTATTATAAACAGGCTTATGCAGAAGCCCTGAACAAAATCATTACGGACAGGGGAGCATTCCCTAAATTCAAGAATGACAAACCTATGCAGTACAAGAAGATAGACGTGAACAAGCCGTCATGGAACAGCGTCCTGATATCAAGGCATCTTCCTGACGGACTGAAAGATCTGGAGACCCTCTCCAGAAATCTCTGGTGGTGCTGGAACGAGTCTGCCAGAAATCTTTTCAAAAGAGTGGATCCGAAGGCCTGGGAAGCGACTGGAGAGAATCCTATCGCCATGCTGGACAAGGTGAGCCTTAAGAGATTCCGCGATCTGGAGAAAAATACCGAATTCATGGGAGAGTTGAATCTCGTCATGAATGAATTCAATGCCTACATGGCGCAGAAAGCCGAGAGAAAGGACCCGTCCATAGCATATTTCTGTATGGAATACGGTCTGGACACCTCCCTGAAGATTTATTCCGGAGGTCTTGGTATCCTCGCGGGAGACTACCTGAAGGAAACCAGTGACATGAATGTGAATCTGGTGGCCGTAGGTCTTCTCTACAGATACGGATACTTCACTCAGGTGCTTTCAGCCCAGGGTGACCAGGTTTCCAAGTATGACGCGCAGGACTTCATGAAAATCCCGGCCACTCCTGTCAGGGACGCCGACGGGAACTGGATGACAGTCAGCGTGGCATTCCCGGGAAGGAATCTGAATGCCAGACTCTGGAGAGTGGATGTCGGAAGGACCGAACTGTACCTGATGGATACGGACTACGAAGAAAATCTGCCGGAAGACAGGTCTGTGACCCACCATCTCTACGGAGGCGACTGGGAGAACAGGCTGAAGCAGGAACTTCTTCTCGGAGTCGGCGGTATCAGGGCTCTCCGCAAGCTCGGTATCGGGGCGCAGGTATATCACTGCAACGAAGGCCATGCGGCATTCACAGGTCTGGAAAGACTGCGCGAATACATTCAGAATGACAATCTCGACTATCCTGAAGCACTTGAACTCGTGAGATCATCTTCACTGTTCACTACCCATACTCCGGTGCCGGCAGGACATGACGCCTTCGACGAAGGCCTGTTGAGAAAATATATCGGACACTATCCGCAGAGGCTGAAGATCGACTGGGAGACCATGATGGGACTCGGAAAGATCAACGGAAACGATGTGAACGAGAAGTTCTCGATGAGCATCCTCGCCGCCAACATATCGCAGGAAGTTAACGGCGTGTCATGGCTTCACGGGGAAGTGAGCCGCGACATCTTCGCCAATATGTGGCCGGGCTATCTGCCTGAAGAACTTCATGTCAGCTATGTCACAAACGGTGTACACTATCCGACATGGACTGCCCCTGAATGGAAGGAAATCCATGCCAAGGTATTCGGCGAAGAGTTCGGTACCCACCATTATGACAAGTCCTGCTTCGAAGGCATTTACAAGGTTTCCGATGCAGATATATGGAATGTCCGCACGGCTTTGAGGAAGAAACTCATCGCCGAAATAAAGGAAAGACTGTCGGACACCTCCGTAGCGAACCACTATTCTCCGCGTCAGATCGTCACCATCAAGGAAACACTCAGGGACGATGTGCTGACCATAGGCTTCGCGCGCAGGTTCGCCACCTACAAGAGGGCGCACCTGCTTTTCAGAGACCTCGACAGGCTCAATGAAATAGTCAACAACCCGGAGAGACCGGTGCAGTTCATCTTTGCCGGAAAGGCTCATCCTGCGGACAAGGCCGGACAAGATCTGATCAAGAGCATCGTGGACATATCCAAGATGCCTCAGTTCATCGGCAAGATCGTCTTCGTGCCTAATTACGACATCACACTTGCCAAGCTCCTCGTACAGGGCGTGGATGTATGGATGAACAACCCTACAAGGCCGCTCGAGGCTTCCGGTACATCCGGAGAGAAGGCCGCCATGAACGGTGTAATGCATTTCTCCGTACTCGACGGCTGGTGGGTGGAAGGCTACAAGCCTGGTGCCGGATGGGCTCTTCCTATGGAGAGGACATATCAGGACCAGAACTATCAGGACGAACTGGATGCAGCCACCATCTACACTATCATCGAGAACGACATCGCTCCGACATTCTACAATATCAGCCGTTCTACAGGCAGATCTTCAGACTGGCTGGAGTATATCAAGAACACGATCGCCCAGGTAGCCTGCAACTTCACTACGAACAGGATGCTGACGGACTATATCAACCAGTACTATGACCCTCAGTCCAAGAGGTTCGGGACGCTTCTCGCAAACGACTATGCGAAAGCCCGCGAGATAGCCGAGTGGAAGAGACATCTGCGCCGCGAATGGCAGAACGTGAACCTCGTTTCCATCGTGAAGCCGGACAGCGCAAGCGAGGACGTATCGCTGGGCAAGGAATTCAAGTCCGAAGTCGTGCTGAACATCGGCGACCTCAAGCCGGAGGAAATAGGCGTAGAGATGCTGTTTGCCACTACGGATTCAAAAGGCAAGCTCCACATCAGCTTTGTGGCTGAATTTACACCGCAGTCCGTGAATGACGGCGTGGCCAAATATCAGGCAGTCATCACTCCTGAAGTGGCCGGACTGTATCAGGTGGCAGCCAGAATCTATGCGAAAAACGAGCTCTTGCCTCACAGACAGGATTTCGAACTCGTAAGATGGCTGTAGCCTCATATCGGACATGGTAATAGCTACCGGATTTTTCGACGGTGTCCATATCGGGCACCGTCTTGTGATTGGGCAGCTCGTGAAGACTGCGCATGACAGGGGGGATGAGAGCATGGTGGTGACATTCTGGCCTCATCCCCGTGCTGTCCTGCAGCAGGAAGCCCGTACTTTCAGGCTGCTCACGTCCATGCCCGAAAAAGAAGCCCTGCTCAGGGGGCTCGGAGTGGATCATGTGGAAGTCATCCGCTTCACCCGGGAATTCGGTGCGATGACCACCCGTGAATACCTTGAAAATATCCTGATGGCCCGTTATCGGGCCAATGCCATCGTCCTGGGATATGACAACAGGATGGGCAGCGATGCCATGGACGCTGAAAGCGTATTGCGCACGGCGCAGAGTCTGGGACTGGATACAGTATTGACCGGAAAGGTCACCTCAGGCGCAGGGGCAGGTATCAGCTCCACGAAAATAAGGGCGGAGATCGGAAGGGGGAACGTCACCGGAGCAGCGCAGATGTTGGGTTACGACTATTCGCTTCTGGGCGTGGTAGTCTCCGGAGAGCAGATCGGGTCGAGGGTTCTCGGATTCCCTACGGCGAACATGCAGCTGTACGAACCTCTTAAACTCGTCCCGGCGAACGGCGTCTATTTCGTCAAGGTCTCGACTGTGGGCAGGGAATTTTACGGCATGTGCAATATCGGGAACCGCCCTACTGTCAGAGAAGGCAACGCAGTCACCATCGAGACCAATATTTTCGACTTCGACGAGGATATCTACGGGCTGGATATCCGGATCACATTCCTGCGGAGAATCCGGGAGGAAATCCGCTTTTCTTCATTTACCCAGCTTAAGGCCCAGCTGGCGCGGGACCGGTTCTACTGCCGTTCCCTGATGCCGCAGTGAGTTCCGGACGGCATTCCCTGATTTTAAGTTGACTAACTTGATGCCCGTTAACCAAACAAACGAGGTATCATGACAATAGGTTATTTGCGCGTAAGTACGGGGAAGCAGCACCCGGCCAATCAGAAAGATGAAATCAGAAGATTCGCTGCACAGAAGAATATTTCAGTGGACCGCTGGGTGGTGGAGGTCGCCAGCGGCTCGGTAAACCGGCACGAAAGGAAGCTCGGCAGGCTCCTGAATACGATGCACGCGGGAGATACGCTGATAGTCACGGAAATCTCACGGCTCAGCCGCACCCTTACCGAAATCATGTCCATTATGGGAAGATGTCTGGACAAAGGCATCCTTCTATATACGACGAAAGAGGGTTACACTTTCGACAATACCATAAACAGCAAGGTCCTGTGCTTCGCCTTCGGCCTCGTGGCGGAGATTGAGAGGAACCTCATTTCCATGCGGACGAAGGAGGCTCTGGCCATGAGGAAGGCGGAAGGAATGAAGCTGGGACGGCGGACCGGCTCCTATACGAAGACGAATATATTGCGGTCTCACCGTGCGGAGGTGGTGTCGATGCTGGAGAATGGGGACAGTATTGCGGCCATTTGCCGGCATTTCGGGGTGTCGAGGGAGACTTTCGCCAGATTCCGGACAGACTTTCCCGAAGTGGAGGATGCCGTCCGGAGTACAGCATATTTCAGGAAAGCGAAAAAACTTTAAAAAAGAGAAAAATCTGCAGCCTCCGGCCAATGTTTTTATCTTTTTTATATTCCGTTTCCGAATCCATGTATAATTTAGCCCGAGTTTTGGCCGGATTGTAAGTCGGCCGGCCAAGCAAATGTCTTGTAAAATCATATTTTTGTTTGCTTATTTGGAAACATTAGGTTAAATTTGAGGTCTATTAGAATGGGAATAAAAGCAGTGCAGGTAATACTGAGTAATGAAGCAGAGGATTTCATAAGGCTGCAGGACATAAAAGTACAGTTGAAAATAACGTATAATATAAGAAAGTTGGAAAGTGGGATTATCGACACAAACATTTTCAAAAAACTTGATAATTCAGCAATATGGGAAATAAGGACATTATTCAACGGAATATGTTATCGGCTCTTTTCCTTTTGGGACACAGATAATGAAACTTTGGTGATTGTAACCCATGGAATTGTAAAGAAAACCCAGAAAACACCAAAAAAGGAAATAAGGAAAGCTAAGGCAATAATGACACGATATTTTCAAAACAAGAGTACAGACTATGTCAAAAATGACTTTTAGACCGGCAGACAGTTTAGTAGATGATGTATGGGGAAAAAGAGGGACGCCAGACAGGGATGCCATGGAAACGCGGCTCAAAGAAGAAGCTGACGCATACTTTATTGGAGAGGCGATCAAAAGTGCAAGATTGCAGCAACATCTCACTCAAGAAGAATTGGGAGAACGTATAGGTGTCAAGCGGGCGCAAATATGCAAGTTGGAGAATGGCAAATGCTCAATCACACTCTCAACTATGAGTAAAGTATTTCGCGCTTTAGGCATATCTTCTGCCATTCTTGATCTAGGTACGGCTGGAAAGGTGGTCTTGTGGTAGATGAACCACCTTTAAAGTTGATCGACTTTAATGAAATATCCCGACTTTGATCAGACCTCGTCAAAGTCGGGATAACTTTATGAACTTAGCAGGATACAGTTCGCCGGAGGCTTACCTTTAGTCCGGCATGTGTTTGGGGCAGATGATGCCGCAGATCAGTTTGTGTCTTTGACGCAGCGGACGTAGCCGACATCATCATTTCTGTTATTTTGTAACATAAATACATCGCTACTGTATATCCAGCCGAAACCTTCTCTCTGTTTGTCTGTTTCTGTTTCAGTTGTTCTATAAGGCGGAATGTCCTTCATTGAGAAAGAGGTATGACACAAATAATAGTTTGGAGTTAATGTGTAAGTCTTTGCCTTTTGCTCTTCCTCAAATCTTGATAGTTCTCCCCACCAAGATGTTCGCTGCCAGTAATATGCTGTTACTGTATATTGAGGCCACTGGGAAGAAGAAAGTCTTGATGTCATAATTAATAGCTCCCGGTGACTTGGAATGCGATATCCTTCAGGACAAGGATTATAATTCTGGTAGCTATTCCAATAACTATCATTGATTAAATTAGCGCTGGTTTCCCGTTCTGTGTTATCTGGAACACTATAAGGAGTTGTGTGTCCGCCATTTGTTATTTCCGTGATATCGGCACCTTTAATTCCATACGCATCTTTCCCTACAATAAAACTTTTATATGGTCTGTTATTACTGCCTTTTTCATTGTCAAGCGGCAATGGCTGGCCGCCGTCCATGGATGTCCTAAGTGACTTCGGATTCATACGGGAAAGGTCCATGGTGAATGTTCCGTCACCGTTATCAGTGACTTGTACCAGATCTTCGGGCTCTTTATCCGGCTGGTCTATAGGAAGTCCGAGATTTCTGACACACCTGTATGAATAATATGACCCGTTGCGCTCTGTCGAACCGTTGTCATAGTTGCCTCTGGAGGCGCCTTCCTCTGCCCATAAAACGTTAGGATAGTTGCTTCTGGCAGGGTCTGGACTGCTGGACGTGTAGTGCCAGTAAACCTTGTCAGTCGGAGGATAGTCGTTGTTTGCAGGGTCGTACGGATAGAGTTTGGACGCTTTATCCAGTGCCCATTCTCCGATGAAGATGTCAGTGAGCTGGTCTATGGATGCAAGATACCATCTGACTTCCTCCGCGTCGACCACTTCATCTCCGTCAAGATCTCTGTTCCGAAGCAGACAGGCGTATGCCGCATTGTTGTAAGCCGGATTCAGACCATAACGCTGAGATGTCTGTACTATGTCTGTCCACTTCTTGTTAATCATCCACTGTAAACAGTTCAGCCGCCCGTTGCTATTGTAAGTATCTTCGCCAAGTCTGGAAGCTGCCGAGACATCTCCAACCTCCAAACGTCCATTGTATCCGTTGTCTTCTCCTTCCATCACTGATTCAAGACCCCATGCCGTCTTCAGATCCATGTTCGTGGCATCATATACCGTACGGATAGCTTTCTGAACGAATGAATATACTGATGTCAGCATGCTTGTATTTCCGTCAGGACTGTAATATTCACCATTCGATTCCACAGGTACTACCATGATATGCATCATCCTGTCGGAGACATCCACACACTTATGCCATAGTTCCGGCTTCGGTGTGCTCTGATCAGGATCTTCCACTGGATCATAATAGTACAGAAATTCATCTACAAATGCAGTTATGCACACATGGTCCAGCGAGGTGTCGGTTTTCAGAGATGACAGATCCGGATCAGTCTTTTTGACGAGTTTAAGATATTTTACCAGCTGGTCTATATCTATCAAATTAGGAACATTGTTCAAGTCTGCGTTTGATGGTTCCCAATCCTTGTCATAAATTTTCTCTCCCGGGAATTTCACATACTGACCGTGGCCGACATTGAATTTTCTGTTTATCGCAAATTTTATCCATCTGAAGTCTTCGACATCCTTGTACGTATTATCACCGATAGTGTGAACTCCTGAACTGAACGGAGTCTTGATACTCCAGGTCATACTTTCGGAAACATCCGCAGGACGTATTTTTAGCAAACAACGGTCATAGTGAGAGTCCAGATAGTAGATTTCGTTGTTGCTATAGACTATATCTCCTTCATATCCGGGACGCACTTCGTTGTCATTGCTGACTTCGACAGTAAGGTTGTTTACTCCTTTTACCGTAACGGTATAAGTATATTTGCCGTTACGTCTGGTGTCGTAGTCATTCGGATCTTCAAAATAATATCCGAGATGTACAATATATCTGGCATCGGTATTGACTACCGTACCGTTTGTTGTATATGACAGATAGCCGGTCAGGATCAGATAAGTAGAGTTTGGGTTGGCATATGTGAAGCCGCTGTTTTTATATTCCTGTCCCGGCTTGCTGGAGAAATCACCTTCAAAGGATTGGTCTTGTTTTTCTCGCAATGCATATCCTGCAGGACCTGATTCTGTGATTTTTTGTTTGAAATGTTTGCGGTTTTCCGGCATATAGAAAGTAAAACTTCCGCCTTTATAGTAAGATGTGTTGTCATTTTCATCCGGAACCATTGTTTCGAATGCTCTTTCTTCGGTATCGAAATAAGCGGCATCGTCTTCTGAGTAGTCCCAGTCCTTGTCGTCAGTATCTTCCCACGGTCCTTTTTCAGTCTTATCGTTTGCCTCGTCATAAGGCAACAGCAGAGTCTGGGCAGGGACTCTCATCACTCTCCATGTTTTCGGTTCGAAAGAGAAATTTGTCCAACTTTTATCGGCTGGTTCCGATGTGACATTTACTACAACTTTCGCATCTACTCTGGTCAGTTCGATTGAGCACCCCAGTTCCGCGTTGCCTCCTTCAGACCCGATTATGTCAAAAGAGGAATTCCCATCAGAGTCTTTTGCATAGCCGGTCATCATGAACAGAGCGTTACGCTCTATGGTATGGCCGTCTTCCATTCTCACTACGACTGATTCCAGTTCATCAAGAGTCTGTATGTCATCCATATCGTCTGTCGTGACATTGAAAGCTGTAGCAGTCGTGGCAGTCGTCAGATTGGCGATACCCACTATGGATGCATTTGATACGGAGCCTACCGTAAACGTTACAGAACCTTTGGTGAGATTCCCTTCCGAACCGTCTCCATTGGTCACTGAGAGTCCGTTTGACGTAGTGAAGAAACTAAGCGGATTATTATGGTCATCATTGTCTACAGTCGGTACCCTGTTTCCGTCTGAGTCGAATACGAAGACATACATATTGTCCACTCGGTTTTCATATTCTGCAGACTGTGCGGCCCTGGTCATGACCTGCTCCTGGGATACATTGTAGTTCAGTGTCACAGTGGTCGGAATCCCTTCCTGTACAGGCATGATATACAATTCCTCCACAGTACAGCTGTTCAAAAGAAGAATCATCTGTCCCAGCAGAAACAATATGCTGTATTTTGCAAATCTGTTCATGATTTTTGTCTCCTATTCAAACGGCGGGACTGTAACTGGCCGATCGTCCCATCCCAAGACTGTGAAATCCAGTTGTACACCCATTGTAGTAGTGATTCTTGCTCTCAGATTAACCTGGGTATTTCTGATAAAATATGCTGTATTGCTTGCGAACACAAGCGGTTTGTAAATATTGTTGTAAGTCTCCAGCCCGATAGTGAACGGACTGTTCCCTTCTGTGAAGTCCGGATGTGTAGGATAAAAATATGCGGACAGAGTTTGAGTCTGAGGCTCTTCTCCATCGGCATTTTGGGTACCGGGAATTGTGATTGACAGATTGTCGTATGTCATCCCTGTATATAGTATGCCGTCTGGTACGTCCAGTGTCAGATCCCTGAACATATAATATCTGTCACCGAAAAATTCTCCGAAAGACACTTTTCTCAGTGTTACAGGGGAGTTAGTGGCATTCTCGACTACGAGGGCGAGTTTTACTACTGACCTGTACAGGTCAATGGTGACAGACCGGTCCCCTGTCAGTTCCACCGAGGTGTAGCCCGACATCGGAATTCCGTTTTTTACAATATCAGGCCCTCGGGCTGGAAAATGTTTCGGGTCCGCATTGTCCGTAAACAGCAGTTTGTGATTTTCGGCAAGGTTTGATGTTATGGTCTCATCATTATATTCTATACCGAGGCTCTCCTCATTGGCTATTGCGTAGAATGAAAGGCTGCCGTGAGGCAGGTCAGGTATGGTGGTCGTATATGTAATCAGATTCTCCAGACCGTCAATTTTCTGATTGTATAAAATAGTCCTTGATTCCGCAGGACCGGAGGTTACGATAATCCTGAGTGTGCGGACACCTTCATATTGCGATGCATCCACATAGTCGCCGTCTGCCTTGGTCCATGGTCCTGTCTCGACATCGAGATTTCCTGGCAGGTCTATGCTTAACTGCACTTCTGACGAGTTCTCAGGGGTTATATTCTCCTCGCATGAAGAGAAAGTCCAGAGGACCAATCCAGTCATGAAAGCCTGTGTGATATGTGAAAAATTCTTTCTCATGACAGGTCGGATTTAGAATTCAACGGAAAAATTCCTTTCTTCCCACTTTACAATGTTTACATTCAGTCCAACGTCTGCACCGCTGACCATCAGCGTATATTTGTAGTGCTTACCGGATTCCCATGTGGTGGTTGAGGGTAGGTACACTTCATCGCGTTGCTCCTGTCCGGTTTCTGTCTGGTATGCAATATCTATTTTGACGGGATTCTCAGCATTCGCACTTCCACCGGGGGTCTGGGGAATGAGAAGCAGGTCTGGCAAGACTGTGACCGGAGTACCGTCTGACGGCAACGGGTTCTGGATATTATCCTGATTCGCGGAAAAATTGCCTGGTTGAACATTTGATAATTCCGGAATGCTTGTCAGCAGATTCCATTTGCCGACACCGCTTGTCTGGGTATTGAACTCTCCAAGTATGCTCATGCCGCTAAAAGTAAGTGAGTGCAGGAATACGTCATTTCCGTATGCCTTGACGGCAATGCTGACGCGGGACAGCAGATGACTGAATGTGAATTGTACAGGAGCAGAGTTCGGGGTGGTTTCTGAGTATGTCCGGTCGTGTGATGCTGTCATCAGGTCATGAGAGGCGGTCGGACCATAGTAGTAATTGATGTTCAAGCCTGTCGGACCAGTCAATGTTCCGTCTTTGGAAATAGTGAAATTCCATTCCAAAGCATCTTTCTCAGACGTAATTTCAGAGGTTTCCAACGAAGACGGAAGCGGATACAAGGCTTCGAAATGCCAGTCGCCCTCTTTCCAAGTCTGTAATTCAGCGTATGACCAGCTGTTGTCCGATTCTCTATGTACTTTTATATTCTCCATTTGAATTTCAGCAGAACCGTCAGCGGCCTGATAATATGCCCACACTGCGAATTCTGACATGTCATCGGGGGTGTTGACGGGGGTTTTGGTGAGGGCGGAGGCGAATTCGATGTATGTTCCTGTCTCCGGCCCGATGTCGGTGCGGGTCTTGGTACACGACGAGGCGGATGCCAGCAGGGACAGGGAGGCTGCGGCATTCAGCAGGAGTATGGTGGTTTTCATTTTCATCGCGTAGTTTTGTTTTGGTGACCGGGAGGGGACGTTCAACCCCGTCCGGTCTTGTCGGACTGTCGCGGCTCATGCAGAAACACAACCCCTATCGGGGTCAACAGCATTCGCCCCGCGACAGTCCGACATCAGCAATTTACAATGCTTGTTTAGTTTCCCTGATTGTCGACTACTACCTGGCCTGAAGTGGTCTCGTCGTTGACCATGTTTACAGTTTCGTCAGTCCATGGATTTACTGTAGGAGTGTCGAATGTAATGTAGTCGAGGGTCTGGCCGTCAATGGTCACGATATAGTTGTAGCGATAACCTGGCTGCCATGCTGTGCTTGCAGGAATTTCAGCTTTGATGGTTTTTTCACTAACTCCTGTGATGCTTGTTCCTGAAGCTGTGACTTTGAATTCTGCGAAAACAGTCTCTGCATTGAATGTCTGTGGCATAACGATGCAGTCGTCTTCATAGTTGACAGCCGCCTCTTCCGCAGCCCGAGCTTCTCCGGGCTTCAATGCTATTGCATTTGCTGCTTCTATCTGTGTGTCGGCAGTGCCCCATGTCCCGTTTGTAAGGTCATTGTTACTCATCATGCCATACACCTTGAAATCAGAAATTGCGAGATTTACGTCTTCAGCGAAACCGCTTTTGAGCGTAAATTTGATCATTGAAAGTTTGTGTTCGAATGTGAACGGAACTTTCTGTCTTGGGGTAGAGCCATCATCTGAACTGTAAGTAGCATCATCGTAAACAAAATCGGACTGATGGTTTTTATCAGCTTTTACATCAGATATTACGAAGTTGTCATATGTCGTAAGTGATGCAGAAGCACCATCAGGCAATTTTGAATATGCGTAAAAATGATACTCCTTACTGTCTTCCCATGAAACAAGCGGAGAGTAAGTCCATACACCATTAGAGTTCGGTGAGACTTCTGTTCCGGTGAATACTGCGTTGTTTCCATCATATCCACCATATACGAAGAAACTCCCAAGATTTCCGATGGTAGTTTCAGTCACAGCCTTCGTCGGATTGCCGATCCAGGCACTGTCGAAGCCGATGTACTTCGCATCGGAGACCTCGACGGTTTCGGTCTTGGCGCAGGAGGCGAGCACTGTGCCTGCCGCTGCAGCGATGATCAAAAATTTTTTCATAACATTAAAAATTTAATTGTTAGTACTTTAGTTTGGTTTAATTTATCATAAAACAATATGTCTGTTTTGTCTGCCGGCATCGTTGCCCGTGAGGGCCCCTGGTCTTTTGCGTGCCGGCAGACAACAGCCTGCCGTCCCGCTATAGAGGCAACACAATATCCTCATAATCACCCCATCCTCCTACCTCGACATCGAACGCCCCGCCGCTTCCGAACTCATCCTCGCTCACCGTCAGGCCTTCCACTTCGATCACTCCTCCGCGCGGCTGGTCCGCCATCTGTCCGGAAATGTCGAATTCGAAGCTCTTCAGACTCCCGTCAGGCAGCATCACTTCGAGATTCAGTCCGAACACGTCCGGCACATCCCGGGCAGAAAGCCCCTGATAATATTTGTCAGGGTAGTCCGGTACGCCGAAAGTGCTGACCGCCACGCTGACCTCTGAACGCTCCGCGTCAATGCGCGCATCATCGAACAGCACAGTCACTTTTTCCGGTCCGGTATGCCCGTCGCGCAGATAGACCGACTCCGCCATCCCTGCCAATGCGCCTCGCGCCTGCCTGACATGCTCTATCCCCGACTCGAACCTGTACACGATGACATATTTGTACACCAGCGGCCGCAGCGTCACAGGCAGGTCCATCAGCGAAACACCTGGCGTCCCCTCTATCACGATCTCCTCTATCCATGACCCGAAAAGCATGTCCGGAGAATTCACCGTACTCTCCGCCCCGTGATTCTGTGCATAAGATGCCCGCGTGCGGGTACGGGTCGTAGCCGATGCCTCTGCATATGAATCCATCGAACTGAACACGATGTACTCCGTATCGTCGTTGTAGAACAGCACGGAGCGAGGTCCTTCCCCGACAGGGAGTTCCCCGCCGTCGGCGCCAATATGCCTTTCCGTGTGATGACCGTCCCCGTCGTACACGAAAGCAGCCAGTCCGTTCCCCGGAGAAGGCCGCAGGTCATCATATGCATATCCTGCAGGAGAATCCCAGTCCGTCTTCCAATCCCTGCCGTAATCCCTCTCCCATGCCAGTTCCCACTCAGGCACGACATTCACTTTCCAGTGGTCGTGGTCGTAGCACAGGTCTTTCCTGCACCCGGAAAGTACTGAAGCCAGCATGAGGGCAGACGCAGACCATATTGCGAACCCGGATACCGCTTTCCGCAATCCTGCCGCCCGCATGTGAGGGCAGATGCCGCAGATTGTACCCCGGCATTTCATCTCGCACCTCCTTTCCTGTCGTTCCAGAGCCGCCACACCAATGCCAGCTTGAATTTCAACGGTCCGAGCCAATGCATCTGCGAAGTCTGCTGATAGACATAGTGGGTGCCTCCCATATACGGTACCGGCAGGTATTCCTCATATTTGGTATAGAGATAACCGGCACCGATTCCGGCTTCTATCGACAGCCGCTTCCCGACAGGAAACATGTAGCCGTAGCTCAATCCCACGAACCCGCCTTCACCCTTGTAGCCCGGGCCTCCGTTTTCCAGATCATACCATGTGCCTCCGGCAAAAAGCCCGAGATAATGCCCGTGCCACGGCTTGCGCGTCTTGAACCACCAGCGGGCCTCCGGATATATGACAGCAAGCTGGTAATATTTGTGGACGCTCTTCCGGCTCCACCACGCTACTGCCCCGTGTGCCGCTATTGACCAATTGTCCTTTATAAGGTATTCGGCTTCTAAAGACGGCATCAGCGCGGCATCGGAAAGCAGGTTGGTCTTCAGCGCAAGTCTCCGGTATGGATCGTCATCAGCTGCCACGGCTGATTTCCCGTCAGTTTCCATGCTCTGCGGTTTTTCTTCTGTCGGGACAGATGCTGGCGGGGTGTATGCCGCATGAGCGCATACGGCGGCAGCGGACCTAGCCACTGCCGCAGTTCCCGGTATCGGAGGCAGTACAGGCAGAGGGGCAGGCATGGTATAGTACACTGTGATGCCGACCCGTCTCAATGCCGGGAATACATTATCCAACATGTACCGGTAGGTATCCCCTCTGTGGAGTTCCATCAGATCCTTCTTGCGGCTGCCGGTCACCCGGCCGTCTTCTATCACATATACAGGAACATTCCTTACTATCGAAAGCGCTTCTTCCGAGCCCTTGAAGTCCGGACCTTCCGAAAGCAGACGCTCCAGACCATTCCAGTCTACGCCGAAACTGGCCGTGTCTACCTGTATCGTCCCGAAACCGTCCCCGATGCTCTCGCACAGGTGATTCACTGCGGTTTCCACTCTTCTGGCAGCCAGCCATAGATTCAGCCTGTCGGGCCCGTCAGGCGAAGCATGTCCTGTCATCACCATTTTGAACCCGGGGTTTCTGCCGTAGCGGATGATTATTCTTTCCAGACTGTCCATCCGTTCCTGATTTCCGGCCAGAACCGTATCCATGTGCCAGTCGCTTATCTCGAAATATACGGAAAGGCTGTCGTGCCGGAAGGAATGCATCCGGTGATCACCGGCATGTAAATCCGTTGCCATGGAAGGAATCCATGGCAAAAAAAGACACACACACATGACCAATCTATACCTGACCGTATATAGCATTTTTAAACCTACGTTTAAAAATATCCTGATGCTTATTAATAAACCTACGTTTAAAATACACGTGAAAAGTTCGGTTTCGGAATGGCAGAAAACCGACTATTTGTTTATTCGTTTCGATTCTGTGTCATTGTTTTATGAAATTTTATCGATTCTATAACAGATAATTGAAAATTATTCCTACCTTTGCATCGACTATCGCTTTAAACGTACGCTTAATTGTGAACTTACTAGGGTTCACAAACGGTTACGTTGGGGAGGTGACTGTTTCCCTCTTATTGAATTTGATGTGAATTGAGTTTTTTAAGAAGTAGATAAGCCACGAAGTCTGGAATGTGTGAAATCGGCAAGACTTTATTAACAGGGTTTTTCTGGATTGTATGTGCGTGTCTGTGTCCTGCGTCAGGACACGGTGTTTTTTCGTATATGCCACAGCCTGAAGTCAGGGAAGGTCTGCGACATCCTGCGGATTCGCTTTTATCGCCGGACTCTTCCCTGCATTCCTCTTCTGATCCCGAAATAGAAATCAGGACATTCCGGAAACAATACACTATTTATTTCAAAATCAACAGATACGATATCGACACCTCTTTCCGTGGAAACGGCGCCGTGATACGCCGCATGCGCACGGAGATAGACAGCCTGATTTCCGAAGGCATAATCACGGCGGATTCCATCCGGATAGTGTCGGCTGCCTCTCCTGACGGAGGCAATGCGTTCAATATCCGGCTGTCGCGACAGAGAGGACTGGCCGCAAGCGCATTGCTGGAGAAAAGCTATCCTGACATTGATCCTAAAATCATATTTACGGATCCTGTAGGAGAGGACTGGTCCACTTTCAGGCAGGTGGTGTATGAGGACAATGAGATCCCCGACAGGGAAAAACTCATAGCCTTGATGGAGTCGGATCTGGCGAATGATGAGAAGGAAAGGCAGCTGCGGAGGATGAACCCGACATTCAGGTATATCCTCCGACATTATATATACATGATGCGTGCATCGTCAGTGACGTTCAACATGTCGGTGCCCGTTATCCTGATGCCGCCTCTTGCCGGGCCTCAGGCATTGGCCGAAGGCTATCCGGGAGATATATTGAGACCTGTCGTGAAGTTTGTGCCGGTGCCTGTGTCTGTGTCTCAGCCGCAGGCGGAAAAGAAAATGGTATTGGCCGCAAGGTCGAACCTGCTAGTGCCGGCCCTGAACGTGGGTGTGGAAATACCGGTGAAGTACAGCTGGTCCATAGGTGCGGATTATTTCTTCCCGTGGTGGCTGGCCGGGAACAATCAGTATTGTGCGGAGATGTTGGGCTGGTTCCTCGATACCAAATACTGGTTCGGGCAGGACAGGACAGAGGCGGACAAACTCACCGGACATGCTGTCGGCGTGTATGCGGGCTTCGGTTATTATGACTATCAGTGGAAGCGGAGCGGCTATCAGGGCGAGTACGTCGACATAGGCATCGACTATACCTATTCCATCCCGCTGGCGAAGGACAAGCTGCGTATGGAATTCAATGTAGGTCTCGGGTGGATACATACGGTGGCGAGACATTATACCCCGACAGACGATTACGCGGATCTGATCAAGGATCCGGGCATAAAGCACAGGAAATACAATTTTCTGGGGCCGACGAGGGCTTCGGTCTCTTTGGTGGTGCCTATCAGGGTGAAGGTAAGGAAGAAAGGAGGGGAGATATGAGGCCGGGCGTATCCATCTTCAGACATGTCAGACCGGCTGCATTGCTTTCAGCGGCTCTTTTGCTGGCTGTGTCGGCCGTATCCTGCAAGCGGCGTCCCCTGACAACTGCGGACAACAATGTGATAGTGAACATCGACATCGACTACGATATCGTGAATTTTCCTGATCCGGACGAGCCGTCCATGATGAGGGTGATGTTCTTCGATCCTGAAGACGGCGAATTTGCGGCACATGCATTCCTGTCCGCTACCGGAGGCATGGTAAACGTGATTCCGGGCAGGACTTACCATGTGCTTGCCTACAACTTCGACACGGAAAGTACTGTCGTGGGCGACGAATACTACTGGCATGGCATATATGCGACCACCAACGAGGTTCCGGAAAGCTACAAGACCCGACTGAAAAGCCGGGCGTCCAGAGATGACGGGGAACTGATAGTCTACGAGCCCGATCATCACTTTGTGGCGAGGGAGAGGGACATTTATGTGCCGGCAAGGAGCGTCGATGCGCCTCCGGTGGTCATAAATCTCGATGCCAGCACCATAGTCGAGACATGGAAAGTCTATGTGGACAGGGTGCAGGGCCTGCAATACGCCGCCAGCATCGCAGGAGTCATTTCCGGGCAGGCCTTGTCCAATACTCTGGCCGCAGACGAGGAGTCGGAGGAACAGGCTTCCGTATTCTTCGAGACCATGAAAGTCAGCCCTGACGGCGAACTGGAAATCAGGTTCAACACATTCGGCTATGTCCCGACTGAGAAACAGGTGATCACTTTAGTGGTCACGGATACCGGGGGGACAGGACATGAGTTCGATTTCGATGTCTCCGACCAGTTCCCCGACAATCCGGAACAGGAAATATACGTGAAGACCGAAGATATCGTGATAGACGAGCCTGATGTTCCTGAAAGCAGCGGAGGCGGTCTGGCTCCGGAAGTGGACGAATGGGACGATGTGATTATCGACATACCGGTTTAAGTGCAGGACATGTCCTGCAATGCGGCATCCCTTCCCGATACAGGATAAGGATGCGCTGATAACAGACAATTATGGAGATGAATATAAAAACCGCAATATCATTCATGGCAGCTGCCGCGTTTCTCGCGGCGGGCATGGTCTCTTGCGTCAAGGAAACGGCAGTGTACGATGCCGGTGCCGCCGAGATCGGCTTCACGCCAGTGTCATACCATATTACCAAGGGGCTTCCCGGTCCTATGGACGGTACCGTATATGACGGAAACGAGACATTCGGAATATTCGCATGGCATAAGATCACGGCCCAGCCCCAGTCCTGGCAGGATTTCTACAATGACGGGACACAAGGGGCAGGAGTGACCTACATCGACGGCGAGCCGTTCGCGAAGAATCCGACATCGAAGTATTGGGCCGGAGGCTATAACGAACTTTCCATACTCGTGGACAGGGTGGAGGATGCATCCGTGCCGGGCGGAAAGAAGCGGGAGACTGTGACTACGGTGGATGTGGCCTCGAATGTCCATGACCCGCATTATTGGCCGAAGACAGGCTATCTGGCCTTCGCAGGCTACAGTCCGTATTACCGGCTGGAAATTATCAAGGTGCCGGGAGAAGACGGCAAGATGGATCTTGAATACGATGCCTCGACCATGCTTTCTTCCGGAGACTGCAATGTGAGCTATGTGCCTGACGGCACGGCTCCGTATCTGAAGATAGAGAATTTTACCCAGGGGGATTACGAGTGGGGCGAGGATGATCACTGGGCGACCAACGAGACTTGCGATTTGATGTGGTTCGATGCTGATGATCAGGTTCTCACGTCGAACTGGCAGACTATGATAGCCGGAACATCGGATGCGGCTGTGCCGGTATCGTTCAAGCATGCCTGTGCATGGCTCGATTTCAGGTTCCGCGCGGCTGACGGTACGGCCGACGGGAAATTCGTCATACTCAAGGCGACTTTGAGCGACATGTACTGGAAGGGTGATTTCGTGTCCGATGACGGAAACGGAGCCCCTGCGTGGACAGGTCTGGAAGACAAGAGGGATATAGTCTTGTTCTACAACCTTGGGGACGGAAATGCCGACAGGACAAGCAAGTTCAACTATATCACGTATGAAGATTATCTGCAGGCAGGCAAGATGATGGTCATCCCGCAGCCTGTAAGCAAGACATCGGCAGGAGGCGGTACGCAGACAGCTATGTCTACCCTGACCATTTATTACAAGCAGCTGACATCCGATACTCCCTATGAGCCGGCCCATGAAATCTACGTCGAAGGTCAGGACGAAGTGGTGGACGAGGAGGCGACCCTGAACAGCGGAACCCCGCTCACAGAGGTCTTTACGTGCGAAATGACCGCCAGCGCCGACGGGACATGGCAGAGAGGAAAGCATTATGTGTATGACGTGGTGTTCGGTCTGGACGAAATACTGGTATCCCCGAGCGTGGAAGATTGGGATGATGTGGATACGTCAGTTCCTGTCAAATGACTGAAACAGACGGTATGAAAAAACCGATATGATGAAAACAAATCAATACCTGATAATATGAAAATCAACCGACTGATGACTATTGCAGTCATGGTGGCAACTCTTGTCGCATGCACTAAGGGCGAGATCGTCTACGAGGAAACCGGCAGCGAAATCGGCTTCCGCCCTGTGGCCGGAGCTTCTACCAAGGCTCCTGTCTACGGCCCTCAAGGCGGTACGGACGGCGTCACTTATGACCAGGGTGAAGCTTTCGGCGTCTTCGCGTATCACAAGGTGCTTGCTTCAGGGGCGGCCTCCGCTACGTGGACCGATTTTGCCGCTGACGGAGGTACGATGAACACCTACATCGACGGCGGCCGCTTTGCCTATGATGCCGCTAATTCTGCATGGGCCGGACAGAAAGAAGACGGAGGAGACAACCCTTATTACTGGCCGAAGACAGGTGTGCTCGCATTTGCAGGCTACAGCCCGTGGGGCATTACCGGTACAGTTGCAGTCGATGTCACCACTGCCGCGCAGTCTCCGAAACTGACCGTTTCAGGTTTCACGCAGGGAACATACACCTGTACGACAGGTACGACTCCTGTCAACAATACGGTGGATCTCATGTGGTTCGATACCGATGACCAGAATGCGGTGAACCTGACCGGGAGTGCCGCGACACGCAGTGTAGCGGTCAAGTTCAGACATGCATGTTCCTGGATAGATTTCACTCTTTCTCCGGCCGCCGATGCTGACAAAGGCAAATTCAAGATATTGAAGGTGACCCTGAAAAATGTCTATACCAAGGGTTCTTTCGATTCCGGCAAGTGTGCGGAAACCGTGACGAACGACAAATCCGTGCCTTGGACGGCTTACGGCTTCTCTTCGGCAGCGTCAGGAAAGGAAGACATCGTCCTTTATGATGTGGCTGCCGGCGTTTTCCTCGGTACTCCTGCAGCGCAGACATCCGCCGCTGCAGTTGACGTGCTGCAGCTGAACGGACTGATCGCCATACCTCAGGATCTGGAACTCGTCGCTGCAGATGAGGAAGCCGGCACCGAAGCCAAGGATCCTACATCTCTGGAAATCGTATATCAGCAGTACACTGTGGCTGATGGACAGACCCCGAATCAGGAGACCATCTCCTTTAGGCTGACTGGTTCGGACACCGTGGGTACGGATCCGATTACAGACCATGGATCATGGCTGTACGGCCGTCACTACACCTATAATATTACGTTCGGTCTGCAGGAAATCTTCATCTCGCCTTCTGTCATAGACTGGACGGATGAGACCCCGGTAAGCATGAATAACTGAAAAACAACTAAATAACTTTTCAAAATGAAGAAATTACTGATTATGGCAGGAACTGTCGCAGCGATGGCAGCCTGCACAAAGGGCGAGGTGGTCTATGAAGACACCAGTGCCGAAATCGGACTGTCTCCGGTGAGCTATACGACTACGAAGACAGTGTACGGACCGTATGAGGGAACCTCATACTCACAGGCAGAGCAGTTCAAGGTCTTCTCTCAGCATACTGCCTCTCCTGCAGGAACAGCTTTCAGCCAGGCTTCCGAACTGGCCCCATATCTTGTAGATGTGACTTTCGGATGCAAAGGAACGCAGGTGGAAGGAAAAGATGTCTGGGGCGGAACACCGTCGCCATACTATTGGCCGAAGACCGGCTCCCTCTATTTCACTGGATACAGCCCGGCAGCGGCAAATGTCGAAAGCGCAAGCTATGACTGGAATCAAGGCGGCCCGAGACTTACCCTTACAGGCTTCGAGCAGGGGACATATTCATGGACCGGACTAGCGAATAATCCGGACTATAATATGGTGGATCTTCTGTATTTCGATGTCCACTATACCACCACGTCAGTGGACGGCGGCATCCAGAGCGTCACATTCAGACATGCCCTTTCATGGCTGGACTTCAATTTCAAATGCGCTACGGACGGACTGGCCGAGCTTTTCACAATCAAGAAAGTGACTCTGAAGAAAGTCGGGAACAAGGAAACCTTTTGGTCAGGCTATGGTAACGGAAGTGACGGATGGCCTGTACCGCAATGGTCAGCTAATGACGAGGGCAAGGACATCGTCCTGTATGACGCCGGCATGCCGCTTACCACGAATCTCTTCAGTGTCCATGATGTCCTGATCATTCCTCAGAATATCGACGGAGTGCTGGAAATCGTCTACGACCAGAAGGCCTATAAGGATGCACCGTCTATCGAGCAGGTGGAAAATCTGACTCTGACCGGAGGCGACGGAAGCAGTGACGACTCGAAGAAGGGACAGTGGATAATCAACAAACACTATGTCTACAATATCACCTTCACTGCAGATGAGATTCTGCTCTCTCCGAGCATCCTCGAGTGGGATCCGGCCATCGTTTCAGAAATTGAAGTAAAATAATGCATCGGATTTCCGGAATAAGCCTCTGCCTTGCAGCGGCGGCGTTGATGACCTCTTGCCTGTCGGCCGTAAAACCGGACGGCGGGCACGGGATCATAACGTTCACTCCAGTACTCGGGACTGAGGTGCGCTCCGGAGATTCAGACAAACCTTTCCCCGAAGACATGGATTTCGGGGTATGGGCTCTTGACGGTAGCGGAACGGCATTCATGGACTGCGAACAGGTATCTTTCGACGGTTCATGCTGGACGACCGCAGAGCCTTTCGAATGGCCCGACGAATCCCTGCGGTTCATCGCGTGCGCCCCGCACAGTTCTGGGGTCAGTCTCGGCTCCGAAGGCAATATCCTTATCGGAGACTATGAATTTCAGTCTTTTCCCGAGGGCCTTTATGTCTCGGAGATGACCCATGCTGTCAGACGGACCGACAGTACGGTGCATCTTCCTTTCCGCCGGGCTACGGCCATGATAGATTTCCGGGTAGCGAACGGGCTGAATGAGGCGACGTCCGTGACAATAGAGAAAATCATCCTGAAGGGTGTATATGTACGCGGCAGTTTCGATTCCTCGGCAGACCCGCAGTGGAATCTTGCCGGAGAGCCGATGGACATAACTGTGTACGACAGCAGCCGTGACGGAGCCGGACCGGAAGCTGTCAGGAAGCCGCAGCCATACGGAGGAACACTGGAAATCATCCCGCAGCAGTCGAAGCCGGTAGTCGAAGTGGTGTATTCGTTCCGGACTGCCGACAGCGAGTGGCTTTCCGGACAGCGGAACCGCACCGCAGAACTGCAAGCCAAGTGGGAACCGGGCAGACACTATACCTATACTCTTACCATAACCGAGACCATTATCAGGCACAGTGCCGGTATCAGTACTGCAAATCAATGAGATTCTGATGAAAGGAGCGACAGTAAATATTTCCATGATGCTGACAGTCCTGCTGGCGGCTGCCTTGGCTGCAGGTGCATGCCGGAAGACGGATGTCGAGATCAATGACGGCTCCGGTTCAGGAGGGTCTGTATCAGAGGATGTCCCCATGACATTCTCTGTCTCGGCCGATGCGCACAAGCCTGCCAAGTCTGTCATCACTGCCGGCAATTTCCGGACTGCCGGCAATACGGTCAGGGTTTACGACAGACTGACTGTCGGAAACCGCACTGACTTGTATATCAACGGACGGGATGCAGAATACCGCAATGACCCCCAGATATTGCCGGACGGCACGGTGACATCCGCCGGCTGGCATTTCATGGATGGCAGCAGATATTGGACCCGTTCGGGAACGCACCTGTTCACGGCATTCCTGAGCGGATATCATGTCGCCGACAAGAATAAGCCCGGCGGTTCGTTTTTCAACGACATTGATGACATCATCGCCGACCCTTCTGACCAGAGCAGGCTGGCTGTGGAATACGATGATGCGGACGGCTCGCTGAACATAGAGAACTGGAGAATATCGGCATCGAACCAGTTCGATTTCATGTATGCAACCCATACGCGGAATGTGGAGACGGCCATTTCTCCGTATGCACCTGTCCCGCTCAAGATGGAACATCTGTTCGCTGCAGTGCAGTTCAATATTACAAATATGGTAGATTATTATCCGGATTCAAAGGCCGCTATTGTCATTTTGAACGGTCTGAATCTGTCGGGATCAGCCACCGTCACTCCTGCGGCTTCAGGGTGTGACGTGAATACGGAAATAAACGGCAAGGGACAGCTGACGGTGAACCGGACTTCTGCCCTTGCCTACAACCAGCCGTACAATGTCTTCGCCAATGTAGGGAATATCGGGGATGACGGCTGTCTGCTGATATGGCCTCATTCGCAGTCGGAACTCGGGGCGGCATCCGTCGAACTGTATTTGAGCAACAGTATCGGATATCATTATGTATTGTCTCTGGCAAATGAGGATGTCACGAGGTGGGATGCCGGCAACAGGTATATTTACAATTTCTATATTCAGGACAACCGTATTACTTTCACTGTCGAGGTTGTCGGCTGGATATATGACGATGTCATTATAGAAGGATGATGGGAACTGTAAGACATATTCTCCATGTTTTCGCTGTCCTGACTGCGTCGGCGGCGGTCTCCTGCGTGAAGACGGAGCCGTCATCTCCGGCAGAAGACAGCGGGGAAAACATAGCTTTCTACGTCAGGACACCGGACACGAGAGCCATGATAGAGGATGCTGCCTCTCTGGCTGACAGAGGGCTTTCAATCCATGTGACCGATATGCGGGATGCAGGTACGTTCAGCAATACGGCCGTCGCCTATTCCGGCAACGGAGCATGGAGGTCGAAGAGATCCTGGACTGCGGGCAAGAGTTACGAGTTCTTCGCATACGTCAGCAGCCCGGGAAGTGCCACGGGGGCATCGGTGTCGTCTGTCAGCGACAATGGCCGCACTGTGACAGTCAGTCAGCCGTCTTCCTATTCCGATTCCCCGGACGGCTACAGCGACTATCTCTTGTCTTACAGGGTGACGGCTTCCGGAAGCCGCCCTGCTCCTGTAGAACTCAAACTGGAGAGGGTCACCACAGGAGTGGAACTGTATATGTCTACTCCGAATCCGAAGGATGAAGCCAGAGTGATTTTGAAGGAGGCTTCGTTTATAAACATAGTACGCAGTGCGACATTTTCCATCGCCGATCATGCCGCATCTTCATCGGTGTCAGGCTCTTCCCAAATTATGAACACATGGAGGGTGGTGCGCAGCACCCAGAGGGTGACTTATTTGAAAAATACAGGGGCGGAAGGTCTGGAACTGGAATATTTCGACCCGGCAGGGGGAGACTTCGGTTATGATTATTCCAAATACGGAATCATGCGGTTCCTGACGGTCCGGCAGCCTCTCACGGAGACTGTGACGACAGGCGTTACGGACATCGTGCTTCATCTGGAGTATGCCGTGGAGGAAAACGGGCAGACCGTGGATTATGAAGTGGACATGCCTCTGAAAAATTACAGACCGACGATGTGGTCCATAGGCCACAAGGTGAGGTATTATGTGACCATTGATTCCAGTATCGACCTGGTCGGTACGGTGGTCAAGTGGAATGAAGTTGACTTTATAGAAGGTACATTGCTCCCGGACTGACGAGAGGGTCAGGCAAGGGACGGATGCATTGTCCGTGAGGACAGTCATAAAATGGAAGTCATATGTTCAAGGGATTTCTTAAATATTCGATTGCGGCAGCGGCCGTGTGTTTCTTGTCAGCCGGATGCGTGAGGGAGAATTTAGAGGAGGCTGCAGGCGACATGAGAATCAGTATCGGGGCCAAGGTGGATGCCGTGAGGGTGGCTACCAAGGCTGCTGTGGATCAGACTACCGCTCTGGACAGCGATATGAAAATCAATCTTATACGCTGGGATGAAGGCGGAAGTGCAGGTACGGCCGGGCGCGAGGAGCTTTCTGCTGAAATGGGGGCTGTGCCTGATGCCGGGACATGGTACAGGGATATCAGGGTCTCGCCGGCGCAGTTTTATGTGGACAGGACGAAAGAAGTGGGATTCGCAGGGTGGTATCCTGCCAAGGAGTCGCCCGAAGGTGCCGGCTGGGTGCTCGACGAGAGGACTGAAAACGATGTGACGGACAGTTATGTCATCCATGAAGACAATACGATGACTTTCCGTATAGACGGGACGACTGATGTGATGGTCAGCAATTTCGTCAAGGGAAACTATACTTCCGGCATTCCTGCGATGGAGTTCAGCCACGCACTCTGCTGGTACAATATATACGCTTATGCGGTGGATGCGGATACCAAGGCGGAATGGGGGGATCTGACCCGCCTGACGCTTACGAACCTTCCGGAAGAGGTCGTGATAAAGCTGCCGGATGACATTTCGCAGTCGGATGAGATAGAGTTCAGCTATCGTGGAGGCGAGGAGACAGGAAACGAGGACTGGTCTCAGGACGGCACCATCATCTGGGATACGGAAAAGCATCCGGATACCAATCCTGCCAAGGATCTTCCGGTAGGCCTTCCTGCCGTCGTCAAGGATCAGGCTTTCGTGGGGACGCTTCTCGGCGGCGCACCTCTGCAGAAAGTGCTGGGGATCGAGGCGCGGACCACGAGGCAGACATCCGGGAACTCCGTGTCCATAGCGAGGAATTTCAAGCCGGGGTATATCTACAATATTTTCCTGCGCTTTTCGTCAAAGGGCATCATCAATGCCGAGGTTTCGGCTTCGGAGTGGCACTACAATGAAAACGACATAGTGATAGACCAGAATTTCGACCTGCTGACGGACCTGTCCAGATACGGGACATCGAATTCTTATATAGTTTCTTCGGCGAACAGGGGATACTGCTTCACCGGAAACGTGAAGGGAAACGGCGAGGACGGGAATATCATCACGGACAGGACCGGAGCCCAGATAGTCAGGCTCGATGACAGCGGAGTGAACCTGAATGTGGACCATATCGGGATAGTCAGGTCGGACGCCATGATGAAGCTTGTGAACGGGCAGTGGGAGCTGATAGATGATGAGAACGAGCGCAAGAACACGAAGATTCTCGAGCTGGCATCGGACCGGCTGAGTAACGGCAGGGTGATCTTCAAGGTGCCGGGGGCGGTGGAGCGGACAGCCTCTGGCGACACCATCAAGACAGAGTCGGGAGAGGTCGTCTATGACAGCGATGATTTCAGCCTACAGTACAAGGGAAATGTCAAGATAGCCGCTTTCGACGGAGCCGGGAACATCATCTGGAGCTGGCATATCTGGGTCACTGACAAGCCTAAGAATCAAGGATATTCAAACGGATATGTGGCGTTGGACAGGAATCTGGGGGCAGTCACTACGGACTATGCCTCTTTCATGAAGGACAGGTCTGCATGGTCGGGACTGTATTACCAGTGGGGCAGGAAGGATCCGATATTCCGCGCCACCGTGGAAGAAGGTTCGGCATGGGGCAGGGAAGTGGTCGGCCATCCCGTTTCCGTGGCGGAAGCCACCATGCATCCGGTGACATACTATTACGACGAGCAGGGCGGAAACAACTGGACTACCGACCCGAAAAGCGACTATTTCTGGGGATACGTATCGGTCAGGGACGATATCCGCAAGACGATTTACGACCCGTGTCCGCCAGGATACCGTGTGCCGGGCAATCCTATCTGGGAGAATCCTTCGAAGGACATGACCCATAAATCCCTGACGGGGCGCGACGGTTTCGCCGGCTATATGTTCTCCCTCGGCGGAGGCATGATCGACATCTATTATCCTAAATCCTATTGCATCTCCGATGCAATGGTCATACATGGCGATTTGTTGTCCGGAACTCCGGCGGACGAAGATTTCGTGTATCTGTATTCGGCTACGCCTTATGAGCCGGAAGACGGGGAGTCCGTGGATAAGTACGGAAGCCTTTCCTATCATTTCAGGTACAATGACGGGGAGCTGTCCGGGAATTATTCGCAGGTGCTTGTATCCGACCCTGACGTTTACCGGGTGAAACGGTCGGATGCCTATCCCGTGAGGTGCGTTTTCGAAAATTCCGCTCCGGTAGTCACGGACTTGAGCGCGAACCAGACCGCAAATTCATATGTAGTGGCAGAATCGGGATTCTATGAGTTCAAGGCTGATGTCAGAGGAAACGGGGTGACAAACCTTAATGTGGTCTCCGGCGATACTTTCGTAAACAGGGATTTCGATGCCGGAATGGGCGCCTCCATTTCGGACATAGACCATGTGGAGGTACTCTGGTGGCAGGGTAATTTGAGGCAGGATGCAGGATGGAACCAGTGGCTGGAGTGGGTGAATTCCGGGCCGGGGCAGGAGGAGATAGAGCAGAACTGTCCTGTCCGCGTGCTCGATGACGGCAAACTGGCCGACGGAAAGGTCCTGCTTTATGTCACAGTGAACGAAAGGACCATCGGCAATGTCGGACTCGCCGCATATGACAGGAACGACAGGATTCTGTGGAGCTGGCACATCTGGATACAGCCTGAAATCAGTCTGATTCCGTTCGGAGACTATACGCTGATGGACAGGAATTTAGGCGCGACATATTCCCCGACCCCGGGTACAAGTGAAAGTTTCGGAGCGGACAAGGTTTTCGCAGGTATGGGATTGTACTACCAATGGGGCAGGAAAGATCCGTTTTTCCAGCCCGGCGCTTTTTCCGGTTCCTCTACGAATACTTCCACGCAGCCGTGGCTCTACAAGGAGAAGGGACAGTGGCGGATAATGCGAAACAATATCATAGGTTCGAAAAATACTATCAGCGCGTCGGCGGCCAGCCCTCTGACATATTTCGCATCTTCCGACAATGCATGGCAGACTACCTATCCGTCAGGAAATGGCCCTATAAACGATCTCTGGGGCTATGTGGGAGTGATTGGAACTATCGGAGACTCGTTCGCGAAGACCATGTACGACCCTTGCCCTCCGGGCTACCGGGTCATGCAGCACAATGTCTTCGAGACCGCGAATGTCTGCACGGCCAATGACGAAACTACTTATACATTCAGGCAGCCGAACCGCCAGTACGGTATCTATCTGGCAGAGGATGTATATAGCAAGGGTTATATCCGCACGACGGGAATGTGGTTTCCGAATGCGAGAGCGATCAACAGCGCGGGAAATTATGTGGATTCGAATTACAGGCTCAGTACGGCCACTCCGTATTCAGGTATCGGCACCCGTGAGATGAGATGGTGGACGAATAACGGAGGTGTGAATTATTCGATACAGCAGAACAGTAACCACTATGATGATAACGAGAATCTTGTAGTAGATAACTGGATGTCTGACGGCCGAGTGGTGAGGTGCCAGATGGAATAGCGGATGGGGCATTTGTGTCGGGCCGGACGGTTCCGTCGAGTCATGCTTCCAGGATACGGAGTCTGGAAAATGAAAAATTTGAAGCTATGAGAATAAGAACTGAAATATACGCGATAGTTATGGCATTTTTCCTTCCTGTGGCCTGTGTCAAGTCTGGCCCGGACGGGAAACCTGCCGTCCCGGCTCCTTCGTCGCCGGCATCGGGCGAGATGGATGCAAGCTGTTCGGTGATCCAGCTTTCGGATGAGGGGCCTGCAGCCGGCATGATGACCAGAACAGTCATAGGCCAGACCACGGCTGTGTCTCTGTCGGCGAATTTCATCAAGCTGGACGAGAATCCGCCGGCCGGCTGGGGCGGCATGTCTACGCGGGATGACTATGCCTGCACTCCGTTCCAGGGCTGGTCGGATTCGCAGACCGAGATTCTGGACGCTTCCATCTTCGCTTCTCCGGACAATACGGAGGGGATTCATTTCCGCTCCATAGTCTTCAATCCGCGCCAGACTTACGACTATTTCAAATATGATGTGGACGGGAATCCCGAAACGGAGGAGGATACCGTGAATGTGGGTTTCATAAGCAGGATGGTAGGCTGGTATCCGAGGGTTTTCGAACTTCAGACAGATGCGCAGGGCCGGCCGGTGAATACGGCTTTCAATACCCTGACCGACATTTATACCACGATAGAGAAGGACGGTGTCACATATGACTGCGTGCGCTTCAAGAACAGGCTTGACGGCCAGACAGATGTGATGATGACTGACATGCGCGAGGGCCGTTACGATCTGCGTGCCTTCGGCAATGGCTTCAAGAACAATGATTCCGATATCGATGTCCAGCCTTACGGACATGTGTTCCATAACCGCAGGAATCCCGATGACGGATATGACTATTGCAATTATTTTACGTTCAATCATTATCTGACGGCAGTCAGGCTTTTCGTGCAGGCTGACGAAAGCGACCTGAGCCTGATTTCATGGAAGCAGATTTCGGACGTGGTGTTTACGAACCAGCCGTCAACCGTGACCATTGCTCTGCCGACAGTGCAGAGCAGGCAAGTAGGTGTCAGATCCGATATCGTCAGGGATAATTATGCTGAAAAGACGCTTCCGATAGAGGGTGTGGAGCCGGTTTTCGGACAGGCATTGGAGTGGACGGATTTCAGGAATATGCCTATCATCCGGACGCCGATGGCGGAGAATGACCCTGATCATGAGGAATTTGCGATGACGCCGGACTATCCTGTAAGCATGGAGCACGGGGTGGAGCTGCAGAAGGAGTATTTGGGCTATATGCTGCTGCAGCCGGATGTGGAGACTACGCTGGAGCTGCATACAGATGCGGGAATCTTTTCCGCTACTATTCCGGTGAGGGCGTCATATGTCATTGAAAATGCGGACGGTACCACGACAGAGGTCAAGGATGCTCCTATTCTGGAGGCCGGGCATATCTACAATATCGTCATCGACATCAAGACCGACGGAAGTCTGGACGTGGTGATAGGAAACGAGGATTTCGAACGGTTCAGGAATCTGGCTCCGTACAATCCGGACATTGTGTCCAATTTCGAATATTCGAACTGCTACGTGGTCACTCCGCAGATGATGAAGGATGAAGATACGGGGTCATATTATGACGGATTCTATTTCCAGGCGATGGTAGCCGGCAGGGGCGAACTCGGGGTCATCGGCAGTACTGCAGGGGCAGAGCTTTATCCGGATGACGTGTATTTCGACCCTTATTCCGCCAGAATATTGTGGCAGGATGAGCCGTATCTCATCACTCATGTCGAACTTCTGCAAGGCTATGTGCGGTTCACGCTTAACGAGGCATGCAGGTCGGAGACTGATCCGTTGACGGGGAATGCCGTCATAGCCGTATATGACAGGGCAGGGGAGATAATCTGGTCATGGCATATCTGGGTGACCGACCGGCTGGAGGATGTGTCATATGCTCTGCCGGGCAGCGCCGGTATAGAGAATTTCACCATGCTGAACATGAATCTGGGGGCGACGGCGGATGTGGCCGGTTCTGCAGATACCGTGCTGGATACTTACGGTTTTTATTACCAATGGGGCAGGAAGGATCCTTCACCGGGGCCGGCGGCGTATGACTATGCCCAGGCGGACTTGACCACTGCTCCGTATTATTATATGGATCAGGGCGTGATGGGCAGTGTCAGTGCCATGTATGTGGACAATCCTACAGTGGAGCTGAGTGCGCGCAATCCGCTGGCCATCATGGGGCCGTCCATTATCGGCGATTATCCGAACGACTGGCTTTTCTATCAGATTGACGGGCTGTGGGGGTATTCCGGTTCATCTGTGACCAAGACCATTTATGATCCGTGTCCGTATGGGTACAGGGTGGCTGATGATGAGCTGGAACTGTTGTTCGATTATTGCATGGCGAATCAGTCGCGGTGGAGCGAGGTTTCTGTGAACGGTGATCCTGTAGGGGTGTCTGTGCCGTCTTCCGTTTCGACTGCTTCCGGCGGCGGACGCCAGAGGGACAATTTCTTCCCGTTCACGGGGTGGAGGGGTCATGACCGCGGCCGTACCGACAGGACTCATGCATGGTTTTATGTGGGGGATCTGGCTGATTATCAGGATGCCAGGGTGAATCATGATGAGAATGATGCCGAGTATTACAGGCACAGGGGGCGTTCTCTGCTGATTCAGAGTACGTTGTTTACCAACGGGAGTTTTTCCATTCAGGATGCGGGTACGTATAGTTCGAACCTGACGACAGATTATGCGAACCGTACCAGCGCGGCTCCGGTGCGGTGCATAAAGTATTCTGACGAACCGTCCGTCCAGAATCGCTGGTGATGGCGAGGCTTCTCCATGGCTTCCGGCGGTTTGCTTTTGTAGTTTACTTCAGGGGCTATTCCCGTTGGCAGCGCAGCGGACAAAATAATTTTGAGATTTCGTGTTTTCATGAAAAATTGTTAACTTGCGCCCCGATTTGATAATTTATCGGACTATGAAACGCATTTTAGCAGGTCTGGCACTCGCTGCCGCTACACTTCTGATGGCTTCATGCTGCGGACAGCCGGATATTGCCGGAAAATGGAACATTTTGAAAGTCAACGGTGAAGATGTCGTTGTTATCGGCGATGAGAAACCGTTTATCGAATTCAATACCGAAGAATCCAAAGCTCATGGCTTTACCGGATGCAACATCATGAACGGTTCTTATGTGCTTGACGGGAAAGAACTGACATTCGGCAATATGGCTACTACCATGATGGCCGGCCCGGAAGAGAATATGAAGGCTGAAAGCGCAGTGCTTGGAGCGATGAGGAATGTCGTTTCGGTAAAGGCTGACGGGGAGAACCTTCTTCTTCTCGATGCGGAAAAGAATGTATTGATGGAACTCGGAAAATAGAGGTTGATCCCAAAGCAGGTTTATTAATAAGCATCGGGCTATTTTAAACCTTTTTGAATCAACATCATTGGAGAGATGCTCGAGTGGCTTAAGAGGCACGCCTGGAAAGCGTGTTGACTCCTAAAGGGTCACAGGGGTTCGAATCCCCTTCTCTCCGCACTAAAGCTGAATATCAGCAAATTACAAATTATGCACCCAAATTTACACCCGAAATGTAAGTTTGGGCGTTTTCTTTTTCTGTCCTTTCTTTATTTCCTGTATTTCTTGTCCTCTTGTCCTTTCTGTTCTCCTGTCCTTCTGTCCTTTCTGTTCTCCTGTCCTTTCTGTTCTCCTGTCCTCCTGTCCTCCTGTCCGTTCTGTCACACATCATATCCCACGGGACTAGCATCATTTTGGCCGAGTATCGCTCTAGGTCCATTGTTTTTCCTCGGGACTAGTATCATTTTGGGCATGGATTGCGCTTAGTCCGGGTGTTTTGTGCGGGACTAGTATCATTTTGGCCGAGTATCGCTCCAGGTCTATTGTTTTTCCACGGGACTAGTATCATTTTGGCCGGGTATTGCGCTAGGTCCATTGTTTTTCCACGGGACTAGTATCATTTTGGGCATGGATTGCGCTTAGTCCGGGTGTTTTGTGCGGGACTAGTATCATTTTGGCCGAG
>CALUUA010000020.1 GCA_944323845.1 uncultured Bacteroidales bacterium
CGGGACTAGTATCATTTTGGGCATGGATTGCGCTTAGTCCGGGTGTTTTGTGCGGGACTAGTATCATTTTGGCCGGGTATTGCTCCAGGTCCATTGTTTTTCCTCGGGACTAGGAGCATTTTGCTCAGATATCGCTTCAGGTCCGAGATGTTTCTGTGGGATCTGTGTCATTTTTAGCGAGAAATGCGCCAGGTCCATTGTTTTTCCTCGGGACTAGTGTCATTTTTAGCGAGAAATGCGCCAGGTCCGGATGGTTCGGAGGGTTACGGATGATCCGGAGGATTACGATAGCATCCGTGCCGCCTCGGACGGTTCCGGTCTCATCGGACGAAAACTCAGGCGGGTCAGGATAAAATAAGCCGGAATGGCATGGCCGGAATGCGGAAAATTGCTATATTGGAGAAAAATTCAGAAAGCCATGTTCGGAAAGAATATATCGGGAAAGAAGCTGAAAGCCATGGTATGGATATCCACCGTCCTATATCTGGGTCTGGCCCTGCTCTATTTCCTCCCGGTGGAACCCCCTTATGAAATCGCTTTTCCGGTAGCCGCCATCGCCATATTCTCGCTCTGGCTCGTACCCATGCCGATGTGCGTGGCACTGATAGCATCTGCCGCCGGCGACCTGATGGGGGCAGCCGGAAACTTCATGGCACAGATGGAATGCTTCGCCGTGGCGAACCTCTTCCTGTGTCTCTTCTTCCTCCAGCGGCTCTTCCTTACAGGCAAAGCTTCGGTCCGGAACATCAGCGCAATACTGACGAAAAAGCGCGTCGCCTTTCTGACTGTTACAGGAATCTGCGTGGCAGCCATACTCCTGATGGCCATGATCAGCATAATCCCTGAAGTCCCGTCCGGCGTCCAGCGGGCCGGAGTCGCCTTCTACGCCATAGTGGTATCCCTGATGTTCTATTCCGCCCTGATGCAGAGAAGCATATTCTACGCAGTGGGAGCCTTTTTCTTCATCGTTTCCGACTTCATTCTGGCCTGGGACATGTTCGTGGAACCCGTGCCCTGCGACCGCTATTTAGTCATGATCCCATATTTCATAGCTCAATGGATGTTCTACGTCAGGGCTACAAAATACCGTGTCGGCCCGAGTATTCTTCTGACCCGCCTGTGACATGGACCGAATGCAGCTCGCGGCGCTAAATGAATGCCGCCCGAACTCGTCTACCGGCAGCCTCCGATAAAATGACCCGCAGCCGTTACAGTGAATCCCCCGACCGTTTCAGATTCTCCACATACCGGGCTATGCGGTGCAGCTCGTGCGGAATGTCGATGCTCTGCGGGCAATGCGGGATGCACTGCTTGCATCCGATGCAATGATCCGCCTGCCTGACCTTCTCCACGGCCCTGTCATAACCCACAAGATATGCCCGGCGCGCTCTCCTGTAATCCTCCGACCCGGGATCCTGTGCGATATCGCCCTCATTCACGCACTTGTTGTAATGCAGCAGGACGGCAGGAATGTCTATCCCGTAAGGGCAAGGCATGCAATACTTGCAGTCGTTGCACGGCACTGTCGGGTACTGCATCATAAGCACGGCCGTCTCCTCCAGAAACGCCAGATCCTCCTCGGTCAGCGGCTCGAGAGGCGAATAAGTCCGGATATTCTCCTCCAGATGCTCCATCCATGTCATCCCGCTCAACACGGTCAGGACACTCGGGTATGTCCCCGCAAACCTGAACGCCCACGAAGCCACGCTGCGATAAGGGTCGCGGCTTTTCAGCCTCTCGGCTATATATTCAGGCACTTTGCTTAAACGTCCGCCCAGCAGAGGCTCCATGATCACCGCCGGAATCCCCCTGCGCGACAGCTCCCCATACAGATACTCCGCGTCCACATTTCTGGATGCGGCATGTCTCCAGTCCACATAATTCATCTGAATCTGCACGAAATCCCAATGCACTTTCTCATGCAGCCCCAGTACATAGTCGAAACTCTCCCTGTTCCCGTGGAAAGAAAACCCGAGATTCCTGATGCGTCCTGCCTCGCGCTCCGCCATGAGGAAATCAACCATCCCGTTCTCGATATATCTCGCGTCGAAATGCTCCCTGCCGCCGTTGCCCACAGAATGCAGCAGATAATAGTCGATGCAGTCCGTCATGAGATTCTCGAAAGACTTCCGATACATCAGAATGGAATTTTCCCTGGACCAGTTGCTGAAATTCGACAATTTCGTAGCCAGAAAATAAGACTCTCTCGGGTGCCTTGACAAGGCAATGGCCGTGGCTTTCTCCGACAGACCCTGACAATACACAGGAGACGTGTCAAAATAGTTCACCCCGCTCGCCAAAGCCGTGTCCACCAGCCTGTTGACCTGTTCCTGGTCGATGACCTCGCGCCCCTGGCCGTCTGTCGTCATCGGCCACCTCATGCAGCCATAGCCCAGAAGCGAGACCCTGTCCCCTGTCCGCGGGTTCGTCCGGAAAACCATCTCCCCCGGAACCTCGCCCGAAGCCTGTATCCTATGCCGGCCCGGGGTGCAGCCTGCCGCTGCAATGCCGATGGCTGCCGCAGTGCCTGTCCTTTTCAGAAATTCCCTTCTGGATATACTGCCCTTGTCCGATGTCTTCATAAATTACAATATTTTATGGATCTCATGACCTTCGACATAAATCGCACTCACCGGTCTGGCCGGGCAAAGGTATTCGCATGCCCCGCAGCCGATGCATCTCTCTTCCACCACGGTAGGAATCCGTAGGGATTCCTTGTTCCCGGGCACTGAATGCACCATTCTGATAGCCCCGTAAGGGCAATGCCGAGCGCAGTTCCCGCAGGCTACATTGTCCGTGTTCACCACGCAGTTCTCATAGATGATTACGGCGTGCCCGATCTGTATGGACGACTTCTCTTCCACGCTCACATGGCCGATAGGCCCTGAAGGGCATACATCGGAACATCTGGTGCATTCGGGGCGGCACCATCCTCTTTCGTAAGACATTTCCGGCTGCATCAGGGTCATCAGGTTTCCTGACGGTCTCAATACCTGATTCGGGCATACCGCCACGCAGAGCTGGCATGCCGTGCAATGATCCGTGAAATGCTTCAGGCCCACAGACCCGGCAGGCTTCAGCGGCGTCTTGCGTACAGGGATTTTCTTTTCCTGAATTGCGGCCAGACCTCCGTCTACCTTCATCTCCTGCGCCTTGACGGTCGCAGCGCCGATGGCGGCTGCCGCAGACGCGATGAAAGCGCGTCTGCCATTGTCCGGACGGCCGGAGGCACTCTCGCGGACACCGTCATTGCCCGTAAGGGCAGCCTTGTCAGAAACTGTCTTGTCATCCGGGGTTGTCTTTTTCCAGAAGGGCCTGTAGCTTATCGCTCCTTCGCTGCAAGTGTCGAGACAGTCGAAGCACGCTACGCAGCGGCTGTAATCTATCACGTGTTCCTTCATGTTTATGCAGGATGCCTTGCAATGTCTGCCGCAAAGCCCGCAGTTCCGGCATTTTTCAGTGTCGATGACAGGCCTGAATACGGAAAAGCGCGAAAGAAGCCCCAGAACGGAGCCGACAGGACATACGGTGTTGCACCATGTGCGGCCGTTCTTCCACGCCAGGATGAAGATGACTATGAAAGAGATGATTGCTACGATGAGGACAGGCAGGCTCTTGAGCCATACTTCGGTGCCGTAGAACGCATAGCTGTCAATCCTTCCTGCGACCCATGCCAGAAGATTGTTCCCCCACTGCCAGAGCGGGGCGAAAAGGCTGCCGGCAATCCTTCCGTACATGCTGTATGGGGCTATGATGGCGGCTATGGACATGAATCCGGCGGCCATGACTGCGATGAAGACGGCGAGCGTCCCGTATCTGAGCAGGTTTTTCGCGGGAGACCAGGAAAATCTGAAGCGGTTTTTCTTCTTCCGCCTTCCGTTGGCCCATGAAATGACGTCCTGGAATATGCCCAGCGGACATATTACCGAGCAATAGACCCTGCCAAACAAAAGGGTGATGATGACGAGCAGGCTCACGATGGCGAAATTCCCGGCCAGCACTGCCGGCAGGAACTGTATCCGGGCCAGCCAGCCGAACCATCGGTGGATCGTGCCTGTAAAGTCGAGAAAAAGGAGGGTCACCAGCGTGAACACTATTGCCGCCAGTATGATTCTGATTTTTCGTAGCATATGGAAGTCGGGGTTTTGACAGGAGTGTCGGGCAAATTTAGTAAAATTAAATGGACTGGAAAACGGAGGAATCAGTAAATGAATCCGAACATCCAGATGGGTATATTTTTGCCGGATGCATACTCTATGTTATCTTTCACGACATATCCATTGATTGCTTCTTTCAGCTGCTTTCCGGTCTTGTTCTTTCCGCCTACCTCGAATGTCATGTCATTTATCTCAAAGTCTGAGATTTTTGATGAACTGACCGTATATTTTTCCTTTGTCCATGTCAGAAACATAGTTTCCCTGATTGTGCCTTCATCGGCTTTGCCGAGTCCCAATGCATAAATGATATTCGGATTGTCAAGATAAAGTTTCTTCGTCTTTTGCAACAGGCCGTCTCCGCTGGATTTCTCCCTTAACGCATTGAACAACCCCGATTTCTCCAGATACTCTATAAAATCCGGAAGTGTGTTTCTGCTGATGTCCAGATCTCTGGCAAGCGTTGTATGATTCGGCTTGTAGGGTACGGACATAGCAAGCATATACATCAGTTTCTTTAATTTTACCGCAGCGGCAACTGTCATTTCCGCATATTTCGGAATATCATCCTCAACTGTAGCAGTAATGGACTGTTTCAGCTTTATCAGAAAGTCCTCCTCTGTAAAATACGGATAACAACCGTGCTGCAGATACTCCTGATAATACTTTAGAGGTCTGTATTCTCCGTACGGGAAATCCACTTTGCCTTCAAGGATACCTTCCAACGAAGACGGTCTGAGGCTCCATCCTTGAGAAATGTTGAGATATTCCCTGAATGACAGAACAGGCATTGTATATTCAACCGTTCTTCTGCTCAGATCAGCCTTGGCGCCTTTCTTCAAATCAAGTATCGAACTGCCTGAATATACTACCTGCAAGAGCGGCAGCTGGTCATATATCATCTTGATTTCGGTCGTCCATCCCTTGTACTTATGTATCTCGTCAATATACAGTTTCTTGCCTCCGCGCTGAAAAAATGCCAGCGCAAGATCGTAGATCGTGTTTCCTGCAAAATAGAAATCATCCGCCTGAACATACAATGATTCTTCTATTTTGTCATACAACTTGATATGCTGGAGAATCATAGTCGATTTGCCGACCCCCTTTTGCCCCAGGATGCCGATTAGCCTGTTTTTCCAGTTGATTGTATCATGAAAAGATCTGACATAACCGACAGGAGTCAGGTCAAGCCTGATTCTATATGCTTGCAATAATGTGTCCATGCTTCTCGTTTATCTTTTATTGAGTTTCATGAAGCAAATACACACAATTGCACTAAAAATAGTGCAATTTTATAAAAAATATGCACTGAAATCAGTGCAATAATAAATAAAATCAGCAATTTTCCATTGCACGAAAAAACGGATTTTTCGTGCAACACATATAAAATATCCGTATCTTTGTATTTATGGTGAAGGAAAGGAAATGGATAATGAAGGAGCCGGCGGATCCGGAAACGGCGAGCAGGCTTGCATCAGAGCTCGGGATCGATCCCGTACTGGCCGGATTGCTTGCCCAGAGGGGTATAGAGACGTTCGCGCAGGCCAGATCCTTTTTCCGTCCGGACCTCAACGACCTGCATGATCCTTTCCTGATGAAAGACATGGACAAGGCCGTGGCCCGCATAAAAAGGGCTGTGGACGAGAATACGAAAATCCTTGTCTACGGGGATTACGATGTGGACGGCACCACAGCAGTCGCCTTGGTATATTCTTTTCTGAAGAAACTGACTTCAAATCTTGATTTCTATATTCCCGACAGATACGACGAGGGCTACGGCCTCTCCTTGAAAGGGGTGGACTGGGCTGCGGAAAACGGGTTCGGCCTTATCATAGCCCTGGACTGCGGCATCAAGGCGAACGACAAGGTGGCCTATGCCTCCGGCAAAGGAGTCGACATCATCATCTGCGACCATCATCTGCCCGAAAACGAGATACCTCATGCCGTGGCCGTGCTCGACCCCAAGAGGGAGGACTGCGGCTATCCGTTCGAGGATCTTTCCGGATGCGGAGTCGGCTTCAAATTAGTGCAGGCCTGCGCTTCCTGTTACGGAATCCCTTTCGGGAATCTGGTGTCGCTTCTGGACCTGCTGGTAGTCAGCATCGCCGCAGACCTCGTGTCGGTGACAGGGGAGAACAGGATATTGGCTCACTATGGCCTCAAGCAGCTGAACGAGCATCCGCGCACCGGACTTTCCGCCATGATACGTCTTTCCGGGGTGGATCCGGAGCATGTCACCATTGACGACATTGTCTTCAAGATCGGCCCGAGAATCAATGCGGCGGGAAGGATGGAGTCCGGCAGGGTGGCGGTGGAGCTTCTGACAGCCACCGATCCGGAAGAGGCGGAGAAGATAGGGGAGGAGATAAACCGCTACAACAACGAGCGCAAGAATATCGACAAGGAAATCACCCAGCAGGCGTTGGAAATGGTCCAGTCAGGCAAATGCCTGTCATCGGAGAATGCCACCATCGTCTACGATCCCTCGTGGCACAAGGGCGTGGTGGGGATTGTGGCTTCACGTCTGGTGGAGGCCTTCTACAAGCCTACCATAGTCTTTACCAGATCCCAGCCCGGGATGGTCACAGGCTCGGCCAGAAGCGTCCACGGTTTCGACCTGTATGAAGCCATAGAAAGTTGTGCGGACCTTCTGGAGAATTTCGGAGGGCATCTTTACGCCGCAGGGCTTACCCTCAGGGAAGACAGGCTTCAGGAGTTCTGCAGCAGGATAGAGAAATTCATAGGCGGCAGGATATCCACGGAGATGCTGACCCCTGTGATATATGTGGATTCCAAACTGGATTTTGTCACCATTACCCCGAAGTTCGTCAGGATTCTCAAGCAGTTCCAGCCGTTCGGTCCGGGCAACACGGCTCCCGTCTTCCTCACCGAAAATGTCTATGACTACGGAAACGGCAGGAAAGTCGGCGCCAATGCCGGCCATCTGAAGCTCGAACTGATGCAGGAATCACAGTATTTCCATCATTTTTCGGCCATAGCCTTCAACAAGGCCGAACACTTCGAATATATCCGCAGCGGAAACCCTGTCGACATCTGTTATACCATCGTGGAGAATTTCTACAGGGGCGTAGCCAATGTGCAGCTGCGCATCAAGGATATTCACGAACGGGAAGATTTCCTATAGACCGTGATGCCGGATTCCGGCAATGATGATGTCTGCCGCCTGTCCGGGCGTGAGTCCGTCCATGTCGACTGTCATGCCGGCGCAATCCTCGTAAATGCTCTGTCTGGCTTGAATAAGTTCCCTGATCCTGTCTTCGAGTGAGGATGCACCCGTACTGTCCTGATGCAGCATCGGGCGTGAGCCGCTGTCCTGACGCAGATTCCTGAGCAGAGTCCCTATTCCGGCACGCAGATAGATGCAGAATGTCTTTTCCCTGACCATGGCCGCGCATTCCGGGGTGGTGACTGTACCCCCGCCGAGCGATAGCAGCAGGAGTGCGTTTGCTTCAGGCTTTATGTCCGTACCTGTCTGTCCGGACAGGACATCTTCGAGCGCGTCCCGTTCCATCATCCTGAACCCTGCTTCTCCTTCCGTGCCGAATATCTCCGCTATGGTGCGGCCTGCACGCCGTTCTATAAGTTCGTCGAGGTCAACGAACCTGCAGGCAAGCCTTTCCGAAAGGATTCTGCCCACGCTGCTTTTCCCGCAGCCCATGAATCCGCATAATGATATGACCATGGCAGCCGGATTTTTTCAGAACAGTGTAGGATCTTCCCCTTCCCGGATGACGGCGGGATCCTGAAGTTCTTCAGGCGCGTCCTGCACTGCAGTTTCTTCCATATCGTCTTCCGGCTTGTGCAGGGGTTCTATGAACTTTATTTCCCTGATGTCGTACTGGCTGGCTTTCTTTCCCTTGGCCTGTACGCCTTTCTTGCCTATGAATTCTTCCGCGTCTATCACCTCGGGGAGCTTGTGCTCATGCTTCCCTCCGAAGGTCACCTCGATCTGCGGGTGCCTGTCTGAGCTGATTCCCGCCAGAAAAGAGCCCTTGGAAACGGAAATGAATGGGGTAGGGGTATTGTCCTTCAGCTCGAAAGAGAATCTTTTCACGTAGTAGCATTTCTGCGCTCCGTCATAATAGACGGCCGTGAATGTCTTGTTCGGATCCAGTTTTTCTATGACGGCCAATTCGCCCTGATACCTGTTGCTCAGGTCATAGGATGTGGTATAATATGTCCCGTCCTTGAATACTGCAAGTATGTGGTCGCCGTTTCCGAACTGGCCGAGATACTTGCCTCTGGAGTCCTCATTGAGCCTGTTGATGTCCTCATCGAACCATATGTCCTTTCCGCCGATGGTGGAAACGCCCTTGGATTTCAGCATTATCCTCTGGATAGGACTCTTGGATACCAGATTCCCGCGTGCAGCCCGTCCCTTTATGGCTAAACCGGCGAAATCGTACTCATCCACGAGTTTCTTCAGTTTCGGCCTCGGCCTGAGATATATCCTGACAGTCTCGGCTTCACCGTTACGGTTGGCCGTGAACCACAATATCTTCGAACCCGGAGTGCCCTGCGTGATATCGTATTCCTTGTCCCTTGTGATGCTTGTCACTGAAAATCTCTTGGCGTAAGCCACGCTGTCCTTACCGTCGCGGTAGATGACATTATAGATAGTCCTCTGGTCGTTCCTGTCGAAAAGACCCACATACAGGATGTCCTTGCCGAAAAATGCCTTGTCGCTTACCTTGGTGACCACATATTTGCCGTCCTTCCTGATGACTATGATTTCCGACATGTCGGAGCAGTCGCATACGAACTCCGCGTTGTCTTCCTTCTTGAGTCCTATGCCGGCGAAGCCTTCAGCCTTGTTGACATAAAGTTTCGCATTGTTGCTCACCACTTTCGTGGCCGTGATGGTCTCGAAGCTGGTGATTTCCGTAAGTCTCGGCCAGTCCTTCCCGTATTTTTTCTTGAGGGAGCGGAAATAATTGATGGTAAACTCCGTAAGATGTTCCAGATGATTCCGCACTTCATCGATTTCCGCTTCGATTCCTTTCAGTTTTTCATCCAGAGCCTTGATGTCGAACATGGATATTTTCCTGATAGGCTTTTCCACGAGTTTCAGGATATCGTCCATGGTGATTTCCCGCAACACCTGTGACTGGTATTTCTTCATCTCGGCGAAGGTCTCGTCGAGCTGTTGCTGCCAGCTTGAGGAATCCTTCTTTTCCAGAATCCTGTATAGCCCGTTTTCGAAATATATCCTTTCCAGAGAGCCGTAATGCCAGTCTTCGTTCAGTTCGTCGAGTCTTATCCCGAGTTCCTTTCCGAGCAGCTCCCTCGTGTGGGCGGTGTTGTATTTCAGGATTTCATTCACGCTCATGAACTGCGGTTTGTTGTCCACTATCACGCATGCGTTCGGAGAGATGGATACTTCGCAGTCCGTCAGGGCGTACAGGGCGTCTATGGTCTTGTCCGGGGATACGTCGTTCGGCAGATGGATGACAATATTGGCCTGAGTGGTGGTCAGGTCATCTATTTTCCGGATTTTTATCTTCCCGTTGCCCTTGGCCTTCATGACGGACTCCTTGATGTCATCGGTAGTCTTGCCGAAAGGCAGCTGGGTGATGGCCAGAGTATTCTTGTCGATTTTCTCGATTTTCGCCCTGACTTTCACCACTCCGCCGCGTCTGCCGCCGTTGTATCTGGTGCAGTCGGCATATCCTCCGGTAGGGAAGTCGGGATAGAGTTCGGCTTCTTCGCCTTTCAGTATGGCTATGGAAGCGTCGAGCAATTCGTTGAAATTGTGCGGAAGGATTTTCGAGGCAAGACCCACCGCGATGCCTTCGGCTCCCTGGGCCAGCAGCAGAGGGAACTTTACGGGGAGATTTACCGGTTCCAGACTCTTCCCGTCATAGGAATTCATCCATTCCGTGATTTTCGGACTGTAAAGCACTTCCTTGGCGAATTTGGTCAGCCGGCCTTCTATGTACCTTGACGCGGCGTTCGAGTCGCCGGTAATGATGTTTCCCCAGTTTCCCTGGCAGTCCACCAGCAGATTCTTCTGCCCTATCTGGACCAGAGCCCCGAGGATTGAGGAATCGCCGTGAGGATGCAGTTTCATGGCTTCTCCGACGATGGTGGCCACTTTCGTGTATGTGCCGTCGTCGATCTTGAACATTGTATGAAGGACACGCCTCTGGACCGGTTTCAGACCGTCGTCTATATGCGGGACGGCCCTCTGGAGTATGACATAAGAGGAATAGTCGAGAAACCATTCCTTGAACATGCCCGAGAGCCTGTATTTCCGGCTGTTGTCGTTGATCAGACGGTCGTATTTCCCGCTGGATGTCCCTTCGCCGACTATTTCCTGATCGGAATCATCTTCATTGATCCCATCCGGTCTGTTGTCCTCCAAATCGTCCATAATCTTCAGTCCTGATATTATTATTGGCCTTCGGCCACTATTCATAGCCGAAACGCCGCAATTCCTTCCTGTTTTCGCGCCAGTCAGGGTCGACTTTTACGAACAGTCTCAGAAAGACTTTCTTCTGGAAGAAGTCCTCCATGTCCAGACGGGCCCGCGTGCCGACTTTTTTCAGCATCTGTCCGCCCTTGCCGATGAGGATGCCTTTCTGGGTATCGCGCATGACATAAATGATGGCGCTTATGTCGTAGCGTTCGCTGCCTTCCTTGAAGCTTTCGATCTCGACTTCGCAGCTGTACGGGATTTCCTGACTGTAGAAAAGCAGGATTTTCTCCCTGATGATTTCAGAGGCGAAAAACCGCAGGTTCTTGTCGGTAAACACGTCCTTGTCGTACCATGCAGGTGCTTCCGGCAGATTCGACACGATGGCGTCGAAGATATTCTCGAGGTTGAATCTTTCCTGCGCCGAGGCGGGGAAGATTGTCGCTCCCGGGAGCTGGCCGTGCCACCATTCCATCAGCTCCATCACATGCTCCTGTGTGCTTATGTCTATCTTGTTGATTACCAAGATAACAGGGCAGGAGATGTTCTGGAGTTTGGCTATATACTCCGCGTTCTTGTCGCTTTTTTCTATGACATCCGTCACGTACAGTATGATGTCGGCATCGCCGATGGCAGTGTCCACGAAGTCCATCATGTTTTTCTGCAGCCTGTAGTTCGGCTTCAGTATGCCGGGAGTGTCGGAGTAGACTATCTGGTAGTCTTCTCCGTTCACAATGCCCATTATCCTGTGTCTGGTCGTCTGGGCCTTCGCGGTCACTATCGAGAGCTTTTCCCCGACCAGAGCATTCATCAGCGTGGATTTCCCGACATTCGGATTCCCTATTATGTTCACGAATCCGGAGCGGTGTCTTTTCTGTTCCGACATAAGTCCTGATTTTCTACTGGTACGATCCGATTTTCAGGATGTTGACTTCCGCGTCTGTCAGATATCTCCAGTGCCCTTTCTTCAGACCCTTCTTGGTGAGTCCTGCGAAGTACACCCGGTCGAGGCTCTTCACCTCGTAGCCGAGGCTTTCGAAAATCCTTCTGACTATCCTGTTCTTTCCTGAATGTATTTCTATTCCGAGTTTCCTGTGATCGGAGTCGTCTATGTATTCCAGTTCGTCTGCCGCAATCTCCCCGTCAGTGAGCATGACGCCTGCAAGAATCTTGTCATAGTCTTCCTGCGTCAGATCCGTGTTCAGCGTCACCTGATAGATTTTCTTCTTGTTGTAGGAAGGGTGGGTGAGCTTTTCGGCCATTTCCCCGTCGTTGGTGAACATCAGGACTCCGGTAGTGTTCTTGTCGAGCCTGCCGACGGAAAATACACGGGACTTGCATCCTTTCAGCAGATCCATCACCGTCTTTTCCGCATGAGGGTCGCTTGTGGTAGTCACGTAACCTTTCGGTTTGTTCATCACTATATATACCTTCTGTTCGCCTTTCAGCCTTTCGCCGTTGAAGCGGACGTCATCTGTCATGCGGACCTTCGTGCCGAGTTCGGTCACCACTTCTCCGTTCACTGTCACGACTCCGGCCTGTATGAAGTTGTCGGCCTCCCTTCTGGAGCACATTCCGGAATTGGCGATGAACTTGTTCAGCCTGACCTCCTCCTTGACCGGTATCGGTGCGTAGTCGAAGTCGGAATATGCTTCTTCGGCCTGTTTCCTCTTCCTGTCGATCATCTTGTTTATGCCGCTGGCAGCCTGATTTTCAGCAAACTGTCTGCCGTAAGGCCTCGCAGCCGGTCTTCTTCCGCCCGGTGTGCGTCCCTGACCTGCGCCGGCTCGGTTTCCGTATGGTCTTCTTTCGCCGTCTGTCGCGAATCCTCTGCGGTCGCGACGGTCTCCTGAATTTCTTCTGTCAGAATATGTCCCGAAACCTTTGCGCTCGGAGTAGCTTCTGCCTTCATGGCTTCCGTAGCCTCTTCTGTCTGAATCTCCGTAGCCTCTTCTGTCTGAATCTCCGTAGCCTCTTCTGTCTGAATCTCCGTAGCCTCTTTTGTCTGAATCTCCGTAGCCTCTTCTGTCCGAGTTTCCGTAGCCTCTTCTGTCTGAATCTCCGTAGCCTCTCTGACTTCCGAAGCTCCTGCGTCCGCCACGGTTCCCGAATCCTCTGTCACCGTTTTCATGGTAATTCCCGGAGCCTGAATGGCTTCTGCGTTCTCCTGCCGGAATGAATCTTCTTTCGTCGCTTGATGAATAGAGCTTTTCGCCTCCCGGCTGTGACGATCTCCCGATTCTCGGCCTGCGAGGTCTTCCGGTCGCTCCTGCATTTTCATTTTTTCTGCTGCCGTAATCCCTACGGTCTTCACTTCCGCGGTCAAAACCGCCCTTGAAATTGTTTTCCATTGTTTCTTTGTGCCTCCCGGCAATTTTATAATAATTTAAATATGTATGTGATGGTTCCGGCCTGCTGAAGCGGTGCGTCAGCCTTGACATTGAACTGCGTGTTTATTGCAGCCTTTCTGGCTGCATCCCACAGGGTCTTGTCCGTGACTGTCGTTCCTGCTCCGCCCGGAACCGCGCTTGTAACGTTGCCGTATCTGTCGACCAGTATATCCACTACCACGACGCCGCTGTTCTGGACAGCATATGCCGGTTTCGGCAGGGTGCCGACTACGGTTCTTCCCTTCAATACTGCATTAGGCTCTCCCGATGTCTTGCCTGTAAGCGTATTGCCCAAGGCATGTCCGGCTTTCAGCTCATCCGAGGCCTTCGCGGCAGACTGAGGGGCCAATGTATCTTTTTCTGTTTCATTTTTGGCGGCATGGAACAGGGCACGACGGTTGATTTCCGTCTTTCGTGGCGGTTCCGGGACTTCGACGTCGCCGTCATCGCCGGTCGTGGCTTCCGGCGCCTCGTTCGCACCCGTGCCTTCCATTTGCGCCTCTGATTTCTGTACCAAGTTTATGTTTTCCTCCGGATCCGCTTCGGCTGATCGCGGCTGGGTCCCGAAATCAATCTGCTCCGGAATCTGCGGTTCGGAGTCCAGTTCGATGAACTCTACCAGCATGTTCTGCTCCGGTGGCGGCGGATACAGGTATTTGAGCCCGCTTGTCATGCATATTGCGAACAGGGCCAGATGCAACACTGCCGCGAGGATAATCCCCGCAGCCGTTGAGCTTCTTTCCCGCCTTTGGCGTTCCTGTTCGTGAAATTTGTCCATCTGGCACTTTCTGTTCCTGTACTTTCCTGCTGTGCTTTGCGCGCTTCTTCTGTTTCGTGTTGTGCTTTGCGTGTTTCTTCTGTGCTTTGCGTGTTTCTTCTATGCTTTGCGTGCTTCTTCTGTGCTTTGCGTGTTTCTTCTGTGCTTTGCGTGTTTCTTCTGTGCTTTGCGTGCTTCTTCTGTCTCGCGCCGTGTTTTCGCCAGCCCTGCGGTCTCGTTCGCCTGTCTCTGCTACCTGCTGTCTCTGCTACCTGCTGTCTCTGCTACCTGCTGTCTCTGCTACCTGCTGTCTCGTTCCGTCCGCTGACTCTTCCCGCCGTCTCGTCCCGTCCGTTCGCCGGCTCCTACTCCGGCGATGTCGCCAATATCACCTTATAATGATTCCGCTTGGCGATATTCATGATCTGTACCACTTCCTTGATAGGGACGGTCTCGTCCGAATATATCGAAAACGTCGGATCCTCTTCCGTCATCAGCAACTCGTTCAGCTCCCCTTCTATCTGGTCGAACCTTACCGGAGTCTGCTCCCCGTTTATATGGTACGAGAAAGTGTCCGAATCCTGATAATGCTTTATGGATACGCTGACAGTAGCCTTTGCCGATACCTGTCCGGTGCTCTTCGGCAGCAGCAGTTTCAGGGCGTTCGGATTTACCAGCGTGGATGTCACCAGAAAAAATATCAGCAGAAGGAAGACGATATCGGTCATGGACGACATCGAAAATTCCGACAATACCTTTGTATTTCTTTTTATTGCCATTTTCCAGTGTAAGTTATAGCCATTATTGCCGGTTTCCGGCAATGTCTTCGTTTATGATGTCCATAAATTCCATGGTCGTGCTTTCGATCGTGGAAGTCAGGTCAGAGATTCTGGAAGTCAGGAAATTGTAGCCGAAGTAAGCCAGAATCCCGACGATGAGTCCGCCGACAGTGGTCACCATCGCCGTGTAGATTCCTCCTGAAAGCAGGGTGATGTCTATATTGTTTCCTGCGTTCGCCATGTTGAAGAAGGCCTGGATCATACCCATTACAGTACCGAGGAATCCGATCATAGGTGCGCCACCGGCAATCGTGGCGAGCATCGGGAGCCCTTTCTCCAGAACGGAAATCTCGACATTGGCTGTATTCTCCATAGCCATCTGGATGTCCTGGACCGGTCTGTCTTTCCTGCCGATTCCCTTTTCGATCACCCTTGTGATAGGCGTGTCGTATTTCTGGCACAATTCTGTGGCTGATTTTATTTTGTTTTCATGCAGGAAGGCGTGTATGTCTTTCAGAAAGTTCTTGTCGATGATTCCTGCCTTGCGGATCATCCACCATTTCTTGCCGAAGACATAGATGGCGATGATGGAAAGCGCCAGCAGTACAAGCATGAGCCATCCGCCCTTGGCAGCCATTTCCAGCAATGAATAACTAACCACTTCCTGTTGAGGTATGGCTTCTACGGACGCTCCTGCATCTCCTGCAATTTGTAAAAGACTTGTCAGCATGGTCTGATCTTTTCTCGATTCCCGTGACCGGAAATCCTTTATACATTATTAATATTAGTTTGAATGCTCGTCCGCCTTCTCCAGCGGATACAAAACAATTTGCAAAAGTATAAAAAAAACTCAACATCGCAAGAAATGCCTCCGGCAAGTGCTTTGGCTCCAGCTTTAAAAAAGTAGATACGGAAAAATGTATTGTCCCTGACCGGTTGGACTAGGCGCATTTTGAGTCGGGACTGCACCTAGTCCGTTTGCCTTCCACGGGACTAGTATCATTTTGAGCCGAAACTGCGCCTAGTCCGTAACATTTCCCCGGGACCTGTATCATTTTATATCGGAATTGCGCCTAGTCCGTAACATTTCCCCGGGACCTGTATCATTTTATATCGGAATTGCGCCTAGTCCGTAACATTTCCCCGGGACCTGTATCATTCTGAGTCGAGAATGCGCTTAGTCCGAGTGTTTTGTGTGGGACCTGTGTCATTTTGAACTGAAATTGCGCCTAGTCCGGAGATTATAGCGGAGCTAGGCGCAACAGCATTATTATCGGATTTTCAGCATGTCCGGATTGATTTGAAGAATCCTCCCGATTTGCTTGTCAGAAGAATTGAACATCTGTTTCAATTTCCCTATTAGAGACAGCCTCTGCTTCATGTCGAGCACATCCAGTTCAGAGACGCCGAAGTTATTGTAAATGATAGAAGGCAATACATTCAAAATTTTGTTGTCACTGATTACGAACTTTTTATTCAGTGAAGTCAGACCGATTTCCATTTCCTTGTCCTTATCCTTATTCAGGAAATAAAACAACGATTTCGGAGTCACAAAAATTGACTCAACTTGCTGATATGCAACATATTTTTTAGGGTCGATATATCCTCCTGCACAAGTGCAGATCAAGCTGTCCTTTATGGTGAATTTGCTGTGCAATATTCTTGCGTTCCGCCTTTTGCTGTTGTTTATCAATGGCTTACTGTCGGAGCCGGATTTCATTTCATTAAAATATGTCCCGATGCTGCTCCAAGGGTACGTCCACATCAATTCCCCTGTCGCGCTGAACGGGTTCCTCAGGACATAGGCAATCGCCGATTTCAAATAATCCATATCTGTGATTTCTTTTATGCAGATAGGATGCTGTGCTCTGTCGAGCAATTTATTTTCGCCATACTTGAACCAATGTTTCATTGAACATCGCCGTTTTATAGAGATCATGAATTTCTTTGCCGCAAAGAATTCGGATCTGACAATAAAATGAAAATGATTCGACATGACGCAGAATGCCAGCAAATTCATTTTGTGCTCGATGCAAGTTATTGCAATATAGTTCATTGCGGAAATGTAGTCGTCTTCTTCCCTGAACAAGACGTTTTCTTTGCTTCCTTCGGTGCAGATATGGTAATAGTTCATGGCTTTTTTTGCGTAAATAAAATGAAAAGTATCCGTGTTTTCCAATTTTACACGTTTAATTCAAATAAAACGGATAATTTTTCGCATAAATATCATATTTACAATTATTTAGCGATGCGAATGAAAATTCATCGAAAAAATTATCCGTTTCCACGTCGCATCCAGAATGCCACTACAGGATGTCCACGGACCTGTATCATTTCGGGCGAAGAATGCGTCTAGTCTGTGATGTTTCAGTGGGACCTGTGTCAATTTGGGTAGAGAATGCGCCTAGTCCGGTCGAAGGCTGGCGTTGTTCGCACGCAGCTACAACCCCTGTCGGGGTCAATCGTGCTCGCATTTCCGCCAGTATGCTCACAGCAAGGTGAAGCTGCGTGATGAAAGACGTTTACCGGACCTGGCGCATTTCAGGCAGATGTTGTTGCAGGTCCGTATCTTTTCCTCGGGACTAGCATCATTTTGAGTTGAAATTGCGTCTAGTCCGAGTGTTTTGTGTGGGACCTGTGTCATTTTGGGCGAAGAATGCGCTTAGTCCGAGTGTTTTGTGCTGGACCTGTGTCATTTTGGGCGAAGAATGCGTCTAGTCCGAGTGTTTTGTGCTGGACCTGTGTCAATTTGGGTAGAGAATGCGTCTAGTCCGTGTGATTTTTGCGGGACCTGTGTCATTTTGAGTCGGGAATGCGTCTAGTCCGTGTGATTTTTGCGGGACCTGTGTCATTTTGAGTCGGGAATGCGTCTAGTCCGAGTGTTTTGTGTGGGACTTGTGTCAATTTGGGCGAAGAATGCGCTTAGTCCGAGTGTTTTGTGCTGAACCTGTGTCATTTTGGGCGAAGAATGCGTCTAGTCCGAGTGTTTTGTGCGGGACTAGCATCATTTTGGGCAGAAATTGCGTCTAGTCCGAGGGGATGGGAGGGGATGAGGGAGGCGAGGGGTGCGGAGGTGTAGGTGATGGGAGGAGGGGGAGTTTTGCCGGTAACGGTAACGATTGGCGTGGAGGGGAAATTCGATGATATTGCGCGGAGGATGAGGTGAAAACAGTGTGTGAAATTCTTCTTGCAATCTTTGATAGTTTACAAAAAAACATCTAATTTTGTGGGCGTACACATGTGCCTTGATGTGTTTGCGACAGAGAGTGCGGCGTGGATTTGATCGGGAGTCGCAGATTAGAGGCCGTAAAAGAACGGGTATTGTGGGAGCAGGTATTACGGAACGTCACTACGAGGCAGTTTACGAACCGGAACCTGAGATCGGACTATCAAACAGGGCCGACCAGGAAACACGGGAGCAGGGGAATACAGGAACTTCGGAGCCAAACACAGGAAACACTGGAGCCGTAACCTGAACCAACACCCGGAGCACCAAACTCCGGACCCGGAATGCAGAAAGTACCGAAAATGGCGAATGCAGAAAATGCCGGAAAGCCGAAAATGGCGGAATGCCGAAAATGCGGAATGCCGAAAATGCCGGAATGCAGAAAGTGCCGAAAATACTGAAAGCGCCGAAAGCGCCGAAACACGAAATTGATAAAATTTACAACTAATACCATCAATATGTCAATTAACCCTATTTCATGCTTGTTCAGCAGAAAGAAGATGGTGGCAGTCATGATTGCCGCAGGCATCTTCTCTGTTTCTGCACATGGGGGGGGGGAGTACTCTAATTAATCAGCAGGAGCCCGCCTCTCAAACAGCCATCAATGTTATCGGTAATGTTTCTGATGAGAACGGCGAGCCGCTTCCGGGTGCAACGATCATTCTGAAAGGAAATAAGGATGTCCATGCGATAGCCGACATCGACGGTAACTACTCCCTGACCGTTCCGGACAGGTGGGCGATCCTCGAGATAAGCTACATCGGCTTCGTTTCTCAGGAAATCCAGGTCGGAAACCGCCGCGTCGTCAATGTTGTCCTGACGGAAGACATCGGGCAGCTGCAGGATGCAGTCGTAGTCGCCTACGGACAGCAGCGCAAGGAATCGGTAGTAGCCTCGATTGCCGCTATCGAACCGGAAAAACTGAAAGTCGGAACCACCAGATCCCTCAGTAACAACCTTGCGGGAACAGTTGCCGGAGTGTTGGCTGTGCAGCGTTCGGGAGAACCGGGCTACGACAACTCCACCTTCTGGATCCGCGGTATCTCCACATTCCAGAGCGCAGGCCGTGACCCGCTCGTGCTGGTCGACGGTATCGAACGAGACATCAACAATATCGATGCTGAAGAAATAGAATCATTCTCCGTTCTCAAGGACGCGGCGGCCAGTGCCGTCTACGGAGTCAGGGGAGCCAACGGTGTCATCCTGATCAACACCAAGAGAGGAGAAATAGGAAAGCCTAAGGTCACCATAAAGGCGGAATTTTCAGGCACCACTCCAGTCCAGCTGCCGGACTACATCGGAGCGGCAGACTACATGCAGCTTCTGGATGATATCAGGGTCGAGTCGGGAATAAGCCCGCTCTTCACTGAAGACATCCTGAGGACCAGGCAGAACTACGACCCGGACCTTTATCCTGACGTAAACTGGATAGACGCCATCTCCAAGGACTGGGCTTCGAACCAGAGGGTGACTGCAGAAGTCTCCGGAGGTAACAACATCCTCACATATTCCCTCGTGGCCGCTTTCTATAACGAACAGGGTATCCTGACCCGCGATACGAGCCGCGAATGGGACCCGTCCATCAAGCTCCAGAGATACAATGTCCGTTCAAATGTGGACATAAACATCACCAAGACCACCAAGTTCCGCGTGAACATCGGCGGTTATCTCCAGGACAGGAATTCCACTTCGGAGGATATAAGTCTGATATGGAGCAGGGCGTTCCGTGCTGTTCCGTTCGATTTTCCTGTAAGATATTCTACAGGCGAGATTCCTGAAGGTGCCGAGGGCAATGTATGGGCCAAGGCCACACAGTCGGGATACAAGACCACGAGCGAGTCCAAGATAGAGACCCTCTTTTCTCTGGAGCAGGACTTCAAATTCCTCACCCCGGGACTCAAGATGAAGGCTACCTTCTCCTTTGACCGGTATTCGTCCGGTACTGTGACCAGATCCACTTCTCCGGATTACTACAGTATCGCCTCTGCCAGAAATGAAGACGGCTCCCTGATAATACAAAGGACCAAGACAGGCAGCAACACCCTCGGACACAGTACGTCCGGATCATACGGAAACAGGCGTCTGTATCTGGAAATAGCGGCGAACTACGACAGGACATTCGCGGACAAGCATTCGGTATCCGCAATGCTCCTCGCCCAGAGAAGCAACTATGACAACGGCGACAAACTCCCGTACAGGAATCAGGGTATTGCCGGAAGGGCATCCTACACTTATGACAACAGATATGTAGCCGAATTCAACTTCGGATACAACGGTTCCGAGAACTTCGCCCCGGGCAAGCGTTACGGATTCTTCCCGTCGGCTGCCATAGGCTGGGTCATTTCCGAAGAACCGTTCATGGACAGAGTCAGAAACGTCATCAGCAACCTCAAGATACGTGCTTCATACGGACAGACAGGTAACGCATCCCTCAGCGGACGAAGATTCGCATACCTCTCTACCGTGACGGATGACTGGAATACCCTCAAAGGCTATCACTGGGGAACATCCGCAGACAAGAACTACAACGGTATGGCGGAAGGAGACTTCGGAGTTTCCGACCTGACATGGGAAAAGGTGAACAAGGCCAATATAGGTCTGGAAATAGGCCTCTTCGACGGAGTCTTCGACTTGGCCGTGGACTTTTTCGACGAGAGACGAAACAACATCTTCATGGAGCGTACATCCGTGCCTCTGACCACCGGTCTGATCAAGGCTCCATGGCAGAACTTCGGTAAGGTGAAGAATCAGGGAGCGGAAGTCACAGTGAACCTCAGGAAACAGTTCGGCCGAGACCTCTTCATCGGATTCATGGGAACATTCACATACGCCCACAACGAAATACTCGAGATGGACGAACCGGCATCCGTAGTCGGCACCAACAGGGCGCAGACAGGTCATCCGGTGAACCAGATTTTCGGATACGAGGCTCTCGGACTATATACCGTAGATGATTTCAAGGTGGTAGATGAGGTGAATCAGGTATTCGAGCTCAGGGATGACCTTCCGGTCAATTGGCTAAGCACCACAGTCCGTCCGGGTGATATCAAATACAGGGATGTTAATAACGACGGCAAGATAAACGAGTATGACAAGAAAGCCATAGGCGGAACTGTAGACCCGGAAATAGTCTACGGTTTCGGACTTAACCTCGTCTACAAGAACTTCGATTTCGGCGTCCTCTTCCAGGGAACCGGCCGGACATGGAGGATGCTTTCTTCCAACATCATCCCGGGAAACAGCCAGGGTTCTCTCTATAATGTATTCTCGAACTACGAAGACCGCTGGACAGTGGACAATCCGAGGCAGGATGTCTTCTATCCGAGACTTACCTACGGAGACAACACGAACAACAAAGAGGCTTCTACCTGGTGGCTCAAGGACATGAGTTTCCTCAGGCTCAAGAATATAGAGATAGGATACTCTCTCCCGCAGAAATGGGCTGACAGGTCGTTCATCTCCAGTGCGCGTATCTTCTTGCGGGGAACCAATCTGCTGACATTCTCCGGCTTCAAGCTCTGGGATCCGGAACTGGACTCGGCCGACGGAGGTAAATACCCTCTGATGATGTCGATTTCCGGAGGTCTCGAATTCAAATTCTAAATCTCAAAGAACATGAAAAACAAGATATTGCTCTATATGGTGGCAGTGATACTGCCAATGTTGACGTCATGCTCGGACTATCTGGACAAAAGACCGGATGACCAGCTCGACATACCGACATCATTCGAAAACAGCAACAACCTGAAAAGATGGATAGCCTATCTCTATACGGGAATCCCGTCCTGCTATCAGGATTCGAACTGGGATCTGATCGCAGATGACATGGCCACGCCTCCGCAGTGGTCAGCTGCAGGCAACTCCGTCAGCCTCTACCTCGCTGGCAACTGGACGGCTACCGAAGGTTCCATCATAAACTACTGGGCGGAACTGCCCAAGAGGATAAGGCAGGCTTATGTGTTCATGGAAAACGCCCATCCTCTTGAAGATGTGACACAGAACGAGATAGATATGATGAATGCGGAATGCCGCTTCTTCATAGCCTACTTCCATTCACTGATGGTGATGAGCTATGGCTCCGTGCCTATAATAGACGAGGCGGCCGCATCTACCCAGGGAAAGGATACTTTCCTGAAGCAGAGCCCTTTCGACGAAGTGGTGGAGTGGTGCGTGAAAATGTTCGATCTGGCCGAGGAAGGCCTGCCTGTGAACTGGGCTAATGCCGACGACTACGGCCGTGCCACCAAGCTCTGGGCCAAGGCCATGAAAGCGCGTCTTCTCACCTTCGCAGCCAGTCCGCTTGTCAACGGAAATACGGAGCTTTCCGGAATCGTGAACTGCGACGGAGTGAAAATCTTCAACGATGTCTACGAGTCGGGAAAATGGAAAGATGCGGTGGATGCCAACAAGGAATTGATAGAAATGGCTGAAGACAACGGATATGAGCTGGTGGAAGTGCGTAATGGCGAAGGGGACATCGACCCGTACATGAGCCTTCTGTACTCCGTCATGTGGAACGAGAATGAAGGGAACACCGAGAGCATCATGGTCAGGACTGAAGACGGCGTGAACACTTCAGGCTATTTCGATTCGCACGCTGCTCCGAGAAGCATGGGCGGCAATAACGCCCCTGGAGCCATAGGCGTGACCCAGAGGCTGGTGGATGCCTTCTTCATGGAAAACGGCAAGGTAGCCATCAAAGGCTATCTTGATGACGGCACACCTGATATCAATGAAGATTCAGGCTATAACGAGAACGGATATTCCACTTCCGACAAGGTAGCCATGACCGGATACTATTTCAATGATCCTGACGGCAGGGAAGGCGACCAGGAAAATGTGATCACTGAAGCAGGGACATTCAACATGTATTGCAACAGGGAACCGCGTTTCTACCTTTCCGTCATCTACAACGATTCCTTCCACTGGGGAAAGACTCATCAGGGAAGCACGTCTTCAGATCCGAATCCGAAATACGTCGATTTCTTCAATGGCGGCGAGGACGGACTCCCGGATACGGACTACCCGGGTTACGGCTACCTTCTCAAGAAGAAGATCGCCCCTGACTATGCCGGTTCCAGCGCAGGAGAATTCGCCCACAGACACGGTATCGTGTACCGTCTGGCCGAAGCATACCTTTCCTATTCGGAAGCCCTCTATGAATACAGCATGGCCAACGGCACATTCTCGGCCAATGAAGCTGAAATCTACGACTATCTGAACAGGGTACGCAGGAGAGCAGGAATCCCTGCATACGGTTCCGCCAGCCTGCCGAAGCCGACTCCGGAAGAGCTCCGTGACCTCATACACCGTGAAAGGCAGGTCGAGCTCTGCTGCGAGAGCGGAATACGCTGGAATGACCTCAGGCGCTGGAAAGAGGCTGAAGACGTTCTCGACGGCGCATATTACGGTATGAACATGCAAGCCAAAAAAGCCGTAGCCGGAACAAGGCCGACCGAAGCCGACAAGGACAAATTCTTCGTCCGCACCCACACAGTAGACCAGACACGCAAATTCATCAGCTACTGGTGGCCTATCCCGCAGGATGACATCGACAGGAATCCTAATCTGAGACAGCTTCCTGAATGGTAGTCCATGACTGCCCGTAGGGACAATCATATCCAAGTCGATTACATATAAAAAGATTCATCATGAGAAAGAAATTCAGACATACATTTGCAGCCGCCCTCGCCCTGACCGGGCTGGCGGCCTGCAATGACTATAACGAGTACGACAACTCGTACATCCTCGACAATGACGAGACCATGATAGTATCGGCTTCCGCCGAATACATAGAACTGGATGAACTCACTCCGTCAGACGAGGCCGTACTTACCTTTACATGGACGGAGGCCAGACAGATGCCGGAGGAATATACCATAGAATATCTCCCGGAGATCGACCTGAAGATCAGGGATTTTTCAGAAGGTACCAGAGTCCGGATCCCTATCAACGAAGGAGAGTTCTCCTGCTCCTTCACTACCGAGCAGCTCCAGAACTGGATTACAGACAAATGGCACCAGTCTGTGAATTATGAGGTGGTAATATCTTTCAGGGTCATAGCCAGATGGACAGGCGGGACCAAGTTCGCCATGCCTGAAGTCAAGTCAGTGGACGTGACCGTGAAGCCTTACAGGCCGTTGGTATTCGATGCGGATAAAGTCTATCTGGAAGGCGCGGTTACCGGCCATTCAGTACAGCAGATAAAGCAGACCGTGGAGAATGAGTATATCTTCGCGGTATATGATGACTTCAACGCCGGAGATCTCGGTATCAGGACAGAATACAATGAAGTGTACCAGTATCTGGCTCCTGAGGAAGGGTACACGGGCGATTTCCAGGACGGGGTGGCGATACCTGCCAGAATGGTAGAGCCGGAGGAAGGTTCCGATCCTATGAATCCTATCCTGCCGGACATCGCGAAGTGGAAACTGCCTGAATCCGGGAAATATCGCGTGATCGTGGATATGGAAGAGCATCAGGTGACTATCTACGGTCCTGGAAATCCGTACAACGAAGAATACGTGATTCCAGTATGGTATCCGTCCGATGACGAGAAGAACGAGCCTGTGAATCAGGTGATGAACGAGGATGCAGATCTCTGGCTCAGGGGAGCGTCTGCAAATTGGTCTCCCGACGGACGTGCCATGAATATAGTGCAGAGCCTTGTCGACCCTAAGATGTTCTACTACAGCGGCAGCGCATTCAACGGCAGGACTGACTTCGCAGTTTGCGGACCGTTCGATTCGTTCAATATCAACAATATGGCTGTACTCGCTCCGCCTCTCGATACCAAGGATTGCATGGATGACAAAAGTCAGGGTATAGATACGGCCGGCGATGGACAGGGTGACGGCGCCGTGGTGACCATGGATGTACCGATGCCGTTCGAAATAGGCGGAGGCCAATACAGGTCCGCCTACTGGGCAGTCCCTGCAGGAACGAACTACGTGGTATTCAATTTCAGGGATATGACGGTGACATTCTCATCCAGATAATACGACTGCAGCAGATGATTGAAACAGTGAAAAAAACATTCATGCTCCTTTCCGCCATTGCCTTCATGGCATCCTGCGACGACAAACAGCCGCAGGATGCCGGCGATGGCGGCTCGTGGGGCAGCGGCATTGCCGAAGGCTATGAAAAAGTGGAGATTTTGTATGACAGGAATGTCATTCTCCGCAATCCCATGAGCGGCTGGGTCATCTATGTGCCATTGATAGAGGATGTGGACAAGTTCTGGGAAAATTACGACAATTTCCCATACAACAAGTCACTGGATCCGTTTGACGTTTCTTCGGAACAGACTGTCAGCGTTTTCGATTTCGGAAATGTCCTTTATCTGCGCGGTTCGTGGACCGACTTTAACCCGGAAGAGGGTGTGTATATCTGGCAGGATGGAGTGGATACCCCTCAGGCGCGTAGTCTGAGGGCTCTTGAAGAAGGTGCGGCGGAACGTGATCTGAAAGTGGCCATTACCCTGAAAGTGGACAGCCGTGATGCCAACGCTTTCTGTACTCCTGATTTCGTGAGGCAGAAAATGGATGCTGCTTACGGCCTGCAGGCTGGCGGAACGGAGGCGGATCCTGCTTCAGGAAGGGGATATTTCAAATTCACCCTCGGCAGCGTAGGCCATGAGCGCGAATATTGGTCCCCGTATCCGGACGACCCTATTTTCCAGGAAGAATATGCCAAATTCATCAACGCCCTCGCCGAGGAATACAATGATCCTGAAAGGACGATGTTCGTCAGCGGACTGGGGCTCGGCAAGTGGGGAGAGTATCATACCTGCATTTATTCTACTGGGGACGAGTCCCCGAGAGAGGCGGTCTTCGACTGGGTCACCAACGTGTATTCCAAGGCTTTCACCAAGGTGCCTGTGGTCACGAACTTCCACAAATTCGTGGGATGCACCATCAGTGAAGGTACGGCCCAGTCGGAGCCGGAGCGTTGCGCCCTTTCGGAGAAGATGCTGGCTAATGCCATAAGCAAGGGCTTCTGCATGAGGCACGATGCATTCGGCATGAGGGCGGATACATTCGGATATGCATCATGGGAGAAGACTTTCATTTCCAAGTACATTTATCAGATACCTGTCATAGGCGAAGGCGGATGGATAGTCACGCAGGGCGGACATGATGAAAACGGAAATCCGAAGAATTATCTGACCCAGTATTCCGACGCCCGTGCCTTAAGGGAGGGCGAATATGAAGATATGTCCTCGGCATATGTGAACATGATGGATCTCAGGTTCGACGAATCCTACGTCAGGGGCGAGACATGGTCATGGTTCAATGATGCCTATGATCTCGTGCTTGAATTTCTGCGTGAAGGCTGCTATCGGGTATATCCTTATCAGGTCACTGTCCCTGTGAAGATGGTGAACGGGCAGGAATATACTATCGACCATGGCTGGAAGAACAGGGGAAAGGCATATTGTCCGACTAATATCCCTCAGTATCAGGATCGTTTCAAGGTGGCTTTCGCCCTTCTGAATACTGAAACCGGAGAGATAGTCGGAGACAATATCTTCTTCGACGAGACAGCCGACCCGTCAGAGTGGACAGAGGACGGCGGGCCTGTCGGCTATTCTCTTAAGGTCACTCCGGAAAATGTCCCTGCCGGATATTACAATATCGGCGTAGCCATTATAGACATGTTTGCCGGAGACCCGGCAACGGGGGACTATCGTCCCGGCATCCAGCTCAGCGCACAGAACGAGACTACGGCCACCGGCTGGCTCAAGGTAAAGAAAATAGCGGTAACAGATAAGTGATTTATGTTCTGGACTATGAGATATAATCTTATGCGTTGCGGCAGCATGGTCATGGCCATGGCCTGCATGCTGTCCGCCTGTTCATGTTCGGAGAAACAGGAAGGGGATCCGGATTCCGGAGCCGGAGATATTGCCGGAGGCACCGAAATAGAGATAATGGCGGACAGGACGTCGGTCATAAAGAATCCCATGACAGGATGGGTCATGTATGTATCGGCTGATGCGGATCCGTCGTATTTCGATACCGAATTCTATGTTTCCGATTTGGGGAAGACGGTGAAGGTGAGGGATTATGCTTCATGTTTTTATGTGCGTACCGGCTGGAAGAATTTCAACCCTGAACCGGGGAAGTACTTCTGGCAGGATCAGAACAGCAAATTGTACAAGCTCTATAAGAGGGGGCGGGAACTTGGGCTGCCGATGGCTTTCCGCGTGGTGATCGACGGCAGGGATCAGGGAGAGAACACTCCGGAATGGGTGTATGATAAAGGGGCCGATTTCTGGCTGGAGAATCCTGATTTCCCGACCCGCAAGACCCCGCTGGTCACGGACCTTGTATGGAGGGAATGGTACGAGAGGTTCATCGAGGACTTCGCTGCCGAATTCAATGATCCGGAGAAACTGGCTTTCATAGACGGATATGGACTTGGCAAATGGGGCGAGGGTCACAATGTATGCTACGAGCAGGGTAATGCCGTGACTGACAAGACCCCGGAATACAAGGCGGAGACCATGGAATGGATCACCGGACTTTATTCACGCTGTTTCACGAAAGTGCCTCTTGTAATCAATTATCACAGGCATATCGGGGCTCCTGCAAGCGAAGGCGAGAAGGCGGATGAGGATAGCGAGGCTCTGCTGCAGATTGCCATAGACAACGGTTATTGCCTCAGGTCCGATGCTTTCGGCATGCTCAACAAGTCGTGGGGATACAATGACTGGGACAGGCGTTTCGCCAAGACGTGGAACTATAAGCTGCCTATTATATTGGAGGGCGGTTATGTGCTGACCAATGAGGGGCATCAGTCCAGCATGAAGGAGGACGGGTACGATACTCCGACCGAAGTCCGTAAAGGCGAGTTCGATGAAGGGAAGGTTGCGCTTGTGAATATGATGGATTTCCGTGTCGGGGATGAGACGCGGTCATGGTTCGAAGATGCGTTCACTTATGTGCAGGAATTCGTCAAGAACGGCGGCTACAGGTTTTATCCTGACAATGTCACTGTCCGGAAGAGTGTTTCTTCAGGTGAAGAAATCTCCGTTTCATCGAATTGGGTGAACATGGGGTGGGCTTTCTGTCCGGTGAATCTTCCGCAGTGGGACTACAAGTACAAACTGGCCTATGCCCTTCTCGATCCGGAGACCGAAAAGCCTCTGTATGAATTTGTGGATGAAAAGGCCGATCTGTCGAAGTGGCTGAACAAGGCCGCAACGAAGTGCAGTATGGATATCGTTCTCGACGGTGTGCCTGCAGGAACCTATCTCTGGGCTGTCGGATTAGTGGACATTACCAGGGAAACATCGGACGGAATGCATGAAATCGGTCTCAATCTCTCTGCGACGAAGGATTTTCTGACTGATGACGGCTGGTGCAAGGTGACGGAAGTTACGGTCGGAGAAGCGGAATTGTAAATTCTTAATCATATTTAATTAATATTATCATGAAAACTAAAACTATTTACGATTCACCGGTATTGGACGAAGTCCTTATATCAGTGGAACACGGCTTTGCAGAGAGCGATGCGGAGTCTTTTTCTATTTATCCGCCTGATTTCCAAGAAGGCGAAGCATTTTAACCGGAGGGAAAAGCTATGAAGAAAGTATTTTACATTGCAGCGGCTGCTGCACTCGGACTTATGTCCTCATGTACTGAAGAGTTGGATCAGAAGGCTCCTACAGGGCTGGCTCCTGACGGAAAATTCTATATCGACGTGACTGTGACAAATCCTTCAGCGGATACCAGGACTGTTTTCGATCCTGCGACTTATGAGGTTTCATGGCTCGATACGGACGAAATCGGTGCTGTGATTTTCGACGGCACGGACTATACATTGCACAAGTTTACAAAGGGAGAGTCCGGGAACAAGTTCGGGACCGAGACTTTCACGCCAGTGGCCGGTACTGAATATACGTGGTATCTTCTGTATCCTTATGACGAGGAGTTCATGGTGGCTGACGGAAAGACTGTCGCTCCGGTGGTGAATATCTCTTCCGGTTCGCAGAGCGAGGCAGGCGATGCCGGTCATGTCGATACTCCGATTTACGGTACGGCTGTTTCTACGGGCATAGAGGCTCCGAAGGTGGAGATGTTCCATCTGGCTACAATCATCAAGGTGGCTGTCACCAATTCGACTGCCGATGATGTGGTTCTGTCTGAAATATCTCTGGCTGCCGACGAGACTGCGGCTCTGACCGGAACGTATGGTCTGGATTTCGTGACCGGGGCTATGACCGCTTCCGAGACTTCCGCTTCTGCTGAAGTGGCTTTGTCCGGGATTTCAGTGGCACCGGGCGAGGAAGCTGTGTTTTATGTGCCTTGTGCTCCGTTTGCTACGGAATCCCCTGTCATCGCTTCGGTGACTGCCGGTGACAAGGTGTATTCTTCGCCGAAGACGGCTTCTTCTTACGATTTCAAGGCAGGTTATGTTTATCCGACGACTATCGACTGCAATCCTATTGCAATCAAGGGGTCTGCGGTGCCTGACGGTCAGGCAAGCCTCCAGCCGGCGACTGAAAATCCTGCTGTCTATGCATGGCTCGGGAATCTGACTGCCGGCAAGCTGTCGGTGGTGATGCCGGAGGGTGTTGTGGTGCCTGAAAATCCTGCATTCGGCGAAACGGCTTCTTATACTCTTTCTTCTTCATTCGAGTATGAGATTCCTTCCGAGGGGCAGTACCGTGTGGTTCTGAATACGGAGACCAGGGAGATTTCCGTTTATGATCCGGCCACTGACCTCAAGCCTTTCTCGGTGACGTGGTATAAGGATGCGGATCCGGATAAATATCCTAACCCGCATACTACAGTGGTTGAGAACAAGTTGTGGTATGTAGGCGCCGGGGCTGGCTGGAATGCTACGGGCAATGAGATTCTTTTTACTCCAAGTATAGCAGATCCTCAGGTACTGATTTTAGATATCCAGCCGGGTGTGGATTCCGATCGCAGGATGAGAGGCGGACAGACCAAGTTTTCGATAGAGGCCGGAGCGGAGTTCGATGCCGGTGGTGGCGATGGCGTGGAGGTATTCAATCAGAGCGACTGGTTCCTCGGTTCTATCCGCGAGGATAATGACGGAGACGGACTTGATGACACGCAGAATACAAATATTACAATACCTTACGGGACGGACAAGAAGGGTGTGTGGTCGGATATGTACGGCGGTTATGACGTGCGTGAAAGCTGGTGGAATTTCGGGTTCTGGCCGGATTATATCATAATGGATCTTCGGCATATGAAGTTCCTGATGGATGAGAGGTATAAGTGGTAGTCTGGTCTATTGGAATGCCGGTGCATTATCGGTTGGATAACGACTGGTTAGTGCAATAACATAATTACAACTCCCGGCGGCTGGGTATGGGATTCTAACGCTCCCATCCCAGCCGCCATTTTTTATATGTCGTCTGGTTCCATCCGGTTCTGTCCGGTTCTGTCCGGTTCTGTCCGGTTCTGTCCGGTTCCATCCGGGCGGAACTGCATCTGCTCTGAGATATTTCCTCGGGATCTGAAATTTCCTCGGGACTAGCATCATTTTGGGCAGAAACTGCGCCTAGTCCGTGCGTTTCTCTCGGGACTAGTATCACTTTGAGCTGAAACTGCGCCAAGTCCGTGCGTTTCTCTCGGGACTAGCATCATTTTGAGCTGAAACTGCGCCTAGTCCGTGCGTTTCTCTCAGGACT
>CALUUA010000021.1 GCA_944323845.1 uncultured Bacteroidales bacterium
GCCGCCCTTTCATAGAGGGGGAGTGTCCGGAAACAGTCCGGATGCTCCCCCTCATTGCGTATCATCCGTTCCGTATCTGTATATCCGTTCATCGCGTTCCATCCTCATTCTCCCGAACCCTCCGCATTCATTCCGTGATATCAGTGTCCGTGCCGGAAGGCTGTCGTAGGGAAGCATTGCGAGCGGTGCGAGCACCTATATATCGGCTTCCCTACGACAGCCTTCCGGCCTCACCCAATTATCCGCAACTTCACTCAGCGTGTATCGGCAGGTTATTTTCCGGAAGCATTGCGAGCGGTGCGAGCACAAATGCTTCGGCTTCCGGAAAATAACCTGCCTAATTACTTCCAAGCCAAATAAACACCATCCCCACCAAAATCAGCCCCAGATCAAGCGCCTTCGCTTTCAGATTCCTCTCATGGAAAATGAGGACTCCGCAGATGAATGATACGATTACGGAGCCCCTCCTTATCAGTGAAACTACTGAAATCATGGAATCCTCCTGATTCAATGCTGTCAGGTAAGCGAAATCAGCGGCTGAAATGAAAACCGATATGAACGGAATGGCCCAGCTCCAGTGGAACGGAGTCGTCTTTTTCCTGTGAGGATACCATAATATCGCTATGACAATCCCCATGAGTATCATCTGATAGAAATTGTACCATCCCTGAACGAACATCGGGCTCAGCTCTCCCATTATATACTTGTCGTAAAGTCCGCTTACGGCTCCTATGACAGCGGCTGCAGCCACGAAAAATATCCATTTGTTGTGAGTGAAATCCACTGATTCCTTCTTGCTGGACCGGCTGAGCAGGAAAAGGGATATTATGGACAGGATCACGCCGACCCATTGGCACCAGTTGAGCCTCTCTCCGAAAATTAGCATCGCGCCCACCAGAATCATAACAGGCCTCGTAGCGTTGATCGGGCCTACTATGGTGATTGGCAGATGTTTGAGGCCGAAATATCCGAAAATCCATGAAGACAGGACAATGACGGATTTGATTATCACCAAAGCATGTGCATGTAAAAGCGTAGATGCTTCCTGCTGACCGGCATATGGCGCAGGGTCCAAAGCCGAGCCTGCAAACCATCCGCTACCGGTGATGCCGCTTATGATGAACGGAGAGAAAATCAGTGTAGAGAAAACTGTATTCAAAAGAAGCACCGGAAGTACCGCGTTGTCTTCCAGTGCTGTTTTCTTTGAAACGTCATATAATCCCAGCAATGCTGCCGAGACGAATGCCATCAGTAGCCACATTGTGCAGCTCTCTTTTTATTTCTTGTCTTTGCCGTGGCAGCAGCCTCCTTCGTGATGCCCTTCGCCTTCGTGGCAGCAGCCCCCTTCGTGGTGTCCTTCGCCTTCGTGGCAGCAGCCTCCTTCGTGGTGACCCTCACCGCCATGGCAGCAGCCGCCCTCGTGATGTCCCTCGCCATGACCTCCTCCGCAGTTGCACTGATGCACATATTCGCCGTGAAGACCTTCCTTGAGTTCCTTTTCAGTGGCCTCACGCACTGAAACGATTTCGCCGGTGAAATTGAGCGTCTTGCCCGCCATAGGAGAGTTCAGATCCATCTTGACGGAACTTTCGCTTACCTCTATGACTTTACCCGGGACGATACCGCCCCTGCCGTTTACCATTGGAATGGTCGTACCGGGTACAAGCAGATCTTCCCGTATCTGTCCGTTTACCGCAAAAGCCTCTTTAGGCAGGTCGATTATCCTGTCAGGATCCACTTCCCCATAGCCCTCGGCAGGTGTGAGGGTGAAACTGAATTTCCCTCCCGGTTCAAGACCTTCCACATTCTTCTCGAATTTCTCCAGAAGGGAACCTGTCCCGTGAATGTAGTCCAGAGGTTTCTCTTTTGTAGTCTTGTCTACGATTTCACCGTCTACAGTCAATTCGTAGCAGAGCTCGACTACCTTGTTCTTTCCTATATTCATGATATTCGTGTTTTGATTTTCAGACGAGCGGCAAATTTAGGATTTTTTCGGTAAAATAGGAGCAATCGGAATGTAAAACTTGACCTTTCACGAGGCCGAGGGGTCATGCGCTGAAGTCTACGTTTTCGAAACACAGGCTCGGAATCTGCCATCTCGTACAGGCTCTGGCATCATTCCCTGCGTATAAAAGGCTGTTCCACAGTGTGATCATATTGCCTGTGATGACCATTTCCCTGACCGGATGCGTGATTTTCCCGTCATTGAAGGCAAAGCCTTCTATCCCATATGAGAAATTGCCTGTGGTCTGGTTGCAATTCCCTCCGTTAAAGCCTGTCACATAGATTCCAGAACCGCATTTTGACATGATTTCACCGGCTCCGGCAAGCAAGGAATCCTCACCGTATGGCATAAGTACCGGTCTGGACACGCCTTCCACTGTCGGCTTTATCCCCATCTTCAGGGACATGTACGTATTCGTGTACCATGTCCTTACTACTCCGTCCCGTATTATGTCCATGTCGCATGTCGCCACGCCCTCGGAATCGAAAAGACGCGCCCCGGGCTTTCCTGTGCTTCCCGGCAGGTCAATCATGGTCAGCCTGTCGGAAAATATCTTCTTGTCCAGCGAATCCTTAAGGAAGGAACTCTCCTGCTGTATGGAAGCCGCGTTCAAGGCGGATATCAGCGGGGATACGAGTCTGGAGCTGACGCTTCTGTCCACGACCATACAGAACCTGCCTCCAGGATGGCTGGCCGGATTGACTTGGGCAGCGGCTCTTTTCAGTGCGGCATCGGAGCATTGGCCTGTGGCCAGATTGCCTGCAAAAGGAGATGAATCCCACCAGTATCCGGAATATTTCCTGCCGGCTCTGTCTTCTATGGTCACTTCCGAGCATACGGCGAATGAAGTTTCAGTGTGCCGTCCGGAAAATCCGAGGGAGTCCGCAGTGAAATTGTCATCCACGGAATCGGAATATTCGCATTCTTCGGAGACAAGCCTTATTCCGTCGCTGCCTTGTCCGTATTTTCCGTATATGCATTCCCCTCTGGCGATTTCGTATCTCTGTTCTGAAACCATGTCTTCGTATCTGCTGTCGTACAGACCGGCTTCTTTTCCGCTTGTCGCATTCTTTGCAGTCCTTTCCGGATCAGGAAGCCGCCTGCAAGAGTCTCGGGCGAGGGTGCGCACGGATTCCACTGCCTGCGCAGCAAAACTCTCAAGTTCCTTTTCGTCAAGCATGTTCGTGGAAAAAGTCCCGTACCTGTCATCGGCGAAAACATTCAGGAATACCGACCTGTCGGCTGAATGCGTCACTTTGTCCAGCTCCCCGTTCAGCATACCGCATGTATCGAGGACGCTTTTGGACAGGGATACCCTGACCTGAGCGGCCCCATGTCTTAAAGCCGCTTCCATGCAGAAAAGCGCCAGGGATTTCTCTTTCTCCGATATCAGTCCTGCAATATTTCTTTCGTTTTCCATTGATTCTCCTCCGACAGTTATTCTCCTCCGACAGTCAGGCTTCTGACTAAAACCGAGGGTATCCCGCATGATACTGCTACACTCTGGTCTTTGCCGCATGTCCATGTGCTGTTGTCTATCTTGAGATCGTTGCCGACTCCTGTGATGTCGGCAAGCGCTTCAGGACCGTTGCCGATGATGTTTATGTCTTTTACCGGTGCGGTAAGCCTTCCGTTTTCGATAAGGAATCCGCTTTTTACGTAGAATGTGAAGTCGCCTTCACCTATCTTGACCTGTCCGTTCGAAAATTCATCCACGTAAATGCCTTTCTTTACGGATGAAATGAGATCTTCCTTAGTGGCCTGTCCGTTTTCCATGTAGGTAGCTCTCATCCGGGGTATGGGGTTGAATCTGAATGATTCCCGCCTTCCGTTGCCTGTCGGGTCCACTCCGTACCAGCGTGCGCTGACCCTGTCGTGCAGGTATGACTCCAATATTCCGTCCCTGACCATGTATGTCTTCTGTCCTGGTATCCCTTCATCGTCATAGTTGCAGGCACCCCTGTTGCCTGCAATCGTGCCGTCATCCACTATGCTGATGGAGCTGTCGCATATTTTCTTCCCCGTCATTCCCGAAAATACCGACTGACCCTTCCGGTTGAAGTCGGCCTCGAAAGAGTGTCCCATCGCCTCATGCAGCAGAATGCCTGAAGCTCCGGCTCCCATCACCACGGGCATCTTGCCGCCTTTCGGTCTTACTGCCTGAAAACGCGCATCAATGCCGGAAACCACATCGGCGGCCAGCTCTTCCAGAAGCCGGTCGGAAATCATTTCCGCCCCCTGTCTGAAACTCCTTGACGAAGTCTTGCTTTCGTTGACTCCGTTTTCCGAGAAGACTGCCGACACCACTATGCTGCCGAGCGGCCTGAAGTCGCAGGTCAGTTCCCCGAACGAGTTGAACATCATGATGCTGCTTTCCGACCATGCTGTCCTGGCCAGCACTTTGACCGCTCTGGAGTCTTTCGCCCTCACAAGTGTCTCGAGTTTTCCGAGCATGGACATTAGCCAGACCGGGCTACATGTCTCCCATCCCGTCCTTACAGGATATAAATCCGCATCGGACAAGGTCTTGGGATTATGTCTTACGTATCTTTTCCCGTCATCCGGCGCCTCTGCCTGTGCTATCTGTGCCGCAGCCTTGGCCGCGCACAACATGTCTGCCATCTCGGTGCTTTCGGAGTACGAATATCCTGTCTTGTCTCCTTTCAGTACCCGTATGCCTACTCCATAGTCAATGTGAAAGCTGCCGGAAGACACTTCTCCGTCTTTCAGCAGCAAGTCCTTATATATGGTATGTTCGAAATACAGGTCACAGTAATCCCCGCCCTGCGACAAGGCCGTGCCGACGAGCCTTTCCAGCTGGGGAATGCTCACCCTGAACCTGTCCTGAAAAGCCTGTTTATCCATATCTGTCTTAAAGTGAAGCATTACCGCCAGTCTGCAAGTCTGCATAGGCGGATTCCTTTATCCTTTCGTAGACTTCATGATCCTTGATGACAGTCACATCATCCTTGTAGCCTTCGGCAATGACCCTGAAAGGTACCTGCGAGTTGTCTGCAAGTATCCATCTGTCGCAAACGGGGGCATAATCCCTGAAAAAATAGCCGAGCCCCATCCTGTATCTGCGTCTGACCGTCTCTTCCGGAATATTGTGTCCTCCTGCAGCCACTCTCGCCTTCACTCTGGCCACCGCCAGATCCGGGGAATTGAGCCAGAAATACAGCAGTGTGACAGTATAGCCTTCGGCCTGGGCCTCTGTCACCATTTTCAGAAGGCTTCTCGTGGCGAGGGTAGTCTCTATGCTGAAATCCTCCTTCCGTTTCAGCAGATACTTTATTCTCATAAGCATGAGCCTGCTCGCCTGGACAGCTACCGAACCCGGGTCGAAGGGCGAGAGCCCTTTGGCGAACTCATCCGAATTCACATACTGGCTGCATTCAAGCATTTCCGGCAGCAGCGTGTACGATGCGGTAGTCTTTCCGGCACCGTTGCATCCTGATATTATGAAAAGTCGTGGCATAGTCCTCAAATGGAATCCGTCATTGCGCATCACGTCTGTAAAGCCCGTAACCGAACAGGGCGAAATCCCCCTTGCAAGGGTCGTCTGGAAAAATATCCCTGAAAGCGTCGGTGATTTCACGGACGGTAGTCAGGTCCTTCTGCTTCCTGGAAGTCAGCCCGAGGCTTGCAGCCATCTCATACACATGCACGTCGAGGGGAATCAGCAAGTCTTTCGGGTCGCTGTGCTTCCACACTCCGAGATCCACCTTGCCGTCGTTCCTGACCATCCATCTGCGCATCATGTTGATCTTCTTGTTAGGAGCCTTCGGGTCATCTTTCTGGCCGAAGACCATGGTCCTGATCTGTGATGCGGACAGGCTTTCAATACTGTCACGGGACGAATATATGTCCTTCAGCCTGCTGCAGATGGCGGCAAATTCGCTCCACTTCACTGTCCTGTGAAGACTCGTGTTTTCGTCCCTGTATTCCCCGTTCATCACGTAATCGTAAGGCCGCCATTGCATCTCGTCGAACGCCTTCGCGCAGTCGCGCACTATCATCGACCTTCTTCCCCATGCCAGATGCGCCGCAATGATGCCGGCTATCTCAACATCCGCCAGAGAATAACCGTTGCCGGAAACTTTTCCGGCAATACCGTCGTCCATCCCTTCTGCAAAATGTCTGGGGAATATTATAGGATCCTCCTCGAAAAAGGCCGGATCATTGTATTTCTCCGCCCACCGGACAAGCCGGTCTCTGATACTTTCTTCCATATACTGCAAAGTTATATCAAATTATTTGTAATTTAGCAGGATGGCGATAAAAATGATTTGCGGTATGGACGACGTTTTTTCAGGAAATTGCGGGACGCAGTCAGGCATTGCGACGGAAACGGAGCAGGACAGGATGATCGGAGAAGAAGATGTGAGAAAACTTTTCCCGACAAGGGCTCCTGATGCGCATAAGGGCGATTTCGGGCATGTGCTGGTCGTGGCAGGCAAGCAAGGGATGATGGGGGCGTCCATTCTTGCGGCCGGGGCTGCGTTGAAGTCCGGCTGCGGGCTGGTGACCGTCCATGTGCCTGCGGCGGAAAGGCTTTCGATACACATAACGCATCCTTCTGCCATGGTGAGTGCTGATCCCGAAGACTGTTTTTCGGTCTTGCCTGCTGACATGTCGCGATATACGGCGGCTGGCGTCGGTCCGGGGTTAGGCCGGTCGGAACAGACTGCCGCAGCCTTGATCCGGCTGCTGGAGACCGGGCTGCCGCTGGTTCTGGATGCGGATGCTCTGAATATCATTTCGTCCCGTCCTGACTGTTTCGGCATGATTCCCGGGGGTTCTGTCCTTACTCCTCATGCCGGAGAATTGCGCAGGCTTTTGTCGTCGGCAATCCTCAGCGGTGTAATCTCGGGATTCAGGGAATGCGCCGGGACCGTTTGGGCGGATGAAGAACAGAAAAAGCAGATGGCCAGTGCTTTGGCCGCCGCGACAGGAGCCGTCGTAGTAGTCAAGGGGCATAATACCGCAGTGTGCACTCCTGACGGCAGACGGATGCTAAACACTACCGGCAATCCAGGTATGGCCAAAGGAGGCAGCGGGGATGTCCTGACCGGATTCATTGCCGGCCTTTTGGCCCGTGGCTTTGCTGCCGGAGATGCCGCGATGGCAGGAGTATGGCTGCACGGGAGGGCGGGGGACTGCGCCGCTGCCGAATCCGGGGAAGAATCCATGAATGCTTCCGATATCCTGTCTTGTCTGAAGATAAGCTTCAGCTGATCCTGCTATAGTCCTCCATCCGGTATTTGTCTTTGCTGATTTCCTCTGCGAGAAGCCTGTGCGACGGCTGGCTGAGCGTGGGATCCTTTTCCAGAAGGGCCTGTGCGCACCGGCGGGCTTCGTTGAGTATAAGTCCGTCTCTGGCCAGCGAAGCTATTTTCAGATCCACTGGCAGGCCGCTCTGCCGGGTACCTTCCAGATTTCCCGGGCCACGCATTTTCATGTCTTCTTCCGCGAGTTCGAATCCGTTTTCAGTGGCGCACATCAGTTCTATCCTGTGTCTGGATTCCTTGCTCAACCTGTTGCCTGTCATGAGGATGCAGTAAGATTTTTCCGAACCCCGCCCTACGCGTCCCCTCAGCTGATGGAGCTGGCTCAGTCCGAATCTTTCGGCGCTTTCAATCACCATCACAGAGGCGTTCGGGACATCCACCCCCACTTCTATTACGGAAGTAGCCACCAGTATGTCGGCGCGGCCTGCGGCAAAGGCGTCCATGTTGAACTTTTTTTCCTCGTTACTCTGCTTGCCGTGTACGATGGCTGTCTTGTACGGAGGAAAAGGAAAGGCCGTGACTATCTGTTCGTATCCCGTTTCCAGATTCTTGTAGTCCGTCTTTTCGCTTTCGAAAATCAGCGGATATACGATGAATACCTGTCTGCCGAGCCTGATTTGTTCCTTGAGGAAATTGAACATGGCCGTCCGGCGGCTTTCAGTGGCCGCAATCGTCTGGACAGGCTGCCTCCCCGGAGGCAATTCGTCTATGACCGAAACATCGAGGTCGCCGTACAGGGTCATGGCCAATGTCCGCGGAATAGGCGTGGCTGTCATCACCAGTACGTGCGGGACCGTGCCTCCTGCTGATTTGCGCCATAGCCGGGCTCTCTGTTCCACTCCGAAGCGGTGCTGTTCGTCTATTATGACCAGTCCGAGCTTTTTGAAAATCACATTGTCCTCGAAGAGGGCATGGGTACCTACGATTATCCCGATGGAACCGTCTTCCAGACCCTGATGTATTTCCCTGCGCTCCGCCGTGCGCGAACTTCCGGTCAGAAGGGCAGGCTTCACCCCCGTGTCCTGCAGGTATCGTGTCAGGTTCCTGAAATGCTGCAGGGCAAGGACCTCAGTCGGAGCCATTATACATGTCTGATAACCGTTCCCGGCCGCTATCAGGGCTGTCAGTACTGCGACCATCGTTTTACCGCTACCCACGTCTCCCTGTAGCAGACGGTTCATCTGATGCCCGCTTTTCATATCGTTCCGTATCTCTGTTATCACCCTTTTCTGTGCTCCGGTGAGCTTGAAAGGAAGATTGGAGTAGCATATGTTGAACGCATCCCCGATTTTGGGCATCATGATGCCGTTCTCATTCCTGCTTCTGACGTATTTCTGCTTCAGCAGAGACAGCTGCAGATAGAAAAGTTCCTCGAATTTGAGTCTGTATCTGGCTTTTTCCAGAGAGTCGGTATCTTTCGGAAAATGTATGTTCCGCAATGCGAAATGTATGGGTACGAGTCCTTTTTCCTGAAGGAGTTCCAGAGGCAGAATCTCTTCTATGGCCGGAAGCGCGGTCTTCAGGGCGTTTTCCATCAGCCTGCTCATCACCTTTCCGGTAATTCCGCCGTTGCGCAGCTTTTCCGTACTCGGATACACTCCGGTCATGGTGTTTTCCATCATGCTCCCTGATGCCTGCTGGCCTGCAGCAGGATCCACCTCCGGATGCACCATGTTCAGTCTGCCGTTGAATATGGATGGTTTTCCGAAAAATATGTATTCATCCCCGGCTTTCAGCTTGGAATGCATCCATTTTATACCTTTGAAGAAGACCATTTCCATGTATCCGGTGCCGTCCGACACCAGTACGCTCATCCTTTTGACAGTGTTGTACCTGACATCTTCAGGGGCTATGCTCCCCTTGGCTCCTATGAGATTGATTTCCGTAACGCGGGCCTTAATCTGGATATAGGCCATGTCAGGGGCGGCGGAACTTATGGGAATGATGCTGCTCCTGTCGATATAGCGGAAAGGATAGATTTTTATCAGGTCGCCCACCGTGCTTATATCCAGCTCGTTCCTGAACAGCGCCGCCCTTTTCGGCCCGACTCCGGGCAGAAACTGAATGTCTGTATGCAGGGGGTTCTTTTCCATTTCAAAGGCTTGCGAGATATCCGGTGTCATCCGGCAATGTCCGGCCTGCCGCTACGGCACCTGCGCCTGCCGCCACGGCCAGAGCGTCGCATCTTTCGTTTTCAGGATGCCCGGCGTGCCCCTTTATCCATTGGAACTTTACTCTATGCTGTCTGTATATGTTCAGGAAGCGTATCCACAAGTCCGGATTTTTGGTCTTGGCGAAACCTTTCCTTTCCCAGTTGAATATCCAGCCTTCCTTTACAGCCTTGACGACATATGTGGAGTCGCTCACTACCGTGATGTCGGCGTTCTGCCATTTTACCGCTTCCAGTCCCTTTATTACGGCCAGCAGTTCCATCCTGTTGTTCGTCGTGCAGGCGAAACCGCCGGACAGTTCCTTTTCATATCCGGCGCATTTCAGTATGGCTCCATATCCTCCAGGTCCGGGATTCCCGCTGGAGGCTCCGTCCGTGTACAGGAAGATGGGTGGTTTTTCAGTGCCCATTATTCTATGATTTTTCCTCCTTTGGGCTTTATGGTGCTGTCAGGAACGCGTACATGCATCTTGTTTGCCTGAAGCTCGTCGTATGCAGCGCGGTTGTTGTAGATATCTATGGCTGCGTAAATGGCTGAAATCATGGACCTCGGATCCGCCTGATCTTTCCCTGCCTTTTCATATGCGGTGCCGTGGTCAGGGGATGTCCTTACCGCCGGCAATCCCGCCGTATAGTTGACCCCGGATTCGAAAGCCAAGGCCTTGAACGGAGCCAGACCCTGATCATGGTACATGGCGAGGACAGCATCGAACTTGTTGTAGTTCCCAAGACCGAAGAAGCCGTCGGCGGAATACGGACCGAAAGCCAGTATGCCTTCGTCAGTGGCAGCGTTTATCGCAGGCAGTATGACCGACTGTTCCTCATCTCCGAGCAGTCCTCCGTCTCCGCAGTGGGGATTCAGGCCCAATACTGCTATTTTCGGGGCATGTATGCCGAAATCCCTTTCCATGGAGTTCTTGAGGGCGCGCAGCTTTCCAAGTATCTTTTCTACAGACAGTGCGCCCGGGACATCCTTCAGAGGAATGTGGCTGGTGACTATGCCCACTTTCAGCTTGTCGGATACCATTATCATGGTGACGTCATCCATTCCGAACGCTTTTTTCAGATACTCGGTGTGTCCGGTGAAGCCGAATCCCTCATTGTCCATCGCCCTTTTGTTTATGGGAGCGGTTACCAGCACGTCTATCCTGCCCTCTTTCAGATCCTTCACCCCGCGTTCCAGAGAAAGTATTGCAGCCTTGGCTGCATCCGGAGTCGAAAGCCCCGGCTCGACCGGCGAATTGTCCGGAATGCAGTTGAGGATGTTCACCCTTTTATGGTGGGCTTCCCCGGCGTCAGAGATGACGTTGGTGTTTATCTGTCCTATGTTGTGCAGCTGTTTGCGGTAGAAACCGAATATTCTGGATGAGCCGTATATGACGGGAGTGCAGGCTTCAAGCATCCTTTCATCGGAGAATGCCTTGATGATGACTTCGTAGCCTATGCCGTTGCTGTCTCCCTGGGTTATGCCTACAATTAATTTTTTTGACATGGTATATGAATTTATCTTATCTTTGCAAAGATAACATTTTTCGGGACAAGGAGACTGCCGTATCCCGATATAATTTGACGAATACGCCGCTCGGACATTATGGAAGTGATTGAAACACCGATACCCGGAGTGCTTGTTCTGGAACCCCGTATCTTCGGAGACTCCCGGGGATATTTTTTCGAATCCTTTTCCAGAAGGGAATTCGTGCAGAAGGTGATGGAAACGGAATTCGTCCAGGACAACGAAAGCCGCTCCTCTTTCGGGGTGATCCGCGGCCTGCATTTCCAGAAGCCTCCGTTCGCGCAGTCGAAACTGGTGAGGGTAGTGGAAGGGGCAGTCCTGGATGTGGCTGTGGACATACGGCGCGGTTCCCCGACATTCGGCAGGCATGTGGCCGTAGAGCTTAGCGGCGAAAATCACAGGCAGGTGTTCATCCCCAGAGGTTTCGCCCACGGTTTCAGCGTATTGAGCGAGTCCGTAGTTTTCCAGTACAAGTGCGACAACTTCTATGCTCCCGACAGCGAAGGCGCGCTGGCCTGGAATGACCCTGATCTGGGCATAGACTGGCGGATACCTCCGGAGAAGGCGATATTGTCGGACAAGGACAGACGGCATCCCCGGCTGAAGGATGCGGACTGGCTGTTCGACTATAACGAAAACCTTTATTGACGTATGAATATCCTTGTGACAGGAGCGAACGGGCAGCTCGGTATGGAGATGCGCAAGGCAAGCACAGGAAGCGCGGACCGGTATATTTTCACAGATGTGACGGATCTCCCGGGAGTGGAGACAGTCCGTCTTGACATCACGGATGCCGTAGCGGTGAATACCATGGTCCGGACGCGCGGAATAGGCGCCATAGTGAACTGCGCGGCCTATACCGATGTGGACAGGGCCGAGGATGACCGGGAGAGGGCTGATCTTCTGAACCGTCAGGCAGTGAAGAATCTGGCGGAAGCGATGAATGATGCCGGAGGTCTTCTGGTGCATATATCCACGGACTATGTCTTCGGCAAGGAGCCGTACAATGTCCCATGCCGTGAGGAACAGCAGGGGACTCCGACAGGCATCTATGGAGAGACCAAGCTCGCAGGCGAGAAGGCCATACTTGCTTCAGGGTGCAAATATTTGATAATAAGGACGTCATGGCTGTACAGCGAATACGGGAAGAATTTCGTAAAGACGATGCTGCGCCTGACGGCCGCGAAACCGGAAGTGAAAGTGGTTTTCGACCAGACAGGGACGCCTACTTATGCCGCAGATCTGGCCGGAGCCATATTCCATATATTGGAAAACAGGCAGTATGAAGGCAGGAGCGGAATTTACCACTACTCCGATGAAGGAGTCTGCAGCTGGTACGATTTCACGAAGATGATCGCGGAATACTCCGGGCACACCGGCTGCCGCATCCTTCCATGCCACAGCAGCGAATATCCGTCGAAAGTGGAGCGGCCGAGCTATTCGGTGCTGGACAAGACGAAAATCAAAGAAACCTTCGGACTCGAAATACCGTACTGGACAGATTCGCTCAGGAGGTGCCTGGGCAATATGGCTGACGCAATCTCTGACAAGTGAAAGAATATTCATGGGATGCTGTCGCCGGACGCATATAAAAGACAGTGATATGAAAAGGACCATAATCATAACCGGAGGCGCCGGATTCATCGGAAACCATGTGGTGCGGCTGTTCGTGAACAAATATCCTGATTACAGGATCATAAACGTGGACAAGCTGACATATGCCGGGAATCTGGCTAACCTTAAAGACGTGGAAGACAGGCCGAACTACAGGTTCGTCAAGGCTGACATCTGCGATTTCGAGACGATGCACAGCCTGATGGAGACGGAGGGGGCGGACGGCATCATACATCTGGCAGCCGAAAGCCACGTGGACAGGAGCATACGGGATCCCTTCACTTTCGCCAGAACGAATGTGCTGGGTACCTTGAGCCTGCTTCAGGCGGCGAAACTCTATTGGGAGAGCCTCCCGGAAAAATACGAGGGCAAACGGTTCTACCACATATCGACCGATGAGGTCTACGGCGCCTTGGAGATGACGCACCCTGACGGTTTGGAGCCGCCTTTTACCACGAAGGCATCTTCGGGAAAGCATCATCTGGCCTACGGGGACGTGTTTTTCACCGAGACCACGAAATATGACCCGCACAGCCCGTATTCGGCATCCAAGGCTTCGAGCGACCATTTCGTCCGGGCCTTCCATGACACCTACGGCATGCCTGTGGTGGTAACCAACTGCTCGAACAATTACGGGCCGTACCAGTTCCCGGAAAAGCTGATACCTCTGTTCATAAACAATATAAGACATCGCAAGCCTCTTCCTGTGTACGGAAAGGGTGAGAATGTGAGGGACTGGCTCTATGTCGAGGATCACGCGAGGGCTATCGACCTGATTTTCCATGAGGGAAAGACAGCAGGAACCTACAATATAGGCGGGTTCAACGAATGGAAGAACATAGATATAGTAAGGCTTCTTGTCAGGACGACGGACAGGCTTCTGGGACGGCGGGAAGACGAGGATATGGATTTGATTTCCTTCGTGCCGGACAGGGCCGGACATGACCTGAGGTATGCGATAGATTCCTCGAAACTCCAGAAAGAACTGGGCTGGGAACCGGAACTGCAGTTCGAGGAAGGAATAGAAAAGACAGTGAGGTGGTATCTGGAGAATCAGGAATGGCTCGATCAGGTGACCAGCGGAGACTATCTCAAATATTATGATGAAATGTACAGGAACAGATGATGAAGGATTTGCAGATTATAGATTGTACCATCCGTGACGGCGGATACTATACTCAGTGGGATTTCGATGACGATGTGGTGGATGCATACTTGTCATCCATGGAACATCTTCCGGTATCGTATCTGGAAATCGGATACAGGAACAAGCCTTCGAAAGATTATATGGGCAGGTTCGGCTACACTCCGATACCGGTCATCCGCAGCATAAGGGAAAAGTCTTCGAAGAAACTGGCGGTGATGCTCAATCAGAAAAGCGTCGAGCCGGCGGATCTGGATATGCTGGCCAAACCCTTGCAGGGACTCGCCGACATGATCAGATTGGCCGTCGACCCGGCCAATTTCGAAAAGGCCCTTATTCTGGCCGAGCATGTGAAGGCTTTGGGATTCGAAGTCGGGTTCAACATGATGTATATGTCCAGATGGGAGATGTACGAGGGGCTGATGGACAGGCTGCATGCCTTGAACGGGGTCGTGGACGGCTTTTTCATGGTGGATTCGTTCGGCGGGATGACTCCCGGGGACGTGGGACGCATCAGCAGGGCAGTCCTCGGACAGGTGAAATGTCCTGTAGGCTTTCACGGCCACAACAATCTGCAGATGGCTCTGGCAAACAGCCTTGCAGCCATAGAAGCCGGGGTCGCGAGGGTGGATGCCACTGTGCTCGGAATGGGGCGCGGGGCAGGAAACCTGAATCTGGAGCTTCTGCTTACATTCCTGAGCCGGAACGCAGGGCTGGATGTGGATTTCAACGAACTCGGATCTGCCGTATCGGCATTTTCGCCGTTGCAGGAAAAATACAGCTGGGGCACCTCGCTCCCGTATATGATTTCAGGGACCTATTCCTTCCCTCAGAAAGAAGTCATGGACTGGGTGACCAACAGGGTGTATTCGTTCAATTCCATAGTGCGCGCCCTTAACAACAGGATAGGCCATAAGGAAGACAACGCCAAATATCCTCTCCTCCCTCATGACCGGAAATATTCCGGCGTTCTTGTAATAGGCGGGGGCAGGACAGTCCGGTCGCATATAAGTGCCATACGGCAATTCCTCGACTCCCGGCCGGATACGGCAGTAGTTCTGGCGACATCCCGTCACGCTTCGCTGTTCCTGGATGTCAATGCCGACATTTATTATTGCCTCGACGGCAGCGAGGCGTCAAGGCTGACCGCCAACGTGGGAAAGGATCGTTTCCGGGGCACTTGTGTCCTTCCTCCGTATCCGCGGGTGATGGGAACGGATGTCCCTGAATATGCCCGCGAGAGCACGTATGAGCTCGAAAAGGTGGATGTGGTGGATGCTTTCAGGACCTCCATTACGGCCATTGCCCTGCAGCTGGCCTCAGAACTGTCCGAAGGCGAGGTGTTTCTGGCTGGGTATGACGGATATCCGGGAAACGTATTGTCGGAAAAGGAGGCGACGCTCACGAACGAGAATAATTCCATATTCCGGGACTATGCCGGGAAGACAGGCAGGAAGCCGGTCTCTCTGACGCCTACCATTTACAAGTCTTTGGAAGTAAACTCTATATATCAGCTGATCTGATGCGCGGAGCGTAAGGCTACGGCATCCGACAGACAAACACTCATGAGATGAAACGAGGAAAGACAGCTTTTTTTCTTCCTGCCCGTTCCGGGAGCGAGAGGGTCAGGAACAAGAATACCAGACCATTCGCAGGGATCCCCGGCGGACTGATGCAGAACAAGATGCAGCAGCTGGTCCGATCCGGGAACATAGATGAAATCATCTTGAGCACGAATGACGGGAAATGCATCGAGATAGCGTCGGAGTTCACGTATGACAGCAGGGTAAGGATTATCCGCAGGCCTGAAAGCCTGTGCCTGAGTTCGACCAATCTTCAGGATCTGATTGCATACGTGCCTACGGTCACTGACGCCGATTATATCGTATGGGGTCATGTCACTACTCCGCTGGCCGGGGCGGAGGAGTATGATGAAGGCATTTCCGTATTCTTCGACAAGCTCGACGAGGGCTACGATTCCCTGATAGGAGTCAGGGAACTCAGGAATTACCTGCTGGACAAGACCGGAAAGGTGGTCAACAACACGACGCCTTTGCCATGGCCGCGGACACAGGATCTGGAGCCGCTTTATCTTATAAACCATACCATGTTCATAGCCTCCCGCTCCACTTATGAGAATGACAGGAACAGGATCGGTCGCAGACCGTATCTGCATCAGATGGATGAGATCCGGTCGTTCGATATAGACTGGGAGGATGACTTCGCCATAGCCGAGGCCTTGTTCATGAAGCGGTAAGTTTGGAGGGAAAACACTTGCATTGCTTTCAGTTTCTGCGTATATTTGACTTTGTCACATATACTGTTCACGCCTCGGCAATGCAAATTGAACAAGTTTACTTGCATTGCTCTCGGCTTCTTCGTATATTTGGCCTGCGTCCGCGAAATGCTTAACTATGAATATGGACGTAAAACTTTTCGAGGGGCGGGCAGGCGGCTCTTGCTGTCTTTCCCGCCCTGTTTACAAAAATGAGATTTAGCTATGAGATTGCCTGCGGAGTGGGAAAGACAGAGCGGGGTGCAGCTTACATGGCCGCACTGCGATACGGAATGGTATGAACTCGACAAGGTGCTGGAATGCTATACCGACATAGCGTACAACATCCTGAAATATGAGCCGTTGATGGTAGTCTGCCGGGATATTGCGGAGGCGAAGTCCGATATCGGGAGGATTGCAGGACTGAAAGGCCTGCAAATGGATTTCGACAGGATTTGTTTCTATCAGGCGCCATTGAACGATACATGGGCGCGGGATCATGGGGGGATTTCGGTTTTCGGCGATAACGGTGAAAAGTATCTCTATGATTTCGTGTTCAACGGCTGGGGGCTCAAGTTCGCTTCGAATCTCGACAATATGATTACGCAGACCGTTTTCCGTCAGGGAGCCTTCAATGATGACGTCATGGGGGTGGACATGCGTCCCTTCGTCCTCGAGGGCGGAAGTCTGGACACTGACGGCTGCGGTACGTTGCTGACTACAAAAGAGTGTCTCTGCTCGGTCAACCGGAACGAGTATCTGACACAGGACGAGATTGAAGGAGAGCTGAAGAGCGCCTTCGGGCTCGACAGGATCCTGTGGCTCGAACACGGCGGCCTGAAGGGCGATGATACGGACAGCCATGTGGATATTCTGGCGAGGTTCTGTTCGCCCGATACCATAGCATACATGCAGTGTACCGATCCGGAAGACGAGAATTATGACGGACTGGCTGCCATGGAGAAGCAGCTGCGGAGTTTCCGCACCAAGGACGGCGGGCATTACAGGCTTGTCCCTCTTCCGCTGCCCGAGCCGATGTATCTGGATGATTACAGGCTCCCTGCTTCATATGCCAATTTCCTGATACTCAACGGTGCTGTTCTGGTGCCAGGGGCTGCGTCCCCGATGGATGAGGTGGCGCGGCAGCGGCTTCAGGAAGTGTTCCCGGACAGGGAGGTCGCAGTAGTAGACTGTCGTCCGCTCCTTTCCGGACATGGTTCGCTGCACTGCGTGACCATGCAGTTTCCGGAGGGGTATCTCAGGACAGAAAGATAATTAAGAACGATATCGGATAACATAAAATCGGAGAAAATGGGATATTTGAAAGTGGGGATGGTGCAGATGAGCTGCTCCCCGGACATTCAGGCCAATATAGAAAAACTGAAAAAGAACATCCGCCAGTGTGCGGCTCTCGGAGCGCAGCTGGTGGTGCTGCAGGAACTTCACAATTCGGTGTACTTCTGTCAGACGGAAAATGCATCGCTGTGCGATCTGGCGGAACCGATACCCGGGCCGTCTACGGAAACCTTCGGCGCACTGGCTAAAGAACTGGGTATAGTCCTGGTGCTTTCCCTTTTTGAGCGCAGGACGGCAGGAATATATCACAATACGGCAGTGGTCATAGAGAAAGACGGGAGCATTGCGGGCAAATACCGTAAGATGCACATTCCGGATGACCCGTGCTATTACGAGAAATTCTATTTCACTCCGGGGGATTTGGGATTCAGGCCGATAGAGACTTCCGTAGGGACCCTCGGCGTGCTGGTCTGCTGGGACCAGTGGTATCCTGAAGCTGCCAGACTGATGGCCTTGAACGGGGCGCAGCTCCTGATTTATCCTACGGCGATCGGAGGCGTGGCTACGGACTCTCCTTTCGAGCAGGCTCTGCAGTGCGAAGCATGGCAGCTTGTCCAGAGAGGCCATGCGGTGGCGAACGGCCTGCCTGTCATAACCGTGAACCGGACAGGCCATGAAGACGACCCTTCCGGCAATACGCCGGGTCTGGAATTCTGGGGCAATTCATTCGCTGTCGGACCGCAAGGGGAGATAATAACCATGTTCGGCGATGACGAAGAGTCCAGAGTGGTGGATATAGACATGGACAGGACAGAGTATGTGCGCAGGGGATGGCCGTTCTTCAGGGACAGAAGGATTGATGCCTATCCGGATATCTTGAAAAGGTATGGGAAATGATCCGGATTCCGGAAAAATATACAGACAAATGGCAAATATAGGTACTACATTCACTAAATTCGGCAAGAAGGCCCTTCTGTGCGGTTCCGGCGAGCTCGGAAAGGAGGTGGCCATAGAACTTCAGCGATACGGTGTCGAGGTGGTCGCCGTGGACAAATACGAGAATGCTCCGGCGATGCACGTGGCGAATAAGTTCCATGTGATATCCATGCTTGACGGCCGGGCGTTGAGGGAAATCATCGAACAGGAAAATCCGGATATCATCATCCCGGAGGTCGAGGCGATAGCCACCGATGTTCTGGTAGAGCTGGAAAACGAGGGTTTTCATGTGATTCCTACGGCCAAGGCGGCTTTCCTGACCATGAACAGGGAAGGCATAAGGCGGCTTGCCGCCGAGACTCTCGGTCTGCCGACTTCGGAATACCGCTTCGCTGCAGACCGCGATGAATTTCTGGAGGCTGTCATGCAGGTGGGGATTCCGTGCGTGGTAAAGCCTGTGATGAGTTCGTCAGGCCACGGGCAGAGCGTGATCAGGTCTGAAGCCGATATCGACAGGGCATGGCACATTTCCCAGGAGGGAGGCAGGGCCGGCAGCGGAAAGGTGATAGTGGAAGGATTCGTGGATTTCGATTACGAGATTACCTTGCTTACCGTCAGGCATTGTGCCGGAACTACATTCCTGAAGCCTATCGGACATCATCAGGTGGACGGCGATTACAGGGAATCATGGCAGCCGCAGCCTATGCCTGAAGCGGCCGTGCGGAAAGCGCAGGATATAGCAGGAAAGATAACTGAAGCCTTGGGCGGCTACGGCATATTCGGTGTGGAACTTTTCGTCAAGGGGGAGGATGTCATTTTCAGCGAAGTGTCGCCGCGGCCTCATGACACCGGCATGGTGACCATGATTTCGCAGGATATGTCCGAATTTGCCCTGCATGCCAGAGCTGTGCTCGGTCTGCCTGTGCCTGAAGTGAAATTCTACGGACCTTCGGCGTCCAAGGCCATAGTCGTGGAGGGCGATACGAGAGAATATGAATTCAGAAATCTGGAAAACGTCCTTTCGGAAGCGGGTGTGCAGTTGAGGATATTCGGGAAACCGGAAATTTCGGGGCACCGCCGTCTTGGCGTGCTTCTGGCTACGGCAGATTCAGTGGCCGATGCTCTGGCCAAGGTGAACAGGGCATATTCCAAGCTGGAAGTCAAAGTGTACTGACATGACGGAAATATTTCATTATTAAATGAATTTTAATTACTTTTGCGGTCAGTATCGACAATAATCAAATTATATCATTCTTATTGTGAAGCCGAATTTTTCAAGACTGGTACTTGCTTTGTCGCTGGCCGCTGTTTTCGCTGCCGGTTGTACCACTTCCAAGCAGATATTGTATTTTCAGGACATAGATACGGCAGAGATAGACAGGATAGTGTCCGATTACGAACCGGTCATAAAGAGGGATGACATTCTGAAGATCGTGGTTTCAGGTCCGGACAAGCTCGTGGTCCAGCCGTATAATCTGACTCTCGGGGAAATTTCCGGGTACGCCGCTTCTTCTTCTCCTGAAAATTCCACTCTTGAATATCATGTGGACAAGGACGGATACATAGAATTTCCTGTGCTCGGCAGCATAAAGGTGGTGGGTATGACCAGACAGGATCTGGTACAGTATCTCACTCGGGAGCTGAAGAAGGAAGTCAAGGATCCGGTCGTCTATGTCTCTTTCGCCAATTTCAAGGTGACTGTGCTCGGCGAGGTGAAGAATCCGGGGACTTATAATGTGACATCCGAGAGGATAACGATTCTTCAGGCTCTCGGCATGGCAGGAGACCTGAGCCTGACGGCCAGAAGGGACGGAATCCTGCTTATCAGGGATGACAACGGACTGAACACGCACGTGAAGATAGACCTGAAATCCAGCGAGATATTGAGTTCCCCGTATTTCTACCTTCAGCAGAATGACGTGATTTACGTCCCGGCAAGTCCTACAAGAGTGACTACCGCCAATACAAGCCAGTTGTGGGGTACCATTTTGTCGGGTGTGACTACATTCATGTCTGTGGTGTCGGTCGTATTGAGCGTGATAACGCTCTCTAAATAAATTCGGGGAGAGAGACTTCAAATTCTGACTTATATGGAAAACAAGGATATCAGGACAGTGCAGCAGGATAAAAGAGATGAATCTGTAGATTTGAGGTATATCGTGGATGTTCTGTGGGATCTCAAATACTGGATCATAGTATCGGTGTTTGCGGCCATGATCATCGGCTACCTGTATATCAGGACGACCACTCCTCAGTATTCCAGGACAGCCACGGTGCTTATCGTGAATGACCGCATGACAGGAGGAATGGGAGAATTGCAGATTTTGTCCGACATTACCGGAATGCGGGCTAACGGTCTTGTCCAGAATGAGATATATATTCTGAAATCGAGGCCTCTGATGCAGGCCGTGGTAGAGGATCTTTCCCTGAACGTCCGTTATTTCAAGGTGCGCAAGTTCTTCAGCGACAGCGAAATGTACCGTGTGTCGCCTTTCAGTTTCGAGCTCTTGTCAGGAAGCACCGGAAACAGGTATCCGTACATTTCGATGGACTTCGTGGTCAGCTCCGATACCCTTTCATACACTGTCAGGAAACTGCAGTTCGTGGGGAGGAGTTCTGATGCGGAACATCCGGTACTGAAAGAGTTCAAGGGGAGGAAATATAATTTCGGCGATGCAGTGAATCTTCCGGACAACAATGTGATAGTGCTGTCGAAGTCCGACTTCGCCTCTTCTCTGGAGCCGGGCACCTACAGGGTTACCCATGTGTCGCCGAAGTCCATGGCCAAGTATTATGCATCTTCGCTTTCTGCTGGTACGACAGACTATAAGGAGAGGTCGAGCGTGATTTCCCTGTCCATTCAGGACAATATCCCGTCAAGGGCTGATGATATACTCAATACATTGATAACCAAATATAACGAGGATACGAAGAAGTTCCTTTCAATGTCCACGTCCAATACCTTGAGCTTCATAGACGAGCGGCTGGCAAGTCTGGAATCCCAGTTGGGCGACATCGAGACGGAAGTAAGGAACTACAAGACCGACAATTCTCTGGTAGATTTCATGCTCCAGTCGGAGACAATCATCAACAAGGGCTCTGAGTACGAACGCCAGCTGACCCAGCTCGGCATACAGCTCCAGTTCATGACCATGATCAAGGAGTATATCGGCGATGCCGACAATGAGTACAGCCTCCTCCCTGCCAATATCGGCGTGCAGGACCAGGGACTGACGACCATGATATCCGACTACAACAATATCGTGATAGAGAGGAGGCGTCTTCTTCTCGGTGCATCGGAATCGAACCCGAGAATCCAGGTGCTCACCAGTCAGATTCTGGATATGAGAAAGGCGATCCAGCTTTCAGTGGACCAGCTTTCCGATGCATATCAGCTCCAGTACGACACTTTGCTGGAAGAGGCAGTAGCCGACAAGACCAGAATGGCTGAAATCCCGACCCAGCAGCTGGACATGGCCAAGATAGAAAGGCAGCAGATGATCGTGGAGCCTCTGTATGTCCTTCTCAGGCAGAAGAAGGAGGAAGCCATGATATCGCTTTATGCCCAGACTGACAATGCCCGTATCGTCGAGCCTGCCGACGGCCCAGACCGCCCGTCGTCTCCGCAGCCGATGATGATATATCTGTGCTGCTTCGTGATGGGTATCATCGTTCCTCCTGGAGTATTCTTCATGGGTAATCTTCTTAAAAGGAAGGTATCCAGCATAAAGGATGTCCAGGACAGGACGAGCCTTCCTATAATAGGGTATATCCCGAACAATGAAACTTCCATAGTGAATCAGGGAAGCCGCGACATACTGACAGAGACGTTCAGGGCTGTGAGGTCCAATATAGGTTTCCTTACCGGTAAGGTGTTCCAGATAACTTCCTCCATTTCCGGCGAGGGCAAGTCTACTGTCGCCGTGAATGTGGCTCTGACTCTGGCCTTTGCCGGAAAGAAAGTCCTTTTCATAGAGACCGACCTCAGAAACGGATACGACTATAAGATTTTGAATGTCAACAAGAGCAGCAAAGGTCTGGCCACATATCTCAGCGGGAACTCCACTCTGGAGGAAATCCTGCGCAAGGGTGTTATCAGCGAGAATCTCGATGTGATTCTGCGCGGAGCCATGCCGCCTAACCCTAACGAGCTGCTTTCAAATCAGAAAATGGAGAAGCTCATCGCCGATATGAGAGAACAGTATGACTATGTCATATGCGACAGCGCTCCTTATATAATCATTTCGGATCCTATGGTAGTGAACAACTACGTGGATTCCACCCTGTATGTGATCAGGTGCGGGGTGTCTGATTTGAGATTCATCGATGAGATCAATTTCGCTTTCGATACCGGAAAGCTCAAAAACATATCATTGATAATAAACGGGATAAACCCTAAAGCCAAAATATACGGCAGATACGGCGGCTATGGTTACGGCTATGGCTACGGTTACGGGGGTTCCGTCGAGAAGAAGTAGAGCCATGTTGTTTTTCCATTCATCGGTCAGTTTCAAGGAGATGGACTTCAGAACAGATGTCCATTCCCATATTCTGCCCGGTGTGGATGACGGCTTCAGACATGCTGACAATTCGGTGCAGGCTCTTGAGAGGATGCATGAGGCAGGGCTCGAGCACTCTATCCTCACTCCTCACATTTTCCCGGAACTGTATCCGGCCAATGATCCGGCCGGAATAAGGGCCAGATTCGGAGAACTTTCAGCCAGATTCTCAGGAACAGGGGTTTCGTGCAGGATTGCCGGGGAGCATATGGTGTACAACGGCATAGAGGATGAATTCAGTAATGCGGCCGATGACGGTCTTCTGTCAATGCCGGGAAGGCATTTTCTGATAGAGATGTCCTATGCTTACGAATCGCAGAATATAAGGGAATTCATATTCCGGCTGAATATAAACGGACTGCATCCGATTCTGGCTCATCCGGAGAGATATTCTTTTTATTCCTCCGCTTTGGATGAAATACGCTCCATTGCAGACATGGATACAGGGCTGCAGCTCAATATCCTTTCTTTGGGTGGCTTTTACGGGAAGACCGCTATGCTGAAGGCGGAGAAAATGCTGGAAAACGGCATGTATTCGTACCTCGGGACGGACCTGCATTCCCTGTCGCAGCTTGAATCTCTCTTCTCGCTCAAGATCAGCAGGAAGCATGTGGCTGCGGTGGAAAAGCTGTTGCAGAACAATGATTCTCTCTGGTCGGCTTCTGAGCGGGAGCCTTCAGAGTGAGTTCAAGGTTATTTGTTGCTTTCAGCCAGTTTCTGAAGTTCGTGGTCGGCCTTGATCTTGTCGATGATGGCGCAGACTATCCGGTACATTTTGCTGTCTTTTCCGTAGTCTGCCGGACATATGAAATTCACCCGGTGCTGACGTAGCAATTTTGCGGCTATATGCCTTTTCCTTTCCGATTTCTGATTGTAGACAGCTATGGAGTTTCCGCCGAACATCTTGACTATCTTCATGCAAGGAACATCAGTCTCACCGTCTCCGAAATAAATCATGGCCGGAAACGGTATCCTCTTGTTTTCATCGAGCTGGCTTTCATTCACGCGCTTGTTGTCCCTTATGCTGAGTATGCCTTTGTTGATTTTGAACAGAAACTGCGTCTTGGCCGTGTAATCGACAGCCACGCCCGGCCATACGGCTTCCCCCTGATCGTTGTAGAGGAAAGAACAGGCGAATATGCGTTTGAATTCACCTGCGATAGGGGAGCCTTCTATCATTTCCGCAAGCCCTGAGGAATTTATATAGTGTTCGATGCGCACCCCTTTCGACTTCCCGTATTCGTTTATGAGCCGGAACCATCCCGGAACTCCGGGAAAGAGCTCGATCTGTTCTCCGAATTTCCTGAAGTCATCCCTGCGCAGGGTTATTCCGGATTTTCGGGCCTCATCGAACATGAGTTTCATGTATGCCAGGATATTGCTTGCATCCTGACCTTTCGCTATCTCATCGCTCATTTTCCAGAATTCCTCCGGAGTCTTGCCTATGGCCTGTATGAAGCCGAACTCCTGCATGTTCCCCGGCGAAAGGGTGCCGTCGAAGTCGTAGACAAGCGCAACTATCAGCTGTTTTCTCATAAGAGTGCGTGAACTTGATCCATATCCTGTCAAAGTTACGCAAAAGCCGTGAGCGGAGCAAGTGTATCAGCGTCATTGTCCTGCAGATTTTGCCGGTTGGCAAAAAAAACATAAATTTGAAGGATTAAACTATTGTTGACCTGAAGGTCACGGAAATTTAAATTTATCAGAGATGCAACATTATCTGACAAGACTTGAGAAAATGATCAGGTCGCATTGGGACGGACAGGCCTTGAGCGATTTCAGGGGAGAGTCCTTTACATTCGGCGAAATGGCCGCCAGGATAGAAAAGTTCCACATTCTTTTCGAGGCTGCCGGAATACGGAAAGGGGACAAGATAGCGGTCTGTGCGAGAAATTCCGCCAGATGGGCAGTGTCTTTCCTGGCTTCTAACACCTATGAGGCTGTCACTGTCCCGATTCTGGCCGATTTCCATCCGGAGAGCATCAATTCTCTCGTGGATCATTCCGAAAGCCGGCTTCTTTTTACGGACACTGATCTGTGGAACAAGCTCGACCCTGCCAAAATGCCGCTTCTTGAAGGCGCTGTCTCCGTAAATGACTTCAGCCTTCTATACAGCCGGGGTCCGAAGCTGGAAAAGGCATATGCAGAGATGTCCGGGCTGTTCGGGAAAAAATATCCGGAGGGATTTTCAGCCTCGGATGTCCGCTATCCTGCGGACAATTGGGAAAAGACAGCCCTTATAAACTATACATCGGGAACTACGAGTGCTCCTAAGGGGGTCATGATCAGGTATGATTCCTTGAGTTCCAACATAGAGTTCGGCATCGAGTACATGCCTTGCAGTCCAGGAGAGAAGATTGTTTCCATGCTGCCGCTGGCTCATATGTACGGCATGGTCTTCGAGTTTCTCTATCCCCTCTGCGGCGGAGTTACCATTAATTTTCTGGGAAAGGCACCGACTCCTTCGCTGCTGCTCGGGGCGATGGCGGAGCTGAAACCGTATCTGATAATCACTGTCCCTCTGGTGATGGAGAAAATCTTCAAGAATTCGGTGCAGCCTGTCCTGAAACAGCCTGCAATGAGGGTGCTTGTGCATATTCCTCTCTTGAATAGGGTGATTTTCAAGAAAATACATGACAAGCTGATGAATGCTTTCGGCGGTCAGGTCCGCTGTATCATCATGGGAGGGGCGGCCCTGAATCCTGAAGTGGAGGCCTGGTTCAGGAAGTTCAGGCTGCCTTTCACGGTGGGCTACGGCATGACGGAAGGCGCACCTCTTTTCGGATATGCTCCGTGGACCGAATTCGTGCCGCGTTCATGCGGGAAAAAGGTGGACAGGATAGATGTCCGGATAGATTCGGATGACCCTCAAAGGAAGGTAGGGGAGATACAGGTAAAGGGCGTGAATGTGATGGAAGGATACTACAGGAATCCGGAAGCGACGGCTGCCGCATTTACGGAAGACGGGTGGCTGAAGACCGGAGACCTCGGCGTCATAGACAAGGACGGCAACATTTTCATCCGCGGCCGCAGCAAGAACATGATTCTCTCGTCGAACGGGCAGAATATCTATCCTGAAGAGCTGGAAGCCATCCTTAACAGTCAGCCTTATGTAGTGGAATCAGTTGTCGTGGACAGGGGTTCCGCTCTGGTAGGCTTGGTATATCTGGACAGCGAGAAAATGAATCAGGACGGTCTGGATGAAGAGGCCGTGAAGAATTGCCTGAAGGAAATACTGGCTTCAGCGAACAAGGATCTGCCGTCATACAGCAAGATTTCCAAGCTGGAGGTTCAGGACCGGCCGTTCGAGAAGACTCCGAAGATGAGTATCCGGAGGTTCCTTTATAAATGACGGATTTCAGTTGCGACTGACTTTTTGTCAGTCATCCCGGAAGGGAATACATTTTGAAACCCCAAATGAGTGTGACCCAAAACTCCGTTCGGGTCACACTCATTTTATTGCCGGAGGCACCGGTGATGAAGACAGGATGAAAATTCAAAATCAGATATTATGGCAAATAAAGGTACAATTGGGGTAACCACCGAGAACATTTTTCCGGTGATCAAGAAATTTCTTTATTCGGATCATGAAATTTTCCTGAGGGAACTTGTCGCAAACGCAGTGGATGCTACGCAGAAAATGAAGGCGCTGGCATCTTCAGGCGACTTCAAGGGCGAACTCGGGGATTTGTCCGTCAGGATAGAGCTTGACAGCGAGGCGAAGACTCTTAAAATTGTCGACAGGGGCATAGGAATGACCGAGGAAGAGGTAGACAAATACATAAATCAGATAGCCTTTTCCAGTGCAGGTGAGTTTCTGGAAAAATACAAGGATCAGATCAGCAATATCATAGGGCATTTCGGCCTCGGGTTCTATTCCGCTTTCATGGTAGCTGACAAGGTGACTGTGGATACCCTGTCATGGAAAGAAGGCGCAAAGGCTGTCAGATGGTCATGCGACGGAAGTCCTGAATATGAGATTTCAGATAGCGACAAGACCGACAGGGGTACGGTGATCACGCTCTATATCGCTGAAGACGAGAAGGAATTTGCAGAGAAAGGCCGTATCCAGACTCTTCTGGACAAGTATTGCAGGTTCATGCCTGTGCCGGTGATTTTCGGCAAGGAGCAGGAATGGAAGGACGGAAAATATGCAGATACCGACAGGGACAATGTAATCAACAAGATAGAGCCTCTTTGGACGAAGAAGCCTTCGGAAATCAAGCCTGAAGAGTATATGGAGTTCTACAAGGCCCTGTATCCTATGCAGGAAGAGCCTCTGTTTTACATCCATCTGAACGTGGATTATCCGTTCCATCTGACGGGAATCCTGTATTTCCCGAAGATAAAGGATCGTATGGAACTGACACGAAACAAGATACAGCTGTACTGCAACCAGATGTTCGTGACGGATTCCGTCGAGAATATAGTTCCTGACTTTCTGACATTGCTTCACGGTGTCATAGATTCTCCGGACATACCTCTGAATGTTTCGCGAAGCTATCTTCAGAGCGATGCGAATGTGAAGAAGATTTCAGGCTACATCACCAGAAAGGTGGCAGACCGTCTGGAGGAGATTTTCAAGAACGAGCGCGAGGCTCTGGAAAAGAAGTGGGATAATCTGAAGCTCTTCATAGAATACGGCATGTTGTCCGATGAAAAGTTCTGCGACAGGGCCATGAAATTCTGCCTGCTGAAGAATACGGACGGCAAGTATTTCAGCATGGATGACTACAGGAAAGCCATCGAAGGCGAACAGACCGACAAGGACAAGAAGGTGGTGTACCTGTATGCTACCGATGCGGTGGCCCAGTATCCTTATGTCGAGGCAGCGAAGAAGAAGGGCTACGATGTTCTTCTGATGGACTGCCAGCTTGACGCGCATTTCGTGAATCTGTTGGAGACAAAGATCGAGAACAGCAGGTTCGCACGCGTCGATTCAGACAGCATCGACAATCTGGTGCAGAAAGAGGAGCGCATCCGTCCTGAACTCGGCGAGCAGGACAGGTCGGATCTGGAGGTGATTTTCAAGAGTGTCCTTCCTTCGGAGAACAATTATTATGTGACTGCAGAGAATCTGGGAGAGAATGCATCTCCGATACTGATTACCCAGTCTGAATTCATGAGAAGGTACCGTGACATGTCATCTCTGGGCGGCGGCATGAATTTCTACAGCGAGATGCCGGAGTCGTACAATATCACTGTGAATATGCAGAATCCTCTCATCATGAAGGTCATGGGCGCGAAGGCTGAGGCTTTTGCAGGGAAAGATATCGCGGATCCGGTAAAGGAGCTGCCGTCTGATGCTACCGAAGACCAGAAAAAGGAGGCGCAGGCCAGGAAAGACGAGGCTGTGGAGGCCCGTAATTCCGAACTCAAGGATTTTGCTTCCGGCAATGAGATATTGAAGCAGGTGACTGATCTGGCCTTGCTGGCCAATGGAATGCTGAAAGGCAAGGATTTGAGTGATTTTATCGGTCGTAGCGAAAAGGTGGTGGCTGACGCTTATCTGAAATAATTGATTTGTTTTATATTGGCGGAGGATTTTTCCCGGGCCAGAAAAAACAGGCCCGGAAATAAATCCTCCGCCAATACTATATTATGTTCAGATAAGTGTTGCAGGCATTCGGCAGGAGACCAGGCCCGGAAATAAATCCTCCGCCAATACTATTATGTTCAGATAAGTGTTGCAGGCATTCGGCAGGAGACTAGGCCCGGAAATAAATCCTCCGCCAATACTATATTATGTTCAGATAAGCGTGGCAGGCATTCGGCAGGAGATCAGGCCCGGAAATAAATCCTCCGCCAATACTATATTATGTTCAGATAAGTGTGGAGGAAGGTCAGTGGCGTATGAGGTTGAGGAATTCGTTTCTGGTGCGTTCGTCCTTAAGGAAGACGCCGGAAAATGCCGATGTGGTGGTAATGGCGTTGGCTTTCTGGACTCCTCTGATCTGCATGCACGTATGCGCCGCCTCGATGACTACGGCGACTCCTAACGGTTTCAGTGTCTGCTGGATACAGTCCCGTATCTGGACAGTGAGCCTTTCCTGTACCTGCAGTCGCCGGGCATAGGTTTCCACCACTCTGGCGATCTTGCTCAGGCCGGTTATGTATCCGTCCGGGATGTATGCGACATGAGCCTTGCCGATGAACGGCATCACATGATGTTCGCATGTAGAGTAAAGTTCGATGTCCTTGACCAGCACCATCTGCTTGTATTCTTCCTGGAATATGGCTCCCCTGATGATTTCAGCTCCGTCCTGCCCGTAGCCTTGTGTCAGGAACTGGAGTGCCTTGGCTACTCTTTCGGGGGTCTTTGCAAGTCCCTCCCTGTCAGGGTCTTCCCCGAGAAGTTTCAGGATTTCGCGATAGTGTTCCGCTATTCGGGAAGTGGTCTGTTCCGTGTATATGTCGTCCTTCCGGTATGCCATTTTTCTGTCGGTTGTTGTGGTATGTTAATTGTTTATGTATTCCGCAGGCAAAATTAGCAAAAAGAATTCATCTTGAATTTTTTTTGTATATATTTGGCCGGCGGCCATATATACGGCGGCCTTCGGCAATTGCAAAATTATTTGCATTGCTCTCAGCTTCTTCGATATTTGGCCTGCGGCCACATATACTGTTCACGCCTCGGCAATGCAATTTGAACAAGTTCATTTGCATTGCTCTCAGCTTCTTCG
>CALUUA010000022.1 GCA_944323845.1 uncultured Bacteroidales bacterium
AGATATTCGGGTATATCCCCCTGTATAACAGCTTGGAAAGCATAGATTTCTAAAAACCGAGGGGATAGGGAAGAGTGCCTGATATCAGCACCGGGTCAAATCCAGTCAGCCAGTACCCTAATACCGTCTGATGTGGCTCCTTACCCGTTCAATCTTGCCGAATCGAATGCGCTTGTACGCCTTGATTCTGACAAGTCTGACAATCTCCACCCTAATGGAGATTATTACGAACTTGCAATTTGTTCTCTTTTTCATTGAAAGATAAATTGATTATAGGTGTAAGAACAATTGGCTCCTCGCATAAGTACCTCCCCTCGGTAGAGTTCAAAAAAGCAGACATCCATTTAGGGATAGATGCCTGCCTTCATTTCCTATAATCATCTTTCAATGACGTCGCAAAGGTAACAATAATTTTCGGAATGACAATGTTTTTGACTTTCCTTTGCAATTTTTCGCGGAATAGTACTCCTTTAGTACACCCTGCTAAAATTAAAAAGCCTCATAACCAAGCGATTATGAGGCTATCTGTGTACCCGGAGCCGGGGTCGAACCGGCACATCCTTTCGGACATTGGTGTTTGAGACCAACGCGTCTACCGATTCCGCCATCCGGGCATACTGGCAGCGGGCGGCAGCCCTGCTGGAAATGAAGTGCAAAGGTATTATATTTTATGAGAAAAAACAATAGCAACCTATGCAAGAAAACCGAGGGCAAGAAAATTGACACACGAAAACTTATTCCACGGAAGACGGATCTATGAGATTGTTCAGCAGGGCGTACACCGTCAGACCCGCGACAGTCTTGATTCCCGTTTTCCGTGTGATGTTGCGCCTGTGCGTGATTACCGTGTGGATTGAAATATTGTACAAATCGGCGATTTCCTTGTTGATCAACCCTTTTGCCACGCATATCAGGATGTCTTTCTCTCTGGATGACAGCTCCGGCCCCTCTGTTGCCGCATTGTCCCGCGGAGCGGTGACAGCCGACCTGAGCTTGTGGATTATGCCTGCCGGACTATCGTAAAGGTTGAGGACGGCATCGTATTGTCTGGCAGCCTCTTCATCCAGAAAAACACTTGGAAAAGCCACGATAGCGGCGTCCGTATATTCGGAAATGTATTGCCTGACCTCGTCCTGTGCGGAATGCGGGAACACCGCCGGATCCACGATGACGATATCCGCGGATGTATTCTTGAGTATCGTTTCCTCCCGAGAGGAAAAATCGGAAATGATCCCCTCCACCTTGAATTCGCCGAGATCATGGAAGACGCCTTCCAGACCGCGGGCCATTACCCTCGACGGCATTATCAGCAACGCATTCATCTGACACCCTCCTGCCTGTTTTCCAGCCTGTTCACCATGGGTACGAGAACCATATTCTCGATGTCGGTATGTTTCTCTAGGTCCTCCGAAAGCGCGAACAAGGCGAAAAGCATGTCGTTCGCCAAATCAAGCCGGCATCCGTCAGGCAGATATTTCATGACGATGTTTTTCAGATCGTTCAGCTTCTCATCTATGTCGCTGTGATTTTTCTCGAAAGTCGCTGCAGAGTAGTTCCCTGACGCTGACCCGTTCACGACAGCCTCCACATAAGGGAAAAAAACCGTCTCCTCGTACTCGAAATGTTTTTCCACCTCTTTCCTGTAGCCGTTCAGAAAATCCGTGATTATCTTTTTCTGCCCCTCCGTGCATGGCGCCACCAGTGCGTCCATGGCCTGCTCCAAAGCCTGGAATCCGTCTTCGATATAGGAAGAATGCGAATTGTGCAGATACTTCAGTACCGAAAGCGGATCCGCCGCGTTCAGAGCCTCCTCGGTAGGTATATAGCCGCGACAGGAGTACATGTTGCATATCAGGATGAACGCACCCGTGTCCATTCCGGCCTCGCTGCAGACCTGCATCACTGTCTTTTCCCCGAAACCCACATGTATCCCCAGCCGGGACAATACCGCCAGCAGCCTGTAGTCCATTTCCACCAGGTCCGACATTTTCATTTCAGGGAAAAAAAGTCTGAATTTTCCAGTTTTCATCATAATTCCTTATTTGTGGCATGTCTGCCAATAATATTGTCAATAAACCATGAGGGAGACCCGAAAGGATTTCGGGCCGCCCTCATGCAAAAACCGTTTCCGATTCACATCGGTCCAATTTTACAACAATTAAAGGATCTGAACATTTATTCTTTATGGCTTCGAAAAATTAATTTCTGATGCAAAGTTAATCTCCGACGCCGTTCCGGTCAATCCCCATTTGTTGCTATTTTCATGAAGGGCCGGCTTCATCCGGTATCGCCGGTTCAGAACAGCAAGGCTATCCGGTACACGGCAAAAGCCATTACCCATGCGATGATTATGGTATAGACCGCCGAGAACAGAGGCCATTTCCATCCGCCCGTTTCCGTCATCATCGCGCCGAATGTAGCTATGCAAGGGAAATACAGCAGGACGAAAACCATGAAAGCCAGTGCCGCGGCCGGTGTTATGCTGTTCTGAAGCGCCTGTTGCAGTTTCGTCTCTCCAGAGCCGGATTCCACATCCTCGTCGATGCTGTACATTACACCCATCGAGCTGACCACCAGTTCCTTGGCCGCCACTCCGGAAATCACCCCTACGCCCATCTGCCAGTCGAATCCAAGCGGTTTCAGAACAGGTTCTATGGATTTCCCGATATATCCGAGGAAAGAATTTTCCTGCTGGGTAATCTTGTCGGGATAGCTGTCATGATTCGGGAAATATCCCAGAAACCAGATGATGATGGAGCTTATCAGGATTATTCCGGTGATTTTCTGTAGATACTGTTTCCCCTTTTCCCACGTGTGTCTGAAAATGGATTTGGATGTAGGTATCCTGTATGGGGGCAGTTCCATCACGAAAGGCAGGTCGTCATCCTTGAAAAACCTGCTCATGATCTTGGCGGACAATATGGCCATGATTATGCCGGCGGCGTAAATGCCCAGCAGCACCAGCCCCCCGTGTCGTGGAAAGAACGCCCCGGTGATGAGCAGATATACCGGCAGCCTTCCGGAGCAGGACATGAAAGGCACTATCAGAGTCGTGATCAGCCGGCTTTTCCTGCTTTCTATGGTGCGTGTGGCCATGATTGCCGGCACATTGCAGCCGAATCCCATGATCATGGGAATAAAGGATTTGCCGTGCAGACCTATTTTGTGCATCAGTCTGTCCATGATGAACGCCGCTCGGGCCATGTATCCGGAATCCTCCAGCAGGGATAAGAAGAAATACAGGATGACAATATTCGGGAAGAAGACAAGTACGCTCCCCACACCTCCTATGATGCCGTCGATGACCAGATCTTTGGCCATCCCGTCAGGCATGGCGGAACCGATGAAATCCCCGAACCGGGCCACCAGCCAGTCTATCCACTGCATCGGGTATTCTCCCAGAATGAAGGTTCCTGAAAAGACGATATACAGCAGCAGGAAGAAAATCGGGAACGCAAGCCACTTGTCGGTCACGACGGCATCTATCCTGTCTGTGACCGAACGGTGTTTCCTCTTTATTTCCCCGGGTCTGTAAGTCTCTGTCAAGGCCCCTTTTACGAATGCATATTTCGCATCCACGATGGCGGATTCCGTGGATACTCCCATCAGAGACTCGAATCTTTTCTGCTCCTCGAACCGCGCGGCTATGATTTCGTCCTTGTTCGGCAGGGTGTCGATGATGCCGGCCACTTCCTTGTCGTTTTCCAGAAACCTGATGGCCAGATATCGTGTCGAATACTTGTATCTGATATCCTGATTTTTCTGGATGGCCAGTTTCACGCGGTCTATGGACTGTTCGAGCTCTGCCCCATGGTTGATATGGATATGTCTCGCTATCTGTGGGTTCGGATTCTCGTACAGCTCTATCACCTTGTCGAACAGGTCGGAAATACCCTCTCCGGTCTTGCTCACTGTCGGCACTAATGGCATACCGAGAAGATGCCCGAGAGTCGTTATGTCCAGCTCGTCGCCCCTCGCTTTCAATTCGTCGTACATGTTCAACGCCATCACCACCCTCAGGTTCATGTCGATGAGTTGGGTCGTCAGATACAGGTTCCTCTCCAGATTCGACGAATCCACCACATTTATGACTATGTCCGGCGTTTCCTCCACCAGATTCTTCCTGACGTAAAGTTCTTCCGGGCTGAATCCTGAGATGGAATACGTTCCCGGCAGGTCCACGATGACGAACTTGTACCCGCCATACTCGAAATTCCCTTCCTTCGCGTCCACGGTCACCCCGCTATAGTTCCCGACATGCTCATGGCTGCCTGAGGCAATATTGAACAGGGACGTCTTCCCGCAGTTCGGATTTCCCACAAGGGCGACGCGTATGACATGCCTGCGCTGCTCGGCCAGATCCTTCATTCTCTGCGCCAGAGCCTCCGCATCCTCGCACGAATCTTCGATGACGCCGGGAGACACGTAGCTTCCCATGCTTCTCTTGGCCTCGGATTCGCTGATGACCTCTATCATGTCGGCCTCCTCGCGCCGCAGCGATATCTTGTATCCGATGATTTCATATTCGATGGGATCCTTCAGCGGGGCGTTCAGTATCACTTTCACGACATTGCCTTTGATGAATCCCAGTTCCAGTATCCTTTTCCGGAAGCTCCCGTGTCCGCTGACCCTGACCACTACGCCGCGTTCTCCGGATTTCAGTTCAGAAAGTTTCATGTCAAAACATTTTGCAGGGGCAAAGATAACGAAAAAACAGGCTCTTTGCCATCACCATAAATCGGTATTGTCGGAAATGAGGTCCGGACCCGCCATAATCCGTTGAACGAAAGGTATATTTTTTGTAAATTTGCCCCGGCCAATCGAATATTGCTTATGAAAGGATCTGCATTTCTGAAAGAAACTTACAGCAGTCTTGACAACAAGTCGAAGTATGTTGTATTCAAGATAAGAAAATCCAGCTGGAAATTCTGGACAGTCCTGGCGGCTGTCGTCATAGCCCTTATCGTATTGATAGTCTGGCTTACCAGGCCGGAACCTCCGCAGGAAGACATCCCTATCGTCATGACGGAGACGGTGACCACCCAGGATGTGGAACTCTACGGCGAGTACCCGGGCACAATCCGGGCGCAGCAGTTCGTGGAAGTGCGGGCCCGCGTGGAAGGCTATCTGGAGAACATGTCTTTCGAAGAAGGGACATATGTGGAGAAGAATCAGGTGCTCTTCATCATCGACCCGCGCCAGTATCAGGCACAGGCGGACCGCGCCAAAGCCCTTCTGGAGAAAAGCAAGGCTCTGGCACAGAAGGCCGAACGCGATCTGAACCGCATCCGTCCGCTCTTCGAGCAGAATGCCGCCAGCCAGCTCGACCTGGACAATGCCATCGCAGCATACGAGAGCGCCAAAGCCGAAGTGCTGATGAGCGAGGCTGACCTGAAACAGGACGAACTTGCCTTGAGCTATACGACAGTCAGGTCGCCGATAAGCGGTTATATCAGTGAAAGATACGTAGATATCGGCACTCTCGTGGGCCCGGGCGGCCAGTCTCTGCTGGCCAATGTCGTCAAGAGCGACACGGTGGATGTCGAATTCAAGATGACCGATCTCGACTACCAGATAAGCAAGGACAGGAACGTGAACATAGGCCAGAAGGATTCCACGAGAAAATGGGATCCGTACATCACCATTACCATGGCGGACAAGTCCGTCTACAAGTACAAGGGACTCGTGGACTTCGCCGACCCTCAGGTCGATTCCCGCTCCGGCACCTTTTCCGTCAGGGCCGAGATGCCGAATCCTGACCATGACCTTCTTCCTGGCCAGTTCACCAATGTCACCCTCCTGCTCGATGTCAGGGAAGATGCCGTCGTCGTGCCGACAAAGGCCATCATCACCGAGAAAAGCGGGGCCTATATTTTCGTGCTGCGCAATGACGGTATTGCCGAGAAACGCTTTATCGAACTCGGGCCGGAAACCGGAAACAAGACTGTGGTGGAGAGGGGATTGCTCCCCGGCGAGCAGATAGTGGTCGAGGGATACCACAAGCTGGCTCACGGTCAGAAGGCGCGTACTGCTGATGTACCGGCTGTCGCCGGAAACTAATCCGGATATTCTATCTCCATTGCGCCGGAATGGCGCAATAAAATCAGATTGAGAATGAAATCAGACTTTTTTATAGACAGACCGGTCTTTTCGACGGTCATTTCCGTCATCATAGTGCTGGTGGGAATCATAGGACTGACCCTCCTGCCGATTGACCAGTATCCTAATATCGTCCCTCCTGTGGTGAGGGTGACGGCCTCCTATCCGGGAGCGAGCGCACAGACAGTGGCTCAGGCGGTGGCTACCCCTATCGAACAGGAACTGAACGGAACCCCGGGTATGCTATACATGGAGTCCAAAAACACGAACTCCGGAAGTTTTACGGCCAATATCACTTTCGACATATCCAGCAATCCCGACCTTGCGGCCGTGGAGGTCCAGAACAGGGTGAAGCAGGCGGAAGCCAGACTCCCCGTGGAAGTGGTGCAGAACGGTATATCCGTGGAAAAGGTGGCTGCGAACAAGCTCGTGACAGTCACCCTTCTGACAGATGATCCCAAATTCGACGAGATTTACCTGAGCAATTACGCCACCCTCAATGTCCTGGACATGCTCCGGCGTGTGCCGGGGGTAGGCCGTGTCTCGAATGTGGGAAGCCGTTACTATGCCATGCAGATATGGGTGCAGCCGGACAAGCTGGCGAGCCTGGGACTGACGGTGCAGGATCTGCAGAAGGCCCTCAAGGACCAGAACCGCGAATCTGCCGCAGGAGTATTGGGGCAGCAGCCTATCGAGAACGTGGATGTCACCATACCGATTACCGCCACCGGAAGGCTTTCTTCCGTGAACCAGTTCGAAAACATAGTCATCAGAGCCGGTCAGGACGGATCAATCATCAGGCTGAAGGATGTCGCCAGAGTGTCGCTGGAAGCGCAGTCCTATAATACGGAGAGCGGAATCAACGGCGGTAACGCAGCCGTGATGGATGTCTACATGCTTCCTGGGGCCAACGCCCTCGAAGTGGCCGAGAATGTGAAGAAGGAAATGCAGGAGATTTCCAAGTCTTTCCCGGAAGGTATTACGTACGACATTCCTTTCGACATGACCACCTACATTTCGGAGTCCATCCATCATGTGTACAAGACTCTGTTTGAGGCGCTTCTGCTGGTGATTCTGGTCGTCTTCCTCTCCCTGCAGAGCTGGAGGGCCACCCTTATTCCGGCCATCGCTGTGCCCATCTCCCTCATCGGTACTTTCGGCGTCATGCTGATATTCGGCTTCTCGCTCAACATGATGACTCTCCTCGGACTTATCCTCGCCATCGGTATAGTGGTGGATGATGCCATAGTCGTGGTGGAGAATGTGGACAGGATCATGCGGGAAGAACATCTGTCTCCGTATGAAGCCACGAAAAAGGCCATGCAGGGAATCGGGGGAGCCCTCATCGCCATGTCCCTGGTGCTTTGCGCCGTTTTCGTCCCGGTCAGCTTCCTTTCAGGCATAACGGGACAGCTTTTCAGACAGTTTACTGTCACTATTGCCGTATCGGTCATCATTTCCACCATAGTGGCGCTGACATTGAGCCCGGTGATGTGCTCGATATTTCTCAAGCCTCCGCAGCCTGACGAAAAGAAAAACTTCATATTCAGAAAGATAAACGAAGGCCTTGCATCCGGAAACAGATTCTATGAGAAGATGATCCGCGCCAGTCTTCACCACAGGCGGAGGATGGCGGCTTTCTTCGGTGTCACCATCATCGGCATATGGGTGTTTTCCAGCCTTGTCCCAAGCAGTTTCATGCCGAAGGAAGATCAGGGTTACTTCACTGTGGAACTCGAACTGCCTGTCGGCGCCACTTTGGAGAGGACGCGGGTAGTTACGGACAGGGCTATGGCCTTCCTGATGCGGCAGCCGGACGTACAATACGTGCTGAACGTCACAGGTACCAGCCCCCGAGTCGGCAGCAACCAGTCGAACAGCCAGCTTACAGTGATTCTCAAACCGTGGAAAGAGCGGAAGGAAACGGATATAAACAAGACTATGGAAACAGTCAGGGATTCTCTGTCCGTGTATCCGGAAAGCAAAGTCTACATCAGCACTCCGGCCGTCATCCCGGGTCTCGGTACCTCCGGAGGCTTCTCCATGGTGCTGGAAGCCAGAGGGGATGCCACCTACGAGGATTTGCAGAGAGCCGCCGACACCCTGATGTTCTATGCTTCGCAGCGCAAGGAGTTTACTGGTCTCTCGACCAATGTCACCAGAGACATCCCGCAGCTCTTCTTCGATGCCGACCGCGACAAGATCCAGATGATCGGCGTTCCTTTGGCGGACGTGTTCTCCACTCTGAAAGCATTCACAGGCTCCATCTACGTGAATGATTTCAATATGTTCAACCGTGTCTATCGTGTCTATATACAGGCCGATGCCCCTTACAGAGCCCATAAGGACAATCTTAACCTTTTCTTCGTGAAAAGCTCGAACGGGACCATGGTTCCTGTCAATGCGCTCGGCAGCACCCAGTACACTACCGGACCTGGAACGATAAACAGGTTCAATATGTACTATGCCATCACAGTAAACGGTGAGGCCGCCCACGGCTACAGTTCCGGTCAGGCCATGGATCTTCTGGAAAGTATCGCCAGAGAACATCTTCCAGACAATATCGGTATAGAATGGAGCGGGCTTTCCTATCAGGAGAAGAAAGAAGGCGGGCAGACAGGCGTCGTCCTCGGCCTTGCCCTTCTCTTCGTCTTCCTCTTCCTGGCGGCCCAGTACGAAAGCTGGTCCATCCCTATAGCCGTCCTGCTCTCCCTCCCTATTGCGATAGCGGGAGCATATCTTGGAGTCTGGGCGCTCGGATACGAAGCGAACGTCTATTTCCTCATAGGTCTGGTAATGCTCGTAGGCCTTGTGGCGAAGAATGCCATCCTTATAGTGGAATTTGCGAAAGAGGAGGTGGAGAAAGGCAAGCCTCTCGAAGAAGCTGCCGTCACGGCCGCCCATTTGAGATTCAGGCCGATAGTCATGACTTCACTGGCCTTCATCCTCGGCATGCTTCCTCTGGTGTTCGCGACCGGACCGGGTTCTGCAAGCCGTCAGGATATCGGTACTGGCGTATTTTTCGGAATGATTGTGGCGATTACGGCCGGTATCGTGTTCGTGCCGTTCTTCTTCGTGCAGATTTACAAACTTCGGGAGAAAATGTCTGGAAAAAGAAAGAAAAACAAGTCTTCAGGGGCGGCGGCAGCCATAGCGGCCCTGATTGTGGCAGGCGGACTGGGCGTGTCATGCTCTCCGGCCAAACATTGTGCTGCACCGCAGCTTGACTTGCCTGAAACATTCGTGGCTTCAGACCAGACAGATACCCTTACATGGGCGGATGTGGAATGGTGGAAAATCTACCCTGATACGACACTGCACAGTCTCATAAAGCAGGCGTTGGAATACAATAAGGATATGCTGGCGGCTGCGGAAAGGCTCAGGGAGATGGAATACCGGTACAAGATACAGCGTTCGCAGCTTTGGCCGTCAATTTCGGCAAGTGTTTACGGGAAAAACGAGTACACGAACTATTCCGGCAAGGAACCTGCCAACGATCCTGTCGCCAGTGTCCTTGGCAGCTTTTCATGGGAGATAGACCTGTGGGGAAATCTAAGATGGGCGAGCCGCGAGAAACTGGCTGAGTATTTTGCCAGCGTCGAGGCGCAGAGGGCATTGAAAATATCCCTCATCGCCGAGGTGGCCAACGCTTATTTCGACCTTCAGGCTCTCGACAATGAACTTCTCATCGTCAGGAGGACTCTTGAAACCAGAGACGAGGGCGTGCAGAAGGCCAGGATAAGGCTGGACGGAGGTCTGACTTCGGATATTCCGTACCAGCAGGCTCTGGTGGAAAGAGCCACGACAGCGGCTCTTGTTCCGGAGCTCGAAAGGGAAGTGGCCATGAAGGAAAGCGAACTGGCCTTTCTGACGGGGTCTTATCCAAGACATATCGAGAGATCGCGCATTCCTCTCGAACTCTCATACAGAAAGGAAATCCCAGTCGGGGTTCCGTCGCAGCTCCTGACCAGACGCCCTGATTTGAGGCAGGCGGAACAGGAACTGCGGGCGGCAGAAGCTGCTGTGGGCGTAGCGCAGGCGGAAAGGTTCCCTTCTTTCACCATCACTTTTGACGGCGGTACCGAGACAAATACTCTGGCCAACATTATCAAGGCCCCGTATTATTATCTGCTCGGCAATTTCGTCGCCCCTGTTTTCGAGTTCGGAAAGAGACGGGCCAATTTCAAGGCGGCCATTGCAGAATACAATCAGGCACGCCTGAATTATGAAAAGGATGTGCTTCAGGCTTTCAAGGAAGTCTATGACGCAGTGGTCAGCTACAATTCCGCAGTGGAAAACACCAGCTTGAAATTCGACCTTCAGGAAGCGTCAAAACAATATGTCGCACTGGCGAATCTCCAGTATATAAACGGAGCTATCAGCTATATGGACGTGCTCGATGCCCAGCGAGCCTATTTCAGTTCACAGGTGGAACTGAGCAATGCGATCATGCAGGAATACAAGGTGCTGGTGGATCTTTACAAGGCTCTCGGCGGCGGCTGGAATGCCGCGGAGGAAACTTCTGAAGAGACTCCTGAATAGTAAGAAAAAGAGGGAGCCGGTCCGAAACCGACTCCCTCCAAGGGATTACACACATTTTCAGTTTTTCTTCAGGTTAAGTCAGTGCATCCCCACTTAAATTCCCCAGTCCGACAGATTGTATGAGGCTGTGACTTCATCCGGAACTTCAGGGAAGAACCGGAATTCTCCTCTCAGTTTTTCTTCAATCATGTCTACTGACATGGCGAAGTCTCTCATTTCCCCGCCGGCTATCTCACCGGTATTGTCTATATCCTGCTCCAGCCAGAAACCGATGGCCATCAGTTCGTCGGCAGTGCAGTCGCAGATTCTCTTGCCTGTATTGCCGGACTTTGTCCGCAGGTAAATCTTGAACTCGGCTACAGGCACCATGCATTTTTTCGACAGATTTGACTGGGTCTCTTGCCAGCAGGCATCGTAGAAGTAATAACTGTCATTCCCGTAATAGCACCCGGCCACTACATATGTGGTGTCGCTGCATGTCCATGAATCAGGGAGCTCGTATTCCAGAGCTTCATGCACGTCAGGATATTTGAACCTTTCCGGAGCTATGTTGGTAGGGTAGAACGTCTGGATATTCAGCGTAGTGTTCTTTCCTCCCCTGTCGGCAGAACGCAGCAGATGGCCTTTGGTGAAAAACGGGCCTGAATCCAGAGGACTCCAATAATAATATAAATCGGCGGCATTCGGCCACTTATTCCAGTCGGAAGGGTATATGATCGACTGTTCGTCCTGCTCGAATTTAGGATCAGGTCTCCACGGGTCAGGCGTTGTCCTCTCATAGCCTCCTTCCAGATAGCAGTCGTGCATAGGGTAGGCTACCCATATCGGATTATGCCTTTCGGTGTCGTAGCAGGCGGAGTAATTCCTTACGCGTTTTCCGCTCCTGACGGTCTCCGCCCAGTGGGTGACATACTTGTAGTTCGGATTTTCCACTAAGGTTTCAGGCATTTCCGGCCACGGCACGCTCTGGTCTTTGGCTGTATATTTCACTGTCTGCGAAGCCGTTTCCCCGGTCTCGACTAATCTGAAGTCATCCACCTTGCTGTCTTTGCCCTTGGCTGAAATGACGAAATTCAGGCAAGAAGGCGTCCCGCCTGTAAGTTCGAATACCGCAGAGCACAGGTACCATGTACCGGAACCCTTTTTGGCAGTGAAATCAAGTTCGTGCTTTGTGGAGGCCCCGTCATCGAATGTCAGATACAGCGAGAAATCGTTTCCCGCCGTGATGGTCCCACCTGAAGGAGGCGTGGCTCCGAACGAGAATTTCAGGGTAGTCTGTCCGGGCGCGATGGTCACCCCGCGTATATCGATGCTCCTGTTGTCTGCCCCGTAATTCATGGCATTCTGACCTGAAGCCCCTTCATATCCTCTGGATGTGTAAGAGTCCCTGACACTGATGTTGTTCCCGCTGTAGGAAACATTTCCGGCTCCCGGACCAGTGGCGTTTATGTATCCGTCCCACTGATCCAGATACGGAGCTCTGGAACCGTAGTCTGAAATCGGAGCCTTGTCGAGGTTGTCATAGTAGATCGGATTTTCTTCGGTGACAGGAGTATCTCCGCCGGGTTCCGATGACGGGCCTCTGCGTATGGTTACGGTTTCGGACGCCACGGCATCGTTCGTGTTCTCCCTGACTGTAGTTACCGTGATGATCCCGCTCCTGTCGAAGGCCATATCCGTTATCTGTATCCTGGTATCTCCTGCTCCGCCGTTTTCAGGCTCGAATTTCAGTTCAGGAATATCTCCTTCCGCACGCCAGGCTACATTCGATGTCACGATGAAAGTATTGTTGTCCGGATTCTCTTCATCGAACTCCAGACTTTCCGTAGAAACGAATAGCCGGATATTGCCGTCTCCTTCGTTTTCCAAAGCACTGCAGGATGCCAGTATCGCCATGCCGGCAATTGCAATGCATGATTTCAATGTCCGTTTCATGATATAGGGTTGATAGTTATAATCGCAAATATCGTTTCCGGATGGAAATCCGGTTTGTCACAGGATAAATTCTTTTTGTCTCTGCGTAAAAACATAAGACTGTCAGCCGGGCATTTTCTCCTTGAATCTTGCAGGCGGAATGCCGATATGTTTGGTGAATGACCGGTAAAATGTAGACAATGAATTGAATCCGCTCATGTCAGCTATTTCGGTGAAAGTCTTTTCGGGGTATTCCCTGATAAGGCTTGCCGCCTTTTGCGCCCTGGCTCCGTTTATGTATTCGTAGAATGTGGTGTTCATGACCCTGTTCAGATAATCCGACAGGTACGTGCGGTTCGTCCCTATCGAAACGGCCAGATCCGAAAGAGTCAGCCTGTGGTTCAGGAATATCTCGTCTTCACCCATGCATTTTTCCAGCTTTTCCTGTATCGGGCTTGTCTGACCTGCGGTCAATGCGGCCGGCTGTCCGGCCGGATTGACGTCATCTCCGTCTTCCGGTCTTTCTTCCGTGTCGGCGGCCGGGATTTCCACTACCTTATGCTTGACGGCAAGACGGTAAATGTAGGTCCAGCAGCAGATTGATATCAGAAAATACAGGGAATCCCCCAGCCATGACGACTTCCACATCAGAACAGTCCACGCTATAAGACTGAAAAACAGGGTGCAGAGGGCTTTCCAGACCCATGTTACCGAAATGTCGCTCGTATCGGAAAAATAATCCTTTATCCTGTTGTCCCTTCTGGACATCGCGAGCAGGATGACAGTCACGACGGTCAGGCCGAAAATGACCATATATAATATCGTGTACCTGATTACCAATATGTCCGGCCGGACAATATATAAAACGACGGCCGCTGCTCCCGGCAGGAAAAACAGAGCCACTCTTTTCGCGTTTATCCATCCCGGAATGACTGCCTCGAAAAAGAAAAGCGCCATTACAGGTACGTAGAGCAGGTCTGTCATTAAGGATATTCCGCACAGGTAGGGATTGTTCCATGTGTCCGTGTCCAGAAACATCATGTCCTTGAGTATCAGTACGCACAGGAAAATCATGCTCCAGAACAGTATGCGCTTGAAGTTGCTTTCTTTCCTGTGCGTATATATCGTGACGCTCAGCAGGATGAAGAACATCAGCGCCGCTCCGCGCATGACATGTGACAGGTTTTCTATGATTTCACTCATAAATATGGACACATTTCAATTCAAGAATCTTCCAAAGATAAGAAAAACTTTTCATTTGTTTCTCATGGATTATCCGTATTTTTGCAATCTCGGACATTGGTCCTGCAAAACGGAAACGGCATGAAGACGGAAAATGACAGACGGATGAACGGGTGGCTGGCCTTGAGCCCGCTGCTGCTGTTCCTGTGCATATATCTGGTGTCATCCATCGTGGCTGAGGATTTCTACAAGGTCCCGATAGCCGCTGCCTTTCTTCTGGCATCGGCATACGCGCTTCTGATTACCCGGACGTCCGGTACTGACAAGAAGATAGGGATATTTTCGGAAGGGGCAGGGGACAGGAATGTCCTTCTGATGATATGGATATTCGTTCTGGCCGGAGCTTTTGCAGGAACAGCCGAAGACATAGGAGCGATAGATTCTGCCGTCAATTTCACCCTGGCCATTCTTCCCGGCAAATTCCTCTTTGCCGGACTTTTCGTGGCGTCCTGTTTCATATCCATGGCCATAGGCACGAGTGTCGGGACGATAGTGGCCCTTGTGCCCGTCGCCTCGGGCATTGCCGTACAGGCAGGCGCAGATGTGGCATTTGTCACCGCCATAGTCGCCGGCGGCGCGTTTTTCGGGGACAACCTCTCCTTTATTTCCGACACGACCATTGCGGCGACGCGCACCCAGGGATGTTCCATGAGGGATAAGTTCAGGGTGAATGTCAGGATTGTCCTGCCTGCCGCTCTTGTCGTGGCGGCCGTATATGTGGCGATAGGTTTTTCTTCGGGGACGGAAGTGGCTGCAGGAGAAGTCAACGGTGTGAAACTCATCCCGTATCTGGCGGTCATAGGACTTGCGCTCGCCGGCGTGAACGTGGTTACGGTGCTCCTGATCGGAATCCTCATGAATGCCGTCATAGGCTTTGCCTACGGGTCGTTTTCTTGGGTGGGATGGCTTGCGTCGACAGGCGCCGGCATAGGTTCGATGGGCGAGCTTATCATAGTCACGATGCTGGCAGGAGGTATGCTGGAAGTCATCAGGTACAACGGCGGTCTGGATTTCATAATATCCGGTCTGACCAGACACATTTCCGGAAAGCGCGGGGCGGAACTCGGCATTGCCGCCCTTGTCTCGCTGGCGAACCTGTGTACGGCGAACAACACCATAGCCATAATCACGACCGGGCGCATAGCGAAGGATCTGGCGCAGCGGTACGGCCTCGATTCACGCAAGACGGCAAGCATTCTGGATACATTCTCCTGCATGATACAGGGACTTATTCCTTACGGCGCCCAGATACTCATGGCTTCCGGGCTTTCCGGTGTGTCCGGCATTTCCATCGTCGGCCATATGTATTATCCGTTCCTTATGGGTATATGTGCCATTCTGGCAATACTTTTCCGCTACCCGCGGAAATACAGCTGAATCTTGTCTGAAAATTTTATATCTTTGTAAGAACAGCGGACTTGACAAATGGAAGATATTTGCATTTACAGCGGAGAGGCTGTAGCAGGCCGTATTGTGTTCGGTCATGGCCTCCCGGGAGTGGGACAGGCACTCGCGCATTGCACCGGAAGCGGGAAGACGCTGCCGGTGTATCTGGTATATGATACTGGCGTTTCGGGCTTTGTCCCTGTGCTGGAGACTGTCTTGTCGGGGACTGCAGGCGTGAAATTGTGCGGAAAATACGGCATGCCGGTGTCGGAAGATTCCAAGACAATGTCTTCCGTTCTCGGTCTGGCCGGATGGCTGCTCGGCTGCGGAGCTGACAGGAACGCTCTTGTTCTGGCTGTCGGGGGCGGAATAACGACGGATATGGCCGGCTTCGCGGCTTCAATATATAAAAGGGGAGTGCGTTTCGCTTATGTGCCCACGACTCTGCTCGCTCAGGTAGATGCCGCCATAGGAGGCAAGACCGGGGTGAATTTCGAGTCCTACAAGAACATGTTGGGAATCATCCGCCAGCCTGAATTCACTTATCTGTGTCCGGAGGTGCTGGAGACCCTGCCGGAACGGGATTTCATGTCCGGGGCTGCCGAACTGGTGAAATCTTTCCTGATAGAGGACGGAGGCTGGTACGGGAAATCGGTCGCTTTTCTGTCGGACTATCGTCATGCGGCGGACAAGAAAGCCTTCCTGAACACCTGCAGAGGGACGTTGCTGGAGCTTATCAGGGCTGCTGCTGCGGTCAAGGCGTCCATAGTCTCTGTTGACCAGTTCGAGACAGGGGAACGGAGGAAACTTAATCTCGGCCACACATTCGCGCATGCGATCGAAAAGAACGCCAGGATGCGCGGGGATGACATCACCCACGGGGAAGCGGTCTCGATAGGCATAGTGATGGCTGCTGAACTTTCCGCAAGGCTCGGACTGGCTTCACAGGACTTCGTATCTTCCCTGAATGCGGATTTCAAGGCGGCAGGCTTGCCGTCCGAGTGTCCGTACCCTGTGGAGGAACTGGCGGAGGCCATGTCGAGGGACAAGAAATCGGAGGACGGAATCATCCATTTCGTCCTGCTTTCGGCCCCCGGCGCCGTAATGATTCACGACATGCCTGCCTCAGCTGCCTCAGCCATGCTCGATCCTGATAATTTATCCTGAATTACATATGATTTGCACTACCATACAGAACAAGACTTTCAGCCGGATAATGGAAATCCTGCAGAGTGCCGAGATGGCCGAAATCAGGCTTGACAGATGCTCTCTGACAGAAGATGAAATGTCTGAATGTTTCGAATCCGATGTGCCTCTGGTAGCGACGTGCCGTGTCTCCGAAATCATGGCGGCGGACCCGGGTCTTTCCGAGATCAAGGCCGCCAGCATATGCGAAGACCGCCTGTGCAGGGCAATCAAGGCCGGAGCCCGCTATGTGGATGTGGAGGTCGAGGCTCCGAAGTACATGTCGAAGCGTGTCCGCGCCTGCGCCGAGGAATACGGCAGCGTATTCATCAAGTCTTTCCATGATTTCTCAGGTACCGGCTCGTTTGACGAACTCGAAGCCATGGTGCGGAAATGCATGCGCATAGGTGCCGATATCGTGAAGATCGTGACCATGGCCGAGTCGACTGAAGATGCTGCGAGGGTGCTTACCCTGTATGAAGTCTTCGAGCCTGCCAGACTGATAGCATTTTCCATGGGCGAGGCTGGAAGGCAGTCGCGGCTGGACTGTCTGGCCAAAGGCGCACCTTATACATATGCCGCCGTCGATGAGGATGATGCGGCCGCTCCCGGCCAATGGTCTGCCGCTTCCATGGTTTCAGCCTTGTACGGGAACCGCCGTTTTCCGGATGCCTGTATCGCCATACCGTCTTCCAAAAGTTTTGCCCAGAGGGCAATAGTGGCGGCTGCCCTTGCTGACGGTGTTTCCCGCTTGTCCGGCTACTCGCCGTGCGGGGACAATGAGTCGGCATTGTCGGTCGCAAGAGCCCTCGGCGCCGAAGTCGATGCAGACGGGAGTGTTCTGAAAATCAAAGGTATAGCAGCAGCTCCGGGCTGTCTGGACATAAGTGCGCTGCATACCGGCGAGTCCGGACTTCTGACCCGGCTCATGATTCCTCTTCTTTCCGTGCTTTCAGATTCGAAAGTGGAGGTGACCGGAGAAAAGACCCTTTTAGACAGGCCGCTTAAAGGGGCGGAAGATATGATGAATGCCTTCGGAGTGAAGGTCGAAAGCGGCTCCGATGATTGCAGGGTCCCTCTTTCCGTGACCGGACCCCTTCGCGGCGGCCATGCCGAAATCTCGGGCAGATACGGCTCCCAACTGATTTCCGGTCTGCTGATGTCGCTGCCCCTTGCCGGAAAATATTCCAAGGTCAGGGTACTTGATCCCAAGAGCATTCCTTATATGTTCATCACTCTGGATGTAATGAAGAAATTCGGGGTGAAGGTCGGAAACGAAATGTCCGGAGACCGGAATTTCATCGAATCCGGCGGAGACTGGTCTCTTTGTTCCGAGATGCTTTTCAAGGTTCAGGGAGGGCAGAGATACAAGGCAGCCGATTTCGCCATAGAGGGAGACTGGAGTTCCGCCGCCAATTTTCTCGTGGCCGGCGCCGTCTTCGGGAAAGTAAGGATAGACGGACTTGATACCAAGTCCCTGCAGGCGGATCTTTCGATTATGGACATCCTGATGGAGGCCGGTGCCAGTCTGTCGCAGACAGGAGACCATCTCGGCACAGTGACTGTCCAGAGGGCGCCGCTTACGGCTTTTGAAGTGGATGCATCGAACTGTCCGGATCTTTTCCCTGTCATCTCGGTCCTGGCTGCATTCTGTCAGGGCACAAGCCGCATTTCAGGTGTGGAGAGGCTGGCCCACAAGGAGAGCGACAGGGGACAGGCGATTCTGGACATGCTCCTGAAAATGGGGGTCAAGGCCTCTGTGGTACAGGATACGCTCATCATCGAGGGCCATTCTCTGGCCTCCCGCCTGCTGACAGGAAACCTGCTCAAGGGCGGCAGCTATACTTCGAGTCACGACCACAGGATGGCGATGGCTCTGAAAGTGGCGGAATTGGGGGCGGACGGGCCTGTCATTATAGACGATACGGCATGCGTGTCCAAGTCTTTCCCGGGCTTTTTCGGATTGTTTTCAAAATTGCAGGATAATTGATGTTGATATGGACAGTTTCGGTCAGAAATTCAGGGTCTCATTGTTCGGCGAATCCCATGGAAGGGCCATCGGGGTGGTGATGGACGGTGTTCCGGCCGGTATCCCATTGTCCGGACAGGACTTTATGGAAGATATATTGCGACGCAAGAGCGGAGCCAAAGGGACTACGCCGAGGATTGAAGATGACAAGCCTGAAATCCTGAGCGGGGTTTTCGGCGGCAAGACTACAGGAGCCCCGCTTACAGTGGCTTTCAGGAACAATAATGTCAGGTCGTCCGACTATGAGATATTCAAGGTCATGCCCCGTCCCGGTCATGCTGATTTCGCTGCCGGAGTGAAGTGGGACAATCATAATGATCCGCGCGGCGGAGGGCATTTTTCAGGGCGGCTTACCCTGCCTGTGGTCGCTGCCGGCGTGGTGGCGAAGAAGATGATAGGGGACGTGTGCGTAAACGCGAGGCTGCTGGAGGTGGGCGGAGTTTCCGGCGGGCCTGAAAAATGGCAGGAAGTCCTGGACAGGGCCATAAAGGACGGTGACTCTATAGGCGGAGTGGTGGAGTGCTCGATAGACGGGGTGCCGGTAGGAGTGGGGGAGCCGTTTTTCGACTCCGTCGAGTCTCTGGTTTCCCATGCGGTGTTTTCAATCCCGGGTGTGCGCGGCGTGGAATTCGGCGACGGCTTCCATGCGGCGAGGATGAGGGGCTCGGAGCACAACGACCCTATAATTTCCGGGGACGGACGCTGCGGGAAGAATGGTGCGGGTGGAGTGAACGGCGGTCTGGCTAACGGAAATCCCATAGTTTTCCGTGTGGCGTTCAAGCCCACTTCGAGCATAGGGAAGCCTCAGAATACATATGATTTTTCTACCGGGAGTATGGGTACTCTGGAAATCCCGGGCAGACATGATGTATGCTTCGCCCTTCGTACCCCTGTCGTCGTAGAGGCCATGGCAGCCATTGCGCTTGCGGACCTCATGTCCAGATGAAACTAAAGATGAAAGATATGGACCGTAAAGTATTCAGCGAAGAACTGGTGGACCGGGTGGTGAAGGAACTTCAGATAGCGGATCTGGACAATGCTACCATCGGGGAAGTGCTTTTGGTGGCTTCCCGATTGGAGGAGCTGACAGGTATTCCGTTCATCCGCATGGACCAGGGGTCACCGGGGCTTGAAGCCAACAGGATAGGCGTGGAGGCTGAAAAGGCTGCCCTGGACCGCGGAGTGGGTTCCCGTTATCCTGCAGCGGCAGGCGTGCCGGAACTGAAGGGACAGGCTGCCAGATTCGTCAAGGCTTTCCTGAATGTGGATATCAGTCCGATGTCATGCGTGCCGACTACCGGGGGAGTGGCGGCATCGTTCGCTTCCTTTATAGCGTGTACGCAGAGAATACCGGGGAAGGACAAGGTCCTGTTTATAGATCCCGGATTTCCCATTCAGAAATCCCAGCTGAAGATACTGGGCGTGGAATGCGAAAGTTTCGACGTCCATGACTTCCGGGGGAATGCGCTGGAGGCCAAGCTGGAAAGCTATCTGCGCAAGGGTGACATTGCCGCCATAGTCTATTCGAATCCCAACAACCCGGCGTGGATCTGTCTGGAAGACTCGGAACTGTCTGTCATTGGCCGGCTGGCCACTGAATATGATGCTGTGGTCATGGAGGATCTGGCATATTTCTGCATGGATTTCCGCCATCCTTACGGCAGGCCTTACGAACCTCCGTATCCGCCTACCGCAGCCAGATATACCGACAATTATATCCTGATGCTTTCGTCCTCGAAAATATTCAGCTATGCCGGGCAGCGCATGGCTCTCGCCTGCATCTCGGACGGACTTTTCGGCAGGTATTATCCGGAACTGGCCCGCCGGTACAGCGATTCCGGCATTTTCGGGCAGACATTCATAGCGTCCATACTTTATATGATAACGAGCGGGTGTACGGCATCCACCCAATACGCCTATGCCGAGATGCTCAAAGCCTCCTGTGACGGACTTCTGGACTTCAACGCAGATACTGCCGAATATGCCAGCAGGGCTCATCGGATGAAGAAGATTTTCACTGACAACGGCTTCCATATAGTCTATGACTCGGATGTCACATTGCCGGTAGGCGACGGATTTTTCTTTACTCTCGGATACGGCAGCATGACCGGAGGCGAACTTTTGAGGGAATTGCTATATTATGGGGTGAGCTGCATAAACCTGTCCACTACGGGAAGCATGCAGCAGGGGGTGCGTGCATGTACTTCGAGGATGACGGAAGACCTGTATCCTGTGCTTCAGGAGAGAATGAAGGCTTTCTCGGAGGATCATCCGCTGGGCTGACGGCGGCCCATAACATAAATTGCATATAGACAAACACTAATCCTACATAACCGATGATCTGGAACAAGAGCAAGGAATGCATGAGCAGGGACGAGATGACGGACCTGCAGGGAAAACGGCTTCACAAGCTGGTGGAACTCGTATATCACCATGTGCCGTTCTATCGCGCGAAACTTCAGGCCATGGATATCACACCTGACGATATCCGCACCATAGAAGACATAGTCAGACTCCCGTTCACCACCAAACAGGACCTTCGGGACAATTATCCGTTCGGCCTGCAGGCTGCCGCCCAATCTGAAATCGTCAGGATACATGCCTCATCAGGCACGACAGGAAACCCTACGATAGTCGGATATACAGGCAGGGATATCGAAATATGGAAAGAAGTGGCGGCACGCTGCCTGACGGCATACGGTGTCACCAGAAATGACGTATTTTCCGTCGGCTACGGCTACGGACTGTTCACCGGAGGGCTCGGAGTCCACAATGGAGTGGAGTATGTCGGCGCTTCTGTGGTGCCTGCTTCCACAGGCAATACGGAAAAGCATCTCCGCCTGCTACGGGACCTGAAAATCACCGGAATAGCCTGTACCCCGTCCTATGCCCTTTATCTGGCGGAAGCTATGGACAGGGCAGGCATGACCCGCGATGACATCTTCCTGAAGATTGGGGCTTTCGGTGCGGAACCGTGGACAGAAAACATGCGCAGGGAGATAGAAGAGAGGCTCGGTCTGCAGGCTTACAATATTTACGGCTTGAGCGAAATCATGGGACCCGGTGTCTCTTATGAGTGCGAATGCAAGAACGGCTCCCATATCTGCGAGGATCACTTTTATCCCGAAATCATAGATCCTGACACGCTGGAGCCTCTCGGACGCGGCCGGACAGGGGAACTGGTATTCACGACGCTGACCAAGACAGGAATGCCTCTGCTGCGCTACCGCACGAAGGACCTTACCTCGCTGATGGACGGAGACTGTCCGTGCGGCAGGACAAGCGTCAGGATGACCAGAATTATCGGAAGAAGCGATGATATGCTCATAATCAGGGGAATCAATGTATTCCCATCGCAGGTGGAGAGCGTCATACTGGAGATGCCGGAATTCGAGCCGCGGTATATGCTGGTAGTGGACAGGGTCGGCAATCTGGATACGCTTCAGGTGCAGGTGGAGGTCCGCAAAGACTATTTCAGCGATGAGATAGGCGCGATGCTCCAGCTGAAGAAAAGGCTTTCCGACAAGCTGAAAAGCATCCTGTCGATAAGTGCGGATGTCAAGCTGATGGAGCCGAATTCCATACAGCGGTCCGAAGGCAAGAGCGTCCGTATTCTCGACAAACGGCAGCTTGTGTAGCTTTCTGACCGGCACAAAGCGATTTACAAGAACATACCTTAAGACTCATGGCTATGGTAACAAAGCAGATATCCATTTTTCTGGAAAACAAAAGGGGCCGCATAAACGATGTGACCAAGGTGCTGGCCGTCAACGGGATAAACATGGAGGCCTTCTGCATAGCGGAGACTTCCGATTTCGGACTCATGAGACTGATAGTCTCTGAAGTGGACAAGGCCGTGGAAGTGCTGCGTGCGGCCGATTTCGCTGTCATCGTCACCGATGTCGTAAGCATAAGCTGTCCGAACGTCCCCGGAGCCTTGTCATCCATTCTGGAAAGACTGGCGGAAAAGGATATTTTCATAGAGTACATGTACGCATTTTCCCAGCATGAGACGGCAGATGTGATCATAAAGCCGAACAATCTGGACGAGTGTGTCCGCATACTTGAGGGTCTCGGTCAGGATAACAGGTGAGTTTCAGCCGGTACTTTATGCTGCCGTCATTCATGAACCACAGTGACTGCGCGGAAACCATGTCATGTTTCCGGCCGGCATCGCCGTGCCGTACTGCCGTCCTTTCCCATGTCTCCGGATTTACCGTGAACAGGACCGGCGGCCTGACTCCGTCTTCTGCGAATCCCAGCTGTCTGTAGACCGCTCCGTCCGACCATTCCAGATCGGCATAGCTCATGATGTCGTCAGGGGCTATGTCCCGGATGAACCGTTTCAGCAGTTTGCCCATGCCGCCGACGACACGTGTCCCGTCCGGAGACGCATATCTGACCCATTCATAGGATCTGACTGACGCCCCGTCCTTGACCCATCTTCTCGCATTGGAAAAAGTCGCTACGGCGATGAGGCCTCCGTTCTCTTTCTCCGAAAGTCCGTAGCAGTGGCGGCAGCTGGAAGAACCGTAACTGTGATTCTGCCTCAGGAATCTTTCTGCCGTAGGCCTGTCTATTCTCTTGATTTCACAGTTTCTTGCGAAAACGCTGCGGAATCTGCCCAGATGTGCCATCAGTCTGGCTCTGTACAGGCTTCCGGGACTTTTCCACCTGTCTTCCGCTACCGAAACCACGGCAGGCGTATATTCTTCTTCATCTCCGGAACCGCAGGCTGCCTTATGCCCTGGAGCTTCATTAATGATGATGTCCCTGACGGCAGCCCGTTTACGGTATTCGTTAATGGCTTCTTCCGGTGACCCGGCGCAGATTTCCGCAGGGATTATATATAGCTCCCTTCCGACATTGCCGGACAGGCTTTCCGCCCGGATGAACACGGAATCCATTGCGGTGAAAGTCTCGCATTTCACCGCATTCCCGGTCAGAAATTCCAGTATTTCTCGGTACAGCCTCATGCCAGTTCGTGTCCGGTATTGCACCGGATGTCAATCCGGCGCAATGTTAATAAAACATTTTCTTTTTATCGAAGATTTTTCTTAATCTTGAAGAATAATTGCAAGGACATGTCGGAAAACAATATCAGCAAGGAAGAAAATACCGGGCTTCCTTCCATGGCAGAGTCCGGAATCCATGCGGGATTCCCGTCGCCGGCACAGGATTACATGAATCCGTGCATAGATCTGAACAAGGAGCTGGTCAGACATCCTGCCGCCACTTTCTACGGCAGGGTGGTAGGGGATTCCATGCTGGACGCCGGCGTGGAGGAAGGGGATATCCTGGTGATTGACAGGTCTCTGGAGGCTTCGGAGGGTAAGATGGCGGTGTGTTTCGTGGACGGTGAATTTACTCTGAAATACATTTCCATGACCGATCCTCAGACAGGGGAGAAAAACGGACTCTGGCTCATTCCGGCAAACAGCAGGTACCGGCCGATTAAGGTAGGGGATCTGTCTGACTTTACAGTCTGGGGGATAGTGACTTATATAATCAAGAAAGTCCGTTGAGCATGTACGCGCTGGTCGACTGCAACAATTTTTTCGTTTCTTGCGAACGCGTGTTCAGGCCGCAGCTCGAAGGGAAGCCTGTCGTGGTCCTTTCGAACAATGACGGGTGTGTCGTGGCGCGGAGCAACGAGAGCAAGTCCATGGGCATCAGGATGGGGACCCCGTTCTATCAGATCAGCCGTCTGGCCGACATCGGGAAACTGGAGGTCTGTTCGTCGAATTATACCCTGTACGGCGACATGTCTGCACGTGTCATGTCGATTCTGACTGATGCTGTCCCCAGAATTGAAATATATTCCATAGACGAGGCTTTCCTGATACTTGACGGATTCAATGAAAAGGATGTCAGGCCGCTGTGCTCGCATCTGGTCGCGAAGATACGGAAGTGGACGGGAATCCCTGTCAGCATCGGAATCGCTCCTACGAAGACTCTGGCGAAAATCGCCAGCCATTTTGCCAAGAAATATCCCGGCTACAAAGGGGTCTGCATGATAGATGACGATACCAAACGCGTGAAAGCTCTCTCGATGACGCCTGTCGGGGAGGTCTGGGGTATAGGCAGAAGGCTGGCTCCGAAGCTGGAGGAGGCCGGGGTGAAGACGGCCCTTGACTACGCCTGCCGTCCGGAGTCATGGATCCGGGAGAATTTCATGCTGCACGGGTTGAGGACGTGGATGGAACTGCGCGGAACGGTATGCGTGGAAGCGGAGACCGAGGCGGCGCGGAAGTCCATATGTACTTCACGTTCTTTTTCCCGGATGCTGGAAGACGAGGAGGAACTGTCGGAGAAGGTGTCTGATTTTGCCGCCAGATGCGCCGGAAAACTGAGGGAGGAGGGAACGGCCGCCGGTGATGTTACTGTCATGTTGTACACGAACAGATTCCGCGACGATCTGGAACAGTATTTCCCTTCGGCCACAGTCCGGCTTCAGACAGCTGCGAGCAATACGCAGGAAATAGTTTCGGCGGCATTGCGTGCCATGAAGATGATTTACCGTCCCGGATACAAGTACAAGAAGGCCGGGGTGACAGTCGGAAATATCGTCCCTGCCGAGGCTGTACAGGCTTCATTGTTCGGTTTCGATCCGGAACTCAGGTCCAGAAACGACAGGCTTTCGCGGCTCATGGATCAGGTCAATGCTCCCGGCACTTCCTCCCTGCTGCGTCTGGCCTCGCAGAAATCCGGACATTACTCTGACGATATCAGGCGGGAACATTGCTCGCGCCGTTATTCGACTTCCTTCGATGAATTGCTGGAAATCAGATAGGAGCCGGAATTTGTCCCTATTGCCCGTCCGGGCAATGATAAATTTTATTTAAATAGGTCGGACAGTCGGGAAAATCATTAAATTTGCAAAGATGTGACGGAAAATTTACACTAAACAATAATACTATGCTAAAAGTCAATCTGGGAGGCTGCAGCTCCTTCGTAAAAGATGCAGATTACAGGAAGTATGTGGATAAGGCTTTGGCCGCATTCGATGTCCTTGAAAGCGAAACAGGTGCAGGAAACGATTTTCTGGGATGGAAACATCTGCCTACCGCTACTCCGGAGTCGTTGATCGCTGATTGTGAGGCAATCAGGGATTCCTGGAAGGCGAAAGGCGTGAATCTGGTGATAGTCATCGGCATAGGCGGCTCTTATCTCGGCGCGAAATGCGCTGTGGAGGCTCTTTCTCACTCTTTTGCAAAACAGCTCTCTTCGGCGAAGGATGCCATGGAGATTGTTTTCGCCGGACAGAATCTTTCCGAAGAATATATCAGCGAACTGATGGATCTTGCCCAGGAACGTAATGTAGCCGCTGTGGTGATTTCGAAGTCAGGCACGACTACCGAGCCGGCTGTGGCTTTCAGACAGATCAGGAACTATATAGAGGAAAAGTACGGAAAGGCCGAGGCTGCGGAGAGGATAGTGGCTGTCACTGATGCGAAGAAAGGTGCGCTCAAGTCGCTTGCTACGCAGGAGGGTTACAGGACTTTCGTCATTGAAGACAATGTCGGAGGCCGGTTCTCTGTACTCACTCCGGTAGGTATTCTGCCTATCGTGCTGGCCGGGTTCGACATAAGGATGATGCTCAAGGGAGCGGCCGAGATGGAGGAGACTTCCGCCAGAAGGTCTGCCGACAACCCTGCAGTACAGTATGCCGCCATGAGAAACCTGCTTTATGATCAGGGAAAGAAGATAGAGATACTCGTATCCTTCAATCCGAAACTCCAGTATCTCGGCGAGTGGTGGAAGCAGCTTTACGGGGAGTCCGAAGGCAAGGACGGCAAGGGAATTTTCCCGGCTTCGGTGAATTTCACTACTGACCTGCACTCCATGGGGCAGTATATCCAGGATGGAGAGAGGATTCTGATGGAGACTGTGGTGTCTGTGGAAAGCAGCAACCGCTCCATGGCGATTGTGAACGATCCGCAGAATCTCGATGGTCTGAATTTCCTGTCAGGCAAGCAGATAGAGCATTGCAACGCCATGGCTGAGCTGGGCACGAAGCTCGCTCACATAGATGGAGGGGTGCCGCAGCTGTCTGTGTCCATCGAAAGGATAAACGAGTATAATCTCGGGGCTCTGTTCTATTTCTTCGAGAAGGCTTGCGGAATCAGCGCGTATATTCTCGGTGTGAATCCGTTCAACCAGCCGGGTGTGGAGGCTTACAAGAAGAATATGTTTGCCCTTCTGGGGAAACCTGGCTACGAGGCGCAGGCCGAGGAGCTCCGCAAGAGGCTTTGATATTTTCGAGGTGGGGGTGGGTCAAAAGCGCCTTTTTGACCCACCCCCACCTTTTTATTGATTATCCGGAAAGACGTTTTTTTATCAGGCTGTAAATATCCGGTCCGTTAGATTTCTCCCATATTTGCGATATGGGCCTAGTCGACAAAATTTATGATACAGTGGCAACGATGCACAAAATAATTATTCCAATAATAGCTATTGCCACAAATATCATCTCGGCATTTTCCTTATTCTCTTTATTTTTATGAAAATCTGCCAGTTCCTGTCTGGATATCAGGTTTACGCCCATTATCGAACAAATTTGTTCGGCAGTCATTTCCTTTATCTGTTTCGGCATTTCACGGTTGATTTTTTCATAAAACGGCTGATACTTGTTCCGGCGCATTTCAATTAATTCTGACAGAGGCTTGATGAATTCTTTCTGTCGGCTGCATGCATATACTATCTCATTGTTGAGATGACTGTTAAGAAATTCAAATGCTGAATCATAATCATTAGCCAGAAGATATTTTGCAACAGATTCCGTTAACTGTTCTTCGGTGAGATGATTCGCAAAGAATTCCTTATGCGCCTCACTGTATTTCCGCAGATTTCGGATCATGCTATTTGTAATTGCATTGCCCGCAACATAGCCGGCACCGGCATTTATAATATCCTTATTGTCCATAGTTATTATAGGTTTTAATTATGCTTAAGTGGGAGAGGTTGTTCCGTCTATCTAACAGGAGGTTGAGGCTAACCCGAATCAAATAAACGATGCATACCCCACACTTCCCGGATGTGCTTTACAAAATTGCGTAATACAGAATCTCCCGCTCTTTATCCATGCTACATGGATAGTAAAAGTTGTGAAATTTTGCAACTTTATAAATAAAAACTCACGTTGTCTTATCCTTGTGATTTTTTAGTAGCGATTTCGGTTTTTATATTATACGACAGACCATCCTGCATTGCTGCAAGAGGGCGTATCTGTAAGTATGTCTATCGTTCCAGTAGAGCCAGTGCTTCTTCTTTCAGTTTCGGCAGGTGGTTGATAACTATACTCCATAGTATGTCGGCTGAAAGACTGTCATAACCGTGTATGATATAGTTCCTTGCATCCACTATCTTTCGGGAATTGGTAATGGCTATGTTCCTGTCCTCTTTCAGAATCCTGTTCATCGCTTCCCCGATTATCTCAATATCCCGCTCCACTGCCCGTCTCAAACACAGGTCATTGCAGAACTCGTTGAAATACTTTGGCTTGTCTCCGAAGAATGATTCTATCTCATTGATTGCATCCAGTATGTCGTGCAAGTGCTTGTTTATATTCTCATCCATATATCAACTGCTTTGTAGAATCAACGCTTTTCCGGAAATAAGGATTTTTTATGGACTGTTCCTCGACCAAATCGACCTTTCTCCCGAACAAGTCTTGTAAAGAATACTTGAAATCGAAGTAATTGTCGAAATAGTCCTCCACCTCGTCTTTCTTGAAATCAACGACTAAGTCAATGTCACTCTCATCATTGAATCTGTCAGTCAGCACAGACCCGAATACGAATAACTTGTTTACCTTGTATCGTTTGCACAAGGAAACTATGTTCTTGATATGATTGTCTATCAGTTTCATCTTTCAACAAAGATAACACAATTTATCCGGATTTGTCATCGGTAAAGAGAAAAGAGGTAAGATGGGTATGGGACTTTGTTAGATCGGACCAATCCAAGGTCTGATACATGGAATATAATTAAAAACATCACAGAGGATTCTGTGATGTCGCTTTTCTTGTAGCGGGTCGCAGGATTGAACTGCGGACCTCATGATTATGAATCATGCGCTGGAATTTGGTTTGCAGTAAATTACACTGTGAAAATCAGTGAGTTATGAAGCCTTGCTGCGACTGTACTATAACGTTGCTAACATATTCACGCCAGCAGATACTGGGTTAAACATAAAGTAATATAATTGTAAATCAATAAATTGACCTGTCTTAATCAGCCTTCCGGAACATTACAAAGGACGCAGTTCAACAGTCATTCCCATGGCAGCAGCTATTTTATAAAGTGTTGAAACTGTGGGAATTGTCAATCCTCGCTCTACTCTGGAAATATAACCTTTATCTGCCCCTATGCGCTGTGCAAGTTCCGCCTGCGTAAGTCCTGCATTTTT
>CALUUA010000023.1 GCA_944323845.1 uncultured Bacteroidales bacterium
TTGAGATACCAAGATTCGAACTTGGACAGACAGAACCAAAATCTGTAGTGCTACCATTACACCATATCTCAATTCCACCGGCAAATATAGCTTTAATTTTGATTTCCTGCAAATAAGGCAGGGAATGCCGCCGGTCTTCGCTCATGGGCCGGAACAATCTGTGTTGATATGCCCGACCGCTCAGAACAGGCCGTAGACCAGATTCCAGACCAGAAATCTGCCGAATTTGCCGACAAGCATCAGTGTCAGGCTCCAGAAAGGCCGTGTCTTGTAGAATCCAAGAGCTATCGCCACCACATCCCCGACTACCGGCACCCAGCAGATGAGTGCAAGCCATACACCGTAGCGGTCGATTTTCGATTTTTGTCTGGCTAGAGTCTCGGGCTTGACCTTGAACCATTTTTCAATCCATTCCCACTTGCCTATCCAGCCCAGAAAATAGGTGAAGACACTGCCGAGCCAGTTTCCCAGAGTCCCGACTATCAGACAGCCGACAGGATTTCCTGTCGCTGCCAATATCGACAGATATACTGCATCGGAACTGAAGGGTACGACGGTGGCGGCGAGAAATGTCCCTATGAACAGCCCTATCAACCCCAGGTTTTCAAGCCATTCCATCACTCATTTCCTTTTCTCCCTGAAGAACTCAGACATCAGGAGGCTGCAATCATTGGTCAGGATTCCTTTCCTGACCAACGTCCTGGGATGCAGCAGGGAAGGCGAGTAGCCTGAAAATCCTCTTTTGGGGTCATCAGCTCCGTACACTATTTCACTTATTTGTGCCCATCCGAGGGCTGCCGCACACATGGGGCAAGGCTCGACAGTGACGTAAAGCGAACATTTGTCGAGGTATTTCCCTCCGAGGGACTGGGTGGCGGCGGTGATGGCGATCATTTCAGCGTGGGCTGTCGGATCCCCGAGCCTTTCGGTCATGTTGTGCCCCCGTCCTATGATTTTCCCGTTGCAGACGATGACTGCGCCTACAGGCACTTCATCTTCTCCGTATGCTGCCGAAGCCTCTTTCAGGGCCTCCCACATGAATTTTTCATCCTGATTTTCCATAGGGTGCAAAGATACGCTTATTCCTGCATTAGTCAAAAACCGGCCTTCCCGACGGATCAGATTCCACGGGCTTTCATGTCAGCCATTTCCTTCAGGTACAGTCTGGCGCACATTTCAGCATCATCTCCTGCCCGGTGATGTGTTCCTTCCGGAATGCCGAGCTGTTCGCAGAGGTAGCCCAGCTTGTTGCAGCCGAAAGAGTATATGCGTTTTGCGGTCTGGAGGGAGCATTTCCATTTCAGCTCAGGAAGGTGTATTCTGTAAAGTGCGGCCGACTGGAGCAGGCAGCTGCGGTCGAAGGATGCATTGTGCGCAACGAAAGTATCGAACTCGTCAAGATACTCCCTCTCTATTTCTTCCCAGACGGACACGAAATCCGGGGCATATTCCGTGTCTTCCGGCCTGATGCCGTGGATCTGTATGTTGAACGGGCTGTACCAGTTCCCTTCAGGCTGCACCAGCCAGGATCGGGTCTCTGAAATCACTCCGTTCCTGACGACGCAGATTCCTGTTTCGCATACTGATGCCCTGTTAGCTGTAGCCGTTTCGAAATCGATGGCTATGAAATTCTCTGTCCTGTCCATTTCCCTTGCCTGAAATTCCGTATGAACATGCAAAGATATGAACTTCCGATAAAAAAGCCTATCTTTGCAAACTTGCAGGCCATGGCGGTTGTCCCGAACGGACATGACACAGCCGCAGGGCATTATAATGAGCGACAGATGAAAATTTCAGAAAGAATCACAGGGATGGCGAGTTCTCCGATAAGGAAGCTCACCCCTCTTGCCGACAAAGCGAAGGCAAAAGGAATCAGGATATATCATCTCAATATCGGCCAGCCTGATATAAAGACTCCGGCCAAAGGGTTGGAAAGTCTCAGGCATATAGACAGGACTGTCCTCGAATACAGTCCTTCGCAGGGTTTTCTGTCATTGAGGCGGAAAATATCAGAATACTATGCCGGATACGGGATGGACTATTCTCCCGAGGACATCACAGTGACGACCGGAGCTTCCGAAGCTGTCCTGTTCGCCTTCCTTACATGCATGGACCCTGGCGATGAACTTATCACTACGGAGCCTACATATGCGAATTATCTCGCCTTTGCGGATGTGGCGGGCGTGAAGGTAAAGACTCTCAAGACACATATCGAAAACGACTTCGCCCTGCCCGAGGTGGAACATTTCGAGGAACTCATCACGGACAGGACGAAAGCCATTCTTATCTGCAATCCGAACAATCCTTCAGGCACCCTGTACGGCCGTAAGGAAATGAAGATGCTGGCTGACATAGTACACAGACATGGCCTGTATCTGTTTTCAGATGAGGTCTACAGGGAATTCGTCTATGACGGTCAGGAGTACTTTTCCGCAGGGCACTTTCCTGAAATCGCGGAAAATACAGTCCTGATAGATTCGTTCTCGAAGAGATATTCCGAATGCGGCATCAGGGTAGGGGCGTTGATAACGAAAAACAAGGCCATAACGCAGGGAGTACTCAAACTCTGTCAGGCCCGGCTCAGCCCTCCTCTCCTCGGTCAGATAGTGGCGGAGGCTTCATGCGGGGAGGATTCTGCGTATCTGGAAAATGTCATAGGCGAATACGACAAGCGCAGAAAAGTACTGATCAGGGAGCTCTCGGCCATACCGGGAGTCAAAGTATCCACCCCTCACGGAGCTTTTTACGCGATGGCCGCCCTGCCCGTGGATGACGCCGAGAAATTCTGCTCATGGTGCCTTTCCGATTTCAGTTATGAGGGAGAGAGCGTAATGATGGCTCCAGCCAACGGTTTCTATATTACGCCCGGCTTGGGCGCCAATCAGGTCCGGATGGCATATGTCCTGAAATCGGAAGATCTGCAGCGGGCCGCGTTCCTTCTGGGAAAGGCTCTTGAACAGTATCCCGGTCGGATACTCTGATTCCGAGCCCTCGGAAGGCATGTATCCTCGGAACATTGATATTGACGGGCGCGCCCGTCAATATTTTTGTATTGTCCTTAAATATTATTAAATTTGTCAGATTGTTTTTCCGACATTTCTGCATCGGAAAAACGGCATGTAAATAAAGTTGAATTAAAAGAATATTTATGTCCATAGCAGGATTGTTCAAGAAAATGTTCGGCACCAAGGCCGAGAGGGATCTGAAGCAGTTGCAGCCGATTCTGGCCAAGGTACTGGAAGCATATGAAACCATAGACAAACTGTCCGTCGATGAATTGCGGGCCAAGTCTGCGGAACTCAGGCAGATAATAAGAGACAGGATAGCCTCTGACGAGAACCGTATAGCCCAGATAAAGGAAGAGCTTGAAAAGGATATTCCTCTGGATAAGAAGGAGGCTCTGGCCACCGAGTCGGACAAGCTTGTCAAGAAAGTGGACGAGGAGATAGAGGCTGTCCTGAATGAAATCCTTCCGGAAGCCTTCGCGGTGATGAAGTCTACTGCCCGCAGGTTCAAGGAAAACAGTGAAATCAGGGTCAAGGCTACGGATTTCGACCGTCTTTTGAGTACCACGAAGGATTTTGTCCGTATAGAAGGCGATGAAGCCGTCTGGCAGAATCACTGGATAGCCGGAGGAAACGAGATTACATGGGATATGGTTCACTATGACGTGCAGCTTATAGGCGGTATCGTGCTTCATCAGGGAAAGATAGCCGAGATGGCCACGGGAGAAGGAAAGACCCTTGTCGCCACACTTCCGGTATTCCTGAATGCCCTTGCCGGAAAAGGAGTACACGTCGTGACTGTGAACGACTACCTCTCCAAACGAGACTCGGAGTGGATGGGGCCTCTTTATATGTTCCACGGCCTGTCGGTCGACTGTATAGACAAGCACCAGCCGAACAGCGAATCCCGCAAGAGGGCCTACGCATGCGATGTCACCTTCGGTACGAACAACGAGTTCGGCTTCGATTACCTGAGGGACAACATGGCCGTTTCTGTCAACGATCTGGTGCAGAGAAAGCATCATTATGCGATAGTCGATGAGGTCGATTCCGTCCTTATTGACGATGCCAGAACCCCTCTGATCATTTCCGGTCCTGTACCGAAAGGCGATGACCAGCAGTATATCGAGTTCAAACCGTATGTCGAGAAACTCTACGCCAACCAGAAGACGCTGGTGACGGCCACTCTGAACGAGGCGAAGAAGCTCATCTCTTCAGGCGATGAAAAGGAGGGCGGCAAGCTCCTGCTGCGTGCCTACAAGGGGCTTCCGAAGTACAAGCCGCTCATAAAGTATCTCAGCGAGCCGGGAATCAAGCAGATTCTTCAGAAGACGGAGAACTATTACATTCAGGACAACGAGAGGGAGATGCCGGTAGTCACGGACCCGTTGTATTTCGTCATCAACGAAAAGCAGCATTCGGTGGAAATGACCGACAACGGACATGACCTGCTCAGCGGAACATTGTCCGATCCGAAATTCTTCATCCTGCCTGATGTCGGAAGCGCGATTGCCGAAGTGGAGAAAAGTCAGTTGGGGCCTGAGGAAAAAAGCGTCAGGAAAGACGAGATCATGGCCGATTTCGCCCTCAAGTCCGACAGGGTCCATACAGTCAACCAGCTTCTCAAGGCATATGCGATGTTCGAAAAGGATGTCGACTATGTAATCATGGACAACAAGGTGAAGATCGTGGACGAGCAGACAGGCCGTATCATGGAAGGCCGCAGATGGAGCGACGGACTGCATCAGGCTGTGGAGGCCAAGGAAAACGTGAAGGTGGAAGCCGCCACGCAGACATTCGCTACCATCACTCTCCAGAATTATTTCAGGATGTATCACAAGCTCGCCGGCATGACAGGTACCGCAGAAACCGAGGCAGGGGAGTTCTGGTCCATTTACAAGCTCGATGTGGTCGTCATCCCGACCAATAAGCCTATCGCCAGAATAGATAACGACGACCTTATATACAAGACCAAGAAGGCCAAGTACGAGGCTGTCATCAACAAGATAGTGGAGCTTACATCGGAAGGACGCCCTGTTCTGGTGGGTACTACCGACGTCGAGACATCGGAGCTTTTGAGCAGGATGCTCAAGATAAGAGGTATCCAGCATCAGGTCCTGAATGCCAAGCAACATGCGCGTGAAGCCGAAATCGTCGCCCATGCAGGTCAGACGAGTACCGTCACCATCGCCACGAACATGGCGGGACGAGGTACCGATATAAAGCTGTCGGAAGATGTGCGCAAGGCAGGCGGTCTGGCCATCATAGGTACCGAACGTCATGACAGCCGCCGTGTCGACCGCCAGCTTAGGGGTCGTGCCGGCCGTCAGGGAGATCCCGGTTCTTCTACTTTCTATGTCTCTCTCGAAGACAAGCTCATGAGGATATTCGGGTCGGAGAGGATAGCTGCGGTAGTCGACAAGCTCGGTATGGAGGAAAACGAGGCTTTGGAATCTTCCATGCTTTCGAAGTCCATCGAACGGGCGCAGAAAAAGGTCGAGGAAAACAATTTCGGTATCCGTAAGCGTCTCCTTGAATATGACGATGTCATGAATTCCCAGAGGGAGGTCGTATATACCAAGAGACGCAATGCTTTGGTCGGAGACAGGGTAGACATAGACGTGATGAACATGATGCAGGATACGGCTGAAATCATGGTGGAGAATTGCGAAGGCTACGACTTCGCATCATTCAACGAGGCCGTGATGCGCCTGATGTCCATAGATGCAGGTTTCGATGAGGCATTCTACAGCAAGGCTACGCCGAAAGACTTGACCGACAGTCTTTTCCATAACATGCAGGATGTCTACACACGCAGGATGGACACAATGGTGCAGAAGGCTTATCCTATCATCAAGCAGGTTTACGAGGAGCAGGGCGCGATTTATCAGAATATCGCGATTCCTATTTCAGACGGACGCAAGATGCTGACCCTTTCCGTAAATCTGAAGAAAGCATATGAGACAGAAGGCAAGGAAATCGCAAGGGCTTTGAGCAAGACCATCACCCTCTATCAGATAGACGAGCACTGGAAAGAGCATCTTCGCGATATGGACGATCTCAAACAGTCGGTGCAGAATGCAACATATGAGCAGAAAGACCCTCTGCTGATATACAAGTTCGAGAGTTTCAATCTGTTCAAGTCCATGCTGGAGTCTCTGAACAAGGATATTCTGTCATTCCTTTTCAGGGCGCATATCCCTCTTCGTGATCCTGCCCAGGTCAAGGCTCCGGCTCCTGCCCGCAGGTCAGACATTAACCAGATGCGCACGAGCCGCACCGATCTGGTGACCAATTCGTCCGAGCAGAAGAGCCGGATGCCTGTCCATGTGGAAAAGACTGTCGGAAGGAATGATCCGTGTCCATGCGGTTCCGGCAAGAAGTACAAGAACTGCCACGGGCGGAACCTGAACTGACATTTTAATCGTGAAACAATCTAATAGTTTGACTATGGCTAAAATAGAACAGGCAGCCAATGTGAATCTGGTCAGCCGCATTTCTGCCGGAACCTACATTAAGGGCGAGATAATATCTCCGAACGACCTCAGAATCGACGGTAAGTTCGAAGGGACGATTGTATCGGACGGGAAGGTCGTCATCGGTGAAAGCGCCGAAGTGGACGCCCGTATAGTCTGCGTGAATGCCGATGTCTGGGGGAAGACGAAAGGAAGTTTCACCGTGAAGGACATAATGGCCATCAAGAGCGATTGCTCGGTGGAGGGTGAATTGAGAGTGAGGAAACTGATTGTGGAGCTGGGTGCTTCTTTCAACGGCTCTTGCAAGATGATTACAGAGCAGGAGTACGACAAAGAGGCCTCGGAAATGACAAAAGACAAACAGCCGGCACGTAATCATCCGGCAGCTTCCAAGGCGTAGAAACAAAAAAAGGGTAAGCTTGATACATCGCACCGCTACAACCGCTTACCCTTGCTACCTTCCGGTCCTGGGGGATTCAGCAGGAGCTGGTCGTGTATGACTTACCCGATGCAAATGTAGGCAAAATTTCCGGAATACAAAAATTTTCCGTGAAATCGGAGCCGGAGAAATCATTTTTGCCGAAGGCTGTCGAAAATAAACGGCATTATATCATCGACTTTATCAAAGACGAGTGTTTTCCGGCTTCCTACCAGAATGACTTTCATGTCATGTCCTGATTTGGTCTGGTATTCCGCCATTACTTGCCGGCATGCTCCGCACGGGTATGCAGGAGTCTCGCAGATTTTCCCGTCCTGGGATGCCGCCACGGCAATGGCAGTCATGCAGCCGTCCGGATATTTTGCGCTGGCATAGAAAAGGGCTGTCCTTTCCGCGCAAAGACCTGATGGATACGCCATGTTTTCCTGATTTGCGCCACGGACAGTTTCGCCGTTTGAAAGCCGTACAGCCGCGCCTACATGAAACTTCGAATATGGAGAATAAGAGTTCACGGTGGCTTCTATGGCTTCTCCTGCCAGACATTTCTCGTCTTCAGGAAGTTCATCGGGGCTTCCGTATTCTTTGTAACGGATATTGAGTTCTTTCTGTGTCATGCTGTGCAGGTTTTACAGATTTTGTCAAATATAGCAATTTATTGTAATTTATGAAAGTATGTGTAGGCTTGTCCGGAGGTGTAGACTCCAGTGTCGCCGCCCTGTTGCTGAAAAACGCAGGTCATGATGTCTTCGCTCTCTTCATGCAGAACTGGCACGACACTACAGGGACGCTTCACGGAGACTGCGAGTGGGAGGAAGACCGTTTTGTGGCCGAGATGGTAGCCAGAAAGATAGGAATCCCTTTCTATTTTGTCGACCTGAGCGATGAGTATCGCAGGCGGGTCGTCGACTATATGTTCGACGAATACTCGAAAGGCCGCACGCCGAACCCGGATGTCCTTTGCAACAGGGAAATCAAGTTCGATGCTTTCATGAAGTGCGCATTGAAACTCGGGGCCGATTATGTGGCTACAGGCCATTATTGCAGGAAAGAAGAGATTGCCGGTCCTGACGGCAAACCGGTCTACAGGATATTGGCCGGGACCGATCCGAACAAGGACCAGAGTTATTTCCTTTGCCAGCTGACTCAGGAACAGCTTTCCAGAGCCCTTTTCCCGATAGGGGATCTGACAAAGCCTCAGGTAAGGGCGCTTGCAGCCGAAGCAGACCTTCCTTCCGCTGACAAAAAGGATTCGCAGGGCATATGCTTCGTCGGGAAAGTGGATCTCCCGGTTTTCCTGCAGCAGAAGCTCCGGCCGAAGGAAGGCGATGTCGTGGAAGTCTATGATGCCTATTTCGATACTGATCCGCATTATGCATTCCTTGAAAAGACCCTTCAGGGATTGGAAAAGGACGGGGCGGCAGAGCCGGTAAGCATGGTCACATCCTATATTTCGGAAACGAAATCCCTGAAAGTGAATGATCCCGTACGGGAAAAGACTGTCATGGGGAATCCCGATTATGAAGGAGGCTGCTCAGGTGAAGGTATCTTCGACAGGGCAAAGATAGCCGCACTTTCGGACGAGGACTTCATGAAACTGTCCGAACCGGTAAAATACAGCATATCCTTCGAGACAGAGACTTACAGATCAGGGAAAAAACATGTCAGAAAGACAAGATATAAGGAGAACCCTTCCGGCAAGATAATAGGCAGGCACGACGGAGCGCAGTTCTATACCATCGGACAGCGCAAAGGCCTGAACATAGGCGGTCACAAGGACAGCCTGTTCGTCATATCCACGGATATGGACTCCAATACCATATATGTCGGCGAGGGGCATACTCACAAAGGATTGTCAAGAAGCTGCCTGAGAATCTCTCCCGAAGATATCCACTGGATCAGGGAGGATATTCCCATGAAGACCGGGGAAATCCGCCGTTACCGTGTCCGGATAAGATACCGCCAGCCGCTTCAGGATGCGACGCTTGTCATGCGTCGCAATGGTCTCTTCATCCTTTTCGACGAGCCGCAGCGGGGCATAACCCCGGGACAGTTCGCTGTCTGGTATGACAATGATGAAATGATAGGTTCAGGGGTGATCTGAAAGGTCTGCCGTTTTTCTTATTCTGACAAAGAGCCGGCCGCAGACTCGCCTGCAAGCATACCTGTGGAAAAAGCCGTCTGCAGATTATAGCCTCCGGTGTCTCCGTCGATGTCCAGTACTTCTCCGGCGAAATACAGCCCTTTGACGAGCTTCGACTCCATCGTGCGCTGGGAAATTTCGTCAGTAGCCACGCCGCCGGCAGTGACGACGCATCTTTCGTAACCGACATAGCCGGCTATTCTGAATTCCCACCCTTTCAGTCTACCCGCAAGACGGGCAACGTCAGCCGACGGATAAAATTTCAAGAAAGCGTTTATCAGAGACTGCGGCATAAGTTTGCCCAGCAGTATGCGGTATTTCTCCGCATGGCTTTTCCCGCGGCTTCTGCCGTCTGCTGATATCTCCTTCCATAATCCGCTGATCCTGTTTTCAAGGGCTTCAGTACTGACGGCAGGCTTCATGTCGGCGATGACTGTCACTTTCGAACCGTTTTCTATTGCTGATACACACTTGCGGCTGATTCTGAAACCTGCAGGGCCTTCCAGTCCTCCGTCTGTGAAGTCGATGTCTCCGAACTCTTCCATCGCAGGATTCCCGTCTATCCGCACAGTCAGGTTCACGTTTTTCAACTGGTTTCCCATCAGGGATTTTCCGATATCTGACAGCGGGAGATCCCTGCTGATGTGCCCTTTGCCCTGAGGCTTTCCTCCAGGTACTTTATAGTCTGCCGGCACCAGAGCCGTCAGGGAAGGGAAGCAATGTCTGATCGTGTGGCCGAAGCCTGAAGCCCAGCCGTATCCGTCGCCGGAAGAACCTGTGGAAGGGTAGGAGAGACCTCCGGTACAGATTATGACCTTTCTGGCAAGGATTTCTTTTCCTCCTGCAAGCCTTATGGAAAACAAACGGTTTTCGCTGACGATTTCCCTGACTTCAGCTCCTGTCATTACTGTTGCCCCGGCTTGTTTTACAGCGCCCAGCAGGGTGTCCACCACGTCCATTGCCTTTTGGGAGGCAGGAAAAACACGGTCGCCTCTTTCGGTGACGGTCTCCAGACCATTCCCGTTGAAGAAAGAAATGACATCCGCAGGGGAAAAATTGTAGAATGCGTTTTTCAGGAAATTCGGTTTAGGGTGCAGGTGACCCGAAAAGTTTTCCCAATCCTTGAGATTGGTCATGTTGCAGCGTCCTTTCCCGCTTATCATGATTTTTCTTCCGGGGCGGGGCATCTTTTCCAGCAATGTTACTGCCGCTCCCTTTTTCCCGGCGGCGTATGCTGCCATCATGCCTGCCGCGCCTCCGCCTATGACGACAATATCAGGATTCATAAAAATTATGCGAATTCAAAAAAAAATAATATCTTTGCAATCCCTTTCAGAAAGAAAGGTGTTTTGCAGGCCACTTTAGCTCAGCTGGTAGAGCAACGCATTCGTAACGCGTAGGTCGCGGGTTCGATCCCCGTGAGTGGCTCATCTGATAATCGAGAGCCTGAACAGTCCGTTCCCGCAGAAGGACGCGCTGATGCAGGCTCTTTTTTCGTCTTTGCCTGCCAGAAGGGCCGGTGCAGCCAGTTCTACCGCTACCAGGTCTCCGATTCGCTGGCTGACATATCGTGATGCATCGCATATCATTTCTCCTATCAATCCAAGATAGTCGGCAGCGCCGGTGTCGGTGTTGAAAAGATTCTTTCCGTCCTTTTCCAGAACGAAACAGTTTCCCTCCGTTGCGAGCACTTCAGGGAGGTACAGCGGGAAAGGAAGTACGGATGAATGATCCAGAAGTGATGCAAATCCGATACTTTCAGGGGTCCGGCTGCCGAGCATCTCTTCCGGATACATGAGTATGCCGAAATTCAGTCCGTCGTAATATCTTGAGACGAATTTACTGCCGATGAATTTACCGGCCTTGGATATCCGTGCGAATATTACCGGCGTATAATAAATCCCGCCGACGAATTCAGGCGGGTAGAAATCCCTGTTCTCCCTTTCCCATGTAGTATCAGGCCGGCAGATGTAGCTGTCGGTGCCGAATATCTTGACAGTAATGTTCATCAGAAAAGTTTTCCCGAGCCCCATTTTTCAGCCAGAGACCCTACCGATTTTTCCAGTTCCTTGTCTGTCAGCTTTTTCATTGCAGTCTTTCTGGCTTCCTGCTTTTCCTCCTCGAACTGACGCCGCAGCATGACGAACTGCTGTTTGGTATCGAGAGTGAACTCCCCGTTTTCCACCCAGCTGAAATATGACGGCTCGGTTTCGTACACCTCCCGCGCAGTTTTCCCGCGGTGTTTCCCGAAGTTGATGATGACTTCTTTCTTGTCATTGTAGGCAAGCCTGCCTGCATAGTCCACGATTTTCTGTCTTTCCGAGAAATTGGACAGGAAAGTCACGTCGTTTTTCAGCTGGCCTTCATACTTGTCCAGCTGGGCTTTCAGCACTTCGTACGTCGCCATCGTGTCGGCTTCGGCAGCATGTGCGTTTTCAAGATCTTTCCCGCAATAGAATCTGTAGGCCGCCTTCAGGTTCCTCGGTTCCATCTGATGATAGATGTTCTGGACATCCACCATTTTCATCTTGTGAAGATCCACCTTTATGGGAATGTGCTTGTACTTCCTGACGCGCTCCAGCTCTTCTGCAAGCATCGGCAGGTCGAATTTGTTCGAGTTGAAGCCGGCCAGATCGCAGTTCTCGAGTTCGTCCTGCACCTGATCCACAATTTCATAGAAGCACTTTTCGCCTGCAAGCTCTTCATCCGTGATCTTATGTATTTCCTGGGCTCCCGGACTTATTTTCTTCTGGCAGCCGGCTGCGTAGTCCCATGGCTTTATCCTCCATGTCTTCGGCTCGGGTATCGGGCTGCCCGGGCGTATTTTTATGAAACTCAATTCAATGATAGAGTCCGTAGCGATATTCAGCCCCGTACTTTCTATGTCGAAGAAAAGCAGAGGCCTTTCAAGATTCAGTTCCATATTCTGTCAGGCTATGCTCGGCATGAGGATTCCACAGATTTTCTCGCTCAGTTCCTCTTCCTCGGAAGGGACTATCACGGCCGGCCTCGTCCCGTCGGCAAATTTGAGCACGATCTCGTTGCAGTCGATATTGCTCAATATCTCGATCATGAAAGTGGATTTGAATCCGATGCCCAGATCTTCCCCGTCATATTCGCATGCGACCTTCTCATGGGCGGCTATCGAGAATCCCAGATCCTGCGCCGTAATTTCCAGAGAGTTGCTGCTCAGGCTGAACTTGATATGGTTCGATCCCTTGTTCGCGCAGACAGACACCCTCCGCACCGAATTCAACAGCTGGAGCCTGTCTATCTTCATGATATTGGTATTGTTCTGCGGTATCACATCCCTGTATCTCGGATATTTCCCCATGACCAGACGGCAGACCACTATGGTGTTGTCGAACTTGAATACGGCGTTCTTCGTATCGAAAACGATGCTGACATTCTCCGTCGTCTTCCCTATGATGCTGCGCAATATGGCCGCAGGCTTCTTGTGAAGAATGAAGGAAGCCTTTTCGGACGCGCTTACGTCTTTAGTGGTATAGCAGATGAGCTTGTGGGCATCGGAAGCTACCAGAGTCGTGCTTTCCGTGTCGATGTCGAAGAATATTCCGTTCATCGTCGGCCTTATCTCGTCATCGGCGGTAGCATATATGGTAGACGAAATGCCGTCCACTAGGCTTTGTGCCGGAAAATCGAGGCTGACCGCATTTTCTTCCATATTCGTGAACGGAGGATAATCTGTCGCAGGGAAATACGGGAGAGTGGACGCTCCGTTGGCCCAGCAGAATTCGAAAGAAGTCTCGCTGACGGTCTTTATGGAAAGAGGCTGGTCGGGAAGTTCTTTCAGCAGATCCATCAGGTGTTTTGCCGGAACGGCTATCTGTCCTTCTTCTTCAGCGTTTTCCACCTCTATGCTTGTCTTCATCGTGAGCTCTGAATCTGAAGCGGTGATTTCCAGAATATTGCCCTTCAGGTCAAAGAGAAAGTTTTCCAGAATAGGGAGGGCTGACTTCGATGGAATCGCCTTGGCGACAGTCATTATTCCTTTCAGCAATTCGGAACTTGAAATAACCAGTTTCATCTTATCGTAAAAATTTGTTATAAAATAATCAGGCTTTGCCCATGTGCCGCACACTGACGGCATATATCATAGCAAATATACAAAAAACTTGCATTGTTATGGCATATAATTTGATTTTTTCGGCTTTCCGATGCGACTCCGGCATTGCTGGACTTTTTTCTTGAATCAGGTCCGCGCCTATGTTTGTCCGGAGTTGCCCTGATGTGAAAATGAAAATAAACTTCAGCGATATGAAAAAAGGTATCTTAATCGTTCTGCTGTCAGCCATCGCAGGCGGTCTGACAGCGTTCGCTGTCGTCAAAGGCAGCGACACTTCAGAGAAGATGACCGTCGTCGCTTCTGACGGCGGCCAGTACAGGACTGTCAATTTGTCATTGTCCGACTATCCGGATTTTACATATGCTGCCGAGTCTGCGGTGGATGCGGTCGTATATGTGAAAGTGGTGGCCAAGGATGTTGTCACACGCATCCCGGGTTCGATATTCGACTTTTTCTTCGGCTACGGCGGGACGCCTCAGGAACGGGAGAAAGTCGGCAGCGGTTCCGGCGTCATCATACGGTCCGACGGATATATAGTGACGAACAACCATGTGGTCGAAGGTGCCACTGAAATCCAGGTGACATTGAACAACAACAAGACCTTCGACGCCAAACTTATAGGCACTGACCCGGCCACGGATGTAGCAATCATAAAGATAGACGCCGACGGACTGCCGGTAATACCTTTCGGCGATTCGGACAAACTCAGGCTCGGCGAATGGGTGCTGGCCATAGGAAGCCCTTATGACCTCCGCTCGACCATTACCGCCGGTATCGTGAGCGCCAAAGGCCGCTCAATGCCGAATTATGACGGGGAATTCAAGATCGAATCCTTCATCCAGACCGACGCGGCCGTCAATCCTGGAAACAGCGGCGGAGCCCTCGTCGACAAGAAGGGGAATCTTGTAGGAGTGAACACGGCGATAATATCCCAGACAGGCTCCTATACCGGATATTCATTCGCCATTCCTTCCAACATGGTGAAGAAGGTGGCCGAAGATCTGATTGATTTCGGAAGCGTCAAGCGTGCCGTTCTGGGTATTACGATGACACCGCTGACCGACAAAATCGTGGAAGAAATGAAACTTTCTTCATTTGACGGCGTATATATTACTGAAGTCTTGAAAGGAAGCGCTGCCGACCAGGCTGGAATCAGGAAAGGCGACGTGCTTGTCGCCATAGATTCCTCCACTGTGAAGAATGCCGCTGCCGTGCAGGAGAAGGTAAACGGATACCGTCCGGGAGACAAGGTCGGAATGACGGTAATCCGTGACGGGAAGGAAAAGAAGGTCGAAGTCGTATTCAAGAGTACGATGGTCGACAACGGTTCCGTAGATGAGGACGGTGCCGTGGCATTCTACGGGGCGAAAATCAAGGAGGCCGACAAGGAAAAGCTGGCTGCTCTCGGACTTGACAGGGGCGTGGAAATCGTTTCCGTGGGACCTGGAAAGATAATGGATGCCGGCGTCTCCGAAGGCTTTGTCATACTGTACGTCAATGACCAGCCTGTCAGCAAGCCTCAGGATGTCATGTCTATCGTGAAGAAGACAAAAAGAGCTGTCTTCATCGAAGGTGTGACATCATACGGCAAACCGTCTTACTTCGGCTTCGGAGTAGAGTAGATCCGTCGGGAATAATATCTCTGATTACTATCCGGCGGATGGAAGAACTGATGAAATCCGTCGGATAGATATTTTATTATGAGACAGTTAAAAATTACAAAATCCATCACGAACCGCGAAAGCGCATCTCTCGACAAGTATTTGCAGGAGATAGGAAGGGAGGAGCTGATTACAGTTGAAGACGAGGTGGAACTCGCACAACGGATCCGCAAAGGTGACCAGAAAGCGCTCGAAAAGCTGACCAGGGCGAACCTGCGGTTTGTGGTGTCAGTAGCCAAACAGTATCAGAATCAGGGGTTGAGCCTTCCCGATCTGATAAACGAAGGAAATCTGGGACTGATAAAGGCCGCCGAGAAATTCGATGAGACGAGAGGATTCAAATTCATTTCATATGCAGTATGGTGGATCCGTCAGTCCATTCTGCAGGCATTGGCGGAGCAGTCCAGAATCGTCAGGCTCCCTCTTAATCAGGTGGGTTCGCTGAACAAGATAAACAAGGCTCTTTCCAAATTCGAACAGGAAAACGAGAGGATGCCTTCTACCGAGGAACTTTCCGAAATGATAGACGTCCCTAAAGACAAGATAGCGGATACAATGCGCGTATCCGGCCGCCATGTTTCGGTGGATGCACCGTTTGTGGAAGGGGAGGACAACAGCCTTCTGGATGTTCTTGTGAACAACGATTCCCCGAGTGCGGACAAAGGCCTTGTCAATGAATCCCTTAACAAGGAAATAGAACGCGCCTTGTCCACTTTGGCCCCGAGAGAGCGCGAAATCGTGAAATCTTTCTTCGGAATAGGCTGTCAGGAAATGACTCTGGAAGAGATAGGCGAACGCTTCGGCCTCACCAGAGAGCGTGTCCGCCAGATCAAGGAAAAAGCCATAAGAAGGCTGAGAAGCAATTCCAGAAGCAAACTTCTCAAAAGTTACTTAGGTTAGAACCTCTCAATTCCAGATTATGAGTCCAGATCAATTCATCATAGAAAAATCCAGGGCAGCGGTCTGCGCATTGTTCGGAGCCTCGCTGCCGGAATCGTCATTTCAGGTCCAGGTAACCCGCAAGGAATTCGAAGGAGACTATACGCTGGTAGTCTTTCCTCTGCTGAAAGTGTCAAAGCTTTCGCCGGAAGCCACAGGCAAGGCCATAGGAGAATGGCTGACAGAAAACACTTCCGAAATATCCTCGTACAATATCGTAAAAGGTTTTCTCAATCTTTCGTTTTCAAACGATTTCTGGTGCGGCCTTTTCGCTTCGATCGCTTCCGACCCTGACTACGGGCAACTGCCTTCCACAGGCAAGACCATAATGGTCGAGTTTTCCTCGCCCAATACGAACAAGCCGCTGCATCTGGGGCATATCAGGAACAATCTCCTTGGCTGGTCGGTTTCCAGACTTCTGGAAGCCAACGGCCACAAGGTCATGAAAGTCAATCTGGTAAATGACAGGGGTATTCACATATGCAAGTCTATGCTGGCATGGCTGAAGACCGGAAACGGGGAGACTCCGGAATCTTCCGGAAAGAAGGGAGACCATCTCGTAGGAGACTATTATGTCAAGTTCAACGAAATATACAAGCGTGAAGTCGACGGGCTTGTAAGCGGCGGCATGTCCAGGGAAGAGGCCGAGAAAAACGCGCCGAGCCTGAAAGAAGCGCAGGAGATGCTGCTGAAATGGGAGCAGGGGGATCCGGAGGTTGTCGCCCTGTGGAAAAAGATGAATTCCTGGGTATATGCCGGCTTCGACAAGACATATTCCGATCTCGGCATATCTTTCGACAGGACATATTACGAGTCGCAGACATATCTTCTGGGAAAAGCCCTTGTACGGAAAGGTCTCGACATGGGGATATTCGAGCGCGAGCCGGACGGTTCCGTCTGGTGTGACCTGACAGCAGACGGCCTCGACAGGAAACTGCTTCTCAGGGGAGACGGCACATCCGTATATATCACCCAGGATCTCGGGACGGCTGAGCAGCGTTTTTCAGAATACAATCTGGACGAACACATCTATGTGGTCGGAAACGAGCAGAATTATCATTTCCAGGTCCTTAAGCTGATCCTTAAGAAGCTCGGCTTCGACTGGGCGGACAATATCTACCATCTGTCATACGGAATGGTGGAGCTCCCGGAAGGAAAGATGAAGTCGAGGGAAGGGACTGTCGTGGATGCTGACGACCTTCTGGAGAAAATGTACAATACCGCCCGCGAGACTTCCCTCGAGCTGGGAAAACTGGACGACATGACGGAGGAAGAACAGGACGGACTGTTCAGGACCCTCAGTCTCGGAGCCCTCAAATATTTCATCATCAAGGTCGATCCCCGGAAGACAATGCTTTTCGACCCGAAAGAATCCATTGATTTCAACGGAAATACGGGGCCGTTTATCCAGTACACCCATGCCAGGATCAAATCCATACTCAGGAAGGCTGCCGGAAAAGGCATCGTCCCGGAACCGGCATCCGCGGATGTCGTCCTTACTTCCAAGGAAATCAGACTCATAAAACTTCTGGACATGTATCCGGGGAAAGTAGCCGAAGGGGGGCAAGCTCATTCTCCGGCAGTCATAGCCAACTATGCATATGAACTGGCCAAGGAATTCAACCAGTATTACCACGACACTCCTGTATTGAAGGAGGAGGACGAAGCTGTCCTGCGTTTCAGGCTCCTGCTGCTTTCCACTATCGCAGGAATACTGGTCAAGGCCATGGACATCCTCGGAATCCGGCTCCCGGAGAGAATGTGATTTCCGTATGGATGATACATACATGATACCGACTTCTGTAAAGGAAGTCGAGAAATTAGGGTGGGACTATATTGATGTCATCCTGTTTACGGGTGACGCATTCATAGACCACCCTTCTTTCGGCACGGCCGTCATAGCCAGATATCTTCAGAAACACGGATACCGGGTGGCCGTGGTGCCGCAGCCCAACTGGCGGGACGATTTGCGTGATTTCAGGAAATTCGGAATTCCCAGACTCTATTTCGGAGTGAATTCGGGTGCCATGGATTCCATGGTGAACCACTATACGGCATCGAAACGCCTCAGAAGCAACGATGCATATACCCCGGCCGGAAAGTCGGGGGCAAGACCTGACTATGCCGTCACTGTCTATACGAAAATATTGAAGCGGCTTTACCCTGACGTGCCTGTGGTCATAGGAGGCATCGAGGCTTCGCTTCGCAGGCTGACGCACTATGATTACTGGCAGGACTGCCTTCTTCCGTCCGTCCTCGTTTCCAGCGGTGCGGATTACCTTTCCTACGGGATGGGCGAGAGGACCATGCTGGAACTTACCAGGGCGATCGAGTCAGGCAGGAACGCATCGGATATCAGGAAAATACCCCAGCTGGCATTTTATATGAGCGGACAATGCCGCATGAAAGACATCCTGATGCTTGCATCCTTCGAGACCTGCATCAAGGACAAGAGGGCTTTCGCCGAAAATTTCCATCTGATAGAGACTGCGGCGAACATGGAGACGCCGCCGGTCATCATAGAACCTTGCCATGACGGCTATGTGAGGATAAATCCCCCGTATCCGCCGGCTACGGAAGCCCAGATGGATTCCTTCTGGGATCTGCCTTTTACGAAGCTGCCCCATCCGAGATACAAGGGAAAGCACATTCCGGCATATGAAATGATAAAGTTTTCCGTCAACACCCACAGAGGCTGTTTCGGAGGCTGTAATTTCTGCACGATCGCCGCTCATCAGGGCAAGTTCATACAGTCCCGTTCGGAAAAATCCATACTCTCTGAAATCCGCGCCATGACTTCATTGCCGGGCTTTGCCGGCAATATTTCTGATGTCGGAGGGCCTACGGCCAATATGTACGGCATGAGAGGCAAGGACCACGGTTTATGTTCGATATGCCGGCGCAAATCCTGTCTCTTCCCGAAGCCGTGCCGGAATCTCGACACCTCGCACGGCCGTCTTCTCTCCCTGTATTCGGGGATACGCAAGATAAAGGGAATAAGGCATTTCTACATAGGGAGCGGCATACGGTACGATCTTTTCCTCGATGAAAAAGGATTCCTGGACGAGACTTCATATCCATATCTGTACGAACTGGTGACGGAACATACTTCGGGGATATTGAAAGTGGCTCCGGAACATACGGAGGACAAGGTGTTGAAATTGATGGCGAAGCCGTCTTTCAGGCTTTTCGTGCGTCTCAGGGCGGAGTTCGATTCCATTGTCCGAAGGACAGGCAAACATTGTCTTCTTATACCTTATTTCATTTCAGGCCATCCCGGCTGCAGTATGGCGGAAATGAAGAAACTGTCTGAAAATCCGGCGTTAAAGGGCATTCATACCGAACAGGTCCAGGATTTTACACCGACTCCGATGACTACCTCGTCGGTAATGTATTATACGGGCATTGATCCTCACGACATGGACAGGATTTTCGTGGAAAGGGATCTCGGGAAGAAACGAAAACAAAAATCTTTTTTCTTCTTAAAAAAGTGAAAAAAATATTCGTCTTTCCGAAATAATGTCCTATTATTGCAACATGAAAAAATCATGAATCGAAGAAAAGGAAATATGGAAAAAAGCAGTCAGAAGAAGAGAGCTGTAGTAAGCTATGAGAATATGTCGGAAGAATTGGCTGCAGCTTTTGCAGAAAAGTATCCTAAGGGTTTTTCGGATTATCTTCCGGATCTTTTGAAATATGACAAGCCTGACGGCACTTCCTTTTATGCCGTTACCGTGGAAATACCGTCTGCGATATATCTGGTCAAGATAAAGGTCAAGACGGATGATGCAGAAGACATCGAAAGATGGCTTGACGGGGAGGATGAGGATGACGAGGCAGTAGGCGGAAACGGAGCCGACAGCGGAGATCTCCCTGACGACAATATCGCCCAGTATGCATCAGCAGACGATGATGTATCCGAATCGGATATCGACTGAGTCTGTTCTATATCACTGATAATAGGATTGAATTGGAGACAGACAGAAGGACCGGCCATTTATTCGCTGCCGTAAGGCGTTTGTTGCAGAAAATGTCAGAGAAGGACCAGGTATTGGTCCTTTCTCTTGTTGTAGGCGTTTTCTGCGGACTGGCTTCAGTCCTGCTGAAAGAGGCCATAGATTTTTTCCATCATGGTCTCACTTCATGGTTCGAAAGCGGTTCCGACTATTTCCTGTATCTGGTGTATCCTGGTATAGGAATGCTCCTTTCAATGCTTTTCGTGAGGTATGTCATCAAGGACAATATAGGGCATGGCGTGACGAAAGTCCTTCTGGCCGTATCCAAGAATGAATCCAGAATCAAGCCGCATAACATGTGGTCATCGCTGGCGGCAAGTTCTGTGACAATAGGATTCGGCGGTTCTGTCGGAGCGGAGGCTCCTATCGTCTATACGGGAGCGGCTATAGGTTCGAATATCGGCCGCAAGATGGGGCTTTCATACCGGAATATCACTATTCTGCTGGGCTGCGGTGCGGCAGGGGCGGTGGCCGGAATTTTCAAGGCCCCGCTTGCAGGTGTCCTGTTCACGCTGGAGATACTCCTGTTCAATATCTCCATGTCCTCTATCCTGCCTCTGCTTCTTTCGACGGTATCGGCCACCGTCGTGTCTTATCTTTTTTTAGGCGATTCCCTCCCTTTCGAGTGTACCCTGTCGCCTTTTACCATGAAGAATATACCGTTTTATATCCTTCTGGGGCTTTTCTGTGCGGGATGTTCGGTGTACTTTACGCGCACGACTTTGTGGCTCGAGGACTGGATACGTTCCATCGAGGGTCCTTTCACGAGATGGTTTTTTTCCGCTGCCTGTCTGGGTCTGCTGATATTCCTTTTCCCTCCGTTGTACGGCGAAGGCTACGATGCATTGTCCATTCTCCTGAACGGAAAGGAAATAACATTCGAGAACGAGACGATCCTCGGTTTTCTGATGAACACCCCGTGGACGATTCCTGTCTTCTTCCTTTTGACCATGCTTCTTAAAGTATTCTCGATGTCCCTGACCAATGCCGGCGGGGGAGTGGGAGGTACTTTCGGCCCGACTCTTTTCGTCGGGGCGGTGGCCGGTTTCGTTCTGGCCCGGTCACTTAACCTTGTTTTCGAGGGGACGGGAATAAGCGTTCCGGAACAGAATTCCGTTTTGGTGGGCATGGCTGGACTGATGGCCGGGGTCATGCAGGCGCCTATGACGGCCATTTTCCTGATAGCGGAGATTTCAGGAGGCTATGAACTCCTGATACCGCTGATTCTGACTTCCACCATTTCGTTCGGCGCTACCAGAATTGTGGAGCAATATTCCATATACACCAAGCGAATAGCCAAGCGCGGAGAGCTTCTGACTCATGACAGCGACCAGGCTGTGCTGACTCTGCTCAAGACGTCCGACCTGATAGAATCCGACTTCACACCCGTGAAGATAGATGCCGGACTCGGGGAGCTCGTCGAAGCCGTGGCAGGTTCTTCCCGGAACATTTTCCCTGTAGTCGACGCGCGCAGGCATTTTCAGGGATATGTCTCTCTGGAAGATATAAGGAAAGACATGTTCAAGAAGGATCTTTACGACAAGATGCATGTCTACAATTATATGAAGTCTTCCCCTGCGTATGTTTATGTGGACGAGAAGATGGACAGCGTGATGAAGAAATTCGAGAAGACCGATGCCTGGAATCTCCCGGTGGTGGATCATAACAGGACATACATCGGTTTTGTGTCGAAGTCGAAAATATTTTCAGCATACAGGAACCAGCTCAGGGAGGTCTCCCATGATTAATGACATTTGACTGATATGAAAGATCTGTACATCAGGACCATAGCCGGAAAACTCTCTGTCAGGGAATGGCAGGTGGAAAATTGCGTGAAACTTTTTGAGGACGGAGCTACGATTCCGTTCATCAGCAGGTACAGGAAAGAGAAGACGGGCGGGCTTGATGATGTGGCTGTGGCGGAGATCAGGCATTGGGAGGATGTGTATTCTGAAATGGACAAACGGAAGGAGTCCATGCTTTCTACGATCAGGGAAGCCGGAAAACTGACTCCGGAGTTAGAGAAAGCCATTCTGGACTGTGTAGACAGCCGCGAACTCGAAGATCTGTATCTGCCTTTCAGACCGAAACGCAGGACAAGGGCTACCGTGGCGAAGGAAGCCGGTCTGGAGCCTCTCGCCGAAGAGATTTTCGATCTCAGGATATCCGATCCGCAGAAAGAGGCCCGGAAATTCGTAAACGACAATGTCCCGACTCCTGAAGATGCTCTGGCCGGAGCCCGTGATATCATAGCGGAAAAATTCAATGAGACGGCGTCCGTCAGGGAAACAGTGCGTCGGATGCTCCGGACCAGACGCCTCGTTTCCAGACCGGCCAAAAAGGCGGATACTCCGGAAGCCTCCAAATACAAGGGCTATTTTGATTTTTCGGAATCATTGTCTCATATTGCATCGCACAGGCTTCTGGCCGTGTTGCGTGCAGAAAACGAAGGGTATCTGAACCTGAAGCTGGATGCCGATCCTGAAAAATGCGGGAACAAGCTGTACTATGACTACTGTCAAGAGCGGAAGTATCCGAACGAAGAGCTTGCCGGGCAGATCCGTTCGGCGATAGACGATGCTTACAGGCGCCTTCTGGAGCCGTCCATTTCGAATGAAGTCATAAAGGAAGCCAAGGAAAAGGCTGACATAGAGTCTGTAAAAGTTTTCGGAGAGAATCTGCGTCAGCTTCTGCTGGCTCCTCCGGTAGGCCAGAAAAAGGTGTTGGCCATAGATCCCGGATTCAGGACAGGCTGCAAGGTAGTCTGCCTTGATGCACAAGGCAATCTCCTGCATTACGAGACCATTTTCCCTCATCCTCCGGTCAGCGAGAAGGTAAAGTCCATAAGAGCCGTTTCGGACATGATAGGGAAGTACGGGATAGAAGTAATAGCTATAGGAAACGGGACAGCCGGGCGCGAGACGGAGGAATTCATAAAAAGAGTGCCGAAGCCATCATCGGTGAAAGTGTTTTCCGTTAGTGAGGACGGTGCATCCATCTATTCGGCATCTGAAGCGGCCCGTGAAGAATTTCCTGACTACGATGTCACTGTCAGGGGAGCCGTGTCCATTGGCCGCAGGCTGATGGATCCTCTGGCCGAGCTTGTGAAAATCGATCCTAAATCCTTGGGCGTCGGCCAGTATCAGCATGATGTGGATCAGGCGTTGCTCAAGGAGAAACTGGACAATACGGTGGAGAGTTGCGTAAACAGTGTCGGAGTGAATGTTAATACTGCGAGCAGGCATCTGTTGAGCTATGTCGCGGGAATCGGCCCGGCTTTAGCGGAAAACATCGTGCAATACAGGACGGAGAACGGCCCGTTCAAGTCCCGCAAGGATTTGCTGAAAGTCAAGAGATTAGGGGAAAAGGCCTTCGAACAGTGCGCAGGTTTTCTCAGGATTCCCGGCGCGGCCAATCCTCTGGACAATTCCGCCGTGCATCCGGAAGCCTATCATATTGTCGGGAAGATGGCCTCGAGTCTTGGCGTGGCGACAGAAGATCTGGTGGCAAATGCCGAACTGTGTTCGCGGATCAAGGCCGAGAACTTCGTTGAGGCGGATTTCGGCCTTCCTACGGTCAATGACATTATCCGGGAGCTGGTCAAACCAGGCCGCGACCCACGCGAATCGGCAGTGGAATTTTCGTTTTCGGATGAGATACACACCATCGAAGATTTATCCGTGGGCATGGAACTTCCGGGCATCGTCACGAATATTACAGCTTTCGGCGCATTCGTCGATATAGGAATAAAGCAGAACGGACTCATTCACGTGTCGCAGATGGGAGGAGGCAGGAGGCGGATACAGAATCCTGCAGAAGTCCTCAGGCTTCATCAGCATGTGAAGGTTCAGGTATTATCCGTCGATACCGACAGGAACCGGATAGGGCTGAAGCTCCTGAGGTAAAATGTCTTGCCGATGGTCTTCGCCCGTGGCAGGTGGCTTGTCCCGGAGCGTCATTTCTGTGACAAGATTACGCCTATCGTGGACAGGATTATTCCCAATGCCTGCCTGAGATTCAGATCTTCATGTCCGAGAATCCAGGCGACGACTGCCGCCACCACCGGTATAAGGGCGGAGAATATCCCCGATTTTGCCACTCCGAGATTTTTGATCGTACTTACCCAGAGGGAGAAAGCCAGACTTGAACAAAGGAATGCCAGACAAAGTATCGGATACATGACTTCTCCGGAAAGATAATCCATGCTGAAATCGTCAAGCCCCTTTATCAGGAACAAAGGCAGAAGGTAGACCGAACCGATCAGGAACTGGTACATCACGATGATCTGGCTGCTGTAGTTCCTTGAAAGGCTTTTGGTCACGGAAGCATGTCCCACTTCGGCCATTACGGCTATCAGCAGGAGGATGATGCCGAATATGAAATTCTTGCCAAGTTCGCCCTTGCTCATCACTACCAGACATATACCAGCCAGAGAGAGCAATATCCCAGTAACATTTACCGGACTTACCTTTTCCTTGAAAAAAAGTACGCCTGCCCCGATGGAGAAGATCGGAATGGTGGCTATAATCATTGCGCTCAGCGTAGGCGAGCCGGTCTCCTTCAGTCCGTATGATTCGCAAAGGAAGTAAATGAACGGCTCGAAGAAGGCCAGAAGAAGGAACTTCGGCAGGTCTTCCCTGTGGATTCTGGTGATGCGTCCTCTTGTAGCATTGAGCAGGAACAGTATTATACCTGCCAGAAGGATTCGGACGAATACGAAATAGAAAACCGGAATGTCCAGCTCTATCAGCATGTCGGTCCATATGTACGAGATTCCCCAAAGGGTAATGGCAAAGATTGATACAAGATAGACCAGAAGTCCGGACTTTTTTATGTCTTTATGCAAGTATGCCATATGCCGTTTCCTGTTATTTGTCAAAAACCAGTCTCTGTCCGCATGGAAGCTCCGGTGTGAATGCGGAATCTTTTATTACGCGCCGGCCGTTCACGAATACATCCGTAATGCGACCGGACAGTTTTTCTCCTGTATAAGGACTCCAGCCGCACTTGCCGGCAATTTCTTCGGAAGATATTTCCATGTACGTGTCCGTATCCACTACTGCCAGATCTGCGAAATAACCTTCTTTCAGATACCCCCTGTCCCGTATGCCGAACATGTCTGCCGCCTTTTCTGAAAATACCGACGCTATTCTGGACAGCGGAATATTTTCTGCCCTGGCGACAGTCAGCAGAACCTGCAGAGACTGCTGTATGGATGGTATTCCTGACGGAGCTGTCAGGTATTTTCTTTCTTTTTCTTCCATCAGATGCGGAGCATGGTCGGATCCTATGGTGTCGATCAGTCCGTCTTTCAATGCCTTTCGCAGTGCGGCCCTGTCATTCCCGGTCTTGATTGACGGATTGCACTTGATCAGGCTTCCCAGCCGCCCGTAGTCCTTGTCGCAGAACCATAGATAATTGGCTGAAGTCTCGGCTGTGATTCCGCTGTCTTTCTTTTTGGCCGACCGGACCATTTCAAGTTCCTCGCTTGTGGATATGTGCAGAAGGTGAAGTCTCGTCCCGTGTTTTACAGCCAGATCCAATGCCTTGGCGGACGAAAGGATGCAGGCTTCACGGCTCCTGATATCACAATGCCTTTCGAAAGGTATCTCCTCCCCGTACAGATTTTCCGCCTTAAGCAGGTTTTCCCTTATGGTGCCCTCGTCCTCGCAATGTACCAGAATTTCCTTTTCCTTGATTCCGAACAGGGCATCAAGCGCATTGTCGTCATCGACAAGCATGTTTCCTGTTGAGGAGCCCATGAAAATCTTTATTCCTCCGAAATCTTTTCCTGAAACGCCCTGTTTGCCTCCGGCAATGATTTTCCGTATTTCGTCCAGATTGCCGTTTGTCGCTCCCAGATGAAAGCCATAGTTCGCATAAGCCCTGCCCTCAGCCATTTCCAGCTTTTCCGAAAGGGCATCGGCAGATGTCGTAGCCGGTTTCGTGTTAGGCATGTCTATAAAGGAAGTCACGCCGCCGGCCACGGCCGCCCGTGATTCGGAACAGATGTCAGCCTTATATGAAAGTCCGGGTTCCCTGAAATGCACATGCGCATCTATTCCCCCGGCCATTATGTATTTCCTGTGCAGGTCGATAGTCTCGAACCCCTTATACCGTTCCTCCGGATCATGCACCGGAGCGTTTCCGGGGATTATCCTTTCTATTCTCTGACCGTTTATGATGACAGTGGCTTCAGTTATTCCCTCACCGGTCACGGTCTTGCCGTTATACAGTATGTATCCCATCAGTTTTTCCTGCCCTTGAATTTTCTGAACCTCATGCCGATGACGCCCCAGAAAGCCTCCCCGAATATGCTGCTGCTCATCTTGGACGAACCTTCTTTCCTGTCGACGAATATTATAGGCACTTCCTTGATCTTGAATCCGAGGCGGTATGCCGTGTACTTCATTTCTATCTGGAAACCGTATCCTTTCATCCTGATATTGTCCAGATCTATCGTTTCCAGCACTTTTCTCTTATAGCACTTGAATCCTGCCGTCGAGTCGAATATATCCACGGCAAGCACCTTCCTGACGAAGACCGACGCGAAATATGACATGATCACACGACCGATAGGCCAGTTGATTACACTGATTCCGTTGCAATACCTCGAGCCGATGGCCAGATCCGCACCCTCTTCGGCACAGGCGGCATACAGCCTCGGGACATCTTCTGGATTGTGTGAAAAGTCGGCATCCATTTCGAATATATAGTCATATTCATGCGCAACCGCCCATTTGAAACCGGTGATGTATGCCGTCCCCAGTCCCTGCTTGCCGGCTCTTTCTATCATGAACAGCCTGTCAGGAAACTCTTCCTGCAGTTTCCTGACAATGGAACCGGTCCCGTCAGGAGACCCGTCCTCTATCACCAGCACATGATATCTGCCTTCAAGGGAAAATACCGCCCTTATGATTTTTTCTATATTTTCCTTCTCGTTGTAAGTGGGAATGATTATTACCTTTCTATCCATGGCCATTTTATGATCCGTGTTCAAAATCCGTGTGAAGATAAGAATTTTTAGTCTGCTAAAACAATATCTTTTCCGGAATCTGATCCGAATCCTGGAAATATTTCAGAAGCACCAGATATTCGATGAGGTCTTCCCTTTCAGTATCACGGAACTGGCTTATGTATTCATGTGCGTTCCTTATGATGGAGGCTGTCATGTCCGGCCGGGACGAATACCATCCGAGTTTCTCTTCCAGATCGGAAAAGTCCGGACTGATCTCTATATAATGGTAATCCGGCTTCAGTGTCTGTTCCATGAACCATGTCTCGCAAGTGGGTTTGGGCATGACTGCCACCGAATTGCTGCTCATCGCCCACTTCAGGTTAGTGGCGACATCATTGCCTTCCAATGTCAATATGTACTTGTACCGCAGCATTTCCTTGATTTTCATTTTCGGCTTCAGCCACTCGTCCGGCAAGCCCGGCATGTTCCTTATGCTCCCGCAGTCGCAAATCCCGCTGCCGAAATACTTTTCCATGAACCTTACCCTGTTCACCTTGGCTTCATCTCCGATATCCGCCATGAATATCCCCTTATCGTATTTCATATTGTGCTCCAGCGGATCCTTGATGAAATTGAAATGCCTGTATCTGTTCAGCTTGAGGAGGATATTGTTTTCGTTGTCCTCTGAAACAGGCCTGCTTTTGGTGATGGTAGGGACTTTGCACACCCAGTTGACATCCACGAACGAGAGATTCCATAGCAGTTCCTGATCGAACCATCTGGACGTCCGCCAGGCGTCGTGTCTATACATCGAACTCGATTTTACCTCCCAGAGATCTTTCAGCCTGATGGCATTCCCGTCCATTTTGAATTTTCCGCTTATCCTGTTATAGTACCGGACACGTTTTAATATATAGTCCCTGTCACTACGCCTTTCCAGTATCCCGGCGAAATCAGGCATCAACATTCTCCATATGGCAGACGGAACTGCCTCCCTCATGTAGGCTGCAATATAATTCTTTATTTTTTTCGGTTTGAATCTATCCATTTAAATGAAATCTTCTCTTTGGCTGCCATTCTGGCAATCTGTTTGATCCCAGCTCATTATGAATGGCGCGTCGAAATCAGGTCTTGCAAATTTAACAAAAAAAGGAAAAAAGATTTGGAAGAAGAGAAAAAAAGCGTACCTTTGCAATCCCCAAACGAGAAAGGGGGTGTCCGGGAGGTCGTGAGATACGGCACTGGACAGATAAATGAAGTTTTTTGAAAAGGCTGGAAGAAACAATCAAGCAAGAAGCAAAACGTTAATTCCAAGAAGCGTCAGGGTAGTCTTCTAAGAGAAATATAGATATACAAAGAAGAGTTTGATCCTGGCTCAGGATGAACGCTAGCGGCAGGCTTAACACATGCAAGTCGAGGGGCAGCATAATGTGTAGCAATACATGTTGATGGCGACCGGCGGAAGGGTGCGTAACACGTGAGCGACATGCCCGTCACGGGGGGATAACCGGCGGAAACGGCGACTAAACCCCCATATGTCATATCTCTGCATGGATATATGATGAAATGGGTGACCAGGTGACGGATTGGCTCGCGGGGCATTAGCTTGATGGCGGGGTAACGGCCCACCATGGCGACGATGCCTAGGG
>CALUUA010000024.1 GCA_944323845.1 uncultured Bacteroidales bacterium
GTTTTTCCTCTAACTCCCTAATTATCAAATCCTGTTGCGTTAATCTGCTGCAATTCGGCGGATATTCCGAAGTTTTTCCGTAAGTTTGTCAAGATAAATCCGAAAAGAGATGATAAGGATAAGATGCTTTTATTTCAATGATTTCCGGGAAAGATGCTCTGTAGTATGGGACGAGACGATGGAGGGAGTGATAATTGACCCCGGATGCAATTCCGATAGCGAAAAGGAGGCCCTGTATGACTTCATAGACAAGCAGGGCATACATCCGGTAAAGATATTGCTGACCCACGGACATTTCGACCATGTACTTGGCCTGACTGACTGTGCCGGAAAATACGGAATACCGGTTTACATGCATCCCGCAGACAAGGAAATCCTGAAAACGGACGACTTCTTCACCAGGACATACGGATTCAGAATGCCGGTCATCGACGTGGACACCATCGACATAGCTGACGGAGACATCATAAGGTTCGGGCATACGGAATTCGAGGTCATCTGCACCCCCGGACACACTCCCGGAGGAGTATGCTATTATGACAAGGCTGACAAAGTGCTGTTCAGCGGAGACACGCTTTTCGCAGGCAGCATCGGACGGACCGATCACCCGGGAGGAGACTACGACCGGCTGATGGAAAGCATTTTCAGCCGGCTGATGGGGCTGGACGGAGACACCGATGTGATACCGGGACATGGCCCGCATACCACCATAGCGGACGAAAAGATGAAAAACCCGTTCCTGCAGCCGTTCAATCTCCCGGAAGAAGACAATCAGAAGGATGACTGAAAGCACCGGCACGGAACCAGAGGAGCAAACCATAATGGAAGGAAAAGGAAAGACGGAATACATAGAAATCAGGGGTGCGAAATCGCACAATCTCAAGAATATATCCGTAGACATCCCGCGGGACAAGTTCGTGGTCATCACCGGGTTGAGCGGCAGCGGAAAGTCCTCGCTGGCTTTTGACACCATATATGCAGAAGGCCAGAGACGGTATATGGACACCCTTTCGACCTATGCCAAGCAATTCATCGGCATTCTCGGCAAGCCGGAAGTGGAAAGCATCTCGGGACTGAGCCCGATAATAGCGATAGAACAGAAAACCACCGGCAACAACCCCCGTTCCACTGTCGGCACCATCACCGAAATCTATGATTTCCTAAGGCTTCTGTATGCCCGTGCATCTAAGGCATACTCCCCTGCCACGGGCAATGAAATGGTCAGATATACGGATGACCAGATAGTGAATCTCATAATCGGCAACTATGAAAGCCGCAAGTGCATCCTTCTCGCTCCTCTTGTGAAAGGCAGGAAGGGACACTACAGGGAACTGTTCGACCAGCTGAAAAGAAGAGGATACACACAGGTCAGGATAGATTCGGAAATAACCGATCTGACACAGGTGACCGCCCTTGACAGATACAAGGCGCATTTCATAGAACTCGTGGTAGACAAGCTGAAGCCTGAAGCCAGAGACGAAAAGAGGATCAGAAACTCCGTGATGTCAGCCCTGAACATAGGCAAAGGCTCTCTGGCCGTACTCGACATGGAGTCCGGAGCCATACGGCATTTCTCCAAGCATCTTGTCTGCCCTGACACAGGGATTTCCATCGCAGAACCTGCCCCGCATTCGTTTTCATTCAATTCCCCGCAAGGCTACTGCCCGCATTGCAAGGGACTCGGAATGATAGTGGATGTCAATATCGACACCATTGTGCCGGACAGAAGCATATCCATCGCAGACGGCGGGATTGTCCCGTTAGGGAAGATACGGGAGACGAAGAAATTCGACATTATCAGATCCATTGCGAGAAAATACAATTTCTCGCTATACGATCCTATAGACGAAATCCCGGAAGAAGTCATATCCCTGATCATTTTCGGGTCGGACGAACTTTTCAGGGTCGGGGAAGGCGCGTCATCTGAAATGGTCTCCTTTCCCGGCATTACAGCCAACATAAGCGAAAAGATAGTCTGCCCTGTCTGTCACGGGACCAGACTGAATCAGGATTCTCAGTATTTCAAGATAGACGGAAAGACCATATCCGAGGTATCCGCCATGGAGATTTCGGATCTGGCGGCATGGGTGGCATCCCTCGAAGGGAAACTTGGCGACAGGGAGAAGGCCATTGCCCGGGATATACTCAAGGAGCTGAAAGACAGGATTTCCTTTCTGGCGGATGTAGGTCTGGAGTATCTGTCGCTCGACCGTGCCACGGCATCGCTTTCCGGCGGAGAGAGCCAGAGGATAAGGCTGGCCACTCAGATCGGCTCAAAACTGGTGAATGTATTGTATATTCTGGATGAGCCGAGCATCGGACTGCACCAGCGGGACAACAGAAAGCTGATAGCTTCCCTGAAGAAACTGCGCGACGAGGGCAATTCAGTGATGGTAGTGGAACATGATGCGGAGACTATGATGTCGGCAGACTGGCTGGTGGATGTCGGCCCGGGAGCCGGAGAAAAGGGCGGCTGCATCTGCCTCAACGCCCCTGTCAGCTATGCTGTCAACGGCATCATGCCGGATCCCGAGACGTTCAGCCACATAGTGGCAGGGAGGCCGTCCGTGACTCTCGATTATCTCACCGGAAAGAACTCCATACCGGTACCTTCATCCAGACGTGACGGCAACGGCAGCTATATCGGCATTCGCGGAGCCAGAGGCAACAATCTGAAGAACATCGACATCGACTTTCCTCTGGGCATCCTTATCGGGATAAGCGGAGTGAGCGGCAGCGGCAAGTCTTCCCTGATAAACGAGACACTTATGCCTGTCCTGAAAAACAGGTTCTACAATGCGAGGATGCAGGCTCTGCCATACGATTCCATCATCGGCATGGAAAATATCGACAAGCTGATCGAAATAGACCAAAGCCCTATCGGGCGTACTCCGAGGAGCAATCCCGCCACCTTCACCGGAGTGTTCAACGACATACGGATGCTGTTCGAGTCCACGCCTGACGCCAAGGTCAGAGGATTCAAGGCCGGGAGGTTCTCTTTCAATGTCCCGGGAGGACGCTGCGAAGAATGCAAGGGCGCGGGCATCAAGGTCATAGAGATGAATTTCCTGCCATCTGTAAATGTCGTCTGCAAGGAGTGCCGCGGAAGACGTTACAAGGAGGATACCCTCGCCGTGAAATACAAGCACAAGAACATTAACGATGTGCTGGAGATGTCCATCAGCGAAGCCTATGAATTTTTCGGGAATATCCCGGCCATCGCCCAGAAACTGAAGGCTCTGACCGATGTCGGCCTCGGCTATGTACGGCTCGGACAGTCTGCAGTCACTCTGTCCGGCGGAGAAAGCCAGAGGATGAAACTGGCGGCGGAACTCGGCCGCAAAGGCACAGGCAACACCCTGTATATTCTGGACGAACCGACCACAGGCCTGCATTTTGAAGACATCAAGGTTCTGCTGAAAGTGCTCCGGCAACTGGTGGATCAGGGAAACACTGTGATTGTCATAGAACACAATCTGGACGTACTCAAGTCCGCCGACTATATTTTCGACATGGGTCCTGAAGGAGGTCAGGCAGGAGGGTATATCGTAGCCCGGGGAACGCCGGAAGAACTTGCCGCGAATCCGGCATCGGTCACCGGACCTTTCCTGAAGGAGGTATTGCAGGACACCGGCATTGCCGGGAATCCGGCATAATAATGAAAGAAAATGGACGAGACTCGGTTTTATTGCGAAAATGACGGGGATTTCCACAAGGTGGAGATCGGGACTTCTCTTAAAAGCATTTCCGACAGGCTTTGCAGGACTGTGACGGACGAGAAATCCGGCATGTCGATACCTGTGCTTGCCGCCCTCGTGGATCATCAGCTGAAAGAGCTGGAATTTCCGGTAGTCATGCCTCACAAGATAGAATTTATCGGCTATAACCATCCCGACGGCAGGCGCACATATGTCAGGTCCCTGTGCTTCGTCCTTCAGCATGCGGCCAGAGACCTGTACCCGGACAAGACATTATACATAGAATATTCCCTGCCGAGCGGCCTGTACTGCGAGTTGCGGGAACAGACGGCAAGCGATGACGGGGTGCTGCCTGTGCATTTCCTGACCGACGAGGAAATCGAGAAGATAAAGGAGAGGATGCAGGAAATCATAGCTGCGGACCTTCATTTCCATAAAGTGAAGATGACAGCCAGCGAAGCCGGGAAACTGTTCTCGGAAAACAGCCAGCCGGCAAAGGCCAGTCTGCTGGAATCTCTCGGCAAATTCAACTACAGCGTTTATTTTCTGGGCGGGGATGCCGATACTTTCTACGGTCCGCTCGTACCTTCTACCGGCTATCTGAAGATTTTCGACATAGTAGGCTTCAACAACGGTTTCTGTCTCCAGTTCCCCGAAGAAGGGAAAATCAGCAAGGTAACACCTCTGAAAAGGCAGTCCAAACTGGCCGCCACACTTCAGGAATATGCCCGGTGGTGCGAAATCACCGGTGTCCGAGGGGTCGGGACGCTGAACAAGGTGATATCCGAAGGGAATGCAGTACAGCTTATAAACATAGCGGAAGCCTTGCATGAAAGGAAATATGCAGACATCGCGGACATGATATACGAAAGGCGCGACAAGGCCAGAATCATCCTCATAGCCGGTCCTTCGAGCAGCGGAAAGACCTCAAGTTCCAAAAGGCTGGCGATACAGTGCAAGGTTCTGGGGATGAACCCTAAAGTCATCGAACTGGACAATTATTTCGTGGACAGGGAACATACTCCGAAAGACGAAAACGGAGAATATGATTTCGAGGCCCTGCATGCCATGGACCTGGATCTGCTGAATTTCCAGCTGAACGAACTTATCGGAGGCAAGACGGTAGAAATCCCGTATTTCAATTTCAAGACAGGGAAACGCGAATTTCACGGAGAGATGCTGCATCTGGAAGAGAACGACATCCTGATCATGGAAGGAATACATGCCTTGAATCCGGAAATGACTTCCGCCGTGGACAATTCCCGGATTTTCAGGGTGTACGCCTCTGCCCTGACATCTCTGTCGCTCGATGAGAACAACAATATCTCCACATCGGACAACCGTCTTCTCAGGCGTATAGTCCGGGACAACAGGGTGCGCGGCGTGACTCCGGAAGATACCATCATGAGATGGCACAGTGTGCGCAGGGGGGAGAACAGGAATATCTTCCCGTTTCAGGAGAATGCCGATGCGGCATTCAATTCGGCCCTGATTTTCGAACTGCCCCTGCTGAAATATTATGCAGAGCCGCTGCTCCGGAGGATTGCCCCGAGTTCGCCTGCATATACCGAGACCATCAGGCTTCTGAAATTCCTCGACTATGTAGTGGCCCTGTCTCCGGCGGAAATCGCAGCAATCCCGCCGACTTCCATCATGAGAGAATTCATCGGCGGGCAGATGCTGTAATCCCGATTTCTATTTCTTTTCGAAAAGATCCTTGATACCGCCTATGGAGCCAAGCATGGAAGTGGCCTCATAAGGCAGGTAAACCGTCTTGTTGTCCTTTCCGCTGACCATTTCCTTCAAGGTATCTATATACTTTATGGCCAGCATGTACGATGCAGGATCCGACTGCGAGCCGCGGATAGCCTCTGCAATCTTCGCGATGGCTTCCGCCTCTGCCTCTGCCTGAAGAATTTTCGCCCTTGCCTCTCCCTCGGCTATAAGGATCTGCGACTCCTTGTCGGCCAGGGCCTTGTTTATCTGGGATTCCTTGTCGCCTTCCGACTGGAGGATAGCCGATGTCTTCTCGCCTTCCGCCTTGAGTATCTTCGCACGCCTCTCCCTTTCCGCCTGCATCTGCTGCTCCATGGCATCGCGGACGCTTTCCGGAGGAGTGATATCCTGAAGTTCAACCCTGTTCACTTTCACGCCCCACTTGTTCGAAGCCTCGTCCAGGACAGCACGCAACTTGGAGTTTATGGTATCGCGCGATGTCAGGGTCTCATCCAGTTCCAGTTCGCCTATCACGTTTCTGAGAGTGGTCTGGGTCAGTTTTTCAATGGCATTCGGCAGATTGTCTATCTCGTACACAGCCTTGAACGGATCCGTGATCTGGAAATACAGCAGGGCATTGATTCTCGTAGTCACATTGTCTTTCGTGATGACGCTCTGTTCCGGGAAATCATAGACCTGCTCCCTGAGGTCAATTCTGTCCGACATTCTGACCATCACCCTGTTTTCTCCGTCGAATCCTTCGCGGACATACCTGACATAGATCCGGCGCGGCTTGTCTATAATCGGCCAGATGATATTGATGCCTGACGGCAATGTCGAATGGTATTTTCCGAGTCTTTCGATGACTTTTGTTTCACCTTGCTGAATGATTTTCAGCCCCATGAGTGCGAAAATAATCGCAATGAGGGCGATAAGCCCGACAATGATAAGTGTTCCCATAATTAACGTATGTCCGACGGAAACGTTTTACTTCCGACTAAGGATTTCCGTCGGACTACGTTAAGGATTTCTTCGAAATCCAGAACCTTCCTAATCCCCAGTCGCTCCGCGACAGCCCCTTTCCAAGGGGCGTCACCCTAGTCAGTTTTTGCGGACAGTAAGAATGACGCTATCCACGTTCTCTATTGTCACCCTCTCCCCTTTACCGATTTCGGTGCCGTCAGCGGAAACCGCTTTCCAGTCATCGCCGTCGACGGCAACCCTGCCGGTATTGTCCGCAGGAGATATCCGTTCTGTCACGACAGCTTCCCGGCCTTTCAATGCGTCTACCCCGCTCGGACGTTCAGGAGTTCCGCTTTTCCTGAATGCCTTTATCAGCAATGGTCTGACGAAAATGAAGGAAAGGACGGTCGCGACAGAAAACCATATCAGCTGTCCTTCCGCGGCTCCGCCGCACGCCGCATCGACGGCGGCCGCCACGGCTCCGACAGCCAGACAGAAAACAGCGAAGCCCTGCGTGAATATTTCCACGACTACAAGTACAAGGGATGCAATGATCCAGATGTGCCAGATTTCCATAATTAACGTATGTCCGACGGAAACGTTTTACTTCCGACTAAGGATTTCCGTCGGACTACGTTAAGGATTTCTTCGAAATCCAGAACCTTCCTAATCCCCAGTCGCTTCGCGCCAGCCCCTTTCCAAGGGGCGTCACCCTCTTTCTCTCCCTCTCCGGGAGATCGTCGCAGGACATGTCCTGCTCCGGATTCTGTATGTCCGACGGAAACGTTTTACTTCCGACTAAGGATTTCCGTCGGACTATGTAAAGTTAAGGATTTTTTCGTCAGGTCATTGTCCGGACAGGACAAATTTAAAAAAAAATCACTACCTTTATTGACAATTGACACTAATACTGACGACTACATGAAAAACAAATCATTGATGTTGCTTCCGCTCGCAGGTGCGGGAGTTGCAGCCTGCGGGACAGCGGATACCGATGCAGTTCAGCCGAACATAATACTTATCGTAGCCGACGATCTCGGTCTCGGGGATGTCAGCGCATACGGCAGCAAGACCATCTCGACACCGAATATTGATTCTCTGGCCCGGAACGGAATAATGTTTACGAACGGATACGCGACCTCAGCCACGTCCACGCCGAGCCGCTATGCCATGTTCACAGGTATGTACCCGTGGAGGAACGCCGATGCCAAAATCCTGCCCGGAGATGCTCCGCTGCTGATTCCTACCGACATCCCTACCATGCCGAAGATGATGCAGGAAGCAGGATATGCCACAGCCGCCATAGGGAAATGGCATCTTGGAATGGGAGACGGGAATACGGACTGGAACAAGCCTATCACCCCGAGCGCGAATACCGTAGGCTTCGACTACACCTGCCTGATAGCGGCCACGAATGACAGGGTGCCTACTGTCTATGTAGAGAACGGGCTTGTGGAAGGTCTCGACCCTGACGACCCGATATATGTCGACTATGAAAAGAATTTCGAAGGCGAGCCTACTGCCCTGACGAATCCGGAAATGCTGAAGATGAACTGGTCTGTAGGCCATAATTTCTCTATAGTGAACGGCATCCCGCGTATAGGATACATGAAGGGAGGGCAGAAAGCCAGATGGGTGGACGAAGATATGGCCGATTATTTCGTCGCCAAGGTCAAGGACTGGGCTGACAATCTCGAACCGGGAAAGCCTTTCTTCCTCTATTACGGTCTGCATGAGCCGCATGTACCGAGGGCTCCTCATTCGAGATTCGTCGGAAGCACGACTCTCGGACCGCGCGGCGATGCAGTGGTCGAAGGTGACTGGTGCGTCGGGGAAGTGCTTTCTTATCTGGATGAAAAAGGCCTGATGGAAAACACCATAGTCATATTCACAAGCGACAACGGGCCTGTCCTCAACGACGGATACGATGACAAGGCCGAAGAAATGCTCGGCGATCACGACCCTCGCAACGGTACCCGCGGAGGCAAATACAGTCTTTTCGACGGAGGCACGCACATCCCTCTTATCATCTGCTGGGAAGGACGCATCGAACCTCAGGTTTCAGACGCCCTCGTATGCCAGATGGATCTGTTTGCCAGTCTCGGAAGGCTGACGGGCGGGAATGTTCCTGAAGGTCTCGACAGTCAGGATATTCTGGATGCTTTCCTCGGCACATCCGGCACCGGACGGACGAACCTCATACACGAAGCCGAGGGCCGGCTGGCACTTCGCGACGGCGACTACACGATGATACCTCCTTATGAAGGTCCGGAAAGGAATTACTCGAAAAACGAACTCGGGAATCTTCCTGACTACGCGCTTTTCAACATGAAGGAGGATCCGTCACAGATGACGGATATAGCCGGTGAAGAACCTGAAAGGCTCGAGGCGATGAAGAAGGAATTTCACGAAATTACCGGCAGATAGCCATTCAGGATGGGAAAACTGGTAGAATGTATCCCGAATTTCAGCGAGGGCCGCGACATGGGCATCATCGGCCGGATAGCTGATTCCATCTCAGGAGCCGGCGGAGTCAGGATTCTGGATATCGACCCTGGTAAAGCCGCCAACCGGACTGTCATCACATTCATCGGCAGTCCGGAAGCCGTGGCGGAGGCGGCTTTCAGAGGAGCAAGGACGGCTGCGGCTCTGATAGACATGCGTTGTCACCACGGCACTCATCCGCGCATCGGAGCCACCGATGTCCTGCCGTTCGTCCCTGTTTCCGGGATTAGCCTTGAAGAATGCGTCCGGCTGGCCAGATCAGTCGCGGAACGCTTATTCTCCGAACTCGGTATTCCGTGTTACTGCTACGAAGCTGCAGCTTTCAGACCGGAACGCCGGAGACTGGAGGCGTGCAGACGCGGCGAATATGAGGCTCTGCCTGCGAAAATCGCCGACCCCGGACTGCGCCCTGATTTCAGTCCGGACTGTTTCACGGAGACTGCGGCGCGGGCAGGGGCGACTGTCATCGGAGCCAGGAACTTCCTGATAGCCGTCAACTTCAATCTTGAGAAAGGCTGCCCGGTATCCGCAGCATCGGATATCGCTGCCGATGTGCGGGAAAGCGGACGGACTGTGACTTGGAAAGACGGTTCCCTGAGACGGATTCCGGGCAAACTGAAAGGATGCAAGGCTATAGGGTGGTATATTGAGGAATACGGGATTGCGCAGGTGTCGATGAATGTCACCGACATTGCAGCGGCGCCGCTGCACCTTGTCTATTGTGAAGTGAAGAAGGCGGCCGAAGCCCGCGGGGTGAAGGTCACAGGGACGGAAATCATCGGGCTTGTCCCGCGCAGTTGCCTGCTGGATGCCGGCCGGTATTTCATGGCGACGGGACAGGGCGAAGACCATGAGTACAGTACGGAGAATGAAACGCTTGGCTATACGGAAGACGCGATTTTGGCGAAAGCCGTCGAAGCCATGCACCTTGACGACCTCCGGCCATTCGACTTGGAAAAGAAATTGCTGCAGGACTCTATCTGAGGCTTCCAAGCCACGCCTTCAGATACAGCGGTACGGCAGAAGGGTGACGGACCAGATTATGCAGGAGGTAATAGAGCTTGCACAGAACGTATTGCAGGGTGGAATAATGCTTCCTGAAAAAGAGCCTCAATGATTTCTGTACCATGATTTCCCTGTCGACGGAGCTGACCGCTCTGGTGCTGCCTCCGCCAAGATGATAGATAACCGCAGGAAGTTCCTTTATCGGGATACCGTGCTCCCATATTTCGTAAAACAGATCCAGATCTTCGGAAAACAGGAAATAATCCTCGCACCAGCCGCCGATTTTGCGGAAATTATATCCAGAAATGATGACTGAGGCACCTTTGTACCAGTATCTGGCCTTTCCCCGGTCTTTGTTCCATAATATTATGTTCTTCAGCACAGGGACAGGCATCCTGTCGTTTTCCAGAGAGCCGTCGGAATTCATCAGAGGATTGACATAGACATTTTCAGGATTCCGCAAGGCAGTGATGTAGTCCCGGGTCATACCGGCAGCGAGTTCCGTATCAGGATTCAGAAAATGGAATATTTTTCCGGTTGCGCCGGAAGCCGCGATATTGTTCGCCCGCGAGAATCCCAGATTTTCGCCGATGGATATAAGCCTGAATCTGTCGTCACTCCAGAATTGCGCGCATCTTGTGACAGAATCATCGCCGGAATGATTGTCCGCTACTATGACTTCATAATCCAGACCGACATGCTCCCTGATGCTCTTCAGGCAATTATACAGCAATACTCCGGTATTGTAGTTGACTATTATTATTGAAACTTCTGCTGCCATACCGTTTTCATTCGATATCACCTCCGGAACCGTGGCGTCTGTTCCGGAACATTTTCAGAAGAGCCTGCCTGACATCCCCGTATTCGCCGGCAGGATAAATCCGCTCGTACGCAAATATGACGACTGCCGCCCCTGTCACCAGCTGCAGCAGAAGCACAGCCCATTGAGGCAAAGGCACATACGAAACACAGTAGACTACGGCAGCCATGACCAGAGAGACGAGCAGGAACGGGAAAATGTCCTTCAGCTGGCTCGCGACAGAATAGCCCACATGCCTGGAGACCATCGCTGCATAGACCAGATAAGACAGGGCCGACACAGCTACTGCACTCCATAGGAGGGCTTCCATGCTGATATATATTCCCGCGAGGACAGGGATTACCGCCAGCGCAGTCTTCATGATTTCCAGCCGTAACGTAGTGTCTGAACGCCCGTTGGCGTTCAATATGTTTGCGCTGCATATCATCAGGGGGACGAAGAGCCCCGACAGACACAATATCCTGAGATACCCGATGGCGGGTATCCATTGCTCGCCCACAAGGGTAAGCACGAAAGCCTCTGAAATGGAGGCAAGTCCCAGCACGGCCGTAAACGAGATCAGCACGGTCGTCCGGAGTATCTTTCTGTAGGCCCGTTTCTGCCGCTGCCTGTCGTCACTGATGGATGCCAGCACAGGATATGTCACCCTCTGCATCACTATGCTGACATTCGAAGTGACCATGTTCCTGAATTTGTCGGCACGGGAATACTGGCCGAGAACCGACGGGGCATAGACTTTTCCGATGATAAAGGAATAGATTTCGGACCAGAGCGTACTGATGATCGCGGTCAGGAGAAGACGCCCGCCGAAAGAAAACATTTCCCTGAATGACGCCATGGAAAACATGAAAGAGGGCAGCCATCTGGAAAAGACCCAGAGCAGCAGAGTCGTCAGCACCAGTCTGGAAAGCTGCATGACCACCAGACTCCAGACCCCGAATCCGGCAACGGCCATTAAAATGCCGGCCGAACCGCCGGCCAATGCCGATATGACAGAGACTATGGCCTGAGTCCGGAAATCCAGTTTCCGGACCAATATGACTTTCTGGACGATACTCAACGCAGTGACTATCAATGACAGACCGAGAATCCTGACTATTTCCGTCAGTACCGGCTGCCGGAAAAATCCGGCAATCAGCGGAGCCGTGAAGAAAAGTATCAGATACAGGATGACTGAAGTAAGCAGGTTGAAGTGAAAAACGGTATTGAGGTCTTTCTCATCCACGGTTTTCTTTCTGGTAAGCGCTCCGGTGAACCCGCTGTCGACAAGGGACGTGGAAAGTGTGATGAAAATGGACGTCATGCCCACGATTCCGAACTCCTGCGGTGTCAGCAGCCGGGCCAGGACAAGGTTGACCACGGCGAGAATCCCTGTTCCGCCCAGATTGTCTATGAACCCCCATTCGACACCCTTGGCTGTCTTTTCTTTCAGATTGTCCACGTCATCATCCTTTATGTGTTTCCGGTCCGGCACCGGACATTCGGTTCAGGATATTCCTGTATTCATCTGTCATCATCCTGACATTCTCCTGCCAGTCATACCGGTCTTCTGCCCGGGCCCTGCCTTTGGCGGCCAATGTCTTCCTGTATTCTCCGTCCGATGCAAGCTTCAGCATGGCGTCTGCCGCAGCTTCGATATCCTCCCTCGGCACGATGACTCCGGCCCCGTCGTCCAGAATCTCCCGGAAACCGTCCGCATCCGAGGCTATCACGGGGACGCCGCATGCCATGGCTTCCACCGCCGATACTCCGAAACTCTCGGCTCTGGACAGGAATACGGCGACATCCATTCCGGAATAAATTCCGGGAATGTCTTCATGCATGACCTCTCCGAGAAAGGCGACACGGGAGGAAATCCCGAGGTCGTCAGCCAGTTTTTCCAGCTGCTGCCGGTCAGCCCCCTTCCCGGCAATGATCAGACGGACTCCAGTCCTGTTTTCCGGAGGCAGGAGTTCCCCAATCCGCCCGATGACTGAAGCAAAGGCGCGAAGGAGCAAATCAATGCCGTATTTCCATGAGAGTGTTTTCACAGTGCCGAAAACTATAGTCTTATCCTCACGTTCCTGTTTACGGAGCGGACGGAACACATCAGTGTCTACGCCGAAAGGCGTAATGCCTATATCCCCTCTGTAATATCGTGCGGTTTCCCGGGCCATTGCCATGCTTGTGGACAGCACCCTGTCCGCCCTTTTCAGCATGAATTTCACTGCCATCCTGTTCAGGGCCGACTTTCCCGGAAATTCATAAATGTCGCTTCCCCACACCGACAGGATAAACGGGTGATAACCTGCAAGGGCTGCCACAAGCCCGTAACTCGTGGCGTAATGGGCATGAAGAATATCCGGTTTCTCTTTTTTCAGGATTCTTTTCAGGCATTTTACAGCCGCGGAATGGGCTTTCAACGGAGCGGTTATCCGCAATATTTTACTTTTCCGGTGAAGATTTTGCGTTTTCTTATAGGCGAAAAGATCGAAAGTGTATAGTTTTATGCCTTTTGCCTCATAGAAGCCATCTGCGTATGGAGTGATGGAAAACAGGGCAATATCCACTCCGGCATCCTTCAGAGACGATGCCCACCGCTTCGTATGGATACTGCCTGCGTCTGAAACGAGCAAAACCTTCATTGACAACACAGATGAAATTTCCGCGAATTTAGAGATAATTCATGATTAATTGAATTATATTTGCCAAAACGATTTTAAAAACAAATAGAAATGAAAAAAATTCGCGCAGCCGTAGTAGGCTACGGCAACATCGGGCATTATGTAGTCGAGACCTTGAGGGTTTCGCCGGATTTTGAAATCGCCGGCGTGATCAGGAGAAACGGAAGCGAGGACTGTCCGCCAGAGCTGAAAGACCTGAAAGTGGTGAAGGACGTAAAGGAGCTCGGGCAAGTGGATGTGGCAATACTCTGCACCCCTACAAGAAAAGTCGAAGAATATGCCAAGCCATTGCTGGAAATGGGTATCAACACTGTGGACAGTTTCGACATCCACACAGACATTGCAGATCTGCGCAAGTCTCTCGGAGAGACAGCCGGAAAGCATAATGCCGTGTCCATAATTTCAGCAGGATGGGATCCGGGCAGCGATTCTGTCGTGAGGGCCTTGCTTGAAGCCATTGCCCCGAAGGGCATCACATACACCAATTTCGGCCCCGGCATGAGCATGGGTCATACTGTAGCGGTAAAGGCCGTCGAGGGAGTGAAGGGCGCCTTGTCGATGACCATACCTACAGGTACCGGAGTCCACAGAAGGATGGTGTACATAGAAGTGAAGGACGGATACGATTTCGGCAAGGTAGCGGCCGCCATCAAGGCGGATCCGTATTTCGCCCATGACGAGACGCATGTAATGCAGGTGGATGATGTAAATGCCCTCATCGACATGGGACATGGTGTCAACCTGACCAGAAAAGGGGTTTCAGGGAAGACCCAGAACCAGCTTTTCGAGTTCAACATGAAGATAAACAACCCTGCACTCACTGCACAGGTCATGGTATGCTCCGCCCGCGCGACTTTCAGGCAGGCTCCGGGATGCTATACTCTCATAGAAATACCTGTCATCGACCTTCTGGCCGGCGACAAGGAAGATCTTATCAGGAAACTGGTGTAACTTGTCCGGTTCCGGAGGCTGTCACTGCCTCATGGAAACGTCGAGGCTGAAGTATCGGTATTGTTGTGTAATATATGGGCAGACTTATATTTATAGATGCCACCATGCGGGAAGAGTCCCGTACCAGAAGAATCGCCGGTCCGCTGGTATCGGAGCTGGCGAAAAGATACGAAATCGAGACTATCAGCCTCGACGGAGCCGGCTTTCCTGCCGTAGACAGCCGGATATTGCACGACCGCGACTGCGGGATAGTGCCGGAAGAGTATGCTGAAATGGCACGCAGGATAGCTGCAGCGGACAGGATAGTGATAGCTGCGCCTTTCTGGGACATGAGTTTCCCGAGCGCGTTGAAAGTCTTTTTCGAGAACATGTCGCTTTTCCACATTACGTTCGACAGCGACGACACGCACTGTTACGGTCTGTGCCGGTGCGAAAAAGTGCTGTACATCACTACCAGAGGGATGAATATACACACCGGAGACCCTTTGGAACAGGCTACCCCTTATATCAGGGCTTTGGGCAGCCTTTGGGGTCTTGGCAGCCTTTATGTAATTTCCGCTGAGAACATGGACTACAGTGCGCCGGATATCATAGAGAAGAAAATAGAAGATGCGATAGGCCGCGGTCTGGAAATATGCAGAACTTTCTGACCGGAGACTACTTCCCGCCGCCCAGCTTCTTCAGCATGGAGATGATTTCGTCTTTGGTGCCTATCAGATCTTTCTGCATGGCAATATAGTCTTTCAACGTAGCGATTTCAGTCATCAGGCGGGCAATCTCTTCAGAATGCCTGCGGGAATCCGCATTGTACTGTGTCCTGAGATCCTCATACATACGCTTATAGGAAATGCCGTCACATAGGGTCTGATCATGTTCCGGATCGGCGTCATATCCCAATACGAGTTCCTCTGCTGCCACTCCGAATGCGTCGGCGATTTTCCCGATATTTTCGCTCAAGAGTCTGGTATCGCCTTTCTCTATATTGCGGTACGCGGTTCTGGACATGCCTATCTTTTCAGCCACATCCTGCTGGGAAAGCTTGAGTCTTTTCCTGCGCCGGATGATATTTTCTTTGACAGTATTGTTGTCCATACCCGTTTTCATTATAACTTCAGACAAAGTTATTTTGAAATTCTTCAGGTTGCCGGCCAAAAATATTGCCAAATGAGCAGTTTTGCTTTATATTATCCGGAAAATATCTGCCAATGGCAAGTTTTTGTTGTCATCCGGAATCGCGGATGACAATTTTTCCATTTAGCTCTCCCTGTTTAAGTATGGCACGCAGCCGGTTTCCTTTATCCGTCAAATGATATTTCTGTTTTGGCGTATTTGGAGAATTCGGGAATAAAGCGGAAATATATCCTGCTTCCAGTGCAGTTTTTATATAATGGCTGCGCACATACTCCCTCGATTTCTTGCCAAGACTATCCATAATTTCTTTTAATGAGAGTTCTTTTCCATCCAACAATAAAACAAGATTTCGAACTTGCTCACTTACTTGCTCACCTGCCACGGTATTCAATGGTCGACTAAACTTGAAGCGTACGACAAAGAAGCGAGGTTCATTGACGAATTCCGGTTCAGGCTGGCCGACTCTCACACATTCTGTACGCATCAAATCTATGCCTCTTCCCCAGTTTTCAAGAAGGCAAGTCTTATAAAGAGTATCGGCAATCAATCTGTTCCGCGGCTCTGAACGATGCGTACCGAGAAGATCTTCAATCGTCATCGTCTCCGGCAATGCTCCATAGCTTTCAACTTCAATGCGGTCATCATAAATAGCAACCCCCACAGAAGAACCGGCTACATCATACCGTCTGTGGCACAGGGCGTTTATACAGCATTCTCTCAACGCTTTACGAGGAAAAATCTTGCCAAACGGACATAGCACTGCATATAGCCAATGTGCTGTTTACCAAAGAGGACTGCCGCAGCGTTAGTAAGTTTTCCTTCTCTGGAGAGTTCCATTTTTCCAAGTATGCTCTCCATGCTTTCATTTACTGTCGTCTCCGGGAGACGCCCGCTGTTTATACCCGTGCGGATCGCTCCCCAGAATACGTTTTCGTCAAGGTCGGAAAGTTTAAGTTCCGGATTCAGCATTCTATCCCAACTATACCTGCCATCAGTCCTACTGAAAAGAAGATAGCGGTATTCCTCTTGAGACATAACCGAGGTAACGCTCTCTATGCGATGAAAAGACCTGCCTCTAAATGTAAATGGCCGAAGAGAGTGCTGGGATTCGGCCCGAAAAACAATAACTTGCCTATCATCGGATGAGGGAACCTGTACATACTCAATATCAACTGATGGCTTAGGTTCAAATCTCGCTATCGCTTCCGCGATATTCCGTTTTGTATCATCGCTAACCTCCTGTCCCTTGATTTCACCTTTATCAGAGACACCGAAGAGCACCGTGCCGCCATCTCCGTTTAGAAAGGCGCACAGAGTTTCCATCCCGGCATCCAGCTGCCCTGTGGTCCTCTTGAATTCCACCTGCTGGGATTCAAGGCCATGAACCAACCGCTTTATGTCGTCTATTGTCATGGATTTAATCAACTAAAAAAACAAATTTACCCCCACAATACGATTATCCCAAATTTCTGGATAACGAATTGCGGCAATGTGGACAAAAACAGTTGGTGGGACCGTATATAAAAATTTGATATAAAGATAATTATAAGAAATTAGATGAAACGCGTTTCATCTAATTTCTATATATTGCAGAATTTTAACAAGTTATAGAGATTTTACCAACCATTTTTGTCAATTATACGCCTAAATCAACATGGATTTTCCGTTGATGCCCAATTTCCTTGATTGGAACACGAGTCGGGGGATACAGAAAAAGCCCGGACTCGATGTCCGGGCCTTGGCGGAGAGGGAGGGATTCGAACCCCCGGAACGTTGCCGTTCAACAGTTTTCAAGACTGCCGTAATCGACCACTCTACCACCTCTCCAATATTGTCTCCCTTTAAGTTTCGCTTCCGAAAGGGAGTGCAAAGATAGAAAAAATATTATTCCTGACAAAAATTTGACGGAAATATTTTCAAAAAATGCAGAAATCGCGCTAAAACACTATCGGCGAGATTATATTCCGCAGTACCCTGACCACAGACCATGCCGCAATCTCCGATGTGGCGCTGTAAACATCCACCACAGCCCGGACTTGAGGATTCCGGATTTCAACCCTCTGCGTATCTCCAGAAAAACCCGGCGTAGAGACCATGGAAACATCCATCTTTTCCGGGCCGACCGAAGCCCTCGAAGCGGCCACGGTCACATTGACCTTGGTCGGGAAAATGCCGATGGCTTCCCTCGCAGTACCATGGAAGACCTCCCTGCTCTCTTTCTGCAGCGATTCATCGTAGACGGGCGTCCCCTTGAGTGCATCTGGCCCTTTCTCGTTGAAAAACCGTGCTTCCGCCCCGCCCATGAGAGCGGCTGTCTGAAGGACATCAAATCCGCCCGTCGCTCCGGATGCTACATATACTCTGGCTCCAGATGCCCTGGCCGCAGAACTTACTTTTTCGTAAAATCCATCGTCAGCCAACGCACCGACAGACAATATGACCATGGAAATGCCTTCGGCCAATACAGGCAAGGCTATCTCCCTGACCGCAGCCGGGGAAGCCGTTTCCACTACAAAATCCGGAGACAGAGCCATAATCCCTTGGACATCGCGGCACGCACTGCAGCCGAATTCGGAAGCAAGGGCTTCCGCATGGCTGAATGTTCTGGAATATGTCCCGCACAATTCATATTCAGGCATCAGACCGTTCTTCCATGCCTGAGCGACGATATGACCGAGACGGCCGCAGCCGGCTATGACGAACTTTCTCATTTCTTATCCTCCCGGGCAAAGTATTTCCACTGGAAAAATATCAGATATATGGCCCCGCAAGTTACGCAGCTGTCGGCAAAATTGAAGACAGGGGCGAAGAACCTGAACGGATTCCCGCCTATCAGAGGCATCCACTCGGGAAAAGTCGTATCTATGATCGGAAAATAGAACATGTCCACGACCTTTCCGAAGAAAAACGGAGCGTAACCGCCTGCCTGCGGAAGAAATTCCGCCACTGACATCACCGTGGATTCACTGAAAAGAAGTCCATAGAACAGACAGTCGATGATATTGCCCAATGCGCCAGCCGTAATCAATGTCAGGCCGACAACGACTCCTGTCGGGGTCCCTTTTTTCTTCAGAAGCCCGTTGATCCAGTACACAAGCGCGCCGAACAGCACTATTCTGAAAAGTGAAAGCAGGAATTTGCCTGTCTGTCCGCCGAACTTCATGCCGAATGCCATCCCCTCATTCTCGATGAAATAGATCTGGAACCAGTTTCCGATGACATTGAAATGCTCTCCGATAGACATATTGGTCTTGACCAGGATCTTGATGACCTGGTCAATGACCACTAAAAGAAGTCCCAGAAGAAGGAGTTTCGTCCCTTTGGAAATCCTCATCTGACTTCTATTTGTTCTTGTTCAGCATCTCCTTGGCCTCAACCGTAAGAGTGGCGTGAGGCACGAGGCGCAGTCTTTCCTTCGGAATGAGTTTTCCTGTCACACGGCAGACTCCGTAAGTCTTGTTTTCGATGCGGACCAGAGCGGCCTCAAGATTCTGGATGAATTTATACTGCCTCTGGGCCAGCTGGCCGGCTTCTTCCTTCGACAGAGTGGATGCGCCTTCTTCCATGACCTTGAAAGTAGGAGAAGTATCCTCGATATCGTTGCTTGAATCATGTGTCACCACCGAACGCAGAGTCTTGTACTCTTTCTTGGCTTTTTCAAGCATATCCAGAATGATGGCTTTGAACTCCTGCAGTTCTTCATCACTGTAACGGACTTTCTCGGTTCCGTCCACTTTCTTTTCTTCTGACATAACTTATAAAATTTATCTTCAACTTCATTTGCTGTCATGCAGTACGCATGGAAACGACTGTCATTTCGTCCTGAAAACACCGATATGGACCGGAGTATCGCCCCATTCGACCTCCGCCGCATCGCCTTTCTCGGAAAGCGGATGCAATTCCACGCTTTTAGACAATGTCTGTGCGGCGATATATTCAAAGAATCCGGACAACGCCCCTGCAATATCGGCGGCATCTTCGCCGTCTGCATATATCCTCACATCTATCTTGTCCGTCACATCGAAACCGCTGCTCTTCCGCAGATTCTGTATTCTGTTTATCAGCTCACGCGCAATACCCTCTTTCTTGAGATCATCGGTTACCGTAATATCCAGAGCCAATGTAAGCGGACCGTCCGATTCTACCAGCCATCCCGGCATATCCTCGGAAGAAATCTCGTAATCGCCCTTGCTCAGGCTTACGTCCCCTGAAGCAAGATGCATCACGTACGGCGAGCCTGAAACTTCCGCTGCCTGTATGGCATTGATATCTTCCTGCGACAGGCTGCCGAAAGCTGCGGCGATGTCTTTCATCTGCTTCCCGTATATTTTCCCGAGCGTCTTGAAATTAGGCTTGATTTTCTTGGTAATCAGGCCGGCCGTATCGGATATGAACTCCGCATCCTTCACATTCACCTCCCCCAGAAGGAGCGACTTGACCTTCTCCAACTGTTCCTTGACCCTGCCGTCTATAACCGGTATCATTATCTTGGACAGAGGCTGGCGCACCTTTATATTCACTTTCCTTCTCAAGGCGAGAACCATGGAAGAAGCCCTCTGGGCCAGCTCCATCCGCTCTTCCAGATCCTTGTCCACTACAGAGGCGTCATATTCAGGCATCGCCTCGAAATGTACCGATTCTGCGCCCGGCACAAGGTCGAGATACATCCGCTCCATGAAGAAAGGAGCGATAGGGGCAGCCAGTCTGGCTACAGAAACCAGTATCTGATACAAGGTCTGGTATGCAGAGAGCTTGTCTTCATCCATGCTTCCTCCCCAGAACCTCTTCCGTCCGAGACGGACATACCAGTTGCTGACATGGTCACAGACAAAATTCTGTATAAGACGGCCTGCTGTCGTGACATCATAAGCTTCATACGCGTCCACGACATCCTTCACCAATGAATTCAGCAAAGAAATGATCCACCTGTCCAGTTCAGGCCTGCTGGACATTTCCACCTGCCGGGACGAAGGATCGAAATTGTCGATATTCGCATAAAGGGCGAAGAACGAATATGTATTATACAACGTCCCGAAGAACTTCCTCCTGACTTCATCCACGCCGGCTTCGTCAAACTTCAGATTATCCCACGGCTGTGAATTGGTCAGCATGTACCATCTCAAGGCATCCGGTCCGAATTTGTCTATTACGGCAAAAGGATCCACGGCATTTCCCAGACGCTTGCTCATCTTGTTTCCGTCCTTGTCCAGCACGAGACCGTTCGAAATGACAGTCTTGAATGCACAAGTTCCGCTTACCATGGTATGGATGGCATGCAATGTATAGAACCACCCTCTGGTCTGGTCCACGCCTTCGGCTATGAAGTCCGCAGTGCATCCGAATCGCGGAGACCCCAGGTTCCTGAGGCCTTCCTGGGCATATGGCATGGCGCCGGAATCGAACCACACGTCTATGAGATCCGTCTCCCTGACCATCTTTTTCCCGCTGTCGGACACCAGAGATATCTGATCCACATACGGACGGTGCAGGTCGATTTTCCCGTAATTTTCCCTGGACATGTCCTCAGGATCGAATCCTTTTTCCTTCAGCGGGTTCGAACCCATGACACCTGCAGCGACCGCCTTTTCGATCTCGGCATACAGTTCTTTCAAAGAGCCGATGCATTTCTCTTCCTTCCCGTCCTCGGTTCTCCATATAGGAAGCGGAGTACCCCAATACCGGCTTCTGGACAGGTTCCAGTCCTGGATATTCTCCAGCCACTTCCCGAAACGGCCTGAACCTGTAGATTCTGGCTTCCAGCTGATACTGCCGTTCAATTCCATCATCTTATCCCTGACAGCCGTGGTCCTGATGAACCAGGAATTCAGCGGATAATAAAGCACAGGCTTGTCCGTCCTCCAGCAATGCGGATAAGTATGGACATGCTTTTCGATCTTGAACGCCTTCCCCTGCTGCTTCAGCATTACGCACAGATCGACATCTAATGTCGGCGCGTCAGGAGCCAGAAAAGAATCATATGCGTTCTTCACATACCGCCCGGCATATTCGGCATAATCACCGGAAACATTCGCCTTCACATAATCAGGATCCATATCCTCGATGCGGTAAAACCGTCCCTGCCTGTCCACCTGCGCCTGACGGTCACCGTTCCTGTCGATGACCATCAGAGGAGGTACGCCTGCAGCCTTCGCCACCCTGTCATCGTCTGCACCGAAAGTCGGTGCAATGTGGACAATACCTGTCGTGCCTGCATCGGTCGTGACATAATCGCCGGCAATGACCCTGAATGCCCCCGGCCCCGGATTGAACCAAGGTATCAGCTGTCTGTACGATATGCCTACGAGTCTGGAACCCTTGAATTTGCCCGGAAGTATCCTGTACGGCACGAGCTTGTCACCCTGCTTGTAATCCTCGAACGGAATCCCGTCCGCCTTAGGGTTGAAATGTTCGTTGACCAGAGCTTCCGCCACGACATATATGGCCGGCTTGCCGCTATAAGGATTGAACGAAAGTACTCTCACATAATCAATGGCAGGACCCACGCAGAGTGCCGTATTCGACGGCAGGGTCCATGGGGTAGTAGTCCATGCTATGAAGTACACCGGAGTATCGTCTTCACCGTAAAGGAATTCCGATTCCCCGTTCCTGACCGCCTCGAACTGTACCACGGCAGTGGTATCCTTCACATCACGGTAGCAGCCCGGCTGATTCAGTTCATGTGAACTCAAACCGGTTCCTGCCGCAGGGGAATACGGCTGTATGGAATAGCCCTTATACAGCAGGCCTTTCCCGTAAATATCCTTCAGAAGATACCACAGGGTCTCGATGTACCTGTTGTCATAAGTGATGTACGGATCGTCCATGTCTACCCAATATCCTATCTTCTCGGTCAGAGATACCCACTCTTTAGTGTATTTCATGACCTCTTTGCGGCAGGCATTGTTGTAGTCTTCCACACTGATCTTCGTGCCGATGTCTTCCTTCGTTATTCCCAGCATCTTTTCCACGCCGAGTTCCACCGGAAGGCCATGCGTATCCCAGCCGGCCCTTCTATTGACCTTGTATCCGCTCTGCGTCTTATATCTGCATATGGAATCCTTTATGGATCTGGCCATCACATGATGGATGCCCGGCATTCCGTTGGCAGAAGGAGGTCCTTCGAAGAAGATGAATTCAGGAGCGCCTTCCCTGACTTGCAGGGAACGCTCGAATGCCTTTTCCTCTTTCCACCTCTGAAGGATTTCCGTCCCGACGGACACCAGATCCAACCCTTTGTATTCCTTAAATTTCATTTCCAAGACCGTTATTCTATATGCAATACATTTTTTCGTCAGTTTGCATAATTTGTTTAATTTTGCACCGGCGACTTTTAATCTGCAAATATAATATAAAAAATGAATATTATTGATATCGTACTGTTGCTCTGCCTCATACCTGCAGTCATCCAAGGGCTTAGGAAAGGTTTCATAGCCCAGGTAGTGGCCATCGTCTCCCTCGTCCTCGGAGGTTGGCTCGCCTATCATTTTTCTTCTGCAGTCACACAGTGGCTGGGCCAGTGGATCACGACGGAAGGTCCCGTATTGAACGTGATAGCGTTCATCCTTATTTTCGCCATAGTGGTCACCTTGCTTTTCCTGCTCGGAAAGGTTCTGGAAGCCAGCATAAAAATCATTCTGCTGGGGTGGCTGAACAAACTGCTGGGACTCGTTTTCTCTCTGTTCAAATTCGCTCTTGTGGCCGGACTTCTCATCATCCTGTTCGATTCCATAAACAGCCATGTAAAAATCGTACAGGAGTCATACCTCGACTCTTCTTTCATGTACACTGCATTGAAGAGTATCTCTTATTCCATATTTCCTTATCTGAAAAGCCTGATAGCCTGATATCATGACAAGACTGCTTCTCATCGAAACTTCCACGGAATTGTGTTCGGCAGCCCTCTCCGAAGACGAGAGGGTGATATGCTACAGGGAAAGTTCCGCACCTAAGGCGCATGCAGCCATGACTGCCGTCTATGTAAAGGAAATTCTGGACAGTACCGGACTTTCAGCGGCCGGGTGCGACGGCGTATGTGTGAGCATGGGACCGGGCTCTTATACCGGACTGCGCGTAGGTGTCTCCACCGCGAAGGGACTGTGCTTCGGCAGCGGCATTCCACTGCTTGCCGTGGGGACGCTCGATGTTCTGGTATGGCAAGCGATTATCGGACAAGCCCTTCCGGAAGGATGCAGATATATCATTCCCATGATAGATGCCAGAAGGATGGAAGCCTATACGGCGGTGTTCGACACAGAGGGGAAGCAGATCAGAGAAACCAGACCGGAAATACTTTCCGAAGACAGTTTCCGCGAGTACCTGAATGACGGGAGCGTCCTTTTTATAGGAGATGCGGCCGGAAAGGCTTCGGATGTGATCGTCCACCCTGAAGCGCATTTCCTGAACTGCTGTCCCAAGGCGTCTTCCATGGCAATCCCGGCTTTGGCCGAATATAAAGAAAAACGGTTCAAAGATGTTGCTTACTTCGAACCGTTCTATCTGAAGGAATTTGTCGCGACTGTCAGCAGGAAAAAACTGTTTTAGACCATGCGGACAGGCTACAGGACCTGATCCAGAGCCTTTCTAAGCGTCTTTTCATCCGATATGGCCCTGTCGGACAACTGGCCGTCCACTATCAGGAAATATGCCGGCAGCCTGTTCAGGTTATACTGGCCTATCACCGGAGAATTTTCCCCGAGACCGTCACATACATTGGTCCAGCCAAGCCCTTGCGCGGTAACTATGCGCTCCCAGGCCGGCTTGTCTACCGCTATGGCTACCTGATATATCTCCAGACCTTTCCCTTTGTAATCCGAATAGATTTTTTTCAGCACATCCAGATTCGCCATCTTCTGAAGCGCGTTGTCAGGAGACCAGAAATAAAGCAGGACAGCCTTCGCGTCCAGATCGCTTATCTTCACTTTTTTCCCATGGACATCAGGCAGTTCCAGCTGCGGATATCCTATCTCTTCAGCAGTCTGTAACCTGACCCTGAGTTCCAGCTGTTTCCGTCTGGAAGCGGCTTCCTGCTCCAGAGCCTTCACATATTTCGAATCCGGATATGCGAGAGCCAGGGAATCAGCCACATTGGCGAAGTGCAGGGCGTCGGTATCCTGTGAAAATACATAGAAACTCCCCGCCACGGTCTGGTAAAACACCGGAACGACTGTAAGTGAGCGTGAGTTGGACATGACATATTTCACGCATTTCCTGTAGTAGCCGGTATAGCATCCGGCCATTTCCGAACTCAATTCGGCTTCCCTCGCAGCATCGTTTCCCACTTCGGAAAGCTCATTCGCCAGAGAATCCATTTTCGCGGAAAAATCCGCATAATCCTTCTCCACGAGCCTCAGTTTTTCGGATTCGGCGGATCCTTCCACAGAATAATTGCCTGCCGTATCAGCCACGACATGAACCTTGTCGCCCGACTGCAGCAGGAGGGAGGCAAGGTTCCTGTCATTCCTGTATATATAGATGAAATCCGGATTTCCCTTCTCCAGCTTCACCTTATACCGGAACCTGCCGGCAGCATCGGTACGCACTGTGTCCAGAATATCGAATTTGTTGATATTCTGCTGCCTGAGCACTATCTCCGACTCTCCGGCATCCTTTATTTCCGCCGTTATTCCGGCCGAACCCGTACATGCTGCCATTGCTGCAGCCGTAAGCAGCAGCAATACCTGATTTCTGAAAATTCTACTGAAGCTTGTCATATTCGGCGGCTATGGTTCTGGCTATCTTTTCGAAGTCCGACTTGTCGAGTTCCAGTTTCTTTTTCCGGAAATCCATGTCCGACTCGCTGTTAAGCGGCACGAGATGAATATGCGTATGCGGAACTTCCATGCCGAGGACAGCCACTCCCACGCGTTTGCACGGAATGGCATTCCCGATGGCCGTCGCCACTTTTCTGGCAAAAGCCCAAAGGCCCGAATATACGGACTCGTCCAGATGGAAGATATAATCGTCCTCGACTTTCCTCGGTATCACCAAAGTATGGCCTTCGGCCAATGGGTTGATATCCAGAAAGGCATAATAATCATCGTTTTCCGCTACTTTATACGAAGGAATCTCTCCGGCAGCGATCTTTGAAAAAACCGTAGACATGATCAGAGTGTTATATCCAGTATTTCGAACTTCAGGATTCCGGAAGGCACCTTGGCTTCCACTATCTCACCCTTTGAATGCCCCATGAGAGCCCGGCCGATAGGGGTGGTGGCAGCAAGACGTCCTGCAGCGAAATCGGCTTCGCTTTCACCTACCAGTGAAAATTCCATGATCTGCTTGGTATTCAGGTTCTTGACCTTGACCTTGTTCAGCATCTGCACTTTCTCCGTACCGATCTGGGATTCATCAATCACGCGGGCATTCGCCACAAGATCCTGCAGTTTTGATATATTGAGCTCCAGAAGGCCCTGCGCCTCTCTGGCAGCCTCATACTCCGCATTCTCCGAAAGATCCCCTTTGTCGCGGGCTTCGGCGATCTGGGCAGATATCACAGGTCTCTGGGCAATGGCGTCCGCCAAATCCTTTTTCAGTTTGTCGAGACCCTCTTGTGTAACATAATGTATAGGCATAGTTATCTCTTTGTTTAATAAATCAACTACTTGTCAAGACGAAGATTAAGAGGCCAGGCCAAAAAATATTTTGACACAGCCTCTTAAAATCGGTTTATGCAAATATAAGAAATATTTTGGCCAGATACAATTCTTTCGAATATAATGCACGTAACGAAAAGAGGGGGAGCATCCGGACTGTT
>CALUUA010000025.1 GCA_944323845.1 uncultured Bacteroidales bacterium
TGCGCCAAGTCCGTGCGTTTCTCTCGGGACTAGCATCATTTTGAGCTGAAACTGCGCCAAGTCCGTGCGTTTCTCTCGGGACTAGCATCATTTTGAGCTGAAACTGCGCCTAGTCCGTGCGTTTCTCTCAGGACTTGTGTCATTTTGAGCTGAAACTGCGCCAAGTCCGATATATTTCCTCGGGACTAGTATCACTTTGAGCCGAGAATGCGCCTAGTCCGAGATATTTCTGTGGGACTAGTGTCATTTTGAGTCGAGACTGCGCCAAGTCCGAGATATTTCCTCGGGACTAGTATCATTTTGAGCCGAGAATGCGTCTAGTCCGAGATGTTTCAGTGGGACCTGTGTCAATTTAGGCTGAAACTGCGCCAAGTCCGATATATTTCCTCGGGACTAGTATCATTTTGAGCCGAGAATGCGTCTAGTCCGAGATGTTTCAGTGGGACCTGTGTCAATTTAGGCTGAAACTGCGCCAAGTCCGAGATATTTCCTCGGGACTAGTATCATTTTGGGCAGAAACTGCGCCAAGTCCGTGGAGTTTCCTCGGGACCTGTATCATTTTGAGTCGAGACTGCGCCAAGTCCGAGATATTTCCTCGGGACTAGTATCATTTTGATCTGAAACTGCGCCAAGTCCGAGATATTTCTGTGGGACTAGTGTCATTTTGAGTCGAGACTGCGCCAAGTCCGATATATTTCCTCGGGACTAGTATCATTTTGAGCCGAGACTGCGCCAAGTCCGTGGAGTTTCCTCGGGACCTGTATCATTTTGGGCAGAAACTGCGCCAAGTCCGTGCGTTTCTCTCGGGACTAGCATCATTTTGAGCTGAAACTGCGCCAAGTCCGTGGAGTTTCCTCGGGACTAGTATCATTTTGAGCTGAAACTGCGCCTAGTCCGTAACATTTCCCCGGGACCTGTATCATTTTATATCGGAACTGCGTCTAGTCTGTGATGTTTCAGTGGGACCTGTGTCATTTTTGGCGAAGAATGCGCCTAGTCCGGTGGTGGTGGGGGTGGGAGGATTTAAGGGCGATGAGTGAATTGTAATAGAAAATTTGTGTACGTAAACAATATTTGATAAATTTGCGACTGAGATTTGGCGGATGCAATGTTGTGTCGATGTGCGGATATGATATGTCCCGACTGAGATTTGACGGATACTATGTTCTCAGCCACGAGGCCGCGGAACAAAATATAATACAGACTAATACCAACAATCAATCCTTATATGAAAATTTCCAGAATCCCGCTGTTGTGCGCTACAATCATGATTGCCGCGCTGAACAACACAGTAGATGCCCAGGTCGTCATCACCCCCGAAGATGAAAAAATCGCCGAAGAACTCGTCTCGCAGATGACACTCGACGAGAAAATCGGGATGATAGGAGCCGAACGCTCGTTCTACCTCCGCGGAGTGGAAAGACTCGGCATCCCCGCCATCCGTATTGCCGACGGCCCGCAAGGCGTGAGAAACAACACCAAGAGCACGCTTTATCCTTGCGGAATACTTACGGCTGCCACATGGAACCGCGACCTCGCATATAGGATGGGCGAAGGCCTCGGCCGTGACGCCAAAGCCAGAGGCGTAAGCATAATGCTCGGCCCGGGAGTCAACATATACAGAGCCCCGATGTGCGGCAGAAACTACGAATACATGGGAGAAGACCCGTTCCTGACATCAGAGACTGCCAAGCAATACATCCTCGGAGTGCAGGATCAGGGCATCATGGCCACCGTCAAGCACTTCGCCGCCAACAACCAGCTGGAAAACATCCGCCACAGCGCAAGCTCCGACGTGGATGAAAGGACATTGCAGGAAATCTATTTTCCTGCATTCAGAAAGGCCGTCCAAGAAGCCGGCGTCGCTTTGGTGATGGACAGCTACAACCTCATCTGGGGAGTCCACTCCACTGAAAACCCGTGGCTGAACAACGAAATCCTCCGCAATCAGTGGGGCTTCAAAGGAATAGTGATATCCGACTGGACATCGGTATATTCCACCTCCGGCGCGGCAAACGGAGGCCTCGACCTCGAATGCCCGAAAGGAGTATATTTCACGGCAGACAAACTCAAGCCACTTATCGAGACCGGAGTAGTCACCGAAAAGACCATCGACGAGAAAGTGAAGCACATCCTGCAGACCTACAGCGCATTCGGTTTCCTCGACAAACTGCCTGAAGACAAGACCATTCCGCTTGACAACCCGGAAAGCAAGGCTACTGCCCTCGATCTGGCGCGCCAGGGAATCGTCCTGCTCGAAAACAGGAACGGGAATCTGCCTATAGCTCCGGACGCGAAAATAGTCGTGATGGGCCCTAACGCCGACGTCATCACCACAGGAGGCGGCAGCGGATTCGTCACCCCTTATGCTACCGTTTCCCCATACCGCGGACTTGCCGATATTCTCGGGGAAGACCGCGTCATCCTCCTCTCTGATGACGTCCTCTATGAAAATATCATGTCATCAGTGTACGTAAACGACAGTTCGGACGTCAAAGGTTTCAGTGCAGAATACTTCTGCAATAAGAAATTGTCCGGAACCCCGTTCAAGACCCTGACGGAAGAAAATCCGACCCACTACTGGAGCTACGGACACCCGTTCGACGGAATGCCTGACGACGGTTTTTCAGCTACCTGGACCGGAGTCTACAAGGCCGAAGATTCAGGGACAGTGCGCGTGAAAATGGCCGGAGATGACGGCTACAGACTCTATGTGAACGGGAAACTGATTGGCGGCGACTGGGGAAACCATTCGCTGACTACGCGTTCGGTGTTCTTCGAAGTCAAGGCAGGCAAGACCTATGATCTCAAATTCGATTTCTATGACAACGCAGGTGAGGCCACAGTGGTCTTCGAAGCCGGTCTGATGAACAAGGCCAAACTGGAAGCCTCGCTGAAAGCCTCTTCCGATGTGCTTTACTGTGCAGGATTCAACAGCAGCACGGAAGGCGAAGGCTGGGAGAGACCTTTCACCCTGCCGGCAGACCAGATCCGCATGATGAATCTGGTATCCTCAATGCATGACCGTGTCACCGTGGCGGTAAATGCCGGCGGCGGCGTGGACTTCAACGGTTGGTCTGAAAATGTAGAAGCAGTGCTGATGGTATGGCATCCGGGACAGGAAGGCGGACAGGCTCTGGCGGAAATCCTTACAGGGAAAGTCTCCCCGAGCGGCAAACTGCCGATTTCCATAGAGTCCCGCTGGGAAGACAATCCGGTTCACGACAGCTATTACGACCACGACAAACGCGTGACCTATACGGAAGGGGTATTCGTGGGATACCGAGGCTATGACTGCACCGGAAAGACTCCGAAATACCCGTTCGGCTACGGCCTTTCCTATACCGATTTCGAATATTCGGGACTTGAGGTCAGGAAAGCCGGCAAAAACGTTTATGAAGTCAGCTTCGACATCGCCAATACCGGCAGCATGGATGCATACGAGACAGCGCAAGTGTACGTAGGCGACCCTGAAGCCTCTGTGAAACGCCCTCTGAAAGAACTTAAGGGCTATGAAAAAGTCTTCGTGAAGGCCGGCGAGACAGTCCGCGTGTCTGTAGAACTTGACAGCGAAGCATTCGCATTCTACGATGTGGATACGGAATCCTTTGTCATTGAACCGGGTGAATTCATCATCTCGGCAGGCCCGTCATCTGCAGAACTGCCGCTGTCCGCTACGCTCGAAATCAAGAGATAAAGTTCATTTTTGCAGAAAAATATTTGTCACAGAAGAATTTTCGATTAAATTTGCAGATTGTGTACGTAAACACCCGTCACAATCTGCATAATCGATAACACGGAAACTGAACTGTATGAAAAATAATCTGACGATTCTCTATATAGCCGTCATGACGGCATTCGTTCCGTTTTCATGCACCTGTCCGGACAGCCGGACATCGGCGATCACTTTCGAACCGGATACTGTACGAGTTCTCGACAATCCTCTGAACGGCTGGGTGATGTATCTTGCCAGAAACTGGGATGAGAACTTCTGGGAAGAACAGGGCTATGATGCCATGCCTGCTGACAGCGGCAGACTTACTGTAAAAGTTTCCGACTACGCCTCCGTGGCCTATCTCAGGACCAGCTGGTCAGCCATGGAACCGGAAAAAGGAAAATATTTCTGGGACGATCCCGACTCCCGCCTTTCCCGCCTTCTGGAAAGCGTCCGGGAGCGCGGGATGAAACTTGCCTTCAGAATAGTCGTGGACGGCCGCGACCAGGGAGCCAACACTCCGGATTTCGTCTTCGAGGACGGAGCCTCATATTATCTCCAGAATCCCGGACAGCCTGACAGAAAGACTCCTTTCCCGCAGGACCCGGTCTTCCGCAGACATTACGAGGACTTCATCGAAGCCTTTGCCCGTGAATACAATGATCCGTCCGTCACGGCCTTCATAGACGGATACGGTCTCGGAAAATGGGGCGAGGGCCACAACGTCGCATATGAACCGGGCAACGCCGTTTCCGACAGTACCTCCTATTATAAGGAGAATACCATGGAATGGATCACCTCCCTCTACTCGAGGAACTTCACCCGCGTGCCTTTGGTCATAAACTATCACAGACACATCGGCGCCCCTGTCAGCGAAGGCCGGCAGGTCGATCCGGACAGCGAACACCTCCTGCAGATAGCCATTGAAAACGGCTATTGTCTCCGCGCCGACTCGTTCGGCATGAACAATCAGGACTGGGGGTACAACGACTGGGAACGCTCCTATGTGAAAAAATGGGCATACAAGCTCCCTATTATCATGGAAGGCGGCTGGATAGTGGGCCAGCATTCATGGTGGCAGGATCCCGCAGGCTACAAGACCCCTAAGGACGTCCGCGCAGGCGAATTCCGGACCTCCGAAGAGGAAAAGGTGAACATGATGGACTTCCGCGCCGGTCAGGAGACAGCTTCATGGTTCCGCGATGCCTTCGACTATGTGTGCAGATTCGTCGCTGAAGGCGGTTACAGACTCTATCCTGTGGAAATTACCGCTCCATTGGAGCTTCGCAACGGCCGACGCGCTGTCATTGCCCACAAGTGGGCTAACATAGGATGGGGATATTGCCCGAACAACCTCATGCAATGGAACTATAAGTACAAGGTAGCCTTTGCCCTTCTGGACGGGAAGGGCAATGTCGCCGCCGCTTTCATAGACGACAAGGCCGAGCCGTCAGTTTGGACCGAAGGATCGGAAACCGGCTATGTTTTCAGGTTCGTTCCTGAAAATGTCCCTGCGGGACAATACACCCTTGCGGCAGGCATTGTGGATACTTCATTGGACGGTTGTCCTCCGGGCATAGAGGTCGCCCTGCCCGAAGACAGGCTCACCCCTGAAGGCTGGGTCAAGGTCCGGGAAGTGTCCGTGACAGAATGAAATATGACGAAAATCAATAATCCTAATCGTTGTAATTATGTACACTAAACTTTATCGGCGCATTGGAAAGCTTTTTCTTTCGATTTGCGCACTGATGTCAGTCACAGCTGGATATGAGGCCGTGGCCGCTCCTGTTTCAGGGGGGGGGGAAGCCTTAAGCACAGCCGGACAGACTGACGGGACGACCGTCACGGGAGTCGTGACCGACGATCAGGGCGAGCCTCTGATAGGGGCTTCGGTTCTGATCAAAGGAACTACCACCGGTTCCATCACGGATATCGACGGAAAATTCTCCATCGACATTCCTGCAGAAGGAGCCACTATCGAGATTTCCTACATAGGATTCATCTCGCAGGACATTACAGTCACCGACCAGGACAATCTGTCCGTCACACTCCAGCCTGACACCAGGCTTCTCGACGAAGTGGTGGTCATCGGTTACGGTACTGTAAAGAAAAAGGATCTCACAGGCTCGGTCGCTTCAGTCAGAGGCGATGACATCGCAGCCAAGAAAACCACCACACTTTCCACAGCTCTTCAGGGTACGCTTTCCGGCGTGCTCGTCCAGCGTAACAACAACGCCCCTGGCGCTTCAGCCAGCAGCATCCGCGTCCGCGGTGTGACCACCATGGGTACCTCCGACCCTCTTATCATAGTCGACGGTATCCAGACCGATGACATCGACTACGTGAACTCGAATGACGTCGAGAGCATCACCGTGCTGAAAGATGCGGCCGCGGCTTCCATCTACGGATCGAAGGCTGCAGCCGGCGTCATCCTCATCACTACCAAGAGGGGCTCCCAGACTGACCTCAACATCACCTACAACGGCGAATTCGGCTGGGAAATCCCTACCGAGCAGCCTCAGATGGTAGGTGTGACCCGCTATCTGGAAATGCAGAACGAGCTTCTTTACAATGACAACGGAGGTTCTTTCTACCAGCAGTGGTCGGCTGATCAGATAAAGAACTGGGTCAGGAACAATGCCACCGATCCTGACAATTATCCGATGACGGACTGGAATAACCTCATCCTGAAAAAATCGGCTCCGAGAATGACCCATACAGTTTCCGTGAACGGCGGAAACGATGTCGTGAGGTCCCAGGCCACGATTTCATACGACGAAGTCAGCGCCCTTTATGAAGGCCGCAAGTTCCAGAGATACATGCTCAGGTCGAACAATGACTTCACCATCATCAAGGATCTGCTCTACGCCACCCTCGACTTCAACGTCCGCAGGGCCAAGAACAAGAGACCTGTCTACGACCCGTTCGATGACCTCAGGAAGATGCCGGCCATCTATCCGGCAATATGGGAAAACGGCGGCATAGCTTCCGGAAAGAACGGTGCGAACCCATACGGTCTTCTCAAGGAAGGCGGTACATACACCGCATGGAGTACGCAGGTGGGAGGAAAGGCCTCTATCGAACTTCGTCCGGTGAAAGGGCTCAGCATTCAGGCTGTCATCGCCCCGTTCATCAACTATACGAAGGCCAAACAGTTCAAGAAGGCCGCCCACTGGGTATTGGATACCGACCCTACAGTGACAGGAGGCGCTCTTGAAGGAGGCGGGACCGACTATTCCAATACCTCGCTTTCCGAGACCAGAAACGACAACTATCACGTCACTTCGCAGGTTCTCGTGAACTACATGAACACCTTCAAGGAAAAGCATAACCTGAATCTCATGGCCGGTTTCGAGAACTACATGACCAAGAGCGAAAACCTCACGGCAGGCCGCGACCAGTATGATCTGGACAGCTATCCGTATCTGAACGTAGGTCCGGAAGACTTCCAGACGAACAGCGGCACCGCGTCCGAATATACGTCCAATTCAGTGTTCGGCCGTGTCATGTACGACTATGACGGCAGATATCTCTTCCAGGCGAATGTCCGCGCCGACGCTTCTTCGAGGTTTGCGAAAGGACACCGCTGGGGCGTGTTCCCGTCATTCTCCGCAGGCTGGGTACTCAGCGAGGAAAATTGGATGAAATCCACCAGAAACTGGCTCTCCTTCCTCAAGCTCAGGGCTTCATGGGGCCAGCTCGGTAATGAGCGCATAGGCAGCAACTACTTCCCTTACATGGCTTTGGTCAGCTTCAACGATGCCCTTTTCTACGATGAGAACGGAGAGGTGGTATCCGAGAAGACTTCCATCATGAACCAGATCGCCATAGAAGACATCACCTGGGAGACCACTACTTCCACCGACATAGGTATCGACCTCGGTTTCTTCGACCAGAGGCTGCACGCCACCTTCGACTGGTACTGGAAGAGGACTACAAACATGCTTCTGGACATCCAGATACCTTATTCCATGGGATATGACACTCCTGCCGACAATGCCGGAATCATGTCCACGCAGGGTTTCGATCTGGAGATAGGCTGGAACGACAGCGTAGGCGACTTTTCATACAATGTTTCCCTGAACCTGTCAGACTTCCAGTCGAAGATTGAAGAGATAAACGGCAGCCAGTTCATAAGCGGAGGCAAGATCAAGCGTGCCGGTCTGTACTATGACGAGTGGTACGGATATATCTGCGAAGGTATTTACCAGACCGCTCCGGGTCCGGGCGACGCCACCACTTCAAGCACAGTCGGGGCCGGAGATCTGAAATACAAGGATATCAGCGGGCCTGACGGCAAGCCGGACGGAGTCATCAGCTCCGAATATGATGCAGTGCCTCTCGGAAACTCCCTGCCTCGTTTCCAGTACGGAGGACAGTTCTCGTGTGCATGGAAAGGTCTGGATTTCTCTCTCGCATTCCAGGGCATAGGCTACCAGCTTTCGTACAAGTACACTGAAATGGTGCAGCCGTGGAGGGACAACTACGGCGGTTTCCCTGCAATCCTCGAAGGCAAGTACTGGAGCGTCTTCAATACTGCAGAGCAGAATGCGAATGCGGAGTATCCGAAACTTACCTACACGAACAGGAGCAACAACTACGCTATATCCGATTTCTGGCTTTTCAACGGCGCATACTTCCGTCTGAAGAATGTCACCATCGGCTATACCTTCCCTGAAAAATGGATGTCAAAGGCGAAAATCAAGGATCTGCGCATCTATGCTTCAGCAAACGACCTCTTTTCTATCGACAATTATCCTCAGGGCTGGGATCCGGAGATGGGTGTGACTTCATATCCTATCACCACTTCAGTGCTTCTGGGACTTTCCATCAAATTTTAACTGAATATGAATATGAAAAAGATATTTAAGGCGGCGCTGTCTCTTCCTGTGCTGATGCTCATATCCTGCGAAAGCATGGACATCAAGCCTAATTCGCAGGGTAACAGCGAGACCTGGTACAGTACGGAGCAGGAGCTGCAGATGGCCGCCAACCGGTTTTACACCATAGGATATTGGAACAGCCCGTATCAGGATACCGAGCAGTGGACGGACAATTTCACTTACCGTACCACAAACCGCCATCCTGACAACGGCGCCCCTCTGAGCGGGACCCTCAACGGTGAAGACTACATCGTCTACCACATGTGGGAACAGGCCTACAAGCTGATAGCGCAGGCCAACCTTCTTCTGACACACAGCGGCAGGGCGAAGGCGAACGGCGTGTCGGAAGATGTCGTCAACCGGTACCGTGCGGAGGCCTATTTCGCCCGTGCATGCAAATACGCGGAACTCATCTCGTATTTCGGCGACGTGCCGTATGTGGACAAGCCTCTGACCATTTCCGAGTCCGAAGTGCTGAAACGCATGCCGAAGGACCAGCTCATCCCGAAAGTCTATGATGATTTCGACCATGCCATAGACAGCCTTCCTGTATCTTACGATAAGCTGAAGAGATTCACCAAGGGGGCCGCCATGGCCATGAAAGCCCGTTTCGCCCTCTATATGGGAGACTGGAAGACTGCTGCCGAGGCTGCAGAGGCCTGCATCGGTCTGGATATCTATGATCTGGACAGCAGTTATGAGCATCTCTTCCTGCAGACCACGAAGGAGAATCCGGAAAAGATATTGTTTTTCCCGAGATCCGTGGCTCTCGGAGTCACGTTAGACGTTTGGTTCGTGAATAATCAGCTTCCTCGTCTGGTGGGCGGCTACGGAGCATCTAATCCTTCATGGGATCTGCTGGCAAGCTACCTCTGCACCGACGGCCTTCCTATCGACGAATCCGAACTGTTCGACCCTAAGGATCCGTTCAAGAACAGGGATCCGCGCTGCTCCATGACCATAGTGCCTTTCGGAAGCGAGCATGTAGGCTATCTTTATGAGCCTAACAGTCCGATAGCGCATAGGGCAAACGGCGAGGCGGCCGGAAATAATCCTGACTGCCGTTTCAGCGCCGACCCTAACGCAGTGCACTGCTCTTATAACGGCCTGCTCTGGAAAAAGGGCATAGACGATTCCTGGCTGCTGCCGAGCGGACAGAAGAATCCAGACAACGAGACCGATTTCGTGATGATGCGTTATGCCGATGTCCTCCTGATGTATGCAGAGGCTAAAATCGAGCTCGGCGAGGCTGACCAGGAAATTCTGGATGAGACGATAAATAAAGTCAGGGCAAGGGCATACGGTAACGGCACCTATCCTCGCGTCCTGGCTTCCGACCAGAAAACGATGCGGAAGGCGCTACGAATCGAGAGACGCATGGAGTTTGCCAATGAGAACCTGCGCTATATGGACCTTATCCGCTGGAGACTTTCCTCTACATTTGAAAACAGTCAGGTAGACAAGTACGACCCGCTGAACAGTCCTAACTACATTTTTCCTGAAACCGCTGAACTGGAGGATATCGTGACCGGCGGCAGATGGTTCTGGGATGATGTCGTGCCTGACATCGACGAAAACGGCATACCTGACCTTTCGCCTTTAGAAACGGCCGGACTGGCCCAGCCAGGTGCTCGGAGGGTTTTCCCTAAACGTCAGATTCTCTGGCCTATACCTACCCATGACGGCCTCCTGAATCCGGCTCTCGGACAGAATGACGGATACACCGGCGAGAATACCGGGACCGTCGTGGAGGATGATGAAACTAACAGTTAAACGAAAATCATGAAACGTTCTATATTTTCATACATTGCGGCTGCCGCATTCGTGGCGGCAGGCCTGCACCTGACTGGATGTACTGAAGAGGTGGACAATGCGTATTCGCGCTTCCCTTCAGTGATAGACATCTCGGCTTCCGCAGAATCTGTCATCCTCGACGAGACGAAAGAGGACGAAGTGGCCCTGACCATCACGTGGACACAGGCGAAGGATTACGGGGAGCAGTATTTTACCACGTACATTTATTCCTACGACCTTGCCGAGCATCCTCTCGGAATCGAAAAACCTGAAGAAGACGCGACATACGGGGAATTCGTGAGGGAATATACACATAAGCAGCTGCAGGACTTGATGATAGATAAGTTCGGCTGGCTTACCAGTTCCTGGGGTACTCTCGAGTTTAACATCGAGGCATCGTTTCAGGGCGAGGAAGGTTCGTCCATCGTATTGCCGGATACCGATGAAGTGGCGGTAAGGATCAAGACCTACGGCCCGAAGCAGTTCGCGGCTGACAAGGTCTTCCTGGAAGGCACCGCCGTCGGCGAATCCAGGATCGAGCTTTCTCCGAGTGCGAACAATGCAGACCTCTACGTCTACAACGGCGTCCTCGCGGCAGGCTCCTTCAATTTCCCTGTCATCTACGGCGATGAAAACAATGTCATCATTCCTGCCTCCGGAAATAACGAAACCATAGCCAGCAAGGGCAATTCGTATGCGGCCGTGGTCGGAAATGACGAGACCGCGTATTCATGGATTGTCGAGGAAGAAGGCGACTACCGCATAAGCCTCAATATGGCTACGCAGTCGGTTTCCCTCATGGCGCAGGCGGATATCATGGAAGTGGACAAGCTCTTCCTTGAAGGTTCTGCCGTATCCTCCGAGGTGGAAATAACCCGGACTCTTGAGAATGACGCCCTTTATGCATGGCGAGGCGAACTTTCAGCCGGCACCTTCACCATGCCTATAGAATTCGGCGGCGAGAGGAATCTGGTGATGGTACCGGCCGAGCCGGACGATCACGGGATCAATGACGGAAATGCCGGCAGTTTCACTACTGTCAGGTCTGCGTCAGTGTCCGGACGCTACTGGGAGATCACCGAGGCCGGAACCTACAGGATAGTGGTGGATACGGACGTTTTGTCAGTGACCATCTATTCTGAAGCTACCGACATGAAGCCGATGACCGTGTCATTCAAGAGAACACAGGCTCCTGCAGAGGATCCTTGCACCGTTCAGGTAGAAACCCTGTATATATTCGGAGACGATGTCTACTACACCGGCAGCCAGCCTAAGGGAGATCCGTACATCCTGACCCAGAGCCTTGCCAATCCGAGACTCTTCGTGTACAAGGGCGAAGCGCTCAAGAAAGACAACATCAAGTTCTGCGTGACCGATCACTGGAACAACGAGTATGCTTTCGGTTCCGGTCCTGACCGTGACAAAGATCTTGCAGTGACTGCCGGTCAGACTGTATCTCCTATCTACGGAGGCCAGGGCAACAACAGGTATGCGATGTTCTCGCTCCCTGACGGCGTCATCAACTACATCGAAGTCTACGTAGGTCCTGAATCGGCCGATGAAAGCGATTATGCGTTGAGCAAAGTCTTCGAACGCGCAGGTTCATACGTCCTCTTCGATCAGAGATGACTTTTCATTCCGATTGAAAATCAGGAATTTGAGAATTTAATGGATTTCGAATGAAAAAAACAGGCAAATTGATTTTATTTACCGCTGTCGCTATCCTTGGGGCTTCATGCTCCAAGGATCCCGACACGGGAGACGGCGGAAGCGGCGCTTCCGTTCCGGAGGGGACTGTGACCGTCAATGTAGTCCCTGACCACGATAGAATCCTCTTGAAGAATCCTCTTTCAGGCTGGGCCACGTATTCCGGTATCGGAACGGGGCTGGCCCGGAATTATTGGGAGCTTTATGACAGTTTCGACTGCGCAGATGCTCCCGACGGTTCGGGAAAGGTGAGAGTGTGGGACTATTCCAATGTCCTCTATATCAAGGCAGACTGGTCTGCCATGAATCCTGCCGACAATATGTATATCTGGGAGGACGAAGGTTATGACTATGCTGAGACTCAGGGCGGGAAAACCGCTCTTTTCGCGCAGAACCTGAAGTATCTTATGGACGGAGCCAAGGAAAGGGGACTGAAGATCGCTTTCACCATCAACACGAACAGCGAGGGAGACGAGCAGAGTTCCACCCCTGAATTCGTGAGGGATGCAGGTGCAAAAGGGTTCTTGACCGGTACCGACCGCTGGACAGGCTATCCTGACGATCCTATTTTCCAGAAGTATTATGAGAAATTCGTAAAGGCTTTCGCCGCGAGATTCAACAATCCCGACGAGGTGGAATACATCAGCGGTCTCGGTCTCGGCAAATGGGGCGAGTGTCATTCGTTCCGTTATTCCACCGAGGTCACGATAGGTCCAAAAGACGAGTCTCCGAGATGGGATGTTTACGACTGGGCCACATCCATGTATGCTGACAATTTCACGAATGTCCCTGTGGTCACGAACTATCACAAGATGGTCGGAAAGTGTGCCGACAGCGGCTCTGCGGACCAGATGTCCATCGACCTTCTGAATCTGGCCATAAGCAAGGGCTTCTGCATGAGGCACGATGCCTTCGGTATGCAAGAAACATATTACGGTACTTGGGAGAAGAATTTCATAGCAGGGCACCGGTATGAAGTCCCTGTCATAGGCGAAGGCGGCTGGGTTCTGGGAACGCATGACGGCTGGCAGGATCAATATGGCTCGGAGTATGAGCTCAGGAACGGCGAATACACCCAGATGGAGTCGGCCTACGTGAACATGATGGACTTCCGCTATAACAGTACAGTCTCCCAGTCGGAGACCTACTCATGGTTCAATCATGCGTACGACCTGGTCCTGAAGTTCCTGCGAGAGGGAGTCTACAGACTCTTTCCTAACCGTCTCTATATGCCGCAGTCGGCGGAATCCGGTTCTAAGGTGACCATCGAATCCAGATGGTCCAACCTCGGAAACGCATACTTCCCGGCAAACCTGAAGCAGTGGCACGGCCGCTACAAGCTGGCATACGCCCTCCTCGGCAAGGGCTCGCTGAAGCCTGTCCATATTTTCGTGGATACAGAAGGCTCTGCTGCCCTCCATACAGTTTACAAGACTGCCATGAGGACTTTCAAGACCGATGTCGTGCTGGAGGGAGTAGCTCCGGGAACCTATACCTGGGGTGTGGCCATAGTCAATACGGAAAAGGAAAACACTCCTGCGGTGGAACTTTCCGTGCGGGAGCAGGACCTGACCGAAGAAGGCTGGCTTAAGCTCAGCGATGTCACTGTACGATAATTCATTGTAAACAATTAAAAAATTAACGAAGATGAAATACTGTTTAAATTATGAATCTCCGGCATTGTCAGTGTCGGATGTAGAAGTGGAAAACGGCTTTGCAGCTACGGGGGATATAGAATCAGGCTTTTCTATTCTGCCTCCGGAATTTGAATACGGCGGAAAATTTTAGGAAAGAGACGATTTAAATACAGGAAAAGACATGAAAAAGATTACAAGCATTGCAGCGGCAGCTGCACTCATATTTGCATTCGGTTGTACAGAAGAGCCGCTGGACAAAGACCCTCAGGAAGGGGGAAATCCTGAAGGCGAGGTCCCTGCAGAAGGGTTTTATCTGAAGGCGAATATCGGACAGAACGCCGATACGCAGCTTTTCGGCACGAAAACGACATTCGATGCGCAGAATGGCTACAAGGTGGAATGGGAAGAGGGTGACGAACTTGCCGTCTATATCAAGGGCGGAGAGACAGACGGCCTGTATAAGTTCACGAAGAATGCAGGAGGAAACACTTTCTCTACCGAAGGGTTCATCCCTGATGCCGATACGGATTATACATATTATGTGGTATATCCGTTCACTGAAACGGTGTCCGATTCGGAGGATCTCTCCGCTCAGGTGACCATAGATTCAGGTACTTATGATGCCGCAGATCCTGACGGCAATATAGATACGCCTATGTATGGCAAGACTCAGGGAGCGGGTGCGGAGTGCCCTGAAGTGACGCTTTCTCATCTGGCATCTGTCATCGCAGTGGAGTTCGTTAACGGGACAGGTGCGGATCTGACTGTGACGGAGGTTTCTATAGAAGCTGCTGATGTTGCCCTTTCAGGTGCATTCAGTCTGGATCTTGAGACGGGAGATATTACCTCTGTCGAAGTGGGTCCGCTCGGGACTGTCCTTACGGTCAACGCAGCTGCAGGGGAATCCGCCGTGTATTATCTGGCCTGTGCTCCTTATACAGGTGCCCTGACGGTCAATGTCGCTGCTGACAAGGTTTATTCCGAAGAAAAAGAGGCCGTCAAGTTCGAGGCCGGCAAATTCTACGAAACAGTAGTGACTGCTGGGGCCGGTCCTGTCCTTCCTGAAACTATAGAGACCCTCTCCATTTCCGGCGCAGCCGCAGGCGAGACTCCTGTAGCGATAGAGAAGACCCTCGAAAACGATGCCCTTTATGCATGGAAAGGCGACCTTCAGGCCGGTGAGTTCCAAATCAAGGTGAACGGCACCGATGCTTTCCTTTCCGTGGCTGACGCCAATTTCGAAGGTACGCCGTCGACTTACGGGATAGCCTTTGACGGCGGTTCGTACACCATCGCCGAGGCCGGCAGCTACCGCATCATCGTCGATACCGAGGCCGGTACCATCGAGGTCCGCGATGAGGAGCATGATCTTCCTGTAAGATATGCTAACGGTGTATGGGCAAACGGAACGGTCGCAGGCTATGAATCGATTCCTGCCCAGAACACTGTGGAGATAGAATGTCTGTGGATTTATGGCCCGTACAATTCGTTTGTAGATGACTCTGGAGTAGGTGACGGTTTCGAATTCCAGTACAGATGTATGAGGAGTCAGGCAAATCCTAACATATTCGTTTATTCAGGAGAGGAACTTCCTCGGGTTGCACGTCAGGGAAATGCCGGTTCGGCCTCCAAATACATGACAGGAGGTCTGGTATTCGTCATAGGTCCGGAAAATCCTGAAAACGGAGAAAAATTCACCAGCAGTGAAATCAGGCCGAAAAACAGTTCATATGCTTTTGGTTCGGCAGATGCCAATTCGAAGAGAAACAGCGTATGCGATAGTTTCAAAGCAGACCTTGATACACAATATGGCTTGAGGGAAGGTCAGGATGACAGCCGTTATGACTATTTCGAAATTCCGGAAGGCTGCAATTACATCTTGGTGAATACTGAAGACATGAAAGTTATTTTCAAGCATGTCGAGACTGCTGCAGGTAATTGACATAATTGACATTTTGCCTGAGGGACGGAAATGAAAAACGACTGTTCCGTGTGTATGTAAACAATTGGGGTATGACTATGATTATCACGCATGATCATGCCCCTTTTTGTTTAAGGACACATATTAAGCCGGATTTTTCCGGAAATGTTTCCGGAAAACGGCGGAATTGATTAAATTCACGAAAAAATGTCCGATATGGGAAAATTTATGGATTTTATATTTGCCCTTGGCGTGGCCGGAGCATTGCTGCCGGTCGCAGAGCAGACGGCGGCAGCAGGAATGTTGCCTGTCGCGGAGACTGACGGACAGCCGCAGGCGATAATGCTTGAAGCCGAGAGTTTTGCCGGGAAAGGGGGCTGGGTCGTGGACCAGCAGTTCATGGACCAGATGGGCTCGCCTTATCTTCTGGCCCACGGTATGGGAAAGCCGGTGGAAGATGCCGTGACGCAGGTGGATATTCCGGCGGACGGCGTATGGCATGTCTATGCCAGGACTTACGACTGGACCTCTCCGTGGACTTCGGAGCCGGGTCCGGGGAAATTCCGCGTGAAAATCGGAGGCAAGGCTCTGAAGAATACGTTGGGAGCCTCCGGTGACGCATGGGAATGGCAGTATGCTGGGAAAATCCGTCTTAAAGCCGGACAGACCGAGCTTGCCCTCTCGGACCTGACCGGATTCGACGGACGTTGCGATGCCGTGTATCTGACTACGGACGATAAGGTGATGTCTCCTGAAGATGCCGGGATGCTGGATTCGGAAAGATGTACCCGGCTCGAGGCGCGCAAGGCTGAGGCCCCGACTGAAAAATTCGACTTTGTCGTGGTCGGCGGGGGTGTGGCAGGAATGTGTGCGGCAGTGGCTGCAGCCAGACTCGGCTGCAATGTGGCCCTCGTCAATGACCGTCCTGTCCTCGGAGGAAACAACAGTTCTGAAGTCCGTGTCCATCTCGGCGGCTATTCTGAAATAGGGCCTAACGAGGGGCTCGGGCGGATGATCCGCGAGTTCGGCCATAGCAAGAGAGGAAATGCGCAGCCTGCGGAAAACTACGAAGACTGGAAGAAGCAGGCCTTCATAGACGGACAGGAAAACGTGACCCTGTTCGCGAATTGCCATGCCGTCGCCGTGAAGATGGACGGGGACCGCATAGCTTCGGTCCTGATCCAGCATGTCGAGACCGGCGAAATGCATTGGCTGGAAGCCCCTCTCTTCTCGGATTGTACCGGTGACGGTACTATAGGCTATTTAGCGGGAGCGCATTGGACGACCGGCAGGGAGTCGCGGGATGAATATGGCGAGTCATTGGCTCCGGAGAAGGCTGACAGCATGGTCATGGGGGCTTCGGTACAGTGGTATTCCGTGAAGACTGACGGGAAGACCGGATTTCCTGAGTTCAGTTACGGGGTCGGATTCAATGAAGGGAATTGCGAGAAAGTGACTATGGGAGAGTGGACCTGGGAGACGGGTATGAATCTCGATCAGGTGGCTGATGCCGAAAGGGTCCGTGACTACGGGCTGCTGGTAGTGTACTCGAACTGGAGTTTCCTTAAGAATCATCTGAAAGACAATGAAAAGTGGCGTGACCGCGATCTTGGTTGGGTGGCTTATGTGGCAGGAAAGCGTGAGTCGCGGCGTCTGCTCGGCGATTATGTTCTGAAACAGGATGATATCGACAAGAATGTTTTCCATGAGGATGCTTCCTTCACGACCACATGGAGCATTGACCTGCATTTCCCTGATCCGAAGAATACGGAGAAGTTCCCGGGTGCGGAATTCAAGACTGCTACTGTGCATAACTGGATTTACCCTTATGCCGTGCCGTACCGCTGCCTGTACTCGAGGAATGTGGACAATCTTTTCATGGCCGGCAGGAATATCAGCCAGACTCATGTGGCTCTCGGCACTACCCGTGTGATGAGGACTACCGCCATGATGGGCGAGGTCGTGGGTATGGCCGCTTCTATCTGCCACAAGTACGGCTGCTCTCCTCGTGATGTGTATCAGTGCCATCTGGATGAGCTGAAGCCTCTGATGAAAGATGGTGTGGGAAAGCATGAAGGCACGATGGAGTCGCAGAGGTTCAATCTTCCTAACGAGCTTCTGGACGAGCCTGCCGGACTGTCGGAAAACGGACGCCGGCGCTGAATCCTGTCTGTATGTCCCGCCGGGACAATGTGTGACCGGCGGATCTGCCTGAAAATGGAAAATATATGAGAATGATACCAGCATTGTCAGCTGTGCTGACATCCATATTGTGCCTTTCGTTGTGGAAGGCAGATGCCGCGACAGAATGCTACAGTCGTCTGGACGCGGATACTCTGACCATAGGCAATTCCCTGATGGAAAGAAAGTTCGTCTGGAACGGGGGAAACCTGATGACGGCTTCCATTACGGACAAGACTTCCGGCAAGATCCATCGTTTCGTGTCGCTCCGGCCTGATTTCGTGATGACTTCGGCTGCCGGGGCTGGGGAAGACGGGGATTTCGTTTCGGAGGATGTGCCGCAGACTCCTGTCAGCCCTGCTTTCCACAGGGTTACTGTAAGTTTCAGGATGGAGGGCCTTCAGGTCAGGCGCGAGTTCCGGATTTATGACTGGTGTCCTGCAATAGCCTGCGATACATGGCTGAAAGGGTCTTTGTCATCGGAGCTGGCGTCTGCGGTGGAGAACAATGCCGACAAGAAGAATATCGAATTTGCGGCCGACATGAAGTCGCGCCCTGTGTCTGCCGTCATTGACAGGGTCAGCCTGAAAGGGAATCACTGGCATGCGAAGGCGGTGGAGTTCTGGGATGTCACGGACTGGAATGACAATCTTGTGGCCGAAAGGGATATCATCTCTTACCGCAAGAATTCCTATCGCGGGAATCTGCTGTTCATGCAGGACGGGATTGACGGCTCCGGGCTGTTTTTCCTGAAAGAGGCTCCATGTTCGAGTGTGCAGCTCGAGTACGGCGGGGCTGATTTCATAGCTGATTTCGGTACTTTTTCCGTGACCGGTCCTGGTATAAACAGCCGGGATATCGGTCCTGATTCGTGGACCGGAATCTATTCCGTAGTGACAGGCGTCTGGTCCGGAGGCGAACTGGAGGCGTTGACGGCATTGCGCAAGTATCAGAAGAATGTACGCAGACATCTGCCGGAAAGGGATGAAATGATAATGATGAATACGTGGGGCGACCGCAGTCAGGATTCCAAGGTGAACGAGGAGTTTTGTCTGGCGGAGTTGGAGAAGGCTTCCCGTCTCGGCATCACGCATTTCCAGATAGATGACGGCTGGCAGGTGGGCAAGAGTCCCAATTCCGCTGTGGCCAAGGGGTCTTTCAAGAATATCTGGGACAACCCTGATTACTGGACTCCGGATCCGGTGAAGTATCCGCGCGGGCTGAAGCCGGTGGTGGACAGGGCGAAGGAGCTCGGCATAGAGGTCGGGCTGTGGTTCAATCCGAGTATCCAGAATGATTTCGAGGATTGGCGGAAGGATGCGGATGCCCTTATCAGGCTTTATCGTGAATACGGAATCCGGATTTTCAAGATAGACGGGCTGAATATACCGAACAAGACGGCGGAAAACAATCTGCGCCTGTTCTTCGATGCGGTGAGCGAGGCTACGGGACGTCAGGTGGTATTCAATCTGGATGTCACGGCAGGTCGCAGGGGCGGCTATCATTATTTCAACGAGTACGGGAACATATTCCTGGAGAACCGTTACACGGATTGGGGGAATTACTATCCGTACCACACTTTGCGGAATGTATGGCTGCTGTCGAAGTATGTGCCTGCCGAGAAGCTGCAGGTCGAGTTCCTGAACAAGTGGCGCAATGCGGACAAGTATCCTGAGGGTGATCCGTTCGCTCCCGGGAATTATGATTTCGCTTATCTTTTTGCTGTCGCAATGCCGGGGCAGCCTTTGGCGTGGATGGAGGCGTCCAATCTGCCGGAGGAGGCTTTCGGGATAGCTCCGCTGGTGGGGGATTATCGCAGGATAATGAATGAGTTCCACGAGGGGGTGATTCTTCCTGTGGGCGAGGAGCCTTCCGGGCGGTCGTGGACTGGTTTCCAGTCTGTCGGGGCTGACGGTTCCGGGTATATTTTAGTTTTCAGGGAGGATAACGGCAGAGCTTCGGCGGAGATTCGGACGTGGCTCCCGGAGGGCGCGGACGTGAGGTTCGAGCCGGTGCTCGCTTCTCCTGCCTGTGCTGTTTCCGGTGTGGCTTCGGCTGATGGCGATGCCGATACTTCTGGCGCCGCAGTTGCTGCCGCTGATGTCCCGGCATTTGAAACTGTGCCGGGTGAAGACGGGCGGGTGGAATTTACCCTCCCTGCCCCGAACACCTTCGCCCTCTACCGCTACTTCACGGACCCTGCCCGCAGTGTGCAGCCGCGAGGTGAAGGAACGGAAAAATAATTAATCGAAATAACATATGAATTGCAGATTTTCCTATTTTGTGACAATCCTGTCGATGCTGACAACGGCATTGGCCGCACAGGCCGCCGGTCAGGAAACATCATTCATGACGAATGTCTACGGCAGGGACTACCAGCTTCTCAACGGGAAGTGGAACGCCATAGTCGACCTCTACGACCAGGGCGAAAAAATGAAAGTCTACGAGAACAGGACCCCTCGGACAAATGAGGAATTTTTCGAGTATTCTTTCGAGGGAGGCCTGCGCCTCAATGTCCCCGGCGACTGGAATTCCCAGCTCCCGGAGCTGAAATACTACGAAGGCACCGTGTGGTATGCCCGACATTTCGAAGCCGACCCCCGGCCGGGCGAACGCCAGTTCCTCTACTTCGGCGCGGTGAGCTACAGATGCAAGGTCTATCTTAACGAAGAAAAAATCGCCGAACACGAAGGCGGCTTCACCCCATTCGAGACGGAGTTGACCGGCAAACTGAAGGACGGGGACAATTTCCTGACAGTCATGGTGAACAACAGGCGTACAACCGATGCCATACCGGCCCTCGCCTTCGACTGGTGGAACTACGGCGGCATTACAAGAGATGTCATGTTGGTCACTGTGCCTGACCAATATGTAAGGGATTATTTTGTCCGCCTTGCGGACAATGACTCCAAGTCTGTCCGTGTTTCGGTGACATTGGCGCAGCCTCAGGAAACGGAAGTCACTGTAAGCATCCCTGAACTGAAAGTCTCTCAATCTGTCATGACTTCGCCAGACGGCAAAGCGGAACTGACGCTGAAAACGCCGAGACTCCAGCTTTGGCAGCCTGAAAAGGCCAGGCTTTACGATGTGGTGCTTTCATGCGCCGGTGATACCGTGTCGGAGAAAATAGGATTCCGCTATCTGGAAACTGACGGGACGAAAATCCTTGTGAACGGCGAGCCTGTTTTCATGCGCAGCGTTTCCTTCCATGAGGAGATACCGCAGCGTCGCGGAAGGGCGTTTTCGGAGGCCGATGCGCACATGCTTCTGTCCGAAGCCGCTGCCCTGGGGGTGAATATGATCCGTCTGGCGCACTATCCGCAGAACGAATACATTGTGAGGCTTGCCGAACAGATGGGTATAATCCTGTGGCAGGAGATTCCTGTATGGCAGGGGATAGATTTCGAGGATGCCGGTACGAAGGCGAAGGCTCAGAGGATGTTTGTCGAAATGCTCCAGAGGGACAAGAATCGCTGTGCGGTATGCTTCTGGGGCGTGGCTAACGAGACCAAGCCGTCGGATGCGAGGAATGCTTTCCTGCTGTCGCTTCTGGAAAAGGGGCGTGCGATGGATCCGACCAGACTGTATGCGGCGGCTTTCGACCTCGTGTATTTCAACGAGGAAACCGGCCTGTTCGAGATGGATGATCCGTTTGCCGACAATCTGGATGTCGTGGCTGTGAACAAGTACATGGGCTGGTATCATCCGTGGCCTGTGCCTCCGACAGAGGCTGTCTGGAATGTAGTGCCGGACAAGCCGCTGATCATTTCCGAATTCGGCGGCGAAGCTCTTTACGGCCAGCATGGCGACCGTGATGTGACAAGTTCGTGGAGCGAGGAGTATCAGGCCAGACTTTACGAGGACAATCTGGAGATGTTCAAACATATCCCGAATCTGGCCGGAGTGTCTCCGTGGGTGTTGTTCGATTTCCGCTCCCCGTACAGGTTCCATCCTGTGAATCAGGAGGATTGGAACAGAAAAGGTCTCGTTTCGGATCAGGGATACCGCAAGCAGGCCTGGTATATAATGCATGAATTTTATAAGGAATGTTCGAAAAATTGCCGGAACGGCAAATAAATGACTATGAAAAAGGTTTACACATTGATTATGATGATGGCGATGATGGTCTTCGCCTCGATGTCCTGCTCCGATACTTTCGCAGGGGAAAACAACGGTGATGATACTGAACAGCCTGGCGGACAGGATCCTGATGACGGGTCGGATGATGATCCGGATACGGAAGAGCCGGTTTCTCCGGAACCTGACCGCAACGGGGACGGAATAGTCAAGATTCTGGCCATCGGCAACAGCTTTTCACAGGATGCTGTGGAGCAATACCTGTGGGACCTCTTTGATGCTGCAGGCATTGACGCAGTCATCGGAAACCTCTATATCGGCGGTTGCAGACTGGAAACGCATTACAAGAACATGAAAAACGACAATCCGGCATATGCGTACCGCAAGGTGGTGGACGGGAAGAAGAGCGAGAAGAGCAAGTTCACTATGGCACAGGGTATTGCCGATGAGAACTGGGATTATATCAGCCTTCAGCAGGCCAGCGGAATTTCCGGAAAATATGAGACCTACACTCCGTATCTCCCTGAGCTGGTCGAGTATGTCAGGACGTCTGCGACCAATCCAGCCATGGCTCTTGCCTTCCATCAGACCTGGGCTTACGCTTCCAATTCCGATCATTCCGAGTTCTCGAACTACGGCAAGGATCAGATGACCATGTATGAGGCTATAATGTCTGCCGTGAAACAGGCTGCGGCAGACAATGATATCGAAATCGTCATTCCGTCGGGCACGGCTATCCAGAACGGACGCAATTCCTTCATCGGCGACGCTTTCAACAGGGACGGCTATCATCTGGAAGTGAATTACGGGCGTTATACCGCTGCATGCACATGGTTCGAGAAAATATCGGGTATAAGTGCCGTCGGCAATGCATATTTCCCGACGACTGTCGACCCGGCTTATGCTGAGGTGGCTCAGAATGCGGCTCATTTCGCTGTGTTGGATCCGTATGAGGTGAACCCGATGACGGATTTCCAGAAGCCGCAAGTCACTACCGACGGGAAGACTCCTGTCTATATCGATTTCGGTTCGAGTCGTGCCACTTCGTGGAACAATATTCCGGTTTATGAGATTTCAGGGGATGACAAGCCTCAATTTCTGAAAGATGCTTCGGGCGCATATACCGGCATGACCATTTCTGCGATGGAGGGTTTCACCGGAATGAATGACGGTGTGGGCTCTGAACCTAAAGATCAGGATATCGTGATTGACGGCTTCACATGGCTTCGTGATGCGTGGGTGGATGGTATCGCAGTGACCGGTACGAAAGGGAATGGCAATGTCGGGCCTGCAACTGTTACTTTCTCCGGTCTGGATCCTGCTACGGCGTATGATTTCAGCATTCTGTCGGTGCGATACAACGGCAGCGACGGTGCGCGTAATACCATTTTCACCATTACAGGCGCCTCTGAGTCCGAACCGGTGACTCTTGATCAGGGCATGAAGGAATGGACAGGGACCGATCTTTACAGGTATCGTGCCGTGTTCGAGGATGTCGTTCCTGCCGCTGACGGGACTGTGGTTTTGTCTGTGGTCGGTGTGGATACCGGACGGGCTGCCGAGGGCAACCTGAATGCCATGACTATTTCGTGGTAGCCTTTCGCAGGCAGGCGTCGTCTCCTGCGCAGTTCGTGGTAACTTCCTGCGCAGCCTAGCGTCGTCTCCTGCGCAGTTCGTGGTAACTTCCTGCGCAGTTCGTGGTAGTCTCCGTCACAGCCTGCTGAATCCGGTCTGGTGCCCGCAGGCAGGCGTCGTCTCCTGCGCAGTTCGTGGTAACTTCCTGCGCAGCC
>CALUUA010000026.1 GCA_944323845.1 uncultured Bacteroidales bacterium
GTCAGCACTTTCACGGTCTCCTCATTGTAGTCAGGAGTTTCCGGCGTCTTGACTCCATATACCCAGCATATTTTCCCAGCATAGTCGGGATCAGGCTCCGGCTCCGGCTCTTCCCCGGGGCCGACGCCGCCCTGATTCAGACTCAGGTTCAGCACAGTCTCCTTTCCGCTCTCCAGAAAATCCCTGCCGCCGATTTCCGACGGCGCCTTGAAGGTCGAGGTCTTGCCGCCCGCAGTTATTTCCACCCATCCGTCGGAATAAGGGCCCAGACTGCCCGGGAAAAGTATTGCGGAAAACTTGCCCTGACTCCCTTCCGCTTTTCTGGCATCTATTCTCACCTTTTCACCGGACGGATCATTCAGACTTCCGCTATAGATTGAAAGCGACCCCTCGGTCTCATTGAGGACCTTTACTGAAAGGTCTTCGGGCAATGTACCGTCAGAGCCCGTAATGTTTATGACAAGCCTGTGCATGGCATGCCTGAAAGGGAATTCTATCCTGTTGCCTGAAAGCGAGCCAAGATCAATGTCGAGATGGCTCCACAGAAGATCCGATTCCATGTAGCCGTCCCCGCTCTGGTCGGTCTGCACCTTATGGCGGTGCACGTTTGACCCGATGCCTTCAGCCTCCGATACAGGATAATATGCGGAAAGCCTGGCCGTGCCGGATCCCAGGTCGCTCTTCTTCAGCGCCGGAGTCCACCTGCCGTTCTCAAGAGTGAGAATGACATGCCTGGAAGGACTGCCGTATATATACAACCCGACCTTGTCCCCTTCCGTAAAAGTTCCGCTCCCGTCTTCATCCACATCCGCCTTCACTGATGGCATATCCTGCGTATCATCAACAAAACCGTTTTTGGTGAATGCCAGTTCAATGAATCCGTCATCCTGTACGGAAACAGGCTCCTCCGTCTTCATGCAGGCCGGCAAGAAAAGAAGAAAAGCAGCGGCTGCTGTAAACGCACGCATTGCGGAAGCCGCATTACCACACATAAACATTGTCATATAATTGGTCAAAAGACTGCAAATTTACAGATTTTCGCAGAAAAATGCAAAAAAATCAACGCCGGGGGCTTTTGGCAGAGTCATGTCCGCCTACGTGAACTCCTTGTTTGTCATAGTTAGGGACTGTCGTAAAAAGAATAAAGCTTTATAACGAATTGATTGCCAATGTAATATAAAATTTGTATCTTAGCTAAAGATAAAAAGAAAACAGGGGTAATCCAAAACACCGTTCCGAATCACCCCTGACTATCCGTCTGCAGACAACTATTTGACAGCTATTGCCTCTATCTCCACCTTTACCCCCATCGGAAGAGCGGCTACCTGATAGCACGCCCTTGCAGGCTTTTCGACAGTAAAGAACTCGGAATAAACTGCATTCATAGCTCCAAAATTCGCGATATCGTCCAGAAGCACTGTAGTCTTGACGACATTTGCATAAGTCAGTCCCGCTTTTTCCAGAATGGCTCCGATATTCTTCAAAGACTGGCGCGTCTGCGCCTCTATGCCTTCAGGCACGGAACCGTCGGCAGGATTTACCGGAATCTGCCCTGAAACATAAAGAGTTCCGTTCACTTCCACCGCCTGAGAATAAGGCCCGACAGCCTTAGGCGCATTGTCTGTAGCTATAATCTGTTTCATATCGTAGCCCCGAGCAGAATCGAACTGCTATCTAAAGTTTAGGAAACTTCCATTCTATCCGTTGAACTACAGGGCCAAGTCAGAAGGTCATGCCTATTCGGCACTCTTCTGGATGATCTGGCGACCTCTGTAATAGCCGCACTCTGGGCATACTCTGTGATACAGTACAGTCGCTCCGCAGTTTGAGCAGGTAGCCAATGTCGGCACTACTGCTTTATCATGTGTTCTTCTTTTGTCTCTTCTCTGTTTGGAGACTTTGTGTTTCGGATGTGCCATTTTATATTTTAATTTTTATGTTTTCCGTCAACTGTCAATTCCCGAGCAGATCCTTCAGAGCCATGAACGGGTTTCCGTCATTGTCGCCGCCGGCGTTCCGGACCGATATGCCATGCTCCAGATATTTCATCGCCTCGGGATTACACCCGCCTTCGGGATGCAGCCTTCTGGGCGGAAGCGACAGGCAGACATAGTCATAAATGACCTGTGACAGATCGAATTCCGTATTGTCTTCGGACAGCCTCACTATCTCCCTCCCCGATCCGTCTTCAGTGTCGTCTCCTTCGCCGGCCGCAAACTTCAGGCTCAGTCTGGCACAAGTGTCGACAGGAATCGCGACAGGATCCAGACATCTGTCGCACGGAACAGTAACAGTTCCCGATATATGACAGTCAATGCCTATATACTGTCCGGACTTCTCGATTTCCGTCGATACCAGAAGACCGGCATCAAGAATCTCGGTATTGTCAAATTTTTCAAAAAACTCCTTCCCTACTCTGGAGCGGGACCGGGTCTTTCCCTGGGCCAATCCATTTAAAGGTATCAAAAATCCGTTATTTTCCATAACCCGTAAATAGATTTGAGCGTGCAAAGATAGGAATTATTTTTATAAAATCAATCCAAATTGGAGCTTTTTCTTTTCCTTTCCGTTTCATCAAGGATTATTTTCCTGAGTCTCATGGATTTAGGAGTCACTTCCACCAATTCGTCTTCCTGAATATATTCCAATGCCTCTTCCAGCGAGAAGACAATCGGAGGCGGCAGCATGACCTTGTCATCGCTGCCGGAAGCACGCATGTTGGTGAGCTTCTTGGTCTTGCAGATATTGATATTGAGATCCTTCTCTCTGGTATGCTCTCCTACCACCTGACCGGCGTAAATCTCGTCTCCCGGACTCACGAAGAAACGGCCCCTGTCCTGAAGTTTGTCCATGGAATATGCCACAGCCACACCTGTCTCCAGTGAAACGAGCGAACCGTTCGTCCTTTTTTCGATATCGCCCTTGTACGGTTCATAATCCTTGAAACGGTGTGCGACTATAGCTTCTCCCTGCGTCGCTGTCAGAAGATTGCTCCTGAGCCCCATCAGGCCTCTGGCAGGGATATCGAAGTCAAGATGGGTGCGGTCGCCCCTCGTCTCCATATGGATGAGGGCTCCTTTCCGCCTCGTAGCCATCTCGATGGCCTTTCCGACAAATTCTTCGGGAACCTCTATGGTAAGATTTTCTATAGGCTCGCATCTCTGGCCGTTTATCGTCTTGTCCAGAACTTTAGGCTGCCCCACCTGAAGTTCGAAGCCTTCCCTTCTCATGGTCTCTATGAGAACGGAAAGATGGAGCACGCCGCGCCCGTAAACTACGAAAGAATCCGCATTCGGACCCGGCTTCACCCTCAAAGCCAGATTCTTTTCCAGCTCTTTCTCCAGCCGCTCTTTCAGATGTCTCGAGGTGACATACTTGCCTTCACGCCCGAAAAACGGAGAATTATTGATGCAGAACAGCATACTCATGGTAGGCTCGTCCACCTCTATAGGAGGAAGCGGCTCCGGATTCTCGAAATCCGCCACGGTATCCCCTATCTCGAAGCCCTCCAGACCTACCACTGCGCATATATCCCCGCACTGCACAGTATCCACTTTCGTCTTGCCAAGGCCGTCGAAGACCATCAGGTCGCGGATTTTCTGCTTCTGGACTATATCGTAACGCTTGCACAGACTGATATTCATGCCGGACTTGAGTTCCCCTCTCGTCACCCTGCCTATGGCTATCCTTCCCACATACGGAGAATATTCAAGAGAAGATATCAGCATCTGCGGAGTCCCCGGATTATGTGCCGGCGCCGGGATGACATCAATTATGGTATCCAGAAGAGGTGTTATGTCATTTGTAGGCTTGCGCCAGTCATACGACATCCAGCCCTGCTTGGCACTTCCGTACAATGTCTTGAAATCCAGCTGGTCGTCGTTTGCATCCAGAGAGAACATCAATTCGAAGACCTCTTCCTGAACTTCCTCGGGACGGCAGTTCTGCTTGTCTACCTTATTTATCACCACGATAGGCTTCTTCCCCATCTCAATGGCTTTCTGTAACACGAATCTGGTCTGCGGCATGCATCCTTCGAAAGCATCCACCAGCAGAAGCACTCCGTCCGCCATATTCAGCACTCGCTCCACCTCTCCGCCGAAATCGCTATGGCCCGGAGTATCTATAACATTGATTTTAACGCCCTTGTACGGCACAGACACATTCTTCGCAAGGATTGTTATGCCTCTTTCCCTTTCCAGATCATTGTTGTCCAGAATCAGCTCCCCCATCTTGTCCTCTCTGGCCTGCTTGGCCTGATAGATCATCCTGTCGACAAGAGTCGTCTTTCCGTGATCGACGTGCGCTATAATAGCGATATTCCTGATTTCCATATAACTAGAATTCTTCATTGTCCGTTTTTGCGGATTCTCCGGCCGCATGGTTGGAAATCCGCAAAAACGGACTGCAAAAGTAGAAAATTCTCCCATTAAAACGAAGTTTTTATTTATTTTTAATCTTCTATATATTATTTTTGCCTGCAAATTCATCATTCAATGACAGAAAAAATCATCATTCTCGACTTCGGCTCGCAAGTCACCCAGCTCATAGGGCGCAGGCTCAGGGAACTGAATGTGTACTGCGAGATTTATCCGTACAACAAGATTCCGGCTTTCGACGAGTCGGTAAAAGGCATCATACTGTCAGGCAGTCCGTTCTCAGTGAGGGATGAAAAGGCTCCGCAGGCCGACCTCGGCGGAATCAAAGGAAAGCTGCCGCTCCTCGGCATATGCTATGGGGCACAGTATATTGCACAAAAGTACGGAGGGGAAGTCAACGCATCCATTGCCAGAGAATACGGCAGGGCCATGCTGGACATTTCAGCGACAGACTCGCCGCTGCTGAAAGGCGTGCAGGCTCACTCTCAGGTCTGGATGTCTCACGGCGACACCATAGCCGGACTTCCTGAAGGCGGAGAAGTGATAGCTTCCACTGCCGATGTGCTGAATGCGGCCTACCATATAAAAGGGGAAGAGACATATGCCGTGCAGTTCCATCCGGAAGTGTATCATACGGTGGAAGGCCGGAAAATACTGGAGAATTTCGCCAAGGGCATTTGCGGATGCAAAGGGGACTGGACACCTGCTTCATTTATAGACAGCACCATAGATTCGCTTAAAGAAAAGCTCGGCGACGACAAGGTGATACTGGGGCTGAGCGGAGGAGTGGACTCCACGGTGGCAGCCGTCCTCCTGAACAGGGCCATCGGACATAACCTGACCTGTATATTCGTGAACAACGGACTTCTCCGCAAAAACGAGTTCGAAGACGTGCTCGCTTCTTATCAGGACATGGGACTGAACGTAATAGGAGCAGATGCATCCGCCGCGTTCATAGAAGAGCTCAAGGGAGTGACAGAGCCGGAAAAGAAAAGGAAGGTCATAGGCAGGCTGTTCATAGAGACTTTCGACAAGTATGCCCGCCAGATAGAAAACGCAAGATGGCTTGCACAGGGAACAATATATCCTGATGTCATTGAATCCGCTTCCGTAAACGGGCCGTCGTCCACCATCAAGTCTCATCACAATGTGGGAGGCCTTCCTGAAAAGATGAATCTGAAAATCGTGGAACCTCTCCGTTCCCTCTTCAAGGATGAAGTCAGAAGAGTAGGACGTGCGCTGCATATAAAAGACGAACTTATCGGCAGGCATCCGTTCCCGGGGCCGTCACTCGGCATCCGCATTCTGGGAGAAGTGACAGAAGATAAACTGGCCATCCTCCGCGAGGCTGACGACATTTTCATCCGCGGACTCCGGGAATACCAGATAGAGGGCGTGCCTTCTGCTTCAGACCCGTCCATCATGGCTACCAACCTGTACGATTCCATCTGGCAGGCCGGAGCCATCCTTCTTCCGGTCAAGAGCGTAGGAGTGATGGGTGATGAAAGGACATACGAATACACCATCGCGCTCCGCGCTGTCATATCCACTGACGGAATGACCGCAGACTGGGTGCATCTTCCTTACGACTTCATGGCCAAGGTCAGCAATGATATCATAAACAAGGTACGCGGGGTGAACCGCGTAGTCTACGATATCAGCTCCAAACCGCCTGCAACTATCGAATGGGAATGACGGGGCTGCAAAGTCAGATTTCCCTTCCGATATTTTCTGCAATCATCTCCACAAGTCTGGTACGGGCCTCGACCGATGCCCATGCTGTATGCGGGGTCAGGGACAGTCTCTCCTTATGCCTGACCCCTGAAAGAGGATTGCCGGCATTCAGAGGCTCTTCAGAGTAGACATCCAGACCGGCTCCGGCTATGGCGCCCTTGTCCACGGCTTCGGCAAGTGCGGCCTCATCCACTATTCCCCCTCGCCCCATGTTCACGATAACCGCATGCGGCTTCATCAGGGCAAGCTCCCTGTCCCCTATCAGACCTGAGGTCCTGTCATTCAGAGGTGCATGGACGGAAACTATGTCAGATTCGGCCATCAGCCGTTCAAGAGGCACACTCGGATAGTCATGGCAGTGCGACGTGCCCGAAGTGGAATAATAGATGACATTCATGCCGAAAGCGCAGGCGACCTGAGCCACCCTTCGGCCTATGGTTCCCATTCCGACTATCCCTATCGTCTTTCCGGCCAGCTCGAAGAAAGGCAGCGACACATCAGTGAACATGCCGCCGGCTGAATACTGTCCCGACTTCACCCTGCCGTCATAGTACGGAAGATGTCCCACGAGATTCAGTATATGCATGAATGTACACTGGACTACGGATTCCGTAGAGTATCCTGCGACATTCCTGACCGGAATCCCTTTCGAAGCGGCATAATCCAGGTCGATATTGTTCACGCCTGTAGCGGCTTCGCAGATGAGCTTAAGATTCCGTGCGGCATCAATCAGCTCCGATGTCACCCTGACCTTGTTGACAATCAGCACATCGCAGTCCGACACCCTCTCCATAGCCTCTTCCGGAGTGGAAGACGGCCAGCAGACCAGTTCTCCGAGCCGCGAAACAGGCTCCAGAGATATGTCGCCGCCCAAAGTGGCGGCATCGAGAAACGTTATTTTCATATCCGTCCGGTGTTTAACGTCAGATAATCTCCATATCGGCGCTTTGCATCCATCCCTGACGCCCGTCCGCCAGTTCTATGTTCCTCCAGTCACCGACTTCGTCCAGTATAAGGACTTTGGTACCCTCGTGCAGGATGAACAGATCGGTCGAGGCCTCTGACGAAGGCGAACTTTTCACGGATACGACAGGAGCCATTATGATAGCCCCGTCTTTTCTCGAATAATCGGCCTTCTGCCAGAAGGCGCAGGACAGGGATGTCAGCGAAAACAGGAAAAACACAATGGCGGCAAAGAATCCGGTACGCCTCCATGCCAGCGAAGCCGACAGGAACAGAAGCAGCAGCGATACGGCCACAACCGCCAGAAAGACCAGACCAGCCACCGCCCACGCATCGGAATCAAGTGCATAGCACAGGTTCCTCGCCCATGTTTTCAGGATGAATTCAGGCACAGGTTCTATCCTGTCCTGGATATAGTCGGACACGACAGTCATATTATAACGGGCATCAGAATAAGACGGATCCAGCTTCAGGGCACGCTCATAATACAGAATGGCCTTGGCCACATCCCCTGCCTTGTACCATGCATTCCCGAGGTTGCAGTACAGGGCGGCTGACTCCAGTCCCAGACTTTCTACCGATGAATACGACTCCACGGCATCCTGCCAGTTGCCGGCAGCATAAGAATCATTTGCAGACCTGTACAGGGAATCGACATATCCGTCGGCTGCAAGTCCCGTTGCCGGTGCTCCTGCAAGAAGGAGCACGGCAATGATACCGGCTGCGGGAATATTTTTCTTGTTCTTCATATATGAATCAATGGATGAAATCACTTCCACGGCCTCCTGATAATGGGCCGACATGGCTACATTTCCCGAATCCGGCGAATAGCGGGCGAACTCGCAGGCATCCATTATGGCCATGAACTTGTCCGTAACCTCGGAAGGGACTCCTGCCGCTGTCAGCATTTCGGAAATCCTTTCACGGGAAAGTTCCGCCACGCTCATATTCAGTTTGTCGGAGACATAACCTGTCAAAGCCTTGTGAAGTTCCTCATAAAAAGCCGAATGGATATTCTGCGACAAGTATTCCGAGGCCTTGCGCAATCTTTTCCTCGCCATGCGGTTAGCCCCTCTGTTTTTGGAGCCTGCCACATCAGCCTTCCGCGCCGCTATGAAAGACATCAGGAAATATGCTCCGACTGAAGCCGCAGCCATCAGTGCCGCCAGAATCCAGAACAAGGCCGATCCCGCGAAGAAATCACCTTTCGGGGACAGTTTCGGATCCTTCGTATTTATGAATCTGATATCCTGATTCAAATCCTTTACACCGCGCTGCGTCACTCCGGGCATCATCACAGCCCCTGAAGACTCGCTTTCATTGCCTTTGGCCACCGAAAACGGTATCAGCGGAGTCTCTACTGTGACATATTTCCCAGCTTTTATATCATAGTAGCTGTACTTTATGGGCGCAATCGCGAAATCCCCGGCGCTTCTCGGTATGAAAGGAAACTCATAAGTCTTGCTCCCCGACATTCCGGAATTCTTGTCCACCTGTTCCGACACCTTGGTATCGTAGACCTCGAAATCAGGAGGGAAGACCACGTCAGGTTCCTCGAGAAGGGAGACATTGCCATTTCCTGAAATCTTCACAATCAGGGAGGCTGCATCGTGCGTCCTGAGCGAATCCTTGCTCAGGCTGGCCGAAATGCGGAACTGTCCCACTCCGCCCTTGAAAGAAGAAGGGGCACCGGCAGGCAACGGGGAAACATTCACCTTGTACGAAGGGGTGCTTATACGTTTCCGGACAGTCCGGTATTCGTCGAAAAATTCATCGAAAATGCTCACGCTGCCGCTGGAAACTGTCCGCACATTCACCAGACATACCAGCTCGGCCGGATCTATGGTCAGAGTTCCGGACTGCTGCGGAATCAGGATATATTTACGGAGCAGGGCTGTATTGTAAATCTTGTTGTCACGGCTCTCCCTGTGGAACTCGATATTCGTGGGAGCCTCGATTTCCTGATTCCAGAAACCGTTGAAAGAAGGGAATCTGGCATCCTCGAACCCGGCTATATTCACCCTCTGGTACAGTTTCAGGGTAGCCGTGACTGGCTCACCCACCACCACGTTGCGTTTGCTCAGCGTCAGCGAAAGGAAGAGGTCCTCATCCTGTATGTCGACCGATGTCCCGGACTGTCCGCGTGCTCTCTGTCCGGATCCCGAAGAAGCTCCTTCAGCGACGACTGTAATAGTCTGCGGACCGGTGGAGTATGTCTTGCCCTTGACGGTGACAGTCCCGGCAGGAATGGTGAATGAACCTGTCTTTTTCGGAGTCAGGATGTAGGTATAGGTAAACTGCGAAGATCTGGTTCTTTTTCCGTTGATTATCTGTATGCTCGTCGAACGGCCCTGCTGCGGACCCCAGACCAGCTGGAAATCATCTCCCTGAGACCATTCGAATCCTGACGGGGAATTTTCGCCTTCGTAGATGAAGGTCACATTGAACTGTTCGTCCAGTGACACTACCGCAGGGACTTCCACCCTCAGCTGGGCGGACATTGCAAACGCCTGCAAGGCGACTGTCAACACCAACAACAATTTCTTCATATGCATTGAGTTCCTTTTCTGCTTTTAGCCCTTCAACATTACATTTTACCAGTTCTTTTCCTTCTGTCTGGACTGCATCACCGCCGCCTTTTCCTTGTTCACCTTGTCCTGGGTCTCTTTCTCTTTGGCCATAATGGCATTGAGCATCTGCTGGGCTGCCTGCTTGCTTATCTGCGGCTGAGGCTGCGGGGACTGACCGGCATCATTGTCCTGCTGATCCTGATTGCCGTCACCGTCCTGATTCTGTCCGTCACGGTCGTTATCGTTGTCGCCCTCATCCTGATTCTCATCTTTCTGATTCCGGTCTTTGTCCTGATCCTGCTCTCCATCCTGTCCCTGCTGGTCCTGCTGATTCTGCTGGTTCTGCTGGTTCTGCTGGTTCTGCTGGTTTTCCAGCATCTTTCTGGCGTAGATATAGTTTTCCTTGGCATCCAGATCCCCCGGATTCAGCAGAAGAGCCTCCCGGTAAGAGTCCACGGCAGCCTGCCAATCCTTCAGGAATGCCGACGTGTTCCCCGTATTGTAATGATAATCCGATGCATATCCCGACGACGGGGCAGCCTTGGCCACAGTGTCCAGCACGGCCTTGGCTTCAGAATAGTTTTCCATCCTGTACAGGGTATTCGCCAGATTGTATGATGCGGCGAACGAAGTGGAATCCCTCAGCAAAGCCTTCTGATAGTCTACCACGGCCTCCTTGTAGTTGCCGTCCTTGAACTGCCTGTTTCCTCTTCGCACGTCCCGCCTGTCGGACTCCTGGGCATTGATTTCATTGGCCGTTCCGGCCAACATGAATATCACAGCCGAAATTATGGCATATCCGGATAATCGCATAATCTTCAAATTAAATAGCGTCATTTAAGCAAATGTCTCCGCGCCTTGCGCTCTCCTACCAGCATTTCCACCACCAGCAAGACCAGGGCTATGGCGAAAAAATACATGTACTGCTCGTCAAATTCCTCGAACACGACCGAATTGAACATCTCGTCGTCCATCCGCTTGATGTCGTCCACGATAGGATTCAGGCCGAACTCGCTCATCCCGGCATGGACATAGGCCCCTTTCCCGGCGGAAGCTATTTCCCTGAGAACCTTTTCATCAAGTCTGGACACCACTATGTTCCCGTCCTTGTCTTTGAGAAGTTCTCCTTCATACGGGATAGGCTTTCCTTCCGGAGAACCCACTCCGATGGCAAATACCTTGATTCCCATCTCGGCTGCCTGTCTGGCCACTGCGACAGGATCGTCTTCATGATTCTCTCCGTCGGTAATGATTATGATGGCCCGGCTTCTTTCGCTCTGCGTACTGAAACTTCTGATACAGGTCATGAGGGCATCCCCCAAAGCTGTCCCCTGGATAGGGATTGACCCGGTGTCTATGCTGTTCAGGAACATCTTGGCCGAAGCATAATCGGTAGTGACCGGAAGCTGGACGAAAGACGTGCCGGCGAATACTACCAGCCCTATCCTGTCATCCCGGAGCTTGTCCACCAGACTTGATATGGCCAGCTTGGCCCTTTCGAGCCTGTTTGGAGAATAGTCTTCGGCCATCATCGAATTCGACACGTCTAGGGCAATCATGATCTCCACTCCCTTGGTCTTCCTTTCCTTGAGTTTCGCGCCTATCTGCGGTCTGGAAAGTCCGATAACGAAAAAGAAGAATGCAAGGGCGAAAAGAGTCACCCGCACCCAGCCTTTGGATGAGGAGACTGACGGCATCAGGGCATTCACCAGCGCGGCGTCGCCGAATTTCCTGATCCTCCTTTTCCTGAAATATCCCATCACCGCATATGCCACGAAGAAAAGCGGGACAAGAAGAAGCAGTATCAAATATTGAGCTTGAGCAAAATTTACCATATTTCAGTTCGACAATTCCGTTAAACATCAGTGCCGGCTCTGTCACGGCAGCCGTCTCAGGACAAAAACCCTCAACAGGAATTCCAGCAGCAATGCGGCCAGAGCCACAAGCGCGTACCGCCCGAACAATTCCTTGTAGACAGGGAAACTGTCCACCGTCGTCCTGACAGTTTCCATTTTGTTGATTTCGCTGTATATCTCCATCAGCTTGGTATTGTCCGTGGCACGGAAATACTGGCCTCCTGTAGTCTGCGCTATCTCTTTCAGCAGATCTTCGTCTATCTCCACCTGGATTTTCTGGATATCCACTCCCCACGGCGTCATGACCGGATACGGAGCCAGCCCCTTGGCTCCCACCCCGATGGTATATACCCTCACGCCGTATGTCATGGCTATCTGGGCTGCCATCTGAGGGGTGATTTCACCTGAATTGTTCACTCCGTCCGTAAGAAGTATCACTACCCTGCTCTTCGCGTCCGAATCCTTCATTCTGGCCACTGCCGTAGCCAGACCGTTTCCTATCGCGGTCCCGTCTTCTATAAGATCGGTCTGGATTTCCTTCATGAGATTTATCAGGGTGGCCCGGTCAGTCGTCATCGGACATTGGGTGAAGCTCTCCCCTGCAAAAACCACTATGCCTATCCTGTCATACGGACGCTGTGCGATGAATTCTATCGCGATATCCTTCGCCGCGCTCAGCCTGTCAGGAGTAAAATCCCGGGCCAACATACTCGTGGACACGTCCATGGCCAGCATGATATCGATACCCTCGGATTCCACCTTCTCGATTTCGCCGGAGGAACGCGGTCTGGCTATGGCCAGAATAATCATGGACAAAGCCAGCGTCCTGAAGACAAACGGCAGATGTCGGATGACAGAAAAGACGGTAGTGCCTGATTTTTTCCACGGCACTATGCTCGACACCCTCAAGTGCGGCGCCCTCTGTCTCCACTCCAGATAAATGTAATGAAAGACAAGCAGGAGCGGAAGAAGCTCAAGCCATAACAGTCTCGGATATTCGAAAAACATAGTCTATTCCTCCCCTGATTTGGTCTGGCCTGCCGGAGCTGAAACGGATGATCCGCTCTCTCCTGTCTCCGCATTGCCGGATTCGGCATCCAGTTCTTCCTGATACGTCATGGTCACGAACTTCACCGCAGACGGCACTGCCGAAGCGTTTTCCTGCTGGGAAGCCACGTATTTTGCGAATTTCACATAGTCAGCCCTCTCGAAGAGATCTTTCGCTTCTTCATAGAGGTCCGGCCTTATGTCCTTGCCCTTCAGACTGTCGAAAATCTCCTTGGTGGTCATCTCCATGGCGGAGACCCCGTATCTGGAAACGATATATTCCCTCAAGGCATCTGTTATTCCCGAATAGAAAGTCTTCTGTTTTTCAGGAAGCCAGAATGAATCTCCCCTGAATTTGTCGAGCTTGCGCAAAGCCCTGATATGGGCAGGTTCCTTTTTCGCATCCGCTTCGGATCTTTTCCTGAAATACTTCCTCGTCAGGAAAACTGCCAGCAGGATTATCAGGGCCAAGGCCAATGCGCCTGCCAGATACGGGAACACTTCCCTAAATTCCACCGGATATTGTATCTGGCCTTTGATATCATGAAGTTTGAAGCTGGTCGTATCCACAGGCATAGTCCTGACATCCAACACTTTCGGAGAAAATGCAAGAGTGTCGGCCTTCCCCTCCGGCGAAATTCTGACGACAAAGAGCGGCGGCAGCTGGTATTTTCCCTCGTCAAAAGAGGTTATGGTAATGCTGCCCCTGATATCCATGAGCTTCGGAGCCTTTCTCCTTTTATGGATCTGAAGTGTGTCGAGAGTCCACGGAGACACTATCTCGACTCCCGGGCAGAATCCTTCAGAATAGTCCGGAAGCATGATGCCTGTCCCTTCCTCGACACCGTTCATGCTGAAACCGTATTTCAGCTGGTCTGCAATCAGGACAGAATCCCTCGGCTGCATCTGTTCCAGAAACGTCTCCGATACGTAGTCCGCTTCCGGTTCCTGAGCCATCAGCCAGAGAGGGGACAGAAACAGGACTGCCGCCAATATAGCCTGTAACGGCAATTTGAAATATGAACCCATACTACCTTGTTTGGAAAAAAGCCATAAGGCCCTTTACATAATCGCTGTCAGTGGAAATGCTGACATTATCCACCTTATATTTCAGAAACAGTCTTGACGAAGATTCGGACAGGTTTCCGAACCATTTTTCATAGAGAGCCCTCATCTTCCGGTCGGAAGTGTTCACCCATGCTGACGCCATCGTCTCCGAATCCTTGACATGGACCAGACCGATATCCGGAAGTTTTCTTTCCCGTGGATCATGCACCTCTATGACCGACAGGTCATGCCTGTTCACAGCCACTTTAAGGGCATCTTCATAATTCGGATTGCCGTCCGCGTCCACATCCAGAAGATCGGAAAGGAGAAAGGCCGTACACCTTTTCTTGATGGCATTGGTCAGAAACCTCAAGGCTTCGCTTATGTCAGTACCGTTGTGCTCCGGCTGGAACTCTAATATCTCCCGTATGATATGCAGCAGATGGCTTCTGCCCTTTTTCGGAGGGATGAATTTCTCTACCCTGTCGCTGAAGAACAGCGCTCCTACCTTGTCATTGTTCAGAATGGCTGAAAATGACAGGACTGCCGCAATCTCCGCAATCATGTCCCTCTTGTTCTGTCCGGAGGTGCCGAAAAGGCCGGAACGGCTGATATCTATCAGCAGAACCACTGTCATCTCTCTCTCCTCTTCGAATACTTTGATATACGGAGAGCGCATCCTGGCAGTGACATTCCAGTCCATGTTGCGGACATCGTCCCCGAACTGGTATTCCCTCACCTCACTGAATGTCATACCCCGGCCCTTGAACGCCGAATGATATTCACCTGCGAAAATCTGATGCGAGAGAGCCCTGGTCCGGATCTCTATCTTCCTGACCTTCCGCAGAAGATCGTTTGCATCTTTCTTTTCCATTATGGAACCTCTACTGCATTGATGATCTCGGCGATGATGTTTTCCGGAGTGACATTCTCGGCCTCGGCCTCGTATGTCAAGCCTATCCTGTGGCGGAGCACTTCATTGCATACCGCCCTTACGTCTTCCGGTATGACATAGCCTCTCCTCTTGATGAATGCATATGCCTTCGAAGCCATGGAGAGCGAAATGCTCGCCCTCGGAGAACCTCCATAGGCAATAAGGCCGGACAACTTGTCCAGACCGTAGTCTGCAGGCGTTCTGGTCGCATAGACCAGATCCACTATATATCTTTCTATTTTCTCGTCCATGTAGACATCCCTTACCACCGCACGGGCCTTCACTATGTCTTCCGGCTTGAGTACAGGGTTAGCCTTGGGGAATGTCCCGGAATTGTTCATCCTGACAATCAGCTTCTCCTCCTCTTTCTTAGGATAGCTCACCACGACTTTCAGCATGAATCGGTCGACCTGCGCTTCCGGAAGAGGATAGGTACCTTCCTGCTCGATAGGGTTCTGCGTTGCCATCACCAGGAAAGGCTCCGGCAGCCTGAAGGTCTCGTCGCCGATAGTCACCTGTCTTTCCTGCATGGCCTCCAGGAGGGCCGACTGCACCTTGGCCGGAGACCTGTTGATCTCATCCGCCAGTACGAAATTTGCGAATATCGGACCTTTCTTTATCTGGAACTGTTCGCTTTTCTGGGAATATATCAGAGTTCCTATCACATCCGCAGGCAGGAGATCCGGGGTGAACTGTATCCTGCTGAACTTGGCATCTATGGCCGATGCCAGAGTATTTATGGCCAGAGTCTTGGCAAGTCCCGGCACGCCTTCGAGGAGAATATGTCCGTTTGCCAGAAGACCGATGAGGAGGTTCTCCACCAGATGCTTCTGCCCTACGATGACCTTGTTCATTTCCATGGTAAGGATGTCGACAAAGGAACTCTCCTGCTGGATCCTGTCATTCAATTCCTTGATGTTTATATTGTCCATAAAGATTTAATATTTATTTTTGCACACATATTTTGCAAATTTAATCAATATTCCCTTAAAATTAATGCGTTATTCGATAAGACTCTCCTACAATGGCGGTGCTTTCCGCGGCTGGCAGATACAGCCGAACGGGGTGACCGTACAGGAGTCTCTCCAAAAGGCGCTTTCACTGGCGACAGGGGAAGAAATCACTGTCACAGGAGCCGGGCGCACCGATACCGGGGTGAATGCCGTGAACTATATCGCGCATTTCGATGTGGAAAGTCCCCTTCCGGCGAAGCCGGAGGCATTGGTGTACAAAATAAATGCCATCTTGGGCAAAGAAATCATTGTCCATGAGATAGCTCTGGCAGAAGAAGACTTCCACGCCAGATTTTCAGCAGTTTCCAGAGAATACAAGTATTTCCTGCACAGGAAAAAAGATCCGTTTGCAGGCGGTTTTTCATGGCATTGCAGATACAGCCTCGACATCGCAGCCATGAATAAGGCCGCCGCCTCGCTTCTCGGGACACACGACTTCAGCTGCTTCGAAAAGAAAGGAGGGAACAACAAGACTTCGGTCTGCACCGTTTACCGGGCCGTATGGGAAAACTACGTCCCGGATCATGTCAGTCTGCTCGGATATCCGTGCGAAGAGGGAGACTATCTGGTATTCACTATCCGGGCCGACCGTTTCCTGAGGAATATGGTCCGGGCGATAGTCGGCTCGTTGACGGATGTCGGACGCGGGAAGCACGATCCGGAATGGCTCGCGTCCCTGATCGGCACAGCCTCCCGCTCCGATGCGGGCGAATCGGTTCCGGCCCATGCACTCTTCCTGAGCGGAATCAGATATGGCACGGAGATTGACCGATAGATACGCCGCTTGGAAAAGCGGCCTTATACTGACAATTTGTCAGTAGGGACATATCAAACTTATAGGGAAACAATCAATATGAAAGAAATTAAAGACATATTATCTCCATCAGGCACTGAAGTGAACATCATACCGGTGCTGCAGGGCGACGGTTTCATCAAGATTGACGAGTCGGAACTGCCCGACTCCCTCCCGCTGCTTGCATTGAGGAATGCCGTATTGTTCCCCGGAACAATATATCCGATAACCATAGGAAGGGAAAAGTCCATAAAGCTCATAGAAGATGCAGAAAAGAACAATGCATTCATAGGCGCAGTGCCTCAGACCGATGTTTCCGTGGAAGACCCGAAAAAGGAGGATCTGTACCAGTTCGGAACCGTGGCCAAGATTCTTAAGACTCTGGAAATGCCGGACGGGACGCTTACAGCCATCCTGCAGGGATTCAAGAGGTTCAGTCTGGATGCCGTGACGGAGTACGAGCCATATATGCTGGGACTCGTCCACTACCTGAACGATACGGCGCCTGACACGAATGACAAAAATGTCAGGATGATAGCCGAGACCCTGAAGGAAAAGTCCATATCAATCATCAGGATGTCTTCTTTCGTGTCGAAAGAGGCTGCTTCCGCCCTGAAATCCATAGAAGGCTTCGAGTTTCTGGTAAATTTCATAGCCACGACCATCGAGGTGGAGAACTTCGAGGACAAGATGCAGCTGCTCCAGTATGGAGACCTGAAACAGAGGGCCATGAAGCTGCTGGCCGTACTCGATACGCAGATAGAGCTGCTGAAAATCAAGCAGGACATCAACCAGAAGGTCAAGATGGAAATCGACCAGCAACAGAGGGAATACTATCTGAACAGCCAGCTGAGGACCATCCAGGAAGAACTGGGAATGGACGAGATGGAGGATTTCGAAAAATTCCGCGCCCGCGCCGAAGAGAAAGTCTGGCCGGCTTCCGTCCAGGAGATTTTCGAAAAGGAGATGGCCAAGCTCGAAAGATACAATCCGAGTTCTCCTGACTACAGCATCCAGTACAACTACATACAGTTCATGCTGGATCTGCCGTG
>CALUUA010000027.1 GCA_944323845.1 uncultured Bacteroidales bacterium
CTGGTGACAAATGGGGTTGGGACGGTACGAACGCAGCCCTGCCTGTCAGATGTATCGCCGATACCAAATAATCAGTCTAGGCGGACTCAGGAGGCCGGCCTCAAGAAACGCTTTTGTGCCGGCCTCAACATAATAAAATTTAATATTGAAGATAAATGAAATATTTGAAACTGTTGACTGTGATTTCCGCGATTGCGCTGTGCGCCTGCTCGCAGAAAGATGATCTGAAACCTCAGGAGCCAGTGCTCCCGCAGATCACCGTAAGCGAACTGAAGACTGAAAACGGGAAGACATACGTGGAAGTGGACGGGACTCCGTTCCCGTTCATGGGGGCGCAGATAAGGCTGGATGCTCTGATAAACAGCGAAAACAAGCCGGTCTCCGCCATAGAACCGTATTTCCAGAAAGCCGTGGAACTGGGCGTGAACTGCGTCCAGGTACCGGTGTGCTGGAGATGGGTCGAGCCGTCGGAGGGGAATTATGACTGGAGCGTAGTGGACGCCCTTCTTGGATATTGCCTCGAATATGACCTGAAGATGGAACTCCTTTGGTTCAGTACCAATATGATAGGCGATTCATTCACATATTTCCTCCCGCGCTACGTCATTTCAGAACCGTCGATCCGGCTCTGGAGAAGCAACGAAGGCTTTTTCAGAAGTGACTACGGATACACTTATGCCCTCATACTCGATGCCGACTGGCTCCTGCAGAGGGAGACCGCAGCGGTAACGGCTCTGTTCAATCATATCCGTTACTGGGATTCCAAACACGGGGACACTCATCCTGTCATTACATGCCAGATTCATAACGAACCTGACGGTTTTGTACGCTGGCGCTATGGAGGGGACGGCTTTACCTGGAGGGACGGATCGGAATTGTCCCGAGAGAGAGCCTGGGAAATGGTGCTGAATTCCCTGAATGCAGTGGGAAAGGCCGTGCAGAACAGTTCCTATAAAGTTCTGACCAGAACGAACCATATTAAGGCAGACAATGTGAATACTCCTTTGGATTGGGGTGAAACCGTTTCTCCGCAGAATATTTTCGATCTGGAGGGCATTGATTTCGTGTCTATCGACGCCTACAGGCAGACGGTATCGGACATCGGCAAGGAAGTCGCAGCCTATGCTTCCATTTCAGGGAATTATGCCCTCGTCGGGGAGAACAAGGGAAATTACGAGCATGCCCCGAGTCTGATTCTCGCAGCATTTGCTGCAGGAGGCGGCTATGACATCTATGATCTGGCGACAAGCAGTGTCTTCATAACGAATGCCGGCGGAACGGATGATCCGGACCATGGCGTCTATACTTCCGATCTGCAGGAAAGGCCGGGCTTTACCGAAAAAGTCAGGAAAATCGTCAAGGGACTTTCTGCAGCCGGTGCTGACCTCGCGGTTACCCCGCCTTCCTCTTTTGCGGCTTTCAATATCTCTGCCGATGAGCCGCAGACGTCTTTCAGCGGAGAATTCACTTCTGCTTCCACTTCCACTAAGATAGGATTCTCTACAACTGAGGGCGCAATAGGCTTTGCACTGGATATGGGAACATATATTGTGGCTTATTCGACTGAATCTGCTACATTTGTAATAACAGCCTCAGGAAGCGCTGCCGTAACCGTGAATGCGGAAGGAGGGAAACTTTACAGGCAGGAATTGTAGCCATTCCTCCTCTCCCTGAAAATTTAATATTGAAAATACGCTGAGATGAATTTCAAGATATTGACAATCCTGTCTGTTCTGGCGATGATGGGGATTTCCTGTACCGCAGATCGTCTTCCACTCTACAAGGATGCTTCCGCTCCAGTGGAAAAAAGGGTGGAAGACCTTCTGCGGCGGATGACCCTCGAGGAAAAGGTGGGTCAGATGAACCAGTATGTCGGTCTGGAACATATCCGTAAGAACGAGGCCGCATTGACGGAAGAAGAACTGAAAAACAATACAGCCAATGCTTTCTATCCGGGTTTCAATGCCGACTCTGTGGCCGGGTGGACGCGTCAGGGGCTGGTAGGCTCATTCCTTCATGTCGTGACCATAGAGGAAGCCAATTATCTCCAGTCTCTCGCTCTGGAAAGCCGTCTGGCAATACCTCTTATTTTCGGGATAGATGCCATTCATGGCAATGCGAATGCTCCCGACAACACTGTCTATCCGACCAATATCGGGCTTGCATGTACCTTCGACACTGATCTTGCATACCGTATCGCGAGGGAGACGGCAGCGGAGATGAGGGCCATGAACATGCACTGGACCTTCAATCCGAACGTGGAAGTGGCCCGTGACCCGAGATGGGGCAGGGTGGGAGAGACTTTCGGTGAAGATCCGTATCTTGTCTCACTGATGGGTGCGGCCACGGTCGAGGGCTATCAGGGCGACTTGTCTTCCGATGACGTATTGGCCTGCATAAAACATTTTGCGGGCGGCAGCCAGCCGATAAACGGGACTAACGGGTCGCCTACCGACCTTTCCGAGCGGACTATTCGGGAAGTGTTCTTCCCGCCATTCGAAGCCGGAGTCGAGGCCGGGGCGATGTCCCTTATGACGGCACACAACGAGTTGAACGGAATCCCGTGCCATTCGAACAAGTGGCTGATGGAGGACGTGGCCCGCGGGGAATGGGGGTTCAAAGGTTTTATCGTCAGCGACTGGATGGACATAGAGCATATCCATGACCTCCATGCCACTGCGGAAAATCTGAAAGAAGCCTTTTATCAGAGTATCATGGCCGGTATGGACATGCACATGCATGGGGTGTATTGGAATGAATATGTGTGCGGACTCGTCAGGGAAGGCCGTATCCCGGAAAGACGCATAGATGAATCCGTGCGCAGGATACTTGAAATGAAGTTCAGACTCGGCCTCTTCGAGCATCCTTATGCCGATGAGGGAAAGACCATGGAAGTCCGTCTTTGCGACGAACATCGTCAGACAGCCCTTGAGGCTGCACGCAAGTCTGTCGTGCTGCTGAAGAATGACGGTCTGCTTCCTTTGGCTCCGGAAAAATTCCGCAGGGTTCTTGTGACCGGCATCAATGCCGATGACCATAATATCCTCGGAGACTGGAGTGCAGAACAGAAACCGGAAAATGTAGTGACCGTGCTTGAAGGACTGAAGGCGGTTTCCCCGCAGACTGATTTCGTCTTCGTGGACCAGGGCTGGAATCCGAGGAAAATGACCCGTTCACAGGTAGACAAGGCGGCAGCATTGGCCCGGACCAGCGATCTGAATATAGTCGTCGCAGGAGAATACATGTATCGCGGCCGCTGGACGGAAAGGACATCCGGAGAGGATACTGACCGGTCCGACATCGGCCTTGTCGGCCTTCAGAACGAACTGATAAGGAAAGTCGCAGCTTCCGGGAAACCTACCGTGCTTGTTTTAGTTTCCGGCCGGCCTTTGGGCGTGGAATGGGCGGCAGAACATCTGCCGGCTCTGGTCAACGCCTGGGAGCCGGGAATGTACGGAGGTCAGGCTGTGGCCGAGATTCTGTACGGGAAGGTGAATCCGTCCGGAAAACTGGCCGTGACAATGCCGCGGAGTGCCGGTCAGGTGCAGATGATTTACAATCACAAGCCGTCGCAATATTTCCATCCATACTCAGGAACTCCGAGCACCCCGCTTTATCCGTTCGGATACGGACTTTCCTATAACCGTTACGAATACTCGGATCTGAAACTGGACAAGACGGAAATTTCTTCCGGAGATTCCGTGAAAGTCATGGTGACGGTGAAGAATGCCGGGACAATGTATGGCGAGGAAATTGTGCAGCTTTATATCAGGGACAGGTTTTCATCCGTGACCCGTCCGGTGAAGGAACTGAAGGATTTCGCCAGAGTCTCTTTGGCTCCGGGCGAATCGAAAACAGTGGAGTTTGCGGTTACGGCGGAAAAACTTTCATTTCTGGACATGAACTTTCGTCCTGTAGTGGAACCGGGAGAGTTCATCGTGATGGCCGGAAGTTCTTCCGCGGATGAAGACCTGCTGAAAACCTCGTTCCATGTCCGCTGACCTTCCCAAGACATTTATAAATACATAAACGTTTGAACGAATGAAAAGATTCACGGTTCTGTTCTTTTTGATTGGCTGTCTTATGACAGCCAATGCGCGAATATCCCTCCCGTCGGTTTTTTCCGACAATATGGTGCTCCAAGAACATCCGAGACTGTTCCTGAAACAGGGAGAAGAGACCAGAATAGCTGAAGCCGTAGGAAAATTTCCGGCAGTGGCGAGAATGCACGGGATAGTGATGGATTGGGCGGATTCCGCCCTTTCCCTGAATCCAGTAACAAGGAAAATGGAAGGCATACGGCTTCTTGAGACCAGCAGGGAATCCCTCAAACGTGTATTCGCCCTGTCCTATGCATGGAGGATGACAGGAAATCCGGCTTATGCGGAACGGGCGGAGCGTGAGATGCTTGCATGCTGCTCGTTCGAGGACTGGAATCCTTCTCATTTTCTGGATGTGGCGGAAATGTCCTTGTCCATGGCCATAGGATATGACTGGCTTTATGACGTACTTTCGCTGCAGACTATAGAAAAAATCAGGGATGCGGTCTTCGAAAAGGCGTTCGTACCGGTGGAGACTTCCTCCCAGCCGTGGTACGGATATTCATCCAACTGGAATTCCGTCTGCAATGCAGGATTGACAGCTGCTGCCGTCGCGTTTTATGAAGATGCTCCGAAGCGGTGTTCAGACATTGTTTCCAGAGCGATAGAATCAAACCCGAAGGTCATGGCATCCTACGCTCCTGACGGAGGCTACCCTGAAGGCTATATGTATTGGGCATATGGGACAGCTTTCGAAATACTGCTTATAGATGCCTTGGAAGGTGTCTGCAGCACAGATTTCGGCCTGTCGGAATATCCGGGATTCATGGAGTCCGGCCGCTTTGTCCAGGCGATGCTGACGCCTTCCGGCGGATGCTTCAATTTCAGCGACGCTTCATACGGTTCGGCTTCCACTCCGATGCTGTTCTGGATGGCCCGGCGTACAGGCGACCTTTCTCTGCTGTATTCCGAGCTGGAATATATCGGGACGGCCTCTAATCCTGTATTCCGTGAGGAAAGGCTTCTTCCGTTCGCCATTATCTGCGCTTCAACCCTCGATCTGGACAGAGTCTCGCCGCCGGACTGGAATACATGGTCGAACGGGGGAGAAACACCTGTCTTTACATACCGCTCCGGATGGGAATCCCCGTATGATACCTATTTCGGAATCAAGGGCGGTACTCCTGTTACGGGACATTCCCATTTGGACGGCGGATCTTTCATCTACGAGAAAGACAGTATCCGCTGGGCTCTCGATCTCGGGATGCAGAATTACTATTCTCTGGAAAAATACGGTCTCGGCATATGGAGCACTTCACAGGGCAGCGACAGATGGAAGGTTTTCCGCTATACCGACAGAAGTCACAATACCGTTTCCGTCCCAGGCTGTCTGCACCGTGTCGACGGCAGGGCGGAAATCGTGGATACCTTTTCTTCTGCCTCCCGAAAAGGCGCGGAAGTCGATATGACTTCGTTGCTGCCGCAATTCCGGAAAGTTTCCAGAACGGCTTTTCTGGACGCTGACGATAATCTTCATATGGAAGATTTGTTCGTGGCGGGGGATTCATCCCATACTGTAGTATGGATGATGAATACAGAGGCAGAACCGGAGATACTGTCCGATGATGAGATACGCCTCTCCTGCAGAAACCGCGAAATGACGGTAAGGTTCCGCGCCACTTCTCCTTTCAGGCTGGGGATTTTCCCGAATGATCCGCCCGAAGAATACGATGCACCGAATCTGGGAACAGTGCGCATTGGCCTGACGATGGAAGTCGGCCCCGGTGACACGGCAGTCATCAATGCAGATTTCCGTTACCTCGGGGAAATGGTCCCGCAGATCATCTTCGATACGGATATGGGCAACGATATCGATGACGCCCTGGCGCTGGCAATGCTTTATAAATACAACGATGACGGGAAAATCGGCCTGAAGGCCGTAATGCTGAACAAGGAAGGAAGTGCAGCTCCAGAATTCATGGATATTATGGGAACGTGGTACGGCTATCCTGACATTCCTGTAGGTGTTATCAGTGACGGGGCCGAATGCGGCGGCGATGCGGAAAGCTATACGAGGAAAGTCATGGAAATGAAGACTCCGGAAGGCAAGCCGCTTTTCGGCAGGACGCATTCTGATTACGGGGATTATCCGGAATCCGTCACCTTGTACAGAAAACTTCTCTCTGAAGCCGTGGACAGTTCCCTGACCATAGTTTCGGTAGGATTTTTTACGAATCTCGCCCGGCTTCTCGAATCCGGCCCTGACAGTTTTTCCGAATTGTCCGGAAGGGAACTCGTAGGCAGGAAGGTCAGAAATCTCGTTGCGATGGCAGGCTGCATTTCCGACACCACCAATTATGAATACAATGTGGTTCTGGATATTCCGTCTGCGAAAAAAGTCCTGACCGAATGGCCGGTTGACGTGATTCTTTCTCCGTTCGAGCTCGGCCTGCAGGTATGTTATCCGGCTTCAAGCATTGAAAATGATTTTGAATGGACGGAACATCATCCTGTGGAAGAGGCTTACAGGTTTTTCATGAAGATGCCGTATGACCGTCCGTCGTGGGATATGACTGCCGTACTTGCCGCCGTCGAGAACAGTCCGGAATATTTTACAGTATCCCCTGCGGGGACAATATCGGTGTCCGATAACGGCTCCACGGTTTTCAGCGAAGGCAATGGAAACAGATATTACCTCAGCGTGACTCCGGAGCAGGCGGAAAATATTAAGGACCGTATCATTTCTTTAGTTACGGCCGTCCCGTTGTCCTTCGGGCGGTAAGCCGGGGATTAATGTGAAAAAAGCGGGGAAGACTTGAATTCAGTCTTCCCCGCTTTTCCATTGACCGTAAGGTCTCTTAAAGGTCGCTCATGGCTTTCTGGTATTCCTCCATCGGAGCCACCAAGATTTCCTGGAACTCTTTCTGGCCTGTACCGGCAGGAATGGCGTGACCGCAGATCACATTTTCCTTCAAGCCTTCGAGATTGTCCACGCGGCCTCTGATTGCAGCCTCGCTGAGCACTTTGGTAGTCTCCTGGAATGACGCTGCGGAGATGAAGCTGTTGGTCTTCAATGCTGCGCGCGTAATACCCTGAAGCACCTGACTTGCAGTGGCAGGCTTGGCCTCGCGAAGTGTCATCATCTTTCTGCCCTGTCTTTCGAGAGAAGAGTTTTCGCTTCTCATCTCGCGGGCGGAGATGATCTGTCCGACAGAATACGTCTCGGAATCACCGGCGTCAGTGATGATGAACTTGCCGTAGATATTGTCGTTCGTATCCATGAATACCCATTTGTCCACGAGTTCTTCAGGCAGGAAGTCGGTATCGCCGGGATCGTTGATCTGAACCTTTCTCATCATCTGTCTTACGATGATTTCGAAATGCTTGTCGTTGATCTTCACGCCCTGAAGACGGTAAACTTCCTGAATCTCGTTGACAATGTATTCCTGTACCTTGATAGGTCCGAGGATGTCGAGGATATCGGTAGGGGAGACCGCTCCGTCGGAAAGCCTCATTCCGGCTTTCACATAGTCGTTTTCCTGCACCAGTATCTGTTTGGTAAGAGGTACGAGGTATCTCTTTTCCTGTCCGGACTTGTTCTTGATGATAATCTCGCGATTACCCCTCTTGATCTTGCCCATGATGACCTCGCCGTTGATTTCGGATACGATGGCAGGGTTCGACGGATTCCTGGCCTCGAAGAGTTCGGTGACACGCGGCAGACCTCCTGTGATATCGCTTGATTTACCGATGGCACGAGGAATCTTGATGATTATGTCGCCGATCTTCAGATCATCGCCGTCATTGACCATGACATGTGCTCCGACAGGCAGGTTGTACTGTTTCTTGATTTCCCCGTTCTCGTCTACGATGCTGATTGTCGGGTTCTTCGACTTGTCCCTTGATTCGATGATGACCTTGTCTCTGTTCAGAGAGTATTCATCAGCCATTTCCTCGCGGAATGTCACACCGTCTATCATGCTGTCGAAGCGGGCCTTTCCGGCAGCTTCGATGATGGTAATCGCGTTATATGCATCCCATTCGCATATGAGGTCGCCTTTCTTGACCTTTTCCCCGTCTTTCTTGTAGAGGATGGAGCCGTAAGGCACATCGTACTGCGAGTATGTGATGCCGGTGTTCTCGTCCGTGATACGGAGTTCGGTAGTCCGGCTGACCACCACATTCTGGACAGAACCGTCATCTCCGATCCTTTCGATGGTCCTGAGTTCTTCGTATTCGAGTTTTCCTTCGTATTTCGAAGTGATGGAGCTTTCAGACGCCGTGCTGGATGCCGTACCTCCGACGTGGAATGTACGGAGGGTAAGCTGTGTACCCGGCTCTCCGATGGACTGGGCTGCAATCACTCCGACTACCTCGCCTTTCTCCACCATTCTGCCTGAAGCCAGATTCCTTCCGTAGCACTTCGCGCAGACACCCTTCCTGGATTCGCAGGTAAGCACTGACCTGATTTCGACCTGTTCTATAGGCAGGGATTCTATCAGGGATGCGATATCCTCGGTGATTTCTTCTCCGGCAGGCAGAATCAGTTCGCCTGTAAGAGGGTTGAATATGTCGTGGACAGATGTCCTTCCGAGTATCCTTTCTCCGAGGGATTCCACGATTTCATCCTTGCTCTTGATGGCAGTCGCGATCAGACCCCTGAGTGTTCCGCAGTCTTCCTCGTTGATGATCACATCGTGCGATACGTCTACCAGACGGCGGGTGAGGTATCCTGCATCTGCTGTCTTCAATGCCGTATCGGCCAGACCTTTACGGGCACCGTGCGTCGAGATGAAGTATTCCAGCACTGTCATTCCTTCCTTCAGGTTGGAGATGATAGGGTTCTCGATGATTTCCGCACCCTGAGCTCCGGATTTCTGAGGCTTCGCCATCAGTCCTCGCATACCGCAGAGCTGCTTGATCTGCTGTGTCGAACCACGGGCTCCTGAATCCAGCATCATATATACAGGATTGAATCCCTGCTGGTCGTTGGAGATCTGTTTCTCCACTATGCCGGTGATCTTGTTGTCGATGGAAGTCCACAGGTCGATGACCTTGTTGTACCTTTCGTTGTTGGTGATGAATCCCATGGAGAAATTGTTCTTGATCGACTCTACGGTCTTGTAGCCGTTTTCGATGAGAGACTCTTTCTCTTCAGGTATGATCACGTCTCCGAGGTTGAACGACAGACCTCCCTTGAACGCCATGGTGTATCCCAGATTCTTGATGTCATCGAGGAACTGGGCAGTGCGTGCGATGCCTGTGTTCTTGATTACCACGGAAATGATCTTTCTCAGGGATTTCTTTCCGAGGATTTCGTTTATGTAAGGCACTTCGTCCGGTACAAGCTGGTTTACGATGATCCTTCCCGGAGTGGTGTTGACCATCTGGTAGCCTTCGGACTTGTCCATCTTGTTCTTAGGCAGCCTTACATTTATGGAGGCATGTATGTCTATGGCCTTTTCATTCAGGGCGATGATCACCTCTTCAGGTCCGTAGAAGTTCATGCCTTCTCCCTTAGCACCCGGACGCGGTTTCGAGATATAGTACAGTCCGAGCACCATATCCTGTGAAGGCACGGTGATAGGCGTACCGTTGGCCGGGTTCAGGATATTGTGGGATCCGAGCATGAGGAGCTGTGCCTCAAGTATGGCCGCATTGCCGAGAGGCAGATGGACAGCCATCTGGTCTCCGTCGAAGTCGGCGTTGAATGCCGTACATGCGAGAGGATGCAGCTGGATGGCCTTTCCTTCGATCATCTTCGGCTGGAATGCCTGGATACCGAGCCTGTGAAGCGTAGGGGCACGGTTCAGAAGTACCGGATGACCTTTCATCACATTCTCGAGGATATCCCAGATGACAGGGTCTTTCCTGTCCACGATCTTCTTCGCTGATTTCACTGTCTTTACGATTCCGCGTTCAATCAGTTTTCTGATGATGAACGGCTTGTAAAGTTCGGCCGCCATGAATTTAGGCAGACCGCACTCGTGCATCTTCAGCTCGGGACCCACGACGATGACGGAACGCGCAGAGTAGTCCACACGTTTTCCGAGCAGATTCTGGCGGAAACGTCCCTGTTTTCCTTTCAGGCTGTCTGACAGGGATTTCAGCGCCCTGTTGGCCTCGCTCTTCACCGCATTCGATTTCTTCGAGTTGTCGAAGAGGGAGTCGACGGCTTCCTGAAGCATACGTTTTTCGTTCCTCAGGATCACTTCCGGGGCCTTTATCTCTATCAGTCTCTTGAGCCTGTTGTTCCTTATGATCACTCTCCTGTAAAGGTCGTTGAGGTCGGAAGTGGCGAAACGTCCGCCGTCGAGCGGTACCAGAGGACGCAGGTCAGGCGGTATGACAGGGATGTTTTTCAGTATCATCCACTCCGGCTTGTTCACTCCTTTCGACTCCTGGAACCATTTTACGATGCTGAGCCTTTTCAGGGCTTCGGTCCTTCTCTGCTGGGATGTCTCTTTCATCATCCTCTCGCGGAGTTCCTTGGCCAGCTCGTCCACATCTATTTCTTTCAGTAGCTCATAGATGGCTTCCGCACCCATTCCTGCCCTGAACTTTTCAGGATCGTCGTCCGGCAGATTCTGATTCTCCGGCATCGAGTCGATGATGTCCAGATACTCCTCTTCAGCCAGAAGCTCTAATTTCTCCTTGCCGGTAGTGCCCGGGTTGATGATTATATACTTCTCGTAATATATTACGGCCTCGAGTTTCTTGGCAGGGATTCCGAGAAGGGCGGCAATCTTGTTCGGAGAAGACTTGAAGTACCAGATATGGGCTACTGGAACGGTAAGTTCTATGTGTCCCATCCTTTCCCTTCTCACCTTCTTTTCCGTAACCTCTACTCCGCACCTGTCGCAGACGATTCCACGGTACCTGATTCTCTTGTACTTGCCGCAGTGGCATTCGTAGTCCTTTGTAGGGCCGAAAATCTTCTCACAGAAAAGTCCGTCTCTCTCCGGCTTGTAAGTCCTGTAGTTTACTGTCTCAGGCTTCAGGACTTCTCCTGAAGACCTTGCCTTGATGTCTTCAGGGGAAGCCAGCGAGATGCTTATTCTTTCGAAATTGCTTTTAACCTTGTTTTCTTTATTAAAAGTCGGCATATTTCTAAAATTTCAAATTGTCCGTAACTTAATCCAAAGTGACTTTCAGTCCCAGTCCCCTAAGCTCGTGGAGCAATACGTTCAGGGATTCAGGTATGCCAGGAGTAGGCATGAGGTCTCCCTTGACTATGGCTTCGTATGCTTTGGACCTTCCTGTCACATCGTCAGACTTGACGGTGAGAATTTCCTGAAGGACATTTGCCGCACCGAATGCTTCGAGTGCCCATACCTCCATTTCTCCGAACCTCTGTCCTCCGAACTGTGCCTTACCTCCGAGAGGCTGCTGCGTGATGAGCGAGTATGGTCCGATAGACCTTGCATGCATCTTGTCGTCCACCATGTGGCCCAGCTTGATCATGTAGATTACTCCCACTGTGGCAGGCTGGTCGAACCAGTCTCCTGTGCCTCCGTCTCTCAGATAAGTTTTTCCGAAGCGCGGAAGTCCGGCCTTGTCGGTGTACTTGCAGATCTCGTCCAGTGTGGCGCCGTCGAAGATCGGGGTGCTGAATTTCAGACCCAGTTCATCTCCGGCCCATCCGAGAACGGTCTCGTAGATCTGACCGAGGTTCATACGGGAAGGCACGCCGAGAGGGTTAAGGACTATGTCTACAGGAGTACCGTCCTCGAGGAAAGGCATGTCTTCATCCCTTACCACTTTGGCTACGATACCCTTGTTTCCGTGACGTCCGGCCATCTTGTCGCCGACAGTGATCTTCCTCTTCTTCGCTACATACACTTTTGCCAGCTGCATGACTCCGTTCTGGAGTTCGTCGCCGACCTTGATCTTGTCGACCACCCTCTTGTGCTTGGCGGCGGCTTCCTTGTATGCGATGCAATAATTGTTTATCAATTCCTTGATAAGCTGGTTCGTATTGCCCTTGTCATCGGTCCACTTGCTGGAATTGATGTTCTCGTAGTTGATCTTCCTGAGCTCGGATACCGGAATATCCTTGCCTTTGGCAATGACTTCCGTACCGTCGAGTTCGAAGATACCGGCGCTTTTCTTGCCGTTTACCAGAACTGCAAGTTTGTCGATGAATTTGCTGCGCAGGGCCTCGGCCTTCTGATTGAACTCTTCTTCGACAATCTCGATTTTGGCTTTCTGGTCTGCTTTCGCCCCCTTCCTGTTTATCTCCTTGCCGACTTTCGCGTACAGGGCAGTCTTGATGACAGTACCCCTCAATGACGGCGTGGCTTTCAGGGAAGCATCCTTGACATCGCCTGCCTTGTCTCCGAAAATGGCACGGAGAAGTTTCTCTTCCGGTGACGGATCGCTTTCACCCTTAGGCGTGATCTTTCCTATCATTATGTCACCCGGTTCGATGTGGGCTCCTACGCGGATGATACCGTTTTCGTCAAGGTTCCTGGTGGCGTCTTCGCTCACGTTAGGAATATCGGAGGTAAGTTCTTCCATACCCCTCTTGGTGTCCCTGACTTCGGAGATGTATTCATCCACATGTACCGATGTAAGAATATCCCATCTGATCATCCTTTCCGAGAGGACGATGGCATCCTCGTAGTTGTAACCTTTCCATGGCATGAATGCCACTTTCAGGTTCCTTCCGAGCGCCAGCTCGCCGTTCTGTGTAGCATATCCTTCGGTAATCACCTGTCCTTTCTCCACCTTGTCCCCTTTGCGGACTATCGGCTTGAGGAGGATAGTGGTGCTCTGGTTCGTCTTCCTGTATATAGGGAGCTTGTAGACAGTGATTTCAGGAGAGAAACTTACGAATTTCTCGTCATCGGTGTGCTCGTATTTTACATGGATTTCGTTCGCGTCCACATAAACTACTTCGCCCTTGCCTTCTGCGATGATCTGTGTCCTCGAATCCAGACATACCCTTTCCTCCAGACCTGTACCCACGATAGGGGATTCCGGATTCAGAAGAGGCACTGCCTGTCTCATCATGTTGGCTCCCATCAATGCACGGTGGGCGTCGTCATGTTCGAGGAACGGAATCAGGGAGGCGGCCACTGACGCTATCTGGTTAGGAGCCACATCCATCAGATCCACTTCATCCTTTGTCACTACAGGGAAGTCTGCTCCATCGCGGCACTGTATCCTGTCTTCCAGAATATTGCCGTCGTCATCCATCTTCACCTTTGCGAGTGACACGAGCTTGTTCTCTTCTTCTTCTGCGCTCATGTAGACCCATCCTTCTGAAGTCAGATCCACTTTGCCGTTTTCTACCTTGCGGTAAGGAGTCTCGATGAAACCGAGGTCATTTATACGCGCATATACGCAGAGTGAAGATATCAGACCGATGTTAGGGCCTTCAGGAGTCTCGATAGGGCAAAGCCTTCCGTAGTGGGTGTAGTGTACGTCCCTGACTTCGAAGCCGGCCCTGTCTCTGGAAAGTCCTCCCGGACCCAGAGCGGAAAGACGACGCTTGTGTGTCATCTCTGACAGAGGGTTCGTCTGGTCCATGAACTGCGACAACTGGCTTGTGCCGAAGAACGAGTTGATTACGGAAGAAAGCGTCTTGGCATTTATCAGATCTGTCGGAGCGAACTGCTCGCTGTCCCTGACATTCATCCTTTCCCTGATGGTCCTCGCCATTCTCGCCAAACCTACGCTGAACTGGTTTGCCAGCTGTTCGCCGACAGTCCTGATACGTCTGTTGCTCAAATGGTCGATATCGTCTACCGCTGCCTTTGAGTTGATCAGCTGGATCAGGTATTTGATGATTTCGATGATGTCGGTGTTCGTGAGCACCCTTGTCTCATCAGGAATCGTGAGATCCAGTTTCTTGTTCAGTCTGTAACGTCCGACATCTCCGAGGTCGTATCTTTTCTCGGAGAAGAACAGCTTGTCTATTACATCTCTGGCAGTCGCCTCATCAGGCGGTTCCGAGTTTCTCAACTGTTTGTATATATAGTTGATGGCTTCAGTCTCGGTATTAGTAGGATCTTTCTGGAGGGTGTTGTAGATGATTGCATATTCATTCACGTTGGCATCCTCTTTCTGGAGAAGTATTGTCTTGACATCGGTGTCAGACAGTTTCTCGATAGTATCCTCACCGAGGATTTCCCCTCTTTCGACTATAGGCACGGTTCTTTCTACCGGGATGACTTCTCCCGTATCTTCATCAACGAAGTCTTCGAACCATGTTTTCAGGACCTTGGCGGCCAGCTTCCTTCCTTCGTTCTTCTTCAGATTCTCCGGAGTGGCCTCAATTTCGTCAGCGAGTCCGAAAATGTCTATTATATCCTTGTCACTGTTGTACCCGATAGCCCTGAGCAGGGTAGTGACAGGTAATTTCTTCTTGCGGTCGATGTAGGCGTACATCACATTGTTGATGTCTGTCGCGAACTCGATCCATGAACCCTTGAACGGGATGATTCTGGCTGAATACAGCTTAGTGCCGTTAGCGTGGACGCTCTGTCCGAAGAATACGCCCGGAGATCTGTGAAGCTGTGATACGATGATCCTTTCAGAACCGTTGATGACAAATGTACCTCCCGGAGTCATATACGGTATATTTCCAAGGTACACGTCCTGGATTTTCGTGTCGAAGTCCTCGTGTTCAGGATCACTGCATGAAAGGCGGAGTTTAGCCTTTAGAGGCACATTATATGTCAAACCTCTTTCGAGACACTCGTCGATGGAGTACTGAGGAGGGTCGATGAAGTAGTCGATGAACTCCAGTTTATAGTTGTTGCGAGTGTCTTCTATAGGAAAAATTTCCTGGAACACCTGGTACAGACCTTCGTTCTTCCTGTTTTCAGGGGTTGTTTCAAGCTGGAAAAAGTCTCTGAATGACTTCAGCTGAACCTCTAGCAGGTCTGGATATTCAAGGAGAATTTTAGATGATGCAAAAGAAATTCGCTGATTTTTGGTGTTTTGTGACATCTTTCTGCCTTTTGTTTAGAGAAAAACTAGATACGACAAAAAGGTTTAGGGCCGTTTCTGACCCTAAACCTGAATCGTTATTCCCCGGAGGGGAAAGTTGGAGTTATTTAAGCTCAATTTCAGCTCCAACCTCTTCAAGGGTAGCTTTGATCTGCTCAGCTTCAGCCTTTGAAACTTTCTCTTTGATAACTGAATCAGGAGCCTTGTCCACCAGGTCTTTAGCCTCTTTCAGTCCGAGTCCGGTGATAGTCTTCACTTCCTTGATGACTTTCACTTTCTCCTGTCCGGCTGACTTGAGGACTACGGTGAATTCAGACTGTTCTGCAGCTGCAGCTTCTCCAGCGCCTGCTGCAGGACCGGCTACTGCTACTGCAGCGGCTGCTGCTGGCTCGATTCCGTACTCTTCCTTGAGGATCTTTGCCAATTCCTGAACATCTTTCACAGAAAGGTTTACCAACTCTTCTGCAAGTGCTTTAATATCTGCCATAATTGTATCTGTTTAAATTGTTTATTGATTTTATTCTCTTTCTGAAAGTGTTTTTACGATGCCTGCGAGCTTGCCGCCTGCTGACTGAAGAGCAGATACGACATTCCGTGCAGGTGACTGGAGCAATCCGATGATGTCGCCGATAAGTTCCTCGCGGGACTTGATGTTGCAGAGCTCATTGAGCTTGTCTGCTCCGACGAAAGCGCATTCCTGGACATATGCTCCTTTCAGTGCCGGTTTGTCCTTTCCCTCGTCTGCATATTTCTTGATCAGTTTTGCAGGAGCGTTAGGTGTCACCGTGTACATGATGGCTGTAGGGCCTTCAAGTATCCCGTAAAGCTGCTCTACTTCACTCGAACCGAGTTTCTCGATTGCCTTGTGGAAAAGCGTGTTCTTCACTACTGTGAGTTTGATGCCTTTCTCGAAGCAGTCCCGGCGAAGTTTGGCTGTCTGGTCAGCATTCAGTCCGGAAATATCGGTAATGTAGAAGTTCGGTGTTTCCTGGATTTGTGCTGCAATTGATTCAAGTATCTGCGTTTTTTCTTCCTTTCTCATAACTTTGAATTTTATTATTCAGCACTACTGAATGATTTGATATCCAACTTGATTCCAGGACTCATCGTAGAGCATATCGAAGCACTCTTGAGATAAGTTCCTTTCAATGACTGAGGCTTCAGCTTCATCACGGCTGAAATCAGTTCCTGTGCATTCTCGCAGATCTGGCTGGCAGTGAAAGATGCCTTTCCGATTGCTGCATGGATGATACCTGTCTTGTCGACCTTGAAGTCGATCTTACCGGCCTTTACTTCCTTGACGGCATTGCCTATTTCCATAGTCACTGTGCCTGTCTTAGGGTTAGGCATAAGGCCTCTAGGACCCAGAATCCTTCCTATTGCACCTACCTTGGCCATTACCGAAGGAGTACAGATGATGACATCGACGTCAGTCCATCCTCCCTTGATCTTCTCGATGAATTCATCGAGACCTACGTAATCGGCTCCGGCTTCCTTGGCCTCGGTCTCCTTGTCCGGAGTACAGAGTACAAGCACTCTGGTCTGTTTTCCGGTACCGTTCGGAAGAGTCACCACGCCGCGGACCATCTGGTTTGCCTTGCGCGGATCCACTCCCAGATTCATGGTGAGTTCTATCGAAGCATCGAATTTTGTGTAAGTGACATCTTTTACGATTTCACATGCTTCAGACAGCTTATATTCTTTGGCCGCATCGTATTTGGCCATAACCGTTTTCTGGTTTTTTGTAAGTTTGCTCATTTTGCGTGTGATTTTTAGATGTCAGCAGGAAATTCTCCTTCCACTTTAATACCCATGCTTCTCGCAGTTCCGGCGACCATTGTCATGGCCGATTTCAGAGTGAAAGCGTTAAGATCCGGCATCTTGGACTCGGCGATGGCCTTTACCTGATCCCAAGTGATTGTGGCCACCTTGTTTCTGTTAGGCTGATCGGACCCCTTTGATATTTTGGCAGCTTCTTTCAGCTGTACAGCTACAGGCGGCTGTTTTACCTCGAAGGAAAATGACTTGTCGCTGTAGACTGTAATCACTACAGGCAATACTTTACCAGCGCTTTCCTGAGTGCGGGCATTGAACTGCTTGCAGAAATCCATTATGTTCAGACCCTTTGAACCGAGTGCCGGTCCTACTGGAGGTGATGGATTAGCTGCGCCACCTTTGATCTGGAGTTTGATAAACCCGGTAACTTCTTTTGCCATAATT
>CALUUA010000028.1 GCA_944323845.1 uncultured Bacteroidales bacterium
TCCTGAACCAGGACTTGAACCTGGGACCCTCTGATTAACAGTCAGATGCTCTAACCAACTGAGCTATTCAGGAATTTGTCTTTATGTCCCGTGTCGAGGTGTATTTCTCTTTCGGGATTGCAAAGGTACAACAAATTTCCTTTGCTGCAAATTTTTTTTAGCAAATTTTTCTAAAATTTACAAGCAAGCTCATTTTCATTACTCTCGGTTTCTGCGATATTTGGCCTGCGGCCACATATACTGTAGCACCTCGGTAATGAAAATTGAACAAGTTCATTTTCATTACTCTCGGTTTCTGCGATATTTGGCCTGCGGCCATATATACTGTAGCACCTCGGTAATGAAAATTGAACAAGTTCATTTTCATTACTCTCGGTTTCTGCGTATATTTGCAAAGCAAATAAGATCAGGAGCTATGGACATAGATCTTTTGTCGAAAATGGTCAAGGAACTTATTCTGGCCAGAGACACTGTAGAATTGCCGGGAATCGGCACCTTTGTAGCGGAAATGGTGCCGGCAGCCTTTTCGGACAGGGGCTTTACCATAAATCCTCCGTACAGGAGGCTCTATTTCCGTCCTCGCGTGGAAGGGGATACGACTCTGGCGGACTTTTATGCCTCGTCAAACAATATCAGTCCGGAACTCGCACGGAAAGTCCTGACGGATTTTCTGACCGATCTCAAGCAGGTTCTCAAGGAAAAAAAGACAATCATCTTCCCCGGACTGGGCCGGCTGAGGGCGACCAGAGAGAATCATTTTTTCTTCGTTCCCGATGAAGATCTGGATATTTATCCAGAGGGATTCAGCCTGGCTCCCATTTCGCTGAAGAGCCATACGGAGACGAAAGAAGAACTCGCCGCCGCCGTGGAAAACCTTAAATCCATAATTGAACCGGATGTCCTTCCGGACAATGCGTCCGTTTCCGAACCGGCCCCGTCATCGGAGGCAGGCTCAGCCCCTGAACAGGAAGAGGAGGCGGCAATCCCCGAATCCCCGCGGCAGGCGGAACCTGTACCGCTGGCGCCTGAGGCTCCTGCTGGACCTCGTCCGCGCAGGTATATAGGAATGAAGATCGCCCTTGCGCTTCTGGCTGTTCTCATACTGCTGATTCTATATATGCTGATTGCCCAGCTGTTTCCTGGCGTTTTCGACACCCTGCTTTATAATGGCGAAGAACGCCGTATTCTGGAATATTTCTCATTCTGACGGGCGCGATGGCCGTATTTGCTTATTCGCCATAAAAGTATTACTTTTGCGCGCATAAAATCGGATTATGGGAAAATTCTTTCATCAGAAATTCAGTATTCCTTGTTATGATACGGATGCTTCACAGCTGCTTAAGCCGGTGGCATTCATGAATTATGCGCAGGAGTTGGCGAACTGCCATGCCTCTGTCCTCGGATTCGGTTATGACGACATGTTAAGGACCAGAACGGCATGGGTTCTCTCCAGAATGCATATCATGTTTCTCGCCCATCCGTTATGGCGCGATGTAGTGAACATGAGGACATGGCACAAGGGACCGGAGGGACTTTTCTATATCAGGGATTTCAGAATGACCGATGCCGATGACGAGAAAGTATTGGCGGTAGCCACCACATCATGGCTTGTGGTGAATATAGACACGAGGCGGCTGGTGCGTGAAACTCTTCTGGACGAGGACAGCGTGTGCAAGGAAGATGCAGTGTCTCCGTCATGCGGGAAGATAAGGATACCTGACAAGGATGTCATGGAACTTGTGGCGAGCCATACAGTCTCATATTCCGATATCGACCTTAACGGCCATGCCAACAACGCCATGTATATAGTATGGGCTATGGATGCGGTAGGATGCGATGTCACTATGAAATATCCGCTGAAAGAAGTCCTGATAAACTTCAACCATGAAGTCAAGGCCGGAGAGACGGTAGACTTGTACTGCGGAAGCCGTGAGGCCGGAGAAGAACGCAGATATTGGGTGGAAGGACGCATCCGCACTGACGGAGATGCGCCTGTCCAGTCATTTGTAGTGGAGATGGCTTTCTGACCGCCTGCCATGACCGCATAATATAATAACAGACACGTCAAACAGAAGATAATATGAGCGATTTGTTTTTTGGCCAGGGAACGGGACATTCCATAATGCTGCTGGCATTTGTGATAGCGACCGGATTGCTCCTCGGCAGATTGAAATTCAAAGGGGTTTCTCTCGGCTCTACATGGATACTTTTCGTGGGTATATTCATGAGCCATTTCGGTTTCAGGGCAGATGCCTCGTTGCTGCACTTTCTGAAGGAGTTCGGACTTATCCTGTTCGTTTTCTCCATCGGTCTTCAGGTAGGTCCCGGATTCTTCCACTCTTTCAAGAAAGGGGGTCTGACCCTCAACCTTCTTGCTATAGGGCTTGTACTTCTGGGCGTAATAACGACATATGTCATTCATCTGATTTCCAAAGAGAGTCTTCCTACCATGGTGGGAGTGATGTCAGGTGCAGTGACCAATACCCCGGGACTCGGAGCCGCCCAGCAGACTTATCTGGATGCTACGGCCGGTTCTTTCGTTCATGAAATCAATACCTCTGAAGTGGCTTCTTCACTGGCTTCCGGCTATGCGGTGGCATATCCTATCGGCGTGCTCGGAGTCATTCTGGTGCTGATGCTGACTAAATTCATCTTCAAGGTGGATACGAAGAAAGAGGCCGAAAAACTCGACAGCGAGGATACCGGTATCGACAGCGCTGTCCGTATCGCCTTCAGGATAAAGAATCCGGCAATTTTCGGAAAGACGATCATGGAGGTGGACAAATCCATCACAAACAGGTTCGTCATCTCCAGAGTATGCAGGCCTGACGGCAGCATCGAGATGCCGCTCTCCACTACGGTCCTGAATGAAGGCGACAGGGTTCTGGTAGTGACTTCGCAGGCATCGACGGATGTGATTACCATGCTGTTCGGAGAAGCCATCCCTATGGACAACGCTCTGTGGAACAAGCAAGACACTTCTCTGAATGCAAAACGTCTTCTTATCACCAAGTCGTCACTGACAGGAAAGAAACTGAAAGACCTGAAGATACGTTCGACATATGGCGTGAGCGTGACCAGAGTGACCAGGGCCGGAGTGGATCTGGTGGCAAACCCGAACCTCATCCTCCAGATGGGAGACAACATACTGGTGGTGGGACCTCAGAGCGCCATAGACAAAGTGTCTAAACTCGTGGGCAATACGCAGTCCGGACTGGCTCACCCGAATCTGATCCCGATATTCTTCGGTATAGCTCTAGGCGTCTTCTTCGGTTCCATGCCGTTCAAGTTCCCGGGCATTCCGCAGGCCATAAAGCTCGGTCTGGCCGGCGGGCCTCTGATCATAGCCATTCTTATCAGCTATTTCGGTCCGAGGATGAAAGTCACTACATACACTACAGAAAGCGCGAACATGATGCTCAGGGAGATCGGCATTTCCATCTTCCTTGCGGCAGTGGGTTTAGGGGCAGGAGAGAATTTCGTAAGTTCTATCGTGAACGGCGGATACTGGTGGATACTTTACGGCGCCATCATCACCATAGTCCCGACATTCCTCATAGCGGTAATCGGCCGTCTGGCTTTCAAGCTGAATTTCTATCAGATCTGCGGACTGATTTCCGGCGGATGCACCAACCCTCCGGTATTGGCTTTCGCCCAGAATGCATACGGTACCGACTACACCTCGGTGAGCTATGCTACGGTTTATCCTCTGACCATGTTCATGAGGGTGCTTGTGGCGCAGATACTCATTCTGATTGCTGTAGCATGACGGCAGTCGTCAGGATAAAGATGAAAGCATGACACAGGAACACATGACAGAGATAGCGAACTTTTTAGCTCGCTATCTTTCTTATATGCTCGGCTCGGGAGTCCATACCTCGCGGGTCGTAAGGAACAGCAAACGCATAGGCGCGGCCCTTGGCGTGGATGTCAGCATACATACTTCGCAGAAGACCGCCACCCTGACCGTGACTGACAGCGAATGCCTCTTCTTCAAGACCAGAGTGGTGGATATCCCCGCTTTCCCGATAAGTTTCGAGTGGAATGCGGATCTCAGCGCGTTGAGCTGGGCCGCTTGCGATGAAAAGATGTCGTTGGAAGCCATAGAACGCAAGTTCGCCGAGATCACTGCCAAGCCCAGAATGAATCCTGTTTTCGTCCTGTTCATGGTGTCGCTGGCCAACGCGTCCTTCTGCCGTCTTTTCGGCGGGGACATCTGGGCCATGCTCATCACTTTTACTGCCACCATGATAGGATTCTTCACCAGACAGCATCTCACCAAAAGAAAGGTGAATCACTATATAGTATTCATAGTGTCTGCATTCGTGGCCTCGATCTGTGCTTCTTCTTCCCTCGCACTGGGGATAGATACGGCCGAGATTGCGCTCGCTACCAGTGTGCTGTATCTGGTGCCGGGCGTGCCTCTCATAAACGGGCTCATAGATATCACTGACGGCCACATCCAGATAGGAATCAGCCGCATAGTGAATGCATTCATGCTTATAATCTGCATCGCGATCGGAATGTCGGTCACTCTGATGCTGGTAAAAGACAGTCTGTTATGATAGCGGTAGATATAATTTCCGACGGTTTGTTTGCCGCTGTCGCGGCAATGGGGTTCGGCTCCATATCCGACCCTCCCATGAGGGCATTTCCGTATATTGCAATACTTGCCGCAGTGGGTCATGCGGCGAGATATTGCCTCATGACATTTCTGGGCGTCGATATAGTTTCGGCTTCTCTGGTGGCGGCATTCATCATAGGAACCGGAAGCGTATGGTTCGGCAGGAAAGTATTCTGCCCGATGACTGTGTTGTATATACCGGCACTCCTGCCAATGGTTCCGGGAACATATGCATATAAGACGGTGTTTTCCCTCATCATGTTTTTTCAGGAAATATCATCCCCGACCAAAGGCAGCGAATATCTGCAGGAGATGATTTTCAACGGGGCTGTCTCATTCAGCGTCCTTTTCATGCTGGCTGTCGGGGCTACCGTTCCTGTCTTTCTCCTGAGGGAGCGGGCCAATTCCATGACCAGAGGTTCGAAGTTCATATAAATTAATGCTGTAGTTCATGTGGCCGCAAGGCCGAATACCTGTCAAAATGAAAGAAGCATTCTGGAATTCAATAGCCGCATATAACTCAGCCACGTGGATATGGCAGATAGCCATGGCGGTCGTGGCCGCTGTCCTGCCGGCATTGCTATGGTTCCGCCCGAAAGAATGGGTGAAGACCGTGACCAAACTGTACATGGCTGCTGTCTCTCTGTGGATAGCCTTTGTCTATTACATGAAGTACGGAGCCGTCAGGGATTATTCGAATGTCATGACCATATTCTGGTGTCTGGTGGCTCTCTCATGGATATATGATCTGGCGACCCGTTTTTCATCTTTCCGGAAATCGGGAAAATACAGTGCCATAGGACTGGCGATTCTGGTCCTGCCGCTGGCATATCCTTTCATTTCAGTATCCAGAGGGCTGGAGTTCCCGCAGATCACGACACCGATGATTCCGAGCGGGGTCGCCCTGTATATGCTCGGCATGCTGATGACTTTCAACAGGAAAATAAACTTTTTCGCATTCCTGCTCGTGATGCATTGGTCCGTGATCGCCATTTCGAAGATTGCCATATTCAAGATACCGGAAGATGCATTGCTGGCGGCAGCCTGCATCCCGTCCATGGTCATTTTCTTCCTGCAGATGCTGAAAGACGCGGGGCAGTCTTCTTTCAAGCCATCGGGCAAGTACGTCAAGACACTGATATATGCCGTGGCTGTCTTGCTGGCCGGTTGCATGGCAGTCGCATAAGCATCGGACATATTCATACAGCGATGATCATATGATGGAACTCGTTTATCCTGAAGAGTTGGCGCCGGTGGTGCCTCCTTTTTCTCTCGGAACACCGGAAGAATATTGCCGGGCGTCGGAATGGTTTCCCGTCGTGGAGCCGTCCGGACTGGTCACCGGCAGGGCTACCCGCAAATATTGCCATTGCGGGGCGAAGCCGCTGCACCCAGTGGTGCATCTGCATCTTGTGGATAGGGAAGGCCGGATATATCTTCAGAAACGCTCCATGCGGAAGGATGTCCAGCCCGGAAAATGGGATACGGCTGTCGGCGGTCATGTCGACTACGGGGAAGGCATCATCGAAGCTTTGTTCAGGGAGGCTTCCGAGGAACTTGGCTTTACGGAATTCAATCCTGTGTATCTGCTTACATATGTTTTCGAATCGGAAGTGGAGAAGGAGTTGGTGAATGTCTTCGCCGCTGTGGGGAATTTTTCCCTGACTCCTGACAGGGACGAGGTAGATGAAGGCCGCTGGTGGGATGTCAAAGAATTGGAAGAAAACTTTGGAAAATCACTCTTTACTCCTAACTTTGAACAGGAGTTCGCCAGGATTCGGGACAGTCTGGCTGCTCTGCTGTGACTTCCGGTCCGGCTGCCGGATTCTTGTCCTGAAAACTAATCTGTTTTGTCTTGGAAAAAACATCGGAAACAAGCCACCCTGCGGCAGAGGTCATCTATCCTCATGAGGTGGCCGGCGGACAGAATTTTCCGCTCTGCAGCGCGTCCGTGATAAAGGATATCTCACGCATCCCGGAACAGAAATATCTAATGCTGGATTTCAGGCCAGGGGCGAAGGAATGCGGACCGGCCGGTATGGAAAGGTTCATATCAGTGGCGGAAGATACGGGAGCAGACATGCTGTATGCCGACTATTATGAACAGGATACCGACGGACAAGACTGTGCCGTACTGAAAAAACATCCTCTTGCAGACTGTCAGAAAGGCTCGTTGAGGGACGATTTCGATTTCGGCCATGTGCTTTTTTTCCGCGCGTCATCGTTCCGCAAGGCCGCTGCCGGAATGTCCGAAGAATGGAAATACGGCGGAATGTACGCCCTGCGGCTCGCCATGAAGAAGATAGTCCATATCAACGAGTTTCTTTATGTCTCGCGGACTGTTGACACACGCAGGTCGGGGGAAAGGCAGTTCGACTATGTCGACCCGAAAAACCGGGATGTCCAGATAGAGATGGAGTCCATATGCACGGAATATCTGAAAAAGGTCGGGGCGTTTCTTGACCCGTCGTCGAGGCTGACCCTCCCGTCCTGTGATGCCCCTTCCCGGGGCAATGCGGAATTTCCCGTTACGGCTTCGGTTATCATTCCGGTCTATAACAGGGCCGGCACAATAGCTGATGCAGTAAATAGCGCGCTTTCTCAGAAATGTACCTTCCGGTACAATGTGATTGTCGTGGACAATCATTCCACGGACGGGACTTCCGATATTCTGGCTTCGCTCTCTTCGCAGGATTCCCGTCTGCTGCATCTTGTCCCGGAACGGCGCGGAATGGGGATAGGCGGATGCTGGAACTATGCCGCGGACAGTCCGCACTGCGGGGAATTTGCGGTACAGTTAGACAGCGATGATGTCTATTCTTCGGAAGATGTCCTGCAGAGGATAGTGGATGAATTCCGGAAGCAGGACTGCGCCATGCTCATAGGTTCGTATCGGATGACGGACTTTTCACTGAATCCCATACCTCCCGGGGTGATCGACCACAGGGAGTGGACAGACGGAAACGGAATGAACAATGCGTTGCGTATAAACGGTCTTGGCGCCCCGAGGGCTTTCCGTACCGGACTGATACGCAGTCTTCGTTTCCCGGATGTGAGCTACGGGGAAGATTATGCCATGGGACTGCGTATCAGCAGGACTTTCAGGATAGGCAGGATATATGATGTCCTGTATTTCTGCAGAAGGTGGGGAGGAAATTCCGATGCCGATCTGGATATAGTCAGGCTCAATGCGAACAATTTCTACAAGGACAGGCTCCGTACATGGGAGCTCAAGGCCAGAATCAGGTATAACAAGGCTCTGAAAAAAAAGATGTCAAGTGAAGAATCTCGGAAAATTCATAAATGACCAGCTGTCCAGATGGCCGGCAGCATGCGGAAATTTCAGGGCTGTCAGGGATATCAGGACCAGAAAAATGGAAATAGGCGGTCTGACAGTCACCTTGCAGCACAATCCTGCGAGGATAGTATCTTCGGCTGCTGTGCTTGACAAGGATGCCGTCAGGAACAGAAAATGTTTCCTTTGTGCGGAAAACCGTCCGGCCGAACAGATAAGCATGGATTTCGACGGCAGAAAGGGGCGCAGGTACGATATTCTGGTGAATCCATATCCGATTCTGAAGAATCATTTGGTGATTGCCATGAAAGGGCACTGCGACCAGTCTATCTGGAGAAGATATGTGGACATGCTGGATATGGCAAGGGCATTTCACGGCTATACCGTTTTCTATAACGGGCCGCATTGCGGGGCTTCGGCTCCGGACCATCATCATTTCCAGGCGGTATCCAGAGGGCAGCTTCCGCTTGAAGCCGACATTGATTCTTCTCTGGACAGCCTCGCTTCGGACACAGAGTGCGCCAATCTGCGCTACCTTACTTCCAGTCTGGATGCCGATGTCTTTCTGTACAGGAAATTCGTACCGGGGATTTTCGTTATCAGAGGGACTACGTCCAAGTCGGTGGCCAAGATGTTCTACAGGGTGCTGGACTGTGCGGAATGGGATCCTGAGACAGAACCGGAACCGAAGTGCAATGTGTTTGTCTGGTATAAATCCGGGGAATTCCGTTCGGTCGTGGTATTCAGGTCAGCCCACAGGTCGCATCACTATTTTTCAGACGGTCCGGATCATCTGACCATGAGTCCGGGCTGCGCGGACATGGCAGGATGTATAGTCGTCCCGGTCGCAGAAGAATTCGAAAAGATAGACTTGCCGCAGCTGGAAAGCCTTTTGAGGGAGGTAGCTGTGAGTCCGGAGACGGAAGAGGTCGTATGCGGCAGACTGATCCGTACGCAGCAGACGGTTTCCGTGGGCATAATGTCCGGAAAGGAAATCGTTTTCGAGATTCTGACAGACGGAGCCGGGCCGAGAAAGGCGGTTTACAGCGAAGGCAAGATAGAATATGACGGTTCATTTTATGATGAACTGTTCTTCGAGGCCGGTACTTTGTCTACAATGTTTGCTGAACCGTCGTTCAGACTATGCGGAGTGACCATCGGAGCCGGTTTCCACTGGGAAAGGAAAGAGGACCAGCAGTTCGCGGGAGCTTTGAAGATCATTGTGGACAAGGACAGGCTGACTGCGGTCAATGTCCTTGGCATAGAGGACTATTTGGTAAGTGTGATTTCTTCTGAAATGAATTGTCATGCGCCTGCGGAGTTTCTTAAAGCCCATGCTGTCATCTCACGCTCATGGCTGATGGAGCAGATCAGGAGACGTTCCGATATTGCCGGAAGGAAGTCTTTGCCTTCGGCAATATGCAATGTCCCTTCTCTGATATCATATTTGGATGCAAACATGCACACTGAGGATGCTGTAACGGATGAGGTCATCAGGTGGTATGACAGGGAAGACCACAGGAAATTCGATGTCTGCGCCGATGATCATTGCCAGAGATATCAGGGACTGACCAGAGCTGCGGGTTATGCTGCCAGAAAGGCAGTTGACGCCACTTGGGGGCAGGTTCTGGTATATGACGGGAAAATCTGCGATGCCAGATTCTCGAAATGTTGCGGAGGAATTGCCGAAAAGTTCAGTTCATGCTGGTCCGATACCGATTATCCGTATCTGCAAGGCTTGTCCGATACCGAGCCGGCGGAGCCTTGCGACTTGTCCGGTGAGGCGGCTTTCCGTGACTGGCTGGATCTTCCCGGAAGCGGTTATTTCTGCGGCAGGGCATCGTCTGACGTATTGTCCAAGGTGTTGAATCCCTATGATATGGAGACAGAGGATTTTTTCCGCTGGCAAGTGGAATACGGCAGGGAGGAACTTTCCGGAATGTTCCGGGGCAGGTCAGGCATTAATGCCGGGGAAATTCAGGCATTGGTTCCGGAAGAAAGAGGAGTCTCGGGACGGTTGGTCAGGCTTAAGGTCATAGGTTCGCTGCGTACCGTGACGATAGGGAAGGAGCTGGAGATCAGAAAGTGTCTCTCGGACTCTCATTTGAAAAGCTCGGCTTTTGTCGTGGACTATCTTGACGGGAACGGATGCCGGCTTGACCCGGAACGTGTCACGGAGCAGGCTTTGGCGGGAGACCGCACTGAATTTTCGCGAATAGTGCTCCGAGGCGCAGGCTGGGGGCATGGTGTCGGTCTGTGCCAGATCGGTGCTGCGGTCATGGCGTCGGAGGGATATGGTTATCGCGAAATTCTTGCGCATTACTATCCCGGTGCCTCCATATCATAGGCAGGGTTTCGAGGTTTTTGCTGAAGAGTCCGCGAATTTAGTTTTTTTATTGGACTGCAGGTGCCGTGGGCGAACAATATTGCGCCCGCATAGGGAGGGCCCCGCGAAGCGGGAGGATTGTGAGCCCGGCACCTGCAGTATAATTAGATTGAAATGAAAAAAAATACCAATCCGTGGGCGTGGGTCCCTACACTATATTTCGCCGAAGGCATCCCATATGTCCTCGTCAACACAGTATCCGTCATCATGTTCAAGAAAATGGGCATGTCGAACGGAGATGTCGCCATGTTTACAGGCCTGCTATATCTGCCGTGGGTGATCAAACCTCTCTGGAGTCCCTTCGTCGACATTATCCGGACCAAACGGTGGTGGACAGTCGCAATGCAGCTACTGATGACGGCAGCCATGCTTCTCGGCGCATTTTCCCTTCCCGGACTTTCTCCGCAGACAATCGCTTCCGGTCAGGCTCCGGTGTCCCCGTTCATTGCCACCCTTGTGATATTCTGGGTGACAGCCTTTGCCTCCGCCACTCACGACATAGCTGCCGACGGCTACTATATGCTGGCTCTTGACCAGAGACAGCAATCCTTTTTCGTGGGCATCAGAAGCACCTTCTACAGGCTTGCCACCATTTTCGGACAAGGAGCCCTGGTATTCATAGCCGGACTCATCGAGACTTCGTCCGGCAATATCCCTTTCGCCTGGACAGCGACATTGGTGATTTGCGCTGTCATTTTCGGAATCATGGCTCTCTATCACACCTTTATCCTTCCGCGCCCGGCATCGGACAGCCCTCATGTCAGCCCGTCCGGACGGTCAGGGCAGGCTGCGGAGATTTTCCGTGAGTTCGGCAGGACGTTCGCCACTTTCTTTACGAAAAGGCATATCTGGCTTGCCCTGGCATTCATGCTGCTTTACAGACTGCCCGAGGCTTTCCTGGTGAAGATGCTCAACCCTTTTCTGCTGGATCCGGTCGCATCTGGCGGGCTTGGCCTCTCTACGGAGCAGGTGGGACTGGTCTACGGCACTGTCGGGGTGGCGGCCTTGACGGTGGGAGGCATTCTGGGCGGCATGGCTGCCGCAAGGTGGGGGTTGAAGAAGGTCCTGTGGCCTATGGCATTGAGTCTGGCCATCCCATGTTCCGTCTTTCTTTATCTCGGCATGGCCCAGCCCGAAAATCTGTGGATGATATGTACTTGTGTGGCTCTGGACCAGTTCGGCTACGGTTTCGGCTTTACTGCCTATATGCTGTATCTGATTATGTTTTCGGACGGGGAGTTCAAGACAGCGCATTATTCTCTCTGCACGGCTTTCATGGCCATGAGCATGATGATTCCGGGAATGTTCGCCGGATATCTTCAGGAGTGGCTGGGATATGTCGGCTTTTTCTGGATGGTGATGGTATGTTGCATTGCGACGGTGGCCGTCACGGCTTTTGTCAAGGTGGATTCGGCATTCGGGAAAAAGTCCGGCGAAAGTAAGGCAGAATGATTGACCGATGAATTATTCAGACAGATATATGGATAGGAAAAGGATCATTGCAGCGGCAGCTGCCATAATTGCGGTATTGGCCGGAGCCATTGCACCGGATGCCGGTGCAGCCGGAAAGAAAACTTCATCGCGGAAGGGCGTGGTCCCCGGGGTGGAGGTGCTTGTGAAACGAGGATTTCCCGGACTAAAGGGGAAGAATGTCGGTCTGGTGACGAATCCGAGCGGGGTGGACAGGAATCTTCGTTCGACAGTGGATATACTTTTCAATGCGCCTGAAGTGAATCTGGTGGCTCTTTACGGGCCTGAACACGGGGTACGCGGAGATGTCTACGCCGGTGGGAAAGTTAATGACCAGACGGATCCTGCGACGGGGCTTCCGGTGTATTCGCTTTACGGGGCGACCAGAAAACCGACTCCGGAGATGTTGGAGGGGGTCGATGTAATGGTCTATGATATTCAGGATGTCGGGGCGAGGTCATATACCTTTATCAGCACTCTGGGGCTGGTGATGGAGGCTTGTGCGGAGCAGGGGATCGAGGTGATGGTGCTGGACAGGCCGAATCCGCTCGGGGGCGAGAAAATAGAGGGAAGTTATGTGGAGGATGGGTATTTCTCTTTCGTGAGCCAGTACCGCATACCTTATGTTTACGGGCTTACGGTGGGTGAACTGGCGTTGATGATCAATTCCGAGGGTCTGAACTGTGGTCAGCTGGGGAATCAGGAGCCGGCGCGCTGCTGCCTGACTGTCATTCCGATGGAGGGGTGGCGCAGGAGCATGAGGTATGCAGATACCGGGCTGCCGTGGGTGCTCCCTTCTCCGAATATACCGTATTCAACGTCTGCAGAGAATTATTGCGCGGCAGGTATCTGCGGTGAATTGTACGGATTTCTGAACATCGGTATAGGCTATACTCTGCCGTTCCAGGTCTTCGCCGAGGAGTGGGTTGATGCGGAAAGGCTGAAAGAGGTGCTTGATGCTTTGCGCCTGCCGGGAGTGTCTTTCCGGACCATTTATTTCAAGCCGCTGTCTGGGCGTACTGCAGGAAAGCTGGTGCAGGGCGTGCAGTATTTCTTCACTGATTATGATGCCGCCCGTGTCACGGAGGTGCAGTTTCATGTGATGGAGTCCATAGCGACGTTGTATCCTGAGCACCGGCCTTTCGAAGCTGCTGCTGGCATTGGCCTGTTCGACAAGGTATGCGGCTCGTCCTATATCCGTGAGACCTTTTCGGAGTCATACGATTTCGATGACATCAGCGATTTCTGGCGCAAGGACGAGGCCGCTTTCCGCAAGCTCTCGTCAAAGTATCATTTGTATAAATGAAATTCTGAATGTGAGTGTAACGGAGTCGGTCCGAGTGGAAAAACGTACCGATCCAAATAATCTTCAAGAATATGGCAATACAAAGTGAAGCTGCATTGGAAAACGGCTTAATCGCTACGCTTCAGCAAATGGACTATGAATATGTCCAGATTGTCGAGGAGAAAAATCTCCAAGCCAATTTCAAACGGCAGTTGGAGATACATAACCGTAAGCGGCTGGCAGAGCACGGCCGCACCGAGTTTACGGAAGAGGAATTTGATAAGATACTCATCTATCTTGAAGGTGGTACGCGCTTCGAGAAGGCGAAGAAGCTCCGAGACCTTTATCCGCTTGACACAGCGGACGGCAAACGCATCTGGGTGGAGTTTCTTGATTGTCAGCAATGGTGCCAGAATGAATTTCAGGTGTCCAACCAAATCACAGTGGAAGGGCGAAAGAAATGCCGGTACGATGTGACCATTCTTATAAACGGTCTGCCATTGGTGCAGATTGAGTTGAAACGCCGTGGCGTGGAACTCAAACAGGCATACAATCAGATACAACGTTACCATAAGACTTCGTTTCATGGGCTATTCGACTATGTCCAGCTGTTTGTCATATCCAATGGGGTAAATACACGCTACTTCGCCAACAATCCGAATAGCGGTTACAAGTTTACTTTCAATTGGACGGATGCAGCCAATCATCCGTTCAATGAATTGAATATGTTTGCCTCGTTCTTTCTGGAGAAATGCACTCTCGGAAAAATTATCGGTAAGTATATTGTGCTTCATGAGGGTGACAAATGTCTGATGGTGCTTCGTCCGTATCAGTTCTATGCCGTGGAAAAGATATTGGACAAGGTGAAAAATTCCAACGACAACGGTTATATATGGCATACTACCGGAGCAGGAAAGACATTGACTTCATTCAAGACCGCACAACTCGTTTCCGAACTGGATGATGTGGATAAGGTGATGTTTGTTGTAGACCGACACGACCTCGACACGCAGAC
>CALUUA010000029.1 GCA_944323845.1 uncultured Bacteroidales bacterium
TTCGAGCCGATGGAGGGAATCGAACCCACGACCCCGAGATTACAAATCACGTGCTCTAGCCAACTGAGCTACATCGGCGAATCCTTTTCGCTATTCGAAAGGGATTGCAAAGATAGGCATTATTTCTAATTCTCCAAAACTTTTTATTTTATTTTACCTGAAATTTTGCCATTTCCGATGAAAGCGTCGAATATATCCCGTTCTCATCGTATCCGCATTCTCCTCTAAGTTCATTCTGCGTCCCCTGTCCGATGAACCTGTCGGGGATTCCCAGTCCTGTCACATGCAGTCCGGCTCCATGGCCGGCGACATATTCCGACACGGCTCCGAACAGCCCCCCTTTCAGACATCCGTCCTCCACCGTCACCGCCGAACGGTATCTGCCGATGACTTCCTCCATCATCTCCTCATCCATCGGCTTTATATACCTTATATTATATACAGCAGGATTCTTTCCGGTTTCATCCTTTATTCTCAAGGCTGCTTCATACGCCCTGTTCGCACACGGTCCGGCACATATCACAGCCACATCCGTACCGTCCAGCATCTTCTCCCCCTTGCCCGGTTCCAACAAGGCGAAATCCTCGTCTCTCCAGTCCACACCTTCCCCGTAGCCTCTCGGGTACCTGATTATGAACGGCCCTCCGCTGTGGACAGAAGCCGTGTACATCATGTTCTTGAGTTCGATTTCGTTTCGCGGTACGCCCAGCACTATGCCCGGGATACTCCTGTATGCCGCCATGTCGAAGCTCCCGTGGTGCGTGGCCCCGTCCTCTCCCACCAGTCCGGCCCTGTCGAAACACAGCGTCACATCCAGTTCCTGCAGGGCGGCATCGTGAATGATCTGATCGTAGGCCCTTTGCGAAAACGACGAGTATATATTGCAGAACGGCTTCATCCCGGCTGCGGCCAATCCGGCTGAAAATGTGACCGCATGTTCTTCTTCAATGCCGACGTCGAAGAACCTTTCAGGCATCTCCTTCGCCAGTATGTTCATGCCGCACCCGGACGCCATAGCAGGAGTCACACCTACAATCCTGTCATTTTTCCTTGCCAGCTCCAGAAGAACTTCTCCGAAAACATCCTGATACCGGCTTTCCATGTGCCCCGACGGGGCAATGCGTTTGCCTGTCTGGGGGTCGAACATTCCCGGAGCATGCCATGCCGTCTGATCTTCTTCGGCAGGGGCGAATCCCTTTCCTTTCACGGTAATGGTATGCAGTATGAGCGGTCCTTTCAGTCTTTTGAGTTTCCGGAGCGTATGCACCACCTGGCCGATGTCGTTTCCGTCTATCGGGCCGAAGTACCGGAACCCTAGGGCTTCAAACAAGTCTCCGCCTGATTTTTTGACCAGAGTCGACTTCGCGCTTATCACCATTTCCTGTACGGCTTTCCTGAATTTTCCTTCACCGATCCTGTTCCATATATGGGTCTTTATCCTGTTGTATGTCGGGTCGGTCGTGAGTTTCAGCAGGTGTTCGTGGATCGCGCCGATATTCTTGTCTATGGAAATGTTGTTGTCGTTTATGATTACCAGAAGATCGGCCTTGCTGCTTCCCGCATTGTTCAGCCCCTCGAAGGCAAGTCCTCCAGACAAGGCTCCGTCCCCGATCAGGGCGACTATTCTTTCGTCGGATCCCCTCATCATTGCAGCGGAGGCGAGGCCGAGGGCTGCAGATATGGAAGTGGACGAATGTCCGGCTCCGAAAGCGTCGTAAATGCTTTCTTTCATCCTTGTGAAGCCGCTTATCCCGTCCTTTTTCCTGTTTTTCCTGAAAATGTCTTTTCTGCCGGTGATGATCTTGTGTGCATATGCCTGATGTCCCACGTCGAAGACTATCTTGTCGGACGGGGAATCATATACATAATGGAAGCCCACGATCAGCTCGACGGCGCCCAGACTGGAACCGAGATGTCCCGGGTTTGTGGCGCAGCATTCTATCATGTAGTCCCTGATTTCGGAGCAGAGCTCCTTCAGTTCCTCCATGTCCAGACTCTTCAGGTCAGACGGATAATTGACTTTGTCAAGCAGCTTGTACATCACTTCATTTTTTGTCAGGCATGTCGATCCTCAGCTCGGGATGTCTGCGTGACGACAGTATCAGTGATACTGCCACAGCCACGGCGGCCGTCCCGAGTCCTATGAAGATGAATTCGGCATTCACGGCGGCAGCTATTTCCTGACTCTTGTTCCCTGCTTCCGTCACCATGTCCCTGAATATCCTGCCTACGAAAATTGGGACGACCAGCATTCCCATGTTCTGAATCCAGTAGACGAGCGAATATGCCGTGCCGAGGTTCCGTTCAGGTACTATTTTGGGTACGGTCGGCCACATGGCGGAAGGTACCAGCGAATAGCCTATTCCCAGCAGGGAGATGGCCAGATAGCCGTAGAACGGGATTCCCTGAGGGGCGAAAGCCATCGTGACATGGGCGGCAAGTACCAGAAACGCCCCGAGAAGCATCCAGCCCGTAGCCTTTCCGGCCTTGTCCACAAGCGCGCCGAAAAGGGGCGTGAATACCACGGTGAAGAAAGGTATCATCGTGATCATCCATTTGGCCGAATCCACATCCATCCCGAAGCGCGGTATGACTATGGAGGTTCCGAACTTCTTGAAGGATATTATGCAGCAGTAGAAGAATACACACAGGAATGCGATCATGAGGAACCTCGGATTTGTCAGGACTTTCAGTATGTCTGAAAATCTGAACCTGTCTTCTTCCTTTACCTCACCTCTTGAAACCGGAATGCCTGCATCCTTGTCGAAAGCCGCATCCATGGCTACGAAGATGCCCCATAATATCCCGCCTGCCAGCAGCAGTCCGAGTCCGACCATGGCAGGTCTGGCTGTCTCCATCAGCCCGTATATTTCTCCGGCCGGTTTCTGTGCCACGATGACCGGAGCCAGCAGGAACGCCGCGGCTGTCCCGAGCCTTGCGATGGAAAGCTGGAGCCCCATGGCCAGAGCCACATTCCTGCCTTTGAACCACTTGGCTATTGACCGTGTCACAGCCACACCGGCAATCTCGCTCCCGAGCCCGAATATCATGCATCCTATGTATGCAATGGTAAGAGAACTTTCAGGCGGAAGCCCCGATACCAGGGCCGCAAATACGATGACCGCCCCGAGTACCATCAGTCCGACGAATATGGAGCCTACAAGCCGGACACCGAACATGTCTAGGAGTACTCCGCAAATTACCAGTCCTCCGCAGACGCACAGGAAAGAATAGCCGCCGGCATAGAAACCGTAGTCCGCGCTGTTCCAGCCGAGTTCCAGCATTGCCGGATTCTGGAATATATGCGACAACGTGGAAAACATGTCATCGAAGAAGTACGATGCGAACATCGGTACCACGAGACATGCCAGAGCCGCCCAGCAGGCTGCCTTGCTCTTGCTGATGCCCGTACTATTGCTTTTCAGGGTCATTGTCCTGAATATTTGGCAGTTCCAGACCGAATCCTTTTTTCTTGTCCTCGACTTTGAGAAGCAGGCTCAGGATAAAGGCCAGAACACCGAAAGATGAGAAAATGATCATCGGCATCAGGTAGCCGCCTGTCGAGTTAAGTACCACCCCTATGAGCAGAGGCACCAGACAGAGTCCTATGTTCTGCACCCAGAATATCAGACAGTACGCGCTTCCCAATATCTTCTCGTCTATGATTTTAGGTACGCTCGGCCACAGAGCTGCGGGTACGAGCGAGAAGCTTACTCCGAGTATCACGATAAGCAGGACTGCAAACCATTTGTATGGGAAGACAGGGAGAAGGAAGGCGAAACTCAGGTGGCATGCTATCATTATGATGGCTCCGACCATCAGCATAGAGGCTCCCTTGCCCTTGTGATCGAGAAAAATACCCAGTACTGGAGTCAGGCACATGGCCAGTATCGGGAAGCAGCTGAAAAGCCTCGAAGCTGTATTGGCATCTACGTTCAATGTCACCTCCAGAAAGTTCGGGGCATATCTCTGGAACGGGAAGATGGCTGAATAATAGAGGACGCACAGCAGGGCTACTAACCAGAACATCTTGCTGGAGAAAATCTGTCCGAGATCCTTTATGTGGAATTCATCTTCCGGACTCTTCTCTGCCGTGGCTTCTCCTGCTGCAATAAGCTGCTTGTCGAGTTTCGTATCCATTAAGGAGAATACGGAGTAATTTATCAGTCCTACCAGAAGAAGGCAAGTGCAGAAAGCCAGCGGAGCTACTACGGAGCCTCCGAAATGCTCTGAAATGGCCGGAGAAAGCCACATCACCGCGAAAACGCCGAGACGGGCTATCGCCATTTCCAATCCCATGGCCAGAGCCATTTCCTTCCCTTTGAACCATTTGGCTATGGCTTTGGAGACTGTAGTTCCCGCCATTTCGCAGCCGCATCCGAATATCATGAACCCGAGAGAGGCCATCTTCGCACTGCCCGGCAAGGCTGTCCACCAGCTGTCAAGCCAGCCGCAAAGAGCCGTAGCCTGAAACCAGTCGCTGATTCCGATGTATTTGATTCCGGCGCCCGCTACCATCAGAGAGGCTGAAAGCACACCGGTGAAGCGTATGCCCATCTTGTCGAGAATGATTCCTGCCACGATGAGGAAACCGCAGACATTGAGGATGTATTCCGAGGCGGCATATGTGCCGAAAACCCCGCTGTCCCAGCCTCTCGTGCTCTCTATCAGGGATTTGAGAGGGGACATCACATCCACGAACATGTATGCGAAGAACATCATCAGGGCGATGAGTATGAGAGCCGCCCATCTGGCGGCAGGGGAGTCGTTGAGGAATTTTCTAATAGTTGCAGTCATTTTTTCTGAATTTGACGAGGGCGGCGGAAAGTACCATTCCGGCCGGCCCCCGTATTTGTTTTTGTCTTATCCGTCTTATCTCATGATTGTGGCATCCCTGTCGGGCCCGAGGGAAATGATCTTTATAGGGACGCCGAGGTATTTCTCCATGAAAGCTATGTATTCCGTAAATTCTTCAGGGAGTTCGCTTTCATGACGGCATCCTGTCAGGTCGGCATTCCAGCCCTTGAACTCTGTGTAGACAGGTTCTATGCTGGCAAACGTGTCGAAAGGAACCTGATCTGTCTCCTGTCCGTCCACCTTATAGGAAGTGCAGACCTTGATGGTCTCGAACGAATCCAGACAGTCGGACTTCATCATGATGAGATCCGTGACCCCGCTCAGCATTACGGCATATTTCAGGGCTACAAGATCCAGCCATCCGCATCTTCTCGGTCTGCCTGTCACTGCGCCGAACTCGTTGCCTATTTTCCTGAGCTTTTCCCCTGTCTCGTCGAACAGTTCCGTAGGGAAAGGCCCGCTGCCTACTCTGGTGCAATAGGCCTTGAAAATGCCGTAGACATGGCCGATTTTGGAAGGCGCCACTCCGAGTCCGATGCATGCTCCTGCACAGGCTGTGGACGATGATGTCACGAACGGATATGAGCCGTAGTCGATATCGAGCATGGAACCCTGGGCTCCTTCTGCCAGAATTTCCTTCTCCTCGAGCTGCTTGTTCACATAATACTCGCAGTCTACGAGCCGGAACTGCTTCAAGTATTCGACAGCAGCGAAGAATTCTGCTTCTTCAGCTTCAGGATTGCACTCGAACTGCATCTGGGACAGCATTTTCACATGCCTGTCCTTGAGTTTGCGGAATCTGTCCGGGAAGTCAGAGGCCAGTACATCTCCCACGCGAAGGCCGTTGCGACTTACCTTGTCGGTATATGTCGGCCCAATTCCCTTGAGCGTCGACCCGATTTTCCCTTTGCCCATTGCAGCCTCATTGGCTGCATCGAGAAGCCTGTGTGTCGGCAATATGAGATGTGCTTTCTTCGCTATAACGATTCTTTCTTTTACAGGGACGCCGGTGGCTTCGATGTTTTCGCATTCTTTCCTGAAAGTGATCGGGTCGAGCACTACGCCGTTGCCGATGATATTGACGGCATCTTTCCTGAAAATTCCTGATGGAATCGATCTCAAAACGAAACTTTTCCCTTCAAAATGAAGCGAATGGCCGGCATTGGGACCACCTTGGAATCTTGCGACTATCGGATAATTTCCTGCGAGGACATCTACTATCTTGCCCTTGCCTTCATCTCCCCATTGGAGTCCGAGCACAACGTCTAATTTCATGATGTCTGTATCTGATTTTAAATTTTTGTATTTTGTGTTCTGTCTGCATTTTCAGAAAGGGAGGTCGTCATCCGCTTCTTCTGTCCCGGGACTTATAACCTGGGGCGCCGGTTTTTCCGCAGGTCTTTTCGCGTCCTGCACGGCTGCGGCTCTTCCGAGAAGCTCCATGTTGTCTCCGGCTATTTCCGTCACCGTCTTCTCCGCTCCGTTCCTGTCAGTCCAGGTACGGGTCCTCAAACGTCCTTCGACATAAATCTGCGAACCTTTCCTTACATATTTCTCCACGATGTCAGCCAAAGCCCTCCATACTGATACCGTGTGCCATTCAGTCACTTCTTTCAACATTCCGTCCCGGTCCCGGTATCTTTCCGATGTCGCCAACCTGAAAGTCGCCACTTTCACGGACTTGTCCAGATACCTTATCTCAGGATCCTTCCCCACATAGCCTATGAGCATTACCTTGTTCAATGACATGATGAATTCCCTTTAATCCGGCTTTGCCGCCGAAGCCGGCAATTTAGTCATATTTTCTTACAAAACCTCGCACATTCTGTCAAAGTCGGGATTTTCTCCGGTGAAAATCTTGAAGCCCACCAGAGCCTGATACAGCAGCCATCTCAATCCCGAAACGTATGTCCCTTTGCATCCGTTGATCAGGCTGATGTCGGCGGCCTTGAATGACGGCTGCCTGTAGTTCGCTTCGAGGATGATTTTCCCCGGGGAAGCGAACATGCTCCTGTCCAATTTTTCCAGTCCGCATATTCTTTCAGGTATGGTATATACCAGCAGATCGGCTTCAGCCAGCATTTCCGGGAAATGTTCGATTCCGGCTGACCTGAAATGGTATTCCGGCATCTCATCCGCTATTTTCGCCGCCTTTTCGGGAGACCTGTTGACCAGAACGGTATCGTAGCCTAATGCAGCGGCCGCTGCGGCCGCTGCACGGCCTGCGCCTCCGCAGCCGGCGATCATGGCTTTGGGCCTGTGCCCGTAAATGGTCGGCAGCATGGTCTTCACCGATGAGAAATCCGAGCCGTACAGATAGAAATAATCCAGTCCCCTGTCTGGCAGTATGGCTTCCAGAATCGACAGAGATACCCCGTCGAAATCGGTGTTGAAGGCGTTGACGCTGCCGTCTTCCGACTTTATCAGCAGGTTTGCAGCCCCGATTTTCCTGCACATTTCCGATTTTTTATCTGCTCTGGAAAAAGCCTGGAGTTTGAAAGGGGCTGTCACATTTATTCCGGCATATCCTGCCATGAATTTTTCATAAGCCGTGTCGAAATCGGCTTCTTCTATCAGGTCGTAGTCGTATTTGCCCTTATATCCGGCCTTGAACAGCGCCGGACTCATTGAAGAGCCGATGGGATATCCTATAAGTCCGAATTTTTTCATGGTTTGCGTTTTGAGTGTCATTGGTTGCGCTGCCGCACAGCTTCATAAAGAAGGATGGCGGCGGAGACTGATACATTGAGAGAATCGAGGCGTCCCAGCATGGGTATCCTTATGTGGCGGTCGGCGTTCTCCCTCCATATCCCGGTGAGTCCTGTAGATTCGGTTCCCATGACTATGGCTGTGCCTCCGGTCATGTCTGTATCATAATATGGCTCGGAATCCTGAAGCTGGGCAGTCAGTATTCTGATATCGTTTGCCTTCAGCCAGGCAATGGCATTTTCCGATGTCTCGGCGACTGTCGGGACTGTAAAGGCTGCTCCCAAACTCGCCCTTATCAGGTTGGGATTATACAGGTCAGTGAGTGGGTCGCATATGATGACGGCATCGGCGCCGGCTGCATCCGCACTGCGCAGTACGGCTCCGAGATTTCCCGGTTTTTCCACGGATTCCAATACGATCAGCAGAGGATTTTTCCCGATTTTCAGGGACTCAAGGCTTCTGTCCTTGATGCAGACTTCCGCCAGGAGCCCTTCTGTGCTTCCTCTGTAAGCCGCCTTTTCGTACAGCCGGGCCGGAATTTCTATTATGGACGGCTGACATTGCCCCGGAAGGGGCGGCTGGGCAAGGATTTTCCCCTTGAGTTCCTCTATGTCGCTTTCCCGGCATATTTCAGGACAGACGAACAGCGTCCTGACGAGGTATCCGGCATCAGTGCACCGGTCCAGCTCCCTGCGTCCTTCCACGATAAACAAGCCAGTCTCTCGCCTCATTCTGGATTTTTCCTGAAGCGCGAGAAGTTCTTTTATCCTTTGGTTCTGTGCCGAAGTGACGGTTTCAGTTTTCATAAATATTTTCGGGTGCAAGCCCCTTTGCCGTATTTCAGTGCAAATATAAGGTTTAGAAACTGTTTTACGGCACGAAACCGTAAAATAAATTTATCGGAGCAGCCAGTTGAGGGCGTTTGTACGGATGATACCGTTGTAATCGGCATCAGGGTCTTCGTCGAGGGTAAGGATGTATTTACGGTAGTGGTCATTGATTTTCTGCAGCGGCAAGAGTTCCCTGCGGAGCGTGTTTTCATCGCGGACGGTCGCAGCCACTTGATAGTATGAAACCTCATTGTCATCCATTACCACGAAATCCACTTCGAGATTGTCGACTTTTCCGATATAGACTCTTCTGTGCCGGCGCAGGAGTTCTAAATATATGACATTCTCAAGGATATGTCCCGCGTCGAATGCCCGTGGCCCTAGTAATACTTTTCTGAGTCCCATATCCACGAAATAATACTTTTCCAATGTCTTGAGGAACTGTTTGCCTTTGATATTGTATCTTTTGGCCTCGTACAGGACAAATGTTTCGCAAAGAGTGGAAATGTACCTCTCGACGGTCTTTTGGTCGATTTTCCTGCCGTTGGTAGTCATCGTGTCTGCTATCTTTTTTGTAGACAGGACGTTGCCTATGTTGTCGGCAGTAAATCTCACTACACTTTCCAGCATCATTATATCCGGTATTCTTTTTCTGGCGATAACGTCTTTCAATATGACCGTGT
>CALUUA010000030.1 GCA_944323845.1 uncultured Bacteroidales bacterium
AGCACGACTGAAACCCTTGTAACTCAATTCTATCACTATTTCTTTCCGCATTTCACTTTTTTGTAGTAACTTTGTACTCGCAGTCTACAGTGGCGGTCAATCTGGAGCGGAACAGGGCGATATCAAGTCCGACGTTCACCGTTTCCGTCCGTTCCCATGACACTTCGGGGTTGCCGGCATTCACAGGACCGTATCCCTGCACATTCTCTTCCCCGTTGAAGAAGAATTTCGTATCCAGTCGGCCTTCGATAAATGTGGCATAGGCTCCGGATGAAATCCGCTCGTTTCCGAGCTGGCCCCATCCTGCCCTCAATTTCAGCATCGACAGCCAGTCCTGTCCGAGCTCCTTGAAAAATGGCTCGTTCGTTATATTCCAGCCTGCGGAAACGGCAGGGAATGTCCCCCACTGATTCCCCGGGGCGAACTTCGAGGAGCCGTCCCGTCTGACGGATGCAGACAGAAGATACCTGTCGTCATATGACCAGTTGACTCTGGCGAAATACGACAGCAACGCCTCTTCCGACCTCGACCCGCTTATTCTGTCTCCGCTTATTCCGCCATCAATCCACTGGAATGAAAGATCGTTGTTCGGCTGGCCGAACTTGTTTCCTTCAAGGAACTGGTAAGAGTATTCTTCCGCCTGATATCCGAGTACGGCGCTGATTCTGTGCTTGCCGAAAGTCTTGTTGTATGACAATGTATTTATCCATGTCCATCTCCTGCCTTTGTCAAGCTGGGACCATGCATTCGCTGTCTGGTTCTGGTCATCCACTTCAAGAAAATATACCGGCGAGAACGACTGGTATGTGCCGTTGCTCAGTTCTACTCCGAAATCGGTCTTGAACACGAAATCTTTCAGAAACCGGATCTCGGCATATACGTTTCCTATGATTTTCAACATATCGTTGCCATGCCTGTTCTGCAGATAGCGATCCTGCGCAGCCACTGGGTTCTTGATGTTGGTAAGTGAAGATGAGCCGTAATTGTTGAACGGATTATCATCGTGTTTGTCCGGATCAATAACAGGATAGAGAGGGTCAGCCCTCAATGCAGAACTGACAAAGCCGTCTTCTCCGCTGTCGCCGTCACCTTCGAGATCTTCATTGGTAATGCTGATATTCTCTCCGATAGTCAGCCAGTCATTGGCCTTATATGAAGTATTTACCCTGAAAGAGATACGCTTCAACGAACTTTTCCTGTCGATTCCTTCCTGTGACAGATAATTCGCGCTCATAAGATATGAAAGCCTGTCGGTCCCGCCATTGAACGAAAGATTGTAATTCTGGACGAAGGCATTCTTTCTGTTGACCTCTTTCCACCAGTTCGTATTGTACCCTTTGTCATATTCAGTCTTTACGAGCTTGTATGTATTCGCATCCTCCCCATATATCTGGCGCACCATCTCAAGGTACTCGTCGGCAGAGGCCGGATGGAGTTGGCGGACCGGGTTCGCCATGCCCCAATAGGCATCGAAACCTACCGTCAAGTCATGGCGGGAATCCGTTGCTCCACCGCCGTTTGCGCCTTTTCTGGTAGTCACCATGACGACTCCGTTTGCCGCCCTCGTTCCGTAGATTGCAGCCGATGATGCATCCTTCAGAATCTCAATGGATTCCACATCGGACATGTTCAGGTAGGAAATGTCTGACACCGGCATTCCGTCGACAATATAAAGAGGCTCGTTATTGTTGACCGTTCCCACGCCGCGTATCCTTATCTGGACATCCGCTCCCGGACGGCCCGATGTATTGACTATATTCACGCCTGCAGCCTGTCCCTGAAGGGCGGACTCGATACTGGTGACAGGCATGTCGACAAGCGAATTCGCCGACACCTTCGCTATGGACGAAGTCAGGTCGCTCTTTCTCTGCACACCGTAGCCTATGACCACCACTTCGTCAAGATCCTGTATTTCCATTGCCATGGACACATCGACTTTGGATCTGCCGCCTGCATTGAGTGTCGATGATTCGTAACCGAGACATGAAAATGTCAGTTTGTCATCAGGGGAAGCGTTTATCCTGTACCCGCCGTCCGTATCCGAAACCGAATATTCTCCGGTTTCAGTATTCTGGACTATCACTCCAGCCAGAGGCTGCCCGGCTTCATCCGTCACCTTTCCTTCCACAGAGGGGACATCTTCATTCCTGTCTTTTTCATCGGCGGTAATATACACCGTATCGTTGCTCACCCTGTATTTCAAAGGCAAGCCTTCCAGCACCTCCTCCATGACGGTATCGATGTCGGATGAACTTATACTGACATCTGTCGTAAGCCCCTCTATGAGTCCCTGGACATAGAAAAACCGGTATTTGCTCTGCGTTTCTATCGTCCGGAAAATCTGTTCGAGGGAGGTATCCTTAGCTGATAGTACAATCATGTCGCCCTGTCCGTATGCGGCAGGCAACAGCAGCACAAACGAAAGCGCTGCAAGTAGAAACCTTCTCATTCAAATACTGTTATTAATTATGCGTTTGATATTTTCATCTGTCTTTCTTTCCCGACGGCGATATCAGAATGCCGTCCGGCGAATAGTTGTATTCGAACGGAAAGACAAACTGCAGGTCATCCAGAACGGAGTCGATATATTTCACCTTTCTGATAATCCCTGAATTTACCGTGACATCGCTTTTCATATCGGGAGACACTATTATCGGGATATTGTACACTTTTGAAAGCTGCCTGAACACTCCGTTCAGATCCATTCCGTCAAATGACAGCCAGCCGTCTTTCCATATGCCGACATTTTCAGTGTCACAGGAGGATACATACATCATGTCGTTGATACGGTCGTATTTCATCATCTGTCCCGGAACCAGCTTTCCGAGAGTTTTCCCATCGCTGTCCCTTATCTCGATCTTCCCGGACATGAGGACCGTCTCCGAACAGTAGTCAGAATCATACGCCTTGACATTGAATTCGGTTCCGGTAACATATACGGAATAATCGTCCGTAATCACCACGAAAGGTCTTTTCGCATCTTTCGTAACACTGAAATATCCTTCCCCCTCAAGTCTGACTTCCCGTTCATGCAAGCCATAATCGATCTCCATGCTGCTGCCTGTGTTGAGCCAGACCATTGTACCGTCCTGAAGCCGTATTTCCTTTACATTTTCCCCGTCAGCGACCCTGAATTCAAGTTTCCGGCTGCTGTCCGCAATATTCACGACCGATATCATGGCTACCGCCAATACGGCTGCGACCGCCGTCATCACTGCAATTCCGCGCCATATGCGGGATTTCCGGCTATTTCCGCCGCGCCGCTTTACAAGATTGTCAAACGACGGGACAGCAATGTGTCCTGAGGCATAGTCTCTGGCTTTTCTGGCATCATAAATGGTCTCGAAATCTGCAAGTTCTTCGATACGGGACCTGTCTTCGAGAAGCCAGGACTCAAGTTCGGACAAATCCGACTCGCTTGCCTCCCCTGTCAGATATCTGACAATTATACTTGTGTCAAACTCCGGCATGTTACCCTTCTTTTCCATAATGTTCCGTAAAATCTTTCAATCGATATTTTCTTCGTAGAACTGTTTCAGCCGTGCTCTCAACAATTTCAAAGCTTTGTATATCTGGGCTTCGACCGTTCTGACGGAGATATTCATCGAAAAGGCTATTTCTTTAGCTTTCAACCTATTGTAATAACTGAGCCGGAAAATTTCGGCACATCTCGGCGGCAAAGCCGATACAGCTGATTCGATAGTATTGTATATCTCATTGTCATATATGTATCTGCTTATCTGATCAAGAGAGGTTTCCGAATGAGGGTGACCCAAAAGTCAAAGACAGACTTAAGGGTCACCTTTCTTTTTTATAACGACAGGAAAGTCCGGCGAGT
>CALUUA010000031.1 GCA_944323845.1 uncultured Bacteroidales bacterium
AAAAAAATGAGAATCGACACTCACGTGCAGACCCTCATACTAACCACATAATTAATAACACTAAAACTAATAACCAACATGCTGTAAGTGTCTTGGATCACACTTGACCAGCACGCTATGAATTATTTCAATATCTGTGCCAAAGTTGAATATTTTTAGAAAAACTTACATTTTTCTGGTGCTGCGATGAAAACGCAGCAAATACATGATGCCGGCAGAAGTAAGACCCAGAGGGAAAGACAGCCAAATGCCTGTCAGTCCCAAGCCGCACACGAAGCCGAACAGATATCCTGCCGGTAAGGAAATGACGAAATAGGCCAGAAAAGCTGTGAGCACCACGCTTTTCACGTCAGAAATTCCCCTTAAGGCATTTGAATATGCGCATTGCAGGCCATCCCCGAACTGATATATAATGAATGGAATTACCAGCTGGGCGACCATCGCGGCCACTTCCGCATTTCCGGAAAACAAATGCCCTATCTCGTGTCTGAAACAGAAAATCAATGCTGAAACTACTGCTGCCATTGCCAGTATCAGCTGGAATCCTGCCGCAGCCGCCGTTTTTACATTCCGTATGTCGTTCTGCCCCAGAAAATGGCTTGTCCTGACGGCTATTGCAGCCGCCATGCCGTAGTAAAGCATGAATCCCAGCTGTCCTACAGTCAGCATTACCTGATGTGCGGCAAGTTGCAATGTCCCCAGCCATCCTACCATGATGGTAGCCAGACTGAAGGAGCCGGTTTCCATCCCCATTTGAAGACCGACGGGCCATCCGATGCGGTTCAGTTCCGAAAAGTCTTTCCTGTTCACGCGTCCGTGTGCGAATCCCTCCCTGAAGGCGGAATATTTACGGGAAAATGAGAATATCGCGGCGAAGATGATTACAGTCAGGATTCTGGAAGCTAAAGTGGATATGCCTGCACCGAGGAGTCCCATTTCAGGGCAGCCGAGCTTGCCGAAAATCAGACACCAGTTTCCGAAGATATTGAATACATTTCCGGCCAGAAGTATCCACATCGGGGTTACGGTGTCCGTAATGCCGTCTGCGAATTGCTTGAAAGCATTGAATATCATGACCGGAATAAGTGAAGCCAGCAGGACGAGATAATACGGTCTTATCAGTGGCATAAGTTCTTCTGGCTGTCCCAGTCTGCCGATGTTCATGTATAGCACAGTCATGGTCAGCATAAGCAGACATGCAGTCAATGTGTTGGCGGCCAGGCTGTTTTTCAGCATTCTGCCCACTCCGCTGCAGTCGGACATTCCGAACAGTTTGCCGACTATCGGAGTAAGCCCATAAGAAAACCCCGTCGAAAATATGATGACGAGGTTGAACAGATTGTTAACGAAACTTGCCGCGGCCAGACTGTCCGTATCGTAATGCCCGACCATCATGGTGTCTGCGAAACTCACCATGATGATGCCGAGCTGTCCGATGACTATGGGAAGGCCGAGACTTGCCAGCGGCCCGTAATGCTTGGAATAATTACTGAAGTTTGTCTCCATTCATCGTAGCGAAAAACTCTTCATTGGATACGGTCTTTTCCAGACGATCCTTGAGGAATTCCATGGCTTCTACTGAATTCATGTCAGCCAGATAGTTGCGCAGTATCCATATTCTGTTGCTCTGCTCCTGGGTATAGAGCAGGTCATCGCGCCTTGTGCTGCTGAGAGTGACATCCACGGCCGGGAAGATGCGCTTGTTGGCCAGTTTTCTGTCCAGCTGGAGTTCCATGTTTCCGGTACCCTTGAATTCTTCGAATATCACATCGTCCATCTTGGAACCGGTATCGGTGAGGGCTGTGGCCAGAATGGTGAGCGATCCGCCGTTCTCGATATTTCTGGCAGCTCCGAAGAAACGCTTCGGCTTGTGAAGGGCATTCGCATCCACACCTCCGGACAGAACCTTGCCCGATGCCGGCTGGACTGTGTTGTATGCGCGTGCCAGTCTGGTGATGGAGTCCAGGAAGATCACTACGTCATGACCGCACTCTACCAGCCTCTTGGCCTTTTCCAGAACCATATTCGCTACCTTGACATGCTTTTCTGCAGGTTCGTCGAAGGTGGAGGCTACCACTTCGGCCTTTACGCTGCGGGCCATGTCCGTCACCTCTTCAGGCCTCTCGTCTATCAGAAGCACGATCATGTAGACTTCCGGATGATTGTCGGCAATGGCGTTCGCTATGGATTTCAGAAGCATGGTCTTACCTGTCTTCGGCTGGGCCACTATCAGTCCCCTCTGTCCCTTTCCTATAGGTGTGAACATGTCCACAACCCTGCAGGACAAATCGTTATGCCCGTTGCCGAGCAGATTGAATTTCTCGTCAGGGAATAGCGGGGTCAGGAAATCGAACGGAATCCTGTCCCTGATGAATTCCGGCGTCCTGCCGTTGATATATTTGATTTTCACTAAAGGGAAGTACTTGTCGCCTTCGCGAGGCGGTCTTATTTCTCCCGTGACAGTGTCTCCGGTCTTCAGCGCATTGGTCTTTATCTGGCCTGCTGATACATAGATGTCATCAGGGGAATTCAGGTAATTGTAGTCGGACGAACGCAGGAAGCCATATCCGTCAGGCATGATCTCCAGCACCCCCGTCGCCTCTACTACACCCTCGAATTCTATTTTCTGGTGCGCTCTCTGCTGATTCTGGTAATTCTGCTGTCCGTTCTGATTCTGATAATTCGGCTGGGCGGAAGGGAGATTCTCTTCATATCTCCTGTCCTGGAATCTGTTCCGGCCATGATTCTGGACTCTCTCGGCTGAAGGCAAGGCATTGTTGCCGGACTCAGCAGTCTGTATTTCAGCCACCTCTGCAGTTTCGGCGACATCCTGGCCTGCAGGTCTCTGTATCCTGGCCCTCTTTTTCCTGTTCCCGTTCTGGCTCGGCTGCTGTGCTCCTGTGTCCGGCATATCCGACGGCATTTCGGCAGCGTTGACATCGGCGGAAACGTTTTCCGCATCCTGCCTTACGGCCTGGACATCAGTGTTCGGGCTCTCTGCAGCCTGACTGTCTGCCTTTTTCCGGCCTCTTTTCTTTTTTTCCGGATTATCCTGTTTTCTGGCATTCTCGGCTGCGGTTTCTTCAGTCTGGACAGCTGCCGCGCCGTCTCCGGCCTTTCTGCCTCTGCCTTTCCTTTGCCCGGTCTGCTGTCTGCCCTCGGCGTTTCCGTCCTGTACGGCATTCCGGTCAGCATCGGCCGGAGCCGCCTCCTGTGCTTTCTGCTTCTTCGGCCTGCCTCTTTTCGGCTTTTCAGGCGCATTGGCTGCATTCAAGGCAGCCTCCTTGTCCAGAATCATATATGCTATATCCTTTTTTTCCAGTTTCTTGCCCACGCGTATCCCGAGCTCCTCCGCGATTGCACGGACCTGCTCGAGATCCATTTCATTCAAATCGAAAATATTGTGCATAGTAAAATCTTTTCCGATGGATTTAAACAATAATTTATGTAAACATGATTCAGGAAATCTGCCATACGGCAATGCAGAATCCTAAAAAATGAAAAGCTGCGCTGAAAAATCATGCAACTTCAAGGAAGTTTTTTCAAAGATTTTGCGAAGATACACTATCGTATCGTAATTTCAAAATAAAATTGCCATCTTCTGCAATACACGCGGACGGATATGCCGGCCCGGGTCACGTTATCAGTTGTCCCAGTAGCTCGTGCTCTTCTTGAACCTCAACAGATCCGACAGGGCTGCAGCATTCGCTGCAATCTTGAAGGACCACGACTCCCATTTGCCGTTCGGAATCCATGAGAATGTGATGTTGAAGCAGTGCAGGTCATATGTCGCGCTGAGCTGTGTCGTCGTCATCCTGAAAGCCATGATGTCGAAGTTGGTCGTCAGGTTTATTGAAAAGGCAGGGGAGAGCTTTACATTTCCCGAGACTCCCAGTGTCTGCGTGTGCCTGTGATTCGTTATCAGCCGGTCGTTGGATCTCTGATATGACCTGCTGTAGCTGTAGGAATAGTTGAAATTGACAGACCACGGGGCATTCGGATTCATATAATACAGCCATCCTCCCGGAATGTACTCTCCGGTGACCGGATGATAATAGATGCGGGTATAGTCCGCCGCCGGATTGCCGCCGGCCTGCGCGCTTCCGTCATTACCGTTGATCTTTCCCTCTCCGGAAAGCGAATATGATACGGATGCGCTGGCATTGGTCAGTCTCAACGGTTTTCTCCAGCCTTCCGTCTGGACGTTGAACTTGTTGTATTTACGTCCGTTCTCGTCCACTGCATACGGGTCGAAATTAAGGTTCGCGCTTATGCCGACCTTTCCGAATACGGAAGTGGACATGGAAATGCCTATATTGCTGAGATTCAGCGAATCTGCCAGAAAATTATAGCCGGTGTTCAAGGTCAGCTGGTCGATGAGCTTGATTTTCTTCTCGCCCTTGCCGGTAGTGTCCCTCAGGTCTCTCACCTTGGCTTCGAGATTGTTTCCGATGGACAGGTTCATTGACGCAGTCTCACCCTTCCCCGGCGGCGAATACAGCTGGCCTGCATAGATGTTGTAGTCGAGGCTCTGCTGTTTGCCGTTCCTGTCGACATAGTTCAGCGTCCTCCATCCGTTGAAATATTTTCCTTTTTCCGGACTGAAAGAGAAAGAAATTGACGGAGATATCACATGTCTGATGGCCTGTATCTTACGGTGTTTGCCGAAATTGAACAGTCCGTAGAGTCTGGTGTTTGCCGAGATGCTCCCGGAGTAGGTGTGTGTGGCCCCGAATGTGCTGAACTGCTTTCCCTTTATTTCTTCCACGGTATCCGTGTCGGGGTTATACACCCTTTCCGTGGAGTTGAAAAACCAGTTCATGCCGTAGCTTATGCTCGGAGTGAAGTTTATGTACTTGAAGAGCGTGAAGTTAGGCAGACCGATCTGGAAATTGTGGGTCATTCCGTTCTGGAACTTGTCCAGAAATCCCGGCTTGTTGAACTCGGAAGCCTTGAAATTCACCTTGTTCTGTATCGTGGTGCTGTAGCCGAGCGAAAACTGTTCGTAAAACTTTTCCTTGCCGACCCTGTTTTTCCTTTTGAACGGGTAGAACCTGCTCACGGAAAAGGTGAGGTTCGGCAGGGTGAACGAATACGAACTGTCTATTGAGTTCTGGCTGTGCAGGGCATTGATGGACAGGTTCATCTTTCCGTTCCAGTTCTTCGAGTACGAAATGGAAGAAGATATCTGATTCTGAAGGGCTTCCGTCACCGATGTGGAGTTATACCGGCTGTTGGACGGGCTGGAGAAATTCACGGACGCGCTGAACGATGTCCCTGGTCTCGCCTTCGAATCCTGCGAGTGGCTCCATCTGACACCGAAATTGGTCATCTGCGTGAAATCGGAACTCCCTTTTTCTCCGGTCTGGTCATTGGAATACGTGAGGGAGAAGTTTCCCGTACACTTGTAGTTGACCTTGTATCTTGAGTCCACCTGCACGCTCCAGGAGCCCAGAGTGTAGATGTCACCGGTCAGCGACAGATCGAAATAGTCCCCGATCACGAAATACATGCCGGCATCCCTGAGGTAGAAACCTCGGGCGGCTTCCTCGCCGAATGTAGGCATCAGAAGTCCTGTCGCCCTGTCCGGACGTTTCGGGATGAAGCCGAAAGGCAGTATGACAGGGAAAAGAGGCACGTCTTCTATCACAGGGTAGGCCGGACCGAAGACGGTCTTCTGCGACGGCTTCGTCATCACCTTCGCCGCTGTCAGATGAAGATAATAGTGCGGATGTTCGCAATCGCAGACTGTATATTTGCCGTTCGTGATGTTTATCGACTTGTCCGGCATCATCTTGATGTTCTTCCCGTGCAGGATACCGTCCTGCTCCTGTGTCACCATGTTGCTGATTCTGGCCTTTCCCGTATCGAAATTATACCGGAGCTCCTCCATGGTGTATGTCTTGCCTCCCTGCGTCATCGTCGGCATTCCGGTAATCACCCCCGTGGAATCCTTGGTACCCCGGGCATAAACGGTCTTGGTCTGGATGTCATACTCCATATAGTCCGCCGTAAGCTCCATGTCCTGATACTTCACGGAGACTTCGCCGTAGTAGTATATCATCCTTTTGCCGTCGCTGAAATCTTCTATTATGGAATCCCTCGCCGTAGTGAAAGCCGGCACCTTCAGCGAACTCTTGCCCAGCAGATCCAGGGAGTCCTGTCTGGCCACCGAATCGGCATAGGCGGTAGAATCCAGCACAGCCTGCATCGAGTCGCTGACCGCAGGTATCGAATCAGCCGCTTCCGCCATTTCCTGCCGCTCCAGCCTTTCCTGCTGGCGTGCCGCTCTCGCCTCTATCCTTTCAGCCCTCTGTCTGCTGCGGCGGTTCCTCCTGTCATCCTGGGAGGAGACTGTAACCGAACTGAGGACCAGCAGCAAGATGACCGCCAGAAACAGTTTATCCCTTTTTCCTTTCAATGGGCCTGAAGTATATTGTGACATTAAATCTCTTTATATTCAGCAAAAATTCGTATTTTTGCAATCTGCAAATTTAAAACTAATTTCAATTAATACCAAATGCATCTCAACGCATGAAAGCACTTCCCCATATTGCTTCGGCAGCGGTTTTCCTGTTTTCCGTGGCCTTCTCTGCGGTTTTCACCGCTTCGGCGGCCAATGGCGACGATCTCAGGCTCAAGACAGTGGTCATTGATGCCGGACACGGCGGGAAAGACCCCGGATGCGTCAGCAGGGACGGCAAAGTCCTGGAGAAGAACATAAATCTCGACATCGCCAAAAAGCTCGGCTCCAAAATCTCGGCTGCATGGCCGGACGTAAAGGTCATTTATACCAGAAGCACCGATGTTTTCGTCCCGCTGAACGAGAGGGCAGCCATCGCTAACAGAAATAATGCCAATCTTTTCATTTCAATCCACGTGAATGCGGCTACGACTACCCAGGCACATGGCTTCTCCACCCATATTCTCGGAAATGACCGGTTTTCCTCGAATCAGGATCTGGTCAGAAGGGAAAATTCGGTGATAATGCTTGAGGAAGACTATACTACGAATTATCAGGGTTTCGACCCTGATGATCCTGAATCTTTCATCTTCTTCAACCTTATGCAGAACGCCTATTATGAGCAGAGCCTGTCATTCGCTGCGGAGGTGGACAAATCCCTTTCCAAAGGGCCCGTGGCACATAGCCGCGGAGTGTCGCAGAATCTTTTTCTGGTCCTGTGGAAGACCACCATGCCTGCCGTTCTGGTGGAAGTGGGTTTCATGTCGAATGCCTCTGACCTGAAAATACTGAATTCGGCATCATCCAGAAATCAGATAGCGCAATGCCTGTTCAATGCGTTCAGGACTTTCAAGGCCAAATATGACGCCAGTCTGGACTATGCGGCCGAGGCTTCGTCTTCCTCCGGACAGGATACTTATTCCGAAACCACTGAAGACGGGTTCGGTGTGCAGATTTTTGTGCTCGGGAAAAAGCTTCCGTCTTCAGACCCTGCCTTCAAGGGGCACAAGGCCGAAGCCGTCAGGGCAGGGGACTCCTATAAATATATTATAAGGGCAGTTTCTGCCGAAGGGGCCAGAAAACTGTTCCGGCAGATGCGGAAGGAATTTCCCGGTTCTTTCCCTGTCAGGATAGAAGGGGGAAAGGTCTCTGCATTGTAAGGAAAAAGTGTACGGAACGGGAAGATTTGCTATATTCGACTTCAAATTATCTGACATTATATGAAAAAGGAACTTAAAATAGGGATACTGGCAGTCGTGGTACTTGCGGCGGCATTTCTCGTGATCAATTTCCTGCGCGGGAAAGATCTGATGAATCGCGAATACGAGCTGGTATCCTCATACGAGGACGTTCAGGGACTGATGCCGTCTTCGGCAGTATATATCAAGGGGTATAAGGCCGGTACGGTAGCCGACGTCACCTATGACAAGAGTCGCGGATGCTTCTTTGTGAAGTGTTCCGTCTCGAAAGATTTCGCAGTGCCTGAAGATTCGCGGATGACCATATACAGTGCGGATCTGATGGGCGGAAAAGCCATAAGGATAGATCTCGGCACATCGGACGTCATGGTTTCCGACGGCGATACCCTGACCCCTTCTACATCGCCGGACATGCTTTCGTCTCTGGCTTCCGGAGTAGAGCCGCTCATCAGCAAAGGTTACGAAGTCATGGACAACCTCGACAACGCCCTGACAAACATGAATCTCGCCCTTTCGGAAGAGAACAGGGCCTCAATTGAAAACATCTTGCGCAATCTGGACGAGACCGTATATAATGTCAGGAAAGTCACTTCTTCCATAGGGGGCAGGACAGAGGAGATGGAGGATTTCATAACCGGGTTGGACTCGCTTTCGGTCCGTCTGTGCGATCTGGCGGAAAAGGCCGGGACTTCCATGTCTGACATAAACAGGATTACGTCCGGACTTTCATCTGCAGATATCGAAGGTATGGTCGCGGATCTCGACAGCCTTCTGGAAAAACTCCACGGGACAGAAGGTACGGCTGGGAAACTGATCAATGACAAATCCGTCTACGAATCTCTGGATTCTCTTCTGGTCGGTCTTGACAGACTTTTGACCAAAATAGAGGAAAATCCTAAAAAATATTTGAAGATTTCAGTTTTCTAACGCCTTCCAACGCCGATAAGACGGCCTTGCATCTATTTTGAATTATTCCAAATATATAAGAGCGTATATTTCAATGATATTAATAATTTGTTAATGCATATATCATTGATTATAAGTTAGTTATAATGACAATCGTTTCGGATTTCCTCAAACGTTTAGAAGTAAAAAAAAGATAATAAACAATAGGAAAAGAAATTTTTTCTAACTTTTTTTTCCTCATCTTTGTCATCGGAACACCGGGAAGCCGGCCAGACCTCTGGCGGTTTCCTTTTTTTGCCGGACTTAACAATTACCATCCGAACAAATGACACAAGATACTCACATATTGATATGGGATCGCTGTCTCAAGATGATTGAGCAGATAGTCAGTCCGAGGGCTTTCGAGACGTGGTTCAAGCCCATCAGGCCTGAATCGTTCCTGAACGGTGTCCTGACTGTCAATGTCCCTTCGGAATTTTTCCGCGAGTATCTTGAAGAATATTATCTGGATGTACTCAAGAAAACACTGAAGAAGGAGATTGGAGCGGATGCGAAGCTGGTTTACAGGGTCGCACCGGTCAGGGTACAGCCGCCGATGGAATATCCGGCCGCCCACTGCAACACTCCTGTGAACAAACCTATAAATGTTCCGAGTTTCAGGCAGGCCGGCAGTCCGAATCCTTTCGTGATACCGGGATTGAAGCCGGTGACCGTAAATTCGCAGCTGAATCCGAACTATTGTTTCGGGAATCTTGTGGCGGGAGAATGCAACAAGATGGGAATCACCGCAGGCGAGAGCATTGCACTGCACCCTGGAAAGACGGCTTTCAACCCTCTTTTCCTTTTCGGAGGTCCGGGGTTGGGAAAGACGCATCTGGCGCAGGCCATAGGAATCGCCATCAAGGAAAAGTATCCGGAACTTGTAGTCCTTTACGTATCTGCGAACAGGTTCAAGACACAGTTTATGGATGCTGTTTCGGTGAAGAACAATCTTACGGATTTTCTCTCCTTCTACATGAAGATGGATGTCCTTATCGTCGATGACATTCAGGACATGTCCTCGCCGGGTACGCAGAATGCATTTTTCCAGATATTCAATCATCTGCATCAGGCAGGAAAGCAGCTTATTTTCACATCCGACAGGGCTCCCGTCGATCTGAAGAATTTCGAGGAGCGGCTTCTTTCACGGCTGAAGTGGGGGCTGTCTGTAGAATTGCAGCGGCCGGATTTCGCTACCAGACTTTCCATGTTGAAGTCCCGCAGTTTCAGGGAGGGTGTGAAGCTCAGCGATGATGTCCTGATATATCTTGCCAGCAGGATTACGTCTAATTTCAGGGAACTGGAAGGGGCGTTGATTTCCCTCATTGCGAATGCGACTTTCACCCATAAGGAAATCACTGTCGAACTGGCGGAGCGGATCACTACCAAGATAGTGGGCGAGCAGAAGAGCGACCTGACCATAGAGAAGGTGCAGAAGGCCGTGTGCCAGTATTTCAATATTACGATGGACAATCTCTTGTCCAAGTCCAGAAAACGCCAGATAGTGCAGGCAAGGCAGATCGCCATGTATATGAGCCGGAACCTTCTGAAGTGCTCTCTGTCTACCATAGGCTCCGAAATCGGAGGCAAGGATCATTCTACAGTGCTCCATGCATGTTCTACCGTACAGGATCTGATGAGTATCGACAAGACTTTCAGACAGTATGTGACCGACATAGAAAAGATGCTGGTCCCTGCCAGAGGCTAAATTTTCATCTGATATGGATTCAAGAAAGGTATTGGACATCTTCCGTGAGATCACAAAGGTCCCGCGGGAGTCCGGGCATGAGGAGAAGATCATAGCTTTTCTTCAGCAGTTCGCCCGTGAGCATTCTCTGGAGTGCCGGACAGATGAGGCGGGCAATGTCGTTATCGTGAAGCCTGCCTCTGAAGGGTGCGGACATCTTCCGGTCATAGTATTGCAGAGCCATTCCGACATGGTATGCGAGAAAAATTCGGGAGTGGAGCATGATTTTTCGCGCGATCCTATAAAATATGTCATCGAGGATGGCTGGATGATAGCCAAGGATACCACATTGGGAGCGGACTGCGGAATAGGCATGGCAGCGGAACTTGCCGTCCTTACGAGCGATCTGCCTACCGGAAAGATAGAGTGTCTGTTTACCGTCTCGGAAGAGACAGGTCTGGACGGAGCGAATGCGCTGAAGCCTGGCTTCATCACCGGAAATATCCTCATCAATCTGGATTCCGAAGATGAAGGCGAACTTTTCGTAGGCTGTGCAGGAGGTCTGGATACCACTGCAGTATTCAGATATTCTCCTGTCCCTGTCGCCGGAGATTCCGTCATGATCAGGCTCCGTATCTCGAACTGTATCGGAGGTCATAGCGGCGATGACATAGATAAGGGCAGGGCGAATGCCGTCCAGCTACTTGCACGTTTCCTGTATTCCATACCTGAATATAACTTGTGCAGGATTGACGGAGGGAACAAGCGCAATGCCATTGCCCGCGAGGCGGAGGCTGTGATTGCCGTAAACGCGTCGGCCGTGTCCGGCATAGAACAGCTCGTCGCGGAATACGCTTCGGATCTGAAGACGGAATATGCCGTGTCCGATCCGGATATCCTTATGAAGTGCATGGTGGAGGGAGCTCCGTCTCCGGAGACGAAGGCAGTGGAACCGTCTGTGGCGGATTCTCTGGTCAACTCGCTTTTTGCAGCCCCTCATGGCGTACTGGCCATGAGTATGGATATCAAGGGATTAGTAGAGACATCCACAAATCTGGCATCTGTCAAAATGCCGCAGGAGGGTCTTATCAGGGTAGGAACCAGTCAGAGAAGTTCCGTGACATCGGAGCGCAGGGCTGCCGGCCTGAAAGTGGAAGCCGTGTTCAGGCTTGCCGGAGCGGAAGTCACTCATGAGTCGGAATATCCAGGATGGAAACCGAATATGGATTCCCGGCTGTTGGAAGTATGCCGCGCATCATATGTCCGTCTGTTCGGAAACGAACCGGTGGTGCGTGCCATCCATGCCGGACTTGAATGCGGTCTCTTTCTCGACAAGTTCCCGGGTATGGATATGATTTCATTCGGACCGACATTGCGCAATGTCCATGCTCCGGGCGAAAAGCTGGAATTGGCATCGCTCGACAAGTTCGTCGCCTTCCTCGCAGATGTGATTACCCATATAGGCTGACAGATTATGGCACAGGTATCCGTTTCCATGCTTTCCGCAGATTTCCTCCATCTTGACAGGGATGTCAGGATGGTAAACGCCTATGCAGACATGTTCCATCTGGATATAATGGACGGGACATTCGTGCCTAACATATCATACGGATTTCCGGTAGTGGAAGCCATCGCATCCATTGCCGAAAAGCCTCTGGACACTCACCTGATGATTGTGCGTCCCGAAAAGTACGTGGAGAGGTTTGCAAAAGCCGGCTCCTCTCTATTGAGTTTCCACCTGAATGCCACCGATGATCCGGACGCCGTGCTCAGCCAGATTCATGACCACGGGATGAAGGCCGGCATCGCCATAAATCCTGACATCCCGGTAGAGCGTCTTTTCCCTTATCTTGACGGATGCGACTTCATACTTCTCATGTCTGTATTCGCCGGTTTCGGCGGACAGAAATTCATTGAAGACACATACGGCCGCATACGTGAGCTGAAAGCGGAAATTGTCCGCAAGGGATTGCCGTGCCTTATAGAGGTGGACGGGGGAGTATCCGAAAAGAATGCATCGGAATTGAATGCTGCCGGAGCCGATATCCTGGTATCCGGAAGCGCAGTCTTCAAGGCTATAGACCCTGCTTCTGCAATATCATCCATGAGATGATATTTTTTTCCGTTTTTTTTGAAAATTTTTTCTTTTTATTTTGGGCAATTACGCAGAATTATATTATTTTCGCCCGATTTAAGCACTCTAAAAAACATACTTGACGATGGAGCAAAAAATTCGAGCTACGCTCAAATTGGAGAACGGAATGGAGTTCCACGGGTATTCATTCGGTTACAACGGCCCATGTGACGGCGAGGTAGTTTTCTCTACTGCCATGGTAGGATATACTGAAAGTCTTACCGATCCGTCCTATTCCGGTCAGATTCTGTGTATCACATATCCTATTGTCGGAAATTACGGCGTCCCTGCAGAGGAATTCGATGAAAACGGCATTTCCCGATACATGGAATCGGACGGCATTTATGTCAGGGGACTCGTCGTATCGGATTATTCTTCGGATTTCAGTCATTGGAAAGCAGTCAAGAGTTTGGGACAGTGGCTGGAGGAACACAAGATTCCCGGAATTTACGGCATTGATACCAGAGAACTTACCAAAGTATTGAGAGATAACGGTGCGATGCTCGGAATCATTGTCCCGGAGGGACAGGAAAGGAATTTCCCTGTACCGGATCCGAACAAGGAGAATCAGGTGGCAGTAGTCAGCTGCAAGGAAGTCATCCGCTACGGCCACGGCGACAAGAAAATAGTGCTCGTGGATTGCGGAGTCAAGCATAATATATTAAGGTGTTTCCTGAACAGGGGTGTGGAGATTATCCGCGTACCGTGGGATTATGATTTTACTGGGTTGGATTATGACGGACTCTTCATCTCGAACGGGCCTGGAAATCCTGAGTTCTGCGATATCACGGTGCAGCATATCCGTGAGGCCATGAAGAAGGACAAGCCTATTTTCGGCATATGCATGGGGAACCAGCTTCTGAGCAGGGCTGCGGGGGCGAAAACATACAAGCTCAAGTATGGTCACAGGAGTCATAACCAGCCGGTGCGCATGGTCGGCTCGAACATGTGTTTCGTCACTTCCCAGAATCACGGCTATGCAGTGGACAACAGTACTCTCGGGCAGGATTGGGAACCGTATTTCCTGAACATGAACGACGGGACTAACGAGGGTATCAGACATAAGTACAAGCCTTTCTTTTCATCACAGTTCCATCCGGAGGCATCGAGCGGGCCGACAGACACGGAGTTCCTTTTCGATGAATTCCTAAGCAAACTCTAAAAGGATATTGCCAGAATCAATTTAAACTTCACGACAATGATAGACAACGATATAAAGAAAGTATTGCTGCTCGGTTCCGGAGCATTGAAAATAGGCGAGGCCGGAGAGTTCGACTATTCAGGATCCCAAGCCTTGAAGGCGATGAAGGAGGAGGGGATAGAGACAGTCCTCATCAATCCGAACATAGCCACAGTGCAGACATCCGAAAAGGTGGCTGACAAGATATATTTCCTTCCTGTCACTCCGTATTTTGTAGAAAAGGTGATCCGGAAGGAGGCTCCGCAGGGCATATTGCTCGCTTTCGGCGGACAGACTGCCCTGAACTGCGGTGTGGAACTCTACAAGTCCGGCATACTGGAGAAATACAATGTAAAGGTTCTCGGTACCCCGGTGCAGGCTATCATAGATACTGAAGACAGGGAACTGTTCATCGAAAGGCTGGACCAGATAGGGGTGAAGACCATAAAGTCTCACGCTACGGAAAGTATAGAGCAGGCCAGGGCGGCTGCGCAGGAGCTCGGTTATCCTGTCATCCTGCGTGCGGCTTACGCTTTGGGCGGTCTCGGTTCCGGGTTCTGCGATGATGAGTCGCAGCTTTTCGATGTGGCTGAAAAGGCTTTCTCGTTTTCTCCGCAGGTTCTGGTGGAGAAGTCCCTGAAGGGGTGGAAGGAAATAGAATACGAAGTGGTCAGGGACCGTTATGACAACTGTATTACGGTCTGCAACATGGAGAACTTCGACCCGCTGGGAATACATACCGGAGAAAGTATCGTGGTGGCTCCGTGCCAGACTCTCGACAATGATGACGTGGAGTTCCTCAGAGATCTGGCCATCAAGATAGTGCGTCATGTCGGAATAGTGGGCGAGTGCAATGTGCAGTTCGCATATGATCCGAATTCCATGGAATACAGGGTAATCGAAGTTAATGCCCGTCTGAGCCGGTCTTCCGCCCTTGCTTCAAAGGCTACCGGCTATCCTCTCGCATTCGTGGCTGCCAAGCTCGGTCTGGGCTACGGACTTTTCGACCTGAAGAATTCTGTCACTAAAAATACGCCGGCATTCTTCGAACCTGCCATCGACTACATAGTCTGCAAAATACCGCGCTGGGATCTGTCCAAGTTCCACGGGGTTTCCAGAAAGATCGGTTCGAGCATGAAGAGCGTCGGAGAAGTTATGTCCATCGGCCGCAGTTTCGAGGAGGCTATTCAGAAGGGTTTGAGGATGATTGGCCAAGGCGCACACGGATTCGTAGGAAACAAGGAGCTGAAAGTGGATGACATAGATGAAGCTCTGAAAGATCCTACAGATAACCGCATTTTCGTGATATCCAAAGCGATGCGTGCAGGATATACTGTAGACCAGATACATGCCCTGACCAAGATAGACAGATGGTTCCTTGACAAGCTGGCCCGCATAGTGGCGACGTATCAGGAAATGCTGGGCTACGGGAACTGCGAGGCCATGCCGCTGGAGCTTCTGAAGACTGCGAAAAAACAGGGTTTTTCAGATTTTCAGATAGGGCGTGCCCTGTATAAGGATACGATAGACGGGGAAGATGCGCAGAATCTGGTAAGAGAGTTCCGTAAATCACATGGCATAGTGCCGTGTGTCAAGCAGATAGATACGCTGGCGGCAGAATTTCCCGCAGCCACGAATTATCTCTACCTGACTTATAACGGTAATTTCAATGACGTGGCCTATCTGCATGATCACAAGTCGGTAATTGTCCTCGGTTCCGGAGCTTACAGGATAGGTTCGTCCGTAGAATTCGACTGGTGCTCCGTAAATGCCCTGCAGACGATCAGGAAAGAGGGCTACAGGGGAGTGATGATAAACTACAACCCTGAAACCGTGTCCACGGACTACGACATGAGCGACCGTCTGTATTTCGACGAGCTGACTTATGAGAGGGTGATGGATATCTATGAACTGGAGCAGCCGCACGGCATGGTGGTGTCTGTCGGCGGACAGATTCCGAACAATCTGGCTCTCCGCCTTGACAGGAGCGGGGTCAACATCCTCGGGACCAAGGCTACCAGCATCGACAAGGCTGAGGACAGACATAAGTTCTCCTCCATAGTGGACGCTTTAGGTATCGACCAGCCTAAATGGCGCGAGCTTACCACTCTGGACGACGTCCATGATTTCGTGGCGAAGGTGGGCTATCCTGTACTTGTCCGTCCTTCCTATGTCCTTTCAGGGGCAGCCATGAATGTATGTTATAATGAAGACGAGCTCCGCCGCTTCCTTTCGCTTGCGGCCGAGGTGTCTAAGAAACATCCTGTCGTGGTGAGCGAATTCATGCAGAGGTGCAAGGAAATAGAGTTCGATGCCGTGGCTGACGGAGGAGAGGTCATAGCATACGCCATTTCCGAACATGTGGAGTTTGCCGGAGTGCATTCCGGAGATGCCACGATCCAGTTCCCTCCGCAGAAGTTGTACATTGAGACTGTCCGCAGGATCAAGAAGATAGCCAAGAAGATAGCGGCTGCTCTGGAAATTTCTGGACCGTTCAATATCCAGTTCCTGGCAAAGGAAAACGAAATCAAGGTAATCGAGTGCAATCTCCGTGCTTCGAGAAGTTTTCCGTTCGTGTCCAAGATATTGAAAATAAATCTCATAGAGCTTGCGACAAAAGTAATGTTGGGACTCAAGCCGGCAGCTCCTCACAAGAGCGCCTTCGATCTGGATTATGTGGGAATCAAGGCGTCCCAGTTCTCTTTCTCAAGACTTCATCAGGCGGATCCTGTCCTCGGAGTGGACATGGCGTCTACCGGAGAAGTCGGCTGTCTGGGAGATGATTTCAACGAGGCTCTTCTCAAGTCCATCCTGTCTGTCGGATACAGAATCCCGCAGAAGAATATTCTGGTGTCATCGGGAGATGCCCTGCAGAAAGCGGATCTTCTGAATGCCTGCCGCCTGCTTGCCGGGCATGGATACACGATTTACGCTACTGCCGGAACATACAGGTATCTTGTCGAAAACGAAGTATCTGCCGTGAGAGTGCTCTGGCCGAGCGAATGCGAGGATCCGGTTCTGTCCGCACAGTTCGAGTCCGCCTTGAAGATGCTTCAGGAGAAGGAAATAGATCTGGTCGTGAATATTCCAAAGAACTTCACGAGTGCAGAGCTGGCAAACGGTTATAAGATAAGGAGGGCAGCCATAGACTTCAACATCCCTCTGATCACCAATGCACGTCTGGCGACTGCCTTTATCAGGGCATTCTGCAGTATGGGCATGGATGATATACAGATAAAGTCCTGGGATCAGTATTAGAATTCCAGTTCTCCGATTCCCTGGCGGATAACGCTGATTTCAGGCCCGGTGCAGTCGATTACGGTGGATACATCGAGACTGCCCGGGCCTGAATCTATGACCATATCCACGGTTTTTCCCCATTTTTCGTGTATCAGTTCCGGTTCAGTGGCGTATCCCGGGTCATCATCTTCGTCATATGGTATGCTGGCTGTCATCAGCGGAGCTCCCAACGCTTCCGCTATCTGCATCACTGCCTGATGCGCGGGCATCCTTATGCCTACTTCTTTCCTGCTCCTGAAAATTTTCGGCAGCCTGGATGTCCCTTCCAGAATGAAGGTGAAAGGGCCGGGCAGATTCTTCTTCATCAGCTTGAACGTGGAATTATCCATGTGGGCATACTGGCTGATGGTGCTCAGGTCATAGCATATTATGGACAGACGGTTCTTCCGGGGATCCGTACCTTTTATCTTGCATATCTTTTCGACTGCACGTTCTTTCAGGGCGTGGCAACCTATGGCATACATGGTATCGGTCGGATATATTATCAGTCCCCCTTCATCGAGCAATTCCGTAATTTCCGAAATTACAGAAGGGTCATTGTTTCTTTCATAAAGTTTCAAAAGCATAGGCATCCCATTTAAGAGACGCCAATTTATGCTTTTTCACTCACAATCGCAATATTCAGCGTCAGTACATGATGCAGATATCTGCAGGAATGATCCACTTGGTGAAAGAGGCGATATCTGTCCAGTTTATTCCGTCGAGTGAAGTGGAAACGACCAGCGGACCATCGGCCCATTTCCTCCGGGAAGCTGCAGCGAATATCCCGTCGCTGTAGTCTGCTGCGAAATCGAAGTACGTATCATCGAAAGACGTGGTTTTCCAGTTTATGCCGTCTTTGCTGTAGAACAGGGCGTTGCCGCCAGATACAAGATACACTCCCTTTCCGTAATCCATACTCTTGAAATTGCTTACCGTTTGGTCGAAAACATAGTCTCTCGGGATGTCCCATGTCATATCTTCTCCATAACATTTACAGATATATCCGGTAATGCTCATTGTCAGGAATTCACCGTCTCCGCTTGCCGCGAAGTATGGAAATAGAATGGTGGTGCTGATTTTAGTCCATATTTTACCGTTAGGAGACGTAAAACCTATACCCGAATCCCCGACTATAAGGAACTGCCCGTTTCCATATGTTATGGCCTCGAGCTCCTTGTATTCATCGGTGAGCCGCTGCATCTGCCAGTTCACGCCGTTTTCAGACCAGTAGACAGCAGTCTTGGATATTCCGACGAACAGTCCTGCGCCGAATGCAATATCCTCGAAGAGGTATTGCCTGATAGTCCAGTCGTAGCCATTCGAAGAAGCTCCTACATACCCTATGGGTGAAACTCCGAGGTAATCTCCCGATATTACATAGATCCCGTTTCCCTTTACTATTTTATTCCAAGAGGCATTTGCCTGCGGTCCGAAATAGTTGATGGTGCCTTTATCCTTGACAGCAATCGTTCCGCTTGAACTGATGATTATCGCCGATACGTCAGCATATACTTCACCGGCATCTATCTTCCAGGAAGGTCTGGTGATGGCTTCTCTGGAAGGGATGAGCGTGACGGTATTTTCCGTATTCCTGGTGATATTGAAGTCGCCCGTGTCATCCTGTCCGAGATAGAACCTGTATGTGACATTTCCGCGGTATTCTCCTTCGCCTGAAAATTCGGCTTCAACTTCTAAGTAGGTACAGAGTCCGGCTTTATCAGGAATATTATCCGGCACTTTTTCCCACGGATCCGTATTTTCGGGAAGCAGGACTCCCTGACAGTTCTCCGGAACATGCAGTACGACTTCTCCGCCCGAATTCAGGGTACTGATTTCAGTCAGGGATGCCCTGTCACCGTCTGCCGTCGCGACTGCGGCAGACTCGGAAAAGGCTGTGACTGAAGTGGCAGCCTGTCTGATGCGGACTGCACTGATTTCCAGTTCCGGAATATCGGACAGGTCCACCCGGAAGTTCACCCGCGCGTACAACCTTGAAAACATGATATTTACAGCTGTTCCTCCCATAGAGACCCTGAAATCCCCGGAATCCGACATGGGTAATCCGCCGGCCGGCTCTGCCGGATCCACTTCCAGCCTCAGCACTTTTATCTCCTCCTCGGAATCCGGTATTTCCGGCAGACGGATATTCGCCCATGCATAGTATGTATAGTTTCTTCCTGTGTTCAGTTCCAGCGAGCCGCTTCCCCCATCTTCCAGACTGAGGATTTCCGTCAGCAGCCCCATATGATATACGGCAATCGTAACGTCCGATACTGTATTTTCAGAAGCTTTTGAATCATGGTCTGCCACATCGGTGTGGAAATGGACGGTTACCTTTCCGTCCGGTTTTTCCTGATTCTCCTGAACATTTTCCTTTATGCTTTCAAGTTCGGCCTTGGTGCAGCTCCATGCAGCGTAAACCCCGGCCAGAAGCGCACAATTACAGATAAGAATGTGTGCGGCGGCGCGCATGGACGGTTTCATTTTTCCGTAAGTACTCATATGCTTGCAGTTATATTGATTCCCGATCAGTGTGCTGCAAAGATAGACCGGCAGAATCCGCCGGACTTTCAAAAAAAGAAAAAGAAATATTCAGAAAAAGAAAAAACATACGGAAAAAGAAAAAACAGGCGGAATTTCTATATTTGCTAGGAAAATCATTCCATATGCCTCTTCTTACATTGACAGAAATAGAAGATATGGTACCGGCTTTCCGCAGCAGGACAGGGCGGGGAATCGCGCGTTTTCTGATGAAGGCTCTGGCCGTCGACAAGATAAATGATCTGTATGACAGGAACAGCGGCTGCACCGGACCGGAATTCGCCCGCGCCATACTCGATGACATAGGAGTCGTATATACCGTATATGGAAAGGAGATGCTGGACAATCTTCCGCAAGGAGGCTTCATCACTGTCAGCAATCATCCTTACGGCAGCATAGACGGCATCATACTGGCGGATCTGTTCGGACATATCCGCGGCGACTACAAACTTATAGTAAACAGGATATTGGCCCGCATAGAGGCACTTTCCCCGAATTTCATAAACGTAACCCCTACCGGAGATACGCGCACAGCTCCTACAGGAGACAGCATATCAGGTATAATGAGCGCCATGCGGCATGTGAACGAAGGTCATCCTTTGGGGATTTTCCCTTCCGGAGCAGTGTCTGACCTGAGCCTGAAGGACAGATGTATCCGCGACAGGGAGTGGCAGCTGCCTGTAATCCGGCTCATATGGAAACTCCGCGTACCTGTCTTGCCTGTCCGCTTCCTCGACAGGAATTCGGATTTCTATTACAGTCTTGGCCTGATAGACTGGAAAGTACGGCTGATGCGCCTGCCTTCGGAGGTCTTCAACAAGAGAGGCAAGCCTGTGCGGCTTGTCTGCGGGGATCTGATACCGGCAGAGGAACAGTCACGGTTCCGGAGTCCTGAAGAATTCGGAGCCTTCCTGAGGAACAGGGTATATGCACTGGACGAGGCATCCGCACCGGATATTTTACGAAAATGATACGTTAAATGAGAATTAATTGTTAATTTTAACATTTATTCAAAAAAGACGACAGGATGATGAAGAGAGAAGCTTCAGTCAGGATTCAGACTTCTGTGCTGAACGGGGTAGAAAAGAAGGTCCTTGTGTGGCTTGCCCAGAGGCAGCCGCGTTGGATGACATCTGATATTTTGACTTTCATCGGCACGGCAGGTGCCATCATAGTGGCGGCCGGTTTCATTCTGGCTGGTACTGAAAACATCGGATACCTGTGGCTGAGTTCACTCGGTTTTGTCATAAACTGGTACGGTGACTCTCTGGACGGGACTTTGGCACGGGTGAGAAACCGTCAGAGACCGATGTACGGGTATTATCTGGATCATACGGTGGACGCCATAAACGAGGTCATCATGTTCGTAGGAGCCGGTTTGTCCGGTATGGTGCATTTCCCGCTTGCAATGTCCATTCTGGTAGTATATCTGATGCTTACCATAAATGTCAGCGTAAATGCCCACCTGAAAAAGGAATTCCGTCTTACTTATGCCAAACTCGGGCCGACGGAGTTCAGGATCATCATGATAGCTGTGAATACAGTGCTTATGTACGTCGCTCCTGTCAGGGAATTCTCCTGGATGGCTTCCGTTGCAGGCAGGGAAATCACATTCTCCGCCCTTGACACAGTAGCGCTGGCCATACTTGTCATTCTGGTGCTTATCTATCTGGTCACTGTCATCAGGGATGCCATGGAATACGACGGGCTTGACCCTATGCCGGAGCCGGACGGGGAAAAAACGGAGACTACTTCCTCAGAACAGATGCGCTGAGCCTGCGGCGGTCATATGTCGCTCCGTCAAGCTGTGACTTCGCATAATCGACGATATTGTCTTTCAGCCCTATATACAGGAATTCGCCGAAGATTTCTATCCTTCCCACGGATTTCTTGCCTAGCCCGCAGGCCTTCATGATGGAAATGATGTCGCGCGGCAGGATTTTGTTCCTGTACCCGAGGTTGACCCTGAGCCATGAGAACCCTTTCTCGCATACCCCCGGATCCCCGTCGCGGGCTTTCTTGTCTTTGGCGCCAGCTGTGACTTCCTGTCCTTCGGATACTTCTTTCTTTCTGCCTCTCTTCTCTTTTTCAGGGATGTTCAGGTCTTTGGCCTTTCTGTAATAGTCGAAGAATCTGTTGAATTCATAAGAAAGTATCTTCTTGACGAGATCCTCTTTCGACAGGCTGTCCCACATTTCATTGATGACGGGCATGAAGGTGTATATGTCATCCCTGACTTCCACGCCGTTTATCTCGTTAATAAGGTGCGAAAGCTGCTTTTCGCAGATCTCTCTGGCTCCCGGCACTGGCAGTCTGGTGAACTGTTTGCGGATCACGCCCTCTATCCGGCGGATTTTACCCTTCTCCTTCTGGTTGATTATGGCTATGGACACCCCTTTCTTGTCGGCCCTTCCTGTCCTTCCGCTCCTGTGGGTGTACAGTTCTATTTCCTGCGGCAGGTTATAGTTTATGACATGGGTCAGGTCGTTCACGTCTATGCCGCGGGCAGCCACATCCGTAGCCACCAGCATGTGCAGTGCCTTTCTTTTGAAACGGCCCATCACGCTGTCCCTCTGAGCCTGCGACAGGTCTCCGTGCAGGGCATCTGCATCGTATCCGTCTTTCTGCAAGGCATCGGCCACTTTCTGTGTCTGTTCCCTCGTCTTGCAGAACACTATGGCATAAATATCCGGATTGAAGTCAGCTATCCTCTTCAGTGCTGCATACCTGTCTTCCTCCCTGACCATATAATAGAAATGCTCGACATTGTCAGACCCGGCATTTCTCTGTCCTACAGTCACCATCTGAGGATCCTTCATGTAGCTTTTGGCTATCATTTCCACTTCCTTCGGCAATGTCGCCGAGAAAAGCAGGGACCGCCTGCCCTGCGGAGCCTGTTCCAGAATGGCGTCCAGCTCCTCCTTGAAGCCCATGTTAAGCATCTCGTCGGCTTCATCCATGATGAGGGTCCTGATTCCGGAAATGTCTGCAGCGCCCCGTTTTATCAGGTCGAGAAGCCGCCCTGGAGTGGCTACGATGATGTGCGCCCCCTTTTCCAGACTCTTGATCTGTCCCATTATGCCGGCTCCGCCATACACCGGGACTATCCTGATTCCGTCCATGTATTTGGAATAGTTCGACAGATCCTGCGTAATCTGGCGGCAAAGCTCTCTGGTCGGGCAGAGCACGAGAACCTGGGTCCTGTCAGCCTCCATATCCAGATACTCTAAAACAGGCAGTCCGAATGCCGCTGTCTTTCCAGTTCCCGTCTGCGCCAGACACACTATATCGTTGTCCTCCGCCAGAAGCTGCGGTATCACCATAGCCTGCACAGGCGTCGGTTTCTCGAAGCCGAGTTCGGCTATCGCATTCAATATTTCGTTCGACAATCCGAGTTCCAGAAAATCGTTGACGCTTTCCATATCATCCTCACTTGTAATAAAAACGGGCGCAAAGATAAGAAGCAGTTTTGAAATATTAAAATCCGTCCGGGAAATGTAAAAATAGTTTGGCTCGGAAAATGCAATGAAGTATATTTGCAGGATGGAATTTTTTTAAGGCAGGTCTCCTGCCGGACCTTGCAGAAGAACAGTGATGGAGAAACCTATAATATATCAGCTCCTGCCTCGTCTCTGGGGCAATGACTCCGAGTCCCGCGTTTGCGGCGGCTCGCTCGAAGAAAACGGAACGGGAAAGTTTTCCGACATTGACAGCCCTGCGCTTGAATACTTCAAGTGGCTGGGCTGTACTCACATATGGTTTACCGGCGTCATCAGGCATTCGACCAAGTCGGCTTCATGCGGCTGTTTTCCGTCGAATCCGCAGTTCGTCAAGGGCGAAGCCGGTTCGCCATACGCCATAGTCGACTATTTCGATGTCAACCCGTATCTGGCATCGGACCCTGACCGCAGGATGGAAGAATTCGAAGACATTGTCCGGAGGACACACGAAGCCGGTCTGAAAGTCATCATAGATTTCGTGCCGAATCATGTATCCAGAGACTACGGGAAGATTGAGGGAGGATCAGGAAGGACCACTCTCGGCGACGGAGACGACACATCCGTACACTGGGCCCACGAAAACGATTTCTTCTACTATCAGGGACAGGGGCTTACCCTGCCTGATACCGATGCATTCCTCGCGGAATGCAATGCCCTTTCGTCGGGAGACTTCAGCAGGACCTACTCCATACTCCCTGCATGGCTCGTCCGCAGCTGCAAGGAAAAATACGGGAATTCATCGCCGGAAGAGTACCGCAGATATCTTGCTGAAAACGAACGGCTTCTGACACCTTATCAGGAATATCCGGCCAAGGCGACAGGAAATTCATATACGCCTTCTCCAGGAGTGAACGACTGGTATGAGACTGTGAAGATCAACTACTGCGACACTCACAGCCGGACATGGGACAAGATGCTGGCAGTCCTCGAGTTCTGGATTGGCAAAGGCGTCGACGGGTTCAGGTGCGACATGGTGGAACTTGTGCCGTGGCAGTTCATGCAGTGGCTTATAGCGGAAGTGAAATCTGGACACCCGGACATTATATTCATAGCCGAAGTCTACAAGAAAGACCTGTACAGGAAATATATCAGGGAAGTCGGCTTCGATTATCTGTACGACAAGTCAGGCCTGTACGATACCCTACGTACCGTGGTGGAGGCAAACCTGAACAGCTACGGCATGCCGATAGAACTGTGGCAGTCGGCCAGAGGCATCACCAGAAACTGGCAGTATCTCGGCGACATCCAGCCCTACATGCTGAATTTCCTTGAAAATCATGACGAACAGCGTTTCGCCTCTGATTTCTTCGGGAAAACGGCCGGAAACTCTATCCCCGCTCTGGCGGTATCCCTTTATGTAAACAGGGCACCGTTCATGATATATGCCGGAGAAGAAATGGGGGAGAGGGGCATGGATCAGGAAGGCTTCAGCGGCAGAGACGGAAGGACGACTATTTTCGACTGGTGGTGCGTGTCGTCCCTGAAAGCTCTGCGCAGGCTCATTGCCTCTGGACTCTACCGCAACGACGGGCCTTGGCCGGATGACCTCTCTGAATACCGGACATTCTTCAGAAAGTTTACGGACATGATCCGTTTCGCCGCATCAGACGAGGCCGTAAGGAAAGGCATGACATATGACCTGTGCTATTGCAACACGAATTCGGAAGGCTTCAGCATAGACAAGCATTTCGCTTTTCTCCGCGACCACGGGGATGAGACCCTGCTGTTCGTGGCCAATTTCTCCACGCAGCCGGCAGAAATGAAGCTGAAAATCCCGGCACATGCCTTCGAGTGGCTGGAACTGGCTCCTACAGAATCTGTCAATCCGGACAAACCCATATGCATATCTGTCCCGCCTGTGGACATGGTGATGCTCTGCCTGAGCAAATAGTGGTCAGGCAAGCCTTTTAAGCCCGTTCCTCCACATCTGCAGATAGTAGAGCCAGGCCTGACGCGGCGAGAATTTCAATTTCCTGAAAAAGATCACATGGTGGATTCCGAGATTTCCAAGCTTGCGGATGAGCGCAGGCTTACGCGAAAAATCCGGCAGATCCTTGTGGTGCCCGAAATTCCCGTCATCGAATATGGCCTGAAGCAGTTTGTCTGTAATATCCTGCTTGTCAGGTATATATAGGGGAGCTTCAGAAGCCGGAAGACCGAGGTGCCTTACGGCGAGACTGACGAACAGCCTCCACTCGTCGAGCAGCCTGAACTCCTTCAGCCGGGCCTCCATTTCATTCGCATCCAGCTCCGAATGGTATCTGTGCAGCAGCATGACTATATCGCATATCTGCCTGAGCCCCAATCCGCTTTCCATGAAATGATGGAAGCCGTGGCAGAAGACATAGATGACATTGAACATAGGCGGAGGTACCGTCACCTTTTCCCCGCCCGGCAAGACCTCGGCCCGGCCCGAGGACAGTTCTTCCGTTTCCCATATGCGGAACGCGGCATCGGTTTTCCGGTCCGCCATCTCGAACGCCATCTTGTGCAACTCGATTTCCAGATGCCCGAACCCGAAGCCGACATGTTTGGAGGTCTCCTTCGCCTCATGATGCACCTCCGGCCATTTGCGGATCACATCGGCTGCCTTCAGGTAATTTTCCTGACCTACATACAGATCGATGTCGCCGCACTGTCTGTGCCTTGGTTCCGGATACAGTACAGCATTGCCCTGACCTTTAAGCAGAACGGAACTGATCCCTTCGGCGGCGAGTCCGGCGCATATCTTCCCGGCGGCCGCGTCCAGATCCGCATTCAGTTTCTCCACCCTGTCCACGTACGCGATGAGTTTCATCAGAGACGGCCCCGAGAGCCTCTTGCCTTCCGGCAATCCCGTCATCCCGTCATATACGAGCGGCAGCACAGCCTGAGTCTTCCCGAGATAGAGAATGCCTTTCCAGTCCGGAACTTCGTTTTCCGGGAAAAATTCCATCTCCGCATCCTTGCCCCAAAGTCCGGCCCTTACAAGTGCCATGAACTGCTTTTCCGCCTTTTCGCTGACAATATCTTTTCGTTTCATAGTGCCTCCGGCAATGTGTTTATATCCAATGATTTATATTCTTGAAAACGCCGCATCTCCCCCCCCACCCCCCCGAATCTGGGGTGTGAAGAGCCGCACAAAGGTAACTCATTTATTTTCATCTTCAAAGCCGTAATCAAGAATGTGGGAAAATAAACGGGAAAATTCTTGGTGGCAGTGATTATAAAAGGTATATTTGCAAAGATTATCCTTTGAAAAAGATGCGGATGAATTTCAATATTCCACTGAAGCCGGCGATCGTGCTTCTTTCGATTCTGACCTTGGCCGTAACTTCCTGCAATACGTACAGGAAGATAAACTATCTTCAGGATGTGGTGCCGGACGAGGCGGAACGCATAGCCATAAACAAAGGAATCCTCATCCAGCCGAAAGACATGATTTCCATAGTGGTGTCCAGCAGGAACCCGGAACTGGCGTTTACGCTTACTGACCGTTTTCCTGTAAGGGCCGAGCGGGTTCTCTCCACTCTGATCGACGTGTATAACGAAGAATGGATTACGGACAAGACCCGCGCAGGCCTTATGGACAAGCGGGCGCTTCCGATGGTGGAAGAGATATCGAAGAGCGGGGTATATCCGAGGATGGCCATAGCCCTGAACGGGATAGAGCCGAAGGAGAGGAAGTATGGTTACGGCCGTTACGGATATGGCTATGGATACGGGTACAGATACGAAAGCAAGTAGTCCTGCTGAGTGTCCGCAGCTGAAATGGTTCCCTTTGCGGGTGACATATTCGAGGGAACTGAAAGTCAGGGATATGCTCCGGATGTCTGGTTTCGAGTGTTTCGTGCCGATGACAGTCAGGGAAGAAGAGACAGGAGGCGTGAAGAGAATCAGGGAGGTGCCGGCGGTGAGCAATCTCTGTTTTGTCAGGGCCGGGCGCAAGCAGCTTGATGAGGCGATACTGGAGCGCGGGATGAGGTCTTTTGTCAGCTATATATGGAACAGGTCGAGCCGGATGCCGGAATCCGTTCCGGACAAGGCCATGGCCGATTTCATACGGGTGTCGGAGTCGCGGATGGAAGATATCGTATATCTGCTTGAAGTGAATTCCCGCCTCAGGGCAGGGCAGAGGGTAAGGATAAAGGACGGGCCTTTCGCAGGCGTTGTAGGAAAGGTGGTGAGGATACGCCGTTCGCGCAGGGTGATGGTAGAGCTTCCCGGGATGCTGGCAGTGGCGACAGGCTACATACCTGAAGATAATCTGGAAATCGTTTGACGGTTTCCGCCATATTGGATATAAATATCTATGCTAAGTCGGTTTTTGCTGCTGGATAGCGCAGAAAAGACAGCCTGGAAAGGCTTTGCATATTTGAATAGTACGCACGGTAAAAAGACCGTGTGACCCTGAATGTGTGTTTAACCTGAAATGTAAGTTATGATAGACTATTTGACCGAAATCATTGTGGATATGAATGCAGATATTCTTCTGACTGTTTTGCCGACGACTTTTTTCGTCTGCCTGATGCTTACTATCGTGGCTTTGCCTGAAGTCATCAGAATAGCGTTCAGAAAACAGCTGTTCGATGTGCCGGACTATCGCAAGGTCCATACCGGTCAGGTGCCGCGACTGGGCGGAGTGACTTTCCTTCCGGGAATCATGATTTCGGTGATGTTGGCGTTCGGATTCCTTACGGAATTCCAGTCCTCGTCTTCTGTCACTGCGGAAATCCTGTTCGGAGCCTCCGGAGCCCTCTTTCTGTACATGACCGGGGTGGCGGACGACTTGGTGGGGCTTTCATACAGGGTCAAGTTCCCGATACAGATATTCTCAGCTTTCCTGCTGTGCGCTTCCGGACTCTGGATAGACAATTTCCACGGCATTTTCGGCATCCACGAGCTTCATCCGGCCATAGGCATTCCTTTTTCGGTGGTGCTGGTCGTCCTGATCATCAATGCCATAAACCTGATCGACGGGATCGACGGTCTGGCATCAGGCCTGTGTATCATGATGATTACTCTGTTTGCGATTCTCTTTGTCAGGGAAGGGCTTTTGAGATATGCCATCATAGCGGCAGCTGCTCTCGGCGCCTTGCTTCCTTTTTATATTTACAACGTGTACGGCACCTCTGAGAAGCGTACCAAGATTTTCATGGGTGACGCCGGATCTCTGACCATGGGATACATCATTTCGGCGTTTGCCATAAAGGCGGCCACATTTTCCGATGACATTCCGGGGCTTGAGGACAGGCAGACTTCCTTTTTCGTCTATTCGTTCGCAGTCCTCATCGTGCCGGTTCTGGATGTCCTGAGACTGTTCTTCCACAGGATAATCCACAGGAGAAGCCCTTTCGAGCCGGACAGGTGCCACATACATCACAAGTTTCTCGCCATTGGCCTGACGATAGGGCAGGCCAGACATCTTATTATCGGCATATCGCTGCTTTTCTTTCTGGGGAATATCATCCTTATAAAGTACATCGACATAAATATACTGATTGTCGTCGATATCGCAGTCTGGACACTGATACACATACTGATCAGCAGGAGGATAAAGACCTTGCAGTCGGAACATGCCGAGTCTGCGAAGAATTATCTCGAATGACACTGGAAAAATAATGAAAGGAATCGTATTGGCCGGAGGATCCGGCACCCGCCTTTACCCTATAACGAAGGGCGTAAGCAAGCAGATGCTTCCGATATTCGACAAACCGATGATATATTATCCCATATCTGTGCTTATGATGGCTGATATCAGGGATATACTGATCATATCCACGCCTGCCGACCTTCCTGGGTTCCGGAGGCTTCTGGGCGACGGCAGTGATTTCGGGGTGAGGTTCGAATATGCGGAGCAGCCTTCGCCTGACGGTCTGGCCCAGGCATTCATCATAGGCGAAAAGTTCATCGGTGATGATTCCGTATGTCTTGTCCTGGGGGACAACATATTTCATGGCAGCGGTTTTCACAGGCTCCTTTCGGAAGCAGTCGCTTCTGCAGAGCGGGAAGGAAAGGCGACTGTATTCGGATATTGGGTCAATGACCCGCAAAGATACGGCGTGGCCGAGTTCGATGCTGAGGGAAACTGTCTGTCGATAGAGGAGAAGCCTGCGGAGCCGAAGTCGAATTATGCGGTTGTGGGCCTGTATTTCTATCCGAACAGGGTCGTCGGGATAGCGAAGAATATCCGTCCGTCAGCCAGAGGGGAGCTGGAGATCACTTCGGTGAACCAGTGTTTCCTCGAGGACAGGCAGCTTAAGGTCCGGACTCTGGAACGTGGGTTTGCATGGCTCGATACGGGGACGCATGATTCATTGGCGGAAGCCAGCACATATGTGGAGGTCATAGAGAAGCGGCAGGGTCTGAAAATCGCCTGCCTCGAAGAGATCGCCTTCCGCAAAGGCTGGATTTCTGCCGACCGGATGCGTGCCCTCGCCCGCCCGATGCTCAAGAACCCTTACGGGCAATACCTCCTCAAAGTCATCGGCGAATGACCTGCGGACGGAAGAAAGTGAAAATATAATTAAAACTTAATATTATGATCAATGTAATCGGACTTGGCTACATAGGGCTGCCGACAGCCCTTATGATGGCCTCTCATGGGGTGGAAGTAGTCGGAACAGACTATAACAAGGATCTTGTGGCCACTTTGAATGCAGGCAAGACTACTTTCAAGGAGGACGGACTGGACGAGCTTTTCCAGGCTGCCTTGGCTGCAGGAATCAAATTCACTACGGAATATCAGAAGACAGATATATACATAGTATCCGTTCCGACGCCGTATGACAAGTTTTCGAAGAAAGTCGATGCCTGCTATGTCGTGGAGGCTGTGAAAGATGTGATGAACGTGTGTCCGAAAGGGGCTACAGTAGTCATCGAGTCCACTGTGTCGCCTGGTACCATAGACAAGTTCGTGCGTCCTGTCATCAAGGCCAGAGGATTCAAGATAGGCGAAGATATTCATCTGGTGCATGCTCCGGAAAGGATCATTCCGGGAAATATGGTGTATGAGCTTCTCCATAATAACCGCACTATCGGAGCGGACAGCCGCGAGGTGGGCGAGAAAGTGAAGGAGTACTATGCATCATTCTGTCAGGGTGAAATCGTAGTCACGGATATCCGCACTGCAGAAATGACCAAGGTCGTGGAGAACACTTTCAGGGCCGTGAACATCGCTTTCGCCAATGAACTGTGCCGAATCTGCCGTCATGACGACATGGATGTCTATGAAATTATCCGTATCTGCAATATGCACCCTCGCGTGAACATCCTTCAGCCAGGCCCCGGGGTCGGAGGTCACTGTATTTCCGTAGACCCGTGGTTCCTTGTCGGAGATTATCCTAGTCTGGCCAAAGTGATTGACGAGTCCATGAAGACGAACGACAGCCAGCCTGACTATGTGCTTAACAGGATATGTGAGATAATGAAAGAGAATGGCATTACCGACAATCGCCGTGTGGGACTTTACGGCCTTACATACAAGGAAAACGTCGATGACTGCAGGGAATCTCCTACGCTTCAGCTGCTGGAATCGCAGGAAAGGCATCTCGCCAGACCGTTGAAAGTCTATGATCCGTTCATAACGAAAGATATCGTCGAAAACCAGTTCCATGATCTGGATACCTTCCTGAATGATGTGGATATGGTAGTGATCATGGTCAAGCATGATGAAATCAGGAAGAACATGGATAAACTTCAGGGTAAGGTGGTGCTCGACTGCCACAATATATGCAGTCTTCCGGGAGTATATCATCTCTAACACAGTCGTGTCATGAAGAAAGTAATGCTCGTTTTCGGAACACGCCCGGAGGCCATCAAGATGGCGCCTCTGGTAAAAGAGTTCCAGAAATATCCTGAGGAGTTCGAGACTATCGTGTGTGTGACCGGCCAGCATCGGGAGATGCTGGATCAGGTTCTGCACATCTTTGATATCAGGCCGGACTATGATTTGAATATCATGAAGCAGGGACAGGATCTGTATGATGTCACTGCTCGGGTGCTCACAGGCATGAGAGATGTGCTGAAGGAAACCCATCCGGATGCCGTACTTGTTCATGGAGATACGACCACATCCACGGCGGCTGCTCTGGCGGCTTTTTACCAGCAGATTCCGGTAGGTCATGTGGAGGCAGGACTCAGGACACACAATATCTACAGTCCGTGGCCGGAGGAGATGAACCGGCAGATTACAGGCAGGATCGCCACATACGACTTCGCTCCGACACCGCTCAGCAGAGAGAATCTGTTGAAAGAAAATGTATCGGAGGATAAGATAACCGTTACGGGAAACACTGTCATCGACGCCTTGTATTGGGTGGTAGACAAAATCAAGAATGACGGGCAGCTGCATTCTGAACTGGAAACCGTCCTCAAAAATGCAGGATATGATACCGGGAGGCTTGCAGACGGCAGGAAACTGGTACTCATCACGGGACATCGCAGGGAAAATTTCGGAGACGGTTTCATCCACATGTGTACTGCTATCAAAGATCTGACACATAAGTATCCGGACGTGGATTTCGTTTACCCGATGCACCTGAACCCGAATGTCCGCAAACCTATCCACGAGGTGTTCGGCGAGGACTTGAGCCATCTTGGAAACATGTTTTTCATAGAGCCGCTCGAGTATCTGAGCTTCGTTTACCTTATGGAAAAATCCACGATTGTGCTTACCGACAGCGGCGGAATCCAGGAAGAGGCTCCCGGGCTCGGAAAACCGGTACTGGTCATGAGGGACACTACAGAGCGTCCAGAGGCTCTCGATGCCGGTACGGTCAAGCTCGTCGGCACCGATTACGGGAAGATTGTCGGCGAAGTGTCTGTCCTTCTCGATGATCCTGAAGCATACAGGAAAATGAGTCAGGCAGTCAATCCATATGGCGACGGCAAGGCCTGCGGGAGGATAGTATTACAATTTAAATAAATTTAGGTGAAATTTTGCTTGCCTTATACAAATAAATATTGTTAGTTGTCGATAATTGATATTTTCAATATATGCCAGATAACTTAGCGAGAAATAAACAAATAGCCAAGAATACAATAATGTTATACATTAGAATGTTTCTTGTTATGTTTGTTTCATTATATACATCACGAATTGTATTGAATGTTCTAGGTGCAGAGGATTATGGTGTATATAATGTTGTTGGAGGCGTAATTACAATGCTATCTTTTCTGAATAGTTCTTTAAGTACTGCAACTCAACGATATTTAAATTATGAAATGGGAAAAAATAATGCAAAAGCGTTAAATAAGGTATTTTCAATATCCTTTATAACATTTTGTATTTTAGCATTTTTCGCCATTTCTATTGCTGAAACAGTTGGCCTATGGTTTGTGCAAAATAAATTAGTTATTCCCATTGATAGAATGTCTGCGGCATTATGGGTTTATCAATTTTCAATAATGACTTTTGCCGTTAATATGTTAATGATACCATATACTGCTGCGATAATAGCTAATGAGCATATGTCGATTTATGCTTATGTGTCAATTGTTGAGATTATTTTAAAATTAGGTTTAGTTTATTTTCTGACGATAATTAACTTTGATAAATTGAAGTTATATTCTATAATGATGTTTATTGTAACATGTTTAATAACGTCAATTTATAGAATATATTGCATTAAAAGTTTCCCTGAATGCCATTTAAAATTTGTATGGGATAGTAAATTATTAAGAAAACTATTTTCCTTTTCAGGATGGATGCTGACAGGAACTCTGGGCCGTTTATTATGTACTCAGGGTATAAACATATTGATAAATATGTTTTTTGGACCGGTGTTTAATGCCGCAAAGGCTATTTCAACTCAAGTATATTCTTCAATTTCGTCTTTTTCACAAAATTTTATGACGGCTGTGCGTCCACAAATAATAAAATCATATGCTCAAGATGACTTGAAATACATGTATAGACTCGTATTTTCATCGTCAAAATTAAGTTTTTATTTATTGTTTGTGTTGTGTCTTCCATTAATCATTTCGGCACAGTTTGTTTTGGAGTTATGGCTTAAAAACGTTCCAGATTTAGCTGTTTTATTTACAAGATTGGTTCTAATAGATCTATTAATTCAGTCAATTTATTCTCCAATTACATATGTGTCGCAAGCAGCAAATAAAACGAGGGAATACCAAATTAGTATTACAATATGCTATGTATTAATTTTTGTCGTATCATTATTTTTATACAAAATTGGTTGTCCTGTATATACAACATTTATAGTTTCTATAATAATTGATATTATAGGTTTATTCGTTAGGCTTATAGTAGTAAATCAAACTGTGAAATTTCCGATAAGTGCATATTTAAAAAGTGTTATAGGACCAGCTATTTTAGTTGTTTCTGCATCAATTATATTTATTATCATTATCAATATAATTATTAATCAATTTACTGATAATATGCTTGGAATAATAATAGCTAGCTTGATAATACCTATATGTATTGTATGGATAATTGGTATTGATAAATCAGAAAAAAATCTAGTCCGGAATTTAATATATAAATTATTTAATTAAATAATCATGATAAAAATAGGTCAGCCATATCTTATAGAAAAAGATAATAAGGTTCGGGTCGTTTCCGATATTATGATTGATGATGAAACATGTCCTTAATGGGCTGAAGTCGATAAAAAGTATGCACAATATATTTGTTATGAGCATTCAGATGCTTTTGTTGTTGCTTTATTACATTATGCTATTACGAATAATCAAGATATCGTATGTGAAGCTCCTATGAACGAAGATCTTTATTATCAGATTTCGACTTATACAATAGATGCTTTGACCAAATGGAGTCCCAATATGCATAAAATAACGCTTGAAGCAGAAATTGATTCACAACGTTTACCTTGCGCAAATAAAGTAGGAACAGGAATTTCTTGTGGTATAGATTCTTTTCATGCATTGGCATTACATGCAGATATTAAAATGAATCGGCACCGAATTACTCATCTTCTTTTTAATAATACAGGATCACATGGAGAAGGAGCTGCAGCTGAAAAGTTATACAATGAAAGGAGGAATAGAATTGAGTCATTCTGTACTCAAAATGGATTTAATTTAATTGAACTCAATTTAAATATTAAATCTACATTCAAGCAGAACCATCTTCTTTCTCATACTTATACAAGTATGTTTTCTGTGTTTTGTTTACAAAAGTTATTTTCAATATATTATTATGCTTCTGGTCATACAATCAATGATTTTACTATTAAAGATACAGATATAATAGATCCTGCCAATTATGATTTTTTCTTACTTCAATCGTTCTCTACTGAGAATTTAAAATTATATTCAGAGGGTGCTTGTTTAACAAGACTAGAGAAAACGAAAGAGGTTGCTAAATATAAACCATCTTATAATTTTCTGAATGTATGCGTTAGAACATCAGAAAACTGTGGAAAATGTGAGAAGTGCAGAAGAACTTTACTCGCTTTAGATGCTATAGGCGGGCTTGACTATTATAGTAGTGTATTTGATATTGATTATTATAAGAATAATAAGATTGAGTATTTAATTTTTCTTGAAGCTTAAAAGAGGCTTAATAACGTATTCTACATAGAAATTTACCCTTACTTTAAAAAAGATATAACACTGTTAATAAAAATTAGAGCGATACCAATGATTTTATTAACATATAAAAGATGTTTATTCAGTTTAATTAAAAAACATATACCTAAAAAGATATTAGGCGTATTATATAGAATAAAAAGATGAATACAATATACATAATATATAATCGTATAAAAAGGACGATATTTAGAATAATTTATGTATTTATCGAATTAACTAAATTAGATGGTATCCGTATAAATTCTACTGCTAAGTTATCGTGTTTTGAAAAGATTTATTCAAATAATTTTGGCGATGATTTAAACTTATTATTTTTAAGAGAAATTGTATATAAGAAATTAATATATTATCCTCGCTCTATAATCTCGCATGTATTTAAATTAGATAATTATATATGTATAGGTTCAACAATTGAATCTAGATCTAATGAAAAATCAATAATATGGGGGGCAGGGATGATTAGTGCGGATAGAGATTTTATTTTTCCTAAAAAAATATGTGCAGTGAGAGGCAAATTAACAAGACAAAGGTTTATAGATAAAGGGATCGATTGTCCTCAAATATATGGCGACCCTGCGTTATTACTGCCATTATATTATTATCCAAAAAATAGAACAAAATTATTTGAATTGGGTATAATTCCTCATTATGTTGATAAAAATAACAAATATATTCAGCAGATGCGCAGAAACGATCCATCTATAGAAATAATTGATGTAACAGAATATTCTGATTGGCATCTAATTATAGATAAGATTATTTCGTGCAAATACATTGTTTCTAGTTCTTTGCACGGGTTAATTGTTTCTGATGCATATGGTATCCCCAATTTATGGGTTGAGTTTTCAAAGAATATCCATGGAGAAAGATTTAAATTTTATGACTACTATAGTTCAATAAATAAAGAGAAGCTATTACCAATATTTATTAATCAATATTATACAAAAGAGGAATTAATTGTTAAAATGATAGATTACACAAGTATCGAATTTGATCCTGTTCCATTAATTGAAGCTTGCCCTTTTATGTTAAAATCTCCTGACAATGTTTGATTTTTTAATTCAATTATATTCATCAAAAAAACGGAATAAAATTCTAGGTGTTTTCCATATATATTTTATAAAAAGGAAAATATCTATAATTCTTTTTAAGATTTTAACTATAGTCTTAACCTTTCGCAAGGTCTTGTCTATAAATAAAGTTAACCGAGAAAGCGACATAATAATTTCATTAACAACTTTTCCCGCTAGAATATCAACATTATGGTTAACAATATATTCATTGTTTAGGCAAACTTTAATGCCTAAAAAAATAATATTGTGGCTATCATCATTACAGTTCCCGAACGGGTTAGAAGATATACCAAAAAATTTAAAAAAATTCATGAAATATGGATTAGAAATATATTTTGTCGATGAAGATATAGGCTCACATAAAAAATATTACTACACATTGCAATTTTTTCCAAAATATTATATTGTTACCGTTGATGATGATTTTGTATATCATTCAAGTATGTTAGAGCAACTATATACAACATCTAAGAATTTCCGCGATTCAGTAGTATGCAATTATGCTAGGTATATTAAACGTGATGATACTGGCAAGCTTTGCCCTTATAATACGTGGCCAATAATAAATAATAATGATTTTAAACCAATAATCCATCCTGATATTTTTTTTGGATCCGGGGGAGGAACATTATTTCCTCCTGGAGCACTATATGATGATTGTCTCAGGAAAGATTTACTGATAAAGTTAACGCCAAAGGCAGATGATATTTGGCTAAATTCTATGTGTCGACTACAAGGTTCTCATATTGTATATTTGAATTCAAAATATGATTTGTTTCCGTTGAAAATTAGAAATAATATCAAATTATCGGACGTTAACTTAGATAATAATTATAACGATAATCAATTAGATAATATAAATAAATACTACAATAATATATTTTCATGACATATTATGGCTATCCATTTTATTCTATTATTAATAGTTTTACTTATAAATTATTTCACTTATAGAAAAAGAGCTCGAAGCAGTTTTGTTATTGCTTTTACCTTTATTGTTTTATTTATTTATCTGGCTATTAGATATGATTATGGAACAGACTATCTAAATTATTATAAATTATTTAATGATCAAAGTTTGATAGAAGATTCTAGAGAAATTTTATTTTGGAAAATTTTTTATTCTTTTAACTCATATGAATTTTTTATCTTTTGTCATACAGCCGTTTTTCTTATAACCTTATATGTTTTTCTTAGAAAGAATATCTCTCCCCAATATTATGTTTTATTTTTACTATCATTTATGTTGCATCCAGGGATGATATATTGTTATATCACTGCGATGAGATCAGCATTAGCGGCTTCAACTTTTATAATAATTGCGCAATATTTTTATATTAAAAAGAAAAATATCGTAATTTATCTTATAGGAATAATAATAGCATCGTTATTTCATACATCTGCGATAGTATTAATATTATTGCCATTATTTGAGTTTATTATATCAAAATTATCAGTTAAGATAGTTTTAGTTTGTTACTGTTTATTATTTATAATAAGTGCATTCTTTTTACAGGATATCATTCAAGGGATTTTATCGGGTTTCGATGTCTTTAATAGATATAGTTATTACGTAGAAGAAGATTATATTGATTCTACTTCATCAAGTATCATTATTTTGAGATCTCTATATTTATTCCCGTTATATTATATGCTTCGCCTTTATTATTCTCATAAACTTTCCGATGAGTTTAATAGAATAATGGTAATAGCTTTTTTATATTTTGTAATATTATTTGTCGGTTTAGATTTTCAAAATAGATATGCCATAATTTTATTCCCGTATGTTATAGCATCAGTTTGTTTAACATTGGCGAATACTTCAAATATGTTAAATAAATCTATTATAATTATTCCATATTTAGTAGTATTATTTTATTTAAATTACGTTATGTATAAAATTTATATGGAAAATCCATTTATACAAGGTAATTTTATTTATTATCATACAATATTTTCTATCCAATAAAAATAATTATGAGTAGCAATAAATTCAAACATGTTGTCATTATCCATAAGGCTATGTTTCATAAACGGCCGCCAGTTATTAGTGCTCTGATGATTATAAATAGTCTAGGATATAATGTAAGTTTATGCACGACTGGAATATCTGATGACTGGAAAAAATTTTTGCAAAGTAAGAATATATCATGTTGTATAATTAAAGATCTTAAATCGAAAAGTGTTTTCAGCAAAATATATAGCTACATAAGGTTTAGGATTAATGTATACCAGTATATTAAGCAGTTTTGTACCCAAGATACGTTATTATGGGTAGAAGGTGCATATACAATTGTTTCTTTGGGAATTAAGTTAAATCAATATAAACATATACTGCAAATTCAAGAATTGCATGAAAATTCAAAAATACAACTTCATGCAATTTCTAAAGTGTTAAAAACATCTTTAGCGGTTTTTATGCCAGAATATAATAGAACTGTACTATATAAGATCTGGTTTAAATTAAATAAGAAGCCATATGTTTTACCAAATAAGCCTTTTTTTATTCCTACAGCAAAGGAATTAGATTTAATTCAGACAAAATATGCTGCTATTCTCCAATCTTTAAAAAATAAAAAAATAATTCTTTATCAAGGTCATATTGGACATGACAGAGATTTGTCGAATTATGTAAAAGCGATAGCATCTATGGATGGAGAATATGTAATGGTGTTGATGGGAACAGATTATGGTATGCTAGAAAAATATAAAGTGTTTAATTCCAATATTGTACATATAGACTATATTCCAGCGCCAGATTATTTGATTTTTACCCGTATGGCATATATTGGCATAGTTTCTTATAATTTTACATCATTAAATAATGCATATTGTGCGCCAAATAAGATATGGGAATATGCATCGTTTGGTTGTCCTATGATAGGAAATGATATTCCTGGATTGCGTTATACGATTTTTCAATATGGCGCAGGCGAAAGTGTTGATGAAACATCTATACTTTCAATAAAGCAAGCTATAATGAAGATTAATAAAGAATATGATAAATATTCTGAAAAATCAAGAATCTTTTATAATTCAATTGATAATAAAAAAATTATATCCGAAGTGTTAAGTTCAATATAACTAATTAGTAAAGATGAGAATAATAGTCAATGCAGATGATTGCGGATATTCTGAAGAAGTTAATGCAGATATAGAAAAATGTATCCAATCACATAAAATAACAAGTACAACAATATTGAGTAATATGAATGATTTTGACGGTGCAATTTCATTATATAATAAATATTCTTCATACATATCGTTTGGAATACATTTAAATTTAACAGAAGGGACTCCATTGACATTTAGTCAAGATTTGTTGAATTATGGTTTTTATAAAAGAAAAGAAAGTTCTATTGTATTTAATGGAGCGGTTTTTCGTTATAAATATATCCCGAAAACAATTTCATCTGCAATTGAGAATGAATTAGAGAGTCAAATTAAAAAATTGCTTGAAGCCAATGTCCAGATTTCTCATATTGATAGTCATCATCATATTCATACTGCTTTTTCAATTTATCCAATAGTTGTAAAATTGGCTAAACGTTATAATATAAATAAAATTCGAACTTTACGAAATTTTCCAAGAAAGAATTTGCTTGATTCTGCATTGCGAAATTTATGGAAAACATATGCAGCTTATAACGAGATTAGGCTTAATTACCAGTTACTTAAAACAAATTATTTCTCTTCCGTAGAGGAGTTTTATATGTCAAAAAACATATTAAATAAAAATTGTACTGTGGAATTAATGTGTCATCCTGGTGGTATATATAAAAGTGAAGAAATTATATTACAATCCATAGATTCTATATCTGGATTTGGAGGTAGCCCTATAAACTATAATCAATTATGAATATACAGATCTTCGATTTATATTTATCAGGGTATTCAGAAAAAGAGTATCTGGATTTTTTGTCTAAGTTTCATAAAGATAGTGCTGTATTTAGGTATTATAATCGAGGTAGATGGTATAAATTGATGCCTGGATATATTATTATAATTGCGGTTATAGATGGTAAAATAGTTGGTCAGGCATCAGCATATAAAACAACAGTTATAATTAAAGGAAAGAAAGAAGATTTGTGGTGGGGTGTTGATACATATGTTTTATCTGAATATAGAGGGAAAGGTATTGGAAAGAAACTTCAATTATATTTGCACGAACATTGCCCCAACTTTTCATCAATATGGTATTCTCCTACAAATGGGATAGTAAAAAAGAAGTGTGGTGCTAATGAATTATTTAAAGTTCAATTCAGTTATTTTCCTGTATCAAAGTTCTTCGGCGTTATCTTGGAATTGGCTATTCAGAAAATATTTCATAAAAAATTTATAGTACATTCGAGAATTCCTTTTGTGTATTTTTACTTCAATAAGTTATTTAAAAAGTCTTGTAAGTATTCTGAAATAACATTTAATGATCTAGATTTTAATTTTATTAAAGAATCTTTGAGGCAATTTGATTTTTATATAGAACGGTCTTATGATTATATGCATTGGAAATATGCTTTAAATCCTTCATTACGTTACATAATTTTAAAAGTTGAGAAAAGCAATAAAATGGCGTATGTATTTTGTTCTATTGCTCATGAGTGTACATATATCGCAACGAAAATTGTTGGTGCTAAAATTTTGGATATATTTACTCAAGAAAATGGAATTAATAAGCTAGATGTCATTTTAACAGTGATATCATATTTTAAATCAAAGCATATCATTATTGATGGGATTATGAGTATAGAGAGTTTATCGTATTTGCCTAAATTTGTGTATCCTTATCCAAATACAGCTTTTTTATCAACAATCAAAGCTGATAATATTTGTTCTCCATATGTTGCGTATTCTGATCAAGATATGGAACAAATGTATATTAATCGTTAAATTGATAGTTTATTTGAAATGATTTATGATAAAGTTTTTATAACTAATTTGCCATCGTTCTATAAAATAAATTTATATAACGAAATAAGCAAGAGGAAAAAAATTTATGTAATTTTCACAGGAGATGATTCAAAATCTAGAAATGCAGATTTTTTTAAAGGAAATATAGAATTTCCGTATTTCTACTATAAAAATAAGAATTTTTTATATCGAGTTATTATTTCTGCATATTTATTATATATTCTAAAATATAATGAACTCATTATAAGTGGATGGGATTCATTGCCATTATGGGTATTTGCTTGCTTTAGTAATAAAGCGAAAAATTCTGTTGTAATTGAGTCTTCATATATCGAATCGACAACGGAAGGTATTAGAGGATGTCTAAAGAAATTTTTTATTAGTAGAATTCAGAATAAAGTTTACGTGTCTGGTCGTGCGCAGGAGAAATTAGCTAAATTATTAGGATGCAATGCTACAATTATTAAAACTCATGGAGTTGGATTATTTAATATCATTGAGCAGCCAAAATATATTCCCAGAGAAGCTGTAAAAAACTTTATTTATGTCGGAAGGTTAGTTGAAGTTAAAAATTTAGATTTCTTAATTAAAGTATTCAATAAAATACCAAATTATAATTTAATAATTGTTGGTTTTGGAGACCAAGAACAGTACTTGAAGTCAATTTCTAATAATAATATTATTTTCAAAGGTGCTGTAGAGAATAAAAAATTACCAAGACTATATCAAAATAATGATGTTTTTATTCTACCGTCAAAATCTGAAGTATGGGGTTTGGTTGTAGAAGAGGCATTGAATAATGGTCTTCCTGTTATTGTAAGTAATAGAGTAGGCTGTGCGGAAGAGATAGTAAATAATGATGTAGGCTTAGTATTCAATTATAATTCAGAAGATGATTTAATGAAAAAAATAAAAACAATTTCCGATATTGAATATTACAATAAATTACGAAAAAACATAAGTGAAATTGATTTTACATCTATCCGAAATGCGCAAATTAATAGTTATATATGCTAAATTTACTTCAAATCAACTCAACTCAAAACTATGGCTCGACTGGTCGGATCGCTGAGAATATCGGAATTCTGGCTAATGAGTGCGGTTTTGATACATATATGGTACATGGTCCGAGGTGTGTCAATCCGAGTGTGCTGAAATCCATTTGTACTGAGTCTTCGTTTGAAGAAAAGTTACATGGTATGGCAAGCCGGTTGTTTGATGCTCATGGATTGGGATCAAAATATGCTACAAAACGGTTGATAGAAAAAATTAGAGAAATAGATCCGGATATAATTCATCTTCATAATATTCATGGGTATTATATTAATTACCCGATTCTATTTTCATACTTAAAAGAAGTGAAAAAACCGGTGGTTTGGACGCTTCATGATATCTGGCCATTTACAGGGCATTGCTCTTATTTTGAATTAGACTGCCAAAAATGGCAGTCCGACTGCCAAAAATGTCAACTTACCCATACATATCCAAAAAGTTTTACAGACTTTTCGCATCGGAATTTCCGGATGAAAAAGGCGGCTTTCAACGGTGTGGAAAATATGATTTTAGTTCCGGTGTCGAATTGGATGGATGGGTTGTTGAAGCAGTCTTTTTTGAAGGATTATAAGACGTGTGTTATTCACAATGGAATTGATGTAAGTGTCTTTAATGTAAAGGATGATAATTCTGAAATTAAGCGAAAGTATGGTGTATCGGCGGGAAAGATAATTATCGGTGTCGCCAGCCCGTTTACGCCCAAAAAAGGATTTGATGATTTTATCCAGATGAGGCGAATGCTGCCGGATCAGTATCAGATCGTTCTTGTCGGTTTGACGGCAGAGCAGATAAATTTGTTGCCCGCTGGAATTACAGGGATCGCGAGAACTCAGAATATTTCGGAACTAGCCTCATTGTATTCCGCTGCTGACGTTTTTGTTAACCTGACCTATGCTGATAATTTCCCGACAACTAATATAGAGGCTCTGGCTTGCGGGACACCGGTAGTGACATATCAGACTGGCGGCAGTCCGGAAGCGATAGACGAGAATACAGGCATAGTCGTGCCGAAAGGTAACTTGGATGAAGCAAGAGATGCTGTTGTCAAAATATGTGAAAACGGGAAAATGTATTACAAACAGGATTGTCGTAAACGTGCTGAAAAATTTTTCAACAAGGATGACTGTTTTCGAATGTATATCGACTTGTATAATAAGATGATCCAAAATTCTTAAATTCGTATTTAATAGAAAATTTGTCAAAAACGAATCAGTATATTATTTTTAAAAGAATATTTGAAAAGCTACTTTAGTATGGCAAAGACATATTATAAGATGCGGTTGAAAGAAGTGATGATAGGCGGTTATAAATCAATAGCTGCTGATTATCCTGTACAGTTGAAATTGAACGGCATTAATATATTGTTAGGCGCCAATGGTGCGGGGAAGAGCAATATCATAAGCTTTTTCACTATGCTCAGTTATTTGATGAACAAGTCTTTTGGTGCTTATGTTGCTAAAGCAGGCGGAGCCAATTCTCTACTGTATTATGGTGTGAAGCATACTCCGGTTATTTCAGGCCGTCTGGTCTTCTCCAATAAAAAGAATGAAGATATTTATAGTTTTTCTTTGGCATACGCTGCTCCGGATCGTCTGGTCGTGACAGAAGAAAGTCTGACATGGCAGAGAAAAGGCGAAATAAAACCTTATCAGGTAGTTCTGAAGCCTAATTTCAACGAATCGTCATTGGCGGATTCTAATGATCCTGTGGCGAAATCTATATATTGGCTGCTATCTTACTGTAAAGTATATCAGTTTCATGATTCATCTGCCGAGGGGCCGCTAAGACAGGCATGTTCGATAGAGACATCAAATTATTTGCAGACTCATGGTAATAATCTTCCTTCTTTTCTGCTTTTCTTGCGTGATCACTACAATGATTCTTACCGTAGGATAGTAAGCTATGTAAGTGATGTCATTCCTCAATTTCAGGATTTCTATCTTGAACCTGTAGGTAATAGCATATCTTTGCGCTGGGTAGATAATTCAGCAACGGATTACAGATTTAATGCCCATCAACTGTCTGATGGGGCTATCCGTTTTATAGCATTGGCAACATTGCTGCTTCAATCGCCAAAAACGATGCCTGATGTCATCATAATTGATGAACCGGAGTTAGGCCTTCATCCATATGCGATTTCTCAATTGGCTGAAATGATTAGGGATGCTTCAAAGCATGCTCAGATAATCATTTCAACACAGAGCAAGGACCTGGTGGACTATTTCGATATTGATAATATCACAATAGTCGAAATGGATGATGCTAATCAATGTACAAAGGCGTCTGTACTTGATAAAAACAAGTACAGACTTTGGCTGGATCATTACTCTTTGAGCGAAATATGGGATAAGAATATCATAGGAGGGAGACCGATATGAGTAATGCTGTTATATTGCATATTCTATGTGAAGGTCCGACGGAGCAGGGCTTTGCTGATACCGTCCTGAAACCATATTTGATGGAACAGGGGATAACAGCCGTCAAAAGTGTTTCTGTAATGACTAATAAGAAATTATCCATTACAGGCGGATTGCGTTCATATACTCAGGTAAAGCAGGATTTGGATATACTGATTCATTCACATCCTGACCAAGGATACGAACGGCACTTATTTACTACAATGTTTGACTTATATGCCCTACCTCCTGATTTCCCGGAATATGGCACTTGTAAAAAAATCCATGATAAATACAGTCAGGTAGAGTCGCTGGAAAAGGCCTTTGGAACTGCTGTCGGGAGCGAGAGGTTTATACCGTATATTCAGTTACATGAATTCGAGGCTTTGATTTTCTGTGGTATCGATTATTTATTGGATTTGTATCCCAGATCGGATAAGCAGTGTCATGCGTTGAAAACCATCTTATCAAATGTCCGATCTCCTGAATTAATCAATGATAAACCTGAAACTGCTCCAAGCAAGCGAATTATCAAAGAAATTGAAGAAAAAGGGAATTACTCCTACAATAAGCCTAAAACAGGAAAATATGTTACGGAGAAGGTAGGAATCGATAACTTACGTGCGAAATGCCCTCATTTTGACAAATGGATTGCAAGAATTTTGAGTGCTGCAGGTGTTTTTAAACTAGAATAAAACTAACTTAAATATCATGTCAGTCTTTAAAGACAAAGTCCTGTTGATCACAGGCGGTACGGGCAGTTTTGGAAACGCCGTACTCCGTCGCTTTCTTGACAGCGACATAAAGGAAATCCGTATCTTTTCACGTGACGAGAAGAAGCAGGATGATATGCGCCACATGCTTCAGAATCCTAAAGTGAAATTCTATATCGGCAATGTCCGTAATAAGGAAAGTGTCGATATAGCGATGGGCGGGGTCAACTATGTATTTTCTGCGGCGGCTTTGAAGCAGGTGCCGAGTTGCGAGTTTTTCCCGATGGAGGCTGTCCGGACTAATGTAGAGGGAACGAACAATGTGCTTCTCTCTGCCATTGAGCATAAAGTAAAGAATGTAGTGGTGCTTTCTACTGATAAAGCTGCATATCCGATCAATGCGATGGGTATCTCAAAGGCCATGATGGAGAAAGTCGCCATAGCAAAAGGACGTGAACTCGGGGAAGGTGCGACAACGACTATCTGCTGCACACGTTATGGCAACGTGATGGCTTCCCGTGGCTCTGTTATTCCTCTTTGGGTAGAGCAGATGATGGAAGGCAAGCCTATCACTATAACAGATCCTAACATGACGAGATTCATGATGACGCTCGATGATGCTGTAGACCTTGTAGTATATGCATTTACTCATGCGCATAATGGGGATTTGTTCGTTCAAAAGGCTCCTGCAGCAACGTTGGAAACACTTGCTACTGCGCTTAAAGATATTTATAAGAAAGTCGATCCAAAATACGGCGCGACGGAAGTCAAGGTCATTGGCACGAGGCATGGAGAAAAACTGTATGAAACTCTTGTAACGCGTGAAGAGATGGCCAGAGCTATAGATATGGGAAATTATTACAGGATACCATGCGATACAAGGGATCTGAATTATGACAAGTTCTTTGTAGAAGGTGATGAAAAGGTGGCTACGATAGAGGATTACCATTCCCATAATACACGTCGTCTTGATGTCGAGGGCATGAAAGAGCAGCTGATGAGGCTCAGATTCATTCAGGAAGATCTCGGTATGATCCCGAGAGCCAAAGCAAGGGACATCCGTTCAGAATAGGGGAGGCAGGAATGAAAATATTGGTGACCGGTGCCAAGGGATTCGTCGGCAGGAATCTTGTGGCGCAACTTCATAATATACAGAGCGGGAAGGCTCGCTGGTATCCGGTGGATAGCGATATTACCGTATACGAATATGATATTGACAGTGCTCCGGAAGAGCTGGATGTCTATTGCCGGAATGCCGATTTCGTATTCAATCTTGCCGGTGTCAACAGACCGAAGGATCAGTCTGAATTCATGAAGGGAAATTTCGGATTTGCATCTATTCTGCTCGATACATTGAAGAAGCACGGGAACAAGTGTCCGGTAATGCTGTCGAGTTCCATTCAGGCAACTCTGATCGGACGCTACGGGACTTCCGATTACGGCAAGTCAAAATTGGCTGGTGAGGAACTTTTCTTCGATTATTCGAAAGAGACCGGAGCAAAAGTTCTGATTTACAGGTTCCCGAATTTGTTCGGGAAATGGTGTCGGCCGAATTATAATTCCGCAGTAGCTACTTTCTGTCAAAATATAGCAAATGGTCTTCCTATACAGGTTAATGACCGTTCTACCGAATTGGAGCTATTGTACATTGATGATCTTGTCGATGAGATGATTTACGCTTTGGCGGGGAAGGAACATCATTGTGAGTTCGAAGGTTTGGAACCTGTTGCAAAGGAAGATGGCAGATATTGTTATGTCCCAGTGACCCATAAGGCTACATTGGGAGAGATCGTTGATCTGCTGTACAAGTTTGCAGAGCAGCCGAAAACACTGGTAATTCCCGAGGTTCCAGACAATTCGTTTGCCAAGAAACTTTACACGACGTATCTTTCGTATCTTCCGAAAGAAAAAGTTGCGTATCCTTTGACTATGAATGTAGATGACAGGGGAAGTTTTACTGAAATGCTAAAGTCTGACAAATGCGGGCAGGTAAGTATCAATATTTCGAAACCCGGAATTGTGAAAGGCCAGCATTGGCATAATACCAAGTGGGAGATTTTTATTGTCGTCAGTGGTCACGGCCTGATCCAACAGCGTAAGGTCGGAACTGATGAAATCATCGAGACCGAGGTTTCAGGAGATAGGCTTCAGGCCGTACTGACTGTGCCGGGGTATGCTCATAACATCATCAATCTTTCCGAAACAGAAAATCTTGTGACTGTCATCTGGTGCAACGAACTTTTTGACCCTAATCGACCTGATACTTATTTCGAACCTGTAAAATAAACTGATATGGCTTCTTTCAAAAATAACGGAAAACTGAAACTGCTTATTATAGTCGGTACAAGACCGGAGATTATCCGTCTTGCAGCAGTGATAAACAAATGCCGGAAATATTTCGATTGTATTTTGGCACATACCGGACAGAATTATGACTATAATCTGAATGGCGTATTTTTCAAGGATCTGAATCTTGCTGATCCGGAAGTTTATCTGGATGCGGTAGGGGAGGATCTCGGTGCTACCATGGGGAATATCATAGACAAGAGTTATAAACTTATGGTTCAGACTAATCCCGATGCTGTTCTTGTCCTCGGAGATACAAACTCTTGCTTAAGTGTTATTGGAGCCAAGAGACTTCATATTCCAATCTTCCATATGGAAGCAGGAAACAGATGTTTTGACGAATGTCTTCCGGAGGAGACGAACAGAAGGATTGTCGACATCATATCAGACGTGAATATTTGTTATTCAGAGCATGCCCGCCGCTATCTGAATGCTTCAGGTGTCGCCAAAGAGAGGACTTATGTTTCCGGTTCTCCTATGGCCGAGGTTCTACATGATAATCTTGCCGAAATTGAGGCTTCCGATGTACATGCAAGGCTCGGTTTAGAGAAAGGGAAATATATTCTTTTGTCAGCCCACAGGGAGGAAAATATCGATACGGAGAAGAATTTCCTGTCTCTGTTCAATGCTATCAATGCCATGGCTGAGAAGTACGATATGCCGATTCTTTATTCCTGCCATCCACGGTCTCGGAAACGGCTTCAGTCGAGTGGTTTCCAGCTTGACAGGCGTGTGATCCAGCATGAGCCTCTCGGTTTTCATGATTACAATTGCCTTCAGATGAACGCTTTTGCTGTGGTGTCTGATTCCGGAACACTTCCAGAGGAGAGCAGTTTCTTCCTTAGCGTAGGACATCCTTTCCCGGCTGTATGTATCAGGACTTCTACAGAGCGGCCTGAGGCTCTTGACAAAGGCTGTTTCATCCTTGCCGGAATTGACGAGCATTCGCTACTGCAGGCTGTAGATACTGCCGTGGAGATGAACCTTAATGGCGATAATGGTATTCCAGTACCGAACTATGTGGATGAAAATGTTTCGACGAAGATTGTCAAGTTGATTCAGAGTTATACAGGTGTGGTGAACAAGATGGTTTGGAGGAAATATTGATCAGAATGAATATTTTAATTGTCACACAATATTTTTATCCGGAGAATTTCAAAAGTAACGATGTGGCTTTTGAATTGGCCAAGCAAGGGAATTCCGTTTCCGTTCTGACAAGTATTCCTGATTATCCGCAAGGAAAATTTTATGACGGGTATGGGATATTCAAAAGACGTAAGGAAACTCTTGAAGGTGTAAAGATTTATCGGACGCTCGTTGTTCCAAGAGGAAAGGCCGGAGGTTTGAGATTGGCGTTGAATTACTTGAGTTGGGCTTTTATCGCATCAGTGTGGGCTTTTTTCATGGGATTGTTCAATAAGTATGATGCTATAATTGTCCATGAAACTTCTCCTGTTACACAGGGCTTTCCAGCCCTTGTCGTGAAAATGATAAGGAGATGTCCGATCTATTTCTGGGTTCTAGATCTATGGCCTGAAAGTCTTCAGGCTGCAGGAGGTATTAACAACAAATACATACTTGGATTCTTTTCATGGATTACCAAAATTATGTACAAGCATTCTGATAAAATACTTATCAGTTCTCGCGGCTTCCAAACTTCAATTTTAGAAAAAGGCAATTACGAAGACAAACTTGTATATTTCCCTAATTGGGCGGAAGATGTATTTGCGAATCCTCCGGAATTATCCGATGAGCAAAAAGATGTATTGGAGAAGCTCCCAGAGGGTTTCAAAGTGGTTTTTACTGGCAATATCGGAGAAGCGCAAGATTTTGTCCATGTGATGGAAGCCGCCAAATTGTTGAGAGTGAACAAGGATATAAAGTTTATTCTTATTGGCGATGGTAGAAGACGGAAATGGGTTTTGGATTATATTCAGAAAAATGAGCTTATGGAAACTGTATATTGCCCTGGACGGTTCCCTATAGGTTTGATGCCTGCATTTTGCTCTAAAGCAGATGTTTTATTTCTGGCATTAAAAGATGATTTAATTTTTTCTTTGACTGTCCCTGCTAAATTACAGTCATACATGGCTATGGGTAAACCGATTGTCGCTATGATAAATGGAGAGACTCAAAATATAATAAACGAAGCAAAATGCGGAATCGCAGTGGATGCGTGCGATTATAAAGCTTTTGCTGAGAGTATTCTGAAATTAAGCAAAAGAGCTGATTTAAACGTGATGGGGGAACTCGGGTATGAATACTATAAGAAAAATTTTGCAAAAGATAGTTGTTTGAATAAACTTAAAGATTTGTTATATAATGAGTATGCTGATAGACGATAAGTTTTTAGATATTCTTTCATCGGAAGCGCTGACATCTCCTCGGCTTCGAATGAACAGAGACTTGCGGAATTCTTCTGAAGATACGTCGCAGCGGATGCTGAATGCCCTTGAGGTAGGGACGGTGATGCCGGTACACAGACACAGGACCACATCAGAGACTCAACTTCTGCTCAGGGGAGTCATTGATGTGATGTTTTACGATAATTCAGGTGCGGAGAGGGAGCGGTTCAGACTTGATCCTGCCCATGGTAAGTACGGAGTCAACATCCCAGCAGGCCAGTGGCACAGTCTGGAGGTCATAGAACCGGCAGTGCTGTTCGAGGCGAAAGATGGTGCCTATGTCCCGTTATCAGAAGATGATATTTTGGCATAGTATCTTGAACTTCATTACAGGGTTTTAGAGAGGATGAAACATAAGGTATAGATACTCTATATGAAAATAAACATATGGCAGGCAGTGGTGCTGGCGGGGATGATTCTGGCATCGTGCGGTATTGAAGACGGGCTTGACGGCGGACAGGGAGGTGTGACCTGCGATGTCCACGGGAAGGTGGAGAAGGGGCCTTTCGTCCGCGGTTCGGTGGTGTCGGTCCAGCCGATGGATGCAGGGCTGCAGGTGTCCGGAGGCATGTACGGCACCGTGGTGACGGACGATATCGGAAATTTCGTGCTTGGTTCGAAGGCTTTCTCCGCTCCGTATGCCGAAATCATGTCGACAGGGTACTTTTTCAATGAATATACCGGAACCCTCTCGGACGGGACTCTGACGTTGAGGGCTCTCGTGGAACTTGACGGCAAGTCAGCCGTCAATGTGAACGTTCTGACCCATCTGGCATACGGGCGAGTGAAGACACTCGTATTGTCCGGGCTGGACTTCAAGGAGGCCAATGCCCGGGCACAGAAAGAACTTTTCGAGGCATTCGGTCTTGATGCAGGCGAGGGACGTGATGTTTCGTCATTTTCCATAGTGGACGGAGACGAAGATGCTGCCATGCTTGTCGCGATTTCATCCTTGTTGCTGGCGGACAGGAGCGAGGCGGCCATTACCGAATATCTTTCCATGTTGAGCGAAGATTTCGGGGCGGACGGACAGTTCTCCGACGGTGTCAGAGCCACGATGGATGCCGACAAGATCAAGCTTGCCCCGCGTTTGCCGGATATCAGAAAGAATATCATCGCCCGCTATGATAATCTCGGACTTGAGGTCGAAGTGGGAGACCTGTCGCCTTGTTTTGACTGGGACGGTGACGGCATAGCCGGAAATGAAATCCTGGGAGCGGGGGAGAGTGCCGTTCCTGACATGCAGACGATAGATGTGCCGAATGAAGGCGGCTCTTATAGTGTCCGCATAGATTCGCCTGTGCCGGTGTATCTGGAGCCTCAGATCGGCGACGGGGCATCAGATCCGGATATAGGTGATCCGGATATCGGGATCTTCGAAGACCTGTATGCCGACTATGTCGATCAGAACATGAGCTGCGAATATCATCTGGATGGCAATGTGTTGAATATTACGGTCCGGATGCTCGATTCTTTCTACGACAAGACGAAGAAAATAGCGCTGTATGACTACGTCGGTAATGTCGTGGCTTCAGTCACCTTGTCGCAGTCCGGAAAACAGGTATCGGTGGCAGATGCTCCGCTGCTCGGCGGTGTGGGAGAGTCTGTAGTATCGGCCGTTTTTCTGTCGATGGCAGAAGGACTGGCCGATTATAATCTTATCGAGCAATACTATGCGGGCAATAAGTTGTCAGGTATGGTGCAAAACATCGTAACTCCTGACAACGGATACATATATCAGGCTTGGGCAGGCCTTTATCAGGCTGTTTCCAGAATTTTGTCCCTGAAGGAAGCCGATGCTTCGTTGCTTGGCGTTTACGGGGATTATTGCAACGTGTTGCTGGCTATGTGTTACTCGAATCTCGTCTATGGATGGGATGCTGTCCCGTACAGGAAATCTTCATCGGATGCTCTTATGCTGCCGCGCACAGAGGCGTCCGTGATTTTCGATGAACTGAAGGAAAATATGCAGGCCGCCATTGAGATTCTTAAAGAAAAGAAAAACGAGCCATTCGGGGACATGAACAGCCGGTTTTTTGTCTCCAAGGATGTGGCCAGAGTCCTTCTGGCCAATATTCTCATGTATGAGGGGGATTATGCCGAGGCTCTTCCTTTGCTGGAGGCCGTGATCGACAACGGTTTTTATGAACTTGACCCGTCGGCGGACTATTCGTGGTCTGAGGGCGTGGATATGTCCGGAAATTCAGACAGTAAGGAGATAATATTCGCTTTGGTCCCAGGTTTCGGAACCCGCACGTCGGATTCGATAGTTATTCCTGATATGATGCCATATATGACTTTGAGCGATGTCTGTCTTTCTGCGGCGGAGTGCCTTTTCATGGGCGGCGACGAGCTGTCAGCCAGACAATATGTAGACATGGTGGCGCGGACCAAGAATATTTCATTGTCTGGAGATGATGTTTTGCGGAATATAGAGGCATTGCGCAGCGAATTGCTGATTCATGGCTGCACTTATTTCGCATTCCTGAAGAGGTGCGGTCTGGCTCAGGAAGTCTGTGATATCGCCGAATACAGGCTGCTGTTCCCGATTCCCGATGCCGAGATGATGCACAACAGCATGGTAACCCAGAATCCCGGGTATTGAAATCCTTTTTTGTCAATTATACCCAATTATACCATTATACTCGGTATTTGCGGACCGGCAAGGATAAAAAAAATGAGCGTCGGCACATCACGTGCGGACCCTCATACTAACCACATAATTAATAACACTAAAACTAATAACCAATAAGCTGTGAAGGTTTTGGATTAACCTTTCGATCAACTCGGGTGCAAAGGTACTGCTTTTTTTGATATCTCCAAACTTTTTCGGAAAAATTTTTCGATTTTTTGCGTTTTTTCAGAGTTTTCTGATTACACGGCATGGATTTCCTGCCGCTACGCAGTCTGATGGGATATCCTTTACGACGACACTGCCTGCTCCGATAGTCACATTGTCACCTATGGTGACACCAGGAATAATGGTGACGCTGCCTCCGATCCATACATTGTTCCCGATGGTCACAGGCTTCGCATATTCTGCGCATGTATTTCTTTCTTTCTGCAGGGTCAATAGGGTGTCCGGCAGTGTATATGCTGACATTCGGGGCGATGAAGACATTATCTCCTATTCTGACTTTGGCTTCATCGAGCACGGTGAAGCAGTAGTTGGCGAAAAAATTCTCGCCTATCTCGATGTTTGTCCCGTAGTCGCAGTAGAACGGCTGGATGAACGTGAAGTTTTCCCCGGTCTTTCCGAGGAGCTCTTTCAGCAGTGCGCGTCTGCCTGTCTCATCGGACGGATCGAGCATGTTGTATCTATGTACGAGCCCTCTTCCTCTGGCAAGTTCGCACAGCAGCGCCGGATCCGTAGCATCGTACAGTTCTCCGGCGAGCATTTTCTCTTTCTCAGTCATATACCGGTCTTATTAGCGGACAGCCAGAATCCTGTCGACTATGTATTTCTGCTGTCCTCTCCATGGCAGGCTGCCAAGATATTCCTTATAGTGCAGTTCTACGGTCTTGCCGCTGCATCTCATAAGCGAATCGGCCACTTCGGGATCCGTGATGGAAAATTCGAACTCATAGGACTGTATCGCGGTAGCCGTTTTCGATTTCGAATTGAACCCTGCCTGGATGACTTTCCCTTCGTATGTCTTGAAAATGTAGCCCTTGTAGACCACGAAATTCAGTTCTCCGGCCTTGACCCCCTCTCCGAATACGAAATAAAACCTGAAAAACACGAAAAACGCCAACACGATGACTGTCACCGCTGATGCTATGGCTATGATTCTGCCTTTTTTCATCGCTTGCATATTTTGTGGCTTCGCCAATTCTTCATTTGTCCGACTCCTGGCAAATATACGAAAAAAAAGCGACCCGAGAGAAGGAATTTCGAGAAAGTCCTTCTTCCGGGTCCTCTTTTCAACGAAATGAGAGTTTCCTAAATGACTCCCTGCGACATCATGGCGTCGGCTACCTTGATGAATCCGGCGATGTTCGCGCCTTTCACATAGTTCACGTAGCCGTCTGGTTCGGTTCCGTACTTGACGCAGGCGGCATGGATGTCTTCCATGATTCTGTGGAGCTTTTCATCCACTTCTTCAGGAGTCCATTTGAGCCTGATGGAATTCTGCGTCATTTCCAGACCTGAAGTAGCCACTCCGCCGGCATTGGAAGCCTTTCCAGGAGAGTAAAGTATCTTCGCGTTCTGGAATACCTCTATGGCTTCCGGAGTAGACGGCATGTTCGCGCCCTCTGCCACGCAGATGCATCCGTTCGCTACCAGAGTCTTGGCTTCTTCGCCGTTGAGCTCGTTCTGCGTAGCGCAAGGCATGGCTATGTCGCATTTCTCTCCCCATGGCCGCTGATTCTCGTGATACTGTGCATTCGGATATTTTGCTGCATATTCTCTGATACGGCCCCTGATGACATTTTTCAACTCCATCACATAGTCGAGCTTTTCCCTGTCGATGCCGTCCGGATCGTAGATATACCCGTTGGAGTCAGAGAGTGTCACTACCTTCGCCCCGAGCTGGAGAGCCTTTTCGGCGGCATACTGTGCCACGTTGCCGGAACCGGAAATGCAGACTGTCTTGCCCTGAAAGCTGTCCCCCTTGGTGGCGAGCATGGCTGATGCGAAGTAGCAAGTGCCGTATCCGGTAGCCTCCGGACGGAGAGGACTTCCTCCCCAGTTCAGTCCCTTTCCGGTGAGAGTGCCTGTAAATTCGTTGCGCAGCCTCTTGTACTGTCCGAACATGAAGCCTACTTCACGTCCGCCGACTCCTATGTCTCCTGCAGGCACGTCGGTGTCCTGTCCGATATGTCTCTGAAGTTCGGTCATGAAGCTCTGGCAGAATCTCATGACTTCGTTGTCCGATTTTCCTTTAGGGTTGAAATCCGAGCCGCCCTTTGCTCCGCCCATAGGCAGGGTGGTAAGGCTGTTCTTGAAAGTCTGTTCGAAAGCGAGGAACTTCATGATGCTGAGGTTAACGCTCGGATGGAAGCGGATACCGCCCTTGTAAGGTCCAATGGCGCTGTTCATCTGCACCCTGTAACCGCGGTTGATTTCGACTTCACCTTCATCGTTGATCCACGGCACGCGGAACATGATGACACGCTCAGGCTCTGCAATGCGTTCCAAAACTTTCATTTCCATCAGATACGGGTGCTCCACAATATATGGGGCAAGGCTTTCCACCACTTCCCTTACTGCCTGATGGAATTCTTTTTCTCCTGGATTTCTGGCTATGAGTCCGGCCATGAAATCATCTACATACTTCTGGGCAAAATGATCCATAGTTTTAAAATTTATAAGTGACTTATTTTTGTCTGTTTCAGGTTTTGTTGATTACAAAATAAACAAATCGAAACGACAAAAACAATAGCAGACACGCCTGTAAGCCTGTTGTGCATAAAACAATTAATGACTTAAGGCGGCTTATCGGATTAATCAAATTCCGACATTATGAAAAATTGCTTACAATCTGTAAGCAGTATGAAAAGAAGTGCGGAATAATTGAAATTTGTTAAATTTTTTTGAAATTTTTTTCTTTTTCCGATTCGAGCTTTTTCCGGTAGGCTTCAAGCCTTTTTTTCCATATCCGGCATTTGGCCTCATGTTCGGCATCCTTCCTTTTCAGGAATTGTTCGTATTTTTCTTCAAGATAGTTGTCTGCCATGGTGTCATACTATTTGAAAACTGAGTGTGGACAGGTTTTCGGAAACTTTCAAAATACGTTCCAGTGAATCCATCCCGGCTGTCCATTCTTCGGGAATGCTTTTCCTGCCGTTGAGCAAGCCAGCGATATTGCCGGTCACGGCACCTGCACAGCACCGGTCTCCGCTGATTCTTGTAGCGCAGCTGACTGCCTCCGCGAATTTCCCGTGGTGTTTCAGGCATGAGTAAAGGGCGATGGCAAGTATCTGTCCTGCAGTCGTCCCGTCCCCGATTCCGGCCAAGGCTTCATCTTCGGTGATATCCGTTTCGGACAGTTTCACTGCAGTATCTATGCTTTTGAGCATTCCTGCGACCTGCTCCGGGTAGATTTCGCTGTAAGTCTTTTCCAGATCGTAGTCGAGAAAGTGCGGCAGGATTTTCTGCCCCTCGTTTATGACGGTCTTTAGCCTCTGCCGTGAAACTGTTCCCGTCTCGTCGGCGAGGTGGTACATGATGAAGGAGAACAATGTAGCGGACATGAAGCAGTCCGGCAGGCTGTGCGATATTTTGGCTATCTGTCCTCCGAATGTGGCGATCTGTATGGCGTCCACGAGGCCTTCATGGTCGAACAGCGTCACAGGCGCCACCGTGGTGAAGACGCAGCGAGGCCGATATCCGTTTTTGCGGGCGGTTTCGAGCCATTCCCCGTGGATGTCCTTGATGTGTACTATGATCTTGTGGGCGGTCTCTACTGCAGATCTCACCGGGTGTCCGTCGAATGATATCAGACTTTCGGCTATGTGCAGCGCCGTTTCCGTGGCACATGTTATCTGTGGCTTGCTTCCTGGTTCGGATGCCATATATCCAAAGGCATCTCCTGCGGCTCCTCCGAGCATGCAGCCGATAATTCTTTCTTTTCTTTTCATTTTCACACATTTTGGGCGCATTTTCCGCGTCTCTGTCGGAAATGCGTTTCAAGCTCCGGTCATGACAGGAATCACTGTTTCCCCTGAAATCCGTCTGAAGGGAAAAGTCCGTAAAGCCGGGCGTCTATCTGATCGGTGATCATGGCGAAGTCTTCAGGCCTGTTCTCGAAATCGAGGCGGTCTGCGTCTATGGTGAGCACCTGACCTTCATATGAGTCTATCCACTGTTCGTACCTTTCGTTCAGGCCTGTCAGATATTCGATGCTGATGGATTTTTCATAGTCCCTGCCTCTTTTCTGGATTTGTGCTACCAGATGCGGGATCGAAGACTTGAGGTAAATCAGCAGATCCGGCGCCTTGACCAGGGACATCATCAGACGGAACAGATCCATGTAGGTCGTGTAGTCGCGGTCGGAGAGATTCCCCATCTCGTAATTGTTCGCCACGAAGATCTGTACGCCTTCCATGATGGTCCTGTCCTGTATGACGGTGCCGCCGGCTTGCGATATTTCCAGTATGTCCTTGAACCGCTGCGCCAGAAAATATACTTCGAGGTTGAACGACCACCGTGGAATGTCCTTGTAGTAGTCGTCAAGGTAGGGATTGTATGTCACTGCCTCGTATTTAGGCGTCCAGCCGTAGTGCCCGGCCAACATCCTTGTGAGGGTGGTTTTCCCGCTTCCTATGTTTCCTGCCACGCCGATATGCATAGATCGTCCGTTCTAGTGTCCGCCTTCGCCATTTTCCCGATTCAGGTGACCTTCCGGTCAATATGTCTGTCTTCTGACTATATTGGCCGTCCGGCCAATGGCAATGTAATCTGCGGTTGTCCGAATTGTTGCGAATTTAGCAATTTTTTGGAAAATAATAAGAAATTCTTGCCACTTGTCGATATTGTCCGGCGAGTAGGCGGAGTCTTCGGATTATATTCGGATAAGCAATCTAAAATTTGTACCTTTGCCTGCATACTGGAGCTTCAATTTTAGGAGGGAATTGTATGTATTTGCTGAATGAAGATACTATTTGCGCACCTGCGACAACGCCTGGGACGGGAGCCATTTCTGTAATCAGGGTGAGCGGGGGAGAGGCCTTGAGCGTGGTTTCTTCTTTGGTGCGGTGTGCCCCCGGGCGCGAGATTGTCATGGCTCCGGGGTATTCAGTGCGTTTCGGGAGGATTTATGCGGAGGACGGGTCGCTGCTTGATGAAGTGCTCGTGTCTGTGTTCAGGGCTCCGCATTCATACACGGGGGAGGATTCGGCTGAGATTTCATGTCATGCTTCCAAGTATATTGTGGACAATGTTCTGGGGCTTCTGGTCGAAGCAGGTGTGAGACCGGCCGAACCTGGCGAATTTACCAGACGGGCATACCTGAACGGCAAGATGGATCTGGCTCAGGCTGAAGCTGTGGCCGACCTCATTGCCGCGAGGAGTGCGGCAGCTCATCATATGGCTTTGAGTCAGCTGAAGGGCGGTTTCTCGAAAGAGTTGAGGCAGATGAGGGGGAAGCTGTTGAATATCGTGTCTCTGATGGAATTGGAGCTGGATTTCGGCGAGGAGGAAGTGGAGTTTGCCGACAGGTCCGAACTGGATGCTCTTGTGAATGAGGTGACTGCGCATATCGGAAGGCTGATTTCGTCGTTCCGGCTGGGAAATGTGCTTAAGAACGGGATTCCGGTCGCGATAGTGGGGGAGACCAACACCGGCAAGAGTTCCCTGCTTAATGTGCTTCTGGGGGAGGAGAGGGCGATAGTGTCTGATATTCAAGGTACTACGCGGGATACGGTGGAGGAGACGATGAATGTTGGGGGACTTATGTTCCGGTTCATTGATACGGCAGGGATCCGGCAGACCGATGAGGCGGTGGAGCGTATCGGGATCGAGAGGACTTTCAGGAAGCTGGAGGAGGCGGCTGTGGTGATGGTGATGTCGGATGCCGGTCGGGGAGGGGTGCCCGGTGGTGTCGGCGATGTGATGGGGCGGCTGGATGCTTCGCGGCAGAAGGTGATTTTCGTGCTCAATAAGATTGATTTGCAGGGGGCGGCGCCGGCGCGGGCTGATGTTGCCGGTAGTGATTCCCGAGTGGCATCTGTCGGTACTACTGGGGTGGCGTCAGGGGGTGTTGGAGGTACCCCGTCAATATTCGCGGATGCCATGTCGCGGATCGAATCAGAATGCCTCGAACATGGGTTCCGCAATGTCCCGGTCGTATGCATATCCGCCAAAACAGGGGAGGGCCTCGACCTTCTCCGTAATGCCCTGACTGACGTCAGTGCGGAATATTCGGTCTCGGCTGAAGACACTATAGTGACCAATGCCAGACACATTGACGCCCTGACCAATGCGCATGCCGCCCTTAACCGGGTCAGCGACGGTCTACGGACCGGACTCCCGTCCGACCTCCTCTCTCAGGACATCCGCGAAGCCCTCTACCACCTCGGTTCAATCGTCGGCGAAATCTCCACCGATGAAATCCTCGGCAACATCTTCAAGAATTTCTGCATCGGGAAATGATATATCGCAATTAACTGCAACGAATTAGAACCAACTATAATGAAGCCGCTGATTTTCAGTGGCTTTTTTATTTGTCCAAAATCCGGCTATGTGCAGTCGGATATAGTTGTCCGCCATATTTTTCTACCGTATTTCTACCGCGGAACATTTTCGGGATTTGCCCCGATGTCACGATGACGCAGTAGTTGACGTGTGTTGACAATGGTTTACGTGTGTTGACACAAAAGAGGAGAAATAAAGAGATTTGAACTCAAAATATATTAGAAAAATATGGAAGTAAGAAAGATTTGCCAATGGTGTGGAAAACCATTCATCGCACAGAAAACAACTACCTGTTATTGCAGCCCGCAATGCTCGAAACGAGGTTACAAACACCGCATGATGGA